>CAVQFF010000001.1:0-216389 GCA_963711785.1 uncultured Thermoleophilia bacterium
GCTCGCCCTCCTCGCGGTTCAACCAGCGCTCGTAGACGTCGTCGCGGGCAAACCGGCCGAGCACGCGACGGGCGACCTCCGGGCGTCGGCCGGCGGCAGTCCGAGCAGCGGCAGCGGCGGGCCGAGCGGCCGGACGGCAAAGCGGCCGTCGCGTGTCGATCGACGAGCTCTGGTCTGCGGCAGGGTGAACACCTCGGCCGGCGCGATCGTCTCCACGGCGAAGCCGCGTGAGGCATCGCCGAGCCAGGGCGCCTCCGGCGACGACCGAGACGAGCCGGACGCGCGTGGCCGCGTAGGTGCGAGGAAGGCCGCGACCTGCGACGAGTCGGCGCGGCCGCGGCCTGAAGCGCTCCTCGACGCGTTCGCGAGCGAGCCGGTCGGCGATGATCGACGCGCGCGTCTGCGAGCGTCACCTGCGCCGCTGCGAGCGCCGCCCGGTAGCGCCCGGCTTCCGCCGAAGCGGTCGCGCACGATCGCCCGCTCGGCGGCGAGCACCGTCGCGGGTCGATCGGCTCCTCGCTCCGCAGGACGGTGCCGCTGGAGCAGCGCGCTCGCCGCCGAGTCGAGGTCGCCGGTGAGCGCGGCGGCGCGCCCGACGTCGCTCTTCAGAATGGTCTCCTGGGCGCCGGAGCGAGCAGCGGACACCCGCCGGCAGGACGATCTGCCCTTCGGTGAGCGACGTGTCGAAGCCGGGCCCGGCCAGCGCCGGCCCGTCGCAGAGCGCGGGTCGCGCGCCCAGAGGTAGACGCATGCAGCCGCCGGCTTGTCGGGGTCGTCGCCCGCGGCCGAGAACGACGGCCAGCCCCACGACCAGATCCCCTGCGATCGTGCGCTCGCGCGCGACCTGCTTCGCCGCGAGCGCCTCGAGCTTGACGATCTCGAGCCACGCCTGCGTTGGGCTCGCAGCCCGTTGCCGACCGCCCTCGCCGGGAGCCGACTGGAACTGCAGCTCGAGCGCGACGCGGCTGCGCCGGGATCCCGATCTGCGCGAAGTGAGCGACGAGCCCGCGCATGCCCTGCCGCATCGAGCGGCTCGCGCGCTCGGGGCCGAGCGCGTAGAGACCCTTCGGGCCGCGGCGAGGTGAAGTAGACCTGCCGGACGAGGATCGACGCCTGCGCGGCGTCGCGCCACCAGTCGGCAGCGTCGCCGCCGGTGTACGGCGGGTTCGCGATCGTGATCGCGGTGGTCGCGCCGAGCGCGTTCAGCGCCTGCGAGGAGCGCGAGCACGTTGGCGCGGTACTGCGCGTCGTCGCGCTCCACGGCGTCGGCGTCTGCGCGCCGAAGAGCTCGTTCTCGGCGATCAGCGGCGTCGCGGCAACCGGTCACCTGCTGCGCGAAGACGAACTCCTTCTGCGCCTTCGCCGCGATCGTCGCCGGATCGGCCGGGGCGCTCGGCGTCCCGACGCGGTCGTTCAGATGCAGATCGAAGAAGATCGTCGCGGCGCCGGCTGCACGGAACTGCGCCGGCAGCGTCGGTGCCCGAGGAGACAGCGCGAGCATCAGGCCCGGCTTGGGAACGATCGGCGCGTCGTGGCCCGCGTAGTCGACCCACAGCGGCGACGTTCGACGGCAGCCCGCAGCGGCGGGGCGTCTGCGCGGCCGTGCGCGGCCCCGAGCGCGAACGCTGCCGCAGCGACGACGGTCAGCGCGGCGGCCCACCTCATGCAGCTCAGGGTAAACGGGAGGCCCGCGGTTGCACGCGGTCGCGCGTGACGTCCGCGGGCGAACTGCAGCCGAGCAGTTTGAGCGCGACGAGGATCTCGTCGCGGAGCAGGTCGAGCACGGCGCGCACGCCCGCCTCGCCGTCGACCGCCAGCCCCCAGAGCGGCGCGCGTCCGGCCAGGACGGCGCGCGCGCCGAGCGCGAGCGCCTTCACGACGTCCGTGCCCCGGCGGACGCCGCCGTCGAGCAGCACCTCGATCGCGGCCGTCGACCGCGTCCACCACCTCCGGCAGCGCGTCGATCGTCGCCGACACGCCGTCCAGCTGCCGCCCGCCGTGGTTCGAGACGACGATGCCCGCGGCGCCGTGCTCGCAGGCGAGCCGCGCGTCCTCGGCGGTCAGCACGCCCTTGACGACGACCGGCAGGCCGGACTCGCGACGCAAGCCGCTCGACGTCGCGCCAGGTGACCGACGGAGACACCTGCGCGAACGCCTCCGCCGGCGTGAGGCCGCCCTGCCCGAGCGAGGCGACCGTGATCTCCGGCGGGATCGTGAAGCCGGTGCGCTGGTCGCGCTCGCGCCGTGCCGAGCACCGGCGTGTCGACGGTGAGCACGAGCGCGGTGAAGCCCGCATCGCGCGCACGCGCGATCAGCTCGGCGGTCATCTGCTCGTCGCGGAACACGTAGAGCTGGAACCAGCGCTGCGCGCCGGTCTGCGGCGACCTCCTCGAACGTCGACGTGGCGATCGTCGAGAGGCACATCGCCGTGCCGGCCGCCCGCGCCGCGCGCGCCATCGCCGACCTCGCCGTCGGGGTGAGCGACACGCTGGAAGGCGACGGGCGCGACGCGAGCGGCATCGAGAGCTTGTGCCCGAGCACCGTCGTCTCGGTCGTGCAGCCTGCGACGTCGACGAGCACGCGCGGCCGAAGCTGCCAGCGCTGGAACGCGGCGACGTTGTCGCGCAGCGTGAGCTCGTCTCCCGCGCCGCCCGGCGTAGTACCCGTGCGCGCCCGGGTCGAGCCGCTCCGCGGCGAGCCGTTCGTAGTCCCAGACGCTGAGCAGCTGCAGTTCTAGCGCCGCCTGCCGAACCAGCCGCCGCGCGGGGCGACCGGCTCCTCGCCGAGCGCGCGGGCGCCCGCGACGAGATCCTCCGGCGTCACGCACATCAGCTCCGCGTAGCCCAGCTGCTCGACGTCGCCCGCTCCGAGCCGGAGCGCCTGCGCGTTCAGCGACTGCTCGAACAGCGTGCGCGCGAAGCGCGCGTTGCCGAACCGCTCGTCGCGCTCCGCCCCGCCGAAGATCGCCCGCAGCGCCTCCCTCGTCGCCCTCGCCGAGCGTGTACTCGGCGTCGGCCGCGAAGCGGCCGAAGATCGCGACGAGCTCGTCCGTCGAATAGTCCGGGAAAGTCGATCTCACGCGAGAAGCGCGAGCGCAGACCCGGGTTCGACTCGAGGAACCGGCGCATCAGCCGCGGATAGCCGGCGACGATCACGACCAGGCGGTGGCGGTTGTCCTCCATCCGCTTCAGCAGCGTCTCGATCGCCTCGTCGCCGAAATCGAGCCGCTCGCCTTCGCGCGCGAGCGCGTACGCCTCGTCGACGAACAGCACGCCGTCGAGCGCCTTGCGCACGACGCGCTCGGTCTTGATCGCGGTCAGGCCGACGTACTGCCCGACGAGCCCGGCCCGATCGACCTCCACCAGCTGGCCGCGCTTCAGCAGGCCCATCGAGCGATACATCTGCGCGAGCAGCCGCGCGACCGTCGTCTTGCCGGTGCCCGGGTTGCCGAGGAAGACGAGGTGCTGCATCGTCGCCACCTCGGAGAGCCCCGCCTCCTTGCGCCGCGCCTGGACGCGCAGGAAGGCGACGAGCGCCCGCACCTGCTCCTTCACCGACTCGAGGCCGGGCAGCGACGTCGAGCTCGGCGAGCAGCTCCTCCAGCGGGCGCGCCGGCTCCTGGCGGCGCAGGACGTCGAGGTCGAGCTCCTCTCCGATCTGGGCGCGCAACTGGTCGCCGAGCGCCTTCAGGGAGTCCAGGGGATTCGGCATTGCCTGACCGTAGCGATTAGCGTCTCCCCGGATGCGGGCAGGACCGATGAAGCCGGACGAGCTCCGGCGCTACGCGGAGTTGATCGTCCGCGGCTGCATCGCCTTTCGGCGCGACGACACCCTGGTCGAGATGGTCAGTCTCGGCCATCGCGAGCTCGCAGTCGCGCTCGCCGAGGCCGCCTACCGAGCGGGCGCGCTCGCCGTCGACGTGGCGTACGAGGACAACCGCGTCTACGCAGCCAAGATCCAGCACGCCGCGCAGGCAGCTCTCGGCCACCAGACGCCGTGGAGGCAGGCACAGTCGCGAGCGCTCGGCGAGGAGAACGTCGCGATCGTGCAGGTGCTGGGCGAATACGAGCTCGACGTCGTCGCCGACCTCGCTCCCGAGCGGGTCGCAGCCGACAACGGCCGCCGCAACCCGCACTTCGCACGGATTCGGCGCGAGGGCCGGCTGCGCGGCACGATCTGCGCGTGGCCGACCGACGCCTGGGCTGCGCGCGTCTTCCCCGGCGTCGACGCCGCGACAAGCGACGCGGAGGCTCGCGCGAGAGCTCCTCTGGTTCTGCCGGCTCGGGCCCGGCGACCCGCCGGGCCACAAGGGCTGGACGCAGCACCTCGCCGCGCTCCGCCGGCGCGCCGCCCGGCTGACCAAGCTCGACCTGAAGGAGCTGCAGGTCGTCGACGAAGGAACCGACCTGCGCCTGAAGATCGCGCCGTTCTCGATCTGGCGGGGCGGCGGCGAGCAGGATCACTGGGGACGCAGGATCGCGATGAACGTCCCGACCGAGGAGTGCTTCATCTCGCCCGACGCCGCTGCGACCGAAGGGACGTTTCGCTGCTCGCGCCCCCGCAGCTTCGGCGGCCGGATGATCGAGGGGCTCGCCGGCGAGTTCCGCGGCGGCAGGCTCGTGCGGCTGAAGGCGAAGCGCGAGGCCGACCGCGACTGGCTCGCGCGCTATCTCGCCGCGGCGCCGAACGCCGACCGGCTCGGCGAGATCGCCCTCGTCGACGCGTCGTCGCGGATCGGCCAGACGGGGCGGATCTACTACAACGAGCTCCTGGACGAGAACGCGGCGGCGCACATCGCGTTCGGCTCGGGCTTCGCGAAGACCCGCACGGTCCCGATCGGCCAGAAGCGCTTCGGCGTGAACCGGTCGAGGACGCACATCGACGTCATGGTCGGGACCGATGCGCTCAACGCCTTCGGGGTGACGCAGAAGGGCCGGCGCGTGCGGCTGGTTGCCGACGGCACCTGGCAGTTTTAGCTATGATAGTTAATGAAGTTAATGATTCGCGTGATTAACGACCCGATGACAATTGCCGGCCGGCTCCGGCCGGTCTTGCTCCGGCTCGCACGAGAGCTCCGCCGGGAGATTCATTCGCTCGGCGTCACAGGCGGGCAGGTCTCGCTCCTCTCTGCGATCCAGCACACGCCCGGCATCACGGCGAGCGAGCTCGCCGAGCGCGAACGCGTCTCGGCGCCGGGAATGTCCGGCCATCTCGTCCGCCTCGAGGCGGCGAAGCTGATCGAGCGCACCCGCGCCTCCGACCGCCGCCGCATCGGCCTCTCCCTGACGCCCGAGGGCGAGAAGGTGCTGAAGTCGGTGCGCAAGAAACGAACCGCGTGGCTCGTCGAGCGCCTCGAGCGCCTCGAGCCCGAGGAGCGGGAGAGCATCGAAGGGTCAATCGACGCGCTGGAGAAGTTGCTGGGCGACGAGTAGGTGGCCCTGCTTCGCATTGCTTCTCGTCGCACGTTTGCCTCGCTGCGACGACACCGCAACTATCGCCTCTTCTTCGCCGGCCAGCTCACGTCGGTCGCTGGGACGTGGATGCAGAACATCGCCCTCGCGTGGGTGGTCGTGCAGCTCGCACCTCATTCGCGCGGGCTCGCTGTCGGTCTGCTCGCGATCTGCCGCTTCGGGCCGTTCACCCTGCTCGGCCTCTTCGCGGGGGTCGTGACCGACCGGCTCGACAACCGCCGGGTGGTGCTCGCGACCCAATCCGTCCAGATGTTCTTCTCCGCCGTGCTCGCAACGATCGCCCTGCTCGGCCAGCTGCAGCTGTGGGAGGTCTACGCGATCGCCGCTCTCACAGGCACCGCGCTCGTCTTCGATGCGCCGTCGCGACAGAACCTGACCTTCCAGATGGTCGGGCGCGACGAGCTGCCGAACGCGATCGCGCTCAACTCGAGCCTGTTCAACATCGCGCGCATCTTCGGGCCCGCGCTGGCGGGCGTGGTCATCGCCACCTGGGGCGCCGGCTGGGCGTTCGCGATCAACACCGCCAGCTTCGTCGCGGTGCTGGTGGGCCTGCTCGCGATGCGCAAGTCGGAGCTCTACCCGCTGCTCGACCGCCGGCACCCGACCTTCTGGCGCGGCACACGCGAGGGGTTCAGCTATGCGCGCCGCAATCGAACGGTGCTCGTGATCATCTCGATGATGGCCGTGTTCTCGGCCTTCTGCTTCAACTTCAACATCGTCCTTCCCTTGCTCGCCAAGAACACACTGGATGCGGGGCCGCGAACGTTCGGGATCATCTCCGCGTGCTTCGGCGCAGGCGCGCTCGTCGGCGCGCTGTCGGCGGCGATGATGGCGACCACCCGCTGGCGCGTGATGTTCATCGGCGCGGCCGGCTTCGGCCTGTGCGAGCTGGTGCTCGCTCCCCTCCACTCGATCGCCCTCGCCGGCGTGGTGCTCTTCGTCTGTGGCGTCTTCTTCACGAGCTACTCCGCCAACTCGAACACGGCGATCCAGCTGGCGAGCCCCGACTACATCCGCGGCCGCGTGCTCGGGCTCTACTACTACGCCTGGAACGGCCTCGCTCCGTTCGGCGCACTGCTCGTCGGCTTCATGTGCGACCGCGGCGGCACCGAGCTGGCGTTCTACGTCGGCGGGGCGAGCGCGATTGCCATGACCGCGCTCGGAGCGGCCGCGGTAAAGCTGCCGCGAGCGCCTGCTCCGGCCCGGCTTCGCGCGGAGCCCGAGCCAGAGCGGCTCGCGGCGTAAGCCCGCACCGAGTTTCGGCCGTTCTCCAACTGGACAAATCGACCTGTGAAGGATGGCGCAGGTTGCTTTCGACCGGGTCAGCAAGATCTACCCCGACGGAACTCGGGCGGTCAACGACGTCAGCCTCGAGATCGCGGACGGGGAGTTCATGGTCCTCGTCGGGCCGTCCGGGTGCGGCAAGACGACGGCGCTCCGGATGGTCGCGGGCCTCGAGGAGATCTCCGAGGGGACGCTGAAGATCGGAGAGCGGGTCGTGAACTACGTCCCGTCCCGCGACCGCGACATCGCGATGGTGTTCCAGAGCTACGCGCTCTACCCGCACCTGTCGGTCTACGAGAACATCGCGTTCGGCCTGCGGCTGAAGAAGATGCCCAAGTCGGAGATCGACGCGCGCGTGCAGCGGGCGGCGTCGCTGCTCGGGCTCGAGGACCTGCTGAAGCGCAAGCCGCGCGCGCTCTCCGGCGGCCAGCGCCAGCGCGTCGCGATGGGCCGCGCGATCGTGCGCGAGCCGGCGGCGTTCCTGATGGACGAGCCACTCTCGAACCTCGACGCGAAGCTGCGCGTCCAGACGCGCGCGGAGATCGCCAAGCTGCAGTCCGACCTCGACGTGACCACGATCTACGTGACGCACGACCAGGTCGAGGCGATGACGATGGGTGACCGCGTCGCGGTGATGCGGAAGGGCGAGCTGCAGCAGGTCGCCGACCCGCAGACGCTCTACGACCGGCCCGTGAACCTGTTCGTCGGCGGCTTCATCGGCAGCCCCGCGATGAACCTGCTCGACGCGACGGTCGAAGCCTCGAACGGGTCCCTCTCGGCGAAGATCGGCACGCAGACGCTCGCACTCGGGGCCGAGACGCTGAATGCGCGCCCGGCGCTTCGGAGCTACGTCGGGAAGCAGGTGATCATCGGGATCCGGCCGGAAGACCTCGAGGACGCGGCGCTCGAGACGGGCGCTCCCCGCCGAGCGGATCCTCGAAGGCCGCCTGGAACTTCGCGAGGCGCTCGGCTCGGAGATCATGGCCCACTTCGCGATCAAGGCGGCGCACGCCGAGACGGATGAGATGCGCGAGCTCGCCGAGGATGTTGGCGCGGCCGACGACGACAGCCCCAGATCGGCGTGGACGAGGGCGAAGCCGTCATCGTCGGCCGCTTCGGGGCGCGTTCGCAGGTGAAGGAAGGCGAGCTGGTGCACGCCGTGGTCGACACGCGCGCCCTCCACTTCTTCGACCAGGCATCAGGCAACGGCATCTACGACTCCCCGAAAGGAGACTGATGAAGCGGAAATGGTTCGGTATCGCCGTGATCGTCGCGGCGCTCGCAGCGGGCGCAGCCTATGCGAGCAGAGGCTCGGCCTCGAGCAGCTCTCAATCGTCCACGAAGGCCGTCTCGGGCACCGTCTCGTTCGACGGCATCTGGACGGGCTCCGAGGCGACGGCCTTCGGCGACGTGATCAAGGCGTTCAACAAGGTCTATCCGAAGGTGCACGTGAACTACCACTCCCTCGGCAACAACCTGCCGACCGTCCTCGCGACAGCGATCACGGGCGGCCACCCGCCGGACATGGCGGACATCGCGCAGCCGGGCTACGTGAAGCAACTCGTGCAGCAGGGTCACCTGAAGCCGATCACGTACGCCAAGCCGGTGATCGCGTCGAACTTCGGCGCGTCCTGGCAGCAGCTCGGCACCTTCAGCGGGAAGCTGTACGCACTTCCCTTCAAGGCGAGCAACAAGTCGCTGCTCTGGTACAACGTGCCGGCCTTCAAGGCCGCCGGCGTTACTGCGCCGAAGACCTGGGCGCAGCTGCTCAAGGACGCGAACACGCTCAAGGCCTCAGGCACGCCGGCGTTCTCGGTCGGCGGCGCGGACGGCTGGACGCTCACGGATCTGTTCGAGAACATCTATCTCCGCACGTACGGCGTCGCGAAGTACGACGCGCTCGCGGCGCACAAGACCAAGTGGACCGATCCGTCCGTCAAGAAGGCCCTGACCTACATGGGGCAGATCGTCGGCAATTCGGCGAACCTGGCTGGCGGCTCGAGCGGTGCCCTGCAGTACAACTTCAACGACTCCGTCACGAACGCATTCTCGAGCCCGCCGAAGGCGGCGATCGTCCTCGAGGGCGACTTCGTCGCCGGCGTCATCCTCAGCTCGACGAAAGCGAAGGCGAATACCGGCTTCAACGTCGCCCCGTTCCCGTCGATCACGCCCGGCGCCGACGCCGGGGCGGTCGAGATCTCGGGCGACCTCTTCGTCACGTTCCGCGACAACCCAGCGATCGAGGCGTTCGTGAAGTTCCTCGCGACTGCGCCTGCGGCCGATGCGTGGGCCAAGCACGGCGGCTTCGCGACGGGTAACCACAACCTGAACCCGAGCGTCCTCCCGGACGCGATCGACCGGGCGAACCAGAAGGCAGTCGGCAGCGCCAAGGCCGTCGTGTTCGACATGTCCGACGAACAGCCGGCGTCGTTCGGTGCGACGACGGGCCAGGGCGAGTGGGGCATCTTCCAGACGTTCCTGCGGAACCCGACGAACGTCACCGGGATCCAGAGCCAGCTCGAGACGGCCGCCACGGCGGCGTACAAGAAGGGCAAGTAGCGATTGGCTGACGGCGGGATCGCGGTGGAGCCGCCCATAGCGGCGGCTCCACCCTCCGCCGGACCGAGAAGGTTCGGTCGGTACGTGACGGGCGGGTTGTTCCTCGCTCCCGCCGCGTTCGTCCTCACCGTCTGGATCATCTACCCGGCCGTCTACACGATCGTCCGCAGCTTCTTCGGCCAGCAGGGCTACCTGGGCACCTGGGTCGGGCTCGCGAACTACAAGCGCATCTTCACGACGCACGAGTTGCTGATCGCGATCCGTAACAACGCGATCTGGGTCGCGGTCGTGCCGGCGTTCGTGACCGCGTTCGGCCTGATCTTCGCGGTGCTCACCGAGCAGGTGCGCTGGTCGGTGGCGTTCAAGACGGTGATCTTCCTGCCGATGGCGATCTCCGCGTTCGCGACCGGCGTCACGTGGCGGATCATGTACCAGCAGGACCCGAACCTCGGCGCGATCAACGCGCTCGGCAAGGCAGCGAAGAACGTCTTCACTCCCGCGGGCGTGCTCGCGAGCGCCGCCCCGTCGACAGCCGGCGTGATCCCGAACCACGGCGGCCTGATCCTGAAGACGCCGCTCCATCCGGGCGGAGTCGCGCTGATCGGCCTGACGGCGATCCCGCCGACCGCGGTGCCGAGCGGCGCGACAGCAGGCCGTCGCACCGAAGCCGAGGCCGGGTGACATCGTCGGCACGGTCTGGCGCGACTTCAAGCCCGGCGGCGGCGTGCCCGGCAAGGTCGAGCAGGGCGAGCTCGGCCTCCCGGGTGTCAGCGTCGAGCTCGACCAGAACGGCAAGTCGGTGCAGAAGACGACCACCGACGTCCAACGGCGTCTTCGACTTCACGAACGTGAAGCCGGGGACGTACCAGACCGGGTGTCGGGGCATCCACGTTCGCGAAGCCGTGGGCGGGCTACGCGTGGCTCGGGCCAAGCCTGATCATCCCGTCGCTCCTGATCGCCTACATCTGGATCTGGGCCGGGTTCGCGATGGTCGTGATCGCCGCCGGTCTCGCCTCGATGCCGCGAGACGTGCTCGAGGCAGCGCGGACCGACGGTGCAACCGAGTGGCAGACGTTCCGGCGCGTCACGGTGCCGCTCCTCTGGCCGGTGATCACCGTCGTACTGGTGACGATGTTCATCAACGTCTTGAAGGTGTTCGACATCGTGCTTGCGCTCGCACCCGAGTCGGTGCAGGCAAACGCGAACGTGATCGCGCTCGCGATGTGGCGCACAGCCTTCAGTGGCGTGAACGACTTCGGCACGGGCTCCGCGATCGCCGTGTTCCTCTTCATCCTCGTGATCCCCGTGCTCATCCTGAACATCAGCCGCTTCAAGAGGGAGGCCTAGGTGGCAACCGCAACCGCGCCGATCGTGATCCCCAAACCGGCGGACGCGACCGCGGCTCGGATCCTGCGCTTCGTCATGAAGGCGCCCGCGCAGCTCGTCCTCGTCGTGCTCGGCCTGCTCTGGTTGATCCCGACCCTCGCCCTCTTCATCACGTCGATCCTGCCCGCGTCACAGCTCGCGTCGCAGGGCTGGTGGAAGATCTTCACCAAGCCGAGCCTCGCGACATGGTCGAACTACGATGCGCTCTTCCACAACCAGGGCCTGCTGACCGCGCTGAAGACCACGGCCGAGATCGCGGTCGGCAACACGCTGCTCGTCGTCATCCTCGGCGCGCTGGCCGGCTACTCGCTCGCGTGGCTCGAGTTCCCGGGCCGCGACTGGATCTTCCTCGGCAACATCGCGCTGCTCGTGGTGCCGCTGCAGATGGCGTTGATCCCGATGTTCAGGCTGTACGACACGTTCGGGCTCTTCGACACCGTGTTCGGCATCATCCTGTTTCACACCGCGTTCGGGCTGCCGTTCGCGATCTTCCTGCTCCGTAACTTCTTCATCGGGCTCCCGAAGGACATCCTCGAGTCGGCCCGCATCGACGGCGCGTCGGAGATCCGCATCTTCGTGAAGCTGATCCTGCCGCTCGGCCTGCCGGCGATCGCATCGCTCGCGATCTTCCAGTTCCTCTGGACGTGGAACGACCTGATCGTCGCGCTGACGTTCGGCCAGAACGTGCAGCCGATCACGGTGTGGATCTTCGGTCAGCTGCGCGAGTTCGGCACGAGCATCGACGTGATCGCGCCTGCCTCGTTCATCTCGCTGATCGTCCCGCTCGCTGTCTTCTTCGCGTTCCAGCGGTACTTCGTGCAGGGGCTGCTCGCAGGCTCGGTCAAGTAGGCCGCCGTGCGCTGTGCCATCGTCGGAAGTGGCCTCGCTGCGATCGCGGGCTACGCGACGCTCCGGCACGGAGGGATCCGGCCCGGAAGAGCTGACGGTGTTCGGGACGCACGAGGACCCGACCGCCGCCTGGCGGGAGCGGGCGGCTGCGATCCGGCAGCGACGGATGCGGTCGGAGTCCGACGGGCACGTGGCAGCGGCGTCGTTTCCGGGGCTCGCGGTGCGCGAGACGCTGCGCAGACGGGACGCTCAAGCCGATGCTGCAGACGGCGACGAACCGCTACCACCCGCTCGTCGAGGACTTCGTCCGGCACACCGACCAGCGTCGTCGGCGAGAGCGGCTGGGAGCAGAGCTTCGTGCAGCGTCGGGTCGAGCGGATCCGCGCCGTCGACGGCGGGTTCGAGCTCGACGGCGAAGGGCCGTTCGAACACGTGCTGGTCGCGACCGGTCACCCGGGGCTCGCCGCGGATCCCGAACGCCGTCCACGCGTACGAGCCGCACGAGTACGCGTCGCGCGTCGCGATCGTCGGCGCCGGAATGGCGGCGGCGACGGAGTGGCTGAATGCGCTCGCCGCCGGCGCCGAGGTGATCTCGATCCGCCGCCGCGAGCCGCTGCGCCGTCCGCTCAACGTCCCGCGCCCGTACTTCTCGAAGCGCGGCCTCGCCTCGTTCCACGCGCTGCGAGCCGACGATCGGGCAACGAAGCTCCACGAGCTCGCTGCCCCGTCCTTCCCGCCCGGGCCCGAGTGGGACAGGCCGCTCGTCAGAGCCGCCTCGGAGGGGCGTCTGAGCATCGTCAGACGCGGCTCAGAGGAAGCTCAGACGTGGCCCCCCGATTTGCAGGTGATTTGTGCGACCGGGTTCCGCAAGGGCTACCGCCACGATCCGCTGCTTGCGGACCTCGTCGAGGCGCACGCGCTCCAGACGCACGAGCGCTGGATCGTGCTCGACCCCGACTCGACCATCCCCGCGCTCACCGACGAAACGCGCACGCTCGCGCTCGCCGGGGTCGCGGCACAGTGGGCGTTCCCCGCAGCCGACACGATCGCGGGCGCGAAGTTCGCCGCCCGCGCCTTCCTCCGCCGCCTATGTCGTACACGCTGAAGGGCCGCATCCAGTCGCGCGTCGTCGCGATGCTCCCGGCACTGCTGCTCGCGCTCGGCCCTGCACCGCTGGTGGGCGATCGAGCTCGTCGCGCTGATGCTCGCGGTCGGTCTGTTCCTCGACGCCGCGGTCTACGACCGCGCGTTCTCGTATCAGCCGGCGTGGCTCGCGATGCCGCTCGGCGCGCTCGAGCTGGCGATCGTCTACCTCGCGATGCGCTACCTGGGCATCGCGGCGCCGCTGCGGCTCGCGCTCCTCCTCTACGCCATCGGCTGGCTCTCCGCGCAAGTCTTCGCGCACGGTCTGCTGCCGCGGCTGCGGCTCGAGTACGCGGAGGCGGGCGGCGAGCCGGGCCGAGCCGGCGCGCTCACGGCCGCGGCGGTCGCGGTCGTCGTCGTCGGCGGCCTCGGCGGCGCCTACGCGGTTCGGCCGCCGACCGTCCACCTGCACGGCACCGTGCGCGGCCCGCTCGTGATCCGCCACGCAGAGACGCTCGTCGGCGGAGTCGTGCAGGGAGGGATCCGCATCCGCGCGGATCACGTCACGCTGCGGAACGTGACGATCGTCGGCGGCGAGTACGGTGTCGACATCGAGCACGCACAGCACGTCATGCTCGACCACGTCCGCGTGCTCGCACTTCACGCTGGACGCGATTCGCGCGCTCGATGCCGGCGTGATGATCGACGACTGCTCCGTGACCGCGCCGGCGCGGACCGCTCACCACCGGCATCCTCATCTCCTATTCGATGGGACGCCCGATGAGCATGGTCTCGAACTGCACGATCGTCGGAGTGCGCGAGGGAATCGCCACGCACTCGTCGATGGTCGACGTGATGGACAACCACGTCATCGGGACGACCGAGCGCGGCATCTCGCTCGCAGAGATGTCGATGGACATGGCGAGCGGCAATCAGGTCGAGAGCGCTCGCGGAATCGGCATCATCTGCCTGGACCATTCGATGTGCGAGATCAAGCACAACACGATCACCGGTGCACAGGTGGACGGGATCATCCAACCCGAGCCGCCACGGCGTCGCGATCGAGTCCTACTTCTACGCCGAGGCAACTGTCGCCCACAACACCGTGATCGCGAGCCCCGGCGGCGTGCAGGCGTTCGACAACTCAACGATCGCGCGCAACTGACGACGAAGGCGAGAGCGTAGAGAGGCGACCGTCCGCGAGCTCGAGGACCGTGTCGAAGCGCTCGAGCCGAAGCGGCGAGTGCGTGATCAGCAGCAGGCCGTCGTCGCCCGCCTCCTCCAGCAGGTCGTCGAGGAGCCGGCCCGCCGTCTCGTCGTCGAGATGCGCAGTCGGCTCGTCGAGCACGAGCAGTGGCGCACCCGAGAGGAAGGCTCGCGCGAGCGCGATCCGCTGGCGCTCGCCGCCGGAGACAAGCGCCCCTTCGTCTCCGACCGGAGTGTCGAGCCCGTCGGGCAGCGCCTCGACCCAGTCCCAGACGCGGGCGCGCCGCAGTGCGGCGACGAGCTCGTCCTCGCCCGCGTCGGGCCGTGCCAGGCGGACGTTCTCGCGAATCGTGGTCGCGAACAGATGCGCGTCCTGGCCGGCGAGGACGACCGTGCGGCGGACGTCGTCCTGGGTGTACTCGCGCAGGTCGTGGCCGGCGAGCGTGACGCGGCCGCCGTCGGGGTCCCTGAACCGGACGAGCAGGTGCGCAAGCGTCGTCTTCCCCTCACCGCTCGGGCCGAGCAACGCGATGCGGCGGCCGGGCGCGAGCGTGAGGTCGACGCCCCGGAGCACCCACGGCTCGTCCGGGCCGTAGCGAACGTGAACATCCTCGAGCTCGATCACCGGCGCGCCGTCGAGCGCACGCGGCACCGGTGGATCGCGTAACGCTCGGCTCGCGCGCCGTCAGCTCGACCAGGCGTCTGTTGGCGGCGTGCGTCGCGACGAACTGCTCGGCGGCCGGAGGCAGAGCGCGAACGCCTTCGAAGACGGCGAGCGTCGAGCAGGGCGAGCAGACCGAGCATGACGCCGTCGAGCGAACCGGAGCGCACAGCGGGGACAGCGGCCGCGAGAACCGCCGCGGCCGCGACTCCACCCAGCGCGAGCTCAGCGCCGTCCCCCGCACCGACCGTGAGCGCCTGCCGCCGGGCAGAGCGCCTCAGCTTCCGGTCGGCTTCGACGAGCCGACCGAGACGATCGGCGGCCGCGTCGTACGCGACGAGCTCCGGCAAGGCGTTGATCAGCTCGACGACACCGCTTGCGACGACCGCGCGCTCCGCGGGGCGACGGCGCGAGGCTGCACGCGCGAGCGCGACGACGGCCAGCGGGACCACGACCGAGCCGAAGGCCAGCACGGCGGCGAGCGCAAGCCCGGCGGTCGGTGCGAGCGCAGCTGCTACGACAACGGCGCCCAGGCCGACGACGATCGCCGCGATCGGCGGCGCGATCACCCGTACGAGCAGGTGCTGCAGTGCGTCGACGTCCGCGACGAAGCGGCTGAGCAGGTCGCCGGTGCGCGCGCCGCCGACGTCGTTCGGCACCAGAGGCTCGAGGCGGGCGAAGAACCGCACGCGCACGCGCGACAGATAGCGGAACGACGCGTCGTGCGAGACGAGCCGTTCGAGGTAGCGGAGACAGGCGCGGGCGAGCGCGAAGAAGCGAACGCCCACGATCACGACCGTGAGCGAGAGGATGTCCGGCCGCGTCGCGGCGCGCGAGATCAGGTATCCCGAGGTGGCGAGCAGTGCAGCGCCTGCAGCCAGCGTCAGGGTCGAGAGCGCGATCGAGGCTGAGAACCGGCGCTTCATGCGGCCTCCGCCGGCTCGAGGGCGGAGAGCCGGCCGCCGCGCAACTCGAGCACGCGGTCGGCGGCCCGCAGCACACGAGGGTCGTGCGTGGCGACGATCACGGCTCGCGTGCGCGGCAGCGCCGCGAGCACGTCGACGATCCGCTCGGCCGAGCCCGCGTCGAGGTGCGCCGTCGGCTCGTCGAGCAGCAAGAGCGGCGCACGGCGGAGGAGCGCGCGCGCAAACGCGACGCGACGCTGCTCGCCGGACGAGAGCCCGTGCACCTCTGCGTCGAGCCGGACGGCGAGGCCCGCAGCGGAGAGCGCTGCGGTCACCTCGGAGTCGGCGGCCGAGACGTCGCCCAGCCGCACCGCCTCGGCAACGGTTCCCGGCTCGAGCAACGGCCGCTGAGGCACCCAGGCAAGCTGCCGGCGCCAGGCACCCGGATTGACCGTCGCGAGGTCGATGCCGTCGACCGTCGCGCGGCCGGCATCTGCATCGACGAAGCGGAGGAGCAGCGCGAGCAGCGTCGACTTGCCCGCCCCGCTCGGCCCGACGATCGCGACCCGTTCACCCGGCTGCAGCTCGAGGTCGACCCCGTCCAGCACTCGCCCGCGTTCCGGATAGGAGAAGCCCACCTGCTCGAGCCGCAGGACGCCGGGCTCGGGCGCTGCACCCGTCGCAACTGCGGGAGCCTCGAGCTCGATCAGCTCGAACAGGCGGCCGGCCGCCGCGAGCCCATCGGCGCTGGCGTGGAACTGAGCCGATGCGGTGCGCAAGGGCGCGTACAGCTCCGGAGCGAGCACGAGAATCGCGAACGCGGGCGAGAGCGCGACGGTGCCGTGAACGAGCCTGATGCCGAGCTCGACGGCGACGACCGCAGTGCCGAGCGACGCAGCCAGCTCGAGCGCGAACGCTGACAGGAAGGCGATGCGCAGCGTCGACATCGTGGCGCGCCGGTAGTCATCGGTGTACGTCGCGATCGAGTCGGTCTGCGCCGCACCGCGCCGGTACGCGCGCAGCGTCGGGAGGCCGCGCACGACATCGACGAAGTGGGTCGAGAGGAGCGAGAGCGCCTGCCAGCGGCGCATCGTCGCGTGCTGGGTCGCCTTGCCGATCAGGATCCCGAAGATCGGGATCAGGGGCACCGTGCAGGCGAGCACGATCGCGGAGGTGAGGTCGTGCAGCGCGATCCAGACGAGGAGCACTGGCGGGATCACCGTCGCGAGGGTGAGCTGCGGCAGGAACCGGGCGAAGTACGGCTCGAGCGAATCGGCGCCGTCGAGCACGGCGCCGGCGACCTCTCCGGCCTGCAGTGCACCGAGCCCGCCGGGACGCGCGCGCACGAGCTGCGCGAGCACCCGTTCGCGCAACGTGGCCAGCGTGGTCGCCGCCGTGACTGCACCACCGCTCTCGAACGCCCACCCGAAGAGGCCGCGTGCGACGGACACGGCGGCCAGCGCGATCAGCGGACGCGTGAGCGTGTCGAGGCCCTCGTGGCCGAGAAATGCACCCGAGACGATCCGGCCGAGCAGCGCCGCCTGGGCGATCACCGCAGCGGCGGTGAGGAGCGCGAGCGCGCCGCACGCTCCGAGGTACCGGCGCACGGCAGGAACCTCCCGCACGAGCCTCGGGTCGAGCGGGCGCATGTCCTACGTCGAGGTGCCGGAGCCCAGGGGCGAGCGCGCGATCGCCTCGAGCGGCGTCGCCGTTTCACCCGTGAGGCGCGCGCGGAACACCCAGTACGTCCAGGCCTGGTAGACGAGGACGACTGGCATCAGCACGACCGCGACGATCGACATCACGGTGAGTGTGTAGTGGGTCGAGCTCGTCGAGAAGATCGTCAGACTGTACGCCTTGTCGGTGCTCGAGACGAGCACGCGCGGGTAGAGATTCAGGAACAGCGTCGCGAAGACGAGCACGATCGAGAGCGCAGTCGCCGCGAACGCATAGGCAGTGCGGCCGGCGCGGGCAAGCGTGCCCGCGACGAACGGCAGCACGATCGCCGCGATCGGGATGATCCCGGGCACGATGCCCTTCTCGTGTGCATCGACGGCATTGACGTACGTCCAGACCAGGAAGACGAGCACGAGAACGGCGGCGACCGGCCCGGACGTGAGCGCGGCGCGGCGCGCACGGCGCTCGAGCCGGCCCTCGACCCGGAGGGTGAGGAACAGGGCTCCGTGGAACGTGAACAGCGCCAGCGTCATGAGCCCGCCCAGAAGCGCATACGGACCGAGCAGGTCGAGCAGGCTCCCGGTGAACGTGCCGCTGCTCGAGATCGGTATGCCCCGGACGAAGTCGGCGAACGCAACGCCCCAGAGAAACGCCGGCACGGCGCTCGAGACGGCCAGCAACGTGTCCCACCGGGCGCGCCAGTGCGCGTCCTCGCGTTTGTGGCGGTACTCGATCGCGACGCCGCGGACGATCAGACCGACGAGGAGGACGAACAGCGGGATGTAGAAGGCGGAGAACAGCGTCGCGTACCACGCGGGGAATGCCGCGAAGGTCGCCCCGCCTGCCACGATCAACCACACCTCGTTCCCGTCCCAGACGGGGCCGATCGTATGCACCAGCGTCCCGCGCTCCTCTTCGGTGTGACCGAGGAAGCGCTGCAGGATGCCCACCCCGAAGTCGAAGCCCTCGAGCACGAAGTAGCCGATCCAGAGGATCGCGATCAGGAGGAACCAGAAGGACTGCAGGTTCCAGTAGCCATGGGTTGCGGTGGTGGCGAGCATCAGTAGGTGAGGGCGGGCAGCGTCATCGGCTTGCCGTCTGCGGGAGCGGGATACGTTCCTTCCGGCTCTGGCCCGGCCTGGGCGGCGCGGATCATCAGAAGTCCCTCGACGAAGGCGAGGACGCCGTAGAGGGCGGTGAACCCGACGAGCGTGAGCCCGACCGACCAGGGGCCGACGGTCGGCGAGACGGCGTTCTTCGTCAGGAGCAGGCCCTGGACGACCCATGGCTGCCGGCCCATCTCGGTGAAGAGCCAGCCCGCCAGATTGGCGGCCAGCGGAAGCGCGATCGCCCAGACCGCGATCCGCAGGTAGCGGTTCGACCGCTCGATCCGGCCGGGCACGCGGGCAAGCCAGAGCCCGATCGCGGCGATCAGCAGCGCCAGCGTTCCAAGCCCGGTCATGATCCGGAAGCTCCAGTAGTCGACCCCCACGATCGGGCGGTAATCACCAGGCCCGTACTTCGCGACATACGCGGCCTCGATGTCGTTGATCCCGAGCACCTTTCCGTTCCACGAGTTGTCGGCGAGGATCGAGAGGCCGTGCGGGATCGCGATCGAGACGAGCGACTTCGACGGTCGCGCCTGCCACGGGCCGAGGTCGAAGAGCGAGAAGGGCGCGCCGGTCTTCGTCTCGTAGAGCGCCTCGGCGGCAGCCATCTTCATCGGCTGCTGCTTCGTCATCAGCTGTCCCTGCGCGTGGCCGAGCAACAGCGTCGCGATCGCCGCGACGAGACTCGTCCACAGCCCGATGCGCAACACCACCCCGAAAAGAGGAACGTTCGACTTCTTCCGCAGGTGCCACGCGGCGACACCGAGCACGAGCATCGACCCCGTCAACGCGGCCGCTGCGATCGTGTGTCCGAATGCCCGGATCAGCGTCGAGTTCGTGAGGATCTGTGCGATCGACGTCATCTCCGCCCGATGCGTGACGGGATTGATCCTGTAGCCGACCGGGTGCTGCATCCACGCGTTCGCCGCGAGGATGAAGTACGCAGACGCGGTCGAGCCGATCGCCACGATCCAGATGGTCGCGAGGTGGACTTTCGGCTTCAGACGGTCCCAGCCGAAGATCCACAGACCGAGGAACGTCGACTCGAGGAAGAACGCCGCCAGCCCTTCCATCGCGAGCGGTGCACCGAAGATGTCGCCGACGTACTTGGAGTACGCCGACCAGTTCATCCCGAACTGAAACTCCTGGACGATGCCCGTGACGACGCCGAGCGCGAAGTTGATCAGGAACAACTTGCCGAAGAAGCGGGTCAGCCGCAGCCAGCGCTCGTCCTGAGTCCGGTGCCACGCCGTCTGGAACGCTGCGACGAACCAGACGAGCCCGATCGTGACCGGGACGAAGAGAAAGTGATAGAGCGTCGTGACGGCGAACTGCCACCGGGCGAGGTCGAGAGCGCTCACACCCGGCAGGCTGCGCAAACTGCGCCAAACCCGCATCGGTGGTTATTGCGGATTACGCTGGCGCCGATGAGCGTGTACCGCACGCCGGACGAACGCTTCGCCGATCTGCCCGGATACGCCTACGAGCCGCACTACCTCGAGCAGGACGGCCTGCGCATGCACTACGTCGACGAGGGAAGCGGCGACCCGGTGCTGCTGCTGCACGGCGAGCCGACGTGGGGGTTTCTCTACCGCAAGGTCATTCCCGAGCTGGTCGGGCTCGGCTCGCTGCGTCGCGCCCGACTACTTCGGCTTCGGCCGCTCGGACAAGCCGACCGAACGAGGCTTCTATACCTACGACCGTCACGTCGAGTCGATCTCGCGGCTCGCGACGGAGCTCGACCTGCGCAACATCACGCTCGTGGTCCAGGATTGGGGCGGCCCGATCGGCTTCCGCTTCGCGGTCGAGAGCCCGGAGCGGATCGCCCGCCTCGTCGTGCTGAACACGGGGATCGGCGCACAGGCGCCGAGTGAGGAGTGGCTCCGGTTCCAGGCGTTCATGCGGCGCGTCGGCACCGAGATCGTGGCGGGACAGCTGATCCGGCTCTCGCTCGTGCAGCCGGTGACCGACGAGGTGATCTCCGCCTACGACGCACCGTTCCCGGTGCCCGAGGCGCGGGCGGGATCGTGCGAGTTCCCGGAGCTCGTGCCGACCACCTCGGAGCACCCGAACGCGGCCCGAATGCTCGAGGTGCGGGAGAAACTGCGCTCCTTCGACCGGCCTGCGCTCGTGCTCTTCTCCGACAGCGATCCGATCTTCTCGCGCCACTCCGCCGAGGCGATGGCGGGGCTCCTGCCGAACGCGGAGCTCGATCCGCCCCTGACCGGCGCGGGCCACTTTCTGCAGGAAGACCGGGGCGAGACGATCGGCCGCCGAATCGCGGCCTTCTGCCGCTGACGTCGATTCATACGCGCTGCCGCCGCAAGTCCTACGCGACGGGTTCATAGTCCCGCGTGCGACAGGCGGAGGGCGACGGCCCTGCGGCGCCGCCGGCCTCCGCCGTCGCAGCTCGGGCTAGATGAGACCGACCCGCAGGGCGTGGGTCGCGGCGCTCGCCCGGGTCGACTGCGACAGCTTGCGCAGGATGTTCGCGACGTGGCGGTGCACCGTGTGCTCGCTGAGCACGAGCGTCGAGGCGATCTCCCGGTTGGACATGCCGGTCGAGACGAGCCGAAGCACCTCGGTCTCTCGCGAAGTGAGCGGAGACGGCCCGTCGATGCGTCGGGACAGCCTCGCTGTACAGGAAGCCCGCAAGCGCACGGAAGAGCTCGCGCTGGTCGTCCCGCCACGGCAGGTGCGAGTCGCCGGTCGAGCGGCACGAAGCGCGCGTTCGGAAGCAGCGACGCAAGCTCGCGGCCACGGCCGATCGGCACGGTGCGATCACCGCGGCGATGCAGCACCAATGCAGGCACCGCGACGCGCGGAAGCAGGTCGCGCAGGTCCGCGCTCAGGTCGAGCTCGAGGAAGATCGAAGCTGCCTCTGCGCTCGCCGCCGCCCGCTGCATGCGCGTGTAATGCGCAATCGCGTCGCCCGACGCGTGCGGGTCGAAGAGACCGGCGAGCATCTGCGCCCCGAGCGCGCCAGTTCGAGCCGATGAACGCGATCAGCGATGCCTTCGTCGCCTCGGGGATGTCGTTGCGGGTGGCGTAGCCGCCGAAGTAGACGATCCTGTCGGTCGCGCCGGGCCGTCGCACGGCGAGCTGCGAGGCGGCGAGGCAGCAGCAGGACGACGCAAAGACGACCGCGCTCCCGCCGACGGCGTCGATCACCGCCTCGAGCTGGCGGCTTTCCGACTCGACGGTCGGGCCGCGGGTCGAGCTCGCGCGACGAGAGCCCGCAGCCGATCCGGTCGAAGCGCACCACGCGATGCGTGCGCGCGAGCTCGGCATAGAACGGCCTCTGGTCGGCGTCGGCCCATTCCTCCTCGAGATGCGAGACCCAGCGCGGGCCGACGACGATCGGCGCCCCTCGCCGTAGGTCGAGTAGGCAAGGCGCCGCCCCTCGAAGTCGAGGTAGCGAATCTCCTGCTCCATCACTCGAAGCGTAGTGGCCCGGACGGGCCATCTCGCAAAGATGGCCCGTCGCGCCGACGCGGCAGGCCATGGCCCGTCGGCAGCATGGCCTAATGCAGACCGAATGCATCGACGGCGTCACGATCCGGCCGCTCAGGCGCGGTGACGGCGACGCGATCCAGGCGGTCTTCGACCGGCTCGGCCCCGCGTCGCGCCGGCTCCGGTTCGGCGGCGCGAAGAACGTGCTCCTTCCGTCCGACCTGGAACTCCTCACCCGCGTCGACGCGAATCACCACGTGCTGATCGCCTACGTGCGAAGGCGAGCCCGTGGGGGTCGCCCGGCTCGTGCGCGACGGCAGGACGGCCGAGGTGGCGTTCGCGGTCGCCGACGACTGGCAGCACCGAGGGATCGGCACGCTGCTGGTCGACCGGCTCGCGGCAGATGCGCGCGCCGCCGGAATCGAGTCGTTCCGCGCGGACATCGCGCCGGGCAACGCTGCGTCGCTCGCACTCATGCGCCGGCTCGAGCTGCAGGCGGCCTAGGGCCGTCCAGTGCATAAACTCGGCCGATGGCACATTCAGTCGGCTTGAAGATCGACCACGAGCTGCCGGTCGGGAACGTCGACATCAAGGTGATCGTGGAGCAGGACGGCGAGCGGCTCGGCGTGCTCAAGGCAAGCCGCGGCTCGCTGGACTGGAAGCCGGGGAAGGCGAAGCGCACGTGGTCGGTCGGATGGGAGCAGTTCGACGCGCTGATGCGCGAGTTCGGTCATCCGCCGCGCTGATGGAACAGCGGCTCAGCCTCGTCACGCTCGGGGTCGCCGACCTCGCTCGAGCACGTGCGTTCTACGAGGCGCTCGGCTGGGTGACGCGCGCCGAGCCCGCGGACGACGTCGTCTTCTTCCAGACCGGCGGGATGATCGTCGGGCTCTGGAGCCGCGACCGGCTGGCCGAGGACAGCGGCGTCGACGGACGCAGGCGGCTGGGGCGGCGTGACGCTCGCCCTGAACGTCCGCTCGCCCGGCGAGGTGGATGCTGCAATCGCGCGATGCGCGCGCCGCCGGAGCTCGCATCGCCCGGGACGGGGCCGAGACGTTCTGGGGCGGCTACTCGGGGGTATTCGTCGACCCCGACGGTCACCCGTGGGAGGTCGCGCACAACCCCCACTGGACGATTGGCGACGACGGCTCGACGAGACTCCCCTAAGCGGGCTTCTCCCAGACCGAGACGTGCGTGGTGCTCTCGCTCGTGAACGGCTCGCGCTGCCAGCCGCTCCACCGCTCGCGCAGCGTCAGGCCGGCGATCCGCGCCATCAGGTCGAGCTCCGCCGGCCACACGTAGCGGAACGGCACCGAGTTGAGCGAGAACGTGCCGTCGACGACCGAGTAGTGATGCGAGACGAGGCCCTGCGCGCGATGTCGTACTCGTCGAATCCGAGCCGTGTCGGGGTCACGGTGAACGGCTGGAAGATCTCGCCGGGCGGAAGGCGCTGGAGCCCGGGCACACCGACCTCGATCACGAAGCACCCGCGCCGGCTCGAGGTGCCTGGCGACGTTCTGGAAGCACGCAACCTGCTCGTCCTGCGTCGTCAGGTTCATGATCGTGTTGAAGACGAGGTAGGCGAGCGAGAAGGTCCCTTCGACGGCGGTCCTGGCGAAGTCGCCGATCGTGACGTCGATGTTCTCGGCGCCCGGCTTCGCCCGCAGCCGCGCGACCATCGCCTCGGAGAGGTCGATGCCGTGCACGCGGACGCCGCGCTGCGCGAGCGGCAGCGCTATCCGCCCGGTGCCGATCCCGAGCTCGAGCGCGGCGCCGTCACCGGCCAGGCCGGCGAGGAAGTCGACCGTGGGGCCGACGACCGCCGGATCGAACATCGCCGGATCGTCGTCGTACCGGGCGGCGACCCGCTCGCCGAAGTGGTCCGGCACGACTCAGGCCGTCGCGACCTCGGCAGTGCAGAACGCGCACCGCCTGGCTGCTTTCGGGATCTCGCTCAGGCACTCCGGGCAAGCCCGGACGTCGGCGTCGACCGGCGGCTCGACCCGCCGCTTCGCCATCATCGCGTTCACGGGCTTCACCACGAGAAAGAAGATGACCGCGGCGATCACGATGAACGTGATCAGCGCGTTGATGAACGCGCCGTAGAGGAAGTGGCTGTTGTTGATCGTGAAGCTCAGCGAGCTGAAGTCCGGATTGCCACCGATCGCCGCGATCAGCGGCGTGACGAGGTCGGCAACGAGCGCCGTGATCACGGCAGCAAACGCAAGGCCGATCACGATGCCGACGGCCATGTCGACGAGGTTGCCGCGAAGTAGGAACTCCTTGAAGTCCTTCACGTCTGCATCCTTTCTCTAGGTCGACGACAGGATCAGCCCCTGCCAGGCTCGAGTATCACTCCTTGGTGCTCGGCCGGAGCGGCCGTCATGTTCAGCACGCAGGTCTTCTCGCCGCGCGCGTAGGCCCACACGCCTCGTGCGCTCGGCATCTGCGGTAGCCGTTGCCGAGCCCCTTGCGCTGAGCGATCAACTCGCGCGTGTAGGAGAGGATCGTGCTGTCCTCGGCGTTGCGTGACGTGTCGGTGAGCGGGAGCCACGGGCTCTGCCATTCCGCGCCGCTGCGCGTCCAGGGAAACGGCGTGCGCTCGGGGTCGCGCGGCGGGTCGGCGAGGTCGAGGATGCGCTCGTCCGGGACGGATCCGTCTTCGAGGCCGAGCTCGTCGCCCTGGTAGAGGACCGCGCTGCCGGGAAGCGTGAGGATCAGGAACAGCGCCGCCTTGTGCTTGCGCTCGTCGCCTGCCCGCCCAGCGGGTCGCCATGCGCGAGTGGTCGTGGTTCGATCCGAACCAGAGCGGTTCGCGTCCCTTCGGCAAGCTCTGCCATCGTCGTCTCGACGATCGGGCGCAACTCGTCGAGGTCGAACTCGGCGCGCAGGAAGGGAAAGTTCTGCGCGAGGTCGAGGTGCGCGTAGTAGGCGGGGAGCCGCTCGAGCGTGACGTACGTCTCCCCCATCAGCGTCGGCTTCGGGATGTACTCGCCCGCGACCTCCTGCCAGCGGCGGAAGATCTCATGCACCTCGGGGCGGTCGCGCATGTACCTCTCGCCGCTTCGCAGCTGCCGGTCCTTGATCAGCCCATGCGCGACGTCGATCCGGAAGCCACTCACGCCGCGCTCGAACCAGTAACGGAGGATGTCGTCGAACTCGTTGCGGACGGAGGCGTTCCACCAGTCGAGGTCGGGCTGCTCCGGCGCGAACTGGTGCAGGTAGTACTGCCGCCGCGTGCTGTCGAACTGCCAGGCGGCCTCGCCGGTGAAGATCGACGTCCAGTCGTTCGGGATCTGCTCCGACCAGACGTAGTACTCGGGCCGGTCGGTGAACCACGGGTGCCGGTCGGAGGTGTGGTTGGGAACGAGGTCGAGCCACAGGTCGATGCCGCGGGCGCCTGCGGCGGCGATCAGCGCGTCGACGTCCTCGAGGGTGCCGTAGTCGGCATGCACAGCGCGGTAGTCGGCGACGTCGTAGCCCCAGTCGACGTTCGGCGAGGGGTGCACCGGGCTCAGCCAGAGGGTGTCGATCGCCGAGTTCTGTTAAGTAGTCGAGGTGCGCCGCAATCCCTGGCAGGTCACCAATTCCGTCGCCGCTCGAGTCGGCAAACGAGCGGATATAGACCTGATAGACGACCCCACCCACGGCGAGAGAAGCTACCGTCCCGCGTAGATGACACGAGCGCACAAGTTCGCGAACCTCCTGGGAGTGGTGCTCCCGTTCGTCGGACTGGTGGCCGCGATCGGGCTTTTGTGGAACACGTGGGTCAGCTGGACCGACCTCGTTCTGCTCGCGGTGGGATACGTGCTGACCGGGGTGGGGATCACGGTCGGGTATCACCGGCTGTTCACCCATCGCGCATTCCAGACCAAGCAGTGGATGCGCTGGACGTTCGCGATCCTCGGCTCGATGGCGGTCGAAGGGCCGGTGCTCGTGTGGGTCGCCGACCACCGGAAGCACCACCAGTTCTCGGACGTCGAAGGCGACCCGCACAGCCCGCACACCGGCGCCGGCAACGGCTTCGTCGCCGCCGCCAAGAATCTCTTTCACGCGCATGTCGGCTGGCTGTTCATCGCCGAGGGTCGAGCGGACCTGACGAAGTACGTGCCGGACATGCTCACCGAGCGCGGCATGAAGCAGATCTCGAAGCTCTTCTGGATGTGGCTCGTCCTGTCGCTGGTCGTGCCCGCCGCGATCGGCTACGCGATCTCAGGCACCTGGCAGGGCGCTCTGACCGCGCTGCTCTGGGGCGGGGCGATCCGCATCTTCCTGCTCCACCACGTCACGTTCTCGATCAACTCGGTCTGCCACTTCTGGGGCCGCCGCCGCTTCAAGACGCCGGATCACAGCCGCAACGTCTGGCTGATGAGCCTGATCTCGTTCGGCGAGTCGTGGCACAACAACCACCACGCGTTCCCGACCTCGGCGTTTCACGGGATGCGGCGGTCGGAAGTCGCACTCGACCCGGGCGGCTGGGTGATCACCGGGCTCGAGAAGCTCGGGCTGGCCTGGAAGGTCGTGCGGATCCCGCGCGAGCGCCAGGCGTCCAAGTCACTCGCCGCGTGATCAGTAGCTGATCGACCAGGTATCGCCCGAGCCGACGAGCGCCTGCAGGTCGCCGTCGCCCCTGGCGTTGGTCGAGCTGCGCCTGCACGAGCTCGTCGTAGCTGTCGCGCTGGACGTCGCGGAAGACGCCGAGCGGGACGACGCCGTGCTGCGCATAGTTGATCCGCGAGAGCGCGAAGGCGGTGGCGAAGTCGGTCTCGTCGTGCGTGATGCCGGTGTCGCCCGGCCGGCTGGCCGTGCTCGAGGTAGAGGCGGTTCTCCTTCTCGTCGCGGACGAAGTCGAACGCGCCGTCGTTGTAGATGTTGCAGTTCTGGAAGATCTCGACGAAGGCCGCGCCCCTGTGCGCGGCAGCCCGGCGCAGCACGCTGGTGAGGCCCGGGCTTGTCGGTGTCGATCGCGCGCGCGACGAACGTCGCCTCGGCGCCGAGCGCGAGGCTCGAGCGGGTTGAACGGATAGTCGACGCTGCCCATCGGCGTCGAGCCGGTGACCTTGCCCTGCTCGCTCGTCGGCGAGTACTGGCCCTTCGTCAGGCCGTAGATCTGGTTGTTGAACATCAGGATCTTGATGTTCACGTTGCGGCGCAGCGCGTGGATCAGGTGGTTGCCGCCGATCGACAGCGCATCGCCGTCGCCGCGACACGACCCACACGGAGAGATCGGGACGCGACACCGCGAGGCCCGTCGCGATCGCCGGCGCGCGCCCGTGGATCGAGTGCATCCCGTACGTCTGCATGTAGTACGGGAAGCGCGCCGCGCAGCCGATGCCCGAGACGAAGACGATCTTCTCGCGCTCGAGCCCGAGCTCGGGCATGAAGCTCTGCACCGCGGCGAGGATCGCGTAGTCGCCGCAGCCCGGGCACCAGCGGACCTCCTGGTCCGACTTGAAGTCCTTCGCGGTGAGCTTCAATTCAGACATCTCGATGACTCCGTTCAAACTCACGAACCTGGTTCGGCTACGCCGAATCAGGTTCGACCAGTCAAAGCAGCGCCTCGACCGCGTCGCCGATCTCGCCGGACTTGAACGGCTTGCCGGTGACGCGGTTGTAGCCGACCGCGTCGACCAGGTACTCGGCGCGGACCAGCTGCAGCAGCTGGCCCAGGTTCATCTCGGGGATCAGCACGCGGTCGTAGCTCCGGAGCACGTCGCCGAGGTTCGCCGGGAACGGGTTGAGCCAGCGCAGATGCGCATGCGCGACCTTGCCGCCGCCGGCGCGCACGCGGCGCACGCCCGCATGCACCGGGCCGTACGTGCCGCCCCACGAGAGCACCAGCACGTCGGCGCCCTCCTGGTGGTCGACCTCGAGGTCGGGCACCTTGATCCCCGCCACCTTCTGGGCGCGCAGCTGCGTCATCAGATCGTGGTTGTCGGGGTCGTAGGAGACGTTGCCCGTCTCGTTCGCCTTCTCGAGCCCGCCGATGCGATGCTCGAGGCCCGGCGTGCCGGGAATCGCCCACGGCCGCGCGAGCGTCTCGGGTCGCGCTTGTACGGCAGGAACTCCTCGCCGTCCGGCCGCAGCGAACTCGACGTCGATCGGCGCGAGCGACGACGACGTCCGGGCACGCGCCACGGCTCGGCGCCGTTCGCGAGGTACGCGTCGCTGAGGCAGATACACCGGCGTGCGATAGGTGAGCGCGACGCGCGCCGCCTCGATCGCCGCGTAGAAGCAGTCGCCCGGCGTCGGCGCACGCGAGCACCGGCACCGGCGACTCGGAGTTGCGGCCGAAGCAGCACCATCAGGAGGTCGCCCTGCTCCGGCTTCGTCGGCATGCCCGTCGACGGGCCCGGCGCGCTGCACGTCGACGATCAGCAGCGGCAGCTCGAGCGTGACCGCGAGCCCGACCGTCTCCGACTTCAGAACGACTCCCGGACCGGCCGACGTGGTCACGCCGAGCGCGCCGCCGAACGACGCGCCGAGGGCTGCGCCGACCGCGGCGATCTCGTCCTCGGCCTGGAACGTGCGCACGCCGAACGACTTGTGCCTCGCGAGCTCCTCGAGGATCGACGACGCCGGCGTGATCGGATACGCGCCGAGGAAGAGCGGCAGCTTCGACAGCTTCGACGCGGCGATCAGCCCGTACGAGAGCGCGGAGTTGCCGGTGATCTGGCGGTACAGGCCCGGCGGCAGCTTCGCCGGCTTCACCTCGTACTGCACCGCGAACGCCTCGGACGTCTCGCCGAACGCGTAGCCCGTGTTGAACGCCTTCAGGTTCGCCTCGGCGATCTCGGGCCGCTTCGCGAACTTCTTCTCGATGTAGGTCGATCGTCGACTCGGTCGGGCGGCCGTACAGCCACGACATCAGCCCGAGCGCGAACATGTTCTTCGCGCGCTCGGCCTCGCGCGGCGTGACCCCTTCGATCTCCTTCAGCGCGCCGACGGTCATCGAGGTCAGCGGCACCGCGTGCACCTGGTAGTCGGCGAGCGAGCCGTCCTCGAGCGGGTTCGACGCGTAGCCGGCCTTCTTCAGGTTGCGGTCGGTGAACGCGTCGGTGTCGACGATCAGCGTGCCGCCCTTCGGCAGGTCGGCCAGGTTCGTCTTCAGCGCCGCCGGGTTCATCGCGACGAGCACGTCGGGCTGGTCGCCCGGCGTGAGGATGTCGTGGTCGGCGAAGTGCAGCTGGAAGCCCGACACGCCGGGCAGCGAGCCGGCCGGGGCGCGGATCTCGGCGGGGAAGTCCGGGTAGGTCGCGAGGTCGTTGCCCGTGAGGGCCGTCTCGGAGGTGAAGCGCCCGCCGGTGAGCTGCATGCCGTCGCCGGAGTCGCCGGCGAAGCGGATGACGACCGACTCGAGCTGCTCGACCGGCTTGGCCACGACCTAAGCCGTTATAGCATCGGCCTACGCGGCGGCAGGTGCCGCCCGGCCCACGAGCTTGCCGTCCCGCATGACCAGCCGCTGCGGAGCTCGGGCCGCCAGGTCCGAGTCGTGGGTGGCGACGATCACCGTCGAACCGTGCTCCGCCGCCAGATTCTCGAGCAGGTCGATGATCTCCCCGCCGGTGGCCGAGTCGAGGTTCCCGGTCGGTTCGTCGGCGAGAACGACACGCGGCTCGACCGAGAGCGCCCTTGCGATCGCGACCCGCTGCTGCTCGCCGCCCGACAGATGTGCGGGCAGGTGATCGGCTCGCTCGGCGAGCCCCACCTCGTCGAGCAGTTGCAGCGCGCGGGCGCGATCGCCACCGGCCGGGACGAGCTTGACTTCGACGTTCTCGACCGCGGTCAGCGTTGGGATGAGGTTGAACTGCTGGAAGACGAAACCGAACGAGCGCAGGCGCAGCTCGGCAAGGTCGTGGTCGGGCAGGCCGACGAGGTCGGCGCCCTCGAACCGAACGTCGCCCCCGCTCGGCCGGTCGAGGGCGCCGAGGAGTTGCAGCAGAGTCGTCTTGCCCGAACCGCTCGGTCCTTCGAGCGCGACGAACTCGCCGGCTGCGATCTCGAGGTCGATCCCGTCGAGCGCGCGCACGGTCGTCGGCCCGCGCTGGAAGAACTTGGTGACACCCCGCAACGTGTAGAGCGGCTCCACTACTCGACCGTCCTCAACGCATCGGCCGGCCGCAGCCGCGCTGCGCGGAGTGCGCCGACCATCCCCGCGACCAGGCCACCCAGGAGGGCAAGTCCGAACCCGATCGCGAGGATGGTGACGCCGACCGGCGCACTCAGGGAGATCGAGCTGGTCGCCGTCCGTGCCGTGTCAGCGCCCAGCCCGAGGAGATTGCCGCCGCCTGTGGGCGAGCTCGCGCTGAGCGACGGCCCGAAGGCGCCGATGATGAGACACACCACGACGCCCAGGACGATGCCGAAGATGCCGCCGATCAGACACTGGGCGACGGATTCGCCGGCGATCTGGCGGACGACCATGCGCTGCGTCCAGCCGAGAGCCTTCAGCGTTCCGAGCTCGCGCACGCGCTTGCCGACCGAGGACAGCGTGAGGAGCGCAGCGAGCAAGAACGCGGCAACGGCCGCGATGATCGAGAGGACGAAGCCGAGGTCGTGCGACAGGTTCGACGCGTCGACGAGCGAGCCGGTGATCTTGTCGGCGACGTCCTTCGAGCTCGCGACCTGAGCCTGCGGGATCGCCGTCTGGATCTCTTGCTTCACCTGCGAGACGTCCTTGCCGCTGTCTGCGCGAACGAGCACGACGTTCGCCATGCCCTTCTGGTTCGCCAGCGTCTGTAACTGGGCGAGCGGCAGATAGACGTCGGCGCTCTGGCCGCCGAGCGGCGGGCTGACGAGACCGACGACGAGAAACTTCGTGCCGTTCAGGTTCAGCGTCGAGCCGACCTTCAGCCCGTACTTCGCAGCGTAGGTCTGCGAGATGAGCGCCTGGCGGCCGCCGGCGGGCGAGAGGTACTTGCCCTTGACCACTTGAGCGGTCGTGACGACACCCATGGTCGGATGCGTCTGGTCGACGCCGCCGATCGTGTACGCGGTGGTCTTGATGTTCGTCTGCGGTGGGTCCAGCACCTGCTTGAGCGTCTGGCTCGGCGACGTGAAGCGGAACCGCTGGAACGAGGCCGGCAGGCATTTCTGGAGCGCAGCGCGCCGGGCGCTCGACGGCCCGCCGTTCGCGTTTCCGCCGAAGCCGCCGCCGCCGTTGCCCCCGCCGAACCCGCCTCCGCCGCCCCCGTTCCCGCTGCCGGGCCCGAAGTTGATCCCGGCCTTCGCCAGGCAGGCCTGCATCTTCGCGAAGTCGGCAGCAGACGGACGCACGCGGCGCGTCTGCGTGATCGTCTTCGCCTGCGTCTTCAGGGTCGCGACGATCTTGGGCACGACGCCCTCCTGGTGCTCGGCGAGGAGCGTCAAGCCCTGCGTCACCTGGGCCACGCCGGCGATCTGGGAGATCTGGCCGGCCGCGCTCTGCTTGAACGTGAGCTGCGTCCCGGGCAGGAAGAAGTCGTGGACGAAGTGGGTGCCCGGCTTGCCGAGCTTGGACAGGTCGGTGACGACCGAAAGGTTCGACTGGATCAGATCACGGTTGCCGCCGCCCCCACCGGGACCGCCCTGAAACCCGCCCGTGTCCTGTTGAGCCGGCGTCAGGGTGACCGTCAGGTCGGTGCCGATGCCGGCCAACGGATTCAGCGTCTTCTTCTGCGCCTTGCTCAGCCCGCTGGAGACGCCGGCGATCACGATCACGAGCGCTACACCGAGGCCGAGACCGAGTGCCGTGAGAATCGTGCGCGCGCGACGCCGGACGAGCTCGTTCCTGATGTAGCGCAGATAGAACACTGCTCAGAGAAAACCACCTCGCCCTGTGGAATCCCTAAGAGGTTCGTGCGCTCAGCCGACGCCGGGTGCCGTTTCGACCTGACCGAGGAAACCCTGGCTGATGATCTGCTGGTCGACGGCCGCCTGGCCGATGTAGCACTCCCACTCCGTGCCCGTGCTGTTCAGCGAACGGCAGCCGCCGTTCACGTGCTGCGTCTTGTCGACGGTCTGGTAGACGGTCCCCTTGTAGTCGGAGATCTCCGGGCCCGGTGCGCTCGCGAGCACGCAGTGGTACTCGACGCCATCCTTGACGGTGGTGCACGTCGGATGAGTGCCTTCGAGTACGAGGGCGCCGGCCGGCATGCTCGCCGCGACCTCGTCGTTCGAGATCAGGTGGACGGCGGCGAATGCGGCGCCGGGAATCAGGATCGCCAGTGCCACCGCCAGGGCTGCGAAGCGCCGCCGCCGTGGACGACGGCCGGCACGAAGATCGGCGGCCGCACTCTGCTCGAGCGCAGCTCCGAGACGGACCAGGCGTGTGTTCGAGTCGCTCATCAGACTGCCTCCCTTTCGGTTCCCAAGAGTCGGTGACGGAGCTGGCCGAGACCGCGCGCAACGCGAACGCGGGCTGCGGCGGGCGTCGTACCGAGACCGGCAGCGACATCGTCGTAGCCGAGGCCTTCGATCACACGCAGCTCCACGGCCGCGCGCTGGCCGTCGGGCAGACCGGCAAATGCCTCGTCCAGGCCGTCCAACCATGTCTCCTGCGGTTCGACGGTTGCGGGAGGCTCGTCCAGACGGTCGCGCACGCCGAGACGCTCGCAGGCCCGCGACTCGATGAGCCGGTTCCGCACCGACTGCGCGACGAGATGCCGAGCGATCCCGAAGAACCAGGGGCCGGCGGATCCGTTCGCCTCATCACGAAACCGGCGGCGCGCAAGCCACGCCTGGGCGAAGGTCTCGGCGGTCAGGTCGAAGGCAGCGTCCGGGTCGGTCGTGCGGGCGAGGTTGAACGCGTAGATACGCGTCGCGTACCGCTCGTACAGCTCGCCGAACGCGACCGCATCCTTGCGCGCTGCGCGCATGAGCTCGACATCAGTTCTCATCCAGTCCCCTCCATGATCGCGGTCATGAAGGGAGATGGCACGAGCGGGCCGCGTTGTTACGCGGCTTCGAGTGTGCTGCCGGGCGGAGGAATCGCCTCGACCGGCTTCGCCTTCGTGCGCAGCGGCACATCGCGCAGAAGCCACGTGAGGGCGAACGCGAGCACCGAGACGCCTGCGGCCATGAGGAAGACCGGGTGCAGTGCCGCCGCGAACGCGTCCGCGAAAGCGGCGTGCGCTGCGGGTGGCAGCTGACGGATGCCTGCGGGGTTGATCGTCTTCGGGATGTGCGTTCCCGCGGGCAGCCGGGAGGCGAGCTCGACGCGCACGCGATTCGCGAAGATCGTCCCGAAGAGCGCGACGCCGATCGAGCCGCCGATCTGGCGGAAGAGCGTCGAGCCGCTCGTGGCCACACCCATCATCGACGGGTCGACGGAGTTCTGGACCGCGAGGACGAGCACCTGCATGACCATGCCGAGCCCGAGTCCGAGCACGCACGCGAACCCCGCGGCGACCCAGGTGCTCGTGCCCGCATGCAGCTGCGCGAGCAGCACCATCGCGACCGCCATGATCGCCGTGCCCGCGATCGGGAAGAACCGGTAGCGGCCGATTCTCGAGATCACCTGCCCGCTCACGATCGACGTGACGAGCACTCCGGCCATCAGCGGCGTCAGCTGCAGGCCGGAGCGCGTCGGGCTCGATCCCTTGGTCACCTGGAGAAAGAGCGGCAGGTACGTGATCGCGCCGAAGAGCGCGAATCCGACGATGAAGCCGACGGCGCTCGTCACGGCGAACGTGCGGTTGCGGAAGAGCTAGAGCGGCAGGATCGGCTCGGCGGCGCGGTTCTCCTGCCAGAGAAATGCGGGCACGAGGATCGACGCTCGCGATGATCAGCCCGATCACCGGCGGGGAGCTCCACGCCCAGGTCGTGCCGCCGAGGCTCGTGAAGAGGACGATCGCACCCAGGCTCGAGGCGAGGAGTGCCGCGCCGAGATAGTCGATCGTGTGCCGGCGCGTGACCTCCTGCGCATGGAAGGTCACGGCGATCACCGTCAGCGCGATCGCGCCGATCGGCAGGTTCACGTAGAAGATCCAGCGCCAGGAGAGATGGTCGACGAAGAAGCCGCCGAGCAGCGGGCCGATGACGGTCGCGACGCCGAAGACCGCGCCGAAGTAGCCCTGGTACTTGCCGCGTTCGCGGGGCGGGATGATGTCGCCGACGACCGCGAGCGTGACCACCATCAGGCCGCCGGCGCCGAGCCCCTGCAGGGCGCGGAAGGCGATCAGCTGCGCCATCGACTGCGAGAGGCCGCAGAGCACCGAGCCGATCAGGAAGATCACGATCGCGGCCTGCAGCACGCGCTTGCGGCCGTAGAGGTCGCCGAGCTTGCCGTAGAGCGGGCCCGAGACGGTGGCGGTGAGGAGATAGGCGGTCACGACCCAGGACAGGTGCGAGATCCCGCCGAGGTCGCCGACGATCGTCGGGAGCGCCGTCGAGACGATCGTCTGGTCGAGCGCCGCGAGCAGCAGCACGAGCATCAGCGCGATGAAGATCGCGCGAACGCGCGGCTGGGGCTGCGGGGCGGTGTCCGTCACCTCGGGAATACTACCAACAAATGAAACTATTGCGATATGCAACTATTATGGGAACATGAGCACCACGGCGGACACGACGGTGATCCTCGAACAGCTCGGGAAGCTGCTGCGAGAACTGACCCGCATGACCGGCGGCGCTGACGAAGGGCCGGCGATGACCGCGACCCAGCGGATCGCGTTGATCGAGATCGCCGACGCCGGCCCGCTGCGGCTGAACGACCTCGGCGACGCGGATCGGGACGAGCGCCCCGACGGCGAGCCGCACCGTCGACGTCCTGGACGACCTCGGCCTCGTCGCGCGCGAGACCGACCCGGCCGACCGCCGGGCGGTGCGGATCGAGCTCACACCGGCCGGCCGCCGCTTGGTCGACGAGCGCAAGGCGCGCGCGTCGGCCGCCTTCGAGCCCGCGGTCGGGGCGCTCAGCCGGCCGGGACCGCGAGCAGCTCCTGGGCCTGCTCGCGCGCATGACCGACGCGCTGTCCCTGTAGCGGTGTACACCGGTAGCCCCCGCGTCCTCGCCGTGCTCTCTCAACCCGAGGCGTGCTTGAGCGACGACTCCCGGCGCTGCGCCTCGGCGAGCGTGAGCGACCCGGTGCAGACGCGGGCGTTGAGCTCGTTCTCGATCCGGTCGACCTGCGGCCGCGCGCGGATACGGCTCGGGCCACAGGTTGCGCGGGTCGGTCGGGTTGCCGCCCAGCTCGAGGCTGATCAGGTGGTCCTCCTGGAAGGCGGAGGGCGGGCCGCGCAGGCCGTACTGCCGAAGCTGCCGCACCTTGAGCGCGTTCGTGTACGAGACCGGCGGTCGCACGGTGCGCGTCCAGCCGCGCGTGCAGATCGTGGCGCGGATCGTCGCCTGCGTGACCGCCGGGTTGAGGACGCCGGGAGTCCGCGCCCAGCTCGGCGCGGACGACCGGGGTCGCCGGGCCGCCGCCCGAGCAGCGCGGAAGCGCCGTGACGACGACGGCGGCAGCGCCGACGAACAGGCCGAGCTCGACGAGCGAGAGACGCACTCCAGCAACGGTACGAACGACGGCAGGCGCCGCAAGTGTCCGTTCCGGACCGGCACGAAGTTGTTGCAATTCACGCCGAGTCGCCGGCGAAGGCCCAGACCGTCACCGCGATCCACGGCACGCCGATCACGTCGGTCTGCAGCCCGAGCAGCAGCACGGCCGCGAAGGCTGCGCCGACCCACACGCGCCTGCGCAGCGTCGACCGCAGCAGCGCGAGCGACCAGGCGATGAAGACGAGCATGCCGAGGAGTCCCGTCTCGACGCCGAGCTCGGTGTAGGTCGACTCGCCGGCCTTCACGGCGACGTGCGTCCGCGCGGCGGTGACGCCGGCGTTGCCGAGCCCGAACCCCCAGGGGTGGTGCAGGACCGTGCGCCCGCCGTCGCGCAACGACGCGAGATGCTCGCTGGTCGACGACTCGTTGGCGCTCGTCGCGTCGTTCGACGCCCGCGGGTGCTGTGAGCGATCTGCTCCTGCACGCGCAGCTCCTTCGCGGTGAAGTGCGTCCGCGGCCCGAAATGGTCGTAGCCCTGCACGAAGGCCAGCCCGATCACTGCAACCGCAGCCGCCCAGATCAACGCCCGTGGGCGCCGGCGCACGATCGCGCGCAGGACGAGCACGACGACGAGCACGAGAAGCGCCGAGCGCGTGTGCGTCCACAGGAGCGCCGCGAAGATCAGCAGGGCAAGCGGAGGTCCCCAGCGACGCCGCAGCGGGATGAAGAACAGCGCGACGACGAGCAGGTAGGACGTCGCGAGCGGCGAGAGGAACGTCGAGGTCAGCCGCCGGAACACGACGCCGTTTCCCGCGTTGTAGACGAAGTTCTCCGGCAGTCCGGAGGTGCCCGCCGAGTAGACGAGCCCGAGCTGGTCGCGGAACCAGCCTGCCGCCGGCCGCCAGAACGAGAGCGGCACGGCGTAGACGTCGATCAGCCCGAACGCGGCGACGAACGCGGCCGTCGCGAGCACGGTGTGGCAGAGCCGGCTGCGCTCGCGGTCGGTCAGCTGCAGCCCACGGCCGAGGAAGTAGGCGGCCACCGGCAGCAGGTCGTGGCGCGCGGCGTACAGGACCCCCCGATGCGTTGCGCCGCCGCCGAGCCACGACTGCGGCAGCAGCCCGTAGAGGACGACGAGCGCACCGAAGGCGAGCGCGAGCCAGTCGGTGAGCCGGCCGTCGAACGGCAAACGGCGGCGCTCGCGCACGACGAGCACGAGCGCCACGAGGAGCAGCACGTCCTTCCACGCCGAGACGATCGTGAGCGCGGTGCCGCGCACGCCGGCGCGCCAGAGCTGCGCCATCACGAGGTTGTGGAGCGCGAGCCCGACGATCAGGACGTGCAGCGCCACGACGGAGCGTTTCACGCGGAACCGACCGCGATCAGCGTCATGCCCGGTTGAGTACCCGCACGCTGTAAGGAAAGAGCGACGCGAGCTCCTTCGGACCGAGCGGATCGAGCACGTCGTCGAACCGGAATCACGCGTTGCCGCGCACCGGCCGGCAGCCAGTGCGCGAACGGCAGCAGCGTGTGCACCTCGAGCGGGAACCAACGGTTCGGTGTCGTCACGAACACGTTGTCGAGACCCGGCAGAGCTCGTGCACGAAACGCCGTTGGCCGTCCGTCCGCCGGCGACGTGCTCGACCACGGCGTTCGAGAAGCCCAGGTCGAACTCGCCGTCGGAGAACGGCAGGTCCCGCCCGTCGGCGCGCACGGCGCGCACCTCGGGGAACGCCGCGGTGAACCGGTCGAGCTCGGTGTGCCCCACCGCCGTGATCCGGTCCGGCCACGGATAGAGCGCCTCGAAGAAGTTGTCGGACGAGCCGCCGCCGAACGGCGCGTCGGTGACGCCGACGTCGACCACGGTCGTCTCCGGCCCGGGCTCGAACAGCTCGAGCAGGAGGTCGAGCTTCCGCTCGCGGCTCCGCATGGACACCCGCGACGCGACGCGGCGCAGCATCGGCTGACTCTAACCCTAAACTCGGCGGATGCCCGTCCATGCCGAGCTTCGCGCACAGGGCCCGTACTCCCTCCGCGTGTCGGGCCGCCACGCCTGCGACGCCACCCGCGTCGTCACCGACGGCATCTACCGCGCGATCGTGCGCGTCGACGACCGCCTCGAGCGCGTGCGGGCGACGCAGCGAGCCGACGGGACGATCGTCGTTGCGGCGGAGAGCGACGCCGGCGTCGACCACGTTCGCTTCGTGCTCGGCCTCGACGACGACCACTCGGAGTTCCTCCGCCGCTTCGCCGCCGACCCGCTGCTCGGCGAGACGCTTCGCCGCGTGCGCGGCCTCCGACCGATGCGGACCGGGACCGTTGCCCATGCGCTCCTGCGTGCGGTCGCAGGCCAGCTGATCCAGGCGAGCCGCGCGCGGCAGATCGAGCGCACGATCATCCGGGCGGCGACGCCCGAGCACGGCGGCCTCCACGCCCCGCCGACCTCAGCCGACCTGGCCCGCTTCTCGCCCGCGCAGCTCGGCAGGCTCGGGCTCGGCGCCCGCCGCGCCGCGTGCCTCGATCCGGCTCTGCCGCTCCTTCGACCTCGAGCGGCTGAAGCAACAGCCGACGGCCGCCGTCGCGGCACGGCTCGGCCGCGAGCGCGGGCTCGGGCCCTGGTCGGTCGGGGTCGTCTGCATCGAAGGGCTCGGCCGCTACGAGCACGGCCTGGCTCGCGACCTCGGCCTGGCGAAGCTCGCCTCGGCGCTGTGGGGGCGCTGGGCCGAACCGGAGGAGGCCGACGTGCTCCTGGAGCCGTACGGCGAATGGGCCGGGCTCGCGAGCGTGTACCTCCTCGCCGGCTTCAACCGTGGTTTCATACCTCTGCCACATGTCGCAGCCGCCTGACCTCCACGTCGTCGACGATCCGATCCGGTCCGTCGCGGAACTGATCGCGGAGCAGGCGGCGCCACGGCGGCGCGATCGTGCTGACGGGCGGTGCGACGGTCGGCGACGCGTACGAGCTGGCGGCCGGGCTCCAGCCCGACTGGAGCCGGGTCACGCTCTGGTGGGGCGACGAGCGGTGCGTGCCGCCCGACGACGAGCGCTCGAACTACCGCCTCGGGAAGGAGACCCTCCTCGACCGGCTCGCGGTGCGCACCGAGTGCGGTGCACCGGATGCGCGGCGAGCTCGACCCGGCGGTCGCCGCCGACGAGTACGACGCCGCGCTGGCCGGGGTCGAGCTGGACCTGCTCCTGCTCGGGCTCGGGAGCGACGGCCACATGGCGTCGCTCTTCCCAGGCTCGCCGCAGGTCGAGGTGCACGACCGCCGCGTCACGTGGGGCCCGGCCGGCCTCGAGCCGTTCGTCGACCGCGTCACGCTGACGCTGCCGGCGATCCACTCGGCGAAGCGCATCGTCTTCCTCGTCGCGGGCGAAGGAAAGGCCGACGCCGTTGCACGGGCCTTCGGCGGCGAGATCAGCCGCGACGTGACGGCGAGCCTGTCCCGGCTCGCGCCGGTCCCGGTCGAGGTCTTCGTCGACGCGCCCGCCGCGGCGAAGCTGGAGACGCGATGAGCACGCCGGTCCCGTCGCACGACGCCTCAGGATGTTCTGGAGATCGAGCGGCCCGAGCAGCTGAAGGCGCTCGGTCATCCGCTGCGTTTGAAGGTGCTCCAGGTGCTCGGCGACGCGGGTCGGCCGCTGACGAACCGCGAGCTTGCAGCGCATCTCTCGGTCGATCCGGGCCACCTCCACTTCCACGTGCGCATGCTCCATCGCGCCGGGCTGATCGAGCTCGCGGCCTCGGACGGGCGGGAGAAGCCGTACCGGCCCGTGGCGAAGCACTTCAAGATCGGCCCCGAGATTCGCGCCGCCGGTCTCGCCAGCGAAGTTCAGGCGGCCCAGCTTCGCGAACTGCAGCGCGGCTTCGACCTCTACGCGGAGGCCGGGGAGTTCCGAAGCGCACAGGTGCACACGAAGCTCGACCCCGAGACGGTGCGACTCCTGCTCAACGAGCTCGTCGAGAAGTTGACCGAGCTCGAGGACGAGTCGCATCCGCAGCAGACGATCACCGTCGCGTTCCACCCGACGATCGCGCAGGGCGACACGGACTGATCAGGACGGCAGCATCGGCGATGCCGGGAGCGGCTCGTCGATGTGACGGCGGCGCGCCAGCGTCGCCAGGACGAGGGCCGTGTCGGCGACCGCCGCGTCCTCCAGGAACTGCTCGCGCGTCTCGAACGACGCCACGACGGACTCCACCGCGTCGCAGTACCCGACCACGTCGTGCGCTGCGATGAATGCGAGCGCATCGGCGACGTCATGGGGAAAGTCGTCATGGCCGCGCAACGACTCGGCGACGCGACGCGCGTCGGCCCAGCGCCCGAGCGCGAGCAGAGCGAGCGCGGCGGCATACCGGCCGATGGGTGACTCAGCGGTCGCGGCGCCGAGCTCGAGCGTCCAGCGCGCGTAGTCCGCAGACCTGCGGGTCGCCGGCGAGCAGCGAGGCCTTGACGGCGCCGATCGGACGTCCCCAGGAATCGCTCGTCTCGCCCGCATCCCAGCTTTCGCGCCAGCGCGCCGCAGCAGCGCCGAAACCACAGCTCGGCGGCCGGATCGCCGGCCATCAGCAGGCCGAGCGCAGCGGCGTACGCCGTATTCCCCTGACGGACGAGCCCGCGCTCGTCCAACGTGCCGTGCGGCTCCTGGTAGCGGGATTGTTTCTCCTCCGAGAAGGGAATCCAGTCCATCGGGCTACGTTGTACTAGAGGAGATGAGGACACGCTTCCACGGATTGACGTTCGTCACCGACCCCGGGCGGGTCTTCTCGCCGCGCCCGACGAGCGAGCAACTGGTCGACGCGGCGCTCGAACGAATCGGCAGCGAGCCGACGCGCATCGCCGACGTCGGCACCGGGTCGGGCGTGGTTGCGATCACGCTCGCACTGCGCGCGCCACAGATTGAAGTCTGGGCCAGCGACACCTGCGCTCGCGCGCTCGACGTCGCGTCGCTCAACGCAGATCGGCTCGGTGCTCGCGTGCATCTCGTGCGGGGAGACCTCCTCGACGGGCTTCCGCGCGATCTCGACCTGATCGTCGCGAACCTTCCGTATCTCGCGCCCGGCACACCGGGGTTCGACAACGAGCCGCCCGCAGCCGTCTACTCGAGCGGCGACGGGCTCGACCACTACAGGCGCCTGATCGCCGGCGCCGGTGATCACCTCGCGCCCGACGGCGCGGTGCTGATCCAGTTCCACGGCGATGTGCTGGAAGCGGAGCGCAGCGAGCTGCCGTGGCTCGTCGGCCGGCTCGAATCACTGGTCGACGCGGCGGCCTAGTCGCGGCAGTCTGGGCTCATGCGCGCCTTGCTGCGCGCGCGAGCTCGGTGAGACGGTCGAGCGTCGTCCGAGAATCGCGATCGTCGAGATCGCGAAACGCGGCGCCGAAGTTCTTGCCCGCCGTGTCGAGGTAGACCGTCGCCAGCCGAAGGCGGCGCTGCGTGGGGCCTTCGACCCTGCGCAGGCTCTGAACCTTCGTCAGCGGCACCCACGACGCAGTCCTCGCCAGCCGCCCTCCCGTGGTGACTGCGTACCGCTCGTCGAACCCGAAGGACAGCTGCCGGTAGCGAAGCGGGGATTTCCAGCGCGCGCGGCGCGGCGGCCTGCCCGCGGGCTGGGGGGCACCGGGCACGAGCAGTGCCAACAACCGCGTTGCCTCGGCGCGCGTCCCCACCGGCAGAAGCGTCCGCAACCGCCGCTTGCCCCGTTCCGCATCGGAGCGATCCCGAACTCGGCCCGCGACATCGACCTCGAGCCGGCACCACCCGAACGGGCGCCAGAGGAACGGCTCGACCAGCAGCACGGACTGCACTCGGCCTCGCGGAATCGTCTCCGCCGTGGTCTCGACGAGACCCGAGCGGATGCGCAGCCCTTCGGGCGCCTCGGCGACGGTCGCATGGAAGGAACGGTTGAAGCGGCGCCAGATTGCGATCGCATCGGCGATCAGGATCGGCAGTGTGACCGCCACGAGCCCGTGCTTGCCGGCGGAGCTCGCGGCGGCGAGGGCCAGGAGGTAGACGACGAGCACGATGGCGGGACCGCTCAGCAGGAGCGACACCGCGACGCGGCCGGGAGGCACGCGCACGAGCTCGTGGTCGACCGGCTCGGGAGTTTCCTCGTGCGCGCCCTGGGACAGCGCGAGGAGCCGTGCGCGCAGCGCGTTCGCCTGCGCGACCGGCAGATAGGCGAGCCGCGCCGCGCCGCCGGTGCCACCCATGCGCAGCCGCAGCTCGGCGAGGCCGAGCGCGCGCGCCAGGCCGGGCCGCACGGTGTCGATCGCCTGAACCTGCGAGAGCGGGTAGCGCAGCGAGCTTCGGCGCAGCAGTCCGGTCTCGATCCGCAGGTCGTTGCCGTCGATCTGCCACCGGGTGACGAGCCAGGAGACGACTCCGAGGACGATCAGCGCTCCGACCGCGATGAAATGCCAGGCGACGTCCCAGCTGTTCGTCCCACCCGAGACGAGGGTCGGCAGGAAGATGACCGCGATCGCGATCAGCCCCCGCCCCGCACGCACCGCAGGAGAGAGGGGATGCAGGCGATGCCAGGTGCTCATAACCCGGTCGCGCGCGCCTCACCGAGGCCCGCGAGTTGATCGCGCAGGCGCGCGGCCTCGGCGGCCTCGAGCCCGGGGATGCGCGCGTCGCTCGCGGCTGCCGCGGTGTGCAGCCGCACCGTGGCAAGACCGAACGACCGCTCGACCGGGCCGGCGGTCACGTCGACGAACTGCATCCGTCCATATGGCACGACCGAGAGGCGGCGGACCATCAGCCCGCGCCGCACGAGCAGGTCGTCCTCCCGCTCGAGGTAGCCCCAGGCGCCCACTCTGCGCTGGAGCAGGACGTCGAGCACCAGGCCTGCGAGGAGCACCCCGAATGCGCCGGCTGCCGCGGCGAGCGCACCCTCATTCAGCGCCAGGAGGACGGCGACCGCAGCGACCGCGGCCGCGGTCGGGACGAGCGCTTCCACGTGCCGGACGTGGCGCAACCGCGGGGACGGGCGATTCCAGGCTCCCGGCTCCATGCCCCCAGTATTCAGGCTCGGCCCGACCGGCCGACGGACGTCCGGCGCATCGGCTATTCTGCGCGTGCGCTACGCGAAACGGGGCTTGAACCCGCGGGCGCGACCCTTTGAGGAGGCGGCATGTCGGATGTGCCGCAGGCATTGGCAGAAACCATTACGCACTCTCCGAGAGAATCGGGAGACGCGTTGGCCATCCGGGCCGACGCTCTCCGAGCCGAGGCGTGGGCCGGCGAGCCCTTCCTGCGTCCCGATGAGGACCCGGACGTCGTCCTGGCGCCCGGGACCGCGCGGCGCCGCGCACTCGACGACGGTCTCGCGGAGCTGGCTGCGGGCCGCGATGCACCGTCGACCGAGTGGAAGGTGCGCTATGCGCTCCTGCTCGGGCTCGAACGCGTCCTGTCCGAGAAGCCGCCGCATCTCGCATCCGGCACCGAGCTCCGCCGCCATCAGGTGGACGCGCTCGCCGGAATGCTCACCGAGCTGATCGCCGCCGCCCAGAAGGGCGAGAACGGCAACGGCCACGACGAGCCGGACGAGGAGGACGAGGCCGACGAGGACCTCGAGCTCGACCTCGAGGTCGAGAGCGAGCCCGAGGAGGACGTCGAGCAGCCGCCGGTCGAGGCCGACCCGGGCGCGATCCGCCGCTACCGCTTCCGGCATCCCACCGCCTCGGGCAAGACGATCGCCGCATCAGGGTTCGTCGAGGCCGCGCGCACCGAAGGCGTCCTGATCCTCACCCACCGCCGTCTGCTCGTCGATCAGTTCCGCCGCGAGCTGACCGAGCACGGCTACGGCTCGCGCTTCCACGAGGCCGTGCTCACCGGGCACACCGCGCCACGGCCGTCCAACCCGATCACGATCCAGACCTACGCCTGGTTCGCGCGCCACGTCGACGAGATCGCTCGCGACGCCTACGAGCTCGTCATCTGCGACGAAGCACACACAGCGCTCGGCGAGAAGACGTCGACCGCCATCCGTTCGCTGAGCGACCCGATCTACATCGGCATGACCGCGACGGAGGAGCTGATCGCCAAGCAGGTCTCCGACGTGTTCCCCGCGTCGGTCGACGACCTGCCGCTCGCAGACGCCGCGCGCCGCGGCCTGATCGCGCCGCTGCGCTGCCTGCGCGTGCCGCCGGTCGCGGCGATCAACCAGGTGCCGATCGTCGGCGGCGACTTCGAGGAGCGCGCCCTGGCCCAGGCCCTCGACCACGAGGCGCTGAACATGGCCGCGGCGACGCTCTACCGCGAGCGCTTCGGCGACACGCCGGGAATCGTGTACGCCGCCGGGGTCGACCACGCGTACAACCTCGCGACGGCGTTCCGCGCCGCAGGCATCAAGGCGGAGGCGGTGTCGGGCCGCACGCCGCCGGTCAAGCTCGCCGAGATCCTGGCGGCGTACGAGCGCGCCGAGATCGACGTGCTGATCAACGCGATGCTCCTCGCCGAGGGCTGGAACTCGCCGCGCGCGACGATCGTCATGCATCTCGCCCCGACGGCCTCGAAGCGCGTCTACCAGCAGCGGATCGGCCGCATCATGCGCATCCATCCGCGCAAGGAAGCGGGGATCGTCGTCGACTTCACGCCGAAGGCGGCGACGCACAACGAACGCGTCGTGTCGCTGCACTCGCTCCTCGACGCGGACTTCTACCGCGAGGGCGCGCGGGTGACTCCTGCCCCGCGCCGCCGCACCCAGCGGCGCGCGAGACGGAAGCTGACGCCGGCGTCGTGGCTCGTTCCGGTCACGCCCGACGTCCTGCGGCGCAAGATGGTGATCGCGCGCGAGTGGCAGCGGGTCGACCCGAAGTTCCTCGACGAGGACGAGCAGGAGTTCTGGGGCGAGATCGCCGGCCGCCAGCTGCGCTTCGACGAGCGAGCTGCGTTCGTCGAGAAACTCACCGCCCGCGGGGCATCGAAGCGCGCGATGGAGAAGTTCCTCTCGACCTGCGCCGCGCAGAATCCGAATCGGCGGCTACGGCTGATCGCGCTCGCGGACCGTGTGTCGATGAAGGTGGAGCGCGCCGACTTCGACGATCTCGTCACGCTCGTCACGCAGGCCCCGCCGTGGGAGAAGGACCGCGCGGCGGGGGTTCGGACGATGCTGCGCGCGATCGCCGACGGGAAGGCGGACGCACCCGACCAGATCCTCGCGCGATGGACGTGGAAGCTCTCCCGTGCGGTGCGCAAGCAGCTCGACCGCAAGGCGTCGCAGGAGTACCCGGACGCGAAGCGCCTGCTCGGTGCGCTCGCGAACTCGCGCGGCCACCGGCACGAGGAGAACGCAGCGAAGCTCGTCAACGCCGCGCTCGAGATGCCGCATGAGGTCGGCGCGGCGCTGCTCGCCTCGGCGGAGGGCTACACGCCGCGGTCGACGCAGCTGCTCGACGCGGCGCGCGAGCGGCTCGGGACGATCCAGGAGGTCGCGGGCTGGATCGCGGAGAATCTGCCCCAGCCGAAGACCGGCCCGTCGCGGGCGCGCCGCCGGCGGCGGCGCAAGAAGAAGACGGGCACCGAGGCAGTGGGCGGCGCGACGCAGGCGGCCCCGACGACCGGACCGCCCACGGAGGGCGCGACCGAGGGCCAGCCGTCTCCGGCCAAGAAGCGGCGGCGCAGGCGCAGAAAGCCGGCGGAGAGCGGCACGGGCACGGAAGCTGCGCAACCGGGAGCAGCCCAGCCGAGCACCGTCCCGGCACCGGCACCGGCACCGGCCGAACAGGCCGTGCCCACCGAAGACGCCGCGTAGTCTTGGACCGGTCCGGGGTCTGACCCCGGGCACGCCTGAACGGGACACGGCCGGGGTCTGACCCCGGGCACGCCTGAACGGGACACGGCCGAAACCGATCCCAGTTCCGTAACGAATCACCTGCACACTGGGTCGGACAGTCGGATGCTGATTCTGCTCGCCATCGGCTTTCTCGCGGGGGTGGTGACCGCGGTGTCGCCGTGCGTGCTGCCGGTGCTGCCGATCCTGCTCGCCGCAGGAGCTTCGGGACGCAAGCCGCTTCGCATCGTCGCCGGGCTCGTCGCCAGCTTCACCGTCTTCACCCTGTTCGCAGCGTGGCTCCTCGACCAGCTCGGGCTTCCCGAGGACTTCCTGCGAAACCTAGCGATCGTCCTGCTGTTCGTGATGGCCGCGACACTGCTCATTCCGCGCGTCGGCGCTCCTGATCGAGCGGCCGCTCGCCTTCTTCTCGCGCTTCCGGCCCGGGCGGCGTCGGCGGCGGGTTCTTCCTCGGCGCGACGCTCGGGCTCGTGTTCGTCCCGTGCGCGGGGCCGGTGCTCGCGACAGTCACCGTCGTCGCGGCCAACAACTCTGTCGGACTGCGCGCGATCCTGCTGACGCTCGCGTACGCCGCCGGAGCGGCATTGCCGATGCTCGCTGATCGCCCGCGGCGGGCAGCGAGGCTGCCGGCCGCCTGCGCCGGCATGCGCGAGGCGGTGCGGATGATCTCCGGCGCGCTGATCGCCGCCGTCGCGCTCGCTCTCGTCTTCCACCTCGACGACAACCTCGCGACGCTCACGCCCGGCTACACCATCGTTCCTGCAGAACAAGATCGAGGACAACTCCACAGCGAAACGCGAGCTGTCGAAGGTGCGCGGCGGCGGCCAGGCGCTCGCGGCGATCGGGAAGACACCGGCGGGCAGCCTGCCCGACTACGGCGTCGCCCCGCCTCTGCACGCCGACGGTGCCTGGATCAACACGAAGCCGCTGACACTCGCGTCGTTGCGCGGAAAGGTCGTGCTCGTCGACTTCTGGACGTACTCGTGCATCAACTGCCTGCGCACGCTGCCTCACCTCAAGGCCTGGTACGCCGCGTACCACAAGAAAGGGCTCGTGATCATCGGCGTGCACACGCCGGAGTTCGCGTTCGAGCACGTGACGTCGAACGTTCGCGCGGCCGTCAAGCGACTCGGCATCCCCTACCCCGTGATGCAGGACAACGACTACAAGACCTGGGACAACTACGCGAACGAGTACTGGCCCGCCGAGTACCTGATCGACAAGCAGGGGCACGTTCGCCACACGCATTTCGGCGAGGGCGAGTACCCACAGACCGAGGCGTTGATCCGACAGCTGCTCGGCGACAACGGCGCGCACGCAAGACAACTGGCGGACGTGACGCCGACGGGCCTGCTCACACCCGAGAGCTACCTGGGCTACGAGCGTCTGGCGAACTACGTCGGCACGCGGCCCGTCCCGAACGCCGCCCACACGTATCACTTCGCCTCGACGATTCCCCAGAACGCGCTCTCGTACGACGGCGATTGGCGCATCGGTGCCGAGCAGATCGTTGCGGGCAAGAACGCACGCCTCCGGCTCCGCTTCCAGGCGCACGACGTCTACATCGTGCTCGGCGGCCACGGCACCGTTCACGCACTGGTCAACGGCAAGCCGGCCGGCACGATCCACGTCGACGCACAGCGGCTCTACACGGTTCGCTCGTCCAAGGCGCTGGAGAGCGTGCTGCTGGAGCTGCGGTTCACGCCCGGCATCCAGGCGTACTCGTTCACGTTCGGCTAGGTCGGGTTAGTACTCGCGGGCGACGTCGTCGTCGCCCTGGTCGTTCTCGCGCTCCCGCAGGAAGCGCGTCAGCTCGGCGGCGATCGAGTCGCCCGAGGGCAGATCGGCCTCGTCGGCCAACTCGTCGACCCGGCGCTCGAGGTCCTGGACGTACGCCGACGTCTCCTCATCGGTCGCGACCGCCTCGCTGACCTGCTGCGCATACGCGTCCGCGGCCTCGTCGAGCTCCGCGGTGTCGACGTCGGCGCCGAGCAGGTCGCCGAGCCGGTCGACCAGCGCCTTGGCCGCGCGCGGGGACGGAGTCAACGACACGTAGTGCGGGACAGCGGCCCACAGGCTCGCCGACTTCAGACCGGCGCTTGCGCAGGCGTCGTGCAGCACACCGACCATCCCGGTCGGCCCTTCGTACCGCGACGCCTGCAGACCGAGCTGATCGATCAGGTCGAGATCGGTCGCGCTGCCGGTGACGGGCGACGGCCGAGTATGCGGCACGTCGGCGAGCAGCGATCCGAGCGTGATCACGAGCTCGACCTTGAAGTCCGTCGCCATGCCCGTGATCAAGCTCCGAGAAGGTGCGCCAGCGCAGGTTCGGCTCGACGCCGAGCAGGATGATCGCGTCGCGTCCGGCGCCGGGCAGCGGAGCATGCATGAACGTGTTCTCCGGCCAGTCGATCCGGCGCGTGTAGCCGTCGACGAGCGAGACCATCGGCCGCGTCGCCTGGAAGTCGTAGAAGTTCTCCGGGTCGATCGACGCGAACTCCTCCCCGGCCCAGGCGCGGGCGAGGTAGGCGCCGGCCAGCGAAGCGCCCTGGCCGCCGTCGTTCCAGCCGCGGAACGCGGCGATCATGACCGGGCGGTCCAGGTCGGGGCGCGAGTTCAGGCGCAGCTCCGTCATCCACTCATCCTACGCGGGCGCCACAGGCTGTAGACGAACGCGGTGACACCCACCCACACTGTCGCCGCCATCGTCACGTGCCCGAGCACGAGCCACCACGGCAGGTGCGTGCGGTACTGGGTCTCGCCGATCACCATCTGTACCGCGAGCAGGCCGAGCAGGACGAACGCGCCGCGCACCTGAGGGGCTCGGTTCCGAACGAGCCACACGAGCAGCAGCGCAAAGGAGATGCCGAAGACGGCCGTCGCACGGACGTGCCAGTAGACCGCCGGCTGGAACGACCAGAGCCGCCGGACGACCGCGCTGCCCGGATGCGGGCCGGAGGCGGTCGCGAACGTTCCGCTGACGATCAGGACGAGAGCAGCGAGCCCGACGAGCAGTCCGACACGCGGCACCCAGGCCGGAAGTGAGGTTCGGCTGCGCGCGCGCGTCTCGATCGCGAGCACGACACCGAGAGTGAGGACGACGATGGAGAGCAGGAAGTGCGAGAGGACGAGCCAGGGGTTGAGGTGGAAGTGCACCGTCAATGCGCCGAGAGGCGCTTGCAGCAACGTCCCGAAGAAGATGATGAATGCGAGCCAGCGCAGCCGCGGCGCGAGGAGCCAGGTCGCGAGCGTGACCAGAATCGTGAAGAACGCGATCACGCGGTTCGAGAACTCGATATAGCTGTGGTAGCTCTTCGGCTCGAAGTGGTGCTGCGCGCAGCCCGGCCAGTGCTCGCAGCCGAGCCCGGACCCGGTCAAGCGCACCGTCGCGCCGGTGGCGACGATCAGGACGAGCATCCCCGCGTTGACCAGGGCGAGCCGCCGAAAGGCAGTGGGCGAAAGCGCGAGAGCGCGCACGCGGGCGAGCGGCTGGGCGCCGGCTTCCATCTCGCGGGCAACTGTAGCGGCACCTGGTCCTGCTAACCTGACGTTGACGTAAAGATGCGATTCCTTTCGACCCGGCGACATTCCCCTCACTACAAGTGGTGGGTGCTCTCGTGCACGAGCCTCGGCATGCTGCTCGCCACGGTCAACTCGGGAACGCTGATCATCGCGCTGCCGGATCTCGAGCGCAGCCTCCACACGACACTGCTGCAGCTCGTCTGGGTGATCCTCGCGTACATGATCGTCTCCACCGTCCTCGTGCTCACGGCGGGACGGCTGTCCGACCTCTTCGGGCGCAAGACGGCGTACGTGCTCGGCTTCCTCGTCTTCTCCCTCGCCTCCCTGGGGGCGGGCTTCGCGGGCAGCGGCACCGAGCTGATTCTCTGGCGCGTCCTGCAGGGTGTGGGCGGCGCGTTCCTGTTCGCGAACGCAGCTGCTCTCGTCACCGACGCGTTCCCGCGGCGCGAGCTCGGGCTCGCGATGGGGACGAACACGATGGTCGCGGCGGTCGGGCTCGTGATCGGGCCCGTGCTCGGCGGGGCGCTCGTCGCGATCGACTGGCCGTGGGTCTTCTGGTTCAACGTCCCGCTCGGCCTGATCGGCTGCGTCTGGGGCGCGCTCGTGCTGGAAGAACGCTCCGGGCGCAGCAAGGAGCACGGTCTCGACCTGCTCGGCACGACGACCTTCGTCCTCGGCCTGACCGGTCTTGTGCTCGCGCTCTCGAAGGGAGGGCTCTCCGGCTGGGACGATTGGCTGGTGATCGGCGGGCTTGCCGCAGCAGCGATCCTCTTGCCGCTCTTCGTCGTGATCGAACGGCACGTACGTGCGCCGATGCTCGACCTCGACCTCTTCCGCGACCGGCTCTTCGCGGCTGCCTCGGCGGCCGCCTTCCTGAACGGCCTCTCCCGCTTCGCGCTGATGTTCCTCTTCGTCTTCTACTTCCAGGGCCCGCAGGGCCAGTCGCCGATCATGGCCGGGCTCGAGCTCGCGCCGCTCGCGATCGGAATGCTGGTGGCTTCGCCGATCGCGGGTGCGATCGCAGACCGGCACGGCTCGCGCGCGCTCGCCGCAGGCGGGATGCTCCTCTCTGCGGTCGGGCTCGCCGGGATGACGACCCTCCAGGCGAACACCCCGTACGCGTGGAGCGCGTTCTGGCTCTCCCTCGTCGGCATCGGCTCCGGCATGTTCAACAGCCCCAACACCGCGGCCATGATGGGCTCCGTCCCGGTGCACCGCCGCGGGGTCGCGGCCGGGGTGCGCGTGATGCTGCAGAACACCGGCGCGGTGATCTCGATCGCCTTCGTGATGGCCATCGTCACCGAAGCGGTGCCGAAGGATGTGCTGTTCAAGATCTTCTCCGGCCTTGCATCCGGGCTCTCGCCCGAGCAACTGCAACCGTTCATCGCGAACCTCCACCTCGCGTTGTGGGTGCTCGCGGGGATCTCGCTGCTCGGGGCCGGCATCTCGATGCTCCGCCCAGCGCACGTGCGTGAGTACGCCGAACCTGCCTTCGAGCGCGCCGCATGACACTCCGGATCGGCGAGATCGCGGAGCGCAGCGGCGTCACCCCGCGCACGATCCGCTATTACGAGGAGCTCGGCCTTCTGCCGCGGAGCGAGCGCGAGCTCGGCAAGCACCGTGTGTACACCGAGTCCGACGTCGAGCGGATCTGCGAACTGACGCGGCTCCGCGACCTGCTCGGCCTGTCTCTGGACGAGCTGCGCTCGATGATCGCGGCCGAGGACGTCCGCGCCGAGATCCGCCGTCGGTTTCACGAGACCGATTCGCGCGAGGAGCAGCTCGCACTTCTCGATGAGGCGTTGCCGCACATCGAGACGCAACTCACACTGGTGCGCCGCCGGCTCTCAGCGCTGCAGGAGCTCGAGGCTGAGCTGGCCGAACGCCGCAAGCGCGTCGTGCGCCGCCGCCGCGACCTCATCTAGCCGGAGTCGAGCACCGCCGACCAGCGCTCTCTGATCGTGGCGCAGTTCACCATGGCCCGATACTGCCGCACCGTGTCGTCGTTCTCCTGGTGTGGCGACCGGAGCACACTGAGGTATTCCGCCAGGTCGCCGAGATCCCACGCCAGGCGGAAGAAGTCGAGGGCGGCTCCGTTGATCGGCCTGCCCGTCACCTGAGCATAGAGGTCGCCGAGATCGTCATGGTCCACGAGCATCCACAGATCCCGCTCGGGCGGAGCGATCGCCACCGTGTCCCAGTCCACGAGGACCCTGCCCTCGCTCGTCCGGAGGACGTTGCCCGCATGCGGTTCGCCGTGGGTGACGACCCAGCTGCCCCCGCGGGTTTGCGCTTCCGCCGACAGCCGGTCGGCGAGCGCGAGGAGCTCGGTCAGCTCCACGCGCTGATCACGTACGGCATCACGAGCCGGCTCCGAGAGCGGACCGCCGGTCCATGGATCGTCGACCTGCCGGAGAGCCGACTCGACGTGATGGCGCCCGGGCACCCCGAGCCCGGCCGTCCGCACGCCCGAACCGGCAGCGGTCGTCGCCAGATGAAGCTCCCCGATCAGCTCGAGGACCGCCCGCCGGCCCTCGTCGTCGTAGTCGCCGAAGATCCCGGCCTCACCGTCGATGAACGGGAACAACGCAATCGAGTAGCGGGCATCGAGACGGCGCAGAGTCCCGCCGTCGCGCGCCGGGATCGGAGCGACCACGAAGTCCAGACCGCCTTCCCACAGGACGGCGGACGTGTCGAAGGCACACCGCAACTCCTCGAACACCTCGTCGCGCGTCTCCCCGAGCCAGGCCTTCTGGCCGAGATCGTCGACCGTGACGAACGCCTGCCCGCCATGCGTGTCCACGACCTCCCAGTGATAGCTGCCGCCGCCCACCGCCGCGTAGGTCGCGGCCGCCAGGTCGAAGTCCCAGCCCTCTCGCAGCGCCTCGCCGATCGAGCTCTCGTCGACGCCGTCGGGCCTGGCTCTCACGAGACGAGCGCGACGCCCGCGCCCGCCTCGACGGCACCGACGCGTGCCAGGAAGAGCCCGGCCCGGGCGAACTCCGCCTCGAGCGCCATGCCCTGCTCCCGGGGCAGCGAGACGAGCAGCCCGCCCGCGGTCTGCGGGTCGTGTGCCAGCTCGACGAGCTCGGACGCGACGTCACCGACCTCGAGCTCCGCGTACTCGCGATTGTTCCGCGTGCCGGCTGTCGAGACGCCGGCGCGTGCAGCGTCGAGGGCACCGTCGAGGGCGGGCAGCCGCTCCGCCGAGAGCAGGATGCGCACCTCGCTGCGGCTCGCCATCTCGTGCGCGTGCCCCGCCAGACCGAACCCGGTGACGTCGGTGACCGCATTGGGCGAGAACGAGCGCAGGACGTCGGCCGAATCGCGGTTGAGCGTGCGCATCCACTGCACGGCGCCGGCGATGTCGCCGAGCCCGCGTTTCGCTCCGCCGAGCACGAGGGCCGTTCCGAGCGGCTTCGTCAGGTAGAGCGCGTCGCCTGGTTGCGCGCCCGACTTCGGCCAGATGCCGCCGAGTGAGACCGTCCCGACGACGGCGAGACCGTACTTCGGCTCGCTGTCGCGGATCGTGTGGCCGCCTGCGAGGATCGCACCGGCGGCGCGAACCTGACGGTCTGCACCGTCGAAGATCGCGCGGACGGTCTCGGTCGGCAGCTCCTCTGGCAGAGCGGCGACCGAGAGCGCCAGCAGCGGCACACCGCCCATCGCGAACACATCGTTGAGGGCGTTCGTCGCGGCGATCGCACCGAAGTCGTCCGGGTCGTCGACGATCGGCGGGAAGAAGTCGATCGTGAAGACCAGCGCCCGCTCCTCATCGAGCTTGTAGACCGCTGCATCGTCGGCCGGGTCGAGCCCGACGAGCAGGTTCTCTGCCTCCGCGGGGACGAAGCCGCGCAGGAGCTCCTCCAGACGCGACGCCGAATACTTTGCCGCGCACCCTCCGGCGGTCGCGAGGTCGGTGAGCTTCACCCCTGCACCGTAACGCGACGACGGCGGCTGGGGAGCCGCCGCCGTCAGGGGAGAGGAACACGTTCTCGCGCTCGATTCGCGCAGACGGCCGAGAGTCCTTTAGGGTCGACTGATGCCAAGTGCTCTCGTCACCGGAGGCTCCTCCGGCATCGGCCTTGCGATCGCTCGCATGTTGCGAGACGAGGGGTTCGACCTGACTCTGGCCTCGCGCACCGCGGCGAAGATCGAAGCCGCGGCTGCGGAGATCGGCGCGCAGGCCGTGACGGCCGATGTGGGCAAGGAAGAGGACTGCATTCGCGTCGTCTCGGAACACCGGGAGCGTTTCGGCGGCCTGGACGTGCTCGTCAACTCCGCCGGCATCGGAATCGCCGGCACAGTGGAATCGCTGCAGACGAAGCACGTCGACCTGCAACTCAACATCAACCTGCGCGGGCTGCTCCTCGTCAGTCGTGAGGCGATACCACTGCTCAAGGAGACGAAGGGCTGGATCGTCAATCTCGCGTCGATCGCCGGCACGACTCCGACGCCGGGGCTGACTGTCTACGGTGCGACGAAGGCGGCCGTGATCGCGCTGACACGCTCGCAGAACGCAGAGCTCGACGGCGACGGCGTGCGAGCGATCGCGATCTGCCCCGGCTTCGTCGACACCGCGATGGCAGCGTGGTCCGGGCTCGCGGCGGACGAGATGATCCAGCCCGAGGACTGCGCCGAGATCGTGCGGATGTGCCTTCGACTTTCACCGCGCGCGCGCATCCCACAGGTGGTCGTCGAACGCGTCGGGTCGTCCGAGGGCGTGGGCTAGCCCGGACGCCTCCCACCACCCGCTAGCGTTCTTCCGGCATGCCGCGCCTCGTTCCGCTCGTTCTCCTGGCTGCACTGCTCGCCGGCTGCGGAAGCTCGGCCGCCACGATCGGCGGGCCGGCGACGCCGAAGCGGGCATTCTCAGGCGGCGAGATATCCCCGCCGCACACGGCGCCGCCGATCCGGCTGCACGACGCCGCGGGACGGAGCGTGACACTTGCAGCCCAACGCGGGCGATACGTCCTCGTGGCGTTCCTCTATACGCACTGCCCCGACGTGTGCCCGCTGATCGCGCAGAACCTCAATGCTGCGGTGAAGTCCTTCGGCAGTGCCGCGAACGGCATTCGTGTGCTCGCCGTGAGCGTCGATCCGAAGGGCGACACCCCGGCGGCAGTTCGCTCGTACACGAAGCGAATGCACCTCGTGCCGCAGTTCGACTACCTGATCGGCACGCCGGCGGAACTGCGCCGCGCCTGGGCAGCCTGGCACGTGCTGAGCGTCCGGCAGTCGGCCAAGATCGTCGACCACATCGCATACACCGCGCTGGTCGATCGCACGGGCAAGGAGCGCGTCCTCTACGGAGCGGATGTTCATGCAAAAGAGGTGGAGCACGATCTGCGAGTCCTGATGCACAGATCGGTGGCGACGACCTAGCCCCGTCCGAGTTGTAGAGCGCGCGCCGGCTCCCCATTTGAGAGCGCGCCTCGAAGGGCCCTGGTCAGAAGCCTAAGCTGGGCCGTCCCACAGGCCGACGTGCCCGAACCTTCCGAGCACGACCGCAACGACAACCGACGCCAGCAAAACAACCGCGCGACGCCGAACAAGCGTTGCGAACAAGTTTGCCACAGTGAACACCTCCTCCCATCACTAGAACCGGAAATCCTGGAGCGCCTCGGCGGCACGGCGATACAGCACCGCAGCCCGCCGTTCGTCCCCACGCTTGGTTGCGAGATCTCCCTGCGCCACCCAGGCGGCGGCGCGATGCGAGGTCGATGTCAATCTCGCGAAGGCATCCTCCGACGCGGCGAACGCGACTTCAGCCTCGTCGAGGCGACCCTGCTCGAGCAACGCACGCCCGAGCACGAGCCGTGCGTTCCCCACCTCGTCGAGCATGTCCGCGCGCTCGGCGATGATGTCGAGCGCCTGCCGGGCCTGTTCCTCGGCCTTCTTGACGTCGCCGGTGCGGAGGTGAACCTGCGCGAGCGACGACACAGCCTTGGCCGCCTCCTCGTCGCGCCCGAGCTCGAGCGCCACCGCGAAGGCCTGCTTGAAGTGGTCGACCGCTACCTCCGGCTTGCCGAGCAGGAACTCGACCGCGCCGAGGTTGTTCATCAGCCGGCCGACGTTCGCGCGGTCGGCGAGCTCTTCGTACTGCGTCTTGGCCTGCTCGGCATAGGTGCGCGCAAGCACGTAATGCCCGTCGCGCTCCGCAAGCAGCGATGCCTGGAAGTACGCCGCGCCGAGCGCCCGCGCGTCCTGGAGCGAGGCAGCCAGCTCGAGTGCGCGCTCGACGTCTTCGCGTGAGGCTTCGTAGTCGCGCTGGCGGCGATAGCACCGCGAGCGCCAGGCGAAGATGTTCAGGCGCAGCCGGTCGGAAGGAAGCTCGGAGCGCTCCACGAGAGCGAGTGACTCGTTGAAGAGCCCGACCGCGGTCGAGATGCTCGCGAGCAGGTACCGGCACACCCCCAGCCGGTAGAGCACCTCGGCACGGTCGATGTCGGAGAATCCTTCGCCTTCGACGAGAGCACGAGACTCTGCGAGCAGCGCGAGCCCGCTCTTGATGTCGCCGTTCTCGGCCCGCGCCATCGCTTCGCCGTTCAACGCCCGCACCCGCAACTCGGGCGCGCCCGTTCCCAACACGGCCGGCAGCGCGCGCGTGTACTCCTCGATCGCGTCGTCGAGCTCGTGCTCCTGGAGAAGTGACTCGGCCCGGGCGAGAATTGCCTCGGCCTTCGCGCGGTCGTCGGTCGAGACGCCGCTCGCGAGGAAACCTGCGTCGACTCCAAGCCGAAGTGCGAGCCATTCGACCGTCTCCGGAGTCGGGCGCGTCTTGCCACGCTCGATCTGAGAGATGTACTCCTTCGAGAAGCGGTCGCCGGCAAGCCCGGTCTGCGTGAGCCCGGCGGCCACGCGAAGCTGGCGCAGGCGTTCGCCCAGGCGTGGCGCCCGGGGCGCTCTGGTCGTGCTCACTCGTGCGGCGCGAGGAGTCATACGCCGACTCAGCATGCCGAACGCTTGACCGAATTGCAATCCCCTGAAGGAGACAGTCCCCCAAAAGGGGGATCTTTGCTGGCTTTTCCCTGTCAACTAGCGATTTGTGAAATCACTTGACCTAGCTACTTGACAGAGTCGGACCTGGCTCGTAAGGTAAGCCCACCTTGCACCACGGCCGGACGCCAGGCCAAGTGCAGGGGGAGCGCCAGAGGCGACAACCCGAAGGTACGGCTGGGCCGCAGAGCCATTGCCATTCGGGGACGCCCAGCCGGCGCCCCGCCTGACCAAGGAAGAGCCCCGGGTGCCGCAGCCGGGGCTTTTCCATTTCTAGGTCTCGCGCGGCATTGCCGCCACGTCGCTCAGTTGCACGCAGTGGCTGACGGTGTGCACGCGAGATCATTTCGCGGCGCAACATCGCGAACGGCGGAGTCAGGTCTACCAACGTGGTTCACCTGCCCGTCTAGTGTTACCGGCGTGAAGTCGTACGAACTGGTGCTGCGCCGCGAAGGCGAACCCGACGAAGCCATCTCGATGGAGTTCGACCACCTGATCGTCGGCCAGCCATTCACCCGCGACGGCACCAGCTGGGTCGTGGCAGCGGACGACGGGCCAAGCCACCACTCCGGCCACGTCGCCCGTTTCATCTGTGAACCCGCCGACCAGGCACTCGGCGCAGTCTGAGCCCCTCTTCTCAGTCTGCGCGGCCCGACGAAGGGCTGGATGGGCTCGCGGCCATCCGACGACGAACTGGCTGACCTCTGGGAGAGCCAGCAACTCGGGGACTCGGGCATTAGTCACATCGACCATGTCCGCGTCGCGTGGGTTCTCCATCACCGGTACGGCGCGTCTGAGGGCGAGGAATGTCTGGTCGAGGGAACACGAACGGGCTGCGACCGTTACGGGATTCCGGAGAAGTTCGACGAGCATCTGACACGACGTTGGGCAAGAGCCGTTTCGGCGGCAGCCGCCGCGGGCTCAGAGACGGAGACCTTCAATGCTTTCATCGCCCGCAATCCGGACCTTCAGCGCGGCGACCTGTTTGGCAGGCCGCGTGAGTCGTACTGATACTCGGGCGGTCAGCTAGGTCTTCTGCATCCGGTTGGCGTCGTCGAGTGCGAAGTCGACGAACCTGATCGTGGTTGCGTGCGGTTCACTGAGGTCGGCGCGGTGCCAGACCACCGCTTCCTCGATGAACTCCGCCCACTCGGGAAAACGCTCTTCCGCCCATGCCGCTGCGCCCTCCTTCGTCGTCTGCTTTCCGGTGGCGAGTCCGTATAACGCGCGGCAAAGGACGAGAACGATGTAGCCCTGGTAAGAGCGTGAGTGTGCGACCGAGCGTTCTCGAACCTCCATGCTCCACAGGGGTAGTTGCGACGCGATAGCGCGCTTGTAGGCAGCGACGGGCACCTCGGGGCCGATGGCGAACGGCGGCGGCCCGTAGAGCACTTCTCCTTGCGTGCAGACGCCGTACCAGTTGAGCACCCAGTCGGCTTCGGCCGGTTTGTGGTGAAGGGGCTCGCCGGGACTGAGGACGGCGATCGTTCCGCTCGGCGAGCCGGCGAACGTCTGCAGCACGGTCCGGCTCACAAACCCGATTTCGATTCGATTGTCCCAGGCAGGGTGTGCCTCGACATACTCCAAACGGAACCGCTCGACCTTCTCCAAGTCGTCGTCATCAAGGCCCCTCTCAACGACTGCGAGGAGGTCGACGTCGCTCCGGCCGGGATAAAAACCGCCCGCCGCCAACGAGCCGAACAGATACAGGCCGGCAAGGTTTGAGCGCAGAAGCGGCTGCAGACGAGACGCGAGTTCGTTGACGCGTTCCCGGGCCTCGTCCATCTTGGCGGACAGTCTAGGGCGCGATTCGAGCCCGAGGATAGAGTCAGGGGCTGTGGTGAGGACGTACGCCGGCCGGGTCTTGCGGGTGGTGGCGGGGTGGCGTCAGGAGGAGATCTACCGCCGCAACATCTTCTTTCTGTCTGCGTCCCGGCTGATCTCGACTGTCGGCGCCATGGTCGCCTACGTCGCGCTGGTCGCGGTCGTCTATGACCGCAGCGGCCACTCGGGCGGCTGGGTCGCGGCAGCGCTGGTCGTGATGTTCGGCGTGTCTGCCGCAGTCGGCCCCTGGGCCGGCGCTCTTGGCGATCGGTTCGATCGCCGCGGGTTGATGATCGGATCGGATCTTGCCGCGGCGGCGGCGTTCGTCGGAATCGCTTTCGCACACTCACTGCCGCTGCTTGTCGTGTTGGCAGGATTGAGCGCAGCTGCAGAGGCACCGTTCGGGCCGGCGTCCCAGGCGCTGCTCGTGATGCTCGTGCCCGAAGACCGCCGCACCTGGGCGACCGCGACACGCTCGTCGAGCGCCTCTGCGGGAATGCTGCTCGGAGGCGCGCTCGGCGGCTTCGCGGTCGCAACCTTCGGCGGCACGACATCATTTCTCGTGAACGCCGCGTCGTTTGTGGTCTCGGCGGCGTTCGTCTGGCGCATCAAAGGCAACTACCGCGCCGCGCCGTCCCAGGACGGGACAGATCGCGGCGTGTCGGAGGGCTTCCGCCTCGTCGCCTCCAACCCAGCCCTTCGCCTCACACTGCTCGCAACGAGTGTCGGTCTACTCGGGACGGGGATGGTGAACGTTGCCGAGTATCCGCTCTTCGTCGACATGGGGGGCGGCTCGAAGGCCTACGGCACCGCTGTCTCCGGGTGGGCGCTCGGCGGCTTCGTCGCCGGACGTGTGATCCGCAGGCAAGGCGACGCCTTCTCGGAGCGGCGGCGACTGTTGTTCGGCTGCGCGCTCGTCGCGGTCGCGATCGGGCTCTGCGGTGTCGTGCCCCTCGTCGGTGCTGTCGTCGTGCTCTTCTCGATCGGCGGCTTCGCGGCCTCTACACGCAGCATCGCCAGCACCCTGATCTTCCAGCGCGCGGCACCAGACCACATTCGCGCCCGCACCTTCGCGGCGCTCGGAACCGCCAACATCGGCGCGATCGGGATCGCGATGATCGCCAGCGGCATCGTGCTCGGCACCTTGACTCCGGCAGGCGTTTGCATCGCCTGCGGACTCGTCGGCCTGCTGGCCCTTCTGATCGCAACACGCATCCCGCCACGCAGACGCGACGCCGCCGACTCCGACCGCCCGAACCCGGACACACCGAAGCCGGCGCGGCGGGAGTGGTCACTCGCCACCCGAGTGCGCTGAGGTCGATCGCGGCGGTTTTGCTCAGTCACTCGAGTCGGCGGCCATCCAGCGGTGGCGCTCGGCGCGCACCCGCTGAAGATCGTCGCCGAGGAGCCCGCCGAGGCGGGCGTCCATCGTGGCGAGCAGGCCGCCGGCGACGAAGATCCAGGCCTCGGCCTCGGGGTCCCGGTCTACGTGCAGCGCCCCGCGCCGCTGGCCGTCGCGGATCAGGTCGGCGAAGAAGTCGTGCACCTCGCGCACCTGGCGCCGCAGGGCGGCCGCGATCACCTTGTCCTCGGCGGAGACCGTGAGCGCCTGGATCCAGAGGTCGATGAGGCGGATCTTCTTGCCCTTCGACATGTAGGCGTCGGCGACCGCGCCGAGGCACTTCAGCGGATCCGCGGCGATCGCGCGCTCCGAGCCGGCGCGGAAGCTCGCCCAGGCCTCGTCGAGACAGGCGAGGTAGAGGTCGCGTTTCGAGCCGAAGTGACGGTAGAGGATCGGCTCCGAGATGCCTGCCTCGCGCGCGATCTCCGCCGTGGTCGCACCGCGATAGCTCGACCGGGAGAAGACGCGGCCTGCGGTATCGAGCACCGCCTGCCGGCGGGCCTCGGCCGTCAGCCGCTGCTTCACCTGGGTCATGCGGCCTCGGCCATCGCAGCCCGCTCCCGGGCCGGTTCGCTCGGGTGCTCGACCTTGCGGATCGCCGCCACGGCGACGCCGGCGCCGACGAGGCACAGGAAGGAGCCGACGCGCAACGCGTCGTGGAACCCGACGAGGTAGCTGCTGGCGCTCGCGACGATCGAGCCCATCACCGCGATCCCGAGCGAGCCGCCCACCTGCCGCGCCGAGTTGAGAACGGCCGAGCCGATCCCGGCCTTGTCGACCGGAACAGCGCTCATCGCGGCCGCCGTCACCGGGGTCATCGTCATCCCCATGCCCACGCCGCCGAGCAGCAGCCCGGGCAGGAGCGCCCAGAAGCTCTCGCTCGCTCCGAGCGTCGTGTAGTAGAAGAGCATCCCCGAGAGCAGCGTCATCCCGCCGCCGACGAGCCAGCGCGAGCCGACACGGTCGGTGAGCGCACCCGCGCGCGGCGCGATGAGGATGATGAGGATCGTCATGGGCAGGAAGCTCGCCCCGGCCTCGACCGGCGAGTACCCGAGCACGTTCTGCATGTACAGCGAGACGAAGAAGAAGGTGCCGAACATCGCCAGCCCGACGAAGAGCATCGCCGAGTTCGCACCGCTGAACGTGCGGTTCCGGAAGAGCGAGAGGTCGAGCATCGGCGCCCGCTGGTGCAGCTCGAGCAGCGCGAACGTGACGAGCGAGACTGCTGCGATCGCGAACGCACCGAGGATGCGCGGTGACGTCCACCCGTAGTTGCTGGCTTCGATGAACCCGTACGTCAGGGAGAACAGGCCGATGGCCGACGCGGCCAGGCCGGGAAAGTCGAGTCGCTGCTGCGCGGATTGGTCGCGAGACTCGGCGATGAAGATCGGCGTTGCGAACAGGCCCAGAATGCCGATCGGAACGTTGATGAAGAAGATCCAGTTCCAGTTCACGTGCTCGGTGAGGAGGCCTCCGACGAGCGGCCCGATCGCGAGCGCCATGGCCGAGACGCCCGCCCAGATGCCGATCGCCCTGCCGCGCTCACGCGGCGCGAAGGTGGCCGTGATGATGGAGAGCGTCGCGGGGTTCATCAGCGCACCGCCGAGGCCCTGCACGACGCGGGCGCCGATCAGGAAACCGCCGTTCGGCGCGAGCCCGCACGCGAGCGAAGCGCCCGTGAAGACGGCGAGGCCCACCATGAAGATCAAGCGCCTGCCGAGGAAGTCGGCGAGCTTCCCGCCGACGAGCATGAACGCGGCGAACGTCAGTGCGTAGCCGGCGACGACCCACTCGAGGCCCTCGATGCTCATGCCGAGCGACGCGCGGATCGACGGCAGCGCGACGTTCACCACCGTGTTGTCGAGCATGATCATGAACAGCCCGACCGACACGGCCGCGAGCGTCCACCACTTCTTGTTCTCCGGCGTCACGAAACGCTTCATCCCCTGGTACCTCCCTGAAGTTAGCGCACGCTAAGTTAGCAGACGCTAACAGAGGGCCGCAAGTAGGGTTGCCCGCGTGAGCGATGTGGTCTGGACGCCCGACGAGGCGACGATCGAGCACGCGAATGCGACGCGGCTCGTGCGCCGGGCGGGTGTTGCCGGCTACGGGGAGCTCGTCCGGCGCTCGCAGGAGGAGCCGGAGTGGTTCTGGCCGCTCTGCGTCGACGACCTGGGGCTCGAGTTCTCACGGCCATGGGACCGGGTGCTCGACGACTCGCGCGGCCCGGAATGGACAACCTGGTTCGTCGGCGGCAAGGTCAACATCGCTCGCAACTGCGTGCATCGCTGGGCAGAACGGCGCCCCGACGCCGTCGCGGCCGTCGGGCTCGGCGAGGACGGCGCGCGCAGCACCCTCACGTTCGCCGAGCTCTCACGCGACGTGACGCGCCTCGCGGAGGAGCTCGCTGCGCTCGGCGTCGGCGCCGGAGACCGCGTCGCGATCTTCCTGCCGATGTCGCCGGAGGTCGCAGTCGCCTCGCATGCGATCGCTCACCTCGGTGCCGTGCAGGTGCCGGTCTTCTCCGGGTTCGCCGCACCGGCGGTCGCTCAGCGCCTCGAGGCGAGCGAGGCTAAGGTCGTGATCACGCGGCGCGAGTCGTCCCGTCGCGGTCGCAGCGTGCCGATGCTCGCGATCCTCGAGGAGGCGATTCGCGAGTCCGGCTCGCCGGCGCAGGTCGTGCTCGCGCCGTTCGAGCTCGACGGCCGACCGGGGGAACTGCCCCCACTCGAGGTCGACTCGGAGGCCCCCTATCTCTTGACCTACACCTCCGGGACGACGGGCAAGCCCAAGGGGGTGGTGCACGTGCAGGGCGGCTTCCTGGTCTCGATTACACGCGAAGTCGCCTACCAGGCCAACGTCCACGAGGGCGACGTCATGCACTTCGCCACCGACATGGGCTGGATCATGGGCCCGTGGACCGTCGTCGGCGTCGGCGCGCTCGGGGGCACGATCGTGTTCGCCGAGGGCGCGCCCGACTGGCCCACGCCGGACCGCCTCTGGCGCATCGTGGCCGACGAGAGGGTCACCTCGCTCGGGCTCTCGCCGACGCTCGCGCGCGCGCTGCTGCCCCACGGCGATCCGGCCGCCGACCTGTCGTCTCTGCGCACGTTCGTCACCACGGGCGAGCCCTGGAACCCCGAGCCGTACCGGTGGCTGGCGGAGAACGTCGGCAGTTCGCGCGTGCCGATCATCAACTGCTCGGGCGGCACCGAGGTCGGCGCCTGCTTCCTCTCGCCGACCCCTGTCGGACCGATCAAGGCCTGCTCCGTCGGCGGGCCGGCGCTCGGAATGGCGATGGACGTGGTCGACGACGTCGGGAACTCGCTGATCGGGACGGGAGCGGTCGGTGAGCTCGTGTGCCGCAGGCCGTTCCCGGGAATGACGCGCGGCTTCTGGCGCGACCCGGACAAGTACGTCGAGACGTACTGGTCGCGAATCCCCGGAGTCTGGGTGCACGGCGACTGGGCCTCCGTCGACGCCGACGGCTTCTGGTTCCTGCACGGACGCTCCGACGACACGCTGAACATCGCCGGCAAGCGCATCGGCCCCGCCGAGCTCGAGTCAGCCGCCGTCGGCCACCCGGCGGTACGCGAGGCCGCGGCGATCGGCGTGCCGCACGAGCTCAAGGGCGAGACCGCCTGGATCTTCTGCTGCCTCCTGCCCGGAGCCGAGACGACCGAGGCGGACGTCGCCGACCACGTCGCGGCCGAGCTCGGGAAGGCGTTCAAACCGGGCCGGGTCTTCTTCGTCGAGGCGCTGCCGAAGACGCGCTCCGCCAAGATCGTGCGGCGGGCGGTTAAGGCCACGGCGCTCGGCGCCGATCCCGGCGACCTCTCCTCGCTCGAGAATCCCGAGTCACTCGACCAGATCGGAGCAGCAGTTGGCTGAAGGAGTTGCACTCATCACCGGCGGCGGCCGCGGCATCGGCGCCAACATCGCGCGCTCGCTGGCGGCAGACGGATGGTCGGTCGTCGTCACCGCCCGCTCACGCGGCGAGATCGACGCCGTCGCAGCCGAGATCGGAGGGCGTGCGATCGAGATGGACGTCGCCTCACGCGAGTCGGTCGAGCAAGGCTTCGAGACGACGGGCCCTGTCGATCTGCTCGTCGCGAACGCCGGCGTGGGGAACGACGCCGACTGGTGGCACACGTTCGAGGTGAACGTCCTCGGGGTGCATCTCTGCTGTGAGGCAGCGCTCGCAGCGGGCGCATCGCGCATCGTCATCACAGGTAGCGGCGCCGCGTATCTGCCGGGCGCGAGCAATACCTCCTACACCGCGTCCAAGGCTGCGGTGTGCCGCTATGCCGAGACGCTGAACAACGCGCTCGAGATCCCGGTGTTCCTCTTCAGCCCCGGTCTCGTCCGGACGGCGATGACCGAGAGCCACGTCCCGGCAGACGCGCCGTGGACGCCGCCGGAGCTCGCCCCCGAGCTCGTGCGCAAGCTGGCAACGGGCAGGTACGACGAGCTCGCAGGCCGCTACATCCACGCCGAGCACGACGACGTCGACGACCTGCTCGCCCGCATCGACGAGCTGCGCGAACGTGACCTGAACGCGATCCGCCTGCAACGCTGATGCGCACCGTCCTCTGCTTCGGCGACTCCAACACCTGGGGCTATGTCCCGGGCAGCAACGGCCGGCGATTCCCACGCGACGCCCGCTGGCCGGTCCGGCTCCAGCGCGCGCTCGGCGGGGAGTTCGAGGTGATCGCCGAGGGACTGAACGGCCGGACCGCAACGATGGACAGCCCCGTGGGTGAGGGGCGCAACGGGCTGCCGTACCTCGTGCCGTGCCTGCACTCGCACGCTCCGGTCGACCTCCTCGTCATCTTCCTCGGCACGAACGACGTCGGCGATCGATTCAGGCTGCCGGAGAACGACGTCGCGCGCTCGGTCGGCCGGCTCGTCAAGGTCGCGCGGTCGTCCGAGTCCGGGCCTGGCGGCGGCCCGCCCGAGATCCTCGTCGTCTGCCCGCCACCGTTCGCAGGCCATCGACTCGGGCCGCACTTCGCTGAGCTGTGCAGCGAGCTCGGCTGCGAGCTGCTCGACCTCGATGGCGTGGCGTCCTATGTCGAGGTCGGCGACGACGTCGAGCACCTTGATGAAGCGGCTCAGGCCGCAGTGGCGTCTGCGGTCGAGGAGCGCGTGTGGCGTCTGCTGCCGTGACGGCGCGCCGCTACTGCGCCCGGCGGCCGGTCCGGCTCTCCGACACCGATGCGCACGGCCGGCTGCGGCTCGATGCGATCGCACGGTTCCTGCAGGACGTTGCAGCCGACGACGTCCTCGATGCGGGCTGGGCGCCGGACGAGCACATCTGGGTCGTGCGCAGGACAGTGCTCGACGTGGTGCAGCCGTTCCTCGACGACACCGCGGTCGAGCTGACGACGTGGTGCGGCGGCACCGCCGCGTCGGCCGCGCTCCGGTGCACGTCGGTGTCCGGAGACCGCGGCGGCCGGGTCGACGCCGAGATGACGTGGATCCACCTCGGGCCCGACTTGCAGCCGCTGCGCCTCGGCGAGCGGTTCCTCGCCGTGTACGGGGAGTCGGCGGCGGGCCGGCGTGCATCGACGCGGCTCGAACTCGCGGGGCCGCCGGACGAAGCCGATGTACTCGAGTGGCGGCTGCGGGCGACCGACGTCGACCGGCTTCGCCACGTCAACAACGCCGCCTACTGGGCGCCCGTCGAGGAGCATCTGGCCGCCCGGCTGAGCGCACCGCACCGGGCGGTGCTCGAGTATCGGCAGCCGCTCGACCTCGGCGACACCGTCGAGCTCCGCGTGCATGGCGCTGGGCTCTGGTTCACGGTCGGCGGTGCGGTCCGCGCGGCCGCCATACTGAGCGCCTGATGCCGTCGAAGACCCTGCGCGTGTACCTGATCGCAGCGCTCGTCCTGGCGGCAGCGCTCAGCGTCGCCGGCAACAAGACGCACTCGGCGTTCGTCGGCTTCGCCAGCTTCGCGGTCTTCCTCTGCGCGGTCGCCCTCTATTTCGCCTGGCGACGGACCGCGCTCCGCGAGCGCCGTGGTAGAGTTTTCGACCGAGAGGCGAAAACCGATGAGACTCGCACTCGCCCAGATCAATAGCGTCGTCGGCGACATCGACGGCAACGCGGCCCGTGTCGTCGAATGGCTCGGCGAGGCGCGCGGTGCCGGGGCCGACGTGGCGCTCTTCCCCGAGCTCGTCGTGACCGGCTACCCGCCGGAGGATCTGTTGCTCCGGCCCGGCTTTGTTCGCACCGCGAGACGGGCGGTCGACGAGATCGCGCAGGCGGCGCGCGACATCACGGTGCTCGTCGGCGCGCCGTACCTCGATGCCGACCTCTACAACGCATGCTTCGTGCTGGCCGACGGTGAGGTGCGCTGCATCTACCGCAAGCGCTACCTGCCCAACTACGGGGTCTTCGACGAGGACCGGTACTTCGCGCCCGGCAACGACCTCTTCCTACTGCGCTTCGGCGACGTGCGGATCGGCCCGACGATCTGCGAGGACATCTGGCAACCGGGGCCGCCGGCAACCGATCTTGCGCTCGCAGGTGCACAACTGATCGCGAACATCTCCGCGTCGCCGTTCCACGTCGGCAAGGACCGCGAGCGTGAGGAGATGCTGCGCGTGCGGGCGCTCGACAACTCCTGCTTCGTCGCGCTCTGCAATGCCGTCGGCGGCCAGGATGAACTGGTCTTCGACGGGCACTCGGTCGTGCTCGACGACGAGGGCGAGGTGCTCGCGCGCGCCGCCGGGTTCCAGGAGGAGCTGCTCGTCGTCGACGTCGATCCCGCAGCGGCGGTCGGCCGCAGGCTGCGTGACGTGCGCCGCCGCGCTCTCGCGCGCGAGCGCGTCGCGGTCGAGCTGACCGAGATCGAGTTCGCGCCGCCGCGGGAACAGCCGGGCGCAACACCGGCGCGCATCGTCCCGCAGCTCGACGACCTTGAGCAGATGCGGCTCGCGCTCGCGCTCGGCCTGCACGACTACGTGAAGAAGAACGGGTTCGGTGACGTGGTGATCGGCCTCTCCGGCGGCATCGACTCGGCCCTCACCGCTGCGCTGTGCGTCGAGGCGCTCGGAGCTGATCGCGTTCACGGCGTGTCGATGCCGTCGCGCTATTCGTCGACGGCGACCCGCGGTGACGCCGAGCGACTGGCCGAGTCGCTGGGAATCGACTTCCGCGAGATCGCGATCGAGCCGACGGTCGACGCGTTCACCTCCGCGCTGCGCGAGCACTTCGCCGGCCGCGACAGCGATCTCACGGAGGAGAACCTGCAGGCGCGCATCCGCGGCACGCTCCTGATGGCGCTGTCGAACAAGTTCGGCTGGCTCGTGATCGCGACCGGCAACAAGTCGGAGCTCTCGGTCGGCTACTCGACGCTCTACGGCGACTTGGCGGGCGGCTTCGCGCTGATCAAGGACGTCTACAAGACGGACGTCTTCCGCCTGTCGCGGTGGCTGAACGAGCGCGCCGGGCGGGAGGTGATCCCCGCTTCGATCATCGAACGGGCGCCGAGCGCCGAGCTCCGCGCAGACCAGCTCGACGAGGATTCGCTGCCGCCCTATCCCGCGCTCGACCGCGTGCTCGAGGCCTACGTCGAGCTCGACCGCTCCCGCGAGGAGCTGGCGCAGGACGGCTTCGACGCGGACGTCGTCGACCGCGCCGTCGGGATGATCGACCGCGCCGAGTACAAGCGCCGCCAGGCGCCGCCGGGCGTGAAGCTGCGGCCGAAGGCCTTCGGCCGCGACCGCCGAACGCCGATCACGAACCGCTGGCGCAGCTGACGCCGTGCTTCGACCCAGATTCGCACAGCGAACCAGGGTCGCGAGTTTCTCGGAAGCACGCTCAAATTCGAAACTCGTGAGCTGCGCGCGACGCTACGCCTCAGCCGACAAGGCGCGCCAGCACGACGCCGAGGATCGGCAGCGCCATGGTGAGCGAGTAGCTGATCCAGCCGACGAGAACGAGCCGCGGTCGCGTGCGCTGCTCCCGGCCGTGGCGGATCTCCGCCTGAAGCCGCGGGCCGAGCACGAAGTTGTGGAGGTACGACACCACGAGCAGGCAACCGAAGAGCACGACCTTCGTCCAGAGGACGATCTGGAAAGCGGTGCTGTGCTGCCAGTCGCGGGAGGCGAGCACGACCCCGGTCAGGGCAGCGACGATCAGCGCGCCGTAGCCGACCGGCCGCCAGCGGAGCCCGAGCGCCTTCATCGCGCGCCCGCGCGGCTCGCCCTCGAGCGTTCGGATCGCCGGCACGCCCACGAAGACGAGCGCGGTCGACCCGCCGAACCAGATGCCGGCCGCGAGCAGGTGGACGGTGACGAGGACCGCAGTCACGAGCCCAGGGTACGCACGCGCTCGAGCAGGTCGGGCGGCGCGAACTGCTCCCGCGAAGCGGCGAGCTCCGCGAGTGTCCACCAGCGCACCTCCGCCACACCTTCCGCCGAGAGATCGACCGTCGCCTTCGGCTCGTGCTCGTCGACGCGGACGAGATACGTGACGTTCCGTTGCCGGTAGAGCCGCTTCGCCCACGGGAACTGACCGACGTGCTCGAAGAGAAGCGGGCCGACCTCCAGCTCCTGCAGGCCGATCTCTTCGTGGAGCTCGCGGGTCAACGCCTGCTCGTGGCTTTCCCCGGGCTCGATCCCGCCCCCCGGCGAGCCCCACCACGACCGGTCGCGGCCGGGGCCCCAGAACCGAACGAGCAGCACGCGGCCCTGGCGGTCGACGACGAGGGCCCGCACCGCATCGCGCTCCACCGGTACGAGCCATTCGCGCAGAGAGCGGAACCAGTCCAGGCGCTCGGCGATACGGCACCGCTGCGTTGGCAGGCGACGTCGACGGCAGGACGTACAGCCCCGTCTGGCCGATCGAGTGCAGTTGAGGCCCGAGCTCTGGGCGGTCGCGATAGAGACCGCGGTACGCCTCCTTGCCGACGAACGCGACCGCCCGCGGCTTGACCGCCACGATCCGGTCGTCGAACGAATCGGCGTCGAAATCTCCGCGCCGCAGGTCACCGGACCCGGGCGTCGTCCGGTAGGCGGCGTTCGTGAGGCCGTAGCCGAGCTCGAGCAGCGCGAACTGCTCGTGCGGTTGATAGAGCCGTGGGGTGAAGCCTGCATCGTGCAGGAGCCGCCAGAAATCGTTCCGCGGATTGGCGAAGTGCGCTGCCGCGGCATCCGAGACGCGCCCCGGGTTGATCCCGCAGAAGACGCACGTCAGTCCCGGCGCGAGGATGTCCGGGACGGAGCTCGGGGTCGAGCGGGAGTCAGCTGGTCTTGCCACGCGGTCGACAGCGTGGCACGCGCTGCGTCCAGGTGGCCGTGCACACCCACGAGCTCGGGAGCGGGGGCGCGGGGCGGCGGCCGGCCGAGACCTGCTTCGGTAGCCGGCGGGCGTTCCACGTTCTGCAGGTCCGGGTCATGCCGCCTCCGCCTCGGGACCGCGTAGGTCGAGACGCTCCTCGAACCTTCCACGCAGGTGCTCTCCTGCCGCGCTGCTGCGCTTGCTGCGCCGCGGCAGGAGCCGCACGAAGCTCACCCGTTCGTCGCTGTGCCCGCCGTAGATGCGTGCGTAGCACTCGGCCTCGGTGAGTGTTCTGAGCCTCATGCCCGCCACCCTAGGACCGGGACCGGACGGACCCAGATACCTTCCCCGCTGTGCCGCCGAAAGCGCCCGTCCCGACCACGATCGACGCGGTGCGCGCGCGGTTCTCGGCGCTCCAGCGGCCCCTGGCGTTCTTCGACGGTCCCGGTGGGACGCAGGTGCCCGACTCCGTGATCGACGCAGTCGCGGGCTACCTGCGCGATGCCAACGCGAACCTCGGCGGCGCATTCGAGACCTCGCAACACTCGGACGAGCTCATCGAGCGGGCGCGAACGACCGCGGCCCGCTTCCTCGGTGCGACGACCGACGAGGTCGCGTTCGGAGCAAACATGACGACACTGAACTTCGCGCTCTCGCGCACCGCGTCACGTGACTGGCGGGAAGGCGACGAGATCGTGTGCACGAGGCTCGATCACGACGGCAACATCTCGCCGTGGCTCGAGCTCGCGCGCGACCGGAGCCTGACCGTGCATTTCTGCGAGGTCGACGACGCGTGCCGGCTGGACCTCGGGCATCTCCGCTCGCTGCTCTCGGAGCGAACGCGCGTCGTCGCATTTCCGTGGGCCTCGAACGGCGTCGGGACGGTCACACCCGTCGCGGAGGTCGTCCGCCTTGCTCACGACGCCGGCGCGCTCGCCTGGGTCGACGCGGTGCATTACGGGCCGCACGGCCCGATCGACGTCGCCGCAGCCGGGGCCGATGTCTGCTCTGTTCGCCGTACAAGTTCTACGGCCCGCACCTCGGGCTCGCCTACGTCCGACGCGAGCTCGCGGAGAGCTGGCGCCCCTACAAGGTCCGCCCCGCACCGGACGAGCCGGTCGCGGGACGGTTCGAGACGGGGACGCTCGCACACGAGCTGCTCGCGGGCTTCGTCGCGGCGGTCGAGTACCTCGACGATGTCGGCTGGGACTTCATCCAGGAGCACGAACGCGCGCTGGGTCAGCAGTTCATCGACGGCTTGCCCGACCGGTGGCGGCTCCACGGCCCGCCGGGCATGGAGGGCCGCGTCCCGACGTTCGCCGTCAACCACGAGTCGCTCTCGCCGCGCGCTGCAGCGACACGACTCGCCGAACGGGGCTTCGCCGTCTGGGACGGCAACTACTACGCGGTCGAGATCATGAAGCGGCTCGGCCTGCCCGACGGTGCCGTGCGCGTCGGGATCGTCCACTACAACACCGCGGACGAGGTCGACCGGCTGCTCGAGGAGCTCTCCCGCGCGAGTTAGGAGGGCATCGCGACGCCGAGGTGGGCCTGCAGCGTGACGCCCGCGGCGAGGATGTCCCAGTCGGCATTCGGCAGGACCGATCAGCGAGACCCCCACCGGCAGCCCACTGCGGCGGCCAACGCCGGACGGTAGCGCTGCGACGGGGAAGCCGGTCCAGTTCCAGTAGTGGGTGAACGAGATCTCGGCGGCGTCCGTGAATGCCTCGTCGTAGCCGTGACCACGCGGCGCGCGCCACGATCGGAACCGTCGGTTCGAGCAGCGCATCGACACGGTGCTCGGCGAACCAGTCGAGCCAGCGAAACGTCGCCTCCCTGCGCCGCTCCTGGGCGCCGATGTAGTCCTCCGCCGACAGCGCGCCGCGCTCCGCGTAATCCAGAAAGCCTCGGATCGACGGGCGATAGAGCTCCCGCCGCTCGTCGAAGCGATGGTGGTACACGAGCATCTCGGCGCACACGAGGTCGAGGAAGACCAGCCCGAGCTCCAGCTCGACTGCGGGCGCAGGGACATCGACGATCTCGATCCCGAGCTCACGGCAGGCGTTCAGCGCAGCTTCGAACCCGTCGACCACATCGGGATCGAGCTCGACGAGCCCGAAGCGGGGTGAGACCGCAACCCGGCGAAGCGGCGCGCGCTGCTCCGGCGCAGCGACACCGCTCAGCGCAGCGAGCAACGGCTCGCAGTCCGCGAGGGTTCGCGCCATCGGCCCGGCGTGGTCGAAGGAGGGCGCGAGCGGAACGAGGCCGCGTGTCGGCACCGCTCCCCGCGTGGGCTTGATCGTCGACGTGCCGCAGACGGCGGACGGGATGCGCAGCGACCCGGCGGTGTCCGTGCCCGTTGCCGCCGGGACCATTCGCGCCGCCAGCGCGGCCGCGGAGCCGCCGCTCGATCCGCCCGCCGAGCGGTCGAGCGCCCACGGGTTGCCAACCTGATCGGTCGTTCCGCCCGCAGCGAACTCATGCGTATGCAGGTGACCGAGCAACACCATCCCGGCCGACTCGAGCCGCAGCCAGGCCGGGCACGACTCGGCCGGCACATCGTGGAGCAGACGGCTCGACGCCGTGAGCGGCTTGCCGGCAACGCGTAGAGATCCTTGAGCCCGACAGGCACGCCGCAGAGCTCCGGCGACTCTCCTGCAGCGAGCCGGGCATCGGCGCGGTCGGCCGCTGCGAGGGCATCGTCCCGGTACACACGAACCCAGGCGTTGACCGAGCGCGGGTCGCCGTCGTGGCTCTGCCTGCCGTCACGCTCGCGGATGCGGTCGAGGCAGGCCTCGACGAGCTCGCGCGACGACGCCTCCCGGCGCGCCAGGAGCGTGATCGATTCGAGGACGCCCGCATCCGCCAGACTCGTCATCGGGCCTGTCTCCCTCGGCTCTCAGTACGGGTAGGCCGCGCCGGCCGCCTCGGCCCACAGCGAGCCGGGCTCGCGCCGGATCGGATCCGGGTCGACACCGCGGGCGTCGGCGACTGCGAGCGTCAGGAGATGGAACCGGACGATGTCGACGACCGGATGGACCGTCGCGACGAGCGTCGTCTCACAGCCGAGCAGCTCCAGCGCGGCGACGGCGTCGTGCGCCCGGTCGGCGATCTGTCCTTCCCCTTCGAGCACGAACGCACGCGTCGAGTCGTCGATCGCAGCCAGGTGCCCGTGCAGCAGCTGCTCCAGGTGGTGTGCCTCGGCGGCGATGTGTGAGCCCTCGCGCAACTTGAGCACGGCCTCCTGGGCAGTCGGCCAGTCTCGGCCGGCCCCCGCGACGACGATCTTGTCCTGCGCCGGCGCGTCGACCTCGAGCCGGAGCGCCTCCTCGACCGCGTCGGGGAGCCAGTCGATGTCGTCGCCGTTCAGCGCAGCGATCGCCGCCACGGCACACGTGTAGCTCGCGGTGTGGCACCACGACCGCTCGACGTCGGGCGTGCAGACGATCACCTCGTCTGCGGCCTGCGCAAGCGGCGAAGAAGCATTGCCCGTCACCAGCCAGACGTCCCCGCCGAACCAGCGCTCCGCCTCCATCGTCAGCGCGGTCTCGCCCTCGTGCGAGACACAGACCATGATGTCCGCGATGGGCGGGACCATCGTCGCCTCGAGTGCCTGCACCGCGAAGCCGCCGGTCTGCGCGGCGTGGAACGACGTTCCGCAGCCGGTGAAGACCACCCGCGCCTCGAGCGGCAACTGACGGTCGGTCGGGACGCCCCGCAGCCATTCGGGCTGCGCGAAGACCGCTCGCTTCGTCTCACCTGCCATATACGTGCCTCTATACCATCGCGCCGGTGGCCGCGTATCCCTGGATCCAACGCGAACACGTTCGGTTCCGCGATTGCGACGCCATGGGCCATGTCAACAACGCCGTCTATTCGACCTACCTCGAGCAGGCCCGGATCGGGATCCTCGGGGACCTGGAGCCGTTCATCCTCGCCCGCGTCGAGATCGACTTCAGGGCGGAACTGCGCTCCGGCGAGGACGTCGAGGTGCGGAGCCGCTGCGCGCACGTGGGCACGAAGAGCTTCTCGCTCGAGCACCAGATCTGGTCGGGCGAACGACTGGTCGCCGACGCCAAGAGCGTGCTCGTCGGCTACGACTATCAGGCGGGCACGTCGGTCCCGCTGACCGCGAACCAACGAAGGAGACTCACTGAATGAGCGTGTACCAGCGCCACAACCTGTCGAACGGCCTGCGCGTGCTGACCGCGCCGCTCCCGCACGCCCAGTCGGTCGCCTGCTACATCATGCTGGCCGCGGGCTCGCGCTACGAGGACGAGGGAAACCGCGGCATCGCGCATTTCGCGGAGCACATGTTCTTCAAAGGGACCGAGAGGCGCCCCACCGCGCGCGACCTGTCGATGGAGGTCGACAAGATCGGCGGCGAGTTCAACGCGTTCACCTCGAAGGAGTACACGGGCTACTACATCCGCTGCGCGGGCGAGCAGCGCGACGTCGCGCTCGACGTGCTCGTGGACATGCTGCGCAACTCGAAGTTCGACGGCGAGGAGCTCGAGCGTGAGAAGGGCGTGATCATCGAAGAGATGAACATGTACATCGACACGCCGCGCGATTACGTCTCGTCGGTGTACGAGGAGTTGCTGTTCGGCTCCAATCCGCTCGGCTGGGAGACACTCGGGACGAGAGAGACGATCAAGGGAGCTACGCGCCAGACGTTTCTCGACTACCTCGGCCACTGGTACACGCCGCCGCGCATGGTGGTCGGCGTCTCGGGGATGATCGGCGACGACCTCCTGCCGACGCTCGAGGAACTGCTCGGCGACATGCCCGGAAACGGCTCCGGCATGCCGGCCCCGGCGCAGGTCGAGCGGTCCCCCGAGCCGAGGGTGCGCATCCACCGCAAGGACTCCGACCAGGCAAACGTCGCCCTCGGCTTCCCGAGCTATCCGCTCGCTCACCCCGATCGGTACGCCCTGCAGCTGCTCGGCACGGTGCTCGGCACCGGCATGTCGTCGCGGCTCTTCCTCGAGGTGCGCGAGCGGCGCGGCCTCGCCTATTACGTCTACGCGCTCAATGCCGCGTTCACCGATGCCGGCACGCTCTTCTCGCAAGCAGGCGTCGACCTGAAGCGGGCCGAGGAGGCGGTCGAGGTGATCGCAGCCGAGTTCCGGAAGCTTGCCGATGAGGCCGTGCCGGCCGAGGAGCTGGAGAAGGCGCGTGCGCTCGCCAAGGGGCGGTTCGTCCTGCAGACCGAGAGCCCGAACGGGCTGATCACGTTCGGGCTGCGCCGCGAGGTGCTGGAAGGGAAGGCGGCCGAGCCGACGGAGGTGCTCGCAGGCCTCGACGCTGTCACGGCCGACGACGTGCTGCGGGTCGCACAGGACGTGATCGGCGGTCAGGGCATGAGGCTCGCGGTGATCGGGCCGTTCGACGACGCGTCGAAGTTCGAAGCGCTGCTCTAGCTCGAAGCGCCGGGACCTGGTTCGCGGTGCGGGCCAGGTTCCGGCAGCTCAGCGGTCGATCAACTTCCAGATCGGCCACGCGACCACCCCGTTGAAGACGAGTGCGACGGCGAGGAACGCGAGCTGGTTCCAGCGATAGTGGCCGAGCACGACCATCCGAATGCCGACGCCGCTGGTGATGCCGCCGAGCCACGTCGGCACGAACCGGCCGGTGACCCGTGCGAGCACGAGCCAGCCGGCGAGCAGCGGGAGCGCGTCCGCCGCATAGCCCGCGAGCGAGACGTGGTGGTCGTGCGAGAGCTGGCCGATCGTCGCGAAGAGCAAGATTGCGATCGCGCCTGCGAGAGCAAGCTTCGAAACGGTGTCTGACACCTAGGTGTCAGACACCAAAGAACCTGCGCGCGCCGCGGAAATCGCTCGTCCGCACCGGGACGATCCGCACCTCGCTGGCCGAGTTCGGCGCTTCGATCATCTTCCCACCGCCGATGAACATGGCGACGTGGCCGACCACCGGATGCTCGTAGAAGAGGAGGTCGCCCGGCTGCAGCTCGGCGAGCGAGACCGGCGTGCCTGCCGCGAACTGCGCATCGGCGTCGCGTGGGATGGTGATCCCGTGCGTCCGGTAGACGGCCCAGGTCAGTCCCGAGCAGTCGTAGCCCCAGGCCGAGAGCCCGCCCCACAGGTAGTGAAGGCCGAGGAACTGCTCGGCCGTCCGGACGAGGTCGGCGCGCGTGTGCGGCAACGACCTGGTCGCTGCTGCCGGCAAGGCGCCGCGCGGCACATCCGTGCCGAAGCCGACCTCGGTGCCGTTCGCGAGTCTCGCGCTCCGGGCAGTGACGACCAGCGGAGCGGCGAACGCCGGCCCGAGTTGCCAGGCACGGACCCAGCCGGGATAGCCACGCGGATCGAGCGGGCTCGGCTGGTCGGGGACCGCGATCTTCGTCCAGCCGGGGCGCCGCGCGAGCACGAGCACTTTCTCGCCGTAGAGCACCTGCGTCGGCATGTGGCCGACGAGCGCCCGCCGTTCGGCAACCGTGACGGCCGGCGTCGGCCAGACGTGCGGATCGAGCGGCAGGTGACCGGCATCGGGCGCCTCCCACACATTTGCGACGGGCACACGCACGGTCGCGGTCTGCCCCGGAGCGACGGCGAGCAAAAGAGCTGCGGCGAGAGCGGTCAGCACTCGCCGCAGGGTAGCCCGCTCCTAGGCGAGCGGCGAGGCGCTCGCGGTGAGCATCAGTCCTCTTTTGCCTGCTCGTCGGCGCCGCGCGATTGCAGCTCCGCGACGACGGTCGGGTCGGCGAGGGTCGTCGTGTCGCCGAGCGGCCGGTTCTCCGCGACATCGCGGAGCAGGCGCCGCATGATCTTGCCGCTGCGGGTCTTCGGCAACTCGGGCGTGAAAACGATGTTCGCGGGCTTCGCGATCGGCCCGATCTTCTTGGCGACATGGTCGCGCAGCTCGTCGAGCTTGGCGACCGACGGCTCGACGCCGCTCTTCAGGGTGACGAAGGCGACGATCGCCTGGCCGGTCGTCGCGTCGTTGCGGGCCGCGACGGCGGCCTCGGCCACATCGTGGTGATCCACGAGCGCCGACTCGACCTCGATCGTGGAGATCCGATGCCCCGAGACGTTCATCACGTCGTCGACGCGCCCGAGCAGCCAGAAGTCGGCGTCCTCGTCGATGCGCGCACCGTCGCCCGCGAAGTACACGTCGGTGTAGCGCGACCAGTAAGTGTCGACGTAGCGGTCGTGCTCCTGGTAGAGGCCGCGCAACATCGCCGGCCACGGCTTGCGCAGCACGAGATAGCCGCCGCCGCCGGGACCGACCTCGTCGCCCGCCTCGTTGTAGATCGCCGCGTCGACCCCGGGGAACGGCCGGCTCGCGGAGCCCGGCTTCGTGGTCGTGATCCCCGGCAGCGGCGTGATCATGATCATCCCCGTCTCCGTCTGCCACCACGTGTCGACGATCGGGCAGCGCTCGCCGCCGATGTGCTCGTGGTACCAGACCCACGCCTCGGGGTTGATCGGCTCGCCGACGGACCCGAGCAGCCTCAGCTTCGAGAGGTCGTGTTTCGCCGCATGCTCCGGGCCCCACTTCATGTGCGACCGAATGGCGGTCGGAGCCGTATAGAGGATGGTGACGCCGTACCGCTCGGCCACATCCCACCAGCGATCCTTCTCCGGAAAGTCCGGCGTGCCCTCGTACATCACCGACGTGGCGCCGTTGCAGAGCGGCCCGTAGACGATGTAGCTGTGGCCGGTCACCCAGCCGACGTCGGCCGCGCACCAGTACACGTCGGTGTCGCGCTTCAGGTCGAAGATGTAGTGATGCGTCGTTGCGACGCCGACGAGGTACCCCGCGGTCGTGTGCGCGATTCCCTTCGGCTTGGCTGTGGTGCCCGACGTGTAGAGCAGATAGAGCAGGTCCTCGGGGCCCATCGGCTCGGCCGGGCAGGCTGACTCGTCGACCGCGAGCTCGTGCCACCAGTGGTCGCGGCCTGCGGTCATCGGCACGTCGTTGCCGGTGCGCCGGAGGACGATCACGTTCTTGACGGTCGGCGAGGCGTCGACCGCTTCGTCGGCGGTGCGCTTGAGCGGCACCGTCGTGCCGCGGCGCCAGGCCTCGTCCTGGGTGATCAGCACCTCGCACCCCATGTCCTGGAGGCGCCCCGAGAGCGAGTCGGCGGAGAAACCGCCGAAGACGACCGTGTGCGGCGCCCCGAGCCGCGCGCAGGCCAGCATGGCGACGGGCGCCTCCGGGACCATGCCCAGGTAGATCCCGACCGGTGTGCCCTTGCCGACGCCCAGCTTCTTCAATGCGTTCGCGAGCTTCGTCACCTCGTCCAGGAGCTGGGCGTAGGTCAATTCCCGGCGGTCGTCTGCGGGCTCGCCCTCCCAGTAGTAGGCGACCTTGTCGCCGCGTCCGGCCTCGACGTGCTTGTCGAGGCAGTTCCAGGCGACGTTCAGCGTGCCGCCGAGGTACCACTTGGCATACGGCGGCTCCCACTCGTACAGCTTCGTGAACGGCTCGAACCAGGCGACTCGCTCGCGCCCCTCGCGCTCCCAGAACGCGTCGAAATCCTCTTCGTAGATCCCCGGCTGCGCATTCGCCTGGGCCGTGAACTCGGCGGACGGCGGATACCGCCGCTCCTCGAGGAACAGCGTGTCGATATCCCTCGCCGTCGTCACGGTTCCAGCTCGTAGGGGTACCGGGTCAGGTTCTCGGCGCCGCCGGCGGTCACGAGCACGAGGTCTTCCAGTCGAACGCCGCCGTAGCCCGCCCGGTAACAGCCTGGCTCGACCGTGACGACGTCGCCCGCCATGAGCGGCAACTTCGACGCGAGCCCCAGGCCGGGCTGCTCGTGCACCTCGAGGCCCACACCGTGGCCGAGCCCGTGGAAGAAGCCGTTCGCGAGCGCCTTGCCCCGTTCCTTCGTGCGCTGGGTCGGCTCCCCCGCCGCCTCGAAGATCTCGCAGGTGCCGTCGAAGATCGCACGTCCGTCTGCGCCGTCCTCGATCTCCGAGATCGCGCGATCGAGCGCTTCCTTGCAGAGACCGTGCCACGCACGCACGTCCTCGGGCACGTCGCCGACGACGAACGTGCGCGTCATGTCGCAGTAGATGAACGACTCGTTGTCGCGCGGCCAGATGTCGACGACGATCGGGACCCCGCCGTGAATCGGCCCGGAGCCCATGTCGTGGCCGACCGCGCCCTGCGGCCCGGGAGCGACGATGAACTCGTCGGCAGTCGCACCGTGAGCCGCGAACGTCTGCGACATCGCAGATTTGACGCGCTCCACCGTGAGCGGCTCGCCGTCAAGCAACAGGCCGGTCCCGTTCGGCGTCGCGCGGCGCAGAAGGTCACGCGCGGTGTCCATCCCCGCCTCGGCCGCCCGCTGCGCACGGCGCATTCCGGCGAGCTCCGCGTCGGACTTCACCCGCCGTCTCGCGTCGAAGAAGCTCCCGTCGACGGTCAGCTGGACGCCCTCCGTCCGCAGCCGGTCCGCAAGCCACAGCGGGAATGTCTCCGGCACGACGGCGCTCGTCACACCGAGGCTCTTCACCGCGCGCGACGCCAGCTCAGCGCGGATCTCGGGGTACGCGAGGCCGGCGGCGATCAGCTCGTCTACGCCGAATTCCTCGGACGGATGGAGCTCGAAGAGCCCGAGCGCAGCGAGCCGCGGCACCTCCATCGAATTGATCTGGATGTGCTTGACCCCGTCCCGCTCGGCGTAGAGGAACGGATCCGGGACGCCGAGCGGCACCTCGTGGCGCAGCTCGGGCGAGCGAAATGTGTCGGCGAACATCAAGACATCGGGCATCCCGGTGACTCTAACTAGGATCCAGCTGGTGGAGCCGCGCGACAGAGCACAGGCGCTGATCGAGCGCTACGACGTCGAACTGGCAGAGCTGCTGCCACCGGGGACCGACCTCTTCGACGCCCACCTCCACCTCGGGCACGACATCGACGGCATGGTCGGCGACTACGACCAGCTCGAGGCGCTGATGGCCAAGTACGGCCTTTCGCGTGCCTTCATGTTCTGCCTCGACGAGGCCGACCATCACCCCGCGTTCACCGCCGCGAACAACCGCACGCTCGAGTTCGGTGCGCGAAGCGAGGGCCGGCTGATCCCGTTCGTGCGCCTCGACCTGAACGAGACGCCGATCGAGGAGGCCCGGCGCTGCCTCGATCTCGGTGCCCGCGGGATCAAGCTCCATCCGCGCGCGCAGAAGTTCACGGCAACCGACGAGCGGCTGGGGCCGGTGTTCGAGCTCGCAGCCGAGCGGCGCGTGCCGATCCTGATCCACGGCGGCCGTGGCCTGCCGCCGATCGCCGACGGCCTGCGCGCCCTCGTCGACCGGTTTCCCGACGCAAGGCTGATCATCGCCCATGCCGGGATCGCCGATCTCGCCGAGCTCGCTCGCTGCATGGCCGGCCGCAAAGGAGTGCTCTTCGACACGTCGACCTGGAGCCCGATCGACCTCCTCGACTTCTACCGCCAGGTTCCCCCCGAGCAGGTCGTCTACGCGAGCGACTATCCCTACGGCCAGCAGCCCTCGTCGCTCCTGATCGCACTCAAGACGGCCCGGTACGCCGGGTATACCGACGCGCAGCTCCGCGGCATGCTCGGCGGCACCGGCAACGCCCTCGCGGACGGCCGGGACCTGCCCGAGCCGACGACGCCGGTGGGGAGCGAGCTCTTCACCCAGCCCATGCAGCTCGCACGCATCCACCAGTACCTCTCGATGGCGACGCCGCTCCTCTGGACACGGCAGGCCGACACGATCGGCGTCCTCGGCCTCGCCATCAACACCTGCGCCGAGCGGAACGGCCACGCCGCCGATGTCGACCGGATCCGCGAGCTCCTCGAGACGGCGCGCGATCTCTGGCTGTCCATTCCGACGCTCGAGGACGAGGTCGAGCAACGGCTGCTGATCCGGCTGACGCACCGGCTGATCCACATCGCCGACATCGAGGCGGTCACTGCTGCCTGAGCTGCTCGTCAACGACCATTCCTACGAGGTGCACTCGGAGGTCGGCACGACGCTTGCGGAGGCACTTCGCGACGAGCTTTCGCTCACGGGAACCAAGATCGCCTGTGCCGAAGGGCACTGTGGCTCCTGCACGGTGCTCGTCGACGGCGTTCCCACATTGTCGTGCATCACGCTCGTGCACAGCGTCGGGGACGCAAGAGGTGACGACGATCGAGGGACTGCGCGACCACCCGATGGTGCACGCGTTCGTGCGCGAGGACGCACTCCAGTGCGGCTTCTGCACGCCGGGGCAGATCGTCAGCGCCGTCGCGCTCGTCACTGCAACACCGCACCCGACCACGGAGGAGATCCGGCACGGCATGGCCGGCAACCTCTGCCGCTGCGGCACGTATCCGAAGATCGAGGAGGCGATTCGCACGTGGCAAGACTGATCCGCACCGAGAAGGAAGTGGAAGGCCGGTATGAGGAGGTCTGGCTCGTCGTCGAAGAGGACGCGCTGGAGCAGTGGCCCGCCGGACCGCTCGAGATCGTCGGCCGGCCGGCGCCGCGGATCGACGGGCTCGAGCGTGCACGCGGCGAGGCCGTCTATACGGCCGACCTGATGCTGCCGGGGATGCTGCACACCGCAGTGCTGCGCTCGCCCTACGCGCATGCCCGCGTCCGGAGCATCGACCTCGCGCCTGCACTCGCGGCGCCTGGTGTCCATGCGGCAATCGGGCCGAGCGACCTCGACGTCCTGAACGACGAATGCGGCTTCCAGGGCGCCGCGGTCGCGGCGGTGTGCGCGAGCACCTACGCCCAGGCCCGCGCGGCGCTTCACGCGATCGAGGTCGACTTCGAGCAGCTCGAGGTCCTGACCGATCCCGATGAAGCAGTGGCGCGCGGCCAGCTCATCGGCGAACCGCGGATCCGCGAGCGCGGCGATCTCGAGCGGGGGCTCGCGGAAGCCGACGTCGTGGTCACGGGCGAGTACACGACGCAGGTCGTTCTGCACAACTCGATGGAGACCCACCAGGCCGTCGTGCAGTGGCTCGGAGACTCGCTCGAGGTCTTCATATCCACCCAGTACATCTGGGGCGTGCGCGAGGCGATCGCGGAGGAACTCGGCCTGCCGGCCGACAAGGTGCGCGTCGTCTGCAACTACATGGGCGGCGGCTTCGGATCGAAGAACGAGCCGGACGACTACACGTACATCGCGATCGAGCTCGCAAAGCGCACACACCGTCCCGTGCGCTGCGCGCTGACGCGGCGCGAGGAGAACCTGGCGACCGGAAACCGCAACGCTACGAGGCAGCGCCTGACTATCGGCGCCCGGTCCGACGGCACGCTCACCGCGCTCGGGGGCGACTACGTGAACTCCACCGGCTGGGGCGGCTGGTCCTCACCGGTCGAGGGGCCGATGCAGATGCTCTACGCCTGCGAGAACGTCAAGACGACCACCTGGGCGGCGAAGATCAACCAGCCGCCGATGAAAGCGTTCCGCGCTCCGGGCTTCGTCGAGGGGACGTTCGGGCTCGAGTCGCTGCTCGACGTGCTCGCGGCCCGGCTCGACATCGACCCGCTCGAGCTGCGACGCCGCAACTACGCGACCGAGGACGCCGCCGAGGGCCGTCCGTACAGCGGCAAGAACCTGCTCGAGTGCTACCGGCGGGCCGAGCCGCACTGGGAGCGCCGGCACGAGGTCCGCTCACGCTCGACCGCGACGGTCAAGCGCGGAGTCGGGATGGCGTCGCAGATCTGGTACGGCGGCGGCGGACCGCCGAGCTACGCCTGGGTGCGGGTCGGGTCGGACGGCCGGGCCACGGTCGTCACCGCCATGCAGGACATCGGCACCGGCACCCGCACAGCGATGGCGCAGATCGCCGCCGAGGAGCTCGGGATCCCGCTCGACCATGTCACGGTCTCGCTGGGCGATTCGGCCCGCGGACCGTTCGCGTCGATCTCGGCCGGCTCGTCGACGACGCCGTCGATGGGGCCGGCAGTGCGCGCGGCGGCCGCGGACGCCCGCCGCCAGATCGAGGAGATCGCCGCTCAGCGTGGCACGCCCGACGCGCCCCTGGAGGAGATCGTGGGCCTGCTCGAGAGCGCGCAGATCCTCGGCAAGGGCGGCCGCGGCCCGAACCCCACAGGCATGGCGGTGCTCACCTTCGGCGTCCAGGTGGCGGAGGTGGCCGTCGACATCGAGACCGGAGAGGTCTGGGTCGACCGCATCGCGGCGGTGCACGACGTCGGCCGCGTGATCAATCCCCTCGGCGCCTCGAGCCAGATCGAGGGCGGGATCATCCAGGGCATCGGCCACACCCTCTCCGAGCATCGCCTTCATGACCCGCGCACGGGTCAGATCCTCACCACGAGCCTGGACGCGTACAAGATCCCGACGTTCGCCGACGTGCCGGAGATCGTGAGCGAGCTCGTCGACGAGCCCGATGCACAACTCACCAATCTCGGCTCGAAGGGGCTCGGCGAGCCGCCGATCATCCCAACGGCGGCGGCGATCTCGAACGCGATCCGCGACGCGACCGGCGCCGAGGTGCGCCAGCTGCCGATCTCGCGCGAGGAGATGCTGCGCGCGCTGCGCGAAGCCGAAGCGAAGGTGAAGGAGAAGGTTGGAGCTCCGGCAGGCGTCTAGCCTCGAGCTCGACGGCGGGACGCCGCTGCACGGCGGAACCGAGCTCGTGCCGCTTCTGCGCAGCGGGATCGTGCGCGCCGAGACGCTCGTCGACATCCGTGGCGTCGTCCCGCGCGGCATCGACGGGCCGGTGATCGGCGCCGGGACCACGCTTGCCGAGCTCGAGCGCGACCCAGGAATCCCCACGGCGCTGCGCGAGGCCTGCCGGCTCGCTGCCAGCCCGCAGTTGCGGAACGCGGGATCGCTGGGTGGGAACCTGCTCCAGTCGACCCGCTGCTGGTACTGGCGCCTCAAGTGGCCGTGCCGCCTTCATGGCGGTGACGAATGCTTCGCACGGGAAGGCGAGCACCGCGAGCACGCCATCTTCGCGAACGACTTCTGCGCCTCGGCGCATCCGTCCGACGTCGCCGCAGCGTTGCTCGCGCTCGATGCCAGGTTGCGCACGAACCGCCGCGAGCTCGGGATCGCAGAGCTCTACCGCCTCCCGACGGAGGACGACCGGCGAACGACGACGCTCGAGCCGGGCGAGCTCCTGTTGGCGGTGGAGCTGCCGCCGGTCGACCGGTCGGTTTACCTGAAGGCGATGGAACGCAAGCGGTGGGCGTTCCCGCTCGTCGGCGTCGCGGCTTCGCGCGCGGTTGGCGTGACGCGAGTCGCACTCGCGGGCGTGGCTCCCGTTCCGTGGCTCCTCGACGGAAGCATCGAAGACGCAACGCCGCTGCCGCGGAACGCCTACAAGGTCGACGTGGCCAGAGCCCTCGTAGGGCGAGCGCTCGCCGGGCTCGCGGAGAGCTCGTGACGGCGGTGCGGCTGTCGGCCCTCGGGGTGCTCGCACTGGCCCTGGCAGCCTGCGGCGGTGGGTCGAAGCAATCGTCGGAGCAGACGACCACCGACGCGAACGGCTGCATCCCCGCCTCTGCGCCCGCGACGGGAGCCCGGAGCGAGACGAAGCCCACGGCACGGCTCTCGCCGTCGAAGACCTACGACGTCACGTTCCGAACCAACTGCGGCAGCTTCACGATCAGGCTCGCCACGAAGACGTCTCCGGCAACGACCGCGTCTTTCGCGAGCCTGACCCGGAAAGGATTCTTCGACCACACGATCTTCCACCGGATCGTGCCGAGCTTCGTGATCCAGGGCGGCGACCCGACAGCCACGGGCACAGGCGGCCCCGGCTACACGACGATCGACCCGCCACCCGCCTCCACCCGGTACACCCTCGGCGTGGCGGCGATGGCCAAGGGCGCCAACGACCCCCCGGGCGCCGCCGGCAGCCAGTTCTTCGTCGTCACCGCCGCAGACGCGCAACTGCCCCCCGAATACGCGGTGCTCGGCAAGGTCGTGCGCGGCCTCCCGGTCGTCCAGAAGATCGGCCGGCTCGGAGATCCGGCGTCAGGCGGCGAGGGGACCCCGACCGAGACAGTCGAGATCCAGAAGGCGACCGTCCACGTCGGTTAGCGCGATCGTGCTCGCGGCCGGCGCGTCCACGCGCTACGGCGGCGTGAAACAGCGCGAGCTGCTGCCGTTCGTGCTCGAGGCGCTGGAACAGACCAGCGTCGGGGAGATCGTTGTCGTCGAGGGCGCGCACAGGCTCGATGTTCCCGGCGTTCGGGTGGTCGACTGCCCGGACTGGGACAGCGGCCCGGGTGCGTCGCTGCGCTGCGGGCTCGCGTCGCTGGGGGCCGAGGTCGAGCGCGCAGTGATCGTGCTCGCCGACGGACCGGACCTCGACCCGCGAGCCGTCGAGCGCGTGCTCGTACATGACGAGCCGATCGTCGCGGCCAGCTACGACGGCACCCGCAGCCACCCGGTCGCGCTCGCACGAAGCGCCTGGGGCGACATCCCGGACGCAGGCGGCAGGGCCCTCGAGCCGGTGCTCGTCGATTGCTCCGACCTACAGTCGCCCGGCGACGTCGACGTACGGCCCTAGGCGTCGAGCGGCGTGCGCAACGCCGCGAGCTTCGCCTTCAGCTCGGGCGGCATCGGCTCGGAGACGGCAACGCGCACGTAGTGCCGCAGCCGCTCCTCGAAGTGGTAGCGCTTCGCGCACCAGCTGCACTTCTCGAGATGACTCTCGGCCTCCTGAACCTCGTGGTCGGAGAGCGTGCCGTCGAGGAACGGCTGCATCATCTCCTCGCACTTGTCGCACCAGTCGATCATGCGATCAGGCCGCCATCGACCGGTCGGCAAGGTTCTTCTTGAGGATCCGGCGGCCGCGGTGCAGGCGCGACATCACGGTCCCGATCGGGATGTCCAGGATCTGGGCGGCGTCGGCGTAGGAGAACTCGCCGATGTCGACGAGCACGATCGCGTCGCGGAAATCGTGCGGGACGTCGGCCAGCGCCTCGACGATGGAGTCCTGGCTGAGCCGCTCGAGCACGCGCTCCTCGTCCGGGTTCTCGTCGGGCACCTGCGACGCGAGCTTGTCGTAGAGGAAGTAGTCGCCGGCCTCGTTGTCGAGCGACGTCGTCTGCGGTGTCCGCTGCTGGCGGCGTCCGCGATCGATGTTCAGGTTCGTCAGGATCCGGAGGAGCCAGGCGCGCAGGTTCGTCCCCGGTGTGTACTGGCGCCAGGAGCGGAACGCGCGCTCGTACGTCTGCTGCACGAGGTCGTCGGCCTCCTCACGCGACCCCACAAGGCGACGTGCCACACGGTAGACCTGGTCACTCAACTCCAGCGCCTCCTCTTCGAAGCGAACACGGTCCCTCGCTTCCTGGGCGAGCCTACGGCTGTCGGCGGCTGACGATGCGCTGTCGCTCATCCGGCGGCCACCCTAGCAGGGGCATAAACGCTCACCCGCGGCCCTGGATTCCCGGGAATTCAGGCGAACTGCTGCTCGCGGAACCCACCGCGCGCCATCGCCTCGACGATCGCAGCCCGGGAGGTCCGGCCGTCGTCATAGGTCAGAACGACCTGGCCCATCAGGTTGGCGTTCGCGGCCTCGAGCCCGTCCGTGCCCTCGAGCGTCTTCGCGAGCCGCAGCACGCACCTCTCGCAGCGAATCCCGCTGACCTGGATCGTCTCGGAGACCGAAGCCATTGACTCAGCCTAGCGAGCGGGTGACGAGATCCGCCGCCGCGGCCTGCGCGGAATCCGGCTCGAGCTGCAGGTCGGCTTCGCAGACGGCGGGGTCGAGGCGCGCGAGCAGTTCGGCGCCTCCGAGCTCGCGCGCCGCGGGCCGCACGAGCTCGAGCAGCTCGGCGCCGAGCTCCTCCGCCGGCACGTAGCTCGACCCGTTCGGATGGACGAATCGCGCGCGAGGCCCGAACCGTGCCGCCGACCAGCGGTTCTGGCTGTAGTCGGCGCGCCCGCGGTCGGCGAGCGCCAGGCTGTTGCCCGGCAGGCCGCCGGCGAGCGCGGTCGCGCACAGCGCCTGCAGGAGCGCAGCGAACGCAGCGGACCGATGGACGTCCGTCGGCTGGTCGGGGACGCGCACCTCGAGCGTGCCGAGCTTCGGATGCGGGCGGACGTCCCACCAGATCCGCGTGTAGTCCTCGGCGATCCCGAGCGCTGCAAGCCGCTCGACCCAGGACACCCATTCCTCGTACGACGCGAACGCAGGCGGCGCCCCCGCGCGCGGCAGCTCGGCGAGGATCGGCGCGCGGTTCGACGCCATCCCGTTCAGCTCTCCCGCGAACCAGGGCGAGTTCGCGGACATCGCGAGCACGACCGGCAGCCATGGGACGATCGCCTCGAGACAGCGCCAGCAGTCCTCACCCGACGGCATGCCGACGTGCACGTGCAGCCCCTGCACGCCCTGGCGGCGCACCGAGATGCCGCCGTAGCCGACGAACGTGACGTACCGCTCCTCCTTGACGATCGGTTGAGCCTCGGGCCGGGCGAACGGATGGGTCGCGGCAGCTGCAATCGCAAGGCCTTCGGCGGCGGCCGCGGCCGCTGCGGCCCGCCGAAGCGCGGGCAGCGCCTCGTCGACCTCCACGGCCGTCGCACAGACATTCGTGTTGATCTCGAACACCGAGGCGAAGAGCTCGGTCTTCAACGAGCCTGGCAGAGCGAGGCCCTCGACGCCGCGCAAGATCCGGTCGACCGCGGCGACCTGGCCGAAGGTCTCGGCGTCGAGGATCATCAGCTCCTCCTCCACACCGAGCGAGAACGGCGTGGTCTCGCCGAACCGCTGCTCGACGGTCACGACTGCGTGTGCGCCTTGACCCCGTGCACCGGGCGGCCCGCCGCGACCCAGGCGTAGTACGACGCGCTCGGCCCGAACTCGGTGCGGTAGCCCGTGACGCGCGGGTTGCGGCCGACGTCGCGGGCTCGGGCGGCGTGCCGCAGCAGGTTGATGTCGTCCAGCTCCTGCCAGACGAGGATCAGGTGGGCCGCCGTCATGAACTCGGCGACGAACGAGCAGCCGGAGGCCGGGCACGGGAACGGGTCCGTGCGCACACAGAACCACCCGTCGTAGTTCCCGCCGTCCTCCTGCCAGAGCTCTTCTTCACCCTCGACGACCGTGTGCTCGAGGACGATCTGCCCGCGCTCCATCGGGCACAAGGTAGCGGGGGAAGGGCAGAAGACCGGCGCGGGGCCGAGCCCGGGTCAGCCCCGCTGGCCGAGCTTGGCGGTGACCGTCTTCTTCGAGCCGTTGCGATAGATCTCGAGCTTCAGCTTGTCACCGGGCTTGCGCTGCGAGATCGCGTCGCGGAGCTGCTGGTAGGTGGTCACCGGCGTGCCGTCGATCGCGACGATCAGGTCACCACCGACCTGGTAGCTCTCGCCCTGCACGACGACGGCTGTCTTCCCCTCCCTGAGGCCGGCCTTGTCGGCGCCGCTCCCGGCAGTGACGTCCTGGATCAGGAGGCCGCTGCTCGAGGGCAGATGGAAGAGCTTCGCCAGCTGCGGAGTGACCGGCGCGGCGTCGAGCCCGAGGTACGCGTGCTCGGCCTTGCCGCTCGAGATGATCTGCGCCGCGACGCTGCGGACGGTGTTGATCGGGATCGCGAAGCCGATGCCGACGTTGCCCTGGCCTCCGGTCGTCCCGGTGGAGATCTGTGAGGTGACGCCGATCACGCGCCCGCGCGAGTCGATCAGCGGCCCGCCCGAGTTGCCGTGGTTGATGGCGGCATCGGTCTGGATCGCATGGTCGATCGGCAACGAGTTCGGCGCCTCGATCTCACGCTGGACGGCACTGACGACACCTGTCGTGAGGGTGCGCGTGAACCCGAACGGGTTGCCGATTGCATCGACGGGATCACCGACGACGACAGCGTCGGAATTGCCGAGCTCCAGCGGAGTCAGTGCACGGGCGTGCGCATCGATCTTGAGGATCGCCACGTCCGTGGACGGATCCTTACCGACGACGGTAGCGGTGATCTCGTCCTGTCCGGAGAACGAGACCTGCACCTTCTTCGCGCCCTGGATCACGTGGTAGTTCGTGACGATATGACCGGCCTTGTCGATCACGAAGCCCGACCCGAGTGACTCGCTCGTCTGAGGTGTCGTCGGCAGGAGGTTGAACGGATCGGTCGACACCTGCGAGACGGACGTCGCGGTGATCTGCACCACCCCCGGAGCATCGCGGCGGTAGATCTGCTCCGCCGTCAGCGCTCCGCTGCTCGCCGGCGTCTGGGAGGTGGTGGGAATTCCCGTGGACCGCGTGACCTGCTGGACGGTCGTGGTGCTGCCGAGCTTTCCGAATGCGGCCGCGCCGCCGAGCGCGAGAGCGCCACCGACGACTGCGACGACGAGGAGCTCGACGACGCGGGCAGAGAGGATGCGGCTACGAGCCACGAGTCCCGTTATAACCGCAGGAAGTTCAATGTCTGTGTGCGGCGATTAAAAGGCAGTTAAGAGTGCTGAAAGAGCAGTTCCTCCTGGATCCGGAAGTGGTGTTCCTGAATCACGGCTCGTTCGGGGCCTGCCCGGCACCGGTGTTCGAGGCCTATCAACGATTTCAGCGCGAGCTGGAACGGCAGCCGGTGGAGTTCCTCGCCCTCGAACGGCGCTTTCCGCAGCTGCTCGAGACAGCCCGCATGCGCCTCGCGGAGCACCTCGGGGCAGCGTCGGGCAACCTCGCCTTCACTCCGAACGCGAGCTCCGCGGTGAACGCGGTCGCCCGTTCGCTCGAGCTTGGCCCGGGCGACGAGGTGCTGCTCGGGGACGCCGAGTACGGCGGGATGGAGCTGCTCTGGCGCTACGTGGCCGAGCGCTCCGGCGCCACGCTCGTGCGCCGGCCCCTGCCGGAGCTCGAACCGGGACCGCGAACCCGCGTCGTCTTCTGCTCGCACATCGAATGGACGAGCGGGCGCGTCAACGACATCACGGAGATCTGCGGGCGTGCACGCGCGGCGGGTGCGCTCTCGATCGTCGACGGCGCGCACGCGCCCGGCCAGATCGACCTCGACCTCGACACGCTCGGCGCGGACGTCTACGCCGGCAACTGCCACAAGTGGCTGTGCGCGCCCAAGGGCTCGGGGTTCCTCTACGTGCGGCCCGAGCTGCAGCTGCGGATCGAGCCGCTCGTCATCTCGTGGGATTGGCTCGACGGTGCAGCGTTCCCCGAGCTCCACCGCTGGCAAGGGACACGTGATCCGTCGGCGTTCCTGGCCGTGCCGGCCGCGATCGAGTTCCAGGCCGAGCACGACTGGCCGGCGGTCCGCCGGCGCTGCCACGAGCTCCTCGCCGCACACGAGCTCGGGCTCGAGCCGCTGACCGACGACTTCGTGCAGATGCGGGGCTTCCGCATCGACCATCCTGACCCGCCCGCTCTGAAGCGGCGGCTCTACGAGGAGCATCGAATCGAGGTGCCGGTGTTCGAGACGACGCACGGTTGGGTGCTGCGCGTCTCGGTGCAGGGGTACAACGACGAGGACGACCTGCGCGCACTCGACGTCGCGCTCGCCGCCGCCGGCTAGCTGTAGGACCCAAGCAGGTTGGTTCTGCTGACCGGGGGTCGGTGGCTGAGGGCTGAGTGTCGTCGTTGATGGTTGTAGTGCCAGAGCCAGCCGTCAAGTGCAGTGGTGCGTTCGCGGCTTGAGCGGTAGATCGCGCCGTAGGCCCAGCCATTGATCAGGGTGCGGATGAAGCGCTCGGCTTTCCCGTTTGTCTGTGGGCGGCGTGGCCGGGTGCGGAGGTGTCGGATACCGAGTGCGCGACAGGCGAGCGCGTGCATGGTCGCGACGTAGGCGCTGCCGTTGTCCGTGAGGATGCGTTCGACGCGGATGCCGTGGCGGGCGAAGAAGGCGATGGCTCGCTGGAGAAAGCCGATCGCGGTCGCCGCCTTCTCGTCGGCGAGCACTTCGACGTAGGCGAAGCGGCTGTAGTCGTCGATGGCGACGTGGACGAACTCCCAGCCGATCGTGCCGCGCCGCTTACCTTCGCTGTCGGTGCGGCTGCCGCGGTAGGCGCCCGGACGACGCCCGCCGACGCGCTTGCCGGCACCCCCCTCGATCCGGCCAAGCTTCTTGATGTCAATATGGACGAGCTCGCCGGGCCGGGAGCGCTCGTAGCGGACGGGCTGCTCGAGGCCAAGCCGGCCGAGCCGGCCCATGCCGTTGCGCTTGAGCACGACCGACACGGTCGAGAGCGGCATCGCGAGCGTCTCGGCGATCTCGGCCGCTGTCATCCGCAGCTGCCGCAGTGCCACGATCACGGCCACCCGGTCTGGCGGGGTGCGGTTGGCGACTCGCTTCGGTGCTGAAGACCGATCGACGAGACCGGCTTCGCCGGCCGCCCGATATCGCTCGACCCACTTGCGTGCGCAGCGCACGCTGACACCAGCCGCCTCCGCCGCCGCCGTCAGCGTCCACCCCTGCTCGATCACCCGCCGGGTCAACAGCCGCCGGCCGTTCCAACTGAGCGCCGCGTTACGGTGAAGCCTCATCCGGTGTCCTCCTTTGGACTGAGATGCCTTCGACAGCTCTCAGCTTCCAAGGAGGCCCGGATGAACCAACGTGCTTAGGAACTACAGCTAGCCGAGCTCTCGGGCAGTCAGCTTCTCTTCGCCGTCGCGCGTGACGCGGTACGCCGCCGCACCGGGCCGGCACGTGACGATCTCCCGCAGCTCGGAACCGGCGTAGTGCAGCGCGACACCGTCGTCGGCGGCGATTCCCTCCGGCAAGCCCGCGTCGACGAGCGCGCGGTACCTCGGCCGCCGCAGGACCTCCCCGTCGTAGTGCGGGCAGGCACTGCCCGCCAAGAAGCCGAGGCAGTCCACGCCCGCGAGTTGCGGGCCGAACGAGTCGGTGACGCCGGCTTCGAACCAGCAGATCATCCCGGCGCTCGCCCCCCAGAGGACGATCCCGCTCTCCCAGGCCTCGCGCAGCAGCACGTCGATCCCGTGCGTCCTCCAGATCGCCAGCATGTTCGCGGTGTTGCCGCCGCTGACGCAGATCGCGTCCTGGGAGAGGATCAGGTCGCGTAGATCGTCCGGCGGCCAGGGAAACGTGCACAGGTGGTTGAGATCGGCGCGACCGCGGAACCGCTCGTAGAAGCCGACGATCGCCTCCGCCGATTCCGCAGCCGCGGTCGGGACGTAGAGCAGCCTTGGCTTGGGCTTCTCCGTCACGCCGAGCACGTAGTCGTACAAAAGCCCCGTCTGCTCCGCGGTGTCGCCCCCTCCGCCGAGGCCGACGATGTGCCGCTCCATCGCCACACCACGAGTTTGCCAGGGCGGCCGCTCTCGTGCGTCTGCTTCAATCGGGGCAATGGCCTCGCCGTCACAGCTGCAAGTCGGAGACCGTTCCTACGAGATCTTCCGGCTCGATGCGCTGCAGGCCTCGTACGACATCGCGCGTCTGCCGTACACGCTCAGGGTGCTGCTCGAGAACGTGCTGCGCAACGGGGACGAGGCAGACGTCGAGGCGGTTGCGCGCTGGGATGCAAAGGCCGAGCCGTCGCGCGAGATCTCGTTCGCGCCCTCGCGCGTCCTGCTGCAGGACCTGACGGGCGTCCCGGCGGTCGTCGACCTCGCCGCAATGCGGAACGCAATGGCCGATCTCGGCGGCGACCCGGCGATGATCAATCCGCTGATCCCGGCCGAGCTCGTGATCGACCACTCGGTCCAGGTCGACGCGTTCGCCTCGCGCACGGCGTTCGGCCGCAACGTCGAGCTCGAGTTCGAGCGCAACCACGAGCGCTACCTCTTCCTGCGCTGGGGCCAGGAGTCGTTCACCGGCTTCAAGGTCGTGCCTCCGGGAACGGGCATCTGCCACCAGGTCAATCTGGAGTACCTCGCGCGCGTGATCGAGGATCGCGACGGCGTCGCGTTCCCCGACACGCTGGTCGGGACCGACTCGCACACGACGATGGTGAACGGCCTCGGCGTTCTCGGCTGGGGAGCGGGCGGCATCGAGGCCGAGGCCGCGATGCTCGGCCAGCCGCTCTCGATGCTCGTGCCGCAGGTGGTCGGCTTCAGGCTCAGCGGCGCACTCTCCGAAGGTGCGACCGCCACCGACCTGGTGCTGACGGTGACCGAGATCCTGCGCAAGACGGGTGTCGTCGGCAAGTTCGTCGAGTACTTCGGTGCGGGCGTTCCGTCGCTGTCGCTCGCCGACCGGGCGACCCTCGGGAACATGTCGCCCGAGTACGGCGCCACGTGCGGCTTCTTCCCGGTCGACCAGATCACGCTCGACTATCTCGCGCTGACCGGGCGTAGCCCGGAGCGCATCGCGCTCGTCGAGGCCTACTGCAAGGAGAACCTGCTCTGGCACGACCCGTCGGAGCACGCGACCTACTCGGAGGTGGTGGAGCTCGATCTGGGCGACGTCGAGCCGTCGCTGGCAGGCCCACGCCGGCCGCAGGACCGTGTGCCGCTCGCAGCCGCCAAGCAGTCGTTCATCGACACGCTCGGCTCGTTCGGAGTCGGGTACCAGAACGGCTCGCACGACCGGGCGCTCGTCGACACCTTCCCCGCCTCCGACCCGACGACCGAACAGCAGCCGGCAGGCGAGCCGCTGACCGACGAAGCGCCCGTGCTGACGGCAGCGCACGAGGGTCACCACCGCGTGGCGGTGGAGGGCGCCGACTACGAGCTCGACCATGGCTCGGTGGTGATCACGGCGATCACGTCGTGCACCAACACCTCGAACCCGCAGGTGATGGTCGCCGCCGGGCTGCTCGCGCGCAATGCGATCGAGCGCGGGCTGCAGCGCAAACCGTGGGTCAAGTCGTCGCTCGCGCCGGGGTCGAAGGTCGTGACGCGCTACTACGAGCAGGCGGGGCTCCAGACGTATCTCGACCAGCTCGGATTCAACACCGTCGGATACGGATGCACGACGTGCATCGGAAACTCGGGGCCGCTCGCCGACGAGATCTCAGCAGCGATCAACGAGGGCGAGCTCGTCGTCTGCTCGGTGCTCTCGGGGAACCGGAACTTCGAGGCACGCATCCACCCGGAGGTGAAGGCGAACTACCTGGCCTCGCCGCCGCTCGTTGTGGCCTACGCGCTCGCCGGCCGCATGGACATCGACTTCGAAACGGAGCCGATCGGCGCCTCGAACGACGGAGACGACGTGTACCTCCGCGACATCTGGCCGAGCGCTCGCGAGATCGGCGAGACGATCGCGTCGTCGGTGCGCGCCGAGCAGTTCGCCGAGACCTACGACGACGTCTTCACCGGCGACGACGCCTGGCGAGCGCTCCCGGTGCCCGACGGGCAGCTCTTCCGCTGGGAGGCCGATTCGACCTATGTGCGGCAGCCGCCCTACTTCGAGGGCATGTCGCGCGAGCCGGCCGTCGTTCCCGACGTCGTGGACGCGCGCGTGCTTGTCTGGCTGGGCGACTCGGTGACGACCGACCACATCTCCCCCGCCGGGTCGATCAAGCCGGACTCGCCGGCCGGGACGTATCTCGTCGAGCACGGCGTCGAGCGCAAGGACTTCAACTCGTACGGCGCGCGGCGCGGCAACCACGAGGTCATGGTTCGCGGCACGTTCGCGAACGTCCGCCTCCGCAACAAGCTCGTTCCCGGTTCGGAGGGAACGTGGACGGTGCACGTCCCGACAGGCGAAGAGATGACGATCTACGACGCGTCGAAGCGCTACCTGGCAGAGGGAACGCCGCTCGTCGTCCTCGCCGGGAAGGAGTACGGCTCGGGCTCGTCGCGCGACTGGGCCGCGAAGGGGCCGAATCTGCTCGGCGTCAGGGCCGTGATCGCGGAGTCGTACGAGCGCATTCATCGCTCGAACCTCCTCATGATGGGGATTCTCCCGCTGCAGTTCGAGGACGGCGAGTCGCCGGAGTCGCTCGGATTGACAGGCCGCGAGAGCATCTCGATCACGGGTGTGGCGAACGGCGAGGCGGACCGGGTGTCGGTTCGGGCCGACGCGGTGGAGTTCCATGCCCGCGTGCGTCTCGACACGCCCCGCGAGCGCGAGTACCTGCAGCACGGCGGGATCCTCCGTTACGTGCTGCGCAAGCTGCTCGCGGCCTAGTCCTCCGCAGCAAGGCAGCGCGCGGGAAGGGACATGTCCATGAGAATCGGATGCGTGAGCGCGCCGCATTCGCAGAGCTCCGCCGGGACGCCCGTGCTCGTGCTCGTGACCGGGCCGCCGGGCTCAGGGAAATCCGCCGTCGCGGCTTCCCTGCGTGAGCGGCTCGAACTGCCGCTGATCGCCAAGGACAGCCTCAAGGAGTCACTCGGCGAGGCGCTCGAGATCCGAGGCCGGGTCGAGTCGCAACCGCTCGGCGTGGCGGTCTTCACCCTGCTCGCGCAGGTCGCGCACGAGCTGCTCACCAACAACGTCTCCTTGATCGTCGAAGGCAATTTCCAGGCATCCTCGGCGCTCTTCGCCGGTCTGCCGCCCGCCCGCATCGTGCAGGTGCACGTCACCGCAGAGCCGGCACTGCTCCGTGCACGCATGCTCGAACGCGCAGACCACCGGCACCCCGTGCACTGGGACGCCGACGCCGCCGACGAGGTGGCTGCCCGTGCAGCGGCAGGCGACTGGTCGGCGCTGCCGCTCGAGGGCGACCTCGTCGAGCTCGACACGACAACGTGGCCCGATCTGCACGACGTCGCCGCGCGGGTGGCGGAGCTCGTGCGCAGCGCGGCGAGATCGAGCTCCCGCTAGGCTCCGGCTACCGGGGTGCCCCAGCGCGGGGCTGAGATCACACCCGTCGAACCTGATCCGGGTCATGCCGGCGAAGGGAGGACCGAATGCCCGATACCGACACGCCTTCCTGGGGCATCGAGCCCGTTCCCGAGCGCCTCAGGGTGCTCGGGACGTTCGACGGCTTTCTCCTCTGGGCGAACCTGTCGGTGTCACTGCTCGTGATCGTCGCGGGCGCCTTCCTCGTCCTGCCGGCCGACCAGTTCGGGCTCGCGCTCTCGCTGCCGGTCGCATTCGCCGCGATCGTCGCCGCGGCGGTCGTCGGCAACGTGCTGCTCGGGCTCGGAGGGTTGATCGGAGCCGACGCGCGCGTGCCGAACATGGTGCTCCTGCGCGCGCCGCTCGGACGGCGCGGGTCCTACCTCCCGACCGGGCTGAACATCGTCCAGTGCCTCGGCTGGTCGGTGTTCGAGCTGATCATCATCGCGACCGGCGCGAGCGCGCTCTCGAAGCAGGTGCTCGGCTTCGGAGGCGTCTCGTTCTGGAAGATCGTCTTCGGGGTCGTGGCCACCGCCCTGGCGCTGCTGGGCCCCGTCGGTTTCGTGCGCAGGTACGTGCGCAAGTTCGCCGTGTGGGTCGTGATCGCGTCGCTGCTGTACATCTCGTGGTGGTCGCTCCACGGCCAACATCCGGTGCAGCTCTGGCAGCGCGGCGGTTCGCATGCCTTCTGGCCCGGGTTCGATCTCGTCCTCGCGTCGGTGATCAGTTGGACGCCGCTCGTCGCCGACTACACCCGCTTCTCACGCACGCGGTCAGGCGGCTTCTGGAGTGCCGGGGTGGGCTACTTCGTGCCGACGATCCCGCTCTTCGCCCTCGGTGCAGTGATTGCGATGTCGCGGTCGATCAGCGACGCGCCCGCCCTTCTCACCGCAGTTGCCGCGGGCGGCGCAGCGAGCGTGCTCGCCCTGCTCGCGCTGACGGTCGACGAGAGCGACGAGGCGTTCGCGAACGTCTACTCGGGCGCCGTCAGCCTCCAGAACCTGCTGCCGCGCGTTCCGCAACGGGCGCTCGTCGGCAGCGTTGCGCTGGTCGCAACGATCGGCGCGCTGATCGTCGACCTGCGGAACTACCAGCCGTTCCTCTACCTCCTGGGATCGTTCTTCGTCCCGCTGTTCGCCGTGTTGCTGGCCGACTGGCTGCTCTCGGGCCGCCACTACTCGCGCGACGATGTGTTCCACGTGCCGAACGTGCGCCTCGAGATGATCGGTGCCTGGCTCGCCGGCTTCGTCGTCTACCAGTGGCTGTATCCACAGGGGCCCGGCTGGTGGACCGACGTCGTCGCGCACGCTCATCCTCACGCGCTGCCGTGGGGCGGAGCATCGCTCCCGAGCTTCGCCGTGGCGTTCGGGCTCGCCGCGCTCGCCCGCGTCGTCGCGAGGAGGCCCATACTCCTGAGCGCGTGATCGCGCTGATCGGGAACCTCTCTCGTGACCGCCTGCCGGGTGAACGGCCGCAGGTGGGCGGCGGCTCGTACCACGGTGCCCGGGCGCTGCAGCGGCTGCGGGTGCCGGCGCGCGTGCTCGCGCGCTGTGCAGCAGCGGACAAGAGCACACTGCTCCCACCGGTGATCGCGCTCGGAACACCCGTGCGGTACGTGCCGGGCGAGTCGACCGCGACCTTCTCCTTCTCGTACAACGGCGACGTGCGGACGATGACGATCGATGCGCTCGGCGACACGTGGGCGCCCGCCGATCTGCCCGAGCTGCCCTCGGGACGCTGGGTGCATGTGGCCCCGCTGGCACGACACGAGTTCCCGCTCGAGACGATCGCCGCCCTCGCGAAGCGGCGCCGAGTCTCGCTCGACGGCCAAGGGCTCGTCCGCGCGCCACGGATCGGGCCACTCCAGCTCGACAGCGACTTCGACCGCGACCTGCTGCGGCACGTCTGGATCTTGAAGCTCGCCGACGAGGAGGCGGAGGTGCTGGGCGACCCGGCCGCGCTCGGCGTGCGCGAGGTCGTCGTCACGCACGGCTCCCGCGGGTCGACCGTGTACTGCGGCGGGCACGCCGAGCTGGTTCCCGCCCGCGCCTTCCCCGGCGATCCGACAGGAGCCGGAGACGCATTCGCCACCGCCTACGTCGTCGGCCGCAACGCAGGGTTTTCACCCGCGGGAGCCGCACGCCGCGCAACAGCTGTTGTCGCGTCGCTGATCGTGCCATGAAGGTGCTCATCTCGACCGTTGCCGGCCCGTTCGCCGTCGACCTCGAGACGGACGACGTCGACCCCTGGGACGGCGAGGTCGACGTCCAGCCGGCCCCCGTGCTCAACCTTCCCCGCGTACTCGCCGCAGCCGCAGCCGGTGCCACCGTCGTGGCGGTCGTCGCTGCCAAGCCGCCGCTGCTCATTTCCTACGACACCGGCTCCACCTGGCGCGAATCCGGTCGCGGCCTGCCAGCCGGACGCGCGGTCGCGATCTCCGTAGACGATCCCGACCTGATCGTCTACGCCGGGCGGAACAGGCTTTTCCTCTCTCGGAACGGCGGCGTGTTCTGGAGCTCGCTCGCCGTCGAGCTGCCGGAGATCGTCGCGGCTGCCTTTCCGGGAAGCTGAGATCGACGGCCGGCGTTCTTTCTCATAGGCTTTTGTCCCGGTTCTACGAGAAGGAGATCACGCATGGCGCTGCAGCTCGGCGATACCGCACCCGACTTCGAGGCCAAGACGACCGAAGGCCCGATCAAGTTCCACGAGTGGATCGGCGATTCGTGGGCCGTCCTGTTCTCGCACCCCAAGGACTTCACACCGATCTGCACGACCGAGCTCGGGTACATGGCGAGCATCAAGCCGGAGTTCGACCGCCGCGGCGTCAAGGTGATCGGCCTCTCGGTCGACTCGCTCGACCGCCACTCCGACTGGGTCAACGACATCGAAGAGACCCAGGGCCACGCTCCGAACTTTCCGATCATCAGCGACGACGACTTCACTGTGTCGAAGTTGTACGGGATGCTGCCCGCCGACACGTCGGGCGACTCAGCGCCGCGCACGCCGGCCGACAACCAGACGGTGCGCAACGTCTTCGTGATCGGGCCGGACAAGAAGGTGAAGCTCATCCTCATCTACCCGATGACGACTGGCCGCAACTTCGACGAGGTCCTCCGCGTGATCGACTCGCTGCAGCTGACCGCGAAGCACCGTGTGGCGACACCGGCGCAGTGGCAGGCCGGAGACGACGTGGTCATCGCCGGCTCGGTCTCGAACGACGAGGCGAAGGAAGTCTTCGGGGAATGGGACGAGCCGAAGCCCTACATCAGGATCGTGCCGCAGCCGCAGTAGCGTCTGTCAGAAGCTGAACTCACCGCGCGCGACGACGACTGCCGATCCGCCGACGGTGACGCGCTCGATCGAGTCGCCCGCCCCGTGCGCGGTCGCGTAGAGGGTCGAGGGTCGGCCGATCTCGGTGCCCTGAGAGATCTCGATCTGCTCTCCGAACGCGATGCGCCCATGCCGGGCCAGATGCACGGCGAGCGGCCCGGCGGCCGAGCCCGTCGCCGGATCCTCGGCGACGCCGTGATTCGGGGCGAACATGCGCGTCTTCCAGCGGGAGCCGTCGCGCGCGAAGCAGTTCGTGCCGTCCTGGGTGGCACGCGCCAGCGCGCCGACGTCCGGCGCGAGCGCCGCGACCTGCCTCCGGCGACTCGAGCTCGACGTAGACGTGGCCGGGCCCGAGGTCGTAGCGCTCGACCGGCAGTGACGAGCCGGACACGCCGACGGCGCTCAGGATCGGCGCCGGGTCCGCGACGGTCTGCCAGCGCGGGAGCGGCTGGTCCATCAGCCCGAAGACGATGCGCGGCCCGTCGCGCTCGAGCTCGACGGGCACGACGCCGGCCCGGTCTCGAGCCGGATCACGATCTTCGACAGCGGGCCGCCGAGCACGAACGCCGCTGCCGAGCGTCGGATGGCCGGCGAACGGCAGCTCGACTGCCGGGGTGAAGATCCTGATGCGGACGTCGGCGTCGGCGTTCGAGGGCGGGAGGACGAACACCGTCTCGGAGAGGTTCATCTCCTTCGCCAGCGACTGCATCGTCTGCTCGTCGAGATCGCGCGCGTCGGTGAACACGGCGAGCTGGTTGCCGGCGAGCGGCACGTCGGTGAAGACGTCGCAGACGACGTAGCGAAAGCGTCGCATGCTGCGACTCTAACGAGCGGCCGCCGAGTGGCCGAGGGGCGCCGTCCGGCGCCCCTCGGCCACCGGTGAGATGCGAAGCCGCCGGCTAGCTCTCGGCAGGCGAGAAGGAACTCCGCGCTCCTGCTGGCCTCGAGCTGCTCGAGCTCGATCGCGGTGCCCATCCGAACCGGGCCCTTGAACCACTTGTTGGCTGAGAGCACCCACCAGCCACCGAAGAGCAGGAAGGCACCTGCGATCGTCAGCGGTGCGTAGTTCGCCAGGTTCCAGTCGAAGCTCGGGCTGCTGTTACCGGGAATGCCGCCCGGGCTCGTCGGGAGCATGAAGATCACCGAGATCAGGACGACCCAGACGATCGCGATCGGGTTGATCCACTTGTAGTGCTTGCCGAGGCTCCAGGCTCCCCGTTCGAAGCTCGCACCCTGCCGGTAGCGCAGGATCACGGGCAGGATGAACGCGATGTAGAGACCAGTCGTGCCGACCGACGTGCCGACGTAGTAGCCGGCGAGGTTGTTCCACCAGGTCGGCAGCATCAGCAGGAACGCGGCGCCCGCCACTGCGGCGACCGAGAAGACGGGCACGCGATGCCGGGAGACCTTCCGCCACGCCTGATGGCCCGGGACAGCGCGGTCGCGGGAGAACGCGAAGAGCATCCGCGAGCCCGAGGTGACGCACGCCGTCAGACAGTAGAACTGTGCCGCCACGACGATGAAGAGCAGGAACTCGGCCCAGGTCTTGCTCATCGAGGTCTGCCAGATGTACGTCGTGATGTACGTGAACTGCGTCTGCACCTCGGTCTTGTTCGGGATCGCGAACGTGATCGCGACGAGCAGGATGAATCCTGCGATGACCGAGACGACGACGGAGTAGAGCATCCCCGTTGCGGCCCCGCGAGAGGCCGAATGGGTCTCCTCTGACATGTGCGCCGACGCGTCATAGCCCGTCAGCGTGTACTGGGCCATGCCGATCGAGCCGATCGCGAAGACCATCAGGAAGATGAGGCTTCCCCACCCGTGCCCCGAGAAGCCCGAGTTGTTGATCGTCTGTCCGAAGACGTAGCTCGACGGACTGATGATGCGACGGGACGAAGATGCAGGCGCCGACGATGATCAGGACGCCGGCGACGTGCCACCAGGCGGAGATCGAGTTGATCAGCGACGTGATGCGCACGTCGAACACGTTCAACAACGCCGCCAGGAGCAGGAAGAGCGCGAACATGTAGAAGATGTGCTGGCGGTCGTTCGAGTAGCCCCACCAGAGGTTGAAGAGCGACGTCGCGTAGATGGCCAGGCCGTAGCCGACCGCGCCGATGATCCCGATCAGGCCGATCAGGTTGAACCAGCCGGTGAACCAGCCCCACGCCGCACTGCCGAGCTTCGACGACCAGTAGTAGAGGCCGCCCGCGGTCGGGTAGGTCGAGGCGATCTCGGCCATCGAGAGGGCGACGAACGTCGTGAAGATGCCGACGATGATCCAGCCCCAGGTGACGGCGACCGGGCCGCCCCACTGGAATGCGAGGTAGTACGACGTCAGGCAGCCGGCGAGAACCGAGATGATCGTGAAACTGATCGCGAAGTTCCGGAATGCGCTCATCGCCCGGAAGAGCTCCTGGGCGTAGCCCAGGCGATGCAGCGTCTGCTCGTCCTCCGATAGGCGCGGCCCGCTTGGTGCGGGTGCTTCACTGCTCATGCTTCCGCCTCCCTGGTGGTTTGACTGGACCCCTCGACCCGAGCAAAGTGGTCTCACCTTCTGAAGCCAGGCCATCTTGTCAGGCTGGCGCGGCGAAGTCACTATGGGCAACAAACCTGAAGAAGGAGACGTGTGCTGACGCTCGAGGAGCTCCGGGGAGACCCGTCGATCGACACGGTGATCATGGCCTTCACCGATATGCAGGGGCGTCTGATGGGAAAGCGCCTGCACCGCGATTTCTTCTTCGAGCAGGTCGACCACGACCATGGGACCGAGGGGTGCAACTACCTGCTCGCGCTCGACATGGAGATGAACCCCGGCGAGGGGTACGACCTGGCCTCGTGGGAGCGCGGCTACGGCGACTTCGACCTGCGGCCCGATCTGGCAACGCTGCGGCGGATCCCGTGGCTCGAGGCGACGGCGCTCGTGCTGTGCGACGTCGCGTGGGGTGACGGATCGCCGGTGCGACCGTCTCCGCGCCAGGTGCTGCGTGCGCAGATCGATCGCGCGCGCGCACTCGGGATTCGAGGTGATGGTCGGCTCCGAGCTCGAGTTCTACTTGCTGCGCGAGACGTACGAGGAGGCACACCGCAAGCACTACCACGACCTGACCCCGTCGGTGCCGTACATCCTCGACTACCACATCCTCGCCACCACCTATGACGAGCCGCTGCTGCGCCAGATCCGCAACGGCATGCAGGGCGCGGGCATTCGCGTCGAGACGTCGAAAGGCGAGGCCTGGCCGGGCCAGCAGGAGATCAACTTCCGCTACGACGACGCGCTGACGATGGCCGACAACCACGTCGTCTACAAGAACGGGGCCAAGGAGATCGCACATCTGAACGGGTGCTCGATCACGTTCATGGCGAAGCCGGATCACACCTGGATCGGCTCGTCTTGCCACATACACTCGTCGCTGTGGCAGGGCAGCGACAGTGCCTTCGCCGGCGAGACGGAAACCTTCAAGCAGTATCTCGCGGGTCAGATCGCGTGCGCGCGCGAGCTCGCGCTCTTCTTCGCGCCGAACGTGAACTCGTACAAGCGCTTCGCTGCCGGATCATGGGCGCCGACGACGCTCGCCTGGGGTCGCGACAACCGCACGTGCGGGTTCCGCATCGTCGGCTCGGGCTCGGCGATGCGCGTCGAGTCACGCATACCGGGCGGCGACGTGAACCCGTATCTCGCGTTTGCCGCGACGATCGCCGCCGGTCTGCACGGGATCGAGAACGGGCTCGAACTGCCGCCCGCGCTCGAAGGGAACGCGTATGTCTCGGATGCGGAACGGTTCCCGTCGACGCTCCGCGAAGCGATCGCGGCGCTCGAGAGCGGCTCGATCGCACGGGGGGCGCTCGGAGACGACGTCGTCGATCACTACCTCAACTACGCGCGCACGGAACAGGAGCTGTTCGACCGTGTCGTGACGAACTGGGAGCGGGAGAGGTTGTACGAGCGTGGCTAAGCCCGTCGTCGGGATCACCACCTACCTGACGCGTGCGACGTGGGGCGCGTGGGACATGGACGCGGCGCTCATCCCGGCGGACTATGTGCGTGCGGTCGAACGTTCGGGCGGTGCGCCGCTCCTCGTGCCACCGGGGGCGGACATCGATGTGACGCTGGCCGTCGTCGACGGTCTCATCTTCTCGGGCGGCTCCGACCTCGACCCTGAGCTGTACGGGGACAGGCCGCATCCCGAGACGAACGGCGTCGTCCGCGAGCGCGACGACTTCGAGTTGGAGTTGATGCGGGCGGCGCTCGAACGCGACCTGCCCGTGCTTGCGATCTGCCGGGGCTCGCAGATGTTGAACGTCGCGCTCGGAGGGGGCATCGAACAGCATGTTCCGGATCGGGTCGGCACCGATCTGCACAAGGAGACTGCCGGTGTGTTTGCCGAGCACAGCGTGAACGTGGCGCCGGGCACCCGTCTCGGTGAGTTGCTCGGAGACCAGCACGACGTGAAGTCGCATCACCACCAGGGCTTCGGCGAAATGGGCGACGGTCTCCGCGAGACCGCGCGAGCGCCGGACGGGACGATCGAAGCGGTCGAGGATCCGTCACGCCGCTTCACGCTCGGCGTCCTCTGGCATCCGGAAGCGGGCGAAGATGCGGCCCTCTTCGACGCGCTGGTCGAAGAAGCAACCGCGTACGCAGCCGCGAAGCGGTAGTCCTCACCCACTTCTTCGGACAGCGCTTGGCGAGACCAGCCCCTTCGCCAAACGACGTAACTAAAGAGGAACAAGTCATCCACAGACGATGCGCGGCGGACGTGGGCCTTCTACGTTCGCCCTGTGCCGCGCCGGCCCCCGATCAATCCCACCGGGTACTACCACGTCAGCTCTCGAGGTTGCTACGGGCGAACCCTGTTCGACACCCCCGCACAGCACGAAGTCTTTCTGCGCATGTACATGCGCACCGCCCGGAAGCACCGCTGGGAGACACCCTCGTGGGCCTTGATGGAGAACCATCACCATTTCGTGATTCGACTCACGGAGGGCGGCCTGTCGGAGGGAATGCGGGAGCTCCACGGTGGCTATTCACGGTGGATTCATGCGCTCTACGGACAGACGCGTCAGGGTCACCTCTTCAGACATGCGTTCTTCGCGCGCGAGCTGACGACCGACGCGGACGTCCTGGTCGCCTGCTGCTACGTCGATCTCAACGCTTCCGCTGCGCGTCTGGCGCGAAACCCGGAAGAGACAATTTGGTGCGGCTACCGCGCAACGATCGGTCTCGACCATCCCCGTCCCTTCCACAGGCCGTCGGCGCTTCTCGAACTGATCAGTCCTCGACCCACAGCGGCTCGAGCTGCCTACCGGCAACTCGTCCACGAACGACTCGTCTATCGCGACCAAGGCCAGTCGCCAAACGACGAGGTTCAACGTGATTAGATCGGGGGCATGAGTCTCACCGTTTTGAATCCGGCGACCGAGGAGGCGATTGCCACCCTCGAGCAGGCCGGGGTCGACGAGACGGACGCCGCCGTCCGGCGCGCCCGCGCGGCATTCCCCGCCTGGCGGGCTGTCTCACCTGCCGACCGTGGCAGGCTGCTGCGGCGGCTCGCGACGCTCGTCGAGGAGCACCACGAGGAGCTCGCGAGAATCGAGTCGCAGAACGTCGGCAAGCCGATCTCCGGCGCCCGTGGCGAGGTCGGGATGGTCGCCGACGTGTTCCACTTCTACGCGGGCGCGGTCGACAAGAAGCACGGCGAGACGATCCCTGTCGCGGGCGGCATCGACATGACGTTCCGCGAGCCGCTCGGCGTCGTCGGGTTGATCGTGCCGTGGAACTTCCCGTTGAACATCTCGTCGTGGAAGCTCGGCCCGGCGCTCGCCTGCGGCAACACAGTGGTGCTCAAGCCCGCCGAGCTGACACCTCTCTCGGCACTGCGCCTCGCCGAGCTGGCACTCGAGGCCGGAATCCCCGAAGGCGTGCTCAACGTCGTCGTCGGCAAGGGCTCGATCGTCGGCCGGCGCCTCGTGGAGCATCCGGACGTCGCGAAGATCGGCTTCACCGGCTCGACCGAGGTCGGCCGCTCCGTGATGGAGGGCGCCGCCGCGACGATCAAGCGCGTCACGCTCGAGCTCGGAGGCAAATCCGCGAACGTCGTCTTCGCCGACGCCGACCTCGAGAGGGCGGCCGCGGCCGCGCCCTACGCCGTCTTCGACAACGCGGGCCAGGACTGCTGCGCGCGCTCGCGCATTCTCGTCGAGCGCAGCGCCTACGACCGCTTCGCCGAGCTGTTCGTCGACGCGACGCGCAACATCGAGGTCGGCGACCCGAGCGCCGACTCGACCGAGATGGGCCCGCTGATCTCCGCGCAGCACCGCGACACCGTCGCCGGCTTCATCGACGGCGAGACGCTCTTCCGCGGCGAAACGCCCGCAGGGCGGCAAAGGCTTCTGGTACCCGTGCACCATCGTCGAGGCGACGAACGACGACCGGATCGCACGCGAGGAGGTCTTCGGCCCCGTCGCGGCGCTGATCCCGTTCGACGACGAAGCGGATGCGATTCGTATCGCGAACGACACGCCGTACGGTCTCTCCGGCTCGATCTGGACCCAGAACGGCGCGCGCGCGCTGCGCGTCGCGCGCGCGCTCGATACCGGCGTGCTCAGCATCAACTCGAACAGCTCGGTGCGCGTCTCGACGCCGTTCGGCGGCTTCAAGCAGTCGGGGTTCGGCCGCGAGCTCGGTATGCACGGGCTGGACGGCTACTCGGAAGTGAAGAACGTCTACTACTCGACGGAGGGCTGATGGGGCGTCTCGACGGCAAGGTCTGTGTGATCACCGGGCGCCGGCGGCGGCATGGGCCGGGACGCGACCATCCTGTTCAGCGAGGAGGGCGCGCGGGTCTGCGCCGCCGACGTGAACTTCGCGGCGGCGCGAGGAGACCGCTGCCCAGGCGCGCGACGCATTCGCGCACCAGGTCGACGTCGCCGACGAAGCGAGCGTCAAGGCGATGATGGACGCGACCGCCGAGCGCTACGGCGGCATCGACGTGCTCTACAACAACGCCGGCATCTCGCCCGGACGACGATGCGTCGGTCCTGGACACGAGCGTCGAAGCGTGGGACCGCGTGCAGGCCGTGAACACGCGAGGCGTCTTCCTCTGCTGCAAGCACGGCATCCCTCACCTGCTCGAGCGCGGCGGCGGCTAGCGTGATCAACGTCGCGAGCTTCGTCGCGATCGTCGGCGCGGCGACGAGCCAGATCTCCTACACCGCGTCGAAGGGCGCTGTGCTGTCGATGAGCCGCGAGCTCGCCGTGCAGTTCGCGCGGGAGAACGTGCGCGTGAACGCCCTCTGTCCCGGGCCGGTCGAGACGCCGCTGCTGCTCACGATCTTCGGCGACGACCCCGCGGCTCTCGAGCGCCGGCGCGTGCACTGGCCGACCGGCCGCCTCGCCAAGCCGCGCGAGGTCGTCAACGGTGCGCTGTTCCTCGCCTCGGACGAGTCGTCGTACGTCACCGGCTCGACGTTCCTCGTCGACGGCGGGCTGACCGCCTCCTACGTGACGCCCGAATAGTGCGCGTCTGCCTGATGATCGAGGGCCAGGAGGGCGTCTCCTGGGAGCAGTGGCTCGCGCTCGCCCGCGCCGCGGAGGACGCAGGCCTCGACGGGCTGTTTCGCTCGGACCACTACCGCTCGATCGTGCGCGGCGAGCCGGCCGGCTCGCTCGATGCCTGGGCGACGCTCGCCGGGCTGGCCGCGGTGACGAGCCGGATCAGGCTCGGGACGATGGTCTCCCCCGTCACGTTCCGCCGCGTCGCGGTGCTGGCGAAGAAGGTCGCGACGGTCGACCACATCTCCGGCGGGCGCGTCGAGCTCGGGATCGGCGCAGGCTGGTTCGAGGCCGAGCACGAGACGTACGGCTTCGCGTTCCCGCCGCTTCGGCGAACGGCTCGACGAGCTCGACCGCCAGCTCGCGGAGATCATCCGCCACTGGCCGACGCCGCACGGAGATCCGACCCAAGCCGCTGCAGCGGCCGCACCCGCCGATCATCGTCGGCGGCACGCGCGAAGCCGCGCACGGTGCGGGCGGCCGTCGCGCTCGCCGACGAGTACAACACCGTCTTGCCGACGGTCGACGAGGCACGTGAGCGCAGGCGGGCCCTCGACGACGCGGCGCGCGGCGGCCGGCCGCGAGCCGCTCGCCTTCTCGATGATGACGAGCTGCGTCGTCGGCCGCGACCCGGCCGACGCTGCCCGAGCGGCTGGCCGCCTTCAAAGCGGTGACCGGCAGCGAGCAGCCGCCGATCTCGGGCACCGTCGACGAGGTCGTCGGCCAACTGCGCGCTCTACGAGGAGGCGGGCGTCGAGCGCGTGATGCTCCAGCACCTCGCGCACGAGGACGTCGAGATGGTCGCCGTGCTGGGCGAGGTCGCAGCCCAACTAGGCTAGGGCCGTGCGCCTCTTCCTCGTCCGTCACGCCGAGGCCGCGCCGGGCGAGCCGGACGCGCTCCGGCCGCTGACGCAGGCCGGACAGGCAGCCGCGCGCGAGCTCGCCGGACGACTCGCCGCGGAGGACCTCGACGCCGTGCTGTCGAGCCCGCTGCTGCGGGCGCGCGCAGACGGCCGAGCCGATCGCGCGTGCGGCGAATCTCGATGCGGAGGTCGACGAACGGCTCGCGCCCGGCGCAACCGCAGCCGACGTTCGCGAGGCGGTCAGCCGGCCGCGGCGAGACGGTCGTTACGGTCGGGCACCAACCCGACTGCAGCGAGATCTTCCTCGAGCTGACCGGCGAGGGACGAAAGTTCGCGCCGGGCGCCGTCGCCGTGGTCGAACTGTGAACGCGGTCGCAGTAGCAGGCCTGCGCAAGGCGTACGGCGCACATGAGGCGCTGCGCGGCATCGACTTCACGATCGAGGTCGGGCGAGGTGTTCGGCCTGCTCGGCCCGAACGGCGCCGGCAAGACGACGACCGTCGAGATCCTCGAGGGGTACCGCAACCGCGACGCCGGGACGGTCGAGGTGCTCGGCGTCGACCCCCAGCGAAGCGGCACGCCGTGGCGGCAGCGGATCGGCGTGGTGCTCCAGTCCTCGTCGCTCTACCCGACCCTGACCGCACGCGAGAGCCTGCGCGTGTTCGCCGGCTACTACGCCAAGCCGCGCGACGTCGACGAGGTGATCGAGATCGTCGGCCTGACCGAGAAGGCGCGAATCGCGCGTGCGCACGCTCTCGGGTGGACAGCAAGCGCCGCCTCGACCTCGGCCTCGCGCTGATCGGCGACCCCGAGCTCGTCTTCCTCGACGAGCCGACGACCGGCTTCGACCCTGGGGCCCGACGCACGGCCTGGGAGACCGTTCGCAACCTCCGCGCGCTCGGGAAGACGATCCTGCTCACGACGCACTACCTCGACGAGGCCGAACAGCTCGCCGACCGCGTCGCGGTGCTGCGTGACGGCGTGATCGTGCGCGAGGGATCGCCGGCCGATCTGACCGGCGGCACGGTCGAGACCGAGATCCGCTTCAGCGCAACGGCCAGGACGTGGTCGAGCGGACGAACGATCCGACCCGACGGCTGCACGAGCTGACCGCGGAAGCGCTCGCCCGCGGCGCGGAGCTCGACGAGCTCGAGGTCCGGCGGCCCACGCTCGAGGACGTCTACCTGGAGCTGACCGCCGAGTGAGGCTCTTCCTGCACGAGCTGAGAACCGAGCAGATGCTCTTCTGGCGAAACCGCGAAGCCGCGTTCTTCACCTTCCTTCTGCCGGTGATCTTCTTCCTCGTCTTCGGCTCGATCTACGGCAAGAGCGTGATCACGAAGGAGCACATCAAGGCCGCGCCGTTCCTCCAGGCAGGGATGATCGGCTACGGCGTCGCGTCGACGGCGTTCGCCGGGCTTGCGATCACGATGGTGATCCGCCGCGAGAGCGGCGTGCTGAAGCGCATCCGCGCGACGCCCCTGCCCCCTTGGACATATCTGGTCGCGGTGCTCGTCTCGACGTTCATCACGTTCCTGATCGAGGCGAGCGTCCTGATCGTGCTCGGCCATCTCCTCTTCTCGGTCGCCTGGCCTGCCCGGCCGTTCTCGCTGTTCCTCGTGCTCGTGGTCGGCGCTGCCGCGTTCGCCGCGATGGGGCTCGGGCTGACGGGCTTCGTGCGCTCCGCCGAGGGCTCGTCGGCCGTCGTCAACTTCGTCTATCTGCCGATGGCGATCATCTCCGGCACCTTCTTCACTCCGAAGGAGTACCCCGGTTTCCTGCGCGCGATCGCCAACCTCTTGCCGCTCACCTACTTCACGAAGCTGACCCGCGACGTGATGGTGCTGCACCACCACATCTGGACCGAGACCGAAGCGCTCGCGGTCGTGCTCGGCTGGGGCGCCGTCGGCCTGGTCTTCGCACTGCGCAAGTTCCGCTGGCAGCCGCGGGAGGGCTGAGGCTCAGCGCGTCAGCGTGATCTTCGAGAGCCCGATCGGGTTGTCGAGATCCGCTCCGCGCAGTTGTGCGAGCCGGAGCGCGGCGAGCTGGCCGGGGACGACTGCGACGAGCGGGCTCAGCCATTCCGGCACACCGGCGACGAGCGGCAGCGCGACCTCGCCGTGCGCGAGCACACGGGACACATCGGAGACGACGATCACCCGTGCGCCACGGCGCGCGACGTCCGCGACGGCAACTTCCATCGCCTCGAGCGCCGGCCCTGACGGAGCGAGCGCGAATACCGGCCAACCGGGCCCGATCGCCGCCACCGGCCCGTGCATCAGGTCGGCCGCGGAGTACGCCTCGAACAGCATCCCGGACAGCTCGCGGATCTTCAGCGCGACCTCGAACGAGGTGCAGTAATTGATCCCGCGGGCGATCACGGTCCCACCGTCGACAGGCCCGAGCGTGTCGAGGGCGGCGACATCACCCCACGAGCGGTCGATCTGTGCCTGGATCTGCTCGGGCGCCCGGCGGAGCTCCTCGAGCGCCTGAGCGTCGCCGGTGGTCGTTGCGAAGATCAACGCGATCGCGCCGAGCGAGTTGACGTACGTCTTGGTCGCTGCGACCGCCTGCTCCTTGCCCGCTTCGAGCTTCACCACGGCGTCGGCTGCGAGCCCGAGCGGCGACGAGGGAGAGTTCGTGACGGCGATCGACGGACGGCCCTGACGCTTCGCTTCGCGCACGACCTCCACGACGTCCGGAGACTCGCCGGACTGCGAGATCCCGACGACGAGCGCACCGTCGAGCCGCGGGGGCTGCTCGTAGAGCGTGAAGAGGGACGGCGTCGCGAACGCCACCGGGACCCGGTGCGCGCGGCCGAGCAGGTACTGGGCATAGCGCGCGGCATTCGACGAGCTTCCTCGTGAGGCGATCAGGACGTACTGCACGTCGCTCCGGCGGAAGAGCCCCGCGATCTCCTCGGCAAAGCCCAGCTGCTTCTCGATCAGGCGCGCGAGCGCGGCAGGCTGGTCGCGAAGCTCGTGCTCGAGATGGCTCGTCACAGCCCGAGCACCTCCCCTGCCGCGGCGAGCGATGCGCGACCGCCGCCGTAGGTCGCGACGTAGCCTCGCGCGAGCACGGGCCGCCACAGCGGCAGCCCGGTCTCCACCACGATCACGCCGGGCACGTCGGCCGCGCTCCGCATCCACGCGTGCCGGTGCGCGTCACGCACGACGTAGACGTCCGCCGGCGGCACGAGCTCGCCCTCGCGGACGACAGGTGCCTCGCGCAGTCCGTGCTCGGCTTCGCCGGCGGCGATGTTCGCCGTGGGGCGCAGCTCGACGATCACCGGCGCCCGCGAGAGCGCTACGTCGCCCTCGACGATGAGCGCGCGGCCTGCTCCGGCAGCCGCACCCTCGTGGTCGGCGTCGCCGGCAGCGGGCTTCGCCCAGTCCGCGAGCCGGGCGATTCTTCCCGCCGCCTCGCGGAGCCGGCTCTCGTCCACATTCGCAACGAGAGCGCCGCGAATCCGGTCGACTGCGTCCTCGCCGAGATCGTGACCGACGCAGAGAGCATCGACGCCTGCGGCGAGCGCCTGCACCGCAGAGCTCTCGACGCCGACCGTCTCGGACACGGCCTTCATCTCCAGCGCGTCCGCCATGACGACGCCGTCGAAACCGAGCTCGTCCCGGAGCAGGCCCTGGATGAGCGCCGGGTCGATGGTGGCGGGCAGGTCGTGGACGCGGATGTGCGCCGTCATGATCGACTTGACCCCGGCGGCGATCGCGGCCCGGAACGGCTCGAGGCCGGCCTCGAGATCGCCGACGAGCTGAGGCAGCTCGAGATGCGAGTCCTGTGTGGTCGAACCGTGGCCCGGCAAGTGCTTCGCGCAGGCGGCGACGCCTCCACTCTGGAGCCCTCGGACCCAGGCGCCGACATGCCGGGCGACGAGCTGCGGATCCGAGCCGAACGCGCGCGTGCCGATCACCGGGTTCGCGGGAACGTTCACATCGGCGACCGGTGCGAGGTTCCAGTTCACTCCGACGGTCGCGAGCTCGGCGGCGATCGACGCCGCGACGCTCTCGGTCAGGGCTGGATCGTCGACCACGCCGAGCGCCGCTCCGCCCGGGTAGGAGCTGCCCGTGTCCCACTCGAGCCTCGTGACGTCGCCGCCTTCCTCGTCGATCGCGAGCAGGACGCCGGGGTGCTCCGACTGGAGCGCGGCGCAGAGCGACGCAAGCTGCTCCCGCGACGGGACGTTGTAGGCGAAGAGCACGATCCCGCCGCCGCCTCCGGCGAGGAAGCGGCGCACCCAGTCGGGCGGAGCCGTGCCGGAGAAGCTCGGGAAGATGCAGGCGGACGCGAGCTCTTCGAGCGTGGCGGTCATCCGCGCACCGCCCCCGCGGTCAGCCCGAAGGCGATCCGCCGCTGAATGAGCAGGAAGAAGATCACGACGGGGATCGCGGTCAGCGTCGAGGCGGCCATCAGCGCCCCCCAGTCGGTGTTGCGACTCGAGCCGAGGAAGTACGAGAGCCAGACCGTGACCGTCTGCTTCGACTGGTCGTTCAGGAGCACGCGGGCGAAGATGTACTCGTTCCAGACCGTGATGAACGCGAACACCGACGTCGCGACGAGGCCCGGGCCCATCAGCGGCAGCAGGATCTTCATGAACACGCCCACACGCGTCGAGCCGTCGACCATCGCGGCTTCCTCGAGATCCTTCGGGATGCCGAGCAGGAAGCCGCGCAGCGTCCAGACGCAGAACGGCAGCACGAACGTCAGGTACGTGATGATCACCCCGCTCAGCGCGTTCACCTGGTGGTAGTCGGCGAGCACGACGTAGAGGGGGATGATCAGGCCCGCCTGCGGCAGCATCTGGATGCCGATCACGAGCACGATGAACAGCTTGCGGCCGTCGAAGTTGTAACGCGCGAGCGCGACCGCGGCGAGGAAGGAGAGCACGATCGAGATCGCGACCGTGACGGAGACGACGATCAGGCTGTTCCCGACATCGACCCAGAAGTACGGCGTGTGGATCGCGGTCGCGGAAGTGCTGCAAGGTCGGCGGAAACGGGAACCAGGTCGGGTTGAGGCTGATGATCTGCTCGTTCGACTTGAACGCCGTCGAGATCATCCAGAAGACGGGGAAGACCATCACGACGAAGATGGCGATGCCGAGCACGTTCCACCCGGTCTGGCGCGCGCGGCGGCGATGCGCGTGGCCGCGAGCGCTCACTGCGCCGCCCCGATCCGCACCATCCTGCGCACGTAGACGACGCTCAGCACCGCGACGATCAGGAGCATCAGGATCGAGATCGCAGCGCCGCGACCGAAGTCGGCCTTGAAGTAGCCCTCCTCGAAGAGGTAGATGCTCATCAGGTAGTTGCCCGTGGTGATCTTCGACTGTCCGATCAGCAGGTACGGCTGGGTGAAGACGCCGAAGTCCCAGATGATCGAGAGGCTGGTCAGGATCAGCAGGATCGGCCTGATGATCGGCAGCGTGATGTCCCGGAACACGCGCCAGGGCCGGGCGCCGTCGACCTCGGCCGCCTCGACGAGATCGTGCGGCACCTGCGCGAGCCCGGCGTAGAGGGTGATCGCGACGAACGGCAGCGCGCCCCAGACGATCAGCAGCGTGGTCATGCTGAGCTGCGAGAACGTCGTCGCGTACCAGTCGTGCTGGAAGAAGTCGCCGAACCCCAGCTTGGTCAGCACGTAGTTGAGGACGCCGTTCTGGGGGTTCGTCATCCAGTACCAGATCTGCACGGCGACGACGACCGGCATCGACCAGACGAGCACGAGCCCCGAGCTGAGCACGAGGCGCACCCCGGTGCTGACGCGCACGAGCAGCAGCGCGAGCAGCATGCCGATCCCCATCGTCAGCACGACGTTCACCGCCGTGAAGACGATCGGTGCGGAGAGCGTGTGCCAGAAGACGGGGTCGTGCAGGACCGAGCGGTAGTTGGCAAGCCCGATGTAGACGCCGTGGTGCCGGATCAGCTCGAAGAGGCCGTAGCGCTGCGGTCGAGAGCTTCACCAGCCAGTAGAGCGGATAGCCGAGGACCACCGCGATCACGACGACGACCGGGGCGATCAGCCCGTACGGCACCGCCCCACGGCCGACCGGGCGCCAGAAACGGCGCCGCCGCCGAGACCTCTGATGCAAGGTCTCGGCGGCGGGTGCCGTTGGACTACTCTCGTGCACCGCGTTACGGCTGGTTCAGCACCGATGCGATGTTGTCGCTGGCCGACTGAGCCGCCTGCTTCACGGTCAGCTTGCCGGTGAGGATCTGGGCCAGCATGTTGCGCAGGATGTTGCCGTTCTCGACGTCGACCCAGTGCTTCGCGGTCGGGACGAACCAGCTCCGCGCGGCAGCCCGCTCGTTCACGCTGTTGCCGAGCAGGTTGGTCGCGTTCGGGATGTTGCCCTTCGCCTGGAGGGCCTTCTCGGAGCGGTGTCCGTGAAGTCCTTGATCCAGTCGGCAGCGAGCGCCTTGTTGGAGCTCGTGACCGGCACGGCGAGGTCGGAGCCGCCGAGGAAGCCCGGCATCGCCTGGCCCTTGACGTGGCCCGGCATCACGAACTGCGCGGTCGACGCCGTGTACTTCTTGCCGACGCAGCAGGTGTACCAGCTCGGGCCGACCATCGAGCCCGCCTGACCCTGAGCGTAGACGTCGTACGGGTTCGGCTTCGTCCCGTCGTTCGTCTTCGGTCGCCCGCGAGGCTGCGCAGAAGAAGTTCTTGAACGCGGTCAGGCCGGCGATCGACTTCGGCGAGGCGAGCAGACCCTTCCACTGGCCGCTGACCTGCGTCGCGATCCCGCCGCCGTAGTCGAAGACGAAGCGCCATCGCCGACGTACCAGTCCTCACCCGCGATGTAGACCGGCGAGAAACCCTTCTGCGGGTTCTTCGCGAAGCAGCTTCTTCGCGTCGGCCGCGTACTCCGCGGTCGTGGCCGGCAGCTTGGTGATGCCGGCCTTCTTGAACAGGTCGTTGCGGTAGGTGACGACGCGCGAGCCCGCGTAGTACGGGACGCCGTACGTCTTGCCGCCGAACTTGCCCGAGGCGGCGAGGCCCCGGCAGCCAGGACGACGAGTTGTCGAACGGCGACTTGTCGAGCGGAGCGAACGCTCCGGCCGCCATGTACTTCGTCATCTCGGTGTTGCCCATCTCGATCACGTCAGGGCCGCCGCCACCCGCGAGGGTCGCGTCGAACTTCTGCAGGTGATCGGTCCAGCTCTGGTACTGGACGTTCACAGTCGTGCCCGGATGGTCGGACTGGAACTGCTGGTTGGCAGCCGCGACGACGTCCGGCCAGCCGGACTGTGCGTCGATCTGCAGCCAAACGGTGATGCTGTTCGCTGTCGTCTTCTTCGTCGCGCCGAGAGTCGTCGCGGCGGGGACCGCGGCGGCAAGGACGACGACCAGACCGAGAGCGACGATGCTACGTCTCTTCATCTGGATCCCTCCAGAGTCAGGCGGCCCTGTCGCTCTCCTCACTGGCGAGGGTCTCGGCGCCGCGCAGTTGGTATAGACCAGTTGCCACTGCGCTGGATCGTGTCACAACAGCCACCAAAAAGTCAATACCAATTTCAGAATTGGTCTAGCCCGGTCAGCCGGAGACCTGGGCTCGAGCGGCTGCGCCCGCCCATGCCGAGCTCGGTGACGAGCCGGTAGCGGTCGCCGCGGTAGGTCGAGGTGGTGAACTCGATCACGTCGCCGTCGACCGACCGGGTGACCCGCTCGAAGAGCAGAGCCGGCGAGTGGAGCGGCACGCCGAGCGACGGCCGACTCCTCCTCGTTCGTGACGGTCGGCTCGACGGTCTGCGTCCCGCCGGCGATCTCGATGTCGTAGCGCGAGGAGAGCAGGTCGTAGAACGAAGCTCTGCTCGAGGTCATCGGCCGTGAGGCCCGGGACGAGCGACGCCCGCACGTTGAGGAGCTCGATCGCCATCGGCTCGCCGTCGGCCAGCCGCAGCCGCTTGACGGTGACCACCTGCTCGGACGGCGAGACGTGGAGGATCCGGCCGAGCCGCGCGCCTGCCGGGATCGGCGCGCAGGTCGAGCGTCCGGCTCGCCGGCGATCAGCCCGCGCGCGCGCATGTCGTCACTGAACGAGCTGACGTCGATGCCCTTCGCGACCTTCGGCTCGGCGACGAACGTGCCGGCTCCACGGCGGCGCACGAGGTATCCCTCGCGGACGAGCTCGTCGAGCGCAGCGCGAACGGTCAGCCGCGAGACGCCGAGGTCGATCCCGAGCTGCCGCTCGGCGGGGATCGCGTCGCCGACCCCGAGCGGCTCGATCAGCTCGAGGACCCGCTCGCGTGTCTCGCGCTGCTTCGTCAATGCGCGGTCTGAGCGGGCGCGCCGGCGGCCGTCTCGAGCCGCTCGCCGCTCTCGGGATCGAAGAAATGGAAGCGGGCCGGATCGACCGCCAGCTCGAGCCCGCGGCCAGGGCGGGCGTCCGAGCGAGGGTCGACGCGCGCCGCGAAGAGCGCCCGGTCGGCGGGCAGCAAGCCCTCTTCGGACGCCGATTCCAGGATCTCGGCGGTGATCGGCGGCGCGTCGACGTGGAAGAAGACGTTCGCGTCCGAGCCCAGCTCCTCGACCACCTCGACTCCGACGTCGAGCGTCGGCATGCCCGGGCGCGAAGGCGGCGTCCTCGAAGCTCTCGGGGCGGATGCCGAGCACGATCACGTTCGCTCGGGACCGCGGCGGGCGCCGGGAGGCAGGCCACGCGGAACTGGCCGAAGTGCACATCGTCGCCGTCGAGCGTCGCGTCGACGAGGTTCATCGCCGGCGAGCCGATGAAGGCGGCGACGAAGAGGTTGCGCGGCCGCGCGTAGAGCTCGTGCGGGCGGTCGCACCTGCAGGATCTTGCCGTCGCGCATCACGGCGACACGCTGGCCGAGCGTCATCGCCTCCGTCTGGTCGTGCGTCACGTAGACCGTCGTGACGCCGAGCCGTTGGTGGAGCTGGGCGAGCGACGCGCGCATGCCGACGCGGAGCTTGGCATCGAGGTTGGACAGCGGCTCGTCGAGGAGGAACGCCTGCGGCTCGCGCACGATCGCGCGACCCATCGCGACCCGCTGGCGCTGGCCGCCCGACAGCTGCGCCGGGCGCCGCTCGAGCAGGTCGGTGAGGCCGAGCAACTCGGCGACGTCGGCGACCCGGCGGGCGATCTCCGGCTTCGGGCGTGCGACGCGCCTTCAGGCCGTAGCCGAGGTTCTGGCGCACGGTCATGTGCGGGTAGAGCGCGTAGGTCTGGAAGACCATCGCCACGTCACGGCTGCGCGGCGCCAGGTCTGTGACGTCGCGGTCGCCGATCAGGATCGCACCGTCGCTGACGTCCTCGAGCCCCGCGATCATCCGCAGCAGCGTCGATTTGCCGCAGCCCGAGGGCCCGACGAGCACGAGAAACTCGGCGTCCGCGATCTCGAGCGTCACCCCGTCGACGGCCTTCACGCGCCGAACGACTTCGTCACCTGCTCGAGCCGGATCGCCAGCCATCGGGCGATGGTATAGACCAAAGCCGACTGGACACAACCCCAAAATCGGACAAATTCCTCAAACTGGTATTGACCAAACCACCGGACCACTCGTACACTGCACGCGATGCGCAGGCGGAAGCTCGGCGTCGAGGCGGCTCTCGTCGACGGCGTGCTCGTTCCGGGGGACGTCGAGGTCGACGACGGGCGGCCTGACCGCGGCCGGCGTCGGCGCCGCAACGGCCGCGGCATCGCCGTTCCGGGCTTCGTCGATCTGCAGGTGAACGGGTTCGGGGGAGTCGACTTCCTCGACGCGGATGCGGAGGGGTACCGCCGCGCGGGCGAGGCGCTGCTCGAGACCGGCGTCACCGCCTACCTGCCGACGCTGATCACGAGCCCGGAGGAGCAGGTGATCGCGGCGATGCGGGAGGTCCCGCGCGAGCGAGGCGCCCGCGCATCCTCGGCATGCACCTTGAAGGGCCGTTCCTGTCGCCGAGCAGGCTCGGGACGCACTACGCGTCGGCGCGCCGCGATCCGGACGTGGCGCTGCTCGACCGCCTGCTCGACGCGGGGCCGGTGCGGCTGATGACGCTGGCTCCCGAGCTCCCCGGCGCCGGCAAGCTGATCGACCGGCTGCTCGCGCGCGGCGTCGCGGTCTCACTCGGCCACACCGATGCGACGGCGGAGCAGGCGAACGCAGCGTTCGACCGCGGCGTGCACAGCGTCACGCACCTCTTCAACGCAATGCGCCCGTTCCTTCATCGCGACCCGGGCATCGTCGGCGCGGCACTCGCCCGCGACGACGTCGTCGTCTGGATGATCCTCGACGGCATCCACCTCGCGCCCGAGACGCGTGCAGGTCGTCTGGCGCGCGGCAGGCGAGCGGGTCGCGCTCGTGACCGACGCGATCACGGCGGCAGGCCGCGCCGACGGGTCGTACGAGCTTCGGCAAGCTCGACGTCCAGGTGCACGACGGCGCCGTTCGCGGGCCCGACGGCGTTCTGGCCGGCAGCGTGTTGACGATGATCGAGGCGGTCCGAACCTGCATGCGCTGGGCGTGCCGTTCGAAGAGGCAATTGCCGCTGCGACGACGACGCCGGCTCGCGTGCTCGGCGACCCGGAGCTCGGGCGGATCGACGTGGGGCTCCCTGCCGACCTCGTCGATGCTCAACGAACGCCTCGAGATCGAGCGCGTGCTCGTCGGCGGCGAGATCCGCGTCGCCGTCTAGCGGCGCCGTACCGATCAGCCGTCTACCCTCGGCGGCAATGCGCCCGCTGCTCGTCCGGCTCGCAACTCACCACCTCGGCGCTGCACACCGCGCTCTCTACCGCGCGAGCGGCGGACGGGTCGGATCGCACATCTGGGGGCTCCCGATCGTGCTGCTCACGACGACTGGCCGTCAATCGGGGCGCCCGCGGACCGTGCCGCTCTGCTCCTTGCAGCAGGGCGAGAGCTACGTCGTGATCGCGTCGTATGGCGGGCTCGATCGGTCGCCCTCCTGGTGGCTGAACCTGCAGCGCGAACCTCGCGCCACAGTGCAGCTCGGAAGCTCGACCCGAAGCGTCGTGGCCCGCGAGGCGCAGGGCGGCGAACGCGACCGGCTGTGGGCCGAGGTCACGAGGATCGCGCCGGGCTACCTCGGCTACGAACGCCGGACCGCACGCCGAATTCCGGTGGTGCTGCTCGAGCCCGCTAGGGGAACGCCAGCGGCTGATTCACGCTCGTGACGGCGTAGGACAGGCTCATGTGCAAGCTCTGCTTCGCCACGTGCATGGTCATGTCGATCAGCGCCGTCTCGACCAGGTGCGAGTCGCGCGGGATGAAGAGCGAGACCTTGATGTCGCTGAGCGAGCCGCCCACCTTCGACAACACCCCGGTCGAAACGCCCGGGAGATTCTGCAGCAGTGCATTGCCGTCGATCGTGCCGGTCACTTCGTCCTCGGTACGACCGTTCACATCGATCGTCGATACCGAGACGTCCTTCACGTACGGGGTGATCGCGTTGAGATCGAACCCTGCGGCGGCGGCCGGCTTCAGCCGGGCCGGCAGCGACACGGTGCGCGTCGTGCCGTTGAGCCGCAGCTGGACGGTCGAACCGTGCTTGACCATCACGAGATCGAGTGGGGAGGCGCCCGCCGCCTGAGTGTTCACCGTCGCGTAGTAGTCGCCCGCCCCGGCACCCTTCAGGACCATCCCGCCGAGCACGTCGACGACCGCGCTGTTGGCGGCCGAGTCCATCGTCATCCGCATCGAGAAGGCTTCGGAGTGGACCGACTTGGCGGCAACCTGCGACTGGTCGAGCAGCCCCTGGGCCTTCTGCGCGTCGGCGCCGGTGCACGCCGCCAACACGAGCGGTAGCGCCACCAGAGCGATGAGAAGCGAGAAACGCCGCACGTGCAGATGATCGGCGCACTTCCGGCGGCCCGTGTCCCCCGTTCGGAGGATCAGTGCAGCGCGGCCGTCTTGCACTGCCAGAACAGTTCCCTGACATCTCACGAATACCGGAGCCTTACAGTCCGCAGCGAATGAGCGCTGCTCGGATCAAGCCGGTGGTGATCTCGCTCGCGTGCCTCGTGGCCGCGGGTGCTTTCGCGGGCGTCGCGCGCTCGCTCTTCACGCCGGCCTGGAGCTACCTCCCGGCCGCCACCCGGACTCAGCTCGCTAAGAGCGAGGGGGGAAGCCTGTTCCTGCCCGCCCGCACGCCGCTCTTCTACCGCTACCGGAGCGGCGCGAAGGTCGCGGCCGGCGTGCTCAGCGTTCCGTTCACAAATCGCGTGCGCATCCGGAAGGGACTGTGGCGCTGGACGGGACAGAGCTTCGTCTGGCAGGTACGCAAGCTGCCGGCCGGCAAGACGTGCGACCAATGGGCCACGCGCACGCAGACGTTCCAGGTCGACGGCAACAAGGTCTTCGGTGCAGGGACCCCGACGGGCGCGGTTGCATGGCGGTGCGTGACGAACGCACACGGCACGTACGTCCTGTCCGCATCGAGCGGCGGCAAGCTGAGCGCAGTTGGCCTTGCGATCGTGGTCGCGAGCGGCCTCGACGTGAGCCACCGGCGCTGAGCGCGAGCTCGAGACTGCTCCGCTGTCCCTGAGTCGAGGGACGCACCTTCGGTCTGCAGCTGTCGATAGTCGACGTGGATATCCAACAGCTGTGATGGAAAGGGAGTCTTCATGAAGCTCAAGATCGTGCTGCTGGCGCTCATCGGAGCGGCCGGCGCCACCTCGTCCTTCGCGCTCGCCGACTCGGGCCACCACGGCCGTGGACACACCAACGGAAAGAAGGATCAGGCATGCAAGAGAGCCGTGGTCTTCGGAACCGCTGCCGCGCCGCAGTCGTTCACCGTCACCGTCACCCATGCGGACCGGCACAGCCCGTTCCACAACGGCGACGTCGTGACCGTTTCTCTGGGAGCCACGGGACAGACCGTCTCGCTGACCGGTGTCGGCTGCGCAGACGGGTCGACGCTCCAGGCCGGCACGGCCCTTCTGCACGTCCGGATGGTCAGGCCGCCTCGCACGACCACGGTGACGACTTCGACCGGGGATCGCGGCAAGGGCCACCATCACCCGGGTGGGACCACGACGACCACGCACACCACGACCGTCGAGACGACCGTTCCGGACACGACGACGTCCGACACGACGACCTCTGACACGACGACGTCCGACAGCACCACCTCGACGTCGAACGGGCTGTAAAACGCGCGCCCGCCGGAGGGCTAGGGTGACGGGCCATGAGGCTCGTCACCCTGACCCTTGGCCTCGCCCTCCTGGCCGGCGTCGGTTCCGCCTGGGGCGGCCGGCCGCTCTACCGAACCGACCGCCAGGCCGAGACATACCTCGAGCACGGCCTCAGGATGTGGGCCCACATCGACCTGACCCGGCAGGCCGTGAAGTTCGCCTCGTGCTTCAACGGCTTCTACTCGAAGACCGAGGAGCGCACGCACAAGCACTTCCCGCAGGACAGGACGGATCGAGCGGGGGCGATCGCGTTCCGTTCCTTCAGTTGCGACTTCACCACGGCCGGCCGCACCTTCAGCCTCTACGTCGTCACGACGCTCACAGGCTGGAAGGTGGCCACCGACCGTTAGATTTGGCGCCGTGGAAGGTTGCCTCGCATGCGACCTGGCGGAAGGGCGGCTCCCACTGCCGGGCGGCGTCATCCACGAGTCGCCCGACTGGCTCGTCGAGCACTGCATCGGTCCGCTCGGGGTCGGCACCCTGCTCGTCAAGCCCCGACGACACGTGACGCGGGTCGCCGAGCTGACCTCCGCGGAGGCCGCCGAGCTCGGGCCGCTCCTGCGGCGCGTTGCCGAGGTCGTCGATCGCCTGGTCGCGCCCGAGCAGGTCTACACCTGCCAGTGGTCGCACGCCGGCCGCACGCCGGGCCACATCCACTGGGTCGTCCAGCCGGCGACAACGGCGGACATCGACGCGATCGGTTCGTACGGCCCTGGCCTCCAGGTCGGCATGTTCACCCGGGGCGAGCAGCCTGACCCGATCGCAATCGCCGCGTTCGCCGACGCGGCGCGAGCACTCTTCGCGGCCGAGTAGGGGCCTGGCTCGATCCCGGGGCCGACGTACCATTGAGACACGAGCCCCCGTAGCTCAGTGGATAGAGCAGCGGTTTCCTAAACCGCGTGCACAAGTTCGATTCTTGTCGGGGGCATTTTCGGAAAGGTGTTCATTGGGAGCGCACCCCTGGTCGTCTTCTGAACGGGCGCACGATGCGTGGATGCAACCGGATCTTCCCAGGGGGAGGGTGACGTTCCTGTTCACCGATATCGAGGGTTCTACTCAGGCTCTAGCTCGCGAACGGCCCGGAGCGGGCTGGACTATTGCGTTGTTCGGGTTTGCGCGAGAAGCTGTCTAGATGAAGAACGTCACGGCATGAGCGCCCACACAGCTCCCCACCCACACCCGGGCTTCGTCCAGACCGGCTGGGCCATCTGCCTCGCCTGGTTCGCGGCCGGGATCACACTGGGACTGACCGGCACGGCGCTGTCACTCCTGGGCGTGTTCGACTCCAACGCGATCAACGGCCCTACCGCGCACGGGTATCTGCGCGGCCCCTATCCGCCGGGCAACTGGCTTGCAGCAGCAGCCGACGTGTCGATCGCCGTCGTCGTGTTGGCCGTCAGTTCGGCGTTCGTGCAGCGGGCGATCTGGGCCCGCACCGGCTTCCTCGTCGGTCTCAAGGCGGTCGTCTCGACGCTCGCCCTGACCGGTGTTGCCCCTTTCCTGCCGCTCGACCCGCGCATCGTCACCGGCCTACTCGCTCTGCTGATCGCGACCGCCGCCTTGTGTTTCTTCGCCGTCGAACAGACAGAGGAGCAGCCACCGTTACCTCTCCGTCAGATCGGCTGGTGCGCGGCAGCTGCCCTGGCGCTCTGCCTGACGAACTCCTCCCTCCACCCGCTGCGCCTCGGCAGCTTCGAGGTCGGCTTCCCCGCGCCCACGAGCATCTCGATCAACAACGCCGGCTTCGCCGACGCAACCCTTCTCTCAGTGAACCCTCCGGCCAAGGTCCAGGACACCGGAAACGGGACCATGCAAGCGGTGGAGGGAGCAACGATTCCCGCGCGAGGACACCTCTGGATCACGCTCAAGACAGACGGCTGTCCGCCCGACGAGCTCACGTTCCGTTACCGGCTGCTCGGGGGAACACACACCCAGACCATCACTCTCGCCGGGCAGTGCTCACCCGCGCGAACACACTAGAAACCGCCGACGGTGTCATCGTCGGCTCACCTACGACGCACAAGGCTTCAGGATGGACTCGCTCGACATCCCCGCCCACGTCCGCGCGCTCTACCCCTGTTCTCGGCCAAAGAACTATGGATACGGCTTCATGATGTGCCCGTAACGATTCTCGTCTGACGCATCTCCTCTACACGCGCACGAGCTAACGACGACCTTCCAGGAGGACCGTCCACGGACGGACAGAGGTGATCGAAATCATCCCGTTCTCGATCCACGGATCGAGCGCAAGCTTGGCCCGAACGGCCGCCTCGCCGGCGCTCTCGACAATGAGCAGGACATCCGTTTCATCCAACGGGCCGCCGAGCACGACGAATCCTTCTTCGACGAGACCATCCATGAACCGGGCGTGCTCGTCCCAGGACTCCTGCTCGCGCAGACCCTTCGACCACTCCCACCGACCTCCGTGCTGCTCGTAGACCAGGAAGAGATGCCTCACAGCCGATCCCAACGCTGTTTCCCATGCGCTTCTTCCTGACACCCGCCGGGCTGCCGGTCATCGATCCCGACGTCCACGGCTCCTCGCCCCAACCCTAGGAAAGCTCCCCCAGAAGGAGCAAGATCCCGGAAACGCCAGGGGGTTGCAACTGAAGGTCTTCCTCGCAGGCCGAGTCAGGGTCGAGACGGACGGATCGGCGATCGACGGCGGGCGCTTCCCGGGGCGGCAGGGACGACTGCTGTTCGCCTATCTCGTTGCCGAGGAAGGCAGACCGGTGCCGCGGGCAGAGCTTGCCGAGGCGCTATGGGAGACGCCGCCTCCTACCTGGGAGAAGGCGCTTACAGTGATCGTGAGCAAGCTGCGCGCCCTGCTGAGCGAGCACGGAATCGACGGGGCCGACGCGCTGACCAGCGCGTTCGGCTGCTACTGCCTCGCCCTGCCCGAAGGAAGCTGGGTCGATGTGATCGCCGCGACGAACGCAGTTCGGGAAGCGGAGAGCGCGCTCGAAGCCGGCGATCTCGAGGAGGCGAAGGGCATGGCCGCGTCGGCAGCGTCGCTCGTGCGCCAGCCGTTCCTGCCAGGTGACGACGGTCATTGGGTAGCGGGGAAACGGCGCGAACTGGCCGACATGCACGGCCGAGCGTTGAGCGTTCTCGGCAATGCCTGCTTGAGTCTCGGCGAGGCGCCCGAGGCTGCACACTGGGCGGAACAGGCGATCGCGCTCGAGCCGTTTCGCGAGACGGGATACCGCCGCCTGATGGAGGCGCACGCTGCAGCCGGCAACCGGGCGGAGGCTCTTCAGGTCTACGAACGATGCCGACGCCTGCTCGCTGAAGAGCTCGGCGCCTACCCCTCGCCCGAGACGGAGTCGGTCTACCGTGACCTCCTCGAAGCGCCGATCGCGCACAACAGGCCGGCCGCGGCACCGGCAGAACATGCACCCGGGCACGAGCGTGAGCGACGCCCCAGGCCGGGAGCGAGACTCGTAGCTGCCGCTGCCGCCGTCCTGGTGACCGCGGGTGTGGTCGCAGGTTTCCTCGCGTCACGAAGCGGCGCGACCCATGCGACGACCGTCACGGCGAACTCCGTCGGATTGATCGCCGCTCACGGTGGCCGGGTGAGCGTCCAGGTTCCGGTCGGCCAGGCACCGACGGCGGTCGCGGTGGGGGACGGCGCCGTCTGGACCGTGAACTCGGTCGACGACGACGTCTCCCGTATCGATCCTCGCACGAAGACCGTGCAGACCATTCCGGTCGGCGCGAGCCCGAACGCGGTCGCCGTGTGCGGCGGCGATGTCTGGGTCGCAAACCACGACGCGGCGACCGTCTCGTGGATCAGCGCGGAGACGAACACGGTGGTGAAAGTGATCCATGTCGGCGCAGGGCCGACCGCGGTCGCCTGCGGATACGGCTCGGTCTGGGTGACGAACGCCGGCGATCGCACCGCCACGCGGATCGATGCAAACACCGGCGAGGTCGTCGCAGACGCGATTGCGACAAACGCCGTCGGGGCCGGGATCGCAATCGGCGGCGGCCTGGTCTGGGTGACCGACGAGGCGACCCGCAACATCTATGGGATCGACCCGGCAACGAACACGGTGACCGAGAAGGCGACCGTCGGCGCAGGCCCGACCGGCATCGCATACGCGAACGGCGCACTCTGGGTGGCGAACTCGCTCGACGACACCGTCTCCAAGGTCGACCTGACGACGCTCCAGGAGACGGCGAGGATCCCGGTGGCCGGCGGCCCCTCCTCGGTCAGCTTCAGCGCAGGGGCCGTCTGGGTGAGCTCGGAGTTCGGCTCTCGCATCGTCCGCATCGACCCCAACCGGGCAGACATTGCCGGGGTCACCCCGATCGGGAACCGGCCCGAAGGCCTGGCGTCTGGCACGGCCGGAATCTGGGTTGCCGTGCAAGCCTCAGGGAAGGGCCACCGCGGCGGGCGGCTCGTCGTACTCGACGGCGGCCTCGACTCGATCGACCCCGGGCTGGCGGACAGCACCAACTCGGCCGCTCTGATCGGCCTCGCCTACGACGGGCTGACGAGCTTCCGGCGGGTCGACGGGGCGGCCGGTACCCAGATCGTGCCCGACCTGGCGGCCGCACTGCCGCAGCCGACCGCAAACGGAACGACCTACACGTTCCATCTGCGACCGGGCATCCGCTACTCGAACGGCCGCCTGCTCCTCGCGACCGACTTCCGACGCGCCTTCGCCCGCGTCCTCGAGCTGGGCGCGCCGGAGGCATCGTCTCTTCTGGATGTCGACGGCGCGCAGGCCTGCTTGCGCCACAAGCACTGCGACCTCCGTCGCAGCGTGATCGTGCACGGATCATCGACGCTGACCTTCCGCCTGTTGGCGCCCGACCCCAGGTTCCCGTACCACCTGGCCTATCTCTTTCCGATCCCGCCCGGAACGCCGTCGCACGACGTCGGTACGAAGCCGGTGCCCGCGACCGGCCCCTACACCTTCGAGAGCTACGTGCCCGGGCGGCTTCTCACTCTCGTGCGGAATCGCTACTTCCACATCTGGTCGATGGCCGCGCGGCCCGACGGATATCCGGACGAGATCATCTACCGCATCCTGGGCAACGAGCAGCTGGCCGAGCAAGAGGTGCTCGCGGGCAAGGCCGATCTCGCATTCGAGGTGGGCCTGACCGGAGCGCGCATTCAGCAATTGCAGGCCCTGCATGCGCGCCAACTCCATCTACTTCCGCAGTCAGCGACGGCGTACGTGTTCCTGAACGTCCGCCGTCCGCCTTTCAACGACATCCGCGTCCGTCGCGCCCTCAACTTCGCCATCGACCGGCAACGCGTGGCGGCGCTCCACGGCTCGACCCTCCTCGCCGAACCCACGTGCCAGATCGTCCCGCCGGTCGTCCCCGGCTACCAGCCCTACTGCCCGTACACGATCGCGCCGGACGCCGGCGGCGACTGGAAGGCACCCGATCTCGCTCGGGCCCGAGCGCTCATCCGCGAATCGGGTACCCGAGGCGAGAGCATCGTCGTCTGGTCGTTCGATCGCTTCCATCCCGAGTCGAGTTATGTCGTGTCACTGCTTCGGCGGCTCGGGTACCGCGCGAAGTTGCACTACATCCGGGATCAAGCCACATACTTCAAGACGCTGTCGAAGACACCAAGCGTTCAGGCGGGCTTCAGCAGCTGGTTGGGCGGGCAGCTCGCAATCGATTGGCTGAACCTGCTCGAATGCTCGGACGCGCAGAGCGATCCGACGCACTTCTGCGACGCTCGCATCGATCCGCAGATCGCACGGCTCGCGAAGGAGGAGCCGATCGATCCCGCAGGAACAACTACGCTCGCCGCGACCGTCGACCGCGAGCTCACCGATGCGGCGCCGTGGGTGCCGCTGTTCACGCCGAGCCTCCCCGACGTGACGTCGGCGCGAGTCGGAAACTTCGAGGACAACAACGACACGGTCCTGATGGATCAGCTGTGGGTCAGGTAGCTCGACGCCGCAGGTAGGCGTCGCTGCCGTCGAGCCAGTCCTCGCGCGGCGGGGTGAAGACATCGACGTCGAGCGTGTCCTCGAGCGCTTCCGCTGTGTGCGGGACGTTCGGCGGAATTGTCAGCACCTCGCCGGCGTGAACGTCGACGACGTGCGACTCGTCATCGCCGAGCCGAAACCGCAGCACACCCTCGAGGATGTACGTGAGCTGCTCGTTGTGGTGGTCGTGCTTCGGTACGATCGCGCCTTTGGCGAGATAGACATGCGCGATCATCAGGTCGTTGCCCGTGATCAGCCGTCGCCCGATTGCCGGGTTCAGCTCCTCCCGCGGTAGCTCGTCCCAGCGGTAGTGCTTCGCGCCGGTCACCGCACCATCCTAGACACCCTCCGTCGCGGGCACGGGCGTGACCAGGCCGAACCGCTCTCGGTACGCGTCGACGAACATGTGCTCGCCCTTGATCGCGGCGGTCTGCTCGGGCCCGGCGATCTCGTCCTGACCCGGAAGCTCGGAGGCACCGCCGCTCGGGCCGAGCGGCATCACGATCGCAGGTGGGGACGGTTCGTACGCTTGCAGCTCGCCTCCCTCGATGAGCGCGCGAATGTTCGCAACGACGACGTCGGCCTCTCGGCCCGCACGGCCGGCCGTCTTCAGGTCGGCGGCGGCGACGTCGCCAAGCGCGAAGACGTTCGTCTGTCCGGCCACCTGGAGCTGTCGGTTCACCTCGACCGAGCCGTCGGTGAGCCTGGTGCTCGCGAGGTCTCCGCGCAGATAGTCGCTCACCGGCGCAAGGCCGTAGCAGCGAAACCAGATGTCCGCCTCGATCACGCGGCCGGTGCGCGTCGAGACCGAGAACGGCGCGAAGGTGACCGGCGGGCTCTCCGGCTCCGCGGTGAGTGCCTCACCGAGCACGAACTCGACCCCGCGCTCCGCCAACTGGCGGCGCGCCTCGTCCCGGAGCTCCTGCTTGTACGGGCCTGCGAGGATCTCCGGCTCGGGCTCGAGGATCGTGACCTGCTTCTCCGGCCAGCGGTCGCTGATCTCCCCTGCCAGCTCGAGGCCCGTCGGCCCGGCACCGACGATCAGCACCCGCCCCGACTGCGCCAGCTCGTCGTGGCTCTCGCGATAGCGTCCGATCGCGGTCGCCGTCTCGTCCGTGCCTGACTTGGCCGGGTAGGGATACGTCGACCCGGTCGCGAGCACGATGAAGTCGGGCGTCAGCTCGGTTCCGGACGCAAGTGCAACCACGGTCGCGTCGACTCCGACCGCCTGGTCGCGCAGGACACGTCCGTTGGCGAGGAGACGGTCGTAGGGGAAGAAGATTCTCTCGAGCCACTCCGGTTCGACCAGCGCGCGCAGCGCTGCGACGTTGTGGACGAAAGCATCGCGCCGCTCGACGAGCGTCACGTCCGCGAACTCGTCCAGCCCCTTCGCCGCGCCCGAGCCGCCGTAGCCGCCGCCGATCACCACGACGGAAGGACGCTCACCTGTGCCGGCCATCTCGCATTACCCCCAAGGTCAGTTGGATCCCGCGCACCGAGAGATACATGTGTGCGCAAGTTTCTCCGGACGGTACCGGGAGAGACCCGGGTGGCGGCGGGTGAGCGCGAGCGCGGCTAGAAGACGCGCCAGCTCTGACGGCTCATGAAGAAGCCGTGCCCGCTCCGGTTCGAGCAGGTGAGCCCGTCGAAGCGCGAGGTGCACGACAGGCCGTCGCGGCGGAACGTGTGCCCGTACTGGAGCACGCGCGACCCCGGGTCGATCGCCGTGTCGCCGTGGCAGACCAAGATCGCGCGGCCGAGGCGGACCACCTGGATCGAGTCGCCGTAGTCGAGCGGGCAGCTCTTGGGGGCCTTCGGCTCGGGCCGCAGACGGCTGCGGATATCGCAGCGGATGGTCGGCTTCTCCGCACCGTCGAGGCCGGCGGAGAACACACAGCCGATGTTGCCGGTCGGCGTGCGGAAGGAGGCGATCGTCGAACCGGACGCGGGCAGGGCAACGGCCAGCGCGAAAGCTGCGGCGACCAGGGACAGGAGGAGGCGGTTCAGGGCCACCGCGACAGGCTAGGCCATGGCCCGGCGGGTCAGACGTTCGACCGGCTCGAGCGTCAGGTTGCGGCAGTGGGACGCGTCGCCCCGAGGCCCAGCGCCCGGGTCTCGCGGCGCGAGATGTACCAGGCCAGAGCGGCCACGAACAGCACGAGACCGCCGTGCAGGCCGTGCACGTAGCCGTTCTTGGGATTGCTGAGACTGCCGGCGAAGAACACCTGGATCGTTCCGAGCAGCGCCAGCGAGAACGAGATGCCCACGTTGCGCCAGTTGCCCCACCAGGCGGCAAGCGCGATGAGAAAGACGAGGATCTCCGCCGGATGGACGATCGCTCCACCCACGAACTTGTGGGCGTCGAGCGCGCCGCTCTCGCCGAAGACCCACGCCGCGATCAGGTACAGCTGCACCACGATTCCCGCGAGGACGATCCAGCAGAGGACGAGGCTGATCCAGACGAATGGGCGCCGCACCGCACTATCCTAAAACGGCGAATCGCGAGCGCGCAACCCGAGGCGTCGGCGAGGAGGAGTGCGTGGCGAAGGACAAATCAGGGCGCACGAGTGCAGGCATCCTGCTCTGGCGCAGCCGGGAGGGTCGCGTGGAGGTGCTCCTCGCCCACCAGGGCGGGCCGTTCTGGGCCAAGAAGGACCTCGGGCACTGGACGATCCCCAAGGGCGAGGCGGAGCCGGGCGAGGAGCTCGTCGCCGTGGCCCGGCGGGAGTTCGAGGAAGAGACCGGGGCGAAGGCGCCCGCCGGGCCGCTGGTCGAGCTCGGAGAGATCAGACAGAAGTCGGGCAAGCTCGTCCTCGGCTGGGCGGCCGAAGGAGATCTCGACCCGTCGACCGCCTTCAGCAACACCTTCGACCTGGAATGGCCACCGCATTCAGGCGTCGTCCAGGCGTTTCCCGAGATCGACCGCGTCGAATGGTTCGATCTCGAGGAGGCGCGCCGCCGGCTGAAAGCGGCGCAGGTTCCGTTCCTCGACCGGCTGGAGTCGGCCCGGGCCGACGCATCGCCGCTGTCGCGCTAGAGGGCGCCGCCGGCTGCGGGCGGCGCGGGGCTCGACGGGCCGGGAGCGATCGCTGCGGCCCGGCTCAGGTAGTCCTCGACGAGGAGCAGCTGGTCCGAGCCGGCCCGTTCGACGACCGAGAGCAGCGCCGACATGCTCGCGACCTCCTCGCGCTGCTCCTCGAGGAACCAGCCGAGGAACTGCTCGCCGACATGCTCGTTCTCCTCACGCGCGACCTGCACGAGGTTCGAGATCTGTGCCGTCACCGTCCGCTCCTGTTCGAGCGCGAGCTCGATCGGTGCACGATCGTCTGCAAACGCCGTCTCGGGCTGCTGCACGCCGGGGATCTGAACAATCGCGCCGGTGTCGAGGAGGTACTGCACGAGCATCATCGCGTGGTTTCGCTCCTCGAGCGCCTGCCGGTAGAAGTGGGCCGCGAGCTGCGGAAGCGTCCCGGCGTCGTAGTGCACCGCGATCGCCGTGTACTGCTGCGAGGCTGCAAACTCGCTCGCGATCTGCGTGTTGATGGCGTCGGTGAAGCGGCTCATATGTTGTCTCCCTGTTGGGCGGTCGGTCCACGATGAACATACCCCGGTGAACCGCAACGGGCAGTTTGGCACGGAGGATAAGGCGGCCCACGGGGCGCGAAAGGGCAGTGACACACCCCGGGGGCCGCGAGACGGCGGCAATCTCCCCAGACAGTCGCCGGCCGTTCAACCGTAGTCCCGGCCCTCGCGAACTGCCATAAGGATTCCCTAAAAGCGCTCGCGAGCCGCGCACGCGAGGGTCAAGAGATCGGACGGTCCTGTCGATACCTGACGCCATGAGACTGCTGGCAATCGGAATGACCGCGTCGGTGCTGGCGTACGCAGCGGCGCTCTGGGCCGTCGTGTGGCATCAGCCGCACGCCGGGCACTGAGCCTCGACTCCGGTCGAAGCTGCGGCGCTGCCTACTCGCCGAGGGCTTCGAGCTCGCCGGTCCGCACGGCTGCGAAGAGCGCCTCGGTGACGCCGAAGCCGCGGGCGACGAGCGACTGAAAACGTGCAACGAGCAGCGCGGCCAATGTCTGTTCGTCGAGCCTGTTGACGAGCGCGTCCGTCAGTTGCGCATCGGCCGAGAGGAGGCGTTCGAAGGGGGTTGCAGCAGTCATTGCGAGCTCCGATCTTCAATCCTGGGGGGTTGGACTCGGGTATCGGCTCGACCCGGCGAGAAGTTGAGGGGCCCTTGAACCAGCAGCCGAACGTGTACGGGGTCAACCAGGCAGGCGGTCGCCGGCTGATCCTGCGACGTGCCGCCCCGGCTCGCTCGCATTCAGGATCACCTGATGGCGGCCGATAGATGGACCGATGATCAGCCGTCCGTTGTCCCCGAAGGTTGTCGTCTCCAACCCGCCGCACCGACTCTACGCCTGGGCTCTCGCAGCTCTCGCGGCGAGCTTCACCGGCGCGATGGTGGGGAGGTTCGCAAGCGCAGGTGACTATCCGATGGACGCCGAGCGGTCGGTGACGGCTCTGTCGCACGGCCACTTGCACGAGGCGGTCACACACCAGCCGTTGATGGGCCCGCTCTCGATCGTGCTGCGCGCGCCGTTCGTGACGCTGGCCCGATTCGCAGGAGCGGGCGAGCCGGGCGCCTACAAGACGGGCGCGGCCGTCTGCGTCGTCCTTGCCGCAGCCCTTGGCGTCTCGCTCGCCCTCTCGCGGCTGGATACCTCCTTCGCGCAAGGTGCGGTGCTGGTCGTCGTGACCGTGTTGAACCCGGCGTCGATTGCAGCGGTGCAGTTCGGGCACCCCGAGGAGGTGCTCACTGCCGCGTTGAGCGTGGGGGCGGTCGCGTTCGCTCTCCGCGACCGGGAACTGCCGGCCGCGGTCGCACTCGGTCTCGCAATCGCCTCCAAGCAATGGGCGATCCTCGCGGTCGCACCCACCCTGCTTGCCCTGCCGAGCGGGAAGCGGCTTCGGCTGCTCTGCATCTCCGGCGTGATCGCTGCCGGGTCGACGCTCCCGTTGCTGGCCGCCGACCCCGCGGGGTTCGGCAACGTCTCACGAGGCGCGGTCAACGGAGGCGTGCTCGTGACGCGCTCGACCTGGTGGTTCTTCGCCGCCGCACCGGACAAGGTGCACCTCCATCTGCCGGCCGGGTATCCGACGAGCTTCACGCTCTACCACCTGCCTTCGTGGCTCGGACAGGTGACCCATCCGCTGATCGTGGGCCTCGCGGTGCCTCTCTCGATCCTCGTCTACTGGCGCAACCGCACCCGGGAGGCCGCGCTCCCACTGATCGCGATCCTGTTCCTGCTCCGCTGCGCGCTCGACCCGATGGACAATGCGTACTACCACGCACCTCTGCTTCTCGCACTGCTCGCCTTGGAGGTGCTCTGCACGAGCCGGCAGTTGCCCGTCGTCACGCTTCTGACAGCGGGGATGCTCTGGCTCACATTCGACCTCGTGGAGCCTGCAGCTGATCCGCGGACGACGAGCCTCTTGTATCTCGGGTGGTCCCTGGCTCTCCTCGTCTACCTCGTCTCGCTGCTGCGGCCCGGCGCGCGCAGGCGCCCGGAGCCGGCCCTCACCGCACCGGCCGGCTGAGTGCGGCCTGCGGACGCGACCGCAGGAGAATTGACCCATCTGCGTCAGGAGGCGGGCGCCGGCCGTGGGTTAGAAAACATCAGATGTCCAATTCGGAGACGGTGTCGCCCGAACAGGCGCAGCTCACGGAGGGAAGAGACCGGCGGCGGCGCAGGCTCAGCTGGGCCTGGTTCGCCGGGGCCGACGCGCGCGTGCTGGCGCTCGTGCCGAGCGAGCGAAGCTTCCTCGAGGCGCAGGGCCTCGTCATCGTCGCGATGGCCTGCGTCACCGGGTTCGCGGTCGCGGTCGCGGGCAGCGGCTGGTGGAACGTCCCGATCACGCACATCCTGTGGCTCGGCCTCGTGTGGACGGCGGTCATCTGCATCGTCGACCGTCTGATCTACAAGAGCTTCGGGACGAGCCGCCGCGCGAACCTGCTGCTCGCCGTTCCACGAGCCGCGCTGTCGTTGATGCTCGCGCTCGTGCTCGGCCTGCCGATGGTGCAGTTCATCTTCAAACCGTCGATCTCGAACCAGCTGACGCTGACGAGCGCCGCGGCGCAGAAAGATGCGCGCAAAGCCGCGCTCGTCTTCTACGAACCGAAGATCGCCCAGGCCACGAAGCAGATCGCTGCGATCCAGGACAACGAGATCACACTCGAGAACCGCGTCAGCAAGTTCACGCGCTTGTCCGGCTGTGAGAACAACGAGCCGTCGTGCTCGCACACCCACCGCACCGGTTGCGGACACTGGTGCAAGTACTACGCGCGACAGGCGAGCATCGCGCGCGCAACGCTGGCGCGCGACCGGGCTGGCGACCGGACAAAGCTTGCCGCACTGAGAGCGCAGATCAGCGACTGGCAGCGGAGCGAATCTGCGGAGACCAGAACTCGTGTGACCGCGATCGCGAACGACCAGGATCTATTGGCGCGGGCCCAGGCCCTCTCGACGATCGAGCGGCAGCATCCGGAGGTCAGGCGGTACGTCGTGTTCGTGCTCGGCCTGTTCGTGTGCCTCGACCTCGTCGCGCTCATGATGAAGCTCTCGCACCTGCTGATCGGCGGCGCCGTGTACGAGGAGGTGGCCGCTGAGCTCCGCGAACGCGACCGGCTCGAGGCACATCGGCTGCGCGAGCGCACGGCGATGCTGCGCAAGCGGATCACCGGGGAAGCAGGGGCCGACACGGACGTCGACGAGGTTCGGATCGAGGGCGAGCGCACGCGCAGGATCGCCGCCGAGGGCGCCCCGATCATCGTCACCTGACGGTCGACGGGCCGCTCAGCCGGCGAGGGGCGTGATGAGCGATCTGTAGGCGGCCAGGGACCGCGGCTTCGAGCGAAGGTCGAACACCGACCCCGACTTGCCGGAGTAGTAATTCGCGACCACCACCCGCCGGTGGCCGCGCAGGAAGGCCGCCATCCTGCTGACGAAGGCTGCATCGTCGAGGCCCCAGAGGCCCCACTCCCCGATCGCAAAGGGCTTGTGGGGATGCGCGGCGTAGAGCGCGCCTGCAGCCGACCAGGCTGCCTTGCCTCCGATGTCGTAGAGGTCGTCTCCGACCACGTCGACGTACGCGTCACCCGGGTAATACGCCGCCGCCGAATTGCCCGGTAGATCGGGGGAGCCGAACCCCTGCGGGTTCCAGATCACCTCCACGTTCGGGGCGGGCTGAGGCTGCCGTAGGACCGGTGGCAGATGGAGCGCCCTCAACCGCTGGTTCACGTCGGGGCCGCCGTGCACGATCAGATAGATGCGCGCGAACGCCTTCCGGAACATCGCGGTCGAATGATCGGGGCCGCGCGACGACCCGTCGGCGTTGAAGGCCGAGTAGGCATTCCAGTGGCCGTTCATCTCCGCGAGCGGCCGAACGAAGACGGGCTTCCCCCAACTGGCCACTGCCTGGTTGAGGGTGAGGAGGAATGCGTCGCCCTGGCCCCGGGCGATCTCGGCCGGGGTGATGCGCTCGCCCGCGCTCGTGCTCGTGTTGAGCCCGATCATCGGCTCGTCGAGCATCGACGAGAGCAGGCCGGTGAAGTACGACGGCGTCGATCCCTGGCCCCAGCCGACGATCATCAGGCGCGTCGAGGATCGCTGCTCCGTCTGGTTCGCGAACCGAACCGGGTTCCCGAGCAGCCCCAGGTGGAGTCTCGGCGCGGCGCCCGGCATGCCGAACGCCGACACCGGTGCCACCACGAAGACGAGCGCCGCGAGCACGGCGAGACTCCTCGCAACCACCGACTGAACTCTCCTCGGCGTACGCACCACTCGCATCCCTCGATCGAGTGATCCGCCCTGGCGGCTCAGAGAAGCGCAGCGAGCCGTTCGATTCCCTCGTCGATCTCGTCGATTTCGACCATGCTGAACGACAGCCGTATCGCGTCCGCGCCTCGGCCGTCCGGGAAGAACAGCGTTCCGGGGACGATGCCGACGCCCCGTTCAACGGCCCGATGCGCGATCTGCACCGAATCCACGTCCCCGGGCAGCGTCAGCCAGGTGAAGAAGCCACCCTGCGGCCGGGTCCAGACGGCACCCGCGGGCAGCGACCGCTCGAGCGCCGCGAGCAGCCGCTCGCACTTGGCCCGGTACAGCGCCCGCGACCGCAGGACCTGCTCGTCCAGCCAGCCGCGCCGAACCGACTCCTCGAAGAGCCGTTGCCCCAACGCTCCCGCACACTGGTCGGTGTTCTGCTTGGCAGAGACGAGCCGGGCGGAGACCTCGGCCGGGCCGACGGCCCAGCCGAGCCGGACCCCGGGGAAGAGGGTCTTGGAGGTCGTGCCCGTCTGCACGACGACGTCCGGCGCCAGGCTCCAGAGGCTCGGCAGCGTTTCAGCGTCGAAGCCGAGCTCGCGGTAGGCGACGTCCTCGACGACCAGGAAGCCGTACCGGGCCGCGAGCTCGACGAGCCGCGTGCGCCGGTCGGCCGCGAGACTGACGCCGGCCGGGTTCTGATGATCGGGGATCGTGTACAGCAGCTTGGGGCGCAGCCCGCTCGCGAGCCGGCGTTCCAGGTCGTCCACGTCGAGCCCGTGCTCGTCGAGCGAAACGGCGACGAGCGTCGCCTCGTAGCTGCGAAACGCCTGGATCGCGCCGAGGTAGGTGGGGCCTTCGACGACGACCACGTCTCCCGGATCGATGAACGACTTGGCGACCAGCTCGAGAGCCTCGATCGCACCGCTCGTGATCAGCAGCTCGTCCGCGGCCGGGCGACGGCCTTGCAGCCGTTCGAGCCGGCCGGCGAGCGCGTCGAGCGGGCCGGCCAGGCCGCGAGTCGGCGCGTACTGGAACGCGCTCGACTCGCCCGACTCTGCGAACTCCTGGAACAGGGCCGACAAACGTTCGCGCGGAAACGTCGCCGGATCCGGGAACCCGCCGGCGAACGAGATCAGGCCGGGGACACCGAGGAGCCCGAGGACGAAGGCGATTCCCTCGTCGGCCCCGCCCCGCGTCCGCCCCGCGGCGAGCGCTTCCCACCGGCCGAGCTCTGGCGTCAAGGTCAAGCCGCAATCCTACGCCGCTCCCGGTCGGACCGGCATGCTTCGCCACATGGGTGCAGGCAGGCGAGCCCGGCTGGCGGGAGCCGGGCTGATCATCGGCGCGGCTGCGTGCTGCGCACTGTCCGGGGCCGCGTCGCAGGCGAGCGCTCCGAACAGCACGATCGCGCTCCACACGATCCCGGGCGTCAACCTGCCGGTGCTCCAGGTGCTCGCGCGCTCCGCAGGGGCGAAGAGCGGCTACGTCTTCGTGGCCGAGAAGAAAGGTGGCACGACCGGAGGCCCGATGATCGTCGACTCGCGCGGCCGGGTCGTCTGGTACCACCAGATCGCTCCCCCGCAGCAGGCCACCGACTTCCGGGTCCAGCGCTACCACGGCAAGCCCGTGCTCACGTGGTGGCAGGGAACCGAGAGCGTCGCCGGCACCGGCAAGGGGGAATACGAGATCTACGACACGTCGTACCGTCACATCGCCACGGTGCGCGCAGGTAACGGCCTCCAGGGCGATCTGCACGAGTTCCAGCTGACACCGCGCGGAACGGCATTCATCACGGCCTACCGCGAGGTTGCAGCCGACCTGAGCGGCGTCGGCGGCCCGAAGCGCGGCTTCGCCGACGACAGCGTCGTCGAGGAGGTCGACATCGCAACCGGCCGCGTGCTCTTCGAGTGGCACAGCATCGACCACGTCCCATTTTCCGAGTCGACTCAGGCGAACCGCGAGCCGGCCCGGAACGCCAGCCGGAAGCGCCCGCTCGACTACTTCCACGTCAACTCGGTCGCAGACGGGCCCGGCGGCACGGTGCTGATCTCGGGCCGCAACGTCTCGACGATCTACCTGCTCGCCCGCGACGGGCGCATCGTCTGGCGGCTGGGCGGCAAGCAGAGCGACTTCGGACCGAAGGCCGCCGTCACCTTCGCCTTCCAGCACAACGCGCGTCTGCACGGAAACCTGCTCAGCCTCTTCGACAACGGCGGCATCCCCAGGGTCGAGCCTTTCTCCCGGCCGCTCGTGCTGCGGCTCGACGTCCCGGCCAGGCGGGTGACGATCGTCCGGGCATTCCAGCCGCCGAAGAAGATCGCGTCGCCCTACGAGGGAAATCTCCAGCTCCTGCCTGACGGTGGCGCGCTCGTCGGCTGGGGCGGCATCCGGCAGGTGAGCGAGTTCGACGCCGACGGGCGCCTGCTGCTCCAGCTGAAGCTCCCGTACGGCGACACCTACCGGGCCTACCTCGGCGCCTGGGCGGGGCGCCCCGCGACGCGGCCTGCCGTCGCGGTCGACGGCAGGACGCTCTACGCGAGCTGGAACGGCAGGACCGGAATCGCGCGCTGGCAGCTCCTCACCGGCGCCGATGCCGCGCACCTGCAGCCGGCCGGGGAACAGGCGTGGACGGGGCTCGAGACCGCGATCGCCCTGGACGGGACCGCGAAAGCAGTGGCCGTCCGGGCGCTCGATGCGAACGGTCACGTTCTCGGCAGCTCGACCGTGACCGGAGCCTGAGCGGGGCGAGACCTAAAGGTTTCCACCGCTGCGGCCGATCCTGGCCAAATGCGGTTGGTGGCGTTCCGGCGAGGAGGCCTCGTGATCCTTGCTGCGATGTTCGTGGGCAGTACAGCGCTCGCGGTCCATGCGCGGGCGGCGCCCACACGAACCACAGCACTCCACATCACCGAGCGCGATTTCCACATCTCCGCGCCGAAGCACATCGCGAGCGGCAACGTGACCGTGACGGTGACCAACAAAGGCCCCGACGACCATGAGTTGATCGTCGTCCGCGCGACCACCGCACGACTGCCACTGCGCTCGGACGGCTTGACCGCGAACGAGGAGAAGCTGACCCCGATCATCGCGCTCTCACTCGAGCCCGCGGCACCCGGCTCGGTGCGCACGGCCCATGTGCAGCTCGAGCCCGGCCGGTACGTCCTCTTTTGCAACATGGCGGGCCACTTCATGGCCGGCATGCGAACGACTTTGGTCGTGCGCTGACGATGAGCCCGGTTCGCGTCTCCGGGAAGGCGGCGGCTCTGAGGCCGTTCTCTGCGCGCAGCCGTAGCCCGATCGCGGCGATCCTGATTCTCTTCGCGGTCTTCTCGGCGGTCAGCGTCGGTCTCTCGATCCGCTCGACGTCGGGCTCACGCCACAACGCGTCGGTGGTCGAGGTCGCAGCCCGCCAGCGAACGCTCGCCGAGCGTTACGTGAACGATGTTCTCCTCGTCCGCCAGGGCCGTCCCGCAGACCCCGCCTACACGGCGCGCATCCTGAGCCGAAGCGCCAGGGCGCTCTTGAACGGTGGGACTGCCCCGCCCGTGAACGGCGACGACGACGAATCCGAGCTGCCTGCTGCCACGGGAAAGATCGAGCGTGCGCAGCTGCGGCAGGAGGCGCGCCTCGTCCACGATCTCGCGGCGACCGGGAGCGCACTGCTCGAGCATCGTCCGGTCACATCGATTCGGCTGACCGCCCACGAGCAGATCGCCGCAAGAGACCCTGTCCAGCGGATGGAGATCCTGGCCGCCCTGACGTCGAACGTCTCGCTCAACGCCGCGCGCACGATCGCAAGCACGGCCGACCACAACATCGCCAGCCTGATCACACTTCAGGTCGTGCTGGGGATCGCTGGGCTCCTGGCATCGCTGATCCTCGGTTGGGCACTGATCCATGCGACGCGCCGGCAGACCGCGCATTTCCGCAGCCTCGTCACGGCGTCGACCGACCTCGTCGCGGCATTCGGAGCCGGTGGCTGTAGCTATGTCAGCGGGTCGGTCACCGAGATGCTCGGACGCCGCGAGTCGGAGGTGCTGGGGCCGGGGTTCGCCCGTTTCGTCCACGAGGGTGATCGTGCGGCGCTGGCTGAAGCCTGCGCGAACGGCGAGGCGCACGAGCTCAAGTTCCGCCTGCAGAACAGGTTCGGAGAGTGGCGTCAGCTCGAGGCACACGTCAGCGACCTGCGTGCCGACCGGCACATTCGCGGGATCGTCCTGAACGCGCGCGACGTCACCGAGCGCGTCCGGCTCGAACAGGAGCTCATGCACCAGGCCTTCCACGACGGCCTGACCGGTCTCGCCAACCGCGCGCTCTTCCGCGACCGGCTCGATCAGTCTCTGTCCCGCTCAGCGCGCACCGGCGAATCGCTCGCGGTGCTGTTCGTCGATCTCGACGGGTTCAAGCAGGTGAACGACACACTCGGCCACGACGCGGGCGATCAGCTGCTCGAGGAGGTCTCCCGGCGGTTCGGGACCGCCATCAGGCCGAGCGACACACTCGCCCGTCTCGGCGGCGACGAGTTCGCGCTCCTGCTCGAGGAGGCGGACGAACCGCTCTCGGTCACCGTCGCCGAACGGCTGCTCGACAAGCTGTCGAAGGAGATCGTCCTCGCCGGCCGCGAGATGTCGCTCGGCGCGAGCGTCGGCGTGGCCGTGCACGGCGGCGGAAACGGCAAGAGCGAGGAGCTGATGCGGCACGCCGACCTCGCGATGTACGCAGCAAAGAAGGGCGGCCGCGGCCGGTATGCAGTGTTCCACCACGAGATGGGCCGCGAGATGGGCGACCTCTTCGGGATCGAGCACGAACTTCGCCTCGGCCTTCAGCGCGGCGAGATCAGCGTCCACTACCAGCCGCAGATCTCGCTCCAGAGCCGCGAGATCGTCGGGGTCGAGGCGCTGCTCCGCTGGCGCTCGCCGACCCGCGGCCCGGTCCCGCCGAGCCAGTTCATTCCGATCGCGGAGTCGACCGGTCTGATCGATCCGCTCGGTGAGCTCGTGCTGCGGGAAGCCTGCGATCAGACTGCCCGCTGGGCGAAAGACGGGCTGCTGCCCGAGTCCTTCGTCGTCTGGGTCAACGTTTCCGCGAAACAACTCACCGCCGGCGGTGTCGGCAAGCTCGTTCGGAGCGCGCTCGCCGACGCGCGGATCCAACCGGGCCAGCTCGGCCTCGAGGTGACCGAGACCGCGATCGTCTCGGAGGGCGCGGCGGGCGACCGTGCCATGCTTGAACTGCAGGAACTGCACGACCTGGGCGTGCGGATCGCGATCGACGACTTCGGCACCGGCTTCTCGTCGCTCGCACAGCTGCGCCGCTTCCCGGTCGACATGATCAAGGTCGATCGCTCCTTCGTGCAGGGCATCGAGCACGACCCGAGAGACGAAGCGATCACCACCCACACCGTCAACCTCGCGCACGCGATCGGCGTGCTTGCGCTCGCGGAGGGTGTCGAGTCGACGGGACAGCTCGCGTCGATCGACGAGCTCGGCTGCGACCTCGCGCAGGGCTACCTCTTCGCCCACCCGGCGGCCGCGGACGAGGTCACGCAACAGCTCGCCTCCCAGCAGCGCACCAAGGCGTCGACCGCGGCCTGACCGCGCGGCGCTTCAGCTCCGCCGACGGCGGATGCGGCGAACGTGCACCGCGTACGCAGGCAGACCGACGACCAGAAACAGGAACACGAGGCTCGCCCACGCCGAGGCGTGAGGGATCTTGTTGCGCTCGGCGTGGAAGAACACGCCGGTCCCCGCGCCGGCGGCGGCGAGAAACGCGAAGAGGAACTGGGCCGTCGACAGGTTGGCCACGCGCCGCCAAGGTACTACGCCGCTACGCAGTTGACATGATCGTTGGATGCGCGTGGGCGAGCCCAGGTCGATCGCCTCACCGATCGAATGAGAGCAGTGCTGGATGTGCTCGGGGTCGTCGGCCGCAACCGGGACCTGCGACGCGTCCAGTTGGCCTACGCCACGTTCAACAGCGGCGAATGGGCGACCTGGATCGCGATGCTCGTCTACGCCTACTCTCGCGGGGGCGTCACCGAGAGCGGACTGGTGGCCGCCGGGATGCTCGCTCCGGCCGCCCTCCTCGCACCGGTCGTTGCAGCACTGGGCGAACGCGTTCCACCGGGGCAGGCATTGCTGGCGGGCTACGCGCTCCAGGCTGCGTCCTCCCTCGCGACGGCTGCCGCGCTCTACGCCGATGCACCCACGATCGTGGTCTACGCGCTGCTCTTTGTCACGGCAGTCTCGTTCACGATGACGAGGCCCACGCAGGCCGCCTTCGCGCCCGGGCTCGCGCACACGCCGCACGAGCTCGCGGCAACGAACGTGGCGTCGGGCACCGTGGAGGCCATCAGCGTGCTCGTTGCCCCCGTGCTCACGGGCGTCGTGCTGGGCTTCGGTTCCCCCCCGACGGTCTTCGCGCTCGCGGGAGCAGGCTGCGCACTCGGCGCCATGCTCGTCGCACCCCTGCGCAACGCGGTCCCGGTCGTGGAGGCAGCCGATCCGAGCGAGCGAGGTTCGCTCTTCGGCGAGGGCCCCCAGCTGATCCGCCGCGATCCACAGTCACGAATGCTCGTTCTGCTGCTCGGGGCGCAGTGCGTCGCACTCGGAGCACTCGACGTGCTCTATGTCGAGCTCGCGCGCGGCGTCCTGCACCGCGGCGGCGACTGGGCGGGGTACCTGTGTGGTGCGACGGGAGCGGGCGGAGTGCTCGCCGTGGCCTTCACCGCGCACCTCGTCGGGCGCCCGAGGCTGGCCGGCCCGCTCGCCGTCTCGATCGCGATCTGGTCGGTGGCGTTTCTCGGGCTCGCGGCGGTGCCGGGCGTCGGAGCGGCGCTCGGCCTGCTGCTCCTGGTGGGTGGGGCGGAGAAGACGTTCGACGTGACAGGCCGGATGCTGCTCCAACGCGTCGCCCGGCCCGATGCGCTCGCCGGCGTCTTCGGCCTGCTCGAAGGGTTCCAGACGGCCGGCTATGCGGTGGGGTCGCTGCTCGCGCCCGCGCTCGTCGCGCTCGGGGGAGCACCTGCCGCGTTCCTCGGGGTGGGAGCGATCCTGCCGCTGGTTGCGCTGGTCGCAGGACGCCGCCTGCTCGATATCGACCGGCATGCAACCGTCCCGGTCGTCGAGATCGCACTGCTTCGCTCGATGCCGCTGTTCGCGGCACTCCCACCCGGGACGCTCGAGTCACTCGCACGAGCGCTCGAGCCGCTCACCCTGTCGGCCGGGACCGACGTGATCCGCCAGGGCGAGGAGGGCGACCGCTTCTACGTGATCGCCGACGGCGAGGTCGACGTCGTGGCGTCGGGTCACAACGTCGCGCACCTGGGCCGCGGCGACGGTTTCGGCGAGATCGCACTGCTGAACGACGTGCCGCGGACGGCGACGGTCACTGCCCGGACCGACGTCCACCTCTATGCTCTCGAACGCGAGATCTTTCTCGTCACGCTCACCGGCCACCCGGCCAGTCACCGGTCGGCGCACGAGCTCGCCGATCAGCGCCTGGGGGAGCTTCCGATGGTCGGCTGATACGGGGTGGGGGTATGGTAGGATCGAGCGATGCCGACAACGAGCAGGGCGGCCGCCGCCCCCGGCTACACGGCCGACAAGGACAAGCTGCTCAAGCGGCTGGCGCGCATCGAGGGGCAGGTGCGCGGCGTCTCTCGAATGATCGAGGACGATCGGTACTGCATCGACATCCTGACCCAGCTGGGCGCGATCGACACCGCACTCGAGGTGGTGGCGATCAAGGTCCTCGAAGACCACGTTCAGCATTGCGTTGCCGCTGCGCTCGCCTCCGGAGACGAAGGCGACGCGAGCGCCAAGGCCGCGGAACTGCTCGACGCGGTGCAGCGCTTCGCGAAGACCCGCTAGCACCGCCGCCGCCCCGCCCGATAGGGTGGAGCCTCACGCACACCGTGGTCAGGAGGTCGGTATGAAAGGCTCCGACAAGCCGAAGAAACCGCAGAAGAAAGCGCCGCAGCGGTCACTCAAGGAAAAGCGGAACGAGAAGCGCGCCGCGGCGGCCAAGAAGACCAGCGGGCTCGGCTGAACCCGGGAAAATCGCCGACCCTGCTACGCTTCCTGCACTTCGAGCGAGTACCGGATGCGCCTCCTAGCGCCTCCTCTGCCCGTTCTTTCAAGGTGGAGGAGGTGTAAGTACATGGCAACTGGAACCGTCAAGTGGTTCAACGCCGACAAGGGGTACGGCTTCATCACTCCTGACGAAGGCGGCAAGGATCTGTTCGTCCACCACAGCGCGATCACCGGCGAGGGCTACAAATCCCTCGACGAGAACGCGAAGGTGCAGTTCGACGCAGCCGAGGGCGCCAAGGGCCCCGAGGCTCAGAACGTCTCGCTCGTCTCGGCCTAGCGCCGACACCCGGTGTGCGGGGGCGCAAGCCCCCGCCCCGTTTTCTTCCACTTCGACGCGCGCACATCGCGCAGGAGGGAGTCGCATGCGCGGCCGGCTGATCTGGTTCAACCCCGAAAAACGCCACGGGTTCATCCGCACCGAAGACGGCGAGCGCTTGCGCGTCGAGGAGGCGGGATTCGAGCCGGGCCATCTGCTCGGCGACAGGTGCGCGGGCACGCATCTTGCCTTCGAGCGCGAAGAGCTCAACGGCAGCGGCGACGCACACGCAATCAAGGTCACGGTGGTCGACGATGCTTCCGGCGGACGCGCACGCGCCCGGAGAAGGGGCTAGCCATGGCCGGCCGTAGACCCGAGACGATCGCGAAGCGGGAGAAGGAACAGGCTCGCCGCGAGAAGCGCGAGCGCAAGCAGGCCAAGAAGGAAGCACGTGCGCTCGGCGAAGCACCGGTGACCGAGGACGAGACGGCCGAGGGCGAGACGCCGCTAGACGACGTTCAGCTCGACGCGGACGTCCCCGCCGGCGAAGCGCTCGACTGAGAACGACGCGAGGTCGAACGCCGGCGCCCGGCCGAGTGTGAGCTCCGCCAGGTGCTCGCCGATCACCGGGCCCTGCTGAAAACCGTGCCCGGAGAAGCCCGTGGCGTAGAGCAGGCCGATCGGGCTTGCTGCTGCGCCAACGAGCGCATTGTGATCGGGGCTGAGCTCGTAGTAACCCCACCAGCTCGACCGGACACCGAGCTCCTCGAGTGCGGGCACGCGCCGCGCCGCCACCGGCGCGAGCTCCTCCAGCGACTGCTCACGGCCGCCGAACGCGAGCGACGGCCCCTCTCGATGGAAATAGAAGCCGGTCGAGAAGTCGATCGTCAGCGGCAGCTCGCGCGGGAACGCCGGCGCTTCCTCGGTGAAGAACATGTACCGCCGTTCGCGGGTCACCGGCAGCTCGAAACCGGCTGTCGCCGCCAGCTCACGTGACCAGACGCCCGCGGTCAGGATCACGCGCTCCGTGCGCACGGTCCCCTGTGTGGTCTCCACACCTGCGACGCGGCCTTCCTCGACGAGTATGCGAACGGCCTCGCACGACTGCTCGATGTATGCGCCCCGCTCGGCGGCGCGACGGGCGTAGCCCTGCACGACCAGGTCGGGCGTGAGATAGCCCGCGGTCGCGCACAGCACTCCGGCGAGCAGATCGTCGGTCTGGAGCTGCGGCACGACCTCGCGCGCCTCCTCGGGTGTGAGCAGGCGCGCGTCGAGGCCGAACTGGTTCTGGAGCACGACGTCGCTCTCGAAGCGCGTCACGTCCCGTGCGTCGTCGAGCAGGAACAGATAGCCCCACAACCGTAGGTCGAGCTGCTGTCCGACCTCAGCCTCGAACCGTTGGAGCCGCCGGATCGACTCGATGCCGATGCGCACGTTGAGCTCGTCGGAGAACAGCGTGCGCACGCCGCCCGCACAGTGGCCGGTCGAGCCCGACGCAAGCGTCTCGCGTTCGACGAGCACCGGCCTGTGGCAGCCCAGCTCGAGGAGGTAGTGAAGCGCCGCGGCGCCCATCACTCCGCCTCCGATCACGACCGCCTCGCTCCGTTCCGGCAGCATCGGCACGAGGCTACCCGCGAGACTCCTTGCGATGCTCGACGCCGCGGCTCAACACCGGCGCGGCCGGCTGTTCGTCGGATTCGCGGCGATTGCCTGGTCGACCGCCGGCCTTCTGCAGCGTGAGCTGACGACGGACGTGCCGACGCAGCTCGCCGGTCGCTCCTTCTTCGCCGTCATCGGTGTGGGGGGCTACATCCTCGTGACCGAACGCGGCCGGGTGCTGCACGCGTTCCGGGCGATCGGCGGGGCCGGAGTCGCGATCGCCGCCCTCCTGGCGGTCTCGTCGTCGTCGTTCTTCATTGCGCTCAACTACACCTCCGTCGCGAACGTGCTGTTCATGCAGGCGCTCGCACCGATCATCGCCGCGGCCTTCGGCACGATGATCGGCGACCGGGTCGCCCGACGCACGTGGATTGCAATGGCGGTCGCGTTGGCCGGGGTCGCCCTGATGGTCGGAGGCCCGGGACGGCCGAGCGCCGTAGGCCTGACCCTGTCGCTCGTGATGTCGGTCTCGTTCGCGGCGACACTGGTGCTCACCCGCCATCGGCGCGACGTCTCGATGGCGCCGGCGATGTGCCTCTCGCAGGTCGCCGTCTTCGTGCTCGCCGCGCCGTTCGCAGACCCGGGGCAAGCCGGTGCGCTCGACATCACCCTGTTCGCCCTGCTCGGCATCGCCCAGATCGGCCTGGGCTTCATCTTCCTCACGATCGGTGCGCGCCTCATCCCGGCCGGTGAGGTGGCGCTGATCACTCTCCTCGAGATCGTCCTCGGGCCGCTCTGGGTGTGGCTCTTCCTCTCGGAGGGGCCGAGCGCTGCAACGTTCACCGGGGGCATGATCGTGCTCGGGGCGGTGCTGCTGCAGTCGCGCGGCGAACCGCCGGAGACCGTTATCTAGCCGAGTGCCGCAACGGTGGCGCCGTCGTCGGCGTCTGCGGCGTGGCCGTCGACGAGCGGATGCCGTTCCAACTCGTCGCGGACCGCCGTGCGCAGGGCACCGGTGCCCCGGCCGTGGACGATCCTGACCTCATGGAGCCCGGCGAGGGCTGCCTCGTCGACGAGGCGGCGCACCTGCTCTCGCGCCTCCTGACCCGGGAGGCCGCGCACGTCGAGCTGGTCCGACACATCGCTGCGCGCCGACGTGCGCACCTGCACGGCCGGTGTCCTGTCTTCGGGCACGCGCTCGCGGGACGGGCGCAACCGCGCGAGCGGGATGCGAACGCGCTGCCCCGCCGCGCCGATCACCTCGGCATCGTCGCCGCGAATGGAGGCGATCGTGCCGCGCACTCCCACGTCCGGAGCCTCGACCGGGTCGCCCTCCGCGAGCTCGCCGCTCTGAGGCAGCGGCCCGCCCAGATCGCGCAGCGATCGTTCGGCGCGATTCGCTCGCTCGGTCGCCGAGCCGAGCAGGCGGTCCTGCTCGGGCTCACGCCTCCGCCGTCGGGCGCGCCGCAGGTCGTCGCGCAGCGCGCTCAGCTCGGCGCGCGCCTCGGCCAGCTCCCGCTCCGTCTCGGCCACCGCCTCCAGCCGTGCGCGGTCTGCGGATGCCTGGATCTTTGCGCGCTCCCGCTCGAGCTCCGCCTCCCGCGCGCGTGCGCGGCCCAGAACGTCCTCGAGGTCGGCTCGGAGCAGAACTGCTGCTTGCTCGGCCGCCTCCGCCTCGGCGAGCAGCTCGGCAGTGCGCAGTCGTTCGGGCGTGACACGCGTGCGTGCGTCGGCGACGACCGCACCGTCGAGCCCCAGCCGTTCTGCGATGCGGAGCGCGTGCGACGTACCAGGACGGCCGAGTGCAATGCGGTAGAGCGGCTCGTCGGTCTCGGGGTCGAAACCGGTGGCGCCGTTCACCGCCTCGCCGTTTGCGCTCGCCCACTCCTTCAGCTCCGGGTAGTGCGTCGTCACGACGGTGAGGCGCGCCTGGCGCACGAGCCTGGCGAGCAGCGCTTGCGCGAGTGCGGAACCTTCCTCCGGATCGGTGCCCGCCGCCAGCTCGTCGAGCAGCACGAGCGAGCGGTCGCTCGCCGACTCGAGAATCGAGACGAGCGCGCTCAGATGCGCGGAGAAGGTCGACAGGCTCATCTCGATCGACTGGCGGTCACCGATGTCTGCGAGCACCTGGTCGAAGACCGGCAGCGACGCAGCGTCAGCCGGCGGGCGGAGCCCCGCTTGATGGAGGAGCGCCGCGAGCCCGATCGTCTTCAGCGCAACGGTCTTGCCGCCGGTGTTCGGCCCGCTGATCACCAGCGCCCGAACGGCTCCGAGCTCGAGGTCGATCGGAACGGCCGATACCGCGCCGAGCAGTGGATGCCGAGCGCCCACGAGCCGAACGAGGTCCGAGATCTCGACAGGTGCGCCGCCCCAGGCCTGCGAGATGCCGCCGCTCGCAAGCGCCAGATCCAGCGCGCCCGTCGACTCGACCAGCGCATGCAACGCGTCGGCCTGGGCCGCGACAGCCGACGAGAGCTCACCGAGGATGCGCTCGACTTCCTCCCGCGCATCCGCCGCTGCCTCGGCCAGACGATTGTTCAGCTCGACCACCGCGAACGGCTCGACAAAGAGCGTCTGTCCCGTGCTCGATGCGTCGTGCACGACTCCCGGCACCTTCGAGCGGGCCGACGCGCGAACGGCGAGCACCGGCCTGCCGCCGCGCTCGGCGAGGAACGACTCCTGGAGTGCGTCCTTCACGTCACTCGACCGCGCGACGCGGCCGAGCTCGTCGCGAACGCGGGCGCCGCCGTTGCGCAACTCGGTGCGCAGCTTGCGGAGCAACGGCGACGCGGTGTCGCGGACATCCGAGCCGTCCTCCTCGATCCGGCGGTCGATCTCGTCGGCGAGCCCGCGGAGGCCGGGATCGACCGGCTCGAGGAGCGCAGCCAGCACCGGCTCTTGGAGGACGCGCTTCGCCTCGAGTGCGACCCGAATGGAAACCGCGATCGCGCGCAGTTCGCCGGGGCGAAGGAGCCCGGCTCGAGTCGACCGCTCGACAGCCGGCCGCACGTCGCGGATGCCGGCGAGCTCCGGCGCAGCGTCCGACGCGAGCACTACGATGGCGGCCGACGTCAGCTCATGCCGCCGCTCGACCGTGGTCCGGTCGGCCGACGGTGCGAGCTGACGCGCGAGCGCCGCCCCGTGATCCGTCGAGGCGAAGGTTGCAAGACGATCCACGATCGCCGGCAGCTCGAGCGCAGCGAGCGCCGCAGCGTCCATAACGCGCCAGTGTAGGCGGCGCGGGCCGCCGCGACGCTACTCGGGGCGTTCGTCGCCCGGCCGGAGCCGGTAGACGATGCGGCCACGGTCGAGGTCGTATGCCGACAACTCGATGCGGACGCGGTCGCCCGGATTCATGCGAATGCGGAACCGGCGCATCTTGCCGGCGGTGTACCCGAGAGTCTCGTGACCGTTGTCGAGCTGGATCCGGAACATGCCGTTCCGGAGCGCCTCGACGATCTCACCGGTCATCTCGACCTTGTCTTCTTTCTGGGCGATGGTGCCTCCTCTCTCACACGTGGAAGGGATGAACGGCGGCGGACGGAGACCGCCCGCCGCCCTGGTGCTACGCGAGTAGGTTCACGTTCGCGGCTTGAGGGCCCTTGTCACCCTGCTGAGCCTCGTACTCCACCTTCGCGCCCTCGGCCAGCGAGCGATAGCCGCTGCCCTGGATGGCGCTGAAATGGACGAAGAGGTCCTTGCCGCCTTCATCAGGAGTGATGAAGCCGTAACCCTTGTCCGCGTTGAACCACTTGACGGTTCCGGTTGCCATATCTGTCTTTCACCTCCTTGCCAACTTCACTGAACGGGCAAGAAAGGTGCAAGCCGGCACCATCTAGCACTCGCTCAAACTGCATTCGCGAGTGTAGCTGGCCGGACCTGCGGCTATGCGCGGGGCAGGACGTAGAACGCGATCGCCGCGTACTGGCAGCCGGCTGCGACGATCGTCAAGCCGTGGAAAACCTCGTGATAGCCGAGCACGCGGGGAAACGGATCCGGCCGGCGCCGGGCATACGTGATCGCGCCGAGCGTGTAGGCGAGCCCGCCGGCGAGCAGCAGCAGGAGCCCGGCCAGGGGCAGCTTGAGCAGCTGCGTGAACGCGACGACCGCGACCCAACCGAGGGCGAGGCCGATCGCCGCCGAGGCCCGCTTCGGGAGGCCCGGCCAGAAGAGCTTCAACAGGATGGCGGCGGTCGCCCCGGTCCAGATGATCGTCAGCACGGGCACCGACCAGCCGCGAGAGAGAACGAGCAGGCAGAAAGGCGTGTACGTCCCGGCGATCAGCAGGTAGATGCCCGCATGGTCGAGCCGCGCGAACCACGAGCGGGCACGCGGCTGCCAGGTCGGCCGGTGGTAGAGCGCGCTCGCGCCGAAGCATGCGGCGACACACGACGCGAACACGATCGCCGACACGCGTGCCTTTCCGGCATCGGCGGTGTGCACGAGGGGGATTCCGAGCCCGAGTGCCACGAAGAACGCGAACTCATGGAACACACCACGAAGCTTCGGCTTCACGCGCGGCGGCACAACGTCCATGACGGAGAGTAGCTCGCGGCCCCGCTGGACGCTGTGGCGCTGGAGGCTAAGCGTTGCCCGCCGCGGACACCGCGGTTGCGGACGCGCTGGTGGCGCGCTTGAGAACGTCGAGCGCTCCTGCGGTGTCGCCCTCCGACTCCAGTAGGTCGGCGAGCCGCCGGCCGGCGTCGAGCGCAAAGCGGTTGCCGTGCTCGATCAGATCGTCGAGGCCCTGTTCGAGCAGCATGCGGCCGCGCACCCGGTCGCCCGAGGCGATGAAGACGTCCGCCAGAATGACGCAGGCGCGGCCGCGATCTGCCGGTTGCATCGCGTCGAGCAGCTCGAGCGCCCTCGACGCCGCCCGTGCCGCCTCGGGCTGACGGTCGAGCCCGACCAGAGCCCGGGCCTCCTCGATCGAGAACCGCGCGTCGTCGCGCTTCCCGAGCTCGTCCCCGAACAGTTCCCGCCCGCGGGCGAGCAGCAAGAGCGCCTCCTCGAACTGCCCGGATTCGATCTCGGCGTAGGCGGCCAGGTGGTAAGCCATCGCGACATACGCGTCGTTCTCCGTGCGCTCGAGGATCGCGAGCGCGCGCCGGGCATAGCGTCCCGCGAGCGCCGGCTCGCCGCGCATCGAGTGCAACCGCGACTGCGACCAGAAAATGCGGGCGGAGGTCACGGGATCGGCGCTGCCGTCTGCGATTCGAATCACCTCTGCGAGCGCCCGCTCGGCCCTGCCGAACGCGCCGACGTCGATGAGAGCGTTCGCGAGCAGCACTGAGAACCGAAGCTGCTCGAGCGGGGCGCTCGCCTCGACGGCCTCCGCGCGCGCCCGTTCGAACAGCGCGATCGACGATTCCATCGCACCGGCGATCGCGTACGCACGACCGAGCGTGTCGACGGCACCCGGATCGGCCAGGGTGCTCCCCTTGCGCGCCTCGAGGGCCTGCTCGAGCAGCTCGATCGCCTGTTCGACGTGCTCGGCGCGAAATGCGATCTGGCCGAGCCCGGCCAGCGCGGTCGCGCGCGCCGGATCGCCCGGCTGGAGGTGGGCGCGGTAGAGGCGCTCGGCCTCGTCGGCCTCGCCGAGCCGGAGAGCGACCTCCGCGTCGATCAGCTGAATCGGCTCGAGCGATTCGGATTCGACCCCGGTCGCGAGCCACTGGCCGGAGACATCGACGCGCAGCGCGAGCTGATTGATCATCTGGAGCGACGGCACCCGAGCGCCGGCCTCGATCCGGGAGATGTAGGCCGCGGTACACCCGGGGAAAGACAGCTGGCGCTGTGAGAGCCCCGCCCGCTCGCGCGCTGCCTTGAGACGGATTCCCACCTCGCGCGGCGAGTCGATGTGGGTCGTCAATGACCGGGGCACCGGCGCAGTTTAGTTGCCTGTGGTCAAGCGTGTTGACTCGACACGTTGGTTTCCCGGCGGGGGACGAGCAGAATGCGCCGGCGCCCCCGGGGGCTGTCAACCCATCACAAGGAGACAGCCCAGACATGTGCCGGATCATCACGCTGGCCGCTGCCGCGGCCCTCATCCTCACGTCCCTGATCGGCGCGGATTTTCCCACCTACTGGCCCTAACGAGCCTCGACGGCAGGCCGGGCGGCGACCGCCCGGCCTGCCGGTTCACCTTTCGGGGGATGCGATTCCTGCTCGATCTGGACGACACCCGAAGAGGTCATGGCGGTTCTACGTCGAAGCACGCTCTTTTTCGCGCCCGCGGTTTTCGCGCTCGCGAGCGTCCTCGCCTGCACCGCGGGCGCCTCGGTACGCAACTGGGCGGCGCCGCAGATCCGAGCCGTCACCAAGGCCGGCGTCCTCGGAACCTCCCCGACGACCTTTGCCCCGCAGGCACGCCTGACGCAGGCGGCACTCGCGGACGCCTTGCGAACGACCGATTCGCTTCAGCACCCGGCCCAGGCGCCGCCGACGCCCAGCCCGGTCACGATTCTGTCGACGGTCGGCGCCGGCGCGACGGTCGGTGGCACGGTGCCGCTGGAGATCCAGTCGCCGGATCACGCGGTCGCGCGGATCGACTTCGCTGTCGACGGCACGGAGGTCGGCACGGCACTCGCCGAGCCCTATGAGCTCGACCTCGATACCGCAACGCTCGCCGACGGGGCGCACCAGCTGGCAGTCAACGTCTCCTTCGACGGCGGCGGCTATGCGATCGCCGTCTGGCAGATCACCGTCTCGAACGCGGCGGGCACCGTCGCGACCGCCCCGACAGCACCCGTTGCGTTGCCGATCGCGAAGTCCTCGCTTCCAGCTGCGCCGGCGCAACCGGCACAGCCTGCCGTCACCCAGCACGCGCTCTACCACGCCGTCTTCCCCACCCGCCCCGTATCGGTGAAGCAGCTCGACGCTGCTCTCGTCGGCTACCTCGGGCTCGGCGCGGCCGCCCGCGAGATCCAGGGAACGCTGCAGCGCGCGGGGCTCGACCCGCCGCCGAACACGGGCACCGAGGCGGTCGCGCGGATGCTCGACCTGCGACTCAATCATCCCGCCGGACAGGACGACCTCGAGCTCCTGCCCTACCAGCCGGCGACGCGCGCCGAGGCGGCGTACTCGTTCGCGCAGCTTCTCCAGCTCAGCCCCTCGTCACTGGCAGGCGTCCAGCAGGCGGCCGACGCATTCTCACTGCCTGCGCTGACACCGTGGCAGGGCAAGATCCTCACCACCGCGGTGCACTACGTCGGCTACCCGTACGTGTGGGGCGGGACGAGCCCGACCGCCGAGATCCTGTTCGGCGTCCACTCCGCCGGCGGCTTCGATTGCTCGGGCTTCGTCTGGCGTGTCTACAAGCTGACGCCGTACGCCGGCGAGCGCGGTCTTGCCGGAGTGCTGCGCGGCCGCACGACCTACCAGATGAGTGGTGAGGTGCCGCGGCGCGATCTGATCCCGGCTGCGAAGCTTCAGCCGGGCGACGTGATGTTCTTCGGCGCGCACGGCCGGCAGTCGACCCCGAGCGAGGTCGATCACACCGCGCTGTATCTCGGCAACGGGTGGTTCATCCAGTCGAGCGACGAGGGCGTGACAGTGCTCCCGTTCAGCGGTTGGTACGCGACGAGCTTCGCGTGGGGCCGCAGGCCTCTGCGCGAGGCCGGGCTGACCGGTTGAAGCCCGGCAGGAAAGCCGCCCGCCGACATCCATTGGTTCAGAGTTCGTTCAGTTTCGGAGGAGGCCCGCAGGCCCCCGATATAGGGTAGAGCGCGATGTTGGCTCCCGACCTCTCGACCGAGCTCTCGCGTTTCGCGATCGGCTTCGACCATCGCGACCGCGCACTGCTCCATCAGCTCTGGGACCGGGTGCTCGATTCCGAGCGCTGGTCGGAAGGTGAGCTGACACGACGGAGTTCGAGCGGGAGTGGTCGACCTGGAACCGTCTCGAGGCCGTGGCGTTCAACGGCTGGACGGGTGCAGCGCTCGCCGCGCTCGAGTGGGCGGGCGTCCGCGGCGAGACGGTTCTCTGCCCGTCGAACACCTTCATGGCGACGCCGCTCGCCGCGATCAACGCAGGAGCGAACGTCGAGTTCGTCGACTGCAACCGCGACGACCTCTGCATGTCGTTCGAAGATCTCGAGCGGAAGGTGCGCGAGCACAGGCCGCGCGCCGTCTTCCTCGTCCACATCGGCGGCCACCTGGCCTTCCAGTCCGACCGGATCGCGGAGCTCTGCCGGAGCAAGGGAATCGTGCTCCTCGAGGACTGCGCGCATGCGCACGGCGCCGAGTGGAACGGCCGTCGGGCCGGGAGCTGGGGCGACGCCGGGATCTGGTCGTTCGCGCCGACCAAGACGATCTCGACCGGCGAGGGCGGCATGCTCGTCTCTCGCAACCCCGAGGTGATCGAGTTCGCGCGCGCGTTCCGCAACTACGGCAAGCCCGACTACGCGGTGCAGGGCCTCAACTTCCGGCTCAACGAGTTCACCGCCGCGATCGGGCTCGTGCAGACGACGCGCCTCGACGAGATCATCGGCTGGAAGAACGAGGCTGCGCGGACGCACCTCGACCCGCTCTACGGCTCACGCCTCCAGCTGCCCGACGGGATGACGTCGGGGCTCTACAAGTACATCGTCTTCGAGCCGATCGAGCGCTCGACCGGCAAGGTCTACGACGAGCCGTGCCACCGTGTCCTCGGCCGGGCCGTGGACCTGCCGAACTCGGACTGGGTGGCGCAGAATCACTGGTGCGTGCCCCTCTACTACCGGCCAGAATCACGCGAGGAGGCGATGCAGTGAAAGTGCTCGTGACCGGCGGTTCCGGGTTCGGTCGCCGTAGGCTTGACGGAGGCGACCAAAGAGCGCAGGCCCCAGCTTTGCCGGCGCCGGAGCGGGAATCCGCGGAGTTGACGCTATGAAAGTGCTCGTCACCGGCGGTTCCGGGTTCATCGGCTCGCACGTGGTCGACCGGCTGCAGGCGAGAGGGCACGAACCGCGGATCTTCGACCTCGTCCCGTCCCCCTACCATCGCGTCGGCGACGTCGAGACGGTGCTCGGCGATCTGTGCGACCGGGACGCCGTGGGTGACGCGCTCAGGGGCTGCGACGCGGTCATCCATCTCGCCGCGCTGGCCGACGTCGACCAGGTCGCGAAGGACCCTGCACTGGCCGACCGCGTCAACGTCCGCGGCACGCAGGTGCTGCTCGACGCCGCGCGCGAGCTCGAGATCGGCCGCTTCGTCTACGCGAGCACGATCTGGGTCTACGGCGACGCGGCCGGGCCCGAGGCTGTCGACGAGGACACGCCGCTCGGGCTCCCGAAGCACTTCTACACGGCCACCAAGATCGCCGGCGAGATGTACACGTCGGCCTACGGCGAGCTCTACGGGCTCGAGCACACGATCCTGCGCTTCGGCATTCCGTACGGGCCCCGCTCGCGGCCGACGGCAGTGGTCGCCGCATTCACCGCGAAGGCGCTCGCCGGCCAGCCGCTGACGATCGCAGGCGACGGCACGCAGTCCCGGCGGTTCGTCTACGTGGAGGATCTCGCGGACGGTGTGGCGGTCTCGCTCGACCCGGTCGCGGCGAACCGCGTCTACAACCTGGTCGGGCGCGAGAACACGAGCGTGCGTTCGATCGCCCGCACCGTCCGTGACGTCGTCGGCGACGTGCCGATCGTCCACATCGAGGGCCGGGCCGGCGACCTGAAGGGCGGCAACATCTCGGGCGAGCGCGCGGCCAGGGAGCTCGGTTGGGAGCCGACGACGACGTTCGCCGAGGGCGTGCGGCGCTACGTCGACTGGGTGACCGACGAGGCCGGGATGCCGAGAGTCGCGACCGCGTCGAGCACCGACGGCAGCGCGGCGGCCGTTCTGCGCCAAGAGTCCGCCGAGCTGTAGGCGTCCGAGTCGTGCAGCAGCACGACGTCGCCGGCGCGTAGGCCGCGCGTCGCGCGTCGCGCGATCGCCTGCGGCGTCGCACGCCGCTCCCAGTCGCGGCCCCAGGTCGACCAGAGCAGCGGGCCGCCAGCCGCGGGCGCGCACGTGAGCCAGCGCGCCGGAGCTGAGGACGCCGTAGGGCGGCCGGTAGAGCGTCGGGCGCACCCCGGTCGCATCGCCGATCGCGTCGACTGCGCGGTCGAGGTCGTCGGCGACCGCCGCGACCCGGCGCCGCAGCAGCAGCGTGTGGCGGTAGCCGTGCACCGCGACCTCGTGCCCCGCGGCGACGATCTCGCGCGCCAAGCGCCGGCCGCTGCACGACCTGCTCGCCGACGAGGAAGAACGTGGCCGTCGCGCCGCGGCGCGCGAGCTCCTCGAGCACCGCGGGCGTTCCCTCCGCATGCGGCCCGTCGTCGAACGTGATCGCGACGACCGGACGGTCGACCCGGCGCTCGAGTTGCAGCCGGTCGGCGAGCCGCGGCACATAGGCGGCGAGCGCCGGCGTGAACCAGATCACGCGACCAGTGCGAGCACGAGCGAGGCCGCGGACGGCATCGCCGCGAGCGCGAGGCCCGGCGCGTGCCGTGTGGCCAGCGCTCCGCGCAGCGCCTGGTCGAGATCGCTCTCGCAGTCGACGACCTCTGCGATCCCGTAGCGCCGGAACGCCGCGTTGTTCACGCGGATGTGCCCGCGACCCCAGCCGTAGGAGATCGTCGGGCAGCCGCGCACGTACGCCTCGAGCACCGTCAGCCCGCCGGTCGAGTGAACGAGTGCGTCGCCCGCCGCGAGCCATTCGCTCATCTGCTCGGTGAAGCCGACCGTGCGAACCCGGTCCTCGTCGCGGTAGCGGGCCTGCAGCCGCTCGCGCAGCTCCTCGTTGCGGCCGCACAGGCAGGCGACGACCGTGCCGTTCAGGGCGAGCGCCGCGTCGACCGCGCTCTCGAGATCGCCGACGCCCCAGCCTCCGCCGGAGACGAGCACGACCTTGCCGTCGGCGGGCAGGCCGAGCGCCGCGCGCGCCACGAGCGGGTCGCACGGCTTGCGAACTCCGGCCGCGTCAATCCGTGCACGACCTGGACGTCGGAGTCCGCACCGGCGACCTCGCGCACCTCCTCGATCGACTCGGGATGGATCACGAGGTGCAGGTCGATCCCCGGCGCGGCCCAGTAGTGCATCGCCGCCAGGTCGGTGATCGCAGCCACGACCGGGATGTCGAGGCCGACCCGTCCGGCGCAGCTTGCCGAGCACCTCGGTCGTCATCGGGATAGACCGAGACGATCACGTCGGGCCGCACGTGCCGGACGAGGCGCAGGACGCCCCTCGACCCGAAGGCGTGCACAGCCGCCTGCGTCAATCTGCGCGTCGGCGCGAAACCGACGCACAGCCAGAAGGTCGCATCCCAGAGCCACTGCAGCCCGAGCCGGAAGAACACGACGCCCGCCGCCTTCTCGTTGACGAGCACGAAGCCACGGCCCATCGCGCGCAGGCCATCCTCGGTCACGATCTCGGAGTCGGGCGACTCCTCGCGCAGCTGGTCGGCGAGCGTCCGTGCGGGCAGGTCATGGCCTTCACCAACGGTCGCGGTGAAGATGAGAACGCGCGTCACGGCCGTGCGCGAGACTACCGCGTCACTCGGACCTACGTGGTCAGGACGGCCCCGACCTTGGCCACCAGTTGCGCCGGAGTGAAGGGCTTGTGGATGAACGGCCCCTCTGCCGTCGCATCGGTGTAGCCGGACGTGTAGAGGATGCGCAGGCCCGGCAGCCTCGAAATCATGCGTTCGACGAGCTCGAACGCGTCCATCTCGGGCATCACGACGTCCGTGACGAGCAGATCGATGTGCGCATCGGCACGTGCGAGCTCGAGCGCACGGCTGGGCGAGCCGGCTTCGATCACCGTGTAGCCGGCGTTCTCCAGCGTCAGCCGCATCACATCACGCACCATCTCCTGATCGTCGACCACGAGAACGGTTGCGCTCATGGTCATAACATCGCCGCGCGCTCGCGATCGGGCGATCCCCGATCCGAGTACGAGCTCGCCCGGCGGGCCGATCACACCGTTTTCCTACTGGTGGCTCGTTGCCACGGGCGGCCAGTGCGGCGAGATGTCCGGATCGCCGAGCTCGCCGTAGGGCACGCAGGTGCCGGCAAGCAGCTGCCGGTCGCTCGTGAGCAGCTCGTCGACCCGCTGATTGAACGGCACCGCCCGCTTCCAGCGCTCGCGCAGCGCGAGACCCTGCTGGATCAGCGCGCGCGGTGCCTCAGGCCTGGCAGACCGCACGACGAAGTAGTGACCCGCCACCGGCTTCACCCCGAGAACGCGCGCGGCGGCGTTCGCCTCACTCTTGTTCGCCGCGTAGAACACCCACACGCCGTATCGCTTGCCGGACGCTCCGTGCAGGAAAGGCTCCACCCGCTCGCAGGAATCGTCGTCCACCAGGCGGACCGACGACACGCGCAGCGCGACGAGGTGGTCGAGGATGTTCGCCGGGTGCCCGTAGTCGAACGACGAGAACAGCGCGCCCGACGTGCCCGTCGAGCCGAACAGGATCGACCCTGCCGGCTCTCGGGCGACGGCGTGCGTGACCGCGTCGACACCGATCCTGTGCACTGCGTCTCGGTGGTGGACGTCGTAACGAATCTCGACCGCCAGCAGCCCGGCCACGAGAAGGACGAGCGCGATGAAGCGCCACCGGCCGGCCCAGCGCGCGATCGCGACGCAGCCGGCGAGCACCACGGTGAGGAACGCCGGCGTGACCGGGATCATGTAGCGGTCGAAGAACAGCGCCGAGTCGCCGTTCGCCGGAACGAACGAGAAGAAGAGGACCGGGGCGGCGACGGTGATCGCGCAGAACGCGAGCGTGCGGTGCGCGCGCCGGACGCAGCAGTGCGACCCCGCCGATCAGGGCCAGCACCGTGAAGTAGTTCAGGTCGTGGCGGCCGGGTGCGACGAAATGCAGCGCGTCCTCCCAGACGGGCCGGCCCGAGAACGTCCGGCCGCGGGCCTGCCCCGACCCGACGCCGTACCGGTCACCGAGCACGTGCAGCGTGCGCACGTAGTACGGCACGAACGTCAGCAGGAGCGCGACGGCGCCGGGCCAGGCCTCGCGCGCGACCGTCCGTGGCCCACGCGGCGCGAAGACGAGCGCGCCGGCGAACGCGGTCAACGCGTAGAGCGGCGCCGTCGGGTGCACGAAGACCGAGAGGCCGAGCGCCGCGCCGCCGACGACCCACAGGCGCCGGCTGCCGCTGTCCGCAGCCTTCAAGCACCAGCACCGTCGACCACATCAGCCAGGCGAAGAGCATCGTGTGCGGCCGGCCGAACGTCGCGTAGAGCACGGGGATCGGAGACGCGGCGGTGAGGAGCACGACCGCGCCGGCGGCCTCGTCGTCGTCGAGCAGGCGACGCACGATCAGCGCGACCGCGGGCAGCGCCAGGCAGAGGAAGACGAGCGACGGCACCCGCAGCGCCGGCAGGCCGGGCCACCAGCCGAGCAGGAAGTGCTCGAGCCAGAAGTGCAACGGACCGCCGCCTCGCTGGGTCGAGACGATGTGGAAGATGTGGCGGAACGAGTAGTCGCGAGCCGGAGCGTCAGCTCCTCGTCGACGTTCAGCGGCGACCACCAGACCGTCGGCAGTGCGAGCCAGGTCAGGAGGCCGGCGGCCCCGCACGACCGCGGCGGGGAGAAGGAGCCGCCTACTCAGTGTGGGAGGTCGCGAGCACCTGCATCTCGGGCGTCTCGGGCGCGGCGCGGTACGGATGCTCGTCGGCCACATCGGTCTCGTGGTAGACGCTCTCGGCGTTGACCGCCCAGATGTCGTGGTGCGCCCCGGTGAGCAGGTTGTCGACCGCGCGCATCGCCGTCAGCATCGAGTGATCCGAGTTGTTGTAGCGGTGCAGGCCGTTGCGGCCGACCTGCTGCAGGTTCTCGATCCCGTCGAGCCAGCCGCGGATCGTCTCGACGCGCTCGGCGTAGTCGGCGTCGTAGATCGGGTACGCCTTCGGCACGCGGATCGCGAAGCCGCGCTCGACCTTCGACTGCGGGAGCGAGCCGGAGCTGCTCGAGCTCGTTCGCGGCGAGCGCTCACGAGCGCGTCGTCGTCCATCGTCCACAGGTCGTCGCCCGCGAAGCAGAAGTACTCGAGCCCGACGCACGCCTTGTCCGGGTCGGGGACCATCCACGGCGACCAGGAGCGGAAGTTCTGAATGCGCCCGACGCGCACGCCCGGCTCGTGGATGTAGATCCAGTTGTCCGGGAACAGATCCTCGCCGTCGACGACGAGCGCGACGGTGAGGAAGTCGCGGTAGCGAAGTCCGCGAGCGGCATCGATCACCTCCTGCGGCGCGGCAGGGCTGATCATCTCGCACGACCTCGCGCAGCGGCAGGCGAGGAGATGACCGCGTCCGGGCTCTCGAAGGTCTCGCCGCCGACGACGACGCTGGCGATCCGGCTGCCCTCGAGCTCCATGCTCGTCGACGCGCGACGTCGAGGCGCACCTCGCCGCCCTGCTCCTCGATCGCGCCGCGCATCGCCTCCCACATCTGGCCGGGGCCGAAGCGCGGGTAGTTGAACTCGGAGATGAGGCTCTTGACCTTGTTGTCCTTGTTGCCGAAGAACGCGGCCTTCGCAGCGGAGAAGAACGAGAGGCCCTTGATGCGCTGCGCGGCCCACTCGGCGCGGATCTCGGTCGTCGGAACGCCCCAGACCTTCTCGGTGTACGACTTGAAGAAGAGCTCGAACAGCCGGCGGCCGAAGCGGTTCGAGACCCAGTCCTCGAGCGAGTCGTCGACCTTGTTGCGGCGGGCTGCGGCGCGCGCGTACGACGCCATGCAGCGCGCGAGCTCGACCGGGCCGAGCTTGCGGATCACGTCGGGGCCGCGCAGCGGGTAGTCGAGGTAGCGGTTGTTCCAGTAGATCCGGGACATGCGCGGGCGCAGCAGGAACTCGTCGCCGAGCACCTCGTGCCAGAGCGTGTCGACCTCGATCGACTTCGTGAAGAAGCGGTGGCCGCCGAGATCGAAGCGGTAGCCGTCGCGCTCGACCGTCTTCGCGATGCCGCCGACCTGGTCATCGGCCTCGAAGACGAGCGCGTTCCGATTCGCCTGGCCGAGCAGGTAGCCCGCGGTCAGGCCGGCCGGGCCGCCGCCGAGGACGAGCGTCGTCTGGGAGGTGTCATGCGTCATGAGATCGGCCGCGCGAGGCGGCCGCGACCGCGAAATCTAGCCGACTCGGCGATAGACGAACGCCTGCAGCGGCTTGAAGTAGTTGTGACGAAGCGCGATCTCGTCGGTCGAGACGTGCTGAAGCAGGCGAACACGCGGATCCTGCTGGAGCGCGGAGGTGTAGGCAGTCGACTTCTCCCAGACGAGATGCGTCCAGGTGGCGTTCCAGGCGCGGTAGTCGCGGAAGACCGGCGTCACGACCACGAACTCGGCTCCGGGACGCACGGCTGCGAGCGTCTGGTCGAGCGGGTCTTCGTGGTCGACGGCCCGCAGCCGGGCGACCGCATCGCGCCAGTCGAAGATCCGGGCGTCGGGCACCGGCCCCATGCGTCGTCGCCCAGCGATAGCCCGCCGCCGAGGTAGTAGCGGAGCACCGGCACCTGCTCGGGATGCGTCGAGACGACCAGCTCGCCGGGGTGCATGAACCTCGACACGCCGCGCGGTGATCTGCCGCGCGTTCTCCTTGTCGTCGCGCACCGAGAAGCCGGCCCACAGAAACAGGATCACGGCGAGAGCCGCGAGGCCGCGCCGATCCGCTCGCGCGAGCCCGCGCGAGCCGACGAGCAGGACCGGCCCGAGGACGACCGCGAAGTAGCGCGTCGTCCACGCCGGCGAGACCTGCGACGAGAGCCAGCGCGAGGACGACCGTCACCGCGATCACCGTCGCGAGCGCGAGCACGATCGTGCGCTCGTCGTCGTCGCGCCGCCGCGCGAGCGCGAGCAGCCGCACCGCCGCCGACCAGCACCAGGGCCACGAGCACCGCGTCTCCGTTGACCACCGCGCCGGGCGCAAGCACGAGATCGCGGAAGCTCGGGCGCCGTCGACCACGGTGCGCCGGTGTGCCGCACCTGCGACAGGACGGTCGGCACCCACGGCAGGTAGAGCAGGGCGACGCCGCGCGGCGACGAGCGCGAAGCGCTTCAGCCGCCGCCGCACGCAGAGCACCGTCGCCGCCGCCAGGCCGACGCAGAGGAAGAGCGCCCAGTTGTGCACGTAGACCATCGAGCGCGAGCGCGGCGACGAGCAGCGACCGCCACGGCGTCCGGCCGCGCACGACGCCCTGGACGTAAGCGTGCGCGACGACGATCGAGAGCAGCGCCTCGAGCTCGTACATCCGCGTCTCCTGCGCGTAGTAGGTGAGGAACGGGTCGAACGCCGCGAGCGTCGCGCAGATCAGGCCGGTCTTGCGGTCGAAGACAGCGCGCCCGGCCGCAGTAGGCGAGCCGGGATGCAGCGCGAGCCCGAAGAGCGAGCGAGAGCGTGTGGGTCGGCGCGTTCGCCGTCGCCGAAGAGCCGGATCCACAGACCGAGCAGCAGGTAGTAGCCGGGCGGCGAGCCGTCCTGGCGCAGCAGGCCGCGGGATCGACGACCAGTGGTGGTGCGCGATGCCGACCGACAGGCCCTCGTCGATCCAGAAGCCGGCGTTCAGCTCGCGGGTGCGCAGGAACGCCGAGAGCGCCGTCAGCGCGAGCAGGAAGACGGGAACTGCGATGCGGTGGGACAGCACGACCCGCCGCGGGCGTGCGAGCTGGACGCTGGCCACGGCAGCGAAGCTAGCAGCCCGTTCAGGCCGGCAGGGTCGGCCGAAGGCTCAGCACGGTGCGCCGGCCGTCGTCCACGTAGACGACGTCGACCGTGTCGTTTCGCCGGTAGGTGCCCGGCAACGCCGAAGAAGAGCGCTGGTCCAGCGCCAGAACCCGAGCTGGCCCTCGGCGCGCCAGCTCCTCGCGGAAGACGAGCGACCGCCCGACCTGGTCGAAGTCGACGCCCGCGCTGCTGCGGCACGCCGTTGACGAACACCTCGAAGACGTCTCCGACCTCCGGGGGCAGCTCGACATGGCTCCGCGCTTCCACGCTCTATACGATGCCACTCGGCGTGCGCCGGACCGCCCTTGCCACTCTTGGTACGAGCCTGATCGCCCTGACGGCGGCGGGAATCGCGTACGCCGGCAACGGCGGTCTCCTGCCCGGCGAGGCGCATTCGCCGAACGCGCACCGCATCGACAGCGCGTTCATCTTCGTCGCGATCTTCACCGGCGTGATCTTCCTGATCGTCGAGGGAACGCTGATCGCCTTCATCATCAAGTACCGCCGCGGCAAGCGTGCGCGCACCGCCGAAGGCCCGCAGATCCACGGCTCGACGCGGCTCGAGGTGCTCTGGACGGTCGTACCCGTCGTCATCCTCGCGATGATCGGCATCTTCGTCTTCTGGGAGCTGCCCGGCATCGCAGACGCGCCGAAGGCCGCGGCCGCCGACGAGACGACGATCACGGTCGAAGGGCACCAGTACTACTGGCTGTTCCGCTATCCGAACGGCGGCGATCTCGATCGACCACGATGGTCGCGCCTGCCGAACCAGGTCGTGCACGAGCGGATCGATCGGCCTCGACTGGGACGTCATCCACTCCTGGTGGGTCCCCGACCTCGGCGGCAAGATGGACGCGATCCCCGGCAGGATGAACAAGACCTGGTTCGAGGCGCCGGTCGGCAACTACGTCGCGCGCTGCGCCGAGCTGTGCGGCATCCAGCATGCGCACATGGACGGCACGGTCGCGACGTCGTGCCGCGCGCGCAGTACGACGCATTCATCGCGCACGCGCCAGGCGAACGCGAACAGCGCCAGCGCTCGGCCAGGAGGAGTGGCCAGGGCGTCTGCCAGTCGTGCCACCGGCTCGACCACGAGTACATCGGCCCGGCGCTCGGCGGCAACCCGCTGCTCAGCCGACCGGAAGCGGCCTCGACGACGCTGCTGCGCAACGGTCAGGGCCAGATGCCCGCCGGTCGGCAAGAACTGGACCGACGCGCAGATCGATGCGCTCGTCGCGTACACCAAGCAGCTTGCCGAAGGGAGGCAGCTCCTAGATGGCGGTGAACGTCGAGACCGTCGAGCCCTATCGCGCCGACTGGCGCCGCGGCCGGTTGACGTCGCTGCTGACGACCGTCGACCACAAGCGCATCGGGCTGATGTACATCTGGACGTCGCTGTTCTTCTTCGCGTTCGGCGGCATTCTCGCGCTGCTCCTGCGAACGCAGCTCGCGACGCCGAACGAGCACTTCCTGACGAAGGGCTCGTACAACGCGGTGCTGACGATCCACGGCACGACGATGATCTTCCTCGTCATCGTCCCGATCCTCGCCGGCTTCGGGAACTTCCTCGTGCCGCTGATGATCGGCGCGCGCGACATGGCGTTCCCGCGCCTGAACGCGCTCTCCTACTGGCTGTACCTGCTCGGCGGCATCGTCATCCTGATGAGCTTCTTCGCCAAGCACGGGCCGGCCCAGGCCGGCTGGACGTCGTACGTGCCCCTCTCGACGCTGCACGAGCCCGGGCAACGGCCAGGACCTGTGGATCCTCGGGCTGCACATCCTTTCGATCTCGTCGCTCGTCGGCGCGATCAACATCGTCGTGACCGTGCACAACATGCGAACGCCCGGCATGTCGTGGATGCGCATCCCGCTCTTCGTCTGGGCGATCGTCACCTACGCGTGGCTGCTGATCATCGTGCTCCCGACGCTCTCGGCCGGCCTGACGATGATGCTGCTCGATCGCCAGGCCGGAACGCACTTCTTCGATCCGGCGCACGGCGGCAGCCCGCTCCTCTACCAGCACGTGTTCTGGTTCTTCGGCCACCCCGAGGTCTACATCATGATCCTGCCCGCGATGGGGATCATCTCGGAGGTCCTCCCCGTCTTCTCGCGCAAGCCGATCTTCGGCTACAAGGCAGTCGCCATCTCGACCGCGGGCATCGCGTTCTACTCGCTGCTCGTCTGGGCGCACCACATGTTCGCGGTCGGGCTTGCCGGTCGGTCTCGACGTCTTCTTCATGATCAGCTCGATGATCATCGCGATCCCGACGGGCGTGAAGATCTTCAACTGGCTCGCGACGATCTGGCGCGGCAACATCTCGTTCGACACTCCGATGCTGTGGGCGCTCGGCTTCATCGCCGTCTTCACGATCGGCGGCCTCTCGGGGATCTTCCTCGCGGCGTTCCCGATCGACTGGCAGGTGACCGACACCTACTTCGTCGTCGCCCACCTGCACTACGTGCTGTTCGGCGGTTCGATCTTCGGCGATCTTCGCCGGCCTCTTCTACTGGTGGCCCAAGATGTTCGGGCGGATGCTCGACGAGCGCCTCGGGAAGCTGCAGTTCTGGCTCGTCTTCATCGGCTTCAACGTGACGTTCTTCCCGCAGCACCTGCTCGGGCTGCTCGGCATGCCGCGTCGCGTCTACACCTACCAGGAGCACGGGCTCTGGGAGGTCTACAACATGATCTCGACGATCGGGTCGTTCGTGATGGCGTTCGGGATGCTCATCTTCGTCGTCAACGTCGATCAAGACGGCGCGCGTCGGCCCGCGCGCCGGCAACGACCCGTGGCTCGCCGACACGCTCGAGTGGTACACGACGTCACCGCCGCCCGCCGTGGAACTTCGACAGCGTTCCGTACGTGACCAGCGCGCGGCCGCTGCGCGACCTGCGCCGCCGGCTCGAGGAGACGAGGGGCTTCTGATGGGGAACTGGGCCAGGCTCACCGCACTCGCCGCAGTGGCGGGAACCGGCCTCGCCGTCGTCTCCGGCGCCGCCGGCTGGGACACCGCGCACCGGCTGCTCGCCGCGCTCGCGCTGCCGCCGCTCGCCGCGCTGGTCGCAATCGCGTGGGTCGAGCGCGCGCCGCCTGCTGCCTGCCGCCGATCACGGCGCTGGTGCTGTTCGGGCTCGCCGCGCTGCTCACGGGCACGACCGTCCACCTGGTCGTGGCGTCGCTCGCCTTCGCGCGACCGTGTACGTCGCCGCGCTGACGTTCCGCGGGCACGTCGAGCAAGGGCCGCTGCGCGACTACGTGACGTTGACGAAGCCGCGGATCATGTCGCTGCTGCTGCTTACCGGCGCCGCCGGAGTGTTCGTCGGCGCAGGCGGCGTGCCCGCGGCTGGGCGTGTTCGCCGCGACGATGGTCGGGCCTGGCCCTCGCCTGCGGCGGCGCGTCGGCACTCAATCACTACCTCGACCGCGACATCGACAAGCTGATGGGCTCGCGCACCGAACAGCGCCCCGTCGCCTCCGGCCGGGTTGCCGCCGGAGCGCGCGCTCGAGTTCGGGCTCGCACTGTCGGCGTGCTCGTTCGTCCTCCTCGACTCGCTGGTCAACCTCCCGACCGCACTGCTCGCGCTCGCCGGCAACCTCTTCTACGTGCTCGTCTACACGCGCTGGCTGAAGCGGTCGACGCCGCAGAACATCGTGATCGGTGGCGCTGCGGGCGCGGTGCCGCCACTCGTCGGTTACGCGGGCGCGGCCGGGCCACCTCGGCTTTGCGGCGTTCGTGATGTTCGCGATCGTCTTCGTCTGGACGCCGCCGCACTTCTGGGCGCTCGCGCTGATGATCAAGGAGCACTACGCGCGGGCGAACGTGCCGATGCTGCCGGTCGCGCGCGGGGACGCCGAGACGGCGCAAGCAGATCGTCCGCTACACGATCGTCCTGATCGCGGTCACGCTCGCGCCGGTCGCGCTCGGCACCTTCGGGCTCGTCTACGGCATCTCGGCGTTCGTGCTCGGGGCGCTGTTCCTGCTGGTTCGCGGTCGAGCTGCGCCGCACGCTCGACCGCGCCGTCGCCGTGAAGCTCTTCCACTTCTCGCTCCTCTATCTCGCGCTGCTCTTCGTCGCGATGGCCGTGGACACGGTGGTCTAGATGGACGAACCGCTCACCGACGCCGAGATCGCCCGCAAGAACATGCTCTGGGGCTGGGCGCTCTTCGGCCTCTTCTGCCTCCTCTTCGTCGGCACCGTCGTCGTCGCGCTCGTCTACCGCTGGCTTTCATAGACAACGATCTGGATCACCGAGCTGCGGCGGTGGGGCGCCGGGGCGGCGCCTCGCGGTCAAGGATCTGTTCGACACGGCGGGGGTCCGGACGACATACGGCTCGGCGGTGTTCGCCGACCACGTTCCGTGCAGACGGCCGAGGCCGTCCTGCGGCTCGAGCGCGCACGGCTGGACGAACGTCGGGAAGACGAACCTGCACGAGTTCGCCTACGGCGTCACGTCGCAGAACCTGCATTACGGCGCCGTCCCGAACCCCGCGTTGCCGGACCGGACGCCCGGCGGCTCGTCGGGAGGGTCGGCCGCCGCGCTCGTGCTCGGACCTGGCCGACGGCGCGCTCGGAACGGACACGGGCGGCTCGATCCGCATACCGGCCGCGTGCTGCGGCGTCACCGGGCTCAAGCCGACCTACGGGCTCGTCCCGATCGACGGCGTCTTCCCGCTCGCCCCGTCGTTCGACCATGCCGGCCCGATGGCCTGCGACGTCGCGGGCTGCATCGAGTTGATGCGTGGCCTGGTTCCCGGCTTCTCGGTCGACGAGGTCGTCCGCTCGACGATCTCTCGCTCGCCGTCGCGTGGGGCGACGTGCCCGTGCGTGGGCCGACGGTCGAGTTTCCGACCGCGGAGCCGGTCGTGCCGGCGTTCATGCGCGAGGTCGGAGACGTCCACCGCGAGCTCTACGCGGAACAGGCCGAGCTCTACGGCGAGAACATCCGCGGCAAGATCGAACGGTGCATTGCGGTGAGCAACGGAGAGTACGAAGACGCTGTGCGCGCACGTGCCGAGCACGCGGAGCAGGCGCTCGCGGCGTTCGAGGGCTACGACCTGCTGGTCACTCCGACGCTCAGCATCGATCCACCGCCGGCCGACGTGGACGAGCTCGACGATCCGTGCGGCGCTGACGCTCTTCACGTTCCCGTTCAACGCCCTGGGCTGGCCGGCGCTCGCGCTCCCGGCGGGGCGCTCGTCGGTCCAGATCATCGGTCGGCCGGGGGACGACGCTCTCGTGCTGGCGGCCGGGCTCGAGCTGGAACGTCGAGTAACGTCGGTGCCGTGAGGGCCGATCTCGAGTTCGCGCACCGCCTGGCCGACGCCGCCGATGCGATCACGATGGCTCGCTTCCGCTCGCTCGATCTCCGCGTGGAGACGAAGCCCGACCTGACGCCCGTGTCGGAGGCCGACCGCGCGGCGGAGGAGGCGCTGCGCGCCCTCGTCGGTGCCTCGGGGCGGGGCGAGGGCGTGCTCGGCGAGGAGTTCGGCGACGACGGGGGCGACGCGAAGTGGATCGTCGATCCGATCGACGGGACGTCGAACTACGTGCGCGGCGTGCCGGTCTGGGCAACACTGCTCGCGCTGCAACGGGAGGGCGAGGTCGTTGCCGGGCTCGTGTCGGCTCCGGCGCTCGGCCGCCGCTGGTGGGCGATCCGCGGGCGAGGGAGCGTTCGCGAACGGAGAGCGGTGCCGGGTCTCCGCCGTCGCCCGGATCGAGGACAGCTCGGTCTCGACGACGTCGGCGCGTCGCATGCCCGGCGGCTGGCAGCACGCATCGTGCAGCGCGCCTGGTCGAACCGCGGCCTCGGAGACTTCTGGCAGCACTGCCTCGTCGCCGAAGGCTCGCTCGACGTCGCCTGCGACTCGAGGTTGAAGCTCTGGGACTACGCGGCGGTGCAGCTGCTCGTGGAGGAAGCGGGCGGCCGCTGCACGACCTACGAGGGCGGTCCGCCGGCGGTCGACGCGAGCTTCGTCGCCACGAACGGCCACCTGCACGACGAGGTCGTGTCGCTGCTCGCGCCCTGAGCGGACGGGTCCGAACGCGACCGGCCCGGGGTCAGACCCCAGACATGTCTTGAACGGCCATGCCCCGGGGACTGTCCCCAGGACGTGGTTCGCGCGGACGTGGCTGCCGAAGGCGGGCATTGACGCCGCGGATGCGTTCCTTCGTGGCCTCGACAGGCTGGACCCCGCAGGTCGCGGCCAGATCCAGGACATGTCCTTCGCCGACATGCCCCGGGGACTGTCCCCGGGGCATGGCTCGCGCGGACGAGTCCGCGGAGGTCAGGCGGCGGCGCGGACGGCTTGCTTCGTAGATCGGGTCGCGGCCGAAGCGGTCGAGCTGCGCCGACAGGACGTCGCTCGCATTCGGGGGCTGCCCCGGCGGGAACGGCGCCGGCTCGCCGTCCAGGTCGATCCCCTCGAGACGATCGCGCTCCTCGATCTCCACCTCGACGCCGTGCCCGAGCCGCGAGCGCAGCCAGCCCCCGAGCAGATGCCCTTGCGCGCGGGTCCCGTGGACGCGGATCGCCCTCACATCCGCCACATCGGGCCACAGCGACGCGAGCAACGAACGCCACCGCTCGGTGCGCTCCCACGCAATGTCCGAGACGACAACCTGCGGAAAGAGCTCCGCAAGCCGCCCGTAGGCGCCCGGCAGGTCGGGCCACTCCGTCGAGTCGACGATCAGCCGGTCGACGATGCCGGCCAGCTGCTCGAACTCGGTCGAGTCCCAGTCCGGCTGGCCGCGCCAGCGGCAGAAGACCGGCAGATCGGAGATCAGGAGCGGGAGCGCGATCGACGCAGGCGCCGACGCGCGGTTGCCGCGCAGCGCCAGCTCGATCACCTCGCCGCAGACGGCACGGTCGCCGATCGGAAAGCAGCGCAGCGATAGCAGCGCGTCGAGCCCGTCCGGGTCCTCGGGGTGCGGCACGAGCAGCAGCGTGCGCGAAGGATGCCGCTCCGCCATGCCCGCGAGCGTCTCCTCGGCCGCGCTCTGCCACTCCGGCGGCGCCCACGCGATGTGCGTCATCACCGACGTGCGCAGGTTCGGCTGGGCGCCCTCCTCCGCGGACTCGGACCGCAGCCGCGCCAGCTCGCGCTCGATCTGGGCGATCGAGACGTCCTCGCCCGTCCAGTCGTTTGCGATCAGTGCCTTCGCCACGAGCGTCCATCCCGGTGCAGCAGCTCGTCCGAGGCGGCAGGCCCCCAGGTGCCCGACGCATAGTTCGGGAACGACGGCCGGTCGCGCTGCCAGAACGAGACGATCGCGTCGACGAGCGCCCACTGCTCCTCGGTCTCGTCCGAGCGCGTGAAGAGCGTCGCGTCGCCGAGCATCGCGTCGAGGATCAGCCGCTCGTACGCCTCGGGCAGGCCCTCGCGGAAGGCTCCGCCGTAGAGGAAGTCCATGTGCACGGTGCGGATCGTCATGCCCTGTCCCGGCACCTTCGCGCCGATCGCAAGCGACACGCCTTCGTTCGGCTGCACGTGGATCAGCAGCACGTTCGGGCGCAGACCCTCCGCCGCGGCGTCCTCGAACGGCGGGTGCGGCGCGCGCTTGAACTGGATGGCGATCGTCGTCTCGCGCCGGGCGAGCCGCTTGCCCATGCGCACGTAGAACGGCGTGTCGGCCCAGCGCCAGTTGTCGACGAACAGCTTCGCCGCGACGAACGTGTCGGTCATCGAGCCCGGCGCGACCCCGTCCTCCTCGCGATAGCCGCGCACCTGCTCGCCCTCGACGAAGCCGGCGCCGTACTGCCCCCGCACGATGTGCTTCGGGCCGGGCGTGTGCATCGCCTTCAGCACCTTCACCTTCTCGTTGCGAACCGAGTCGGCGGTGAAGTCGATCGGCGGCTCCATCGCCGTGATCGCAACCAGCTGCAGCAGGTGGTTCTGGAAGATGTCGCGGATCGCTCCCGCCTGCTCGTAGTAACCGGCGCGTCCCTCGATGCCGATCGACTCGGCGACGGTGATCTGCACGTGGTCGATGAACTGCCTGTTCCAGATCGGCTCGAAGATGCCGTTCGCGAACCGCAGCGCCAGCATGTTCTGGACCGTCTCCTTGCCGAGGTAGTGATCGATCCGGAACACCTCGTTCTCGGCGAAGTGCTCCTGGAGACGAGCGTTCAAATCGCGCGCCGACTGGAGGTCGTGGCCGAACGGCTTCTCGATGATCAGGCGGATCCAACCCTCGGCCCCGCGCCGCGCGGCGATCTCATCGACGATCGTCCCGATCGCGCTCGGCGGGACGGCGAAGTAGTAGACGCGGTTCCCGCCGGTCCCGCGCTCCTCGTCGAGCTCGGTGAGCGTGTCGCGGAGCTCGTCCTCGCCGCGGTCGTCGGCGAAGTCGAGCGTGATGTAGTGCATCCCGGCGGCAAGCCCGTCCCACACCTCCTGGTCGAACTCGTCCCGGGAATGCTCCTGGACCGCCTGCTTCATCCGCTCGCGGAACTCCTCGTCGCTCTCCTCGCTTCGCGCGGCGCCGACGATCCCGAACCGCTCGGGCAAGCAGCTGGCGGACGGCGAGCGAGTAGAGCGCCGGCATCAGCTTCTTCGACGTCAGGTCGCCCGACGCGCCGAAGATGACGAGGATGCAGCCGTCGGGGCGGCGGCGCAGGCGCAGCCCCTCGGCGAGCGGATTGTGGTCGGCCTCCGACACCTACGGTCTCCTGCTTCGCCGCTTCGACCGCGTGCCCGCCGAACTGGTTTCGCAGCGCGGCGTTCACCTTCGCCGCGAACGACTCGTCCTGACGCGAGGCGAAGCGCGCGAACAGCGCGGCCGTGATCACCGGCACCGGCACGTCCTCCGCGATCGCCTCTGCGATCGTCCAACGACCCTCGCCCGAGTCCTCGACGTAGCCGCGGATCTGCTCGAGCTGCGAGCCCTCCTTCTCGAACGCGGCGTACAGCAGCTCGAGAAGCCACGAGCGCACGACCGAGCCGTAGCGCCAGATGCCCGCGATCTCGTGCAGGTCGAGCCCGAACTCCGACGACTTCATCACCTCGAAGCCTTCGGCGTAGGCCTGCATGAGGCCGTACTCGATCCCGTTGTGGACCATCTTCACGAAGTGGCCGGCGCCCGCCGGGCCGACGTGCGCGTAGCCGTCGTCCGGGCGCGAGATCGACGAAGACCGGCTCGACCTGCGCGACCGCGTCCGTCGTCGCCGCCCACCATCAGGCAGTACCCATTCGCGAGCCCCCAGATGCCGCCGGAGACGCCGGCGTCGACGAACGCGATCCCCTGTTCCTTCGCCGCCCCGTAGCCGGCGCTGCGAGTCGTGGAAGTTCGAGTTGCCGCCGTCGACGATCACGTCGCCCGGCTCGGCAAGGCCGAGCAGCGTCTGGAACGTGTTCTCGGTGATCTTTCCGGCCGGGACCATCATCCAGAACGACCGCGGCGCCGCCAGCTGGTCGCGCAGCTCTGCGAGCGTCTGCGCGGTCGAGGCGACACCCGGGTCGTACGTCTTCATCTCGTGCCCGCGGTCTTCGAGCCGCTTCGTCATGTTGCCGCCCATGCGGCCGAGCCCGATCATTCCAAGTTGCATCTATGCCTCCTCGAGATGAATGCGCGCAACGCGCCGGCCGCGCTCCTGCAACAGCGCGAAGTCACCGGCAGCCTGTGCGCGGATCAGCTTGCCGAAGCCGAACGGCCGGCCCGGGATCTCGAGCTCGGCGCCGGTGTCGTCGACGACCTGCAGGTAGAGGCCGGTCGGCGGCCCGCCCTTGTGCAGCTGGCCGGTCGAGTGCAGGTAGCGCGGCCCGAAGCCGTGCGTGACGACGCAGCCGGTCGCCTGCCGTCGCTCGCTCCGCGAGCGCGGCCAGCTTGCGCTCGGCGTCGCGTCGTCGGATTGACGAACGCCGAGGATCGCGACGTAGTCGCCGTCGCTCGCCTGCGCGAACAGCTCCTCGGCCGAGCCGTCAGGGTCTACGAGCGGCTCCTCGCCGGAGGCGAGGATCTGCGTCGTCTTGTCCTTGGCGGCCTGCACGTCGGGCTGGTCGAACGGGTTGATCCCGAGGATCGACCCGGCGACGGCGGTCGCGAACTCCCAGCGGAAGAACTCCTGCCCGAGCTCGTACTCGTCGCGCGAGGCGCACCTCCTGCGCCTGCCGGTCGGAGCCGTCGGCGCGGCTCGCCCGGAGCCGGGACGAGGCCCTTGCCGTGCTTGCCGGTCGACTCGGCGATCAGCTGCTCCGCCCAGAGGCCGAAGCCGCCGGCGTCGGCTTGATGCAGATCTTGTCGCGGCCCCGCCTGCCAGCCCTCGCCGAGCGAGAGGCCGAGCTCGAGGCCGGGGTTGCCCTCGGCCGAACCGGCACGCCTCGGCCATCTCCTGTGCCCGCAGCAGGAACCGCGCGACGTCGATCCCCATCAGCGCCGCCGGCACCATCCCGAACGGCGACAGCGCCGAATAGCGGCCGCCGATCGCCGGGACGCCGGCGAAGATCGCGCCGAAGCCCGCGCTCCAGCGGCGAGCTCCTCGAGGGCGGAGCCCGGGTCGGTGACGGCCGCCCAGAGCTCGCCGTTCTGGCTCTGCTCCCAGAAGTAGTCGGTGTGCGAGCGCGTCTCGAGCGTCGAGCCCGACTTCGAAGCCGCGATGAACAGCGTCCGCTCGATGTCGATCTTCGCCTCGAGGTCGCGGATCGCCTGCGGATGCGTCGTGTCGAGGACGTGGAACGTCTCACTGCCGAACGTCCGCCGCAGCACCTCGGGCGCGAGCGACGAGCCGCCCATGCCGAGCAGCACGACCGAGTCGATCCGGTCGACGACCGAGTCGGCGAACTGCAGCAGCAGGTCGACGTCCTCGTGCATGCGCCAGCGGCTCGTCGAGCCAGCCGAGCCACTGCTCCTCGTCCGAGCCGGTCCACAGCGACGCGTCGTGCGCCCAGATGCGCTCGACCAGTCCGCAGAGCTCATGCCCGCTCCGGCGCCGGCAAAGCCGGCGCCTCGCTCCCCAGCGGCTCCGTCAAGCCTACGCCGCTCATGCGGCCGCCAGGGATGCCCGCTTCGCGCGGATGCTCTCGACGATCTCGTCGAACGAGTCGGCGAACTTCTGCACGCCTTCCGCCTCGAGCGTGAGCGGTGACGTCGTCGTAGTCGACACCCGCCTCGGCGAGATCGCCAGGAGCTGCCTGCGCCTTCTCGACTCCCTTGAGCACGGTGTCGCCGCGCACCTCGCCGTGATCCTGGAACGCTCGATCGTCTCGAGCGGCATCGTGTTCACGGTGTCGGGGCCGATCAGCTCCTCGACGTAGATCACGTCGCGGTAGTCGGGGTTCTTCGTCGAGGTCGACGCCCACAGGCAGCGCTGCTTGTTGCGCGCCCTTCCCTGCGAGGATAGTCCCAGCGCGGGCCCGGAGAACGCCTCGAGGAAGTGCTCGTAGGCGAGCTTTGCGTTGGCGACCGCGAGCTTGCCCTTCAGCTCCGGGTGACCGACGGCATCGAGGCGCTTGTCGGCCTCAGTGTCGACGCGCGAGACGAAGAACGACGCGACCGACACGACCTTCGACGGGTCGCCGCCGCCGGCGACGAGCCGCTCGAGCCCGCGGAGGTACGCCTCGACGACGGCCTTGTACCGATCGAGCGAGAAGATCAGCGTGATGTTGATCGACGTGCCGTGCGCGGTGCAGTCCTCGATCGCCGGCAGGCCGGGCTCCGTCGCCGGGATCTTCACGTAGAGGTTCGGACGGTCGACCTCGGTTGCGATCCACCGCGCCTGCGCGAACGTCTTCTCGGTGTCGTAGGCGATTCCCGGCTCGACCTCCATCGACACGTAGCCGTCGATCCCGCCCGACGCGTCGTAGGCGGGCCGGAGCACGTCACATGCGTCGCGAATGTCCTGCAGCGCCAGCGAGAAGAAGATCTTCGTCGGATCGTCCGTCTCGGTGAGCAGCTCCTTCAGCTCCTCGTCGTAGGCGTCGCCCTGCGACAGCGCCTTCTGGAAGATCGTCGGGTTCGACGTGACGCCGGTGACGGCGTCGTCGTCCATCATCCGCTTCAGCTCGCCCGAGTGGATGAGATCGCGCGAGAGCGTGTCGAACCACACCGACTGCCCGCGCGCGGCGAGCTCATGCAGACGTGACTTCGCCTTTGCCATCTTTCATCTCCTTTCCATCGCTGCGACCTTCACGAGCCGCGCGACATAGCGGTCGCCGCCGTTGAAGGTCGCGTTCAGGAATGCGTCAACGAGCTCGCGGGCCAGCGACGGGCCGACAACCTCGGAGCCGAGACAGAGCACGTTCATGTCGTCGTGCTCGACTCCCTGATGCGCGCTGTAGGAGTCGTGGCAGATCGCCGCGCGAATGCCGGTCATCTTGCAGGCGGCGACCGCGGCGCCGACACCGGAACCGCAGACGAGGATCCCGCGCTCGGCCTCGCCGCGCTGAATCGCCTCGCCGAGCTCGCGCGCCTTGTCGGGGTAGTCGATCCGCACCGCGTCGGTGTCGGTCCCGAAATCGACGATCTCATGGCCGGCGAGCACCTCCAGCACCGCCGTCTCGCAGGTGCACACCGCGATGGTCGAACGCGACCGCGACCTTCAACGGCGGCTCCGAAGCGGGTCATAGAACCTCGACGCGGGCGATCTTCCCCTCGTCGAAGGTGAAGCGGAGCGGCAGGGTTCGCCCGTCGGCCTGCACCATGGCGATCGCATGCCCGTCGTGCCGAACCTCGATCCCTTCGACGTGCACCGCCGGCAGCTCTCCTTCCATGCAGAACCCCGGCGAGACGAGCTCCAGGAACGATCTGATCGCGTCGGCCTGCTTCATGCGGCGACCCGCGCGAGCAGCGCGGTCGCGCGCGCGACCACGTTGTCGAGGTTGTAGCCGAACTGCTCGAGGACGGTCGGCCCGGGCGCCGAGGCGCCGAAGTGCTCGATCGAGATCGAGTCGCCGCGATCGCCGACCCATCTGCTCCAGCCGAGCTCGACCCCCGGCTTCGACCGAGAGCCGCGCGTGCACATCGGGCGGCAGCACCTCGTCGCGATAGTCGGCAGGCTGGTCGGCGAAGAGCTCCCAGCAGGGCATCGAGACGACGCGGACCGCGGTGCCCTCGGCGGCGATCCTGCGGCCGGCCTCGAGTGTCAGCCCCACCTCGGCCCCGGTCGAGATCAGGATCAGCTCGGGCGATTCGGCTGGACTCCCACAGCGTGTAGGCGCCGCGCTCGAGCCCGGAGGCCGGCGCCAGCTCGCTGCGGTCGAGCGTGGCGACCTTCTGGCGCGAGAGCGAGAGCGCGACCGGGCCGTCCGTCCGCTCGAGCGCAACCTTCCACGCGTATGCGGTCTCGTTCGCGTCGGCCGGGCGCATGAACCAGAGATTCGGGATCGCACGCAGCGCGGCGTACGTCTCGACCGGCTGGTGCGTCGGCCCGTCCTCGCCCAGCCCGACCGAGTCGTGCGTCCAGGCCCAGACGACGGGCAGGCCCATCAGCGCGGACAGGCGCACCGCAGGCCGCATGTAGTCGCTGAAGATCAGGAAGGTCGAGCCGTACGGCTTGACACAGCCGCCGTGCACGGCGATCCCGTTGACGATCGAGCCCATCGCGTGCTCGCGAATGCCGAACGCGATGTTGCGCCCGGCCCAGCGATCCGAGAAGAGACCGCCGCCCTCGAACTCGGTCTTCGTCGACTCGACGAGATCGGCGGCGCCGCCGATCATCGTCGGCACGGCGTCCTTGAACGCCTGCATCACCTGCTTCCCGGCGTCGCGGGTGGCGATCTCCTCGCCCGCCTCGAACTCGGGCAGCGTCCCAGGGCCCGATCCGGCCGGCCCACGCCGCGTCCCAGCGCTCCCGCTCGGCCGGGAACGCCTGCGACCAGTTGGAGAAGGCCTGCTGCCACTGCGACTCGAGCTCGTTGCCGCGCTCGACCGCCGTTCATGTGCGCGTAGACCTCGTCGGGGACGAAGAAGTGCTTGTCGGGGTCCCAGCCGAGCGCCTGCTTCGGCGCTGCGACCTCGTCCGCGCCGAGCGGCGAGCCGTGCGACTTCGCCGTGTCGACGGCGTGCGGCGCGCCGAACGCGATGTGCGAGCGAACGATGATCAGCGACGGCCGCGCGAGCTCGGCCTGCGCGTTTGCGATCGCCTCACGCAACGACGTCGAGGTCGTTCGCGTCGGCGACGTACTGAACGTGCCAGCCGAGCGCCTCGAAGCGCTTGGCCCGATCCTCGGTGAACGAGATCGACGTCGTCCCGTCGATCGTGATGTGGTTGTCGTCGTAGAAGTAGACGAGCTTCCCGAGCGCGTTCGTCCCGGCGAGCGAGCCGGCTTCGTACGAGACGCCCTCCATCAGGTCGCCGTCCGAGCAGATCGCGTAGACGCGGTGATCGACGATCTCGTGGTGCGGACGGTTGAACGTCCCGGCGAGGAAGCGCTCGGCGAACCCCATGCCGACGCCGTTCGCGAACCCCTGCCCGAGCGGGCCGGTCGTCACCTCGATGCCCTTCGGTGTGGCGGAACTCGGGGTGGCCCGGCGTCGCCGACTGCCACTGCCGGAACCGCTTCAGCTCCTCGAGCGAGAGGTTGTAGCCGGAGAGATGCAGCGCCGAGTACTGGAGGATGCACGCGTGCCCGGCGCTGAGGACGAACCGGTCGCGGTTCGGCCAGTGCGGGCTCGCCGGGTTGTGCCGCAGCACCTCGGTGTAGAGGAGGTACGCGAGCGGCGCGAGCGCCATCGCCGTGCCGGGATGGCCGGCATTCGCCTGCTGCACCGAATCCATCGACAGCGTGCGGATCGTGTCGATGGAGAGCTGTTCGATCTCCGAGTTGGCCACCGTTCCTCCTCGCCGGGTCGCTTCCCTGCGAGCGTAACGACTATTCCACGGCCGCTGCGCCGGCTCTGATCTCGGCCTTCAGCGCTTCCTCTGCCGCCTCGTCCTGCCCGGTCAGGACCGCGGAGATGACGTGGCCGCCCTTGTGGAAGCGGAGCACGGCCGAATCGCCGCCGAAGTCGCCCTCGAGGGTGGTCGAGTCGTGCCCGGCCGCGTCGCCGAATGCCTTGAAGCTCCGGCCGAACTCCTCGGAGAAGAAGGCCGAGACGATGTCGTACCGTGCGTCCTCACCGGCGAGGATCCGACCGAGCGTCGTGCCGTGGTACGCGGCGTTCGACCAGTGCTCGATCCGGCGGTGGCGGCGGTAGAGCGGATCGTAGAACTCCGCGACGTCGCCGATCGCATAGGTGCCGGGCCGCGCGGTCTGGAACCGCTCGTCGACGACGATACCGCTCCGCACCTCGAGGCCTGCGGCGCGGGCGAGCTCGACGTTCGGCTCGACGCCGATGCCCGCGACGACGAGGTCGGCGGCGGGAATCTCGGTCGCATTCGAGCCTGCAGGTCGACGCCGTGCGCGCGGTAGGTGTCGTGAAGCGCCTCGGAGAGCGGCGGCGCTTGCAGCGGCGCGAAGACCATGGGCTCGCGGACGATCTGCGTCACCTGCACCCCGAGCTGCGTCAGCGAGGCAGTCACCTCGCAGCCGACGAAGCCGCCGCCGATCACCGTCGCCGTCGTCGCGGAGCTCGGCGAGGCGCCGCAGCTCGAGCGAGTCGTCCAGCGTGCGCAAAGGCACCGTCCCGTCAAGCAGCCGCGGGCGGGATCCCGTGGCGATCACGATCGTGTCCGCAGCGAGCGTCGTCGAGCGACGCGAGCGTCTCGCCGAGCCGGAGGTCGACGCCGTTCTCGGCATACCAGTCGACCGGATGCACGAGCGCGTCTTCGGGCTGCGACTCCCCACGCAGCAGGCGCTTGGAGAGCGGCGGCCGGTGATACGGCCCGTGCGGGTCCTGCGACCAGATGGTGATCTCGTCCTTGCCGCCGCCGGCCCGGTAGGCCTCGACCAGCTTGGCCGCAGCCAGCCCGCCTCCGACGATCCCGATCATGTGAGCTCCTCCGACTGTCATCTCTCGCTGTTCTGCCCTCGCGGCCGAGATGGATTTCGTGCCGGCCCGGCCGCGGCTCCACGGCCTTCGCGATCGGCGCGGGCGGGACCGGCAGGCCGGCCCGCTCGAGCGCCATCATCGCAGCACCTCGCGCCGAGCCCTCGGCGACAGCCGACACCTCGAGCGGACAGCCGAGCACGTCGGCCAGGATCTGCGCCCAGTCGGGGTTCGCGAGCAGCCCGCCGCCCGTGACCACGATCGACTCGACGCCGCCGAGCGCGTCCAGCACGTCCGCCAGCTGGTAGCAGACGCCTTCGAGCGCGGCCTGGACGATGTCCGCCGCGCTCGTCGAGAACGAGAGCCCGTGGATCGCCCCGCGCCGGTTCGCATTCCAGCCGAGAGAGCGCTCGCCGCCAAGAAAGGGCAGGAAGATGAGACCGTGAGCGGCCGCGGGGCGCTCCGCGAGGCCGACGCCGGCACCGTCCCGCAGCGTCTCCCGGAGCCAGGCATGGAGGTTGCCTCCATCGGAGAGCGCACCGCCCTCGCAAAAACGGCGGCCGTCGAGCCGGTAGAGGAAGAGGCCCGGGCGCGGAGCGGCCGCGTCGGCGGCGTACACGACGCGCAGGGCAGCCGAGGTCCCGACCATCAGCGCGGCTCGAGCGCGCGTGGTGCACCCCGCGCCGACGTTCGAGCACGCGCCGTCGCCGAGCGCAGGGCGAACGCCGGCGACCAGTTCGTCGGAGACCGGCGGCAGCTGCGCGCGGTCGATGCCGACCGCTACAAGCGTCTCCTCGTCCCAGTCGAGCCGGTTCGGGTCGAAGAGGCCCGGTGCCGCTCGCGGTCGAGATGCTCGACCGCGCCTCGCCTGCGAGCCGGAGCAGCAGGTAGTCACCGAACGAGAGGTAGCGAGCCGCCCGAACGCCCTCTGCCCGTAGCCGGCCGATCTTCGCCGGCCAGTAGGCGGGATGCTCGAAGCATCCGGTGCGGCGGTGGTAATCCTCCGGGTCGAGCGCCGGCGGCGATCCGCCGAGATCGCGCCACGTGAGCACCGGCGTCAGCGGACGGTCGTGCTCGTCGACCGCAACGAGCGAATGCCAGAAACAGGAGATCGCGACCTCGTCGCCCTCGCCGACCTGCGCGAGCACCGCTCTGCAGGCGGCGACGAGCTCGTCGGCGTCGGAGTGCGCGTAGGCAAGCTGCGCTTCGCCGGGCTCTGCAGTGCCGTGCTCGTCGTAGGCGACGGCTCGAACCGACGACGAGCCGACGTCCAGTGCGACGATCCTCGGCCCGCTCACTCCGCTGCCTCGTCGCGCTGCGCCGGCAGCTCGACGCGGAAGCACGTCCCGGCGCCGACCTGCGAGGTGACGTCGACCGTCCCTCCGTGCGCCTCGACGATCGCGCGTGAGATCACGAGCCCGAGCCCCGTCCCGGGAATCGCCTGCTGGGTCGCGGTCGACGAGCGGAAGAAGCGCTGGAACAAGCCGGTCCTGCTCGTCCGCGGGAATCCCGATGCCCGTGTCCGCGACTTCGAGCACGGCTCCGGTCACCTCGGCGAACATCCGCACGGTCGACCGTCCCGCCCGCAGGCGTGAACTTCAGCGCGTTCGAGAGCAGGTTGCCGACGAGCTGGACGAGCCGCTCGTGATCGCCGCGGACGAGCGGAACGTCGGCGACATCGAAATCGAGCTCGATCTCACGAGCGCGGGCGAGCGCGGCACGAGACTTCGACAACCTCACGTGCGATCTCGTCGAGCCGCACCGGGGCGAAGTGAAGCTGAAGGCCGCTCGCATCGAGACGCGCCACGAAGAGGAGGTCGCCGACCAGGCGCTGCAGCCGCTCCGAGCTGCGGTAGACGATCGCGAGGAAGCGCTTCTGCTCGTCGGTGAGCTGGCCGGCCTCGCCCTCGCGGATCATCTCGAGGAAGCCCATCATCGACGTCAGCGGTGTGCGGAGCTCATGCGAGACGGTGGCGACGAAGTCGTCCTTCAACCGGTCGAGCTCACGTTGCTGGGTCACCTCACGCAGCGTCCAGATGCGCCCGAGAAACCCACCGCGGTCGTCGCGAACGGGTGCGGTGAAGCCCTGGAACGCGCGGCCGCTGACCGCATCCTCGAACTCGTCGAAGGTCTCCTCGTCGGGATTCGTGCGAAGGCGCTCCATCGCCGCGTGATACCGGTCGCGGTCCTTGATCCGGTGCTCGACGGAGAGCAGCCGGTCGACCACCGGGCCGTCGTAGGTCATCCCAAGCTCGCGGGTCAGGTTGAGCACCGGCCTGTTCGCGAGCTGCACGTTGCCGTCGGAGTCCGACAGCAGGATCCCGTCGATCGTCGAGTCGAGCACGGCACGCAGCACGTTCGCGAGCCGTTCGAGATCCAGGTTCTGACTCGCGAGGTCCTGCTGCTGTCGTTCGAGCGACGCCGCCATCTTGTTGAACGAGCGGGCGAGCTGCCCGATCTCACCCGGGCCCTGCTCCGGCACCTTCACATCGAGGTCACCGTCGGCGATGCGCTCCGTTGCGCCGGCGATGCGCCGGATCGGCGCGACGGCGAAGCGAAGGAGGTAGGCGACGATCGCGACGAACACGAGAGCGCGCAGGAAGGCCCCGAGAATCCCCGCGTTGACGCCGGAGTTCACCGCGTGCGACACGTGGGCGCGGTCTGCCTCGGCCAGAGCGTCCTTGCGGGCCACGAACGGTTCGATCAGCGCCCGCATGCGGTCGACCCGCTCCGCATCCTGGCCGCTCTCGAACTTCGCTCTGGCCTGCGCCGGCGAGCGCGCGGCCAACGTGATCAGCGGGGCCGTCGAGTCGCGGATGTACGAGCGCCACTCGCGGTCGAGCGTCGTCGACCACGCCCCGGGCGCGAGCGACATGAGCAGCTTCGACTGGCCCGGGAGCTTCTGCCGGGCCCGAAGGTATGGCTGCAGGAATCGCCGTTCGCCCGTGAGCACGTACCCACGCGTCGCCGTCTGGAGGCTCAGGATCGAGTTCTCGAGGCGGGTGGCCGCCACGACAGTCGCATCGGCGCGCTGTTCCTCCCGCGTGTCGTGGCGAATCGACCGGAACGAACCGGTCGTGAATACGAACTGGATCAGGAAGACAACGGCGACGATTCCGCCGCCGATCAGGATCCGGGCTGTCAGGCCGAGGCGCACGTCTAGATAGTTTCAGGCCATGGCGGTCGTCATCGCATCGTCCCTCCGCAAGGAGCTCTCGGGCGGCGTCCTGTTCGACGGCGTCTCCTTCAAGGTCGAGCGGCAGGACCGGCTGGCGCTGGCCGGCCCGAACGGGGCCGGCAAGACGACCCTCCTGCGCGCGCTGGCGGGCGAGGTGTCGCTCGAGGGCGGCGAGCTCGCGCTCTCGAAGGGAACGCGGATCGCGCTGCACGACCAGCGGCCGCCGGCTCAGAGCAGACAGGCGCTGCGCGACTACGTCCTCGCCGGGACCGCCGATCTCGCAGCTGTCGAGAACGAGCTGCGCGAGCTCGAGCAGTCGATGGCGTCCGGCACGCACGACCCCGCGACGATGCGCCGCTATTCCGCAGCCCAGGCGAAGCTCGAGCACGCAGGCGGCTACGACTGGCGCGACCGCGCAGCGTCGTTCGTCCGCGGGCTGGGCTTCACGGACGCCGACCTCGGCCGTCCGCTCTCCACGTTCTCGGGCGGCGAGCTGACTCGCGCGTCGCTCGCCAGGGCGCTGGCGTCCCAGCCCGACCTGCTGCTGCTCGACGAGCCGACGAACCATCTCGACATCGAGTCGCTCGAGTGGCTGGAGAAACTGCTCGAGACACTCGACGCCGCCGTCATCCTCGTCGCACACGACCGGTGGTTCCTCGAAGCGGTGACGACGGCGGTGCTGGAGCTCGAAGGCGGCAAGTCCGTCTATTTCCCGGGCGCCTGGCACGTGTGGCGTCGCGAGCAGGCCGCGCGCGCGATCCACCAGACGAAGACGGCAGTGCGCCAGGCCGAGCAGATCGAGCGTCTCGAGCGGTTCGTCGAGCGGTTCCGTTACAAGGCGAGCAAGGCGCGCCAGGCGCAGATGAAGATCAAGCAGATCAAGAAGCTCGAGGCCGTGCGTGTGCACGCGCCCGACGACAAGCGCCGGACGCTCGGCTTCGAGTTCCTGAAGCCGGCCCGGTCGGGCCGAGACGTCCTGGTCGTCGAGAACCTGTCACTGCAAGCGGGCGAGAAGCAGCTCCTGAACGGAACGTCGTTCGCGATCGAGCGCGGCGAGCATGTCGCGCTCGTCGGCCCGAACGGCTCCGGCAAGACGACACTGCTCGAAACGATCCTCGGCCTTCGCAGCCCGGTGAGTGGGAAGGTGCGCCTCGGCCACGGCGTCGAGGCCGCCTACTTCTCCCAGCACGAGGCGGAGCTCGACGAGCGCGGCTCCGTGCTCGACGCAGCGATGTCCGGCACAGGCCTCAAGCGGCCCGAGGCCCAGTCGCTGCTCGGCAAGTTCCTCTTCTCGGGCTGGGACGAGCACGAGAAGCCCGCTGCTGTCCTGTCGGGCGGCGAGCGCCGCCGGCTCGCACTCGCGATCGCGGTCGCGTCGGGCGCGAACCTGCTCGTCCTCGACGAGCCGACGAACCATCTCGACCTCGAGTCGCGCGAGGCGCTCGAGGCTGCCCTGGAGGCGTTCCCGGGCACCGTGCTGCTCGTCTCCCACGACCGCGCGCTGCTCGATGCGGTGGCGGGGCGCATGCTCGCGGTCGAGGATCGCCGGATCGCGTCCTACCCGGGTGGCTGGGCGGATTACGCGCGCGCGCAGGAGGCCGAGGCTGCGCCTGCCCCGCCGCCGAAGCCGAAGCGGGAGAAGCCGAAGCGCCCGGAGAAGGCGAAGCCGTCCGCGCTCGAGCTGGTGGAGCAGGAGGTCGCGCGCGCCGAGGCACGCGTCGCGGAGCTCGAGGAGAAGCTCGCGGCCGACTGGGGCGATGCAGACCTGCTCACCGCGCACCGCGAGGCGCGCGAGGATCTGGAGGCGCTGCTCAGACGATGGGAAGCGCTGTTCGAAGCGACCGGATCGACGACTCCGTGATCGGATCGAGGACGAGGATCGCCTCGTCCGCGCCCGCTTCGCCCAGCGCTCGCAGGTGACCCTCCAGCCGGTCGGCCCGCACCGCCTCGACGTCGCGCGGACGCTCGCCGGCAGGCTCGACCTCGACGAGCACACACGCGCTCCGCTCGATCTCGGCGGGGTCGCGGCCGGCACGCTCTGCCGCGACCGTGATCTGGCCGTTGTGGAGCTCGAATCCCTCGGCGGTGTTGCCGTAATGCGTGTACCACGTGTTCCACGCATCGACGTGCGGGAGCGCGATCGAGAGCATCCGCGGGGCGTTCGCACCGATCATCAGCTTCGGCCGACGCAGCGGTGGCGGCAGCAAGGCGGCGTCGCGCACGGTGTGAAAGCGTCCCTCGAACGTGACGCGCTCCCCGGCGAGCAGACGCCGGACGATCGTGAACGCCTCCTCGAACCGTGAGACATGGTGGTCGAACGGCACGCCGAAGGCGCGGAACTCCTCCTGGTTCCAGCCGGCACCGAGCGCCGCCACGAACCGGCCGCCGCTCAGCTCGTCGATCGCCGCGACCTGTCGCGCGAGGATCCCGGGAGGATGGAATGCCGTGCAGGCGACAAGCGGGCCGAGCGTGACCCGCTCGGTGATGCCGGCCAGCCAGGCGAGCGTCGTCCAGCAGTCCCACGGGCCTCGCTCGGGACGCCCGTCTCCGCGGTAGAGCAGATGGTCGCCGACCCAGAGCGAGTCGAAGCCGCACTCCTCCGCCGCTCGCGCCATGCCGGCGAGCTCGTCGCGGCGCACGACGCGCTCCACCTCGGGGAGCTGGATCCCGACCCTCACTGCCAGAACGCCTCGAAGGCAGGTGGGTCGGCGGGGATCGCGGTGATCCGCTGCCAGATTCCGAGCTCGTGGTCGATCACGAGCACCTGGTCGATGTCGAGCTCGCGGCCGAGCCGGCTGCCCTGCGCGCGGTAGACCGCGATCGCGTGCTCGTCGTCGGCCAGCGACCAGCGGAGCGTGCTCAGGTATGTGCCGCCGGTCAGCCGTCGTGTCTCGCGGAACAGATCGAAGATCCGGGGCCGTCCGACGTACTGCTGGGCGACCGGGACCGTGCCGTTGACGGTCCAGACAGCGTCCACGGCAATCACCTCGAAGAGCGCACGCGGGTCGCCGCCGTTGAACGCAGCGAAGACACGGTCGATCCCCGCGAGAGCTTCAGCGTTCAAGCGGCGCGAGTGTCAGCCCGTAGGCCCCGAGCTGGGAGTGGTAGAGCTCGGCGAGCTCACGGTGGCCCGACCAAACGATCGCCTGGCCCGTCGAGTGGATCTTGTTCGCGAGCGCCATGCCCTTGTCGTAATCGACGCCGGGAATCGTCTGCGCGAGCGCAAACGCCACTCCCTCGAAGGTGTTGTGGTTGTCGTTTCGAACAATCACCCGCCACGCGTCGCCGACGCCCGACCCGCTCGACCGGCGCGGCCTCGTCCTGGGAGGAGTGATCGTCTGGGTCATTCCGCTCCGAGCGTAGCGATCACCGCTTCGGCGATCACCTTCAGCGGCCGGCCCGACACCTGGCTCGCCTTGCGCAGGCGCGCGAAGGCGGCGTCCTCGGAGAGGCCGTCGCGCTCCATCAGCAGGCCCTTGGCGCGCTCGATCGCCTTGCGCGCGGAGAGGGCGTCGGCCAGCGACTCGGCCTCCTCGCGCACGGCTGCGAGCTCTTCGTGGCGGGCGCGCGCGGTCGCGATCGCGGGCACGAGATCCTGCTCCCGGAACGGCTTGACGAGGTAGCCGAAGACGCCCGCCTCGACGGCACGGTTGACGAGCTCCTCCTGGCCGTACGCGGTCAGCATCACGATCGGGATCGGCCGCTCCTCGAGGATCTGCTTCGCGGCCTCGATTCCGTCGAGCTTCGGCATCTTCACGTCCATGATGGCGAGCTCGGGCTCGTGCTCACGGGCGAGCGCGACGGCTTCCTCGCCGTCCCGCGCTTCGGCGACGACCTCGTGCCCGCTCTGCTCCAGCAGGTTGCGCAGGTCGAGCCGGATGATCGTCTCGTCCTCGGCGATCAGGATCCTCACGAGCAATAGAATCGCACGATGCTGCAGATCGACGACGAGGCCGTTGCCGCGCTCGCGCAGATCGGGACGATTCGCATCACGGCCGACGAGGTCGATGGAGAGGTCGAGATCTCGATCGACGAGGCGTCCGAGCCGAGTGACGGCGACGAGGTGATCGAGCGCGGCGACGTCCGCGTGTTCCTCGACCAGGCCGCCGCCGAGGTGCTGGAGGACCAGGTCCTCGGCGTGCACTCGCACGGCGACCACTTCCACTTCTCGTTCGAGGACCAGCCCGAGTAGCGCCCGCGCGCTCGCGTCGGATCGGAAGCGCGTCGGATCGGACGCGTGTGCGTCACGATCACGTCACACCCGCTCTCCCGTTCGGCCGTGTCCCGCCGAGACAAGCCTGGCGGCAGCCACCCAAACGGACTGCACACAGAAGTGAACCGGAAGTGGAACTTCGGGACGGTTTTTCGTGCTGGGGTCGTACGATTTGGACGCCTGCCCGCAGCCGGCCGCGGCGGTGTGGTGGAACGGACTGGTCGCGAACCGCGGTGGCGTGGCTCGCCTCCGCACGGTCGCGGCCGGCTCGGGCTCGACCCTCGCTCCCCTAGCCGCGCTCGTCCTTCCGGTCGACCGGGCGAGTATCCACAACGTGCCGCGGCGCGAGGTCCTTCCCGCGCGGCCACCGACGACCATCTACCGCCCGACGGCGCGCGGCCGGCGCATCCAGGAGGCGCTCTAGGCGGGGAAGACGACCTCGGCGCGGGTACCGCCGACCGAGCTCAGGTCGAGCGTGCCGCGCAGCTCGTCGCGGACCAGCGCCTGCACGATCGAGAGGCCGGTTCCCGCGACGACCGCGCCGACACCCGAGCCGTCATCTGCGATCGCGAGCACGACGTCCCCATCTCGACGCGCGAGCTCGACACGAATGCGGTCGCCGCCGTGCTCGAGCGCGTTCTGGAGCAGCTCGGAGAAGACGAGGGCGAGCGCTGTCGCGCGGGCGCTGGGCAACGAGACCGGCTCGAGCACCGCCGACACCTCCTTGCCGCCCCCGACGCCCTGGACGAGCATCGCCCGCAACCGGTCGATCAGGTCGGCAAGCTCGACATCCTCGTCACGACGCTCCGTGAGCAGCTCGTGCACGGCTGCGATCGCCAGGATGCGGTTCACCGAATGCTCGAGTGCTTCCCGCGGATCGATCGTGTCCGCGGAGCGCGCCTGCAGGCGAAGCAGCGACGCGACCGTCTGGAGGTTGTTCTTCACCCGATGGTGGATCTCTTGCGCCAGCACGCCTCTGAGCACGGCCCGCCCGTGCTCGAGCGCAACCGCGGCGTGCGTCGCGATCGAGGCGAGCAGCTCGCGATCGAGATCGGTGAACGCCCGGTCGCGATCGGCGACCAGCTCGCCGATCTGACGTCCGCGCCAGCGGAGCGGCTGGCGGATCGCATGGGTCGACGCGACTCCCTCCGGCCAGGCGATCCGGCCGTCGTCCAGCACGAGGGCCGCGCCCGTCGCGTGGAGCGCATCCATCGTCGTCTTGACGATCGCCTCGAGCGACTCCTCGAGGTAGAGCGAGTCGGAGACGGCCTCCGAGATGCGGGCGAGCGCCTCCAGCTCGTGCACGCGACGCTGCGCCTCCGAGTAGAGCTTCGCGTGCTCGATCGACTGGGCGACCTGGGCGGCGATCGCCAGCAGGAGATCGACCTCGTCGTCCGAGAACACGCGCGGTTCGCGGGTGCGCACGTTGAGCGCTCCTTCCAGGGTGCCGTCGCGCGTCAGGATCGGCACCGCGAGGATCGACTCGTATTCGTCCTCGGGCAGGTTCGGGAAGTTCTTGAACCGTGGATCGAGATGCGCCTGCGACTCGAGCATCACCGCCGTCCGGGCGGCCGCGGCCGAGCCGGTGATCCCCTCGCCCGGTCGCATGCGCGGACGACGGGACATCTCGTCGATCGAGGTGCCGTGCGTCGCGCGCAGCACGAGCTCGTCGGCCCGCTCGTCGTACAGGTAGACGAAACAAGCATCCGCGACGAGCGCCATCGCCACCTTCGAAGCGACGAGGCCCATCACCTCCTGCAGGTCGAGAGTCGAGTTGACGGCCTCGATCGTCTCGGTCAGGAGGCGCAGATGACGTTCGCGAGTGTCCATCCGCGGCGAAGCGTACGCTCGCCCCGTGACCACGGTTCAGTGGCTGCTGATGCTGCACATCTCGGCAGCGTTCTTCTTCGTGGGCGGGTCGGTTGCCGCGGCCATTCTGAACACCCTGGCAATCCGTGCGGAGCGCCCGAGCGAGACGGCGTCGCTGCTGCGCCTCGTCCGCGTCACGCTCCCGATCATCGGCATCGGCGTCGCCGGGACGCTCATCTTCGGGATCTGGCTCTGGCACGAACTGAACTACGGCCTCGACGCGTGGTGGATCTGGGCGTCGCTCGCGCTGTGGGTGGTCTCCAACGCGCTCGGCGGGATCGGCGGCCGTCATCAGGAGCGCTCGCGGAAGCTCGCCGAGCAGTTGGCCGCCGCGGGCGACACGTCGACCGACGAACTGCGTGCGCTGCTCCGCGACCCGAAGGGCAACGCGATGTCCTGGCTCGCGGGGCTCGCCACCCTCGGGATCCTCGTACTCATGATCTGGAAGCCGGGCTCGTAGTGCTGCTCGCGTACAGCCGCCCGTTCTGGCCGCTCTTCCTGCACGTGCTCGGCGCGATGACGCTCTTCGGAGCCATCCTCGCCGCCGTGATCACCTCCGTGGCTGCCTGGCACGCCCCCGACCGCGCCTATCTGCGCAAGGCGACCTTCTGGGCGCTGGTCTCCGGGATCCCCGACTACATCGTCATGCGGGTGGGAGCGCAGTGGATCTACTCCAAGGAAGGCTTCAGCGGCAAAAACGATCCGACCTGGCTCGGCATCGGCTTCGCCGTCTCCGACGCCGGCCTCCTCCTGCTCCTCGCCGGCATCGGCTGCGCCTACTGGTGGCTGCGGGGCGGCAAGCCCCTGGCCGGCCGGATCGTCGCCGGCCTCTCCTCCCTCTATCTGGCCCTGCTCGCCGTGGCCTGGCTCGCGATGTCCGGCAAGTGGGGCTAACAAAACGTTTACGCCATGAGGGGGAAACTCCTCGCAAACGCGGAATAGGTTCACCGCAGTGAGCGCCCTCGCGATCGATCTCCGTGGCACAGCCGGTTTCCTCGTGGCAGATGCCAAGGGCCGCGTGGTCGGAACCGTCGAGTGCCCGATGTACGGCACGAGCCCCGAGACGCCCGACGCGCTTTCGGTGCGGTCGGGCTGGCTCGCGCGGCGGCGCCGCCTGGTGCCGGCCGAGTCGATCGAGCAGATCGACGACGGCTCCAAGGTGATCGGTCTGCGCGTCGAGCGCGAATCGATCCGCACGTTCCTCTAAGGCAGGTGTCTGACACCCGAAGGTGTCAGACACCCATTCGCTTCCGCTAGAGCACTCCGAGGTAGCGGTCGAGCTCCCACTGCGTCAGCTGGACGCGGTACTCGTCCCACTCCTTGCGCTTCAACGTCACGTACGCCGAGAAGATGTGGTCGCCGAAGGCACGCCGCATCAGGTCGGAAGCCGCGAACTCGTCGATCGCCTCACCGAGTGTCTCCGGCAGCGAGACGATTCCCTGTTCACGCCGTTCCTCGGCGGTCAGGTGATAGAGGTTCGTCTCCATCGGCGCCTCGAGCTCGTATCCCTGCTCGATCCCTTCGAGGCCCGCGTGCAGGAGCGCCGCGAACGTGAGGTACGGGTTGCACGCCGGGTCGGGGCAGCGGATCTCGGCGCGGGTCGCCTGCTCGGAGCCCGGCTTGTACAACGGGATGCGGATCAGGGCCGACCGGTTGCGCTGCGACCACGCGACGTAGACCGGCGCCTCGAAGCCCGGTACGAGCCGCTTGTACGAGTTGACCCACTGTGCGAAGACGCCGGACAGCTCGCGCGCGTGCCGGAGGAGCCCTGCGATGAACTGCTTCCCGGTCACCGAGAGGTTGTACTGGTCGCTGCCGTCGAAGAACTGGTTGCGCCCGTCCTTGAAGAGCGACATGTGGGTGTGCATGCCCGAGCCGTTCTCCCCGAAAAGTGGCTTCGGCATGAACGTCGCGTAGACCCCGTGCTTCGCCGCGACCTCCTTGACGATCAGCCGGTACGTGATCGTCTGGTCGGCCATGTCGAGGGCCGACGAGTAGCGCATGTCGATCTCGTGCTGTGACGGCGCCACCTCATGGTGGTGGTACTCGATGCCGATCCCCATCGACTCGAGCGCCCTGATCGTCTCGTTACGCAGCTCCGTCGCGGCGTCGAGCGCCGTCATCGCGAAGTACCCGCCCTCGTCGAGCGTCTCGGTGCCGTTCTTGTCCTTGAACAGGAAGTACTCCAGCTCGGGGCCGATGTTGAACGTGTCGAAGCCCATCCCCTCCATGCGCTCGAGCGCCCGCCGCATCACGAAGCGCGGATCGCCCTCGTACGGCTGGCCGTCCGGCTTGACGACGTCGCAGATCAGCCGGCCGACCTTCGCCTCTCCCTCGCGGGTCGGCATCAGGCGCCATGTGGCGGGATCGGGGATGGCGATCATGTCGGACTCCTCGATCGCGTTGAACCCGGTGATCGACGACCCGTCGAAGCCCATGCCGTCGTTCAGCGCGCCCTCGATCTCGGACGGCGTGATCGCAAAGCTCTTCAGGTGGCCCTCGATGTCGGTGAACCAGAAGAGGACATACTCGACGCCCTCCTTCTTCACCTCCTCGAGCACGGCCTTGCGGGCCTTCGGGTCGGAGGTCGCCCGGTCCTTGCTTTCGATCATCGCCATGGAATTGCTCCTTCTCGGGATACGCGGTCAGCCTGATCTTTTCAGCTTGCCCTGCTTCTTCGCATAACGCTCGCCGGCCTTGAACACCATCAGGCCGATCGGGATCGAGAACACCCCGATCACGAGCAACGGCCAAACGTCGGCCCAGGCGAGGCCGGCGCCGAGCAGGATCGAGTTGCGGCACCCGCGCAGGGCGTAGGTGGCGGGCGAGATCTTCGCGATCCACTGCATCCACTGCGGCAGCACCTCGACGGGGTAGTAGACGCCCGACACGACGAGCATGAGCCCCTGTGCGACGAACCCGAGCTGCGTCCCCTTCTCGGGCGAGATGAGCGGCAGCACCGCGGTCATCATCCCGACGCCGATGAACGAGACGGACGCGATCGCGAGCAGCGCGACCGCGGCGCCGTAGTTGGCGACCGGCAGATGGATGTCGATGAACGCCACCACGGCGATGAAGATCAGCGCTGCACGGATCATCCCGTACAGGACGGCGTAGACCCCCATCCCCATCAGGTGCACCGACCGCGAGACCGGTGCCATGAAGGTGTATTCGATCGTGCCCTCCCAGCGCTCCCACGCGACCGTCTCGGTGACGATCTCGAAGATGATCCCGAGGAAGGCCCAGATCACGCCGCCGACGAGCAGCTTCGTCGCCAGCTCGTTCTGCTGCACCGGGCCCACATCGACGCCACGCGAGATGAACACGATCGTGAGCGTGTTCGCGATCGTCCAGAGCAGGAACGCGAGATCCCACAGGAAGTAGCGCTTGGTCAGGTACAGGTTGCGCTCGACGACCCCGTAGAGGCCGACCAACTCGTCGCGCAGGATCTTGCGCCGGGTGAATGTCGTGTCGACGGTGGCCATGGCTACGCGAACACCTCTCTCTCCTCGTCGTCTTCCGTTTTCTCGTCCTCGAACGTGCGGCCGGTCGCGGCGAAGAACGCCTCTTCGAGCGTGTCGACCCCGTAGCGCTCCTTGACGTCGTCCACGGGCTCGATGAACAGCAGCTCCCCTCGGTCGAGCAGGCCGATCCGGTCGGCGAGCTCCTCGGCCTCGTGCATGTCGTGCGTGCAGAGGAGGATCGTCGAGTCGTGCTGCTGCCGGATCTCGCGAATGAACGTCTGCACCTCCTGCTTCGAGCGTGGGTCGAGGCCGGTCGTCGGCTCGTCGAGCAGCAAGAGCACCGGCGAGGTGAGCAGCGCCCGTGCGAGCGCGACCTTCTGCTGCATGCCGCGTGACAGGTTCTCCATCGGCTCGCCCCGCCTCGCGGCAGGAAAGCCGACCCGCTCCAGGATCACCGGGATCTTCTCGTGCGTCTCGCGCGGTCCCATGCCGTAGAACCGCGCGGCGTAGGCGAGGTTCTCGGCCGCGCTCATCTTCTTGAAGAAGCTGGCCTCGACCGAGACGCGGTTGACGAGCCGCTGCACTTTGCGCGGCTCCTTGAAGACATCGTGGCCGAACACGTGCGCGGTCCCGCTGTCCTGGAGAAGCAGCGTCGAGAGCAGCCGCACGAGCGTCGACTTCCCGGAGCCGTTCTGACCGAGGATCGCGACGCACTCACCCCGTTCCAGGGTGAAGCTGACGTTGCTCAGCGCGGCGCGGCTGCGCCGGTGCACGCCCTTGCGGCGCTTGAAGGCCTTCGAAAGCTCACGTACGACGACTGCGGATGAAGAAGACAAGCCATGCTCCTTGGGATCGCGGGAAGAGAAGAACCGAACGGAGACGCACTGACGCCGCTAGAAGCGGCGGCGTGTGACGTCTGCGTTGGTGATCCCGGACATGGCTGGCGAAAGGCTAGGTGAAGTCGCCCGCGGCCGCAAATCAAATGCGGTAATGGCAGCGATCAGCGCGCACGCCGGCGGCAGGCCTCGATGATCGCCTGCGCCTCGGCCCGGTTGCCAAAGCCGCTCGTCTCGGTCTCGCCCGCCTCGAGGTCCTTGTAGACCTGGAAGAAATGCTCGATCTCGTTCCGGAGCTGGGCCGGCACATCGTGGATGTCGGAGATGCCGCTCCACGACGGATCGTTGAGCGGCACGCAGATCAGCTTCTCGTCCGGGCCCTTCTCGTCGGCCATGTGGAAGACGCCCACCGCACGGACGCGCATGCGGCAGCCGGGAAACGTCGGCTCGCCGACGAGCACGAGCGCATCGAGCGGGTCGCCGTCCTCGGCGAGTGTCCCTTCGAAGAAGCCGTAGTCGGCGGGGTAGCTCATCGAGGTGAAGAGCCGCCGGTCGAGGACGATTCCCCCTAGCTCCTCGTCCCACTCGTACTTGTTCCGCGAGCCGCTCGGTATCTCCACGAAGACAACGCCGTCCATGAGCGTAAGACTACGGACGATGGCGCATCATCACGGTCACGACCACGGCGTGGGCGCCCGGACGGAGGCCCGGCCGCTCGCGGTCGCGCTGGTCCTGATCCTCGCGTTCATGGCGCTCGAGGTGGTGCTCGGGATCGTCGCCAACTCGCTCGCTCTCCTCTCGGACGCCGCGCACATGCTGGTCGACGCCGCCGCGCTCGGGCTCAGCGTGTGGGCGGCACGGCTTGCGTTACGGCCACCCGGCGGCCGGCTGACGTTTGGCTTCCGGCGAGCCGAGATCCTCTCCGCCCAGGTCAACGGCGCCACGATGCTCGTGCTCGGGCTGCTGATCGTCGCCGAGGGCATACGCCGCCTGGTCGACCCGCCCGAAGTGCGCGCGCCGATCGTGGTCGCGACCGCGCTCGTCGGTGCGGTCGTCAACGTCGTCGCCCTCCGTCAGGTCGCCCGGGCGAATCGCGCCAACCTCAACGTGGAGGGAAGCTACCGCCACCTGCTCACGGACCTGTACGCGTTCGCCGGGACCGCCCTCGCCGGGATCGTCGTCTGGACGACCGGCTTCGAGCGGGCCGACCCGATCGCGTCGCTCGCCGTCGCGGCCTCGATGCTCGCGGCCGCATGGCCCCTTCTCCGGGCGTCGGGGCGCGTGCTCCTCGAAGCCGCCCCGGAGGGAATCGATCCCGACGAGGTCGCGGGGGTTCTTCGGTCGCACAAGGGCGTGACCGACGTCCACGACCTGCACATCTGGGAGATCAGCTCCGGCTTTCCTGCGCTTTCCGCGCATGTCCTCGTCGAGCGTGGCGAGGACTGCCACCGCATCCGCCGTGAGCTCGAGCACGAGCTCGGCGCCCGGTATGCGATCGACCATACGACGCTTCAGGTCGAGCACACCTCGGACCGCCTGCTCGCGATCGAGCCCTTGCGAAACAGCCGTGAGGACCGCTAGATTGCGGCTACGTGCAGCGCCGTCGACGGCGCGCGCGGAGGCAACGAGGCCTCGTCACTCTTGGAGTGGCGGGGCCTTTTTTCGTTTCTCGACCACGACACACGACAACGAAACAAGGAGTGAAGGGATGTCCAAGTACAAGCTCGAATACATCTGGCTCGACGGCTATGAGCCCGTCCCGAACCTCCGCAGCAAGACGAAGATCGTGGAGTTCGACGGCGAGCCCGTGCTCGAGGAACTTCCGGTCTGGAACTTCGACGGCAGCTCGACCCGGCAGGCGGAGGGCAATAACTCGGACTGCGTGCTTCAGCCGGTCGCGCTCTTCCCGGATCCGGCACGGCGCAACGGCCTGCTCGTGATGTGTGAGGTGTTGCTGCCGGACGGGACACCTCACCCGTCGAACAGCCGCGCGACGATCCCGGACGACCCCGGCACCTGGTTCGGTTTCGAGCAGGAGTACTTCCTCTACCGGGACGGGGTGCCGCTCGGCTTCCCCCGCGAGGGCTTTCCGGCTCCGCAGGGCGAGTACTACACCGGGGTGGGATACAAGAACGCCGGCGACGTCGCCCGTGAGATCGTCGACGCTCACATCGACCTCTGTCTCGAGGCGGGGATCAACCTCGAGGGCATCAACGCCGAGGTGGCGAAAGGCCAGTGGGAGTTCCAGATCTTCGGAAAGGGCTCGAAGCGGGCCGCCGACGAGGTGTGGCTCGCCCGCTACCTCCTGCTGCGTCTCTGCGAGCGCTACTGCGTCGACATCAACTTCCATCCGAAGCCGCTCGGCACCGAGCACGACTGGAACGGCTCCGGCATGCACACGAACTTCTCCACCCGATATCTCCGGGAGGTCGGCGGCGAGGAGTATTTCGAGGCCCTGATGGCCGCCTTCGACGAGGTCAAGGACGAGCACATCGCCGTGTACGGGCCGGACAACCACATGCGCCTGACGGGACTGCACGAGACGGCAGCGATCGGCGACTTCACGTACGGCGTCGCGAACCGGGGCGCCTCGATCCGGATCCCGCACAGCTTCGTCGGGAACGGCTATCGCGGCTACCTCGAGGATCGCCGGCCGAACTCGCTCGGCGACCCCTACCGGATCGCGGGGCGGATCCTGCAGACGATCGAGACGGTGCCGACCGAAACCGCGGACGCGGCCGACCGGATGGCCGAGGAGGTCGCGGCCTAGCTCGAACGGACATGTCCCGGGGACTGTCCCCGGGACATGTCCGGACTTGACAGCGCTCGCATACTGATCAGGCATGCCCGTAACGCCGTCGACGATGTTCGCCAAGCAAGTCGCCCTCACGGCGACCATCGTCGCGCGCTTCAACGTCTGCTAGCCGGCGCTTTCGTCCACCCCGCCGTCGCCGGCTAGCTCCTTTCCCTCGCGGGACCCACGTTGAAGAAGGGAGTGGCCATGAGCCGCACAGACGAACCGACGCCGTTGTGGTGCACCTGCGAGAAGCCGTTGCCGGTGCACATCGCGGAGCGCAAAGGTGCCGCCCGCAGCGTTTGCGCCCGCTGCGAACGGCCCCTGCGCCTGCAGCTCCGGGTCAGCTGACGATCAGGTGATCCGGAAGGTGACGGTCACATCGGCGGTGACGTCCTGGGTGCCGGGCTCGATCGGCGTCGCCACGCTCTTGCCGGCGGCGGCGGCCTCGTAGACCGGCACCGGGGCGGCCGCCGTCTGCTCGGTCACGGACGACACCGGGCCGACCCCGAAGCCACCGGCCCCGGCGAGCGCCGCTGCCTTGGCACGGGCGTCTGCGACGGCCTTGCCGAGCGCGTCGCGATAGCGCGCGTCCCGGTCCGAGACGTCGAGCGTCGGGCCGCTCACGTTGTTCGCGCCCGCGGCGACAGCGGCGTCGATCAGCGCGCCCGCTCCGGCGATCTTCGACTCGGCGGACACCGAGTTGTCGGCGACGTACCCGGTCACCTGGTTCTGGTCGTTCGTCTGCGGATAGAGCGAGACCTGCTGGGTCTGCAGGTTCGACCCGCCCGCGGCCTTCAAGGCCGCGATCACCGAGCTCATCAGCTTCGCATTCTGGGCCAGTGCCGCGGCAGCCGTCGCCGCCTGCGTGTGCACCCCGGCCGAGACCGAGGCTTCGTCGGGCACGACGGTGACGACCCCGTGCCCGGTCGTGGTCACCGTGTCGGACGAGGCGACGTCGCCGCGCGCCGCTTCGGGCCGGCCGACTCCGGCGAAGGCCGCCACGGCGACGAGGGCGGCCGCGGCCGCTACGAATGTCATTAGGCGTCTCATGCCCGTCCTACGCCGCCGCTCTGCTTTCCTGTCACACGTGCGCTACCAATTCGTCGATTGCCGCTGGTCGCTCGACGACCCCGAAGCCGGTTGGCGCGCCTACCTCGAGGGACACATTCCCGGCGCCGCGTTCCTCGATGTCGAACGGGACCTCTCCTCGGCGCCCGGCGCCCGCGGACGCCATCCGCTCCCCGGCCGCGCCGAGTTCGCGGCTGCGGCAGGGCGGGCGGGGATCGACGACCGCACGCTCGTGATCGCGTACGGCTCGCTCGGAGGCGCGGAGCGGCTCTGGTGGCTCCTGCGCCACTTCGGCCACCACGACTGCGCCGTGCTCGACCTCCCGGCGTGGCGAGGGCCGCTGCGCACCGGCGAGGAGATTCCCGCACCGGCCGAGTTCTCAGCGGTCGAGCGTACGGACGACACCGTCGACCGTGACGAGCTCGCAGGCAACCTCGGCGGGCTCGTGGTCGTCGATGCGCGGCTCCCCGCCCGCTGGCGTGGCGAGCCGAACCCCCTCGACCGTGTGCCGGGCCGCATCCCGGGCGCCGTCAACGCCCCCTGGAACGAGGGGATCCCGGCGTTGCCGGCGGGAGAGCTGGTCGCCTACTGCGGCTCCGGCGTCACCGCGTGTGTCCCGCTGCACCGCCTCCATCTCGCCGGCCGCACGGGACGTCTGTACCCGGGCTCGTGGTCGGAGTGGGAACAGCACCCCGAGCTGCCCGTCGAGCACTCGTCCTAGGCGGCGGTCGCAGTCGCGAACGGGCCGAGGTACTGCTCCCAGCGCTGCGGGATCTTCGGTGTCGCGAGCCTGATGAACAGCACCGGAGCAGGCTGCCGCGGCCTCGCCGGGAGCTCCATCTGAACCTCGTGCGGAAGCCGGTTTCCCTTGCGCAGGTTGCAGGGCGCGCACGACGTGACGACGTTCTCCCACGTCGAATCTCCACCCTTCGAGCGTGGGATCACGTGGTCGAGCGTCAGCCGGCCGGCGGTGGTGCCGCAGTAGACGCACCGCCAGCCGTCACGCGCGAAGAGTGCCCGGCGGGAGATCTTGCGCTGAACGATCCGGGGGACCCGGACGTAGTGAACCAGGCGGATCACATGCGGCCACCGGAACGTGTCGGTGGCCGAGCGGAGTGGTCGATCGAGCTCCTCGACCACCTCTGCCTTGCCCTTGAACACCAGTACGTGGGCGCGGCGCAGTGAGCACACGTTGAGCGGCTCGTAACTCGCATTGAGGACGAGTACTTGCTGCACCTTGCCGCGCAATGTACCCAACAAACCGGGGGTGCAAGCTGGACGGTCCACGGCTCGTAGGCGCCCCTGCCGCACTCGGCTCGTCGGTGTCGCTGACGGGCCGGAGGGGACAGTGCGCAAGCACGGCCCCGGAAGGCACGGCGGCGACATCGGCGAGAGGCGGTTGCGGAGCCGGGCTCCGCCCGGCGGGAGCAAACGCCGGCCGAGTGCGTCAGCGGCCCATTGCGCGCTCTACCGCCTCCTGCTCCTCCGGGGAGAGGGCAACGGACGCGCGGCCGCGCTCGAGCTCCTTCATGTAGATCCGCGCGTAGTCGCGCCCCTGGATCGCCGTGACGATCAGGCCGGTGCGCGCGGAGTCGAGCAGCGCGAGCGAAGCGGACTGGTGCCCGCCCGTGTCCTCGTAGGCGTCGTAGCGGACGATCGACATGTTCGTGACCGTCCCGTCGATCCGACGGTCGACGCGGGCGAGGCCCGCCGCCACCTCATCGACCGCGCGGTGGAGGTCGTCCACCCGGCCCTGGAGCGAGACGGCGAAGTCGACGAGGTCCTTGCGCCCGCCGCCGAGCAGCGACCGCTGCGCGTCTCGCACGCGTCGCACCTTGACCCAGGCCCACCAGGCGATCCCGATCCCGACCAGGCCCACTGCAACGCCCACCAGAGCAACGATCAGCGCGGTTGTCGCCGTGACGTGCACGACGCCGAGGCTAGCCGATCTAGCTGTAGTTCCTAAGCACGTTGGTTCATCCGGGCCTCCTTGGAAGCTGAGAGCTGTCGAAGGCATCTCAGTCCAAAGGAGGACACCGGATGAGGCTTCACCGTAACGCGGCGCTCAGTTGGAACGGCCGGCGGCTGTTGACCCGGCGGGTGATCGAGCAGGGGTGGACGCTGACGGCGGCGGCGGAGGCGGCTGGTGTCAGCGTGCGCTGCGCACGCAAGTGGGTCGAGCGATATCGGGCGGCCGGCGAAGCCGGTCTCGTCGATCGGTCTTCAGCACCGAAGCGAGTCGCCAACCGCACCCCGCCAGACCGGGTGGCCGTGATCGTGGCACTGCGGCAGCTGCGGATGACAGCGGCCGAGATCGCCGAGACGCTCGCGATGCCGCTCTCGACCGTGTCGGTCGTGCTCAAGCGCAACGGCATGGGCCGGCTCGGCCGGCTTGGCCTCGAGCAGCCCGTCCGCTACGAGCGCTCCCGGCCCGGCGAGCTCGTCCATATTGACATCAAGAAGCTTGGCCGGATCGAGGGCGGTGCCGGCAAGCGCGTCGGCGGGCGTCGTCCGGGCGCCTACCGCGGCAGCCGCACCGACAGCGAAGGTAAGCGGCGCGGCACGATCGGCTGGGAGTTCGTCCACGTCGCCATCGACGACTACAGCCGCTTCGCCTACGTCGAAGTGCTCGCCGACGAGAAGGCGGCGACCGCGATCGGCTTTCTCCAGCGAGCCATCGCCTTCTTCGCCCGCCACGGCATCCGCGTCGAACGCATCCTCACGGACAACGGCAGCGCCTACGTCGCGACCATGCACGCGCTCGCCTGTCGCGCACTCGGTATCCGACACCTCCGCACCCGGCCACGCCGCCCACAGACAAACGGGAAAGCCGAGCGCTTCATCCGCACCCTGATCAATGGCTGGGCCTACGGCGCGATCTACCGCTCAAGCCGCGAACGCACCACTGCACTTGACGGCTGGCTCTGGCACTACAACCATCAACGACGACACTCAGCCCTCAGCCACCGACCCCCGGTCAGCAGAACCAACCTGCTTGGGTCCTACATCTAGCCGAGCGAGAAGATGACCGGGTAGCTCGCCTTGTTGTTCGTCGGATCGGACTCCCCCGGCACGCGGGCGACGTCGACGTGGACGAACGTCTTGCGGGCGAACGGCACCCCGCCGAGATCCGAGAAGGACAGCGTCACGTCCTGCCCGGGGTTGATCACCTTGATCGTCTTCGTCCGCACGATCGCCTGCGGAGTCTTGTCGATCGTCAGCGTCACCTTGATCCCGACCTCCTGCGAGTCGCCGCCGTCGTGGATCGTGACGGCGAACGCGAGGTCGGTGCTCGCCGTGACGGTGTTCTCGTTCGTCTCGGAGAGCACCTGGCCGCCGGGGTTCGCCTTCGTGGACACGATGTTCGTGCCGTGCACGCCGGTCGACGTGCCGCCCGTCGACGCACCGCGCAGGCGTTGCAGGACGAGGGCCATCGAGTGCTCGGTGGTGAAGTCTTGGTTGGCGACGAAGTTCGAATCCGGTGGCACGACGCCGCTGATCCCCTTGCTCTTCATGACGGCCGCCGACGGGATCCTGAAGAAGTCGTCCCAGACGACGTCGCTCGCGAGCAACCGCTCGGCCTGGGCGGCAAGGGCCGCCGCATCGTCCGCCGACTTCGACGACGCCGTGGTCGCGAAGGCCGTGGCGAGCCCTGCCACGCCGCTGACGCGCAACTGCAGCGCCTGGACGATCGCGTGGTTCTCGTCGCGGAGCGGGCCGGGCGGGTTCAGGCGCTGCGCGGCTGCGACGTTCTGGCGCTCCTGTTCGGCGATCCCGGCCAGCTTGGCGGTCAGGCCGGTGACCTTGGTGCCGGGCGTGGTCAACGCGTCCGCGACCGCGGCACCGTCGGCCTCGGAGCTGTGGGCGATCGTCCCGACCTGCGTCATGTAGTGCTGGTACCGGGAGTGCTTGGACGTCGACGCGCACGACTGGATGACAAGCCCGAAGAACACGAGCACCGCGACGAGGATCACGATCAGCCCCAGCAGCCGCAGGATCGGCGTCAGGCCACGCGGCGGACCGGCGGGGCGGCGCATGCCGGTGCCGCGGCCGCCGCGGCGCGGCAGCCGGACCCGGCTCTGGGGTGATGCCTGCTCGGTGGTGGCGGCCTCGTCTTCGAAGAAGTCGAAGTCGATATCGTCGTCGCGGGGGTCCATGCGCAGGGCGAATCTACCGCGTTCGTTCGCTCCGCAAAGGAAATGTCCTGGCAGCACCGTAGAAACGAGGGTGTCTTCGGCTGCGCTCGAGCACGACCTCTTCCTCGGCCGCTACCGGCCGCTACGCCCGTTGGGCGCAGGCGGGATGGGGCACGTGTGGCTGGCCCGGGATGAACGGAGCGGTCTCGACGTCGCACTGAAGATCGTCGCCCGCGAGGGCAAGTCGGGGCACCGGGCCGAGCGTGAGGCTCGCGCGGCCGCCTCGCTACGCCATCCGCGCTGCCAGCGGATCGTCTCTCTGGCGCGGGACCAGGCCCACGTCTACATCACCTACGAGTACATCCCCGGACGCACGCTGCGTGAGGCGATGCGCGCCGGCGAGCTCGACGACGCCGCCGCGATCGAGGTCGCCGCGCAGATCTCCGAGGCGCTCGCACACGCCCACGGCAAGGGGATCGTCCACCGGGATGTGAAGCCGTCGAACGTCCTCCTGGCCCAGCACCTGGACACGGAGCCGGGCGTCGTGGACGTACGGCTGCTCGACTTCGGGCTCGCGCAGATGGCCGAGTTCGACACGCTGACCGCGCTCGGCGACATTCCCGGGACGCTTGCCTACATCTCGCCGGAGCGTCTGCAGGGGCTGACGGCCACCTCCGCCGCCGATGTCTGGGGGGTTGGAGTGATCCTCTGGGAGGCACTGGCGGGCGAGCATCCGTTCTGGGGCGGCGACATGACGGAGACCTCACGGCGAATCCAGCACGGCGCGGAGCCGTTGGCGGCTCTGCGCCCCGACCTGCCGCAGAATGTGCTGGAGACCGTCGGGAACGCGCTGCTCGTCAACCCGCAGCGCCGTCCGACGGCCCAGCGCCTCGCTCACGAGCTTCGCTCGCTGCCGAAACGGCGCCGCTCCAGGCAAGGCGGCTCGAAGCCGGTTGCCCCGGCACGTTCGTGGAACGCGGTCGCGTCGGAACGGCTGGCGCCCGCCGCGCTCACGGGCCTCGCCACCGGCTGGGTGGCAGCCACGCTGCCCTTCTATCCGGCCGCCTGGCCGCTCGGGATCGCCGGGCTGGGGGCCGCACTGGGCTTCGCAGCGCCACGCCTCGGACTGCTCTATGCGCTGACCGTCGCGTTCTTTCCGCTCGCGAACATCTCCCTCGGCCTCGCGGTCGTCTACGCCGCCGTCGCCGCCTGCTGGTTCGCCCTCAGCTGGCGGGACGCGCGAGCAGGGTTGCTGCTGGCCGTCGGGCCGCTTCTTGCGCCGCTCGCCGCGCTCGCGCTGCTCCCCCTGGCAGCCCAGTTCGCCCGCGGCCGAGCGCGACGCGCGGCTCAGGCCGGCTGTGCATTGCTGCTGGCCGCCGTGATCGCCGGGCTCCGCCACTCGTCACTGCCGTTCGACGGATCGGCGCCGCCGCTCGGGCTCGGGATCACCGGCTCGACCCGGCCCGGTGCCGTCGCGCACGCCCTCTGGGCGCAGCTTGCGGCCCATCCGGCCCTGGTCGGCGAGGCACTCGCCCTCGGCGCGGCGGCCGCGCTCCTGCCCCGCGTCCGCCGGCGCGGCCCCTGGCCTGCCGCGATCTTCGGCGCGGCCCTGCTCGCGGCCACGGCCCTCCTCGCTCCGGCAGCGGCGATCCTCCCACTGATCGCTGCAGCCTGGCTGACCGCCACCGTGCTGGCGTTCGAGCCCCGGACATAAACTCTGTCGTCGGGGCACGGCCCCGTTTCTCCATGTCAGTCCTGCGCAACATCGAATCCAAGCTCGAGTCGCTCTTCGAGGGTGTCTTCGGCCGCGCATTTCGAACGAACGTCCAGCCGGTGGAGCTCGCACGCAAGCTCGTGAAGGAGATGGACGACCACCGCAACATCTCGGTGTCCCGCGTCTACGTGCCCAACGAGTACACGATCTACCTCTCGCCCGGTGACCGCGACCAGTTCGCGAGCTACCAGGAGCAGCTCCAGGACGAGCTCTCCGACTACCTCGCCGAGCACGCGCGCCGCGAGAGCTACGCGCTCCTCTCGCCGCCGAAAGTGCTCTTCGAGACCGACGAAGACCTCGATGTCGGCGTCTTCGGCATCGCGACGCGCCTGGTGCAGACCGGGCCGAAGGGTGAGGTAGCCGTCGATTCGGCGCCGGGCGCAACCATGCTCTACAAGCCTGCCGGCCCCGTGCTGCAGCCGACCGAGGCCGCCTCGGCCGTCGAGCTCGGCGTCCAGCGTGAGGTCGCCGTCCTCACCTGGGACGGGCAGCGCCACGAGGTCGCGAAACAGCGGGTCGTGATCGGCCGCTCGAAGGACGCCGACGTGCAGGTGGCCGACCCGAACGTCTCGCGGCGGCACGCCGAGCTGCGCCAGGAGGGTTCCGCCTACTGGCTCGTCGACCTCGACTCGACCAACGGCGTCGAAGTGAAGGGCAAACGCGTCAAGCGGCTGAAGCTCGAGGACGGCACGCGGTTCACCGTCGGCTCGACCGAGATCCAGTTCGCGCGGGAGCTGCAGTAGCCTTGCTTGCCTCGGCCCAGGTCGAGACGACGCTGCTCGCCCTGAAGATTGCGTTCCTCGTTCTCCTCTACCTGTTCATCTGGCGGATCGTGAGATCCGCCGCGCGCGATCTGCGCCTCCCGCAGGAGTCGATGATCCTCGCACCGCAACAGGCGGCTGCAGCAGGCCTGCTGGCTCAGCCATCGGCGCGCGAAACCGGCCGGCTCGTGGTGTTGCAGAGCCCCGCACTCGACGAGGGTGACGTCTACACCCTGAATTCGCATCCCCTCACGATCGGCCGTGGCGCGACGAACGACGTGTCGCTACGCGAGGACGAGTACTCGTCGACCCGCCACGCACGCCTCGAGCCGCGCCGGGACGGCGTGTGGATCGAGGACATCGGCTCGACGAACGGCACGTTCGTGAACGGGATCCGGCTGACGAGAGAACGCAGGCTGGTTCCCGGCGACGTCGTCCGCATCGGCGAGACAGATCTGCGGTTCGAACCATGAAGCTGGGGCAGTATGCGGCCCGGACCGATCCTGGGCGCAAGCGGCGCGGGAACGAGGACTCCTACGTCAGCCGGCCGCCGCTCTTCGCGATCGCCGACGGGATGGGGGGTGCCCGTGCGGGCGAGGTCGCCTCGGCTCTCGCAGCCAGCGCACTCGAGGAATCGAGCGCCGGCCGGGGCGGCGAGGCATACGTCGTCGAGCTGATCCAGGAAGCGAACCGCCGCGTGCACGAACGAGCGTCGACCGACGCGGAGACCTCCGGGATGGGAACGACGATCACGGTCGCCCTGATCGAGAACGACGGGACCGTGACGGTGGGTCATGTTGGCGACTCGCGCGCATATCTCCTGCGCGGTGCCCGTCTCGAACAGCTGACCGATGATCACTCGCTCGTCGCGGAGCTCGTTCGGCGCGGGGAGCTTTCCCCTCAGGCGGCCGAGGTTCATCCGCAGCGCTCGGTGATCACTCGCGCGCTCGGCACCGACCCCGACGTCGATGTCGACGCGTTCTCCGTCGACGTGCAGGCCGGTGACGTCTTCCTGATCTGCTCCGACGGGCTGTCCGACATGGTGGACGGCGAGCAGATCGAGGCGATCATGAACACGCACCGCGACGATCTCGACGCGATCGCCAAGGCGCTCGTCCAGGCTGCGAACCGCGCCGGAGGCGAGGACAACATCACCGCGGTCCTCTTCGAGCTGGTGGAAGGTGAGCCGTCCTTCGGCGAGCCCGACGAGCGAACGCGGGAGTTCGTCGTGCCGCCTGACGACGAGGACACGCTGCACCCGGAGGATGGAGTCTTGCCACCGCCCCCCGCGAACGAGGATTCGCCTGCGCCCGCCGACACCATGGTCGTGGCCGCCGCGGATCTTCAGGCGGCGATCGCTGCCCAGAGCTCCGAGCCACCGCAGGCAGGCATCGGCAGGCGCCTTCTGGCACTCGCCGTGATCGTGGCGTTGATCGCCGTGATCGTCGCGCTCGTCTGGTGGGGGCTCGCGCGCTGAGCCTCAGCTACCGCAACAAGGAGCTCGTCTACCTCGCCGTCGTCGGTGTCCTCACCGGGATCGGCTTCGCGTCGGTCTACATCGCCCGCCAGTCGCTCGTCAGCTGGGGCTCGCTCGGCTATGCCGTCTTCTTCTTCGCGCTCTACATCGCGGCGCACATCGTGACGCGCATCACCGTGCCCAACGCCGACCCGTACCTCCTGCCGATGGCCGGGCTCCTGGCCGCCATCGGGGTCACGGAGATCTACCGGCTCGGAGTGAGCGACGCGTTCAAGCAGGGCCTGTGGATCGTCGTCGGCGTCGTGCTGTTCGCCGTCGCGCTCTGGGGGCTGCGCCGCGACTACCGGATCCTCGAGCAGTACAAGTACCTCTTCGGCATCGGCGCGATCGCGCTGCTCTTCCTGCCGCGGGTCCCGGGCCTGGGCACGACCGTCAACGGCGCACGGCTCTGGGTGCACGTGGGCGGCTTCACGTTCCAGCCGGGCGAGTTCTCGAAGATCTTCCTGATCGTCTTCCTCGCGGCTTACCTCCGCGAGAAGCGAGAGCTGCTCGCGCAGGCACGCCTCAAGGATGTCGGCCCGCTGCTCTTGATCTGGGGCGCCTGCATGCTCGTCCTCGTCTCGTCGAACGATCTCGGATCGGGGCTCCTCTACTTCGGGATCTTCCTGTCGATGCTGTACATCGCAACCGCGCGCCTCTCGTTCGTGATCGTGGGCGTCGTTCTCTTCCTCGCCGGCGGCTACGGCGCGTACGAGAAGATCCCGCACGTTCACGAGCGAGTGACGATCTGGCTGCATCCGTGGACCACGGGACGCGTCTACTGCCCGTCGACCGGCGGGCTCGCCCTCCGGCAGGACTGCGAGAGCTACCAGCTCGTGAAGTCCCTCTACTCGATCGGGAACGGCGGCTTCGGGGGCGCGGGCCTCGGCAAGGGGACCTTCGCAAGCACCGACGGCCACCAGCTGATCCCGTACATCAACAGCGACTTCATCTATTCGGCACTCGCACAGGAGCTCGGCCTCGTCGGCGCGGCGGCGCTGCTCCTCGTCTTCATGCTCTTCGTCGCGCGCGGGATGAAGATCGCCCTGCAGGCCGACGACGGCTTCTCGAAGCTGCTCGCCGCCGGCCTCACGTTCGGCTTCGCGCTGCAGACGTTCATCATCGTCGGCGGCGTCCTCAGGATCATCCCGCTGACCGGGATCACGCTGCCGTTCGTCTCGTACGGAGGATCGTCCGTCGTCGCGAACTTCCTGCTGCTCGCGGGCTTGTTGCTCGTCTCCGACCGGGCGAATTCGAGCCGATGAACAAGCAGATCTCACGCGTCGCGATGGTCGCGCTGCTGCTGCTCGCATCGCTGATCGTCGCCACGACGTACTGGCAGTCGTGGGAGGCGCCGACACTCGCTGCGAAGCAGGACAACGCGATCCAGCGAGTCGCGCAGTTCCACATCAAGCGCGGCATGATCTACGCCGCCGGGGGCAAGCTGCTGCTCGCGGAGAACCTGCGGAAGACGAGCCCGGGCGGCACGCTCTACTTCCGCCGCTACCCGACGAACGGCCTCGCCTCCCAGGTCGTCGGCTACTCGACCCTGGGCCGGTCGCGCGCCGGCATCGAGCGCCAGGAGAACGCGTACCTGACCGCGTCGAACGCGAATCTCGGCACGCTCTTCGACAAGCTCTCCGACAAGCTGAAAGGCACGACGGTGACCGGGAACAACCTCGTGCTGAACATTCGTCCGGGCGCGCAGAAGATCGCCGAGACGGCGCTGCAGGGGAAGTGCGGCGCGGCGGTCGTCCTCAATCCGAAGACCGGCCAGGTCTACGTGATGGCGTCGTCGCCGGGCTACAACCCGAACAAGATCGAGTCGTCGGCCGGCTACGCGAGCATCCTCCACTCGCCGAGCGCGTGCCCGGGCTCGGCGTCGCCGCTCTTCAACCGCGCGACGGAGGGGCTCTATGCGCCGGGTTCGACGTTCAAGACGATCACGGCCGCAGCCGCGCTCGAATCCGGGAAGTACACGCCGACCTCGAGCTTCTACGACCCCGGCTACTGCACCGAGTACGGCGTGCAGATCCACAACGCCCTCGACCAGAACGGCCCCGAGCAGTTCGGCAACGTCGACCTGATCGAGGCCTTCATCCACTCGATCAACGCCGTCTTCTGCGACCTCGGCATCAAGCTCGGCGCGCAGACGATCCTCGACAAGGCGAAGCAGTTCGGCTTCTACTCGACACCGCCGATCGAGCTGCCGTCGAGCGAGGTCGCGGCGAGCGGCCTCTACAACTTCAAGAAGCACACGCTCTACGACAACCCCGCGATCGTCGACCCGGGCCGGCTGGCGTTCGGCCAGGAGAACATGCTGGTGACGCCGCTGCAGATGGCCCTCGTCGCCGCCGGAGTGGCGAACAACGGCACGGTCATGGCGCCGCACCTCGTGAGCCGCGTGACCTCCCGAGCGGCGGCACGGTCGTGAAGGTCCACCCGCAGGTGTGGAAGCACGCGATCAAGCCGGCGACGGCCGCGGCGCTGAACCAGATGATGCAGGGGGTCGTCCAGTCGCGGAACCGGCCTGGCGGCGCAGATCCCCGGCATCAAGGTGGCCGGCAAGACCGGCACGGCCGAGACCGGCGAGAAGAACGTCTACACGGCGTGGTTCATCTTCTTCGCCCCCGCCGACGATCCCCAGGTCGCGGGCGCGGTGGCCGTCGAGCACCAGCTGAACGGGTTCGGCGGCGCGGTTGCGGCTCCGATCGCCAAACAGCTGATGCAGGCGATCCTGACCCCGGCGTCGAAGCAGTAAAGCCGGATTCGCATGCCCTCGTCAGACACCATGATCGGCCGCACCTTCGACAAGCGCTACGTGATCAAGCGCAAGCTCGGCTCGGGCGGAATGGCCGACGTCTACCTCGCCGAAGACCAGGAGCTCGGACGTCCGGTCGCGCTGAAGCTGCTCGACGACCGGCACGCGTCGGACGAGCAGTTCGTCGAGCGGTTTCGGCGCGAGGCGCAGAGCGCCGCCGGGCTCAACCATCCGAACATCGTCTCGATCTTCGACCGCGGCCACGCCGAGGGGACCTACTACATCGCGATGGAGTACCTGGACGGGCGAACGCTGAAGGAGCTGCTCATCCGCAACGGGCCGACGCCGGTGGCGATCGCGATCGACTACGCGCGCCAGATCCTCGGCGCGCTCTCCTTCGCACATCGCAACGGGATCGTCCACCGCGACATCAAGCCGCACAACATCATCGTCGGCAGCGACGGCCGCCTGAAGGTGACCGACTTCGGGATCGCCCGCTCCGGCGCATCGCAGATGACCGAGGCCGGCTCGATCGTCGGCACCGCGCAGTACCTCTCGCCCGAGCAGGCCCGCGGTGCGCCGGTCGACCCGCGCTCCGATCTGTACTCGCTCGGCATCGTGCTCTACGAGATGCTGACCGGGAAGGTGCCGTTCACCGGCGACACGCCGGTCGAGATCGCGATGAAGCACCTCTCGCAGGTCCCCGAGCCGCCGTCCGCGTTGCGACCCGACGTGCCGCACGACCTCGACGCGGTCGTGATGCGCGCGCTCGCGAAGGAGCCCGACCAGCGCTACGGCTCGGCGGAGGAGATGGACGCAGACCTCGCCCGCGTCGCGCGCGGTGTCGCGGTCTCGCGCGAGACCGAGGACGCGATGACGCAGGTGCTCGCCGGCGCGGGCATCGCGGCGGCGCAGACGATGGTGCGGCGCCCCGGCCGCGTCGCCACGCCGCCGATGCCGCCGGCCTACCGCTCGCCGGCGCTATACGACTACGAGGAGCCGCCGGGGCGCCGCTCGATCTTGCCCTGGCTGCTGGCGCTGCTGCTGATCGTCGCCGCCGCCGCCGGCGGCTGGTTCCTGTACACGAAGATCCAGGATCAGCTGAACGACTCCAAGGCGGTCGCCGTGCCGGACGTGACGCGGCTCGAAGCGAGCTCGCGGCAGAGCATCAAGATCGAGCAGGCCGGCTTCACGCCGCAGGTGCAGCGGCTCCGAGCGACACGGTCGCCAGCGGGGCAGGTCTCGGCCAGAACCCGGGCGGCGGCGCGAAAGTGGGCAAGGGCTCGACGGTCGACGCTGATCGTCTCGACCGGCAAGCCGCTGGCGTCGTGCCGGGGGTGGTGGGCCTCGATGTGACGAGCGCCGTGCGGCGCTTGCGCAGAAAGGCTTCAACACGAAGATCCGCCGGATCTACTCCGGCCAGCAGCAGGACACCGTCACGGCGCAGCACCCGGCGCCGGCGACAGGGTCGATCAAAGGGACGGTTCACATCAACGTCTCGCGCGGCGCGAAGCCGGTGACGATCCCGGACGTCACCGGCGAGCCGTACGCGAACGCCCAGTCGGCGCTGAACGGCCTGGGTTTCACGGTCGCCAAGGTCGAGGTCGCCTCCGACCAGCACCGCCGGGTGATCGTGTCGTCGAGGACCCGCCGGCAGGGAACGGCGGCGCCACAGGGCTCGCGGGTCACGCTGACCGTCTCGAAGGGCCCGACGACCACCCAGGTGCCCGACGTGACCAACCTGACCCCCGCCGATCCGCCAGCCTCCTCCCGGCGCCGGCTTCACGGTTGCGATGATCACGCAGCCGGTCACCGATCCGAGCCAGGACGGCATGGTGATCAGTCCAGGACCCGCGCGGGCAACGCGACGGGACAGCCGGGTGAAGTCGTCACGACTCACGATCGGCCAGCTGCAGAGCCGGGCGCGACGGCCACCACGACGGCGACGACCGACCGGTGACGACGACCACGACCACGACGACACGGTCCGTGACGCGCCGCGTCGCCGTGATCCTCGGCGGCCGCTCGAGCGAGAACGCCGATCTCGATCGCCTCGGCGACCAGCGTGGTCTCGGCGCTCGAGGCGGGCGGCGCCGAGGTGGTGACGGTCGAGATCGATCGCGGCGGGCGATGGCAGCTCCGGGCAGGACGCGCCATGCTCGAGCGCGGCGACGGACGACGCCGTGCGCTCGACGAGTGTCGAACGCCTGCCGCCGCGCGACGTAGCCGCGACGCTGGGCGAGGTCGACGTCGTCTTTCCGGTGCTGCACGGCCCGTTCGGGGAGGACGGCACCGTCCAGGGATTGCTCGAGCTGGCCGGCGTGCCGTACGTCGGCGCAGGCGTGCTGGCCTCGGCGCTCTGCATGGACAAGGACGTGTTCAAGTCGGTGATGCGCGACCACGGCATCCCGGTCACGCGCAACATCACGCTCCGGCTCGGCGACGAGGCGCGCAACCCGTTCGGCTACCCCTGCTTCGTCAAGCCTGCCCGGCTCGGCTCGATCGGGATCACGAAGGCACACGACCTCGACGAGCTGCGGCGGGGCGTTGCGCTCGCCTTCGAGCACGACGAGAAAGTGCTGGTCGAGGAGTTCGTCCGGGCATCGAGGTAGAGGTCGGCGTGCTCGGCAACCTGACCCCGGTCGCATCGCTTCCCGGCGAGATCGTCGTCACGCGCAACGAGTGGTACGACTTCGAGGCGAAGTACGACGAGGGCGAGATGGAGTTGCGCGTTCCGGCGCGATCACCGACGCGCAGAGCGAGCGCGTGCAGGAGCTGGCGGTGCGGGCGTTCGTCGCGACCGACTGCGAGGGCATGGCCCGCGCCGACTGTTCGTCCCCGGCGACGGCGAGGTGCTGGTCAACGAGCTGAACACCATCCCGGGCTTCACGGCGACCAGCGTGTACGCCCGGCTGTTCGCCGCCTCGGGAATCGCCTACGGCGAGCTGCTCGAGCGGCTCGCCGAGCTGGCGGTCGAGCGCTTCGACCGCCGCGCGCAGCTGCGCTTCTAACCGGCGCGGACCTCGTTCACGTGGTCGGCCGGGTGCGGGCCGAGATTCGTGATCCAGAGCAGATAGTAACGATGCCGTTCCGGTGATCGTGAACGTGGTCGTCGCTCCGACGAGCTGGGAGCTCGACACCAGTCGGGAAAATGCTGTCGCCGTCTCCGCCCTTGATCACGGCCGTGAAGCCCGGCGTGTCGGTCGTCACGACGAGGCTGGTGCGGCTTCCCGGGCCGGTCGAGTGGAGGACGAGCCCGACGCCGGGCTTGTCGAGCTGTGCGAAGCTCGCCCGGTAGCTCTCGGTCGACCAGAATGTCGGCTCGTTGCCGTCGGTGGCGAACCGGGCCGCCGCATTGTTCTCCCGGCCGGGCCGGTGCCGAATGGGTCGTAGGCGGTGACCGCACCGACGGTCGCGCTCCCGCCGCGGCGTGCCGGCCGACGGCGAGGCTCGCGAGCCCCGGGCGAAGAGCAGGTAGAGCGGCCACGGCGCCGATCGCGATCAGCGCCGACCAGGAGCAGCGACCGGCCACGGCAGCGCCGGGCAGCGGCGGCGACGTGGACGCCGGGCGCGGCGGGGCGATGACCCGCGTGCCGTCCTCGCTGTCCTCGCCGACCCGGCGCACGCCTCGAGCTCGCGCCCGAAGTCGGCCATCGACGGGAAGCGGTCGCGCGCGGTTCTTCGCCATCGCCCGTTGCACCGCCGCGTCGACGCGCGGCGGGACGTCGGGACGCTTGTCGCGCACCGGCGGAGGCGGCTCGTTGATGTGCTGCATCGCGACGGCGACGAAGTTCTCGCCGGGGAACGGGACATCGCCGGTCAGCAGCTCGTAGAACACGACGCCGAGCGAGTAGACGTCGGTCTGCTCGTCGACGCGCATGCCCTGCGCCTGCTCGGGCGCGATGTAGTCGGACGTACCGAGCACCGTGCCGGTCTGCGTCAGACCGCGCTGCACGTCGAGCGAGCGCGCGATGCCGAAGTCGGTCACCTTGGCCTGGCCGTCGCCGTTCAAAAGCACGTTCTGCGGCTTGACGTCGCGATGCACGAGACCGCTCGGTGAGCGAAGGAGAGCCCCCGGGCGACCTGGATCGCGAGCCCGAGCGCCGTCGCCACCGGAACGGGCCGCTCGCGCAGGATCAGCGCTTGAGGTTCTCGCCGTCGACGAACTCGAACACGATGAACGGACGGCCGTCGTGCTCGCCACGATCGATCACGGTGACGATGTTCGGGTGCGAGAGCGGCGGCCGCCGCGGGCCTCGCGGCGGAACCGCTCCAGGTTCTCCGCGTCCTGCAGGTGAGTGCTCGTGCAGGAACTTCATCGCGACCGTGCGGTCGAGCAGACGGTCGTGCGCCCGATAGACGCTCGACATCCCGCCGGAGCCGACGAGCTCCTCGAGCTCGTAGCGGTCTAGGAGCACCTCCCCGACCATCTCCCGCTGAGGCTACCCCTCGGCGGCGCTAGTGCGCGGCGACGAGAGCGTCTTCCCAGAGGTCGAGCGCCTCGGCGAGCTCGCCGTCCGAGATCACGAGCGGGCACGAGCACCCGGATGCAGTTCCCGTGGACACCCGGCCCGCAGGAGCAGCAGGCCGCGCCCGAGCGCCTCCTCCTGGACGCGGGCGGCGAGCGCGGTCGCCGGCACCTTCGTCTGCGGGTCCTCGACGAGCTCGATCGCCAGCATCGCTCCGAGGCCGCGAACGTCACCGAACTCGGCCAGCGCCCCTGCCACGACTTCCATGCGCGACCGCATCGTCTCGCCGATCGCCGCCGAGCGCTCGACGAGCCCCTCGTCGTCGATCACGTCGAGCACGGCGAGTGCGGCGGCCTGGGCGACCGGGTTGCCGACGAACGTCCCGCCGACGCCTCCCGGCGTGCGGGGCGTCCATGATCTCGGCCTTCCCGAGGACGCCGGAGAGCGGCAGGCCCACGGCGATCGACTTGGCGACCGTGATCAGGTCGGGCTCGACGCCGAAGTGCTCGATCGCGAAGAAGCGGCCGGTGCGCGCGAATCCGGTCTGCACCTCGTCGCAGACCAGGACGATGCCGTGCTCGTCGCAGATCGCGCGCAGGCCGCGCATGAACTCGGCGCCGCCGGGATGAAGCCGCCTCGCCCTGTACTGGCTCGACCACGATCGCCGCCACCGTCTCGCTCGCGACGACGGTCGACGAACGCGCGCGTGAGCGCCTCCAGCGCCTCGGCGGCCGACGGCCCGCGGTACGCGTTCGGGAACGGCACGCGGTAGACCTCCGGCGCGAACGGGCCGAGCCCCGCCTTGTACGGGTGCGTCTTCGAGGTCAGCGACAGCGACAGCATCGTCCGCCCGTGGAACCCGCCTTCGAACCCGATCACGGCGGGCCGGCCGGTGTAGGCGCGGGCGAACTTGACGGCGTTCTCGACCGCTTCCGTGCCGGCGTTGAAGAACGCGGCCTTCGCAGGGCCGCTGAACGGCCGCGAGCGCGAGGAGGCGCTCGGACAGCTGCGCGTAGACCTCGTAGGGAACGACCGTGAAATCGGTGTGCGTGAACCGCTCGAGTTGCTCCTGCGCCGCAGCGACGACGTGCGGATGCGAGTGGCCGACGTTGAGGCAGCCGACGCCGCCGGCGAAGTCGATGAACGTGTTCCCGTCGAGATCGGTGATCGTCGCGCCGCGCGCCTCGGCGGCGACGACGGGAAGGTGATCGAAGCGGCGCCGCGACGCTGGCACGCAGCCGCTCGAGCACGTCGCGCGAGCGCGGGCCTGGGATGTCGGTTGAGACGATCGTGCGGGGGTCGCCATGGCAGTCCGAGCGTAGCGGAGGGGACAGACGCTTGCATACCTGAATAGTTAGGAGTCAACCAGTCGTCTCGATGACCCAGTTGGCTCATTGCGAGGTCCAGCGATAGCGCTCTACACTTCCTTCAGGTGCCTGCCCCCAGCCGGCCCTCGTCATAGGTTCGTCCCCAAGACAAGAAGGGCAACAGTCTGATGCACAACTCGCTCAAGCGCATGTGGGCGCTGCTTGGCGTGGTCGCCGCGACGGCGCCGAGCCGCAACATCCGCAGTCGCAGCACACAAGGCAGGACCAACGATCGTCATCTGGACCGATGCGAATCGCGCTGCCTCCGTCAGCAAGGTCGCGAACGCCTGGGCCGCGCAGAACGGCGCAACGATCCAGGTCGTGACGAAGGACTTCGGCTCGATCGAGACGGCCCTCGGCACGGTCGCAGCGACCGAGCGCTCCGGACGTCGTCGTGGCGGCACACGATCGACCCGCCAGCTGGCCGCAAACGGTCTCGTGGAGCCGCTCTATCCGAGCAAGGCGGCCTCAAGCAGTTCCCGAAGTACACGCTCGACGCGTTCTCGTACGGAACGGCTGTCGAGGGGGCGACGGCGTGCCCGTCCAGATCGAGAACATCGGCCTGCTCGTGAACACGAAGCTCGCGAAGGTCCCGACGACGTTCGCCCAGCTCGAAAGTGAGGCGCTCGCCGCCAAGAAGAAGAACCACCTGTCGTTCGGCATCTGCGTTCGGCGAGGGGCTCGGGCGGAGACGCATACCACATGTACCCGTTCTTCTCGGGCCCGGCGGCTACGTGTTCGGCACCGACAAGGCCGGCAACCTGAACCCGAAGGATGTCGGTGTCGCAAACCCGACGTTCATCAAGAACTCGAAGCTGATCGACAAGTGGAACAAGGAAGGCCTGATCGACTCGAAGACCGACTACTCGGTCTGTGACACCGCGTTCGACGAAGTCGCAAACCCCGTTCTGGATCACCGGCCCGTGGGCCGTCGACGGACGTCCAGAAGGCCGGCGTGACGTTAAAGGTCGTCCAGGTGCCCGCGATCAGCAAGCCGTCGGTGCCGTTCCTCGGCGTCAACGGCATGATGGTCAGCCGAAGTTCGCCTCGACGCACAACGTCGACGCGGCGGCGAAGGACCTCGTCGTGAACTACTTCACGACGCCTTCGGCCCAGACGCAGTCGCTGCGGCAGGCGGTCGGGCACCGGCCAACCTGAAGGCGAAAGGCGACCGACCCGATCCTGGCCGAGTTCGGCAAGGCCAGCAAGGGCGGCGTCCCGATGCCGAACATCCCCCAGATGAGCAGTGTCTGGAGCGATCTCGGCCAGGCGTGGGTCCGCTCGACGAAGGGCACCGGCGCAATGCCGGCTGCGCGCTCCTTCAAGGGCGCTGCTCGCGCGATCTCGTACAAGATCGGCTAGCCCGCTAGCTGCACGATCATTCCGGAGCGGGCGCCCACGGCGCCCGCTCCGGACTTCGCACCGCCCCGCCCCCGTGAGCACCGCCACGACGCCCCAACCCCCGCCGAGCCCGCGCTCCGCCTGTCCGATTGGATCGCCCGGGGGAATTGCGTTCTTCTCCGGGAGCGTGGGCTTCGCGATCAAGATCGCGCTGCTCTCGGCGTCCAACGCGCTCGCCGTCTGGGCGATCTACGTCCTCGATCTCGGCACAGCCGCTGGCCCGCCGTCGTCGTGCTTGACGCGACCCTCCTGATCGACTCGGTGTACCTCGCGCCGCGCCGCAAGACGCTGCCGCTGAAGTTCCTGATCCCGGGCATGACCTTCCTGATCTGGGTTCCAGATCATCCCGATCCTGTTCACGATCAACGTCGCCTTCTCGAACTACTCGACCGGCCACATCCTGACGCAGAGCCAGGCCATCGCCGCGATCAAGATCAACTCGCTCGAGCCGCCGGGCGGACGGCCGTACAGTTCGACCTCGCGCCGGCGCGGGACTCGTCCGGCAACGCTGTCCTGCTCATGCACGACGAGACGGAGGCAAGGTCTACGTCGGCACGACGAAGGGGCTCACGGAACTGCCGAAGGGCGACGTCGCGATCGGCGAGACCGGACAGCCGACCTCGGCGAAGGGATACACGCTCATCAAGGGAGCCGCGTCTTCGACTGCTCGATCAGCAGCTGCGCGACTACAAGGTCCCGACGGACCGGCGACGGACGATCCGGCCACAGGGCACGGCGACGGCGTCGAGCTCGACCGACACTGCGGTACGACTCAAGCGCGACGTCTTCGTGAGGATCACCGACGGCAAGGTGTTCCACGACAACGGCCACGGCTCGTTCGTCAACGGCAGCGAGGAGCTCGAGCCCGGCTGGAAGACGCATGTCGGCTTCCGCAACTTCAGCCAGATCATCCACAACCCGCTGGTGCGGAAGCCGTTCCTCGACGATCTTCTGTGGACGTTCGTCTTCGCTGCCTCGACCGTCTTCTTCTCGTTCGCCGTCGGGCTGTTCCTCGCGATTGCGCTCGACAAGCGTGGGCTTCGGTTCCAGCGGGTGTATCGCTCGGTGCTCGTGATCCCCTACGCCATCCCAGGGTTCCTCTCGCTGCTCGTCTGGGCGGGCCTCCTGAACGACGACTTCGGTGTCGTCAACCTCTTCGGCATCCACGTCCGTGGCTGTCCGCGTGCGCTCCGTGGCTGACCTTCATCAGCTGGCCACGCATTGCGTTCATCCTCGTCAGCGTCTGGCTGACGACGCCGTACTTCTTTCTCGTCTCGATGGGCTCGCTCCAGTCGATCCCCAGCGAGCTCACCGAAGCCGCGCGCGTCGACGGCGGCAGCGCGTGGCAGATCTTCCGGCGTGTCACGCTGCCGCTGCTCCTCGTCGCGGTCGGCGCCGCTGATGATCGCCTCGTTCGCGTTCAACTTCAACAACTTCAACAACGTGTACATGCTGACCGGCGGCGGCCCCTACAACGGCGCCTCCTCGAATCGCGGGCACACGGACATCCTGATCAGCTACACGTACAAGCTCGCAATCGCCTCCGGAAAGGGATCCGACTATGGCCTGGCGAGCGCGGTAGCGATCATCATCTTCTTCATCGTCGCCGGCATCTCGGCGATCTCGTTCTCGAAGACCAAGTCATTGGAGAGCGTGAGATGAGCCAGAGGAGCGGACAATGAGCGAAGTTCGAGCTGGCACCTGTCGCCGGCCGCGAAGGCAGCGGTCAAGCACCACGCATCCGCGGCCGAAGTTCGAAGAGACACTGGTGGCGGCACCTGGTCGGCGTGATCGCGATGTGCGTCGCTCTCTTCCCTGTCGTCTACATCGTCTCCTCGGCCTCTTCAACAGCAACAACTCGCTGCAGAGCGCCAGGTGATTCCGACGCACGTCACGCTGAGCAACTTCTCGAACCTGCTGCACAACACGGTGAAGGGAAACAGCGGCGCGAAAACAGGACGCTCCGTATCCGAACTGGTTCCTCAACTCGATGCTGATCGCGCGTCGCGACCGCGATCGCGACGACGGTGCTCGGCGCCCTCGCCGCCTATGCGTTCAGCCGCTTCCGGTTCAGAGGACGTCGCGGCGGAATGCTGGGACTGCTGCTGATCCAGATGTTCCCGCAGTTCGTCGCGGTCGCCGCGATCTACCTGATCATCCTGAACGTCGGCGAGGTCTTCCCACAGATCGGGCTGGACAAGCAGGCCGCGGTGGTGATCGTCTACCTGGGCGGGGCACTTGGCGTCCAGGCGTGGCTGATGAAGGGCTACTTCGACACGATCCCGACGGAGCTCGACGAGTCGGCGAAGGTCGACGGTGCAACCGCCGCCCAGATCTTCTGGGGGGTCGTGCTGCCCCTGGCTGCGCCCGTGCTCGCAGTCGTCGCGCTGATCTCGTTCGTCTTCACGCTGAACGAGTTCGTGATCGCCTCGGCGATTCTGCAGACGACGAGCCACAAGACGTTGCCGGTCGGGATGCAGCTCTTCATCAGCGGCTCCTACGACAAGGTCTGGGGGCCGTTCACAGCCGGGGCACTGCTCGCCGCGATTCCCGTGGCTGCGCTCTTCCTCGTCCTGCAGCCGTACATCGTCAGCGGCCTGACGCGGGCTCCGTCAAGGGATGACGCTGCAGGAGCAAGAGGTGGGCGCACTCCTCCACCAGCCTCACCACGACGGCTCGGACCTGTACGTCCCGAGCGGCCCGTGCGGCTCGGCGACGAGGCCGTCGTGCGCCTGCGCGTGCCGCGCGCGGCGACGGCCGACCGGTCGTTCTGCGCTACGAGCGGACGGCGAGCCCCGGAACGCCGAGGCGTTCGTCGACGAAGAGACGGAGACCGACGTCTGGTGGCGCGCCTCGTTTCCGGTCGCCAACCCGGTCGTCGCGCTATCGCTTCCTGCTTTCGGGCGGCGACGTGGGCTACGCCTGGGTGAACGCAGTCGGGACGACTGCGCACGAGGTGGCGGACGCAGACGACTTCGTGATCGCAGTCGGAGCCTGGGGCCCGGCCTGGCACTGGAGTCGGTCGTCTACGAGATCTTCCCCGACCGGTTCGCCGCGCGGAGCGGCCCGCCGAGCGCCCCGACTGGGCGGTCGCCCGCGAGTGGGACGGGTTACCCGAAGGCCGGGGCCGGCCGACGCCGTTCGAGTTCTTCGGCGGCGACCTGCCCGGTGTCGAGCGCCACCTCGACCACATCGAAGCGCTGGGGGCGAACCTGATCTACCTGACGCCCTTCTTCCCCGGCGAGCTCCTCGCACCGCTACGACGCGACGACTTCGCGCGACGTCGACCCCCTGCTCGGCGGCGACGACGCGCTGCGCTCGCTGGCTGCGGCCGCCCACGCGCGTGGATCAGGTCGTCGGCGACCTGACGCTGAACCACACGGGCCATCGCCACGAGTGGTTCCTGGCCGCCCGGGCGAGCCCGAATGCACCGGAGCGGGCCTTCTACTACTTCGACGAGTCCCTCCCGCACGGCTACGAATCGTGGCTCGGCCATCCGACTCTGCCCAAGCTCGACTGGCGCAGCGAAGAGCTCCACGAGCGCTTCGGTGCGGTGCTGCGGCGCTACCTGGAGCTCGGCCTGGACGGCTGGCGGATCGACGTCGCCAACATGGTCGGCCGCTACCGCGACCTCGATCTGAACCGCGAGGTCTCGGGGTGGGCGCGCGAGCAGGTCGGCGACGGCCTGCTGATCGCGGAGCACGGGCACGACTTCCGCCCCGACCTCGGCGCCCGCGGGCTGGCACGGCGTGATGAACTACTCCGGGTTCCTGCGCCCGCTGTGGACGTGGCTGATCCGGGACGATCCCGACCCAGAGCAGCAGGAGCGTTCTGGGGCATTCCTGTCGGCGTGCCGAGCCTCGACGGCGAGCCGTCGGCGTCGTGGCGCTCCGCCGCTTCCGCGCCGGCGTGCCGTGGGAGTCGGTCATCCATTCGTGGAACCTGCTCGACAGCCACGACACCGCACGCTTCCGAACGATCGCGGGATCGCCCGACCGGCACCTTGTCGGCGTCGGGCTGCAGATGACGCTGCCCGGCGTGCCGATGCTCTTCGCCGGCGACGAGCTCGGGCTCGAGGGCGCCTGGGGCGAAGACGCAAGGCGCACCATGCCCTGGAGCTCCAGAGACACCTGGGACACAGCCTTCCTCGAACAGGTTCGCAGGCTCATCGCGCTCCGACGCTCGAGCGACGCACTCGCCCACGGCGGCATCCGCTACGTGCACGTGTCGGCCGACGCGATCGCCTTCGTGCGCGAGACGCGCGGCGAACAACTCCTCGTGCTCGCCTCGCGCGCCGCTCATGATCCGGTCACGACCCCGTTCCGCACTCTCGAGACCCTCTACGGCCAGGACGCTTTCGACGGCGTCCTGCCCGCCGACGGGCCTGCATTCCACCTCTGGGAATTGCCGAAAGGAAGTCACTCATGGCTGACGTCGCGTTCAATGACGTCGACAAGATCTACGACAACGGCGTCCAGGCCGTCTTCGGCCTGACCCTCGACATCCACGACGGCGAGTTCATGGTCCTCGTCGGACCGTCCGGGTTGCGGCAAGACGACCGCGCTGCGCATGGTCGCCGGGCTCGAGGAGATCCGCGGGCACGATCGTCGATCGGCGGCCGCGTGGTCAACGAGGTCTCGCCCGAAGGACCGCGACATCGCGATGGTGTTCCAGAACTACGCGCTCTACCCGCACATGAGCGTGCGCGAGAACATCGCGTTCGGGCTGCGGCTGCGCAAGGAGCCCAAGGCGCGAGATCGAGCGAGCGCGTCGACCTGGGCGGCGCAGCATGCTCGACCTGAAACCGCTACCTCGACCGCAAGCCGAGGCAGCTCTCCGGCGGCCAGCGCCAGCGGGTCGCGATGGGCCGGGCGATCGTCCGCCAGCCGCAGGTCTTCCTGATGGACGAGCCGCTCTCCAATCTCGACGCCAAGCTGCGCGTGCAGATGCGCGCCGAGATCGCGCAGCTCCAGCAGCGAGCTGCAGACGACGACCGTCTACGTCACCCACGACCAGATCGAGGCGATGACGATGGGCGACCGCGTCGCGGTGATGCGCGAACGGCGTCCTGCAGCAGGTCGACGCGCCGCATCGAGCTCTACGACCGCCGGCGAACCTGTTCGTCGCCGGGTTCATCGGCAGCCCGCCGATGAACCTGCTGGAGGCAACTGCGATCGTCAACGGGGACGTGTCCGTCAACCTGGGCGGAAACGTGCTCCCGATCGCGCCCGAGGCGGTCCAGCAGCACCCCGTGCATCCGCGAGTACGGCGGCCGTCAGGTGATCGTCGGCCTGCGAGCCGGGGATCTGCACCCGGCTCAGGGCCGGGACGACCTACCGCAGATCCACGCCACTATCCAGATCGTGGAGCTCCTCGGCGGCGAGTCGATGGCGTACTTCCGATCGATGCGAGCACATCAAGAGCGAGGCTGCAGAGGAAGAAGACGTTCTTGCCGCCGACGGCGCGCCCGAGGTGGTCGTCGGCTCGCGGCCCAAACCTGGTCGCGTCCTTTCCGCCGCACGTGCACCTGCGAGTCTCCGCGACGAGGTGCCGATCGCGGTGGACACACGGAATCTCCACTTCTTCGATGAAGCGTCCGGCGCTCCGCTTCGCTAGCTGGGGCGCAATCGCGGTCGCGATTGCGCTCGTTGGTGGCGCGGGGGCGACGAGCGTCGGCGGTCCACCTGCGGGACCTGTTGCGGCGCACGCTCTGGCAGCCGCCGACGCAAAGCTCATTGGCCTCGCAGAGGATCTACTTCGTCATGCCCGACCGGTACGCCAACGGCGACCCGGCGAACGACACCGGAGGACTGAGCGGGCCGACCGGCGTCACCGGATTCGACCCCTCTTCAAGCACCGGCTACTACCACGGCGGCGACCTGAAGGGTCTGACGGCGCATCTCCAGCGGATCAAGGACCTTGGCTTCACCGCGATCTGGGTGACGCCCGTGCTCGAACAGGACCCGGTCGAGGACGGGACCGCCGCCTATCACGGCTACTGGGGC
>CAVQFF010000002.1:0-213494 GCA_963711785.1 uncultured Thermoleophilia bacterium
GACGTCGTCGTGCTCGGAGGCGATGCGCGACCACTTCGCCCACCGGCGATTCAGAACGCCCCGCGGTCGAGCGGAACGTCACCGGCTCGCCGCCAATCGCCTCGGCCGCGTTGTGGTCCACGTGCTCGTGCGTGATCAGCAGCACGTTCGGCGGTCTGGTCTCGATCGGCGCGTAGTTGAACTCGAGCCCGTGCGCGGCGAGCGCCTCGCCCGGCCGGTCGAACGGGTCGATGAACACGGTCTGCTCTCCCGCAAGTCGGAAGGCGGACTGGCCGAACCACTGGACGCGCATGCGTACCTCCTAGACGATGTCGACTTCGGGTGTCTCCGTCCGCCCCGGCGCGGTGCGCCGGGCGACGGCGCGGCTGCCGCGCGACCACGACATGATCGCGGCCAGCAGGCAGGCGGCGATCGCGAACGCGAACGCCTCGTGCAGGCCCTCATGGAATGGTCCGGCGATCAGGTCGGGGAAGAAGCCCGGTGCTCGAGCGCGGCGGCGTTCGCCGCCGACAGGTGTGTGAGGACGTGCGGGCCGATCAGCGTGCGCACCGGGTCGTAGCCGAGGAACGCGGCGAAGAGGATCGACACCGGCGGCAATTGCGCGACGTGCGTCGCCATCGCAGGCGGCACGCCGTGCGCGACCAGCCCGGCGGTCAGCGACGCCGGCAGGCTCGCGGCGAGCCCGATGATCATCAGCGTGAAGAAGATGCCGATCGAGAGCACCTGGGCGGAGTTCTGGAACGTCTGGTTCATCGCGCCGCCTGCGCCGCGGTCTGCGGCGGGCAGGCTGTTCATCACGCCGGCCCGGTTCGGCGAGGCGAACGCGCCCATCGAGAGGCCCATCAAAAGCAGGGTCCCCGCGAACTCCGGGTACGAGAAGTGGATCGGCAGACGGTCGAGCATCAGGAAGGCGAGCGCCGAGCCGAGCATCCCGGCCGTCGCGAACGCGCGCGAGCCGAAGCGATCGGAGAGGATGCCCGAGATCGGCCCCGCAATCAGGAAGCCGATGGTCAGCGGCAGCAGGTAGATGCCCGCGGCGAGCGGTGTGCTGCTGAAGCTGTAGCCGTGCTGCGGCAGCCAGATGCCCTGCAGCCAGATGATCAGCATGAACATCAGCCCGCCGCGCGCGACCGCGGAAAGAAAGCTCGACAGGACGCCGAACGTGTACGGCCGGATCCGGAAGAGCGGCAGCTTGAACATCGGCTAGCGCACGCGCGACTCGACGACCACGAACAGCGCGAGCAGCACGACCCCGGCGCCGAGGCAGCCGAGCACGAACGGGTTCGTCCAGCCCATCGGATGCCCGTCGTAGGGACGGATGCCGTAGGTGATCCCGATCATGATCAGGACGAGCCCGACCGCGAAGGTGGCGTTCCCCATCCAGTCGATCGGCGCGGGCTCGTGCACGCCGATCTCGCGCAGCTTGCGGTGCGACCAGATCGTCCCGAAGATCCCGAACGGCACCGAGACGAGGAAGACGAGCCGCCAGTTGATCGGCGCGAGCAGGCCGCCGAGCAGCAGTCCGATGAACTGGCCGCTGATCCCGACGACGTTGTTCAGGCCGAGCGCGAGCCCGCGCTGGTTGGCCGGGAACGCGTCGGTGAGGATCGCCGCCGAGTTCGCGATCAGGAACGCCGCGCCGACGCCTTGCACGAGCCGGAAGCCGATCAGCCAGTCGGCGCCCGCGCGGCCGTGCATCCAGTCGATCGTCAGGAGCAGCGACGCGACGGTGTAGATCGCGAAGCCGAGCGTGTACATCTTCACGCGCCCGAACAGGTCGCCGAGCCGGCCGAGGCCGACGACGAGCACGCTCGTCACGACGAGGTAGCCGAGGATCATCCAGAGCAGGTAGAAGCTGTTGCCGGGCCGGAGCGGGCTCAGGCCGATGCCGCGGAAGATGTCGGGCATCGCGATCAGGACGATCGACGCGTCGAGCGTCGCGAGCAGCACGCCGAGCGTCACGTTCGAGAGGGCGACCCACTTGTAGCGGTCGGGCATCTCCGAATTCTACAGGTAAACTGCACAGTCATCCTGTCGGTTCCGGGGGTAGAATCGTGCGATGGCGGAGACCAACGATCTGGCGAACGAGCTGCGCATCGTGCTCGGCCAGCTGATCCGCCGGCTGCGGGCCGACAACGTGCTCCCCACCTCGCACCTCGCCGTGCTCAGCCGGCTCGACCGCACGGGCGCCCAGACGACGAGCGGGCTCGCCGCCGCCGAGCACATGCGGCCGCAGTCGATGGCCCACACGGTCGGCGAGCTCGAGAAGGAGGATCTCGTCGCCCGCCGCCCCGATCCCGACGACGGCCGGCAGATCCTCGTCGACCTGACGAAACACGGCCGCGACCTGCTCTACGAGAGCCGGCGCAGGCGGGAGGACTGGCTCTCCCAGGCGATCGCCGGCAACCTCACCCCCGCCGAGCAGAAGACGCTCGCGCAGGCGATCGAACTGCTCCAGCGCCTCGCCGAGCTCTGAGCTCGCGAATCTGGTTCCGCTGCGCGGAATCAGGTTCGTCCAAACTGAATCTGATTCGCCGCAGGCGAACCAGATTCGCGAGTTGTCAGCCCCGTTCGACCTGGCTGCCGCCGACGATCGCGTCGCGCCCGTCGGGGTAGCGCACCCACGCCTTGTGCGTGCCGTCGTAGTCGGGCCCGAAGAGGATCAGCGTCGCCTCCTCGCCGCGCACCTGGCACGCCTCGGCTCCCTCGGGGTCGACGCCGCGCCAGATGCGGATGAACGGGTTGTGCTCCCACTCGTCGCCGACGGTCGACGGCAGCGTGTGCCCCGGATGGACGCGCGTCTCGGGCGGCAGCTTCATCAGCCGGTTCATGATCGAGTTCACCTGGTCGGCGTAGCCGGTCGGGCCGCCGCCCATCGTGCCGCCGACCGTTCCCTTGAAGAGACAGTCGGCGGTCAGGCAGTCGGTGCCGTTCACGAGCAGCGCGAAGTGGTCGGGGCAGTGGCCGGGCGTTGCGATCGCGCGGATCTCGAGCTCGCCGGAGCGGATGATGTCGCCGTCGGCGAACGTCTCGTCGATCGGCACGCCCGCGTCGCGCGTCAGCGCGCTGCCGACGACCTTCACGCCGAACCGTTTCGCGAGCCCCGTCGGGTCGACGACGTGGTCGCCGTGCTGGTGCGTAACGAGCACGTGCGTGATCGTGATCTTGCGCTGCTCGACCTGGTTGAGCAGCGGCTCCTCGACGCCGTTCGAGTCGACGAGCACGCCGTGCCCGCCGTCGCCGTCGGCGACGAGGTAGGCGTTCGAGGTCCACTCCGGGTGCTGCGCGCGCTCGAGCAGCATCAGAAGCAGATCACGCTCCGGATGCCGTCCTGCGCCTCCATCAGCTCGAAGCCGCGGTTCACCTCGTCGAGTGTGATGCGGTGCGAGATGAACGACTCGGCGTCGATGTCGCCGGCGAGCCAGCGCTCGACCAGCATCGGCACGCCGTCGCGGCCCTTGACGCCGCCGAACGACGAGCCGGCGACGCGGCGGCCGGTGATCAGGTAGCGCGGCACGATGTCGAGCGTCTCGCCCTTGCCGGCGACGCCCGCGACGGTGCAGAGCCCCCACCCCATCCGCGCCGATTCGACCGCCTGCTTCATCACGTTGACGTTGCCCGTCGCCTCGAAGGTGTAATCGGCGCCGAAGCCGCCGGTCGACTCGACGATCTGCTCGACCGTGTCGGGGCCGCCGACCATCGTCTCGGTCGCGCCGTGCTGCGTGGCGAGCGCGAGCCGGTCCTCGGAGAGGTCGACGCAGACGATCCGCTCGGCGCCCTGCAGGCGGCAGCCGATCACGGCGCCGAGCCCGACCATGCCGGCGCCGAAGACGACGCACGTCGAGCCGGCGTCGACCTTCGCGGTGTTCATCGCGGCGCCGATCCCGGTCGAGAGCCCGCAGGCGAAGAGCGCCGCACCCTCGAGTGGTGCTTCAGGGTTGATCTTCGCGAGCGCGATCTCGGGCATCACGGTGTACTCCGCGAACGTCGAGGTGCCCATGAAGTGGCGGATCGGCTCGCCGCCTGCGGAAAGGCGGGTCGTCCCGTCGGGGAGATAGCCCTTGTTCTGCTGCTCGCGGATCGCGAGGCAGAGGTTCGTGCGGTCGCTCTGGCAGTGGATGCACTCGCGGCACTGGGGCGAGAAGAGCGTGACGACGTGGTCGCCGGGCGCGAGCGAGGTGACGCCCTCGCCGACCTGCTCGACGACGCCTGCGCCCTCGTGCCCGAGCACGGTCGGCGCGTAGCCGGACGGGTCGGCGCCGGAGGCCGTGTAGAGGTCGGTGTGGCAGACGCCGCAGGCGACGAGCCGCACGAGCACCTCGCCGGCGCGCGGCTCGGCCAGGTCGATCTCGCGGATCGCGAGCGGCGCTCCGAACTGCTCGAGGACGGCGGCTCTGATCTGCATCCGAACGCGATCCTACGACAGGCATTCTACTCGGCGGGATGGCAGCCGATCTCGATCCGCTGGAACTGCATCTGCTCGAGCAGCTCGGGCCGCTCGAGGCCGGCCCGGCGGCCGAGCGCCCCGAGCTCGAGGCGGTCTGGCGGGCGCAGGTCGAGAGCCGCCAGTGCGACTTCGCCGCCCGCTACCTCCAGCAGACGGGCCGCAGCTTCTACACGATCGGCTCGGCGGGGCACGAGAGCAACGCCTGCGTCGCCTTCGCGCTCCGCCCCACCGACCCGGCGCTCCTCCACTACCGCTCCGGCGCGTTCTACCTCGCGCGTGCGGCGCAGGCGGGACGCGACGGCGTGCCCGACATCCTGCGCGGCGTCACCGCGGCGCGCACCGAGCCGATCGCGGGCGGCCGGCACAAGGTGTTCGGCCACGCCGAGCTGGCGGTGATCCCGCAGACCTCGACGATCGCGTCGCATCTCCCCCGCGCCTTCGGCGTCGCGTTCGCGATCGAGCGCGCGAAGAAGCTCGGCGTCGACTGCCCGTGGCCCGCCGACGGCGTCGTCGTCTGCAGCTTCGGCGATGCGTCGCTCAACCACGCAACGGCGCAGGCCGCGTTGAACAGCGCGGCGCACACCGCCTACCAGGGCCTGCCGCTGCCGCTGCTCTTCCTCTGCGAGGACAACGGCCTCGGGATCAGCGTCCCGTCGCCGCAGGGCTGGGTCGAGCAGGCGCTGCGTGCGCGCACGCAGCTGCGCTACGTGTACGCCGACGGCGCCGAGCCGGAGGAGGTGCTCGCGACGGCGCGCGAGCTCGTCGACTGGATCCGCGAGCACCGCCGCCCCGCCGTCCTGCATCTGCGCACGGTGCGCTTCCTCAGCCATGCGGGCGCCGACGTCGAGTCCGCCTACCGGTCGCCGCAGGCGATTCGCGCCGACTGGGACGCCGACCCGCTGCTCGCCACCGGGCGCCTGCTCGCGGCGAGCGCCGGCTGGAGCGGCGAGCGGCTCGTGCGCGACTACACCGAGACCGGCGAGCGGGTGCGCGCGCTCGCCGACGAGGCAGCCCGCATTCCGCAGCTCGACTCGGCGGCGGAGATCGTCAGGCCGCTCGCGCCGCGCACGGCGCCGAGGCGGGCGCGCTGGCCGGCCGCGACGCACGGCGAGCCGTTGACGCTCGCGCTGTCGATCAACGCTGCGCTCTCGGATGCGCTCGATCGCGACCGCGCCGTGCTGCTCTTCGGCGAGGACGTCGCGGTCAAGGGCGGCGTCTACGGGGTCACGCGCGGCCTGCAGAGGCGCTTCGGCGCCGGGCGCGTCTTCGACACGCTGCTCGACGAGACGTCGATCCTCGGTCTCGCGCTCGGCGCCGCGCTGAGCGGGTTCCTGCCGGTGCCGGAGATCCAGTACCTCGCGTATCTGCACAACGCGGAGGACCAGCTGCGCGGCGAGGCGGCGACGCTGCAGTTCTTCTCGCGCGGTCAGTACCGGAACGGCATGGTCGTGCGGATCGCCGGGTATGGCTACCAGAAGGGTTTTGGGGGTCATTTCCACAACGACAACGCGGTCGGCGTGCTGCGCGACATTCCCGGGCTCGTGATCGCCTCGCCGGCGCGGCCCGACGACGCGAGCGCGATGCTGGCGGCGTGCCTCGCGACGGCGCGCGCCGACGGCAGCGTGTGCGTCTACCTCGAGCCGATCGCGCTCTACAACACCCGCGACCTCTACGACGACGGCGACAGGCTGTGGCTCGCGCCGCCGTCGTCCGAGGACGTCGCGCTCGGCTCGGCGCGCACCTACGGCGAGGGCAACGACCTGACGATCGTCACGTGGGCGAACGGGCTGCGGATGTCGCTGCGCGCCGCGCGTGCGCTCGAGCAGCTCGGCGTCGCGGCACGCGTCGTCGACCTGCGCTGGCTCGCGCCGCTTCCGGTCGAGGACGTGTTGCGCGAGGCGAACGCGACCGGCCGTGTGCTCGTCGTGGACGAGACGCGCCGGACGGGCGGCGTCTCGGAGGGGATCGTGGCGGCGCTCGTCGACGCGAAGTTCGACGGGCAGGTGGCGCGCGTCGCGAGCGCGGATTCGTTCATCCCGCTCGGCGATGCGGCGAATCTCGTGCTCGTCTCCGAGCGCGAGGTCATGGAGGCGGCGCTGGAGCTCGTCGGGGAGCGCGTCTGATCCGGGCGATCCTCGCGCTGCTCGTCGTCGCTGCGCTCGGGCTCGCAGCGGCGGTGATCTGGTGGTCGGGGGCGACGCTCGCGAAGGACAACGTGGCGCTCGCGAAGGTCGAGGTGCAGCCGCTCGGCGGCTCGCTCGTCTCGGCGAAGGCGTCCGGGCCGAGCGGTCGCCGCATCCCGCTCGCGGTCAGCGGCGGACAGCTGCTGCCGCGGACGAAGCTCAAGCCCGGCGAGGTGGTGACGGTCGAGGTGGTCGTGCGCCGGCCGGGCTGGCTGGGCTGGGCGCTCGGCAAGACGCGCACCGAACATCTGACCGTGCAGGCGCCGATCGCGCGGCTCGCGCAGCGCTGGCCGAGCCTCGCGCCGAACGCGCCGCTGCGGCTGCACTACGTCGATCCGGTCGACCGGGTCGTCTACCGCATCGGCTCGCAGCGAAAGCTCGTCTCGGTCGGCGGTCGTGTCGTTCCGGTCGACGTAAAGACGGCGTCGGGCACCGCGCTGGTCGCGGCAGCGGCGCGCTCGTGGGAGCGCCTGGGGCAGCCGGTGCGCGTGACGTGGTTCCCGCAGTCGAGCGTGCCGGTCGTGCTCGTCAGTCCGGCGGCGGGCAAGCCGATCTCGCCGCTCGATCCGATCCGGCTGACGTTCTCGAAGCCGGTCGACAAGGCGCTCGGCGGTGCGCGGCCGCACTTCTCGGCGCCGGTTCAGGGCGGTTGGCATCAGACCGACAGTCACACGCTCGTCTTCGCACCGGGCGGCTACGGCTTCCCGCTCAACTCGAACCTGCACCTCGTGCTGCCGCCCGGGCTGAGCGTCAGCGTCGGCAGCAAGACGGCAGCGTCGAACAAGGCGGTCAGCTGGACGGTCGCGGGCGCGAGCTTCCTGCGGCTGCAGCAGCTGCTGGCCGAGGAGGGCTATCTGCCGGTCAGCTGGCAGCCGTCGGGCGAGGAGGTCGCGCAGCAGCGGCAGGCGGAGGTCGATGCGGCGGTCACGCCGCCGGCGGGGACGTTCGACGTGGCGCTACTCGAACACGCCGCCCGAGCTGCAGAGCCAGTGGCAGGCGGGGCAGCCGAACCAGATCACGCGCGGTGCGGTGATGATGTTCGAGCACGACCACGACCTGGCCGTCGACGGCTCGGCAGGCCCGCAGGTGTGGCATGCGCTGATCGCGGATGCGATCGCGGGCAAGAAGAAGACCGACGGCTACAGCTATGTCTATGTGCATCGCAACGTGCCGCAGCTGCTGACGCTCTGGCACAACGGCAGCATTGTCTTGACGTCCCCGGGCAACACGGGCGTCCCGGCGGCGCCGACGGCGCTGGGCACGTTCCCGGTGTTCGAGCACATCCCGGTCGGCACGATGAGCGGCACGAACCCCGACGGCTCGCACTACAACGATCCGGGGATCCAGTGGATCAGCTACTTCCACGGCGGCGACGCCCTGCACTCGTTCAACCGTGCGTCGTTCGGCACGCCGCAGAGCCTTGGGTGTGTGGAGTTGCCGCTGGCGACCGCGGCGAAGGTGTGGCCCTACACGCCGATCGGGACATTGGTCACGATCGAGAACTGAAGACGCTCGCATCGCGAAACTGCAACCGACCCAGCTTTCGCAAGTTGAGACCGTTCAACTCCGCGCACGGTGTGCCCCTACGGCGCCGCTTGAGGGGGAGACCACCCTATGTGAGGGATCAAGCCGCGATAGGCGTGACCGAAGAACCACTGTCCGGATCCTTCGAACCAGGCGGCAATCAGATGCGGCGTTTCATGCTCTTGGCACTCGCTCTTACAGCACTCGCGTTGCCGGCTTCGGCTGCAGCAAGCGTTCGACTCAAGAGCGTGACCTCACCTACTAGGGCAGGCGCACACGCCACCCTGACAGTTTCCGTCTCCCGGCCAGCGAATTGCTCTATCACCGTTCATTACAAGAGCGGACCTTCACATGCACAAGGCCTGTATCAAAAACGGAGCTCCAGCGGCCGTGTCAGTTGGACGTGGATGGTCGGAACGAATACGACCCCGGGCAGATGGATGATCGACGTCTACTGTGGTGCAGCCGGCTCGCTTCGCACATCCTTTGTCACGACTTAGCGACCTTTACAACGGGCTGCGGACCCGATGCACGAGTCGCACATTGTCTGGCGAGAGATGACCTCGATGTGCTCCGAGTCTCGGATACTCGTCGGCGGCTTAGCCCCCAATCGGAACGCGCCGACTCGGCTCGAAGAACCTCGTGGGGCATCGCGGACAAGTTGCCAAAGAATCCCGCCAACCTTGAAGGCCTCGAGCTTCTTGACTGAGGTTCTCCCGGGGGATCTGCGCCCGGCGTTGGGGAGCGGGCTCGTAGGCCCGCTCTTCGTTTTCATGCTCGAACTCTCACTCCTCGAAGGTTTTCGGCAAGACAAAGTGCCGCACGCCCTGGGCAACGCTTGACCTACCGCGCGGAGGGCAGTTTCTTGACCCAAGCTGAGACGAGCCGACGCTTGTCTTCGCGCAGAAGATTGGCTGGCCGCGCTTCAATCCAGTCCGCAACGCGCGCCGCGTGAACCACTGCCATGTCTCCGATCCAAGTTTCCTCTGCTGGTAACCGACCCCAGATCGCAAGAACGGGTTGTACGGCGACAGGGAATCCCAGCTTTTCCTCGAACTCGCGTTCGAGCCAGTACGCCTGCCGACGAACTGGGAAGCTGTCGACGACGTAGTTGACGTCGGGGTCTTCGATTTGGGTCACACGCAGGGTCTTGCCCTCTATCGTGGTTGTGCTGTCGCTCAGATTCTTCGTGTCGATCAGGAAGACTGAGCCGCCGGCCACGATGTGGTCGCGGTTCCAAGGGCCGTCGCCAGCTTTCACGTCATGGCGAACCGTCCACCCCTTCCTCTTCAGGCGGCGCAATTCGCTGGCGGTGTTCTCCTCACCCCACGCGCCTGCTTGCCAGTTGCGGATCCAGCCCGGCATCATCGCGTCCGGGAGAAGAACCCAACCCGCGACGAGTGCACCGAACCAAGAGCCGATTACCATCGCCCACAGTTCACTCAGGTGGACATGCTGAACGAGCAGAAACAGCAAGAACAGCACCGCGAAGAACAACAGAGCTGTGCGCCGACCTAGAACGCGGTGCCGCCAGGCTTTCTTAAGCCCCTTGTACCTGTGCGCGGCCGAGCGACCAGCAACATTGCGGCGGGTATAGACGCTCACGGGAGCGGTATCGGCAAGCTCACCGAATAGCTGAAGGCAAGCCATTCGGCACCGCGGCGGAGCTAATCGCCCCGTGGAGAAGATGTCATGCCACTGCCGCAGCGAACTCCGCGTACAAGTCGCCTGGAAGGCGGTGCTCAAGTCGCCAAACGAACGCAATCGGCCGATCGCCCTCGTGCCGCACATACCGAGCTTGTCCCAGGCACCAGAACGCCCGGTCGTCGGTCTTCAGCCGCGCGAAAAGAACGATGTTCGTTCCACGCTCGAGATGCTTGATGTACCGCTGCCCGACCTCGCCATCGGCCGCTGTCGCCGACTGACTCTCCCAGTGGATGAGCTCGGGACTGAGAGCGTAGTCGCGATACCTGGTCGTAGGTGAGAACGCGCCCGAGCTCTTATCGAGGGTAAAAGCGAACAAGTCTGACCGCGAGGGTTCGTCCCACAACACGCCTGTCTGCCACGTATTCGGCCGCGCACCAGCTCCTGAGCCAAACGCCGCGAGAATCTCGTTCCGCGTATAGCGCGCATGAACAAGTAGCGGGATCCGTCCATCGATTCCGAGAACCGCGTGCAGGTGTTCACCGCGTCCTCGGAGTTGATCAAAGAGCTCGATGAGCTCCGCACGAACCTGAGGGTGTTCCCAAACGTGGTCGATTGCCTGCTGAATCGGGACTGAAGGTCGCAGGTTCGTCAACGAGGCGATGAGCATCCGAAGGAGCCGAGCGTCCTTCGTCGGAAGTCCATCGTGCTTGGGCGGAGCGACGGAGCCGACGAACCGACGCGTAAGCGTCAATGCGCTCATCGTCGTCGACATGAAGCAGTCTTCCAGCCGCACGTAACAGTGTCGCTTCATCGGGGCCTGCTTCGCGCGGTTGGTAAGCCGACAGCACGTCGCATTTCTGACCAGCTGTGCTGACCTGCATAGATATCGGCCAACTCGAGCCCGGTTTCCTCTAGGTACTCCGCAAAGGGTCACGTCGCCAAGCGCTCGCAATTCAGCGCAGCGCTCGCGCCACGGCCGATGGGATCGCTTCACGAATGCTGCGCAGCACGATCTCTTGCGCGACCGAGTCAAGTTCGAGATGGCAACCAGCCGGCAAGAATGGAAACCCCTGCTCCACTTGACGTTCGACGTCCTTGCGGCTCCCGCCGAGCAGCGCGCGAAAGCGCCGATCGAAGCGGAACTCCTTGTGATGGAAGCCGACAAAGTCGAGCACGGTGCAAACCGTTTTTCCATGCGCGCGACGCAGACCGCGTCCAAGCTGCTGGAGAAAGAGCGTCGGGCTCTCAGTCGGCCGGAGCAGGAGTAACGTGTCGACAGTCGGAACGTCAACGCCTTCATTGAACAGGTCGACGGTGAAGACGACGCGCAGCGTGCCCGCCGCCAGATCACGAAGGGCGGCCTCGCGCTCCTCCGCGAGGACTATCTCCCCATACCGCAACAGATGGCAGGCCGGCATCGCTGAACACGCCCGCCATGAACCGCGCGTGCTGGACGCTCACGCAGAAACCGAGCGCCCTCATCCGCCCTGGATCGCCGATCTTCGTCCGGACCTGCTCTAGAACACGGCGCGCCCAGGCGTGATCCGCCGTTAGGACGTTCGTCAGCGCCGTGACGTCGTAGCCGGTACCCCGGCGCCACGGAATCTCACGAAGGTCGAGCCCGTCGTGGACTCCGTAGTACACAAACGGTGCGAGATACTGCTGGTCGATCGCGTCCCAGACTCTCAGCTCTGCCGCGATCCGACCATCGAAGTACTTGAGGACGTCGAGGCCGTCGGCGCGCTCGGGCGTCGCCGTCAGCCCGAGCAGCTGCCCTGGCTGCAAGTGGTCGAGCAGCGCCTGGTAGCTCGACGCGGCGGCGTGGTGGAACTCGTCGACGATCACGACGTCGAAGTGGCCTGGATCAATTCCGTCGATGCCGGAGGCGGACAGACTCTGGATCGACGCGAAGACGTGTTCGAATCGCGTAGGGCGCTTTCCCGCCAACCCACATCTCCCCAAATGTCGCGATCACGCATAGCGAGTTGGAAGGTGCTGCGGCTCTGTTCGAGGATCTCCTCGCGGTGTGCGACGAACAGCAATCGGTCTCGACCTAGCGATGGCCTCAGTCGGGCGTAGTCGACGGCGGCCATAACCGTCTTCCCCGTGCCGGTTGCAGCGACGAGCAGGTTGCGCGGATGACCCTGCTCGCGCGAGATAGTCAGCAGCTCCAGCAATCGCTCTTGGAACGGTCTGAGTTCAATCTCGATTGGACTGAGGCGAATGCGCCTGGCCGGCATCCTCGACCGCGGTTCGCAAGCGAAACTCCTCCGGGTCGTACGGCACGAAGTCACTGCTCTCCCAATAGCTGTCGAACACGGCCGCGATCTTGGCGAGCGCGTCGGGGTTACGAACGCCGGAGAGCCGAACGTTCCACTCGAGGCCCGTGACCTGCGCCGAATGCGTCAGGTTTGACGAACCGACGTAGGCGGTGGAATAGCCTTCGTGCCGATGGAAGATCCACGCCTTCGCATGCAGTCGGGTCATCGTCTCGTCATACGAGACTCGAACATCTGCACCGAGCGCCGAGAGCTCATCGAGCGCACGCTGCTCGGTGCTGTTCGTGTACGTCGTCGTTAGGACTCGGACCTTCTTGCCTTCGCGGCAGTGCCGCTGAAGCACATCGAACAACGGACGTACACCGCTCCAACGGATAAATGCGATGACGACGTCGATGGAGTCCGCCGAATGGACCTCTGCGCGCAGCTCGTAGCCAACCTTCGGCTCGCCTGGCGCGTTGGTGAAGACAGTTGTATCGAGGAGCGGAGTGAGCGGCCGCTCAATCTGTTCGATAGACCCGTCGGGCTGGGTTCTCAGCAGTGCCTGCAAGACCCGCCCTGGGTTCGAAGGAATGTCGAGTTCCAGATCAGCTACTGAAGCTGCGGCTCCCAGGTGCTCTAGCACTTCCCGGGCGAGACGGATGCCCTCTGCTGTGCGCTCACCATCCGGCGCGCTTTCAATCGCCTGCGCGAGAAGCCGTGCAACGTGACGTGAAATGCGATCTGACGCCTCGGCATCCGCCAGGTCGGTGAGGTCTGGCTGCAACACAGAGGGAACAAGCGCCTCAAGCGCGAGCTCAAGACGACCCGTGACCAACGCTTCGCGTAGACCCGCCCTCTGATCGGAATTCACCGGATCGAGAGTCTCTCATCAACTCCGACGACTAGGTCACCGAGGGTGAGACGAGAGCGTCGTAAGCAATCTGAAGCGGATTCGCAAGATCATCTCCGCCAAGCTGCATGCCCGTCGGCCCGAGGCGCTTCAGAACCGCATGCCTCGGCATGTTGCGCGCCGGCTCCAGCTCGCCCAGTTCCTTGCCCCGCCACGGGTCGCGTGAGCCCTCGGCGGTCTCGTCGTCGACTCCCGCAACGCCCCGCCAGCGCAGCAGCACCCGCGCCGAACGCTCGACCTCGTCCGCCACCGCGTACGCGACCGCGACCACGTGCTCGCACACCGCATCCGCGTCGCACGAGCACACCCGCGCGATCGCCCGCGGCCGCGGGACGAGCTGCTCGCCCCAGTCCTCCTCCAGCAGATGCTCGAGGTGCACCGACTGGAACTTCCCCTCGACCGCGTCCTCCAGCTGCCCCATCCCCTGTCGCATAGCGGGTCATCGCCGTCCAGATGCGCTGCGGGATCGGCGCCGCGGTCAGCGTCACCTCGCAGCCGTCGACTCGCGCGCTGATCACGCCCGGCTCGATCCGCAGGTCCTCGACGGCCAGATCCGGGCGTTCCGCATTGCCGGCGACGGCGGCGATGAAGGAGCGAGACCACGGCCCCATCAGGCTGCCTCCTCCTCGACCACGCTCGGCGCGAGCGCAACCGCGGCGCGAATCGCGCCCAGGTCGAGATCGCCCAGCCAGTCCTCCGAGCGGCCGGCCATCACCTTCTCGACCAGCTCGCGCTTCGAGTCGAGCAGCCGGTCGATCCGCTCCTCCAGCGTGCCCGTGCAGATCAGCGAATGCACGAACACCGGCTTGTGCTGCCCCAGGCGATGCGCACGGTCGGTTGCCTGCTGCTCGACCGCCGGGTTCCACCAGCGGTCGAAGTGGAAGACGTGGTTCGCGGCCGGCAGGTTCAGGCCGCGGCCGCCGGCTCGGATCGAGATCACCAGCACCGTCGGGCCGCCCGGTTCCTCGCTCGCGAACTCGGTCAGCAGCTCGTCGCGCTGGCGCGCGTTCAGGCGGCCGTGGAAGAAGCCGACCTTCCGGTCGAGCTTCTCCGCGAGATACGGCACGAGGCGGTCGAAGCTCGGGTACTGCGTGAAGACGAGCGCCTTGTCGTCGGCCGGCATCGCCTGCAGCAGCTCGACCAGCCGTTCCAGCTTGCCCGAGCGGCCGTCGAGCGGCGCGCCCGTGTGCATCAGCATCTCCGGGTGGTTGCACACCTGCTTCAGGTGCCCGAGCATCGCCAGCACCGCACCGCGCCGGCCGAACCGGTCCTCGTGCTGCTCGATCCGCGGGAACCAGCGGTCGACGGTCGCCTGGTAGAGGCTCGCCTGCTCGATCGTCAGCTTGCAGTAGTCCTTCTCGACCGTGATCGGCGGCAGGTCGAGCTCGACCTCCGGCTCGTCCTTCGCCCGCCGCAGGATGAACGGCCGCACCACCGCCCGCAGCCGCTCCAGCGCCTCCTCGTCCTTCTCCACCTCGATCGGCTGCGCGATCACCCGGTTGAACCACTCGCGCGAGCCGAGCAGCCCCGGATTGAGGATGTCCATGATCGCCCACAGCTCGCTCAGCCGGTTCTCGATCGGCGTGCCCGTCATCGCGACCCGCCGCCGCGCCTGCAGCGTCCGCAGCGCCCGCGCGCGCTTCGTCTGCGGGTTCTTCACATCCTGCGCCTCGTCCATGATCAGCCGGTCCCAGTCGACGTCCGCGAGCGCCTCGACGTCGCGCGTCGCGATGTCGTACGACGTGACGATCACGTCGACCGCGTTCGCCTTGCGGTGCAGCTCCTCGTTCGCGAGCCGGTCGCTGCCGTGATGCAGATGCACGCGCAGCCCCGGCGCGAAGCGATGCACCTCCGCCACCCACTGCCGCGCCACGCTCATCGGGCACACGACGAGCGTCGGCCCGAACGCCTCCGCCCCGGCCTCCTCGCGCTCCGACACGAGCATCGCGATCGCCTGCACCGTCTTCCCGAGCCCCATGTCGTCGGCCAGGATCGCCCCGATCCCGAGATCGCCCAGCAGCCGCAGCCACCCGTGCCCCTTCTCCTGGAACGGGAACAGGTCGTGCCGCATCCCCGCCGGCGTCCCGCGCGGGCGGAAGCGCGCGTCCTTGCCCGAGAGCAGCTCGTCGAGCGAGCGGTCGAGCTGCACCGTCCCCAGCTCGAGCCCCGCCTCGTCGGTCTCGAGGCCCGACACCGCCCGCACGAGCTGGACGAAGCCGACGCCCTGCTGGCGCCGTTCCAGGAAACGGATCGCGCGCTTCACGTCGGCTGCGCGCACCGCCTGCCAGCGCCCGTCGACCTGCACGACCGGGCTCTTCGCCGCCGCGAGCGCGCGCAGCTCCTCGTCGGTGAGCTCCGTGTCGCCGACCGCGAGCCGCCAGTCGAACGACGCGAGAACCGAGGTCGAGAGCAGCCCGCTGCTCGGCGCGTGCGGCTCGCTGCGAGCCGTCACGTTCGCCCGCAACCGGGTCGGCGCGCGCAGCCACGCCGACGGCAGCGCGACCGGCACGTCGAGCTCGTCCAGCCTCGGCATCAGGTCGCGCAGGAAGTACGACACCGTCTCGGCGTCGAGCTCCACCTCGAACGGCCGCTCCTCGTCGAACTCGATCCCCTCCGTCGCAAGCAGCGGCCGCAGCTCCGCGAGGTCGCGCTCCAGGTCGCCGAGCGGATCGCCCGAGCGCACGAACGCGAACGCATCGTCGCCGGCCTCCCAGAGGAGCGACACCGGCAGGCTGAGCGTCGGGTCGTCCTCGGCATGCAGCCACAGCTCGAGCGCCAGCGCATCGCGCGGGCGCTCGTCGAGATGCAGGCCGAGCCGCCACGTCGTCTCCTTCACCTCGGAGAGCCCGCTGTCGACCCAGCGCGACAGCCGCCGCTCGAGCCCGGCGTAGCTCGCGTTCTGCGGCAGCTCCGGATCGGGCGACGACAAGCCCGGCGAGGAACGAGTCGACCGCGGTGCGCCGGCCGATCCGCGACGTGTCGCCGAGCTTCACGCCCGCTGCGACGAGCCGGTCGCGCGCGATCTGGTCGACGAGCTGCGGATAGAGATCGGCGACGGTCGCCTCGCGGTCGTCGTGGAAGCCTTCCGCACCGACGAGCGGCAGCGCGCGCCGCGATCTCCGCGAGCGAGCGCTGGATGTGATCGTCGAGCGTCGCGCCCCAGAACGCGTACCAACTGCCGCCGCCGCGCATCAGCTGCGGATGCACCATCCCCTCCGCGACCGAGCGGTGCGCGACGGCGACGAGCGCGAACAGAACGCGCGCGCTGTCGCCGAGCTCGAGCGCGGGCGGCGACGCGGCGAGCTCGAGCAGCTCGGGCACCGAGAGCAGCCGCGCGTCGACCTCGTGCTCCAGCACGTGCACCGTCGCGGGCTCGCCCACGCGCAGGCCGCCGTCGGAGAACGACTCGCCGTCACGCGCGAACGCATACGCGCCGGCGCTCCGCCAGATCACTTCGAGAGAAAGCACGACCTAACAGAGTAGGCACTAGAGTGGTCTCCTTGCAGAGGCTCTATCACCGGCAGGGCGCCGGTCGCCCTCCCCGCGTCCGCTGGACGCTCGAAGAAGCGGGCGCTTCCTACGAATACGTGGTCATGGACGAGGCCGAGGGCCACGGCCCGGAGCATGCCGAACGGCACCCGCTCGGACGCGTTCCCGTGCTCGAGACCGACGACGGACTGCTCTTCGAGTCGGCCGCGCTCTGCCTCCACATCGCCGACTCGAACCCCGAGGCGAACCTGATCGCGCCGCTCGGCACCCGCGAGCGGGCACAGACCTACCAGTGGGTCTTCTTCACGATGACCGAGCTCGAGCGGACAATGGTGAGCTGGGGCACGGCGCGCCACCGGAAGGACGAGGAAGCGGTTGCGGCGGGCCGGACGCGGATGGCGAAGGTCGCGGCGGCGCTCGAGGAAGAGCTCGGCCGGCAACGAGTACATCGTCGGCGGGCGGTTCACCGTCGCCGACATCGTGCTCGGCGGCGTGCTCCACAGCGCACGCCAGTACGACCTCTTCCCGGACTCGCCGGTTCTGCTCGCCTACCTGGAGCGGCTCGACGCGCGCCCGGCGAAGCAGCTCGCGTACTCCTGATGCCGCTCGACCTGATCGAGTTCCCCGCCGACGATCTCGCACGCGCAACACGCTTCTGGGAAGGGCTGCTCGACCTGTCGCTCGACGAGCGGACTGCCGCGGAAGGATCGGGGCGGCAGTCGCACGGCGACGGCGCGGCGCTCGGCGTGCACGAACGTGGTGCGGGCCCCGGCGACCGCTTCTCGCTGCCGTACTTCCGCGTCGAGGACATCGCCGCCGCGCAGGCGCGCGTCGTCGAGCTCGGCGGAAGCATCGTGCATCCCGGCGAGCGGTTCGCGATCTGCCGCGACTCGGAGGGAAGTCCCTTCGGGTTGTCGGGCGCCTAGACCAGCGAAAAGGTGTCAGACACCTGCGGTGTCAGACACCCGTTCGGGCGTCTCGGCAACCTCGGGCGGCGGCTCGTCTTTCCGGCGGGCGCGCGACTTCAAGAAGGCGAGCGCCCCGACGGCAGCCGCCACGCCGAGCAGGATCGCGCTCTTGTTCGGCTTCTTCGTCTTCGGATGGATCGCCGGCTTCGCGCCCCTCGCGGCATCCTTGGCGGCATAGGACGCAGCCCGCTTGCCGGCCGACCAGGCGATCCAGCCGATCATGGCGTTCCTGCGATTGAAGACGGTGCTCACACCGCCACCCTATCTGGCCCGCGTCGGCGAGCAAACGGGAAGCGGGGGCTCCGCCTCATGCGGCACGAGGCGGAGCCCCCAGGGGAGAGCGCCGAGGACTGCGGGTCAGCAGTGCCCCGGCAGGACGAGGGCACGTCCACCTCTCCCCTGCCCACTGACGGCCAAGTCAGCGCGGTTAAACCCCCGTTTTACATTTCTCTTAACAATTGACGGGGGTCGAAACTCGCGAATCTGGTTCCGGCTGCGCCGGAATCAGGTTCGGCATCCGGGCTACTGCGCGTTGTCGTCGACGAGCCGCGAGGCGCCGTGCAGGATGTCGTTCGCGACCGCCGAGAAGGCGGTGTTCAGCTCCGCCGCGTTCGGCTGGTTGTAGAACTGCGACGGGTCGCTCGCGATCCCCTGCAGCGCCTGCAGGCCGGTGATCGCCGGGCTCTCGTTCGTCCGGCTGACCGGCGGCCCCTTGATCTCCTTCTGGCAGATGTCGTGGCCGACGTCGTAGCCGATCGAGTAGACCGACGTTCCGGCAGCATGCGCGACCTGCGAGGACGTGATGCCCTGATGGCACGGCGTCAGCAGGTACGGCGAGTTTGCCGGGTAGTAGAGCGGGCCGGTGTTCGCCGCGCCGTCGGAGAGGAGCACGATGATCTTGATCGTCCCCGGCCGGCCGTCCTTCACGATCTCCGCCTGGGCGGCGTCGATCGCGTTCGCGTAGGCGGTGTTCCCGTTCGCCTGCACGCAGTTGATCGTCGAGACGAGGTTGGAGGCCGTGTTCAGGTCGGTGCCGGTCTTGTAGTCGCTCGAGAGCGGGACGAGCACGTAGGGCGCCGTCGGGTCGTCGTAGCTGGCGGTGTTCGGCGGCTTGTCGCACTTCGTCGCCATGCTCGACGCGGGCGGCAGCACCGCCAGGCCGACATGGTCGAGTGCGGGGTTCATCAGGCCGAGGAACGTCTTCAGGCCCGCGCGTGCGTTCTCCATGTCGGTGCAGGCCGGGTCGGGCTTGCCCGCCGAGTTCGGTGCACATCGAGCCGGTGCGGTCGAGCACGAGCATCACGTCGAGCGGCTTCTCGCCGCACGGCGAGCATGCGGTCGCCGAGGCGTGCACCGTGATCGTCGGGACGCCAAGGAGCTTCGCGAAGGTCGTGTTGATGACACCCGTCTCCTTGACGACGACAGCGTTCGACGGCGCACAGCCCGGGACGGAGGCGATGCACCTGGTGGTGACGGTCATCGTCGAGCTGTCGAGCCCGCTCGGCGCGTTGTTGCCGTTCGAGCCGTAGGTGTTCGCGAAGGTGGTCGCCGACGTCACGTCCGGCAGCTCCTGCGCGCCTGCGAGTGCCGCCGCGTCGGCCGCCGACTGCAGCCGGCGCTGCGCCAGGTAGGCGTGGCCGACGTCGAGGCACAGAGCGCAGAAGCCGAGCAGGACGAGCATGAACAGGACGATCGAGAACGAGCGCCTGGCCGTCTTCGGACTGCACGCGGTGACGCAAACGGCTCACAGGTACTTCCCGAGCTCGAGGATCGCCGGGCCGAGGATGACCATGAAGAGCGCCGGGAAGATGAAGAGCGCCGCCGGGAAGAGCATCTTGATCGGCGCCTTGGCCGCAGCCTCTTCGGCGAGCGAGCGGCGGCGCCGGCGAGAGTCGTCGGCGAGATTGCGCAGCGTCTGGCCGAGCGAGAGACCGAGCTGCTCGCCCTGGAGCAGCGACCGGACGAACGACGTCACCTCGGGCGTGTCGAGCCGCTTGGCCATGCGCTTGAGCGCCCGCTCGCTGCTCTCGCCCACCCGGAGCTCGGTCAGGACGAGCGAGAACTCGTCCGCCAGGGCCCCGTCCATGCACTCGACCAGCCGCGCGATCGCACCGAAGAGGCCAACGCCTGCTTCGACCGTTACCGCCAGCAGATCGAGTGCATCGGGGAGGTCGTTGCTGATCTCCGCGCGGCGCGCCGCGATGCGGCGGCCGAGCAGGAGCTTCGGGAATGGTGAAGGCGATGACGCCGAACGTGCCTGCGAGCAGGAGCGGTCGCGCCGAAAGCCTGGCTCGAGTACGCGGCGATCAGCAGCGCCGCGAAGACGCCGGCCGCCACGAGCAGGAACCGGTAGGCGACGTAGGCCTGCGGGGTGACCCGGCCGGCGAGACCGGCCGCGGCAAGCCGCTGCGGCAGCGCATCGGCGAGCCTCTCCGACATCAGCCGCTGGCCGAGCCTCTGGATCCACGGCTCGCCGCTGCTCTGCGACGTGTCGCCGCGAAGCTCGCCGGAGGCTGCCGACCACTGACGGACGACCGCGACGGCCGAGTGCCGGCGCCGGCCCGTCGGCCGTGACGGCGCTCGGAGGCGACGAAGATCGACGCCGAGAGCGTGAGCGCTGCAAGTACGAGCAGAAGCACCGTTACCACCGCACCTTTCCGACTCGCCGAAGGACGATCGAGCCGCAGACGATCATGGTCAGGGCAATGAGCGCCAGCAGGCGCCCGCTCGAGGTGTGCCAGAGCGGGCTCATGTAGCTGGGGTTGATCGCCGTCAGCAGCACGGCTGCGACGATCGGCAGCGCGGTGAGCACGTTGGCCGACATGCGAACCTGGCCCGTGATCGCGCGCAGGTTGCGCCGGAACTGCTCCCGCGACCGCACCGTCGTCGCGACGAGCTCGAACAGCTCGGCGAGGCTACCGCCGACCTGCCGCTGGATCGCGATCGCGTCGAGCACGAACTGAAGGTCTTTCGACCGGATGCGCCGGCCGAGCTCCGCGAGTGCGTCCTCGAGCGACCGGCCCAGGTGAACCTCGGCCACGACCCGCCGGAACTCGCGGCCGGCCGGCTCGCCGACGTCGGTGGCGACCGTCTGCAGGCCGTGGTCGAACCCGTGGCCCGCCCGGAGCGACGCCGCGAGCGTGTCGAGGATCTCGGGCAGCTGCTGCTCGAAGGCCCGCGAGCGCCTGAGCGCCTTGACGTGCAGGACGATCCACGGTGCCGCGAGCGCAGCTGCGCCGCCGGCCGATCGCCAGCACCGTGCCCTTCCAGTCGAGCAGGAGCACGAACGCGCCGAAGCCGATCAGCACGTCGAGGCAGACGAACGCCCCGGCGCGGGCGTCGATGCCGGCGCGATCGATGTGAAGCTGGATCGACTCGTGCGACCCGAACCGCGTGAGCAGCGCCTCGGCACGGGCGCCGAGCCGCTCCACGATCAGCGCTGGACCGCGGCGAGCGCTCGAGCTCCGCCTCGGCGAGATACGGGCTGAGCTGACGGCGAACCTGCTCGCGCCGGCGCGTCACGAGCGTGAGCTGCACCGCACAGAAGACGAGCCCCGCAACGAGGATCGCGACGACGACGAGCTCGATGCTCATGAGACCCTCCGCCCGCCCGCCGCGACGAGCCGCGGCTCGCTGGGGTCGAAGACGTCGACCGGCAGCACCACACCGGACGCCGCCAGCTTGTCGGCGAAGTGGGGCCGGATCCCGGTCGGGCGGGCAGGACCGCTGCCCGGCTTCGCGAGGAACAGATCCTGGATCGTGATCACTTCCGACTCCATCCGCAGGACCTCGGTCACGTGGGTGACCACCCTGGTGCCGTCGACCGAACCGTGAGATCTGGATGACGACGTCGAACGCGCTCGCGATCTGCTCGCGGATCGCCCGCAGCGGCAGATCGACGCCCGCCGTGAGGACGAGCACCTCGAGGCGCGCGAGCGCGTCACGGGGCGAGTTCGCGTGGATGGTGGTGAGCGAGCCCTCGTGGCCCGTGTTCATCGCCTGGAGCATGTCGACCGTCTCGGGGCCGCGAACCTCACCGACGATGATGCGGTCGGGCCGCATGCGGAGAGCGTTCCGCACGAGGTCGCGGATGCGAACCTCGCCCTGCCCCTCGATGTTGGCCGGCCGCGCCTCGAGCGAGACGACGTGCTCCTGGTCGAGCTGCAGCTCGGCTGCGTCCTCGATCGTCAGGATCCGCTCGCTGTCGGGGATGAAACTCGACATCACGTTCAGGAGCGTCGTCTTGCCGACGCCCGTGCCGCCCGAGATCAGGACGTTGAGCTTCCCGCGCACGCAGCCCTCGAGCACCTCGACGAGCTCCGGCGTCAGCGTGCCCAGGTCGACGAGATTGCTCCCGGTCAGCGCGTCGGCCGAGAACTTGCGGATGGTCAGGATCGGCCCCTTCAGCGCGAGCGGCGGCACGATCACGTTGACGCGCGAGCCGTCGGGCAGGCGGGCATCCACCATCGGCGAGGCTTCGTCGACGCGGCGGCCGACAGCCGAGACGATCCGCTCGATGACGCGCATCAGATGGGCGTCGTCGGCGAAGCAGGCGTCGGTCTCGTAGAGCACACCTGCGCGCTCGACGAACACCTGGTCGTGGCCGTTCACCATCACCTCGGTGATCCCGTCGTCGCGCAGGAACGGATCGATCGGCCCGTAGCCGAGCACCTCGTCGATCACGTCCTCGACGACGCGCTGGCGCTCGTCCGCCGGTGATCCGCTCGGAGCGGCGGTCGAGCTCGACCTCGACGACGGTCTGCACGCGGCCCCGCAGCTCGTCCGGAGACGCGCTCAGGGTCTGAAGCTCAGGCCCGATCTTCGTGACACACACGTCGTGAAGCGACGCGCGCAACTCCGCGAAGCGATCGATCGGACGCTCGTTCGAGCTGCCGATGCGAGGCTGCAGAGCGGGCGGCTCGTCGAAGCCGTCCGTGCCGTTGATCCGTTGCTGCAGAGACATGGTCAGTTCCTCCCAAAGCTGAAGAGGCGTGCTGCCCGGTGCTGCTGCTGCTTGGCGACCCAATCGCCGCCGCCGGCAGTTGCACGAGCGAGCTCCAACATCGCCACGCCGAACGGTGCGTCCGGCTGGGCAAGCACTGCGGGCTTCGCCCCGTTCACCGCAAGCGGCACCGACGGGTCGAGCGGCAGTACCCAATCCACGTTGCGGTCGAGCGCCGCTTCGACGTCGCCGCGGTCCATCAGATTCGCGCTTGCGCGGTTGAGCACGATGCGCAACCGGTCCTCCGGAAACGACAGCAGCTCGAGCGTCTTCAGCGTCAGCCGAACGTTCTTCAGCGTCGGCACGTCCGGGTTGCAGAGCAGAAGCAGCTGGTCGGTCTGGTCGAGCGTCGCGAGCATCGGCCCGTAGAAGAACGGCGCCGTGTCGACGACCACGAGATCGTAGGACTCGCGGGCGACCTGGAGCAGCGTGCGAATCGCCTCCTCGCCGACGAGCTCGGCATCCTCCGGGCTCATCGGAGCCGGCAGGACGTCGACGCCGGACGAGTGCCGCTCGGTGTAGACGCCGAGCTTCTCGCCGTCCAGCGCGGCCGGGGTGCCGAGCAGCTCGCGCACCGTGTTGTCGGGGGCGAGGCCGAGCATGATCGCGGCGTCGCCGAACTGCAGGTCGAGGTCGATCAGCAGCGTCTTCTTGCCCGCATGCGTCGCTGCCGCGACCGCAAGGTTGGTCGAGACGACCGACTTGCCCGAGCCGCCCTTCGGCGAGAAGACGGTGACGACACGACCGTCGCCGCCGAGCTCGGCCTGGCGGGCGGTCTGAGCCGCCTTCTCGATCACGAAGAGCACGCTCTCGCGCCCGGCCGGCAGCGGCAGCACGTCGGCGATGCCGGCGTCGAGCGCCCAGCGGACGAGCCCGCTCGAAGGCGCGGTCGTCGCGAGCACGACCGGTGCGCCGCTGTGCTCGCGCAGCTGCGCCAGCTCCTCGCGGGGCTCCGACTCGCCCTCGTGCACGAGCACTGCGACGTCGAGCGGCTCCGCGTGGTCGCGCCCGGCGAGCTCCGCGAGCTCGAAGGCGTCCAGCGTGGTCATTCCCTCGCGCAGCGCGGACGCCGCCTCGCCGTTTCCGGCGAGGGCGACGCGGAGGCGGCGATCAGTGGCCACTTGAGCCCTCGATGACTGCCTGAACCGAGGCCGGCGTGACGCGCTGGTCAGAGGCATGAACCGACGGGCGAAGGAGCAGCGACCAGTCGCCGTTCTTCTGCAGCCAGTAGAGGCGCTGCGCCTGCTTGCCGGTCAGCTGCAGGTCGACCGACAGAACCTGGCCGGTCGCGCTCGACGACGGCGACGAAGGAGCCTTGACGACGAGCAGGTTCCGCAGTGCGATCACCGTCGAGTGGTTCTGGCTGCCTTCAGGGTTCGTCACGTTGCCGATCACGTCGACGCGGTTGCCCTGCTTGAGGGTGCCCGCGAGCAGCTGGTGCGCGTCGCCCGGCAGCTCCATCACGCGCGAGACGCCCTTCAGGTCGGACAGCAGCCCTTCCTGCTGGGCGGTGCCGAAGCGGCGCGCGACGATCTGCTCGCCGGCGTAGGTCGGCTGGATCGCAACCAGGTTGCTGAGCGTCGTCGTGTTCACGACGGCGCCCGAGGCGACGCTGTTGCCCGCGAACTTGCGCGCGACGAGCCACCCGCCGGAGGCGAGCTGAGCGCCCGTCGTGCCGATCGGGATGTCGCGCGTCGCGACGTACACCGTCGCGCTGCCCGCCGCCGGAGTCGCAGTCGACTTGGCGTGCGAGGCGTAGATGAGCATCAGCACGACCGCGCAGAGTGCGAGCGCGGCGGCGATGAGCAGATTCCTGACCCGGTACGAGACGACCGAGTTCCTGACTCTGTATGACATGTCCAGCATCTGGGTCCCCTGTCGCTAGTACTCGACACGCTCGGTCGTCGAGCTATGCAAGTTGCCCGAGGCGACGACGATGCCGAGGAGGTTGATCGAATATGGATAGGTCGCAGTGACGGTCACGGTGGCGCCCGGCTGCCAGGGCGGCGCCGTCACGGTCACGTTCAGCTTCGAGGTGTCGAGATCGCTCGCGGCGCTGACGACCGAAGCCTTCGTCGTCGCGATCGGGTCCGGGGCGTTGCGGCTGACGGTGGCCTGACGGGCACCGGTGCGAACCGCGTCCGACAGCGTGATCGAGTTCTTGAACGCCATCCCGTACTGGACGATCCCGAACAGGATCAGGAAGAGGATCGGCGCGATCGAGCGCGAATTCCACGAGCGTCTGGCCGTCCTCGTTTTTCCTGATCCTTTTTGTCATGTCAATGCTCCTCCGGGGTGGGCGGCAGGTGAGCGCCGCATTGCTCACCTGCCGCCACCAGTCGAGTTGCTGCTTAGAGCGCGTTGCCGATGTTCTCGAGGGCGTCGCTGATCTTGGCTCTCGAAGGTGCCGAGGATCGCGACGAGCGCAACGGCGACGAGCACGCCGATCAGGGAGTACTCGACGAACGTCTGACCCTCTTCGCGCTTCAGGCCGAGGTACGCGCGCACGACGACGCTGTTGATCGCATCAATCATTTCTTGCCCTCCTTGAATTGTTTGCCGGCCGGAAATCGATCCGACCTGCTCCGCTAGTAACGAGATTCCGATGAAGTGGAAACCGCTATCCGTCACCGTAGGGACGTCACGGAGGCCAAACACACCCTTAGGGATAGGTGGGGTCCTACCTTGGTCAGGTTGGCGGGGCGCGACCATCCCTCGGACGAGTTAGGTCTCATCGACCGGAGGGCCGAAGCGAAACTCGTGAATCTGGTTCGCTTGCGCGAATCAGATTCAGTCCAGCCCTCACGAACCTGATTCGGCGAAAGCCGAACCAGATTCGCGAGGTGGACGTCTAGGCCTTCGCCGCCGCTTTCTTCTTGTTCGGCAGGTGAATCGCGCGGCCGAGCGCGACGAGGCCGGCTTCCTTGATCGCCTCGCTGAGCGTCGGATGCGCGGCCATGCCGTCGGCGACCGTCTCGACGGTCGATTCCGCGTCGATCGCGACCGTGCCCGCCTCGATCAGGTCGGTGACGTGCGGGCCGACCATGACCATGCCGAGCAGCTCGCCGTAGCGCGTCTCGTGGATCGACTTCACCCAGCCGACGGTCTCCGCCTGCATCACCGCGCGGGCATTGGCCACCCAGGGGAAGACGCCGACCGCAACGTCGTCGCCGTACTGCTCGCGGGCCTGCGCCTCGGTGAGGCCGACACCGGCGATCTCGGGATCGGTGTAGATCGGGCGCGGCACCGCACGGTTGTCGACGATCTCGTCGTGCCCGCAGCGCGTTCTCCGCGGCGACCTCGCCCTCGCGGAACGCCGTGTGGGCGAGCTGCCAGTAGCCGGCGCAGTCGCCGACCGCGTAGATGTGCGGCACGGTCGTGCGGCGGTGCTCGTCGGCGGTGATGCCCTTGCGCTTGTCGAACTCGATCCCGGCTGCCTCGAGGCCGACGCCTTCGACGAGCGGCCCGCGGCCGACGGCCACGAGCATCAGGTCGCACTCGACCGTCTCGCCGTCGCCGAAGGTCACCTTCAGCGAGTTGCCCTGCTGCTCGACGCCGGTGCACTGCTTGCCGAGCTGCAGCGCGATGCCGCGCTTGCCGAACGCCTTCGCGAGCTCCTTCGCGGCATCGGCGTCCTCCTGCGGGATCAGCGTGTCGAGCATCTCGATGATCGTCACCTCGGAGCCGAAGCGGTTGAAGATCGAGGCGAACTCGGCGCCGATGATGCCGCCGCCGAGGATCACGAGCCGGCCGCGGGATCTCAGTCTGGGCGAGCAGCCCGGTCGAGTCGACGCACAGGTCCGACTCGAGGCCCGGAATCGGCGGGCGCAAGGGGAACGAGCCCGTCGCGACGATCGCCGACTTGAAGTTGACGTCCTCCCCGCCCTCGACCGCGATCGTGTTCGCGCTCGTGAACTTGCCGTAGCCCTTGACCCACTCGACGCCGTTGGCCTTGAACAGGCCGGCGACGCCGCTCGTCATCTGCTTGACGACGCCGGCCTTCCACTCGTTGGCGGCGGCGAAATCGAGCTGCGGCGCGTCGACGCGGACGCCGAGCTTCGCGAACGTGTCGTTCGCCTGGTGGAGGAAGTGCGCGGTCTGCACCCAGGCCTTGGTCGGGATGCACCCGACGCGCAGGCAGGTGCCGCCGAGCTCGGGCTCCTTCTCGATGCACGCGACCTTCGCGCCCAGCTGGGCGGCGCGGATCGCTGCGGTGTACCCCCCGGGGCCACCGCCCAGAACTGCGATATCGACATCCATGAGGCGATCGTACCGTCGTGCTACGGGACGATGACGATCTTGCCGAACTTGCCGCCGGCGGCGAACCGCTCGTAGGCGTCCTGTGCCTGGTCGAGCGGGAAGGTCTCCTCGACCGGCACCCGGATGCGTCCGTCCGCGAGCAGCGGCAGCACGTCGTCGCGGAGGCGCCGGATCACGTCGGCCTTCTCCTCGCGCGTGCGGAAGCGCAGCATCGAGCCGTGGATGCGGCCGCGCTTGCCCATCAGCAGGCCGAAGTTCAGGGTCGCCACCGACCCGGCGCCCATGCCGATCACGGCGATGCGTCCCCGCGGCGCGAGCAGCTCCAGGTTCGTGGCGAGGTTGTCGCCGCCGACGAGCTCGAGGATCACGTCGTAGAGGCCGCTCAGGTTCGTGTGTCGGCGCCGAGCTCCTCGCAGCTCGCTCCTGGTGATGGCGCGCGGTGCCGGTGACCTGCGCGCCGAGGGCGACACCGAGCTGCACCGCCGCGACGCCGACGCCGCCGGCGGCGCCGTTCACGAGCAGGCGCTCGCCGGGCTTCAGCTCCGCCTGCGTGAAGAGGGCGTCGTGCGCGGTCGCGTAGACCTCGACGAAGCCGCCCGCCTCCGGCCACGTGACGTGCTCGGGCACCGGGAGCGTGTGGGAGGCGTGCACCGCGACCAGCTCGGCTTGCCCGCCGCCGGGCAGCAGCGCCATCACGCGCTCGCCGTCCTCGGTCTCGCCGGCGCACTCGAGCCCCGGAATGTCGACCGGGGCGCCGGGCGGCGGCGGATAGCGGCCTGCGCGCTGGGACAGGTCGGCTCCGTTCACTCCTGCGCCGCGGACGCGGATCAGGAGCTCGCCCTCGCCGGGCACCGGATCGGGCCGCTCCTCGGTGTGGAGGGCGCCTTCCGCGATGACAGCCGCCCGCATTCCGGCATGCTACGGCGATGAAGCTCGAAGGCGTCCACCACGTCACCTGCATCACGGGTGACGCGCCCGCGAATGTGCGCTTCTACGCGGGGAGCTCGGCCTGCGGATGGTCAAGAAGACCGTCAACCAGGACGACCCGACCGTCTACCACCTCTTCTACGCCGATGAGCGCGGCTCGGCGGGCGCAGACATCACGTTCTTCGAGTACCCCGGCTCGCCGAGAGGCCGGGCCGGCGACGGGATGGTGCATCTGGTCTCGTTCCGCGTCGGCTCCGAGGAGTCGCTCGAGTTCTGGCGCGAGCGGGTCGGAGGCGTTGTCTCGGGCCGCTCGCTCGTCTTCGAGGATCCGGAAGGGCTGAAGCTCGAGCTGGTCGTCGACGACTCGGGCGAGCCGCCGCTGATCGCGGACGCGCCCGACATCCCGGAGGAGCACCGTCTGCGCGGCTTCGCCGGTGCGCGCGCGTACGCGTCGCAGCCCGAGCGGAGCAACGAGCTGTTGGTCGGCCTCGGCTTCGAGCCCGGCTGGGAGGTGCGCGGCGACTCGCGGAGCGGGTTCTACCGCTACGACGCCGCCGCCGGAGCAGCGCGGCCTGCAGGGCGCGGGCACGGTGCACCACATCGCGTGGTCGTCGAAGCCGGAGGAGCACGAGGCGTGGCGGGCCAGGGTGTTCGAGGCGGGCGGCCAGCCGACACCGGTGATCGACCGCTTCTACTTCAAGTCGATCTACTTCCGCGAGCCGAGCGGCGTGCTGTTCGAGATCGCGACCATGGGGCCGGGCTTCACCTCCGACGAGCCGTTCGAGACGCTCGGCGAATCGCTCTCGCTGCCGCCGAACTACGAGCAGTACCGCGACCAGGTCGAGCGGATCCTCACCCCGCTGCCGGATCTGCGCGCGGAACGCTCCGCGTGATCGTCCGCGAGCGTCCCGCCGAGGGCGAGGCGGCCGGCGCGCTCGTGCTCTTCCACGGCCGCGGCGCCGACGAGAACGATCTCTTTCCGCTGCTCGACGTGCTGGATCCCGAGCGGCGGCTGGACGGGTACTGCCCGCGCGGCCCGCTGTCGCTGCCGCCGGGCGGCGCGCACTGGTACATCGTGCCGCGGGTCGGCTATCCGGACGTGCCGACCTTCACGTGCGTCGTATGCGGAGGCGTCGGAGTGGCTCGACTCGCTGCCGCATGCGCAGATCGTGCTCGGCGGGTTCTCGCAGGGGTGCGTGATGGCGCTCGCGCTGGGGCTGGGCGTTGGGCGGCCGCGGCCGGCGGCGATCTGCGGCTTCTCGGGGTTCATCCCGGTGGTGGAGGGCTGGTCGCTGGACGTCGCGCGTCCGCTGCCGCCGGTCGCGCTGGGGCACGGCACGTTCGATCCGGTGATCCCGGTCGAGTTCGGCCGCGCCGCCCGCGACCAGCTGCTCGCGGCGGGAGCCGAGCTGCTCTACGAGGAGTACCCGCTCCCGCACACGCTCGACCCGTCGTTTCTCGCTGACGTTCAGCGCTGGCTGTCGGGTCGAAGGTCTAACTCGCGAATCTGGTTCGGCTGCGCCGAATCAGGTTCGCTGAGGATGAATCTGATTCGCGAAGCGAACCAGATTCACGAGTTTCACAGCCGCGATGCAGATCGCGCCGGGTTCGCTCGGGCTGAATCTGATTCGCGGAGCGAACCAGATTCACGAGTTTCACAGTTGCGTTGCAGATCGCGCTGGGTTCGTCGGCAACCTGAAGAGATGCGCCCGACGCACGCAGGCACGTTCCACGTCACCGCACGGTCGATCGCGGAGGAGCACATCTTCCGAGACCACCGCGACTATCACCACGGCATCCAGATCATCGCCGAGCTGGTCACCGAGGGATTCCTGGTCTGCCACGGCTTCTGTTTCATGCCGACGCACTACCACCTCATCGCATCGTTCGAGGAGGACAAGCTCGCACCGGCGGTCCGGCGCTTGAACAGGCGCTACGCCGGCGGCTTCAATCGGCGGCACGGTCGTCGCGGGCACGTGTTCGATTCCCCGTACACGCGCCTCCGAGGTCGTGCAGGAAGGGCACGCGTACCGGCTGCCCGACTACGTCGCCGAGAACCCGCCGCGGCGGCCCTGGCCGTGGAGCAGCTTCGACGTGCCGTTCTCCTTCGTCCAGCCGCTGCCGTGGGTCGAGACTCGCGAATCTGGTTCGGCTGCGCCGAATCAGGTTCGCTGTTAGAGCGCGCGCTTCATGACAAGCCCGCCGTCCGATTCGCCGGCGGGCTCGAAGCCGTTGCGCTCGTAGAAGGCGACCGCAGGCGAGTCCTTCTCCACCGACAGCGAGACGGCGGAATGCCCGACCGCCTTCGCCTTCCCGAGCAGCGCGTCGAGCAGCTCCTGCCCCACGCCGTGGCGGCGGCGCGACGGGACGACGGAGATCGACAGCTCCGGCGTCTGCTCGTCGACGAAGCCGTAGCCGGGCTCGCCGGCGGTGAAGAGCCTGAACCACGCGGCCCCCACGCGGTTGCCGGTCTCATGGGCGACGAGCGACAGGTCGCCGGCGCGGCCCCAGTTGTCGACGTAGCGGGTGAGTGGAATGTCGGCGTCGAGCGCGTTCACCCGCCAGGCATACGCGTGCGCGAGCATCGAGCGCATGAAGGGAACGTCGGCGAACGAGCCGTTGCGGATCACAACGCCAGCGCGGGCTCTTCCACGAACTGCTTGACGGTGCGCAGGAAGTCCGCACCCTCTGCCCCATCCACCGCGCGATGGTCGACGGTCAGCGTCATGCTCATCATCGGCCGGACCGTTACTTCCCCTTCGCGGGCGACGGGCGTGTCCAGTGTCGCTCCGACGGCCAGGATCGCCGCCTGCGGTGGATTGAGCACCGCCACGAACTGCTCGATACCGAACATGCCGAGGTTGGAGATGGTGAACGTGCCGTCCTCCAGATCCTGCGCCGTCAGCTTGCTTTCGCGCGCACGGCTCACAATATCGCCCCGTGCGGCGGCGAGCTCTGCGAGCGTGAGGCGCTCGACGCTGCGCACCACCGGCACGACGAGGCCCTGCGGCGCGGCCACCGCGATCCCGACGTTCGCCGTCGGGAACTTCAGCAGCGCCTCCTCGGTGTACTGCACGTTCACGTCGCGGTGCCGCATCAGCGCGTGCGCGCACACCTTGGTGAGCAGGTCGGTGACGGTGACGCGCACGTCGGGGTTCAGCTCGCGGGCCGCGGCGACGAGCTCGTTCGCGCGGGTCATGTCGGCGCTCACCGTGAGCTGGAAGACGGGCGCCTGCCACGCGGCGGTGAGCCGGCGGGCGATCGTCTTGCGAATGTTCGTCAGCGGAACGGATTCGATCTCGCCCGTCGGGACGGCAGCCGGGCGCCGGCGCCAGCGACCTGGCCGCGCTCGACGTCCTCGGCGACGATGCGGCCCTCGGGGCCGGTGCCCCGCAGCGCACGCAGATCGATCCCGCGCTCGCGGGCGATCCTTCTGGCCAAGGGAGAGGCCTTGATGCGGCCGCCGTTGCTGCTCGCAGGGGTGTCTGCAGGCGTCGGCGGGAACCTCGCGAATCTGGTTCGGCTTCGCCGAATCAGGTTCGGCCTTCGGTGCGGGCGCCTCGGGCGCCTTGACCTCTTCCCCGGCCTCGCCGATGTAGGCGATCGTCTGGCCCACGGGCGCCTCGCCGGACGGGAGCACGATCTTCAGCAGCACTCCGGCGAAGTCGGACTCGACCTCCTGCGTGACCTTGTCGGTGTCGACCTCGAAGAGCGGCTCGCCCTTCTCGACCGTCTCGCCCTCCGACTTCAGCCACTTGTTGACCGTCCCGGCTTCCATGCCTTGACCGAGGCGCGGGAGCTTGACCTCGTTCGCCATTACTGCTTCCCGACGGTCCGGCGGATCGCTGCGAGGACGTCGTCCGCGTTCGGGACGACGAACTGCTCCATCACCGGCGCGAAGGCCAGCGGTGCGAACTTGGCGCCGACGCGCTCGATCGGCGCGTCGAGGTAGTCGAAAGCCTGGTACTGCAGCACCGCGGTCACCTCGGCGCCGAAGCCCATGCGCGTGACGGCCTCGTGCGCGACGACGACGCGGTTCGTCTTCTTCACGCTCTCGACCAGCGCCGACTCGTCGAGCGGCTGCAGGGTGCGCGGGTCGATGACCTCGACGGAGATCCCCTCCTCCGCAGCACGCTCGGCCGCTTCGACCGAGCGGTGCACGAGCGGGCCGATCGCGATCACGGTCACGTCGGTGCCTTCGCGGATCGTGCGCGCCTTGCCGAGCGGGATCGGCTCGAGCTCGTCCGGAACGTTGCCCTTCACCGGATAGAGCAGCCGGTGCTCGAAGAAGATCACGGGGTTGTCGTCGTAGATCGACGACCAGAGCAGGCCGCGCACGTCCTCGGGGGTCGACGGGTAGGCGACCTTCAGCCCTGGAACGTGCACGAGCCACGCCTCGAGCTGCTGCGCGTGCTGGGCGCCCGGCGACCAGCCGGCACCGCCCTGCGTGCGGATCGTCAGCGGCACCTTGACCTGGCCGCCCGACATGTAGCGGTGCTTGGCCGCCTGGTTGACGATCTGCTCGAGCGAGAGCGTCAGGAAGTCCTCGTACATGATCTCGACGACCGGCCGCATGCCCGCCATCGCCGCGCCGATGCCCGCGCCGACGATCGCCATCTCGGAGATCGGCGTGTTGCGCACGCGCTCCGGGCCGAACTCGTCGAGGAGCCCCTGCGTGACGCCCATCGAGCCGCCCATCTCGGCGATGTCCTCGCCCATGATGAAGATGTCGTCGTCCTTGCGCATCGCGCCGGCGAGCGCGTCGCGGACGGCCTCGCGGTAGGTGATCTCAGGCATAGACGTTCTTCAGGGCGTCTTCGGGCTGCGGATCGGTGCCGTTCTGCGCGAACTCGAGCGCGGCGTCGACGATCTCGTGCGCCTGCGCGTCGAAGCTGTCGAACTCCTCGTCGGCGAGGCTGAGCCGGTTGCGCAGCCGCTTGATCGGATCGTGCTCGGCGGCCTCCTCACGGTCTTCCTTCGAGCGGTAGACCTGCGGGTCGCCGATGTAGTGGCCGTGCATGCGGTAGGTCTCGACGTCGACGAAGACGGGCCCCTCGCCGGAGCGCGCGAACTCGAGCGCCTCGTGGGCTGCTTCGAAGACGGCTTCGACATCCTGGCCGTCGACCTTGATCGAGCGCATGTCGAATGCGAGCGCGCGCTTCGACATGTCGTCCCACACCGGCGAGTGCTGCCAGCCCGGCGTCGACTCGGCCCAGTGGTTGTTCTCGCAGACGAACACCGTCTTCGTCTTCCACAGCTGCGCGAGGTTGAGCGACTCGTGGAAGGTGCCGATGTTCGTCGTGCCGTCGCCGAAGAACGCGAGCGCGACCCGCGGCTCGTCGCGCAGCTTGTACGCGAGCCCCGCGCCGGTGACGGCCGGCAGGCCGCCGCCGATCACGGCGTTCGCGCCGTAGTTGCCGCGCTCGACGTCGTAGAGGTGCATCGAGCCGCCGTAGCCGTGCGAGCAGCCCTCGATCTTTCCGTACAGCTCGGCCATGACCGCGTTCGGGTGCGTCCCGCGCGCAAGCGTGTGCCCGTGGGCGCGGTGCGTGGAGGCGAACGTGTCGCCGTCCTCCATCGCCTGGCAGACCCCGACCGCCACCGCCTCCTGGCCGATCGCGACGTGCAGGAAGCCCGGCAGTTCGCCCGCGCGGAACCGCTCCTCCACCTTCTCCTCGAAGCGCCGGATGAGGAGCATCTCGCGCAGGAAGTCCCGCAGCGTCTCCTCATTCAGGGCGCGTTTCCTCTCGACCTTGGCCAAAGCTCCGGCAGTGTACGTTTTGAACATGAGCGTCGCGCGGCAGTGGAAAGTCATTGGATCCGAGTTGCCCGACTCGTGGGCGCGCGCCTCGCTCCGGCTCGAATTGCACGATCGCGCCGCCGCCGACCAGGCCGCTGCAACGCTGGGCCCGACCGGCCCCTACCGCGTCTCGCCGACGATCCTGCAGTTTTCGGTCGCTCGCGACGGGAGCGCTCTCGGACCCCAAGGCATCACACGACTGCTCGCCCGCATCCCGAAGGGCACGCTGTCGCTGTCCAATTCGCAGGCTTCGCCCCGGCTCGAAGAGCGCGAGATCACCTCGCTCGTCGAGGGCTGGGACGCCGCGCTCGCCGGCCTGCCGTCCGACTGGAGCGATCTCTACGCCGAGATCGAGTTCACGTCGAGCGACTACATCGAGCCGGCCGCGGTGCTCTGCATCCAGATGAACCCGCGCCGCGACGGCACGCGCGCCGCCTTCAACTTCCGTGCCGGCCGCCAGGCCGGCTACGGGGTGGCGCCCGGCATGGCGCGCCGCTGCTTCGAGCGCTGCGACGAGAAGGGGATCCGCGGCTCGATCAGCGTGCTGCGCGTGCTCAGCGACACGCACCTCGTCGCGACTCAGGGCCCCGTTTGGCTCTCCGGCGGCAAGACGCTCTGAGTTGACCGACGCCCTCGGCCTGGCGGCGCGCGTTCGCGACGGCGAGGTCTCGGCGCGAGAGCTGGCCGAGGAGTCGATCGCGCGGATCGAGGCGACGAACCCGGAGCTCAACTTTCTCGTCACCGACTGCTTCGAGCAGGCGCTCGCAGCCGAGCCGCGCGATGGGCCCGTTCAGCGGCGTGCCGATCCTCATCAAGGACCTGAACGAGACCGCGGGCGTTCGCACGACGTTCTCGTCGCGCGCGTTCGCCGAGTACGTGCCGGTGAACGACTCCGCGGTCGTGCGGCGCATCAAGGACGCGGGCTTCGTCGTGCTCGGGAAGTCGAACACGCCCGAGTTCGGGAGCACCGCGGTCACCGAGTCGACGCTGAACGGCGCGTGCCGCAACCCGTGGAGCCCGGAGCACACGCCGGGCGGCTCGTCGGGCGGCGCAGCCGCGGCGGTCGCGGCCGGCGCGATGCCGCTGGCACAGGGCTCCGACGGCGGCGGCTCGATTCGCATTCCTGCGTCGTGCTGCGGGCTGTTCGGCATCAAGCCTTCGCGCGGCCGCGTCTCTCCCGCGCCGTATGTGAGCGGCTCGCTGGAGCTGTCGCAGAACGGGCCGCTCTCGGTGAGCGTCCGCGACGCCGCGGCGTTCCTCGATGTGATCGCCGGGTACGAGCCCGGCGACGCGCACTGGGCGACGCCGCCGGAGCGGCCGTTCCTGGAGGAGGTCGGCGCCGACCCCGGCCGACTGCGCATCGCGTTCACGACGGAACCGCCGATCCCGCACGAGATCGATCCGCGCGTCGTGGCCGTCGCCCGCTCCGCGGCGGACGCGCTCGCCGCGCTCGGTCACGAGGTGATCGAAGGAGGCCCGCAATGGTCGGACGAGGCGCTGCTCGGCGGCTTCGCGAAGATCTGGCAGGTCGGTCCGGCGATGTTCCCGCTCAGCGATCTCTCGCTGCTGGAGCCGCTCAACCGCGCACTCGCCGAGGCGGCACACGAGACCTCGAGCGTCGTCTTCGCGAGGGCCGTTGCCGCGCTCGAGCTCGCCGCGCGGCGGATCGTCTCGTTCTGGGACGACGTCGACATCGTGCTCACCCCCGGCCTCGGCAAGCTGCCCGTTCCGATCGGCTGGGTCTTCGAGCCGGACGACCCCTGGGAGCAGTTCCGCCGCGGCGGCGAGTTCACGCCGTTCACGCCCATCGTCAACGTGACCGGGCAGCCGGCCGCGATGGTGCCGTTCGACGTCGTCGAAGGCCTTCCGGTCGGCGTGCAGCTGATCGGCCCGCCGGACGGCGAGGCAATGCTCTTCCGCCTGGCCGCGCAGCTGGAGGAGGCCCATCCCTGGGCGCAGCGGCTGCTCAGCGCATCGCAGCGTTGAGCTCTGCCGCGAGCTCGACCGCGCTCTGAGCGTCGGCCGCGATCGCGAGACAGGTGTCGTCGCCCGCGAGCGTGCCGAGCAGCAGCGGGTGCGCACACCGGTCGAGCGCCCGCGCGATCGCCGGGGCCGAGCCGATCTCCGACTGGAGCACGACGACGTTCTGCGCCGCCACTGCGCGGCGCCCGAACTGTCCGAGCAGTGCATTGAGCGTCTCGCGGGGGTCGGCGCGGCGCTCGCGGTTCGGGAGGACGTAGCGCAGCGTCCCGAAGGCATCGCGGGCCTTCTCGAGCCCGAGCTCGCGAATGTCGCGCGAGACGGTCGCCTGGGTCACAACGCACCCCACGCCCGCCAGGGCGGTGATCAGCTCCTGCTGCGTCCCGATCCGCAGCCGCTCGACGAGGCTCGCGACGAGCTTCTGACGGTCGGCCTTGCTCAGCTGGTCCTCCGTCTGCACGGGCTCAGCATTCCCGTTCACGTTTAGGCCCGCAAGCACGAGGCAGATAAGCTCGAGCACATGGTGAGTGACACCCAGACGGGCGACGGCGCGGTTTCCACGCCGGCCGCCCCCTCCATCCCGCAGTTCGAGCGGCCCAAGCCGGCGAAGCGCAGCAGCTCGCCGAACCCGCTGGCGGTCATCGGCGGGGCGCTCGTGGCGGGCTACGTGCTGGCGAAGACGATCGACTGGAGAGGACAGGCCCATCCCCGCCGTTGACAACACGAACGGGGGAGTTGGCGGGGCGGCCAAGCAGGTCGCAGAGCATGCCTCGGCGATCGCGCGGCTGGAGCTCGAGCTCGCCAGCCTCGAGCTGAAGAAGAAGCTCACGTCGCTCGGGATCGGGGTGGGGCTCGCGGTCGGAGCCGGCGTGCTCGCGTTGTTCATGGTCGGGTTCCTGTTCGCGACGATCGCCGCGGGTCTCGCGACCTTCCTGCCGTGGTGGCTTGCGCTCCTGATCGTGACGCTGTTGCTCGCCGCGCTCGTCGCGACGCTCGGGTTGGTCGGACGCAGCAGGATCCAGAAGGGCTCGCCGCTCACGCCGGAACAGGCGATCCGCGAGGCGAAGCTCACCGGCGAGGCGCTCAGGCAATGACCACGACGCCGCGGACACAGGCGCAGGTTCAGAGCGAGATCGAGGCCGAACGCGAACGGCTCGCCGACGCGGTCGAGCAGCTGCGCGGCTCGTTCAACCCGATGCCGAAGCTGCCCGCGCTCGCGGCCGGCGCGGCCTCGGTCGGATTCGTGCTCGCCGGAGGGATCGGCGCCACGATGCGCTACTTCGCGCGGCGCAGCCGCGAGCGGCACTGAAGCACGGACGCCTGTCGTGGGGCGAGTGGTTCGCTGTCGCGAAGCGAACCGGTAGGCAGTTCATCGCGGACGACTGCATGGGGCTCGCCCAGGAGGTGGCGTACAGCTCGCTGCTCGCGTTCTTCCCGGCGGTGATCGCGCTCGTCGGGCTGCTGGATCTGATCAACGCGTACGGCGCGCTCCGAAGCTTTCTCGATCCGGTCGCGCCGCAGGCGGTCATTCAGCTGATCGATTCGTTCGAGCGGGACTCGGGCGGGTCCGGGTCGGTGTTTGCGCTCGTCCTCGGCTCGACTCTGGCCGTCTGGGCGGCGTCGGGAGCGATGGGCTCGGTCGTCAAGGCGGTCAACCGCACCTACGACCGGATGGAGACGCGGCCGTTCTGGAAGGTGAAGCTGATCTCGATCTTCCTCGTGCTCGTCTCGGCGCTCGTGACCGCGGGAATGCTGCTCTTGATCGTGCTCGGCGGCACGCTCGGCGACGCGATCTCGCGGCGGACGCACAACGGCAGTTTCACCTGGGTCTGGAACATTCTCCGCTGGCCGATCGCGTTCGGCGCGGTGCTCCTTCTGTTCGCGTTGATCTACTACCTCGCGCCGAACACGGACGAGCGGCGCTGGCGCTGGGTCTCGGCGGGGGCCGTGACGGGCGGCGTGATGTGGCTCGCGCTGAGCGGTTTGTTCGCGCTCTATACGTCGTTCTCGAGCTCGTACACGAGGACGTACGGGGCGCTGGCCACGCGGGATCATCCTGCTGCTCTGGCTGAACTATTCGGCGTGGGCCGTCCTGTTCGGCGCGGAACTGAACGCGCAACTCGACCGGCATGCGGAGATCCAAGCCGCGGGCGGCGAGCATGCGGGGCTGATCAGGCCCGTTCGCCGCTCCCGCTGAACGCACGGGGTCAGACCCCAGACGCGTCTTGCTCAGGACATGTCCTGGAGGTCGCCGCCGAGGACTACTGGACGAGGTACGGCTCGTCCGAGGAAGGCCGGCCGATCGCCTCGCCGACGAACTGCGCATACCTCACCGACCCGTGGCGACCGCCGCCGAAGAGATCGAGCACGCAGTTGACCGAGAGGAACTCGGGCACCCCGTCGAGCCCGACGGTTGCCTGGTAGCTGCTCCACGGCCATTCGTCCGGCCGCCGCGCCAATCCCGCCCGGACCGGGTTGAGGACGACGTAGCGCGAGAGCTCGAGGACGTAGGCCTCACTGAGCGCGATCCGCGACCAGAAGCGCCGCTCGAAGAGCGCTCCTTCACGCCCGGCAACGGCGTTGAACCATTGCGCGTACTGACCTTTCAGGTACTGCATTCCCGCTGAGAGGTTGGCGTTCGGAGTGTCGAGCACCAGGTGGAAGTGGTTCCCCATCAGGCAGTAGGCGTGGACCTGCCAGACGAACTTCCGGACGACCTTCGCCAGCAGCTCGAGGAAGTACTCGCGGTCACGGTGAGCGCAATCGAAGATCTGGCGCTTCTCGACGCCGCGCGAACCGACGTGGTAGAGGACGTCGGGAGCTTCGAGACGAGGTCGCGTGGCATCGCCTTTCGACGGTAGCGGCGACGTTGGCGTTCCGACAGCCGTCGCGGAGACAAGTTCGCACTCTTGCCACCACGGACGTGTCCGCTTCGGACACGGCCGGGGTCTGACCCCGGTTGAAGCGCTTTGACGTTGACTGCCGGCGCGTCAGGCGCGCAGTTCCGCACCGAAGCGCGCCGCGAGCGCAGCGACGACCGCGCCGCGGAGCCTCGTCGCATCCTCTTCCGACAGCGTGCGCTCGGGCGACTGGAACGCGACCGCGAACGCGACCGACTTCTTCCCCGCCGGGATCTGGTCGCCGCGGTAGTCACTGAGGAACCGCACCTCCCGCAGCTCTGCACCCGCCGCCTCGCGGGCGGCCGCGAGCAGTTCGCCGGCAGGCACGTTCTCGTCGACGACGAACGCGAGATCCTGCCGCAACGGCGGGAACGTGATCACATCGCGATAGAGGATCCGCTCCGGCACCAGCGCGAAGAGATCCTCCAGATCGAGCTCGAACGCGCTCCACTCACCGTCGAGACCAAGACCGACCGGACCGTGCTGCGCCACCCAGCCGGACTTGGACCCGCGCTCCGATCGGCGAGCCCGCGAGCACCTGCGCACGCTCGAACGCCGGCTCGACGTGCAGCGCCTCGAAGACCGCCTCGACGATCCCCTTCGCGCGGAAGAAATCGCCCTGGAGGATCCCGCCGAGCCGCCAGCGCTCCTGCGGCACCTTCGAGCCCGCGACCGGCAGATAGACGTGCGCGACCTCGAAGAGCTCCACGTCGTGGTTTCCCATGTCGACGTTGTGACGCGCAGCGCCGATCAGGCCGACCGTCAGCGTCGTGCGCAGCAGCCGCTGCTGCGAGCTGAGCGGCACCGGCAGCTCGAGCGCACCCGGATCGGGATCCTCAGCCTGGAGCGAATAGGTGTACGCCTCGTACAGCCCGGCGCCGACGAGCACGTCCTCGACCTGGCGGCGCAGCCGCTGAAAATGGTTCAGCCGCCCGAACATCGCCTGTCGAACAGGCAGCGTCGCAGGCACCTCCTCGAGCCGGAAGCGCGCGACCTCTTCGACCACATCGATGTCGCGGCGAACGTCACGGGCGCGCCACGACGGACTGACCACCGTCCAGTCGGCCTCGACCGAGAACCCGAGCCGACCGAGCCGCTCGCGCTGCTCTTCCTCAGGCACCTCGAGCCCGAGTGCCTCACTCGCATACGCAGGGCGATACGCGATCCGCGGCGGCGAGGGCGGATCCGCCCGAACCTCGTTCTCACCCGTCCAACGGGCGCCCGCGAGCTCGGCGAACAGCTCGGTCGCGTAGCTCGCCGCGACCGGCGCGAGCTCGAAGTCGACGCCCTTTTCCCAACGCGTCTGGGCCTCGGAGCGCATGTGATGGCGCTCACCGCTCCGCAGCACCGTCAGCTGCTCGAAGTTCGCCGTCTCGAGCACCACCGACGTCGTCGAGTCGGAAACCTCGGTGTTCTCGCCGCCCATCACCCCGGCCAGGCCGATGGGCCGCTCGGCGTCGGCGATCACCAGGTCGGCCGGATCGAGCTCACGGCGGGTGCCGTCGAGCGTGACGAGCTCCTCACCGGCTCGCGCCCGGCGCACGACGATCCGTCCGCCCGCGAGCGTCTCCGTGTCGTACGCATGAAGCGGGCTGCCGAGCGCGAGCATCACGTAGTTCGTGATGTCGACCGCGTTCGAGATCGAGCGCATTCCCGTCCCGATGAGACGCGCCTTCAGCCACGCCGGCGACTCGCCGATCGTCACGTCTCGCAGAGACCGCGCGATGAACCGCGGGCACGCCTCGAGGTCATCGATCACGATGTCGACGCGCTCGTCGCCCTCGCGCGCAGGTCCGGCGCCCGTCGTGCCCGGCATCGGCCGCAGCTCACCGCCGGTCAACGCTGCGACCTCGCGGGCGATGCCGTAGATCGACATGAGGTCGGGCCGGTTGTAGAGCGTCTCGATCTCGAGCACGTCCTCGCCGAGCGGCAGCACGTCGGCGAGCGGCGTCCCGGCCGCGAGCTCGTCGGCCAGCACCATGATCCCACCGTGATCCTGGCCGAGCTCGAGCTCGCGCTCGGAGAGGATCATCCCGTCGGAGACCTCGCCGCGCAGCTTCCGCTTCTCGATCGTGAACTCGCCGCCGGGCATGACGCCGCCGGGAACGACCACCGCCACCGTCGCGCCCGCGCCGAAGTTCCAGGCGCCGCAGACGATCGAGCGCGGCTCGCCCTCGCCCACGTCGACCTTCGTCAGCTGCAGCTTGTCGGCGTTCGGATGCTTGCCCGCCTCGAGCACCTTGCCGACGACGAAGTACTGGAGGTTGTCGCCGCCGGGAACCCCCCGCCGCACGATCCGGTCGACCTCGCAGCTCGTGAAGACGAGCTGCCGCGCGAGCTCCTCCACGGGCAGGTCGAAGTCGACGTACTCGCGCAGCCACGAAACGGGAACCTTCATCAGAACTGCCCCAGCACGCGCAGATCGTTCTCCCAGAACGCGCGCAGGTCGGGCAGGCCGTGCCGGAGCATGGCGATCCGCTCGATCCCGAAGCCGAACGCGAACCCCTGCCACTCGTCGGGGTCGAGGTCGACGTTGCGGAACACGTCGGGGTCGACCCAGCCGGCGCCGCCCATCTCGATCCAGCCCGAGTGCTTGCACGTCGCGCAGCCCCGGCCGCCGCAGATGAAGCAGGTGACGTCGAACTCGACCGACGGCTCGGTGAACGGGAAGAAGCTCGTGCGCATGCGCACCTCCCGCTCCTGGCCGAACAGCGCACGGAAGAACTGCAGCACGGTTCCCTGCAGGTCGGCCAGCGTGATCCCGCGGTCGACCGCGAGACATTCGACCTGCAGGAAGATCGGCGAGTGCGTGGCGTCGGGCGTATCGCGCCGGTAGCAACGGCCGGGCGAGACCATGTAGATCGGCGGCGTCCGCTGCTGCATTGCCCTGATCTGATCGGGCGACGTGTGCGTGCGCAGGACGGTCGCGTCGTCGAGGTAGAACGTGTCGAGTTGCGAGCGCGAGGGATGACCGGCATCGCTCGTCAGCGCATCGAAGTTCTCCCACACGGTTGCGACCTCCGCCCCGTCCCAGACCTCGTAGCCCATGCCGAGGAAGATGTCCTCGATCTCGCGCCTGATCTGCGTCAGCAGGTGCAAGCCGTCCCCGGCGAACCGGATGGCCGGGGATCGTGACGTCGAGGCCGGAGTCGGCGGCCGACTCGTAGGCGAGACGCAACAGGTCCTGCTCCCGCGCCGCCACTGCCTCCTCGACCCGGGCCCGGATGCCGTTCAGGAGCATCCCGCTTTCCCGGTCGCGCACGGCGCGGAGCGCCTGGGCGAGCTCCGACTTGCGGCCGAGGTACTTGACGCGCGCGTCGTCGAGCTCCGTTTCCGACAGAGCCTCCGAGACGGCGCTCAGCGCCTGGGCTTCATACGCGGTCCATTCCACCGCGGCGAGACTATCCAAGGTTCCTCCTTCAGTTCGACGGGGCTGACAATGAGGCCCCGGTGCGGCGAAGGAGCGCTAGACGACGCCCCCGGTTGCGCACCGGGGCCGGCTAAAGAGCGTCAGCGACGTCGTCTGCATCGGTAGAAAGCATACCCACGTGTCCGCCTACGACAAGATCGCCCGCGTCTACGACCCCTGGTCGGTGACCGTCGTCGAGGACGTGCCGTTCTATCTCGCCGAGGTGAAGCGGTTCGGCGGGCCGGTGCTCGAGCTCGGCGTCGGCACCGGGCGGATCGCGGTGCCGGTTGCCGCCGCAGGCTTCGAGGTCGTCGGCATCGACCTCTCCGCCGGGATGCTCGAGGTCGCGCGCGAGACCGCGGCGCTCGCCGGCGTCGAGCTCGACCTGCGCCACGGCGACATGCGCGACCCGCCGGTCGAGGGCGAGTTCCCGCTCGTGACCGCGCCGTTCCGCTCGTTGCTGCACATGGAGACCGACGCCGACCGCCGCGCGGTGCTGCGCGCGGTGCAGCGCCATCTCGCGCCAGGCGGGCATTTCATCTTCGACGTCTTCACTCCGAGCAAGGAGGACATCGAGGAGACGAACGGCCGGTGGCTCGAACGGGAGCCCGGAATCTGGGAGCGGGCCGACTGGCAGGAGTCCTCGCGGACGCTCATCCTCCAGGTGCGGGGCGAAGCCGGCGCGTCCGAGATGTCGCTCGCCTGGCTCGACGTGCGCGAGTGGAAGGCGCTCCTCCGCGACGAAGGATTCGTCGTCGAACAGGTCTACGGCTGGTTCGACCGCAAGCCGTGGCGCGGCGGCGAGGACTCGATCTACATCTGCCGCAAGCGAAAAGGTGTCTGACACCTAGGTGTCAGACACCTCTTTGACCTGCCGCGTGCGCTCGTAGAGCGCGAGCGCACCGGAGACGGCGACGTTCAGCGACTCGGCGCCCACGATCGGGATCGTCGCGTCGACGTCGCGCTCCACCTCGTCCGGCAGGCCGACGCGCTCGGCGCCGAGCAGAAAGGCCACGCGACCCGAGAGATCCACGGACGGAAGCGGTTCGCCCCCGTGGGCGACCAGCGCGACTCGCCTCCCGCCGAGGTCGTCCCACGTCCCGAGCGGAACGCGCCAGATCGAGCCCGCACTCGCACGCAGCGCCTTCGGCGAGGTCGGGTCGGCGCAGCCCTCGGAGAGAACGACCGCCGCACCGAACGCCTCGGCCGTGCGCAGCAGCGTGCCGACGTTGCCGGGGTCGGAGACGTGCCAGAGCGCGAGCGTCGCAGCGCGTCTCCTCCCAGGCCGGGAGATCGGCACGTCGGTAGACCGCGACCACGCGCGGCGGATGCGGGGTACTCGCAACGTCCGCGAGCAGCTTCGGTTCGACGTCCTCGCCTGCCCACAACAGATCGACCGGCGGCGCGACAGCTGCGGCAACAGCGTCCTCGCCCTCGACGAAGAACAACCCGAGCTTCTCGCGCCACCGCTTGTCGTGCAGCTTGCGGACGAGCTTCAACCGCTCGTTGTCCTTCGAAGTGATCATCAGCGCCCCCACTCCAGCCACTCGCCGTGGAAGTCGATCACGGCGAGGCGCGTCGGACGCCCGCCGGGATACCGCTGGAGCTCGAGCCCGTAGCCGCGGTCGTCAGGCCCGCGACCGGTCGAGATGAACACGAGCGGCTCGTCGCCGCCCGCGACCTCCATCGCCACGTGGAGCCGTTCGAGCGCCGCGGCGTCGAGGTACTGCGTCGAGGCCGACTGGAAGATCACGAGCTGCGCTCCCGCATGACGATCCTGGAGCAGCTCGGGGAGCAGCTCGACGTAGTCACCGCGCTGGAGCTCCGGTGGGTCGTGACGCACGACGTCGATCGCCCGCCGCAGACGGTCGAGCCGCCCCGGCTGGTCCGGCCAGACGAACGCCTGCAGCAGCCGTGAGCCTTCCTCGGTCGTCACGTCGACAGGATTCAGATCGATGCCACGGCGGCGCGCCACCGCCACGTCTCGTTCGAGCAGACCGGCAGGCGGCGGCACCCGGTCGTCGCCGGAGAGCTCGAACGGGCCGCTGCCCCACGCACCGCTCGAATAGCGGAAGCGGTAGCGGTCCCAGAGCAGGTTGAGCCCCGCCGACGGACCGAGCTCCAGGAGGTCGAACGGCCGCTCGTCGGCAACGGACAGAAAGGCCGGGAGCAGGCCCCACGCTCGTTGCACCTCGTTCGTCTGCACGTCCTGCTCGGCCGCCCACCTCGAGAGGAACGCAGCGTGGCGATCGAGCGCGCCGGCGATGTCGTCCCACGAGGCAAGGTCGCCGAGCACAAGGTAGTGCAGGCCGGCGAGCATCCGGAGCGGAAGGTCCCACGCGAGATCGGGAGCGATGTCGCCGACCCGCGGGTCTTCCGCGAGTCGACGACACAGCTCCGCGTACAGCGGTGAACGGCCGTCGCAGTAGACGGCCTGGCGGTTGAAGATCTCGGCTTGCCGCGTTATTTCGCAGCGCCGGCGAGCGCCGACTTGGCCTGCTCGACGATCTCGCCGAACTTCGCCGGATCGGCGACCGCGAGATCGGCCAGAATTTTCCGGTCGAGCTCGACGTTCGCTGCCTTCAGGCCGTGCATGAACTGGTTGTACGAGAGCCCATGGGCGCGCGCTCCGGCGTTGATGCGCATGATCCAGAGCTTGCGGAACTCACGTTTCCGCACCTTGCGGTCGCGGTACGCGTACGCCAGGGAGCGCTCGACCTGCTCCTTCGCGTACTTGTAGTTCGACTTCTTGAGCCCCCAGTAGCCCTTGGCTTCGCCGAGGACCTTGCGCCGCTTCTTGCGGGCGTGGACGGAGCGCTTGACGCGAGGCATGAGTTACCGCCTTCCGAGCATGCGGTTGACGGTCTTCTCGTTGTCCTTGTCGACGGGGTGGTCCTTACTGAACGCCCGCTTCTGCTTCGGTGACTTGTGCTCCAGCATGTGACTCTGATTCGCCGACCGGCGCATCAGCTTCCCCGTGCCCGTCACCTTGAACTTCTTCTTCGCTCCCGAGTGTGTCTTCTGCTTGGGCATCTCTTTTTGCTCCTGCGTTTTTCGTTGGGCCGAGCACCATGGTCATGTTCCGCCCTTCGAGGAGCGGTTGCGTCTCGATGAGACCGATCTCCTTGACGTCGTCTGCCAGACGCATCAGGAGGTCACGCCCCCTGTCCGGATGCTCGCGCTCGCGGCCCCGGAACATGATCGTGACCTTGACCTTCGCGCGCTGATTGAGGAAGCGCTCGACGTGGCCTTTCTTGGTCTCGTAGTCGTGAATCCCGATCTTGGGCCTGAGCTTGATCTCCTTGACGTTGATCTGCGTCTGGTGCTTGCGGGCGAGCTTCGCTTTCTGCTCGAGCTCGTACCGGTACTTCCCGTAGTCCATGACCCGGGCAACCGGCGGGTCCGCCTGGGCTGCGACTTCGACCAGATCGAGGTTCTTCCCGTATGCGTACTCACGGGCGTCGTCGGTCGTCTTGATTCCGAGTTGCTCTCCGTTCTCGCCGATCAGCCGAACCTTCGGGACGCGTATCGCATCGTTGATGCGCGTCTGGGGCTCGGGACGGCGCGGCGGTTCGAATCCGGAACGCCTGCGCGGCCTCAAATGATCTCTACCAAGCTCGTGTTGACCTCCCTTTGAACGACAAAAACCGCTGGCATGCGGCGGCGAAGGTTCTCGAACAACCGGCTCGGTTGAGCCATCGGTTGAACCTCCGTAGCGTGAGCTAGGAGGTGAGAGACGGTTTCGCCCCTGCTTGCCAGGGACTCAGGGTAGCAAGTTTTTCCCGGAAATCATGGAGCGACAGGGTGCTCTGGCCCCCGCCGTGCTCGCGGATCGCCAGGGCCTCGTCGGACTCCTTGTCCCCGTAGACGACGACGAACGGGAGCTTTTCGACCTCGGCGTTCCGGATCCGCTTGCCGACCGTGTCGTCGGAGCCGTCCACGTCCACCCGGTAGGGCCCGAGCCTCGAGGCCAGTGCCAGAGCGGCCTCGCGATGGCCCTCCCCCACCGGCAGCACCCGGATCTGCACCGGCGAGATCCAGAACGGGAACGCGCCGGCGTAGTGCTCGACGAGGATCCCGATGAACCGCTCGAACGAGCCCATCAGGGCGCGGTGAATGACATACGGGACGTGCTCGGTGTTGTCGGCGCCGACGTAGCGGCAGTTGAGACGGGCGGGCTGCTGGCTGTCGAGTTGGACGGTGCCCATCTGCCAGGCCCGGCCGAGCGAGTCGTGCATATGCAGATCGATCTTCGGACCGTAGAACGCGCCGTCGCCTTCGTTCAGCGCGTATTCGAGACCGCGCCGCTCCAACGCGGCGCGCAGCGCCCCCTCGGTGAAGTCCCATTCCTCGTCGCTCCCGAGGCGGTTCTCCGGGCGGGTCGACAGCTCGAAGCTCGACTCGAGGTCGAATAGGTCGTAGATGAACTTCGCGTAGTCGAGGCAGCCGAAGATCTCGTCCTCGATCTGCTCGCGGGTGCAGAAGATGTGCGCGTCGTCCTGGGTGACGTGCCGAACCCGGGTAAGCCCGTGTAGGGTGCCTGCGCGCTCGTTCCGGTGGAGCGGTGCCGCCTCGGCGTAGCGCAGCGGCAGCTCGCGGTAGCTGCGCAGCTGATCGGCGAAGAGGACCATGTGCCCGGGGCAGTTCATCGGTTTGATTGCGAGGACGTGGTCGTTCTCTTCCGGGATCAGGAACATGTTCTCGCGGAACTTCTCCCAGTGGCCGGACCGCTCCCACAGCACCTTGTCGTAGATCAGCGGAGTCTTGACCTCCACGTAGCCGCGGGCCGCATCCTCACGCCGCCGCATGTCCTCGAGCTCGTTCCAGATCACCATGCCCTTCGGGTGCCAGAACGGTGAGCCGGGCGAGATCTCCTCCAGATGGAACAGGTCGAGCTGAACACCGAGCTTGCGATGATCGCGCGCCCGCGCCTGCTCGAGCCGCTCGAGATACGCGTCGAGCTCGGCCTGCGAGTAGAACGCGGTGCCGTAGATGCGGGTCAGCTGGGTGTTGTGCTCGTCGCCGCGCCAGTACGCACCCGCGAGCCCGGTCAGCTTGAACGCCTTGATCGGCTTCGAGTTCTGGAGGTGCGGCCCCTTGCACAGGTCGGTGAAGTCTCCCTGCCGGTAGAGGGTGATGTCGCCTTCGGCAGTGTCGACGAGCTCGACCTTGTACGGCTCTCCCTCGGCCTCGAAGCGCGCGATCGCGTCGCCACGCGAGATGGTCTCGCGCGACCAGTCCCGGCCCTCCTTCAGCTCGCGCTTGACCTCGTCCTCGATCTTCGGGAGGTCGGCCTCGGTGATCGCCTCCGGGAACTCGAAGTCGTAGTAGAAACCGTTCTCGATCGGCGGGCCGATCGCGATCTTCACGCCCGGGTAGAGCCGCCGCACGGCTTCCGCGAGCAGGTGCGCCGCAGAGTGGCGCAGCACGTAGAGCGCGTCGGGGTCGCCCGAGTCGCGGGTGGTGAGGAGCTGGATCTTCTGACCGTCGGCGAGTGGCAACCGCAGGTCCTGCGCCGCGCCGTCAGCGCGGACGAGCACTGCCTGCTCGGCGAGCTTCGCTCCGATCGCGCGCGCGGCGTCGAGCCCCGTCGCGCCGTCGGGCAGTTCGAGCTGTGAGTTGTCGGGCAGGACGACCTTCATGGAACCGGACAAGAGTAATCACCCCTAACGAAGACGACGGAACGAAAAGGTGGACGAGTCGCCTGTCCGAGGACGATCCTCAGGCCGGTCAGAGGGCCACGCGCGAGCCGGCGACGGTGTGTGCCCGCGCGTGGCAGCGCGTCGTCGTCCGGTTCGCGTTCATGCCGGGATGCTAGCTGCTTTGGAACAGTTCGATCGGATTGCCAGAGGGATCGTCGAAGACGATCTGGGAGCCTCCAGGCCCGCGCACGATGTCACTGCGAAAGGTGATGCCCGCCGCTCGGAGCCGTTCTACTTCGCTCGCGATGTCCTCGACGATCAGGTGAATCCGGTTCCAACCGCCCGGCTCGGGCTGTCGTCCGTCGGGCATCGGCCGTGCTGCCGAGCTGCTCGGCCCGCTCAGCAGCAGGTGCAGGTTCCCGCGCGAAATCTCTGCAAACGCGGCTCCTGCGCTCCAAACGACCTCAAAGCCGAGCTGCGAGACGTAGAAATCGGCTGCCGCATCGACATCGTCGATCAGGTAGCGCACATAAACGGCTGCATCGTCGTCCATCTCAGCCGTCGATGATGTCAGAGGACTTCGAAGCGCATCAAGACCCACTCGTCTCGATGCTCGTCGTCGGCCGCATGACGAGAGACCTCGACGAAGCCGGCCTTCGCCCAGGCACGAATTGCCGGGTCGTTCCACACGTAAGGATCGACCGTGACGCGCGCCCAGCCGGCAGCGAGCAGCGACTGCGCAACCGCACGCGCCGCGTCCGGCATCAGGCCGCGCCCGCGCGCTCCCGGCGTGAGGAAGCCGTCGAGCCCGCCGCGCCGCAGCTCGTCGTCCTCCCACCACGACTGCAGGTAGCCGACCGGTTCGCCGTCCGCCTCGACGATCCACGCGTCGACCGGTTCGCGGTGCAGGCGCTGGAGCACCTGGTCACGCGTGAAGGTCTCGTCGTCCCAGTAGCGCGACACCTCCGGATCGGCATGCCAGGTGACGAGCAGCTCGGCGTCGTCGTCCGTCGCCGGCCTGACGAGGGTCAGGCGCCCGTGTAGCGGAAGTCCCACATCACCGTCTTGACCCGCTCGCCTCCGAGCGAGCGATAGAGAGCGTTCGCCGGATCGTTGTCGGGCTCGGTGAGGACGAACCCGTCCTCGATGCCGCGCGCCCGTGCAATCTCCGCGAGCTCGCTCATCAATCCCGCAGCGATGCCCTGGCGACGATGCTTCTCACCGACGTCGAGCTCGTAGACGAACAGGATCGACGGAGCACCGTGCCGCCGCGGCAGCTCGTATCCGAAGACGAAGCCGACCGGCTCCTCGTCCCGGAACGCGGCCAGAAAGATCGTCGCGTCGTCCTCGAGGAGGGCCGTCTGCGCCTCGCCTTCGGCGAGCTTCCGCACGACTTCCTCGTCGCCGGGCCCGAGTTGCCTGATGGTCGCCTGCCGACCGGTACTCATGGAGGAGACAGCCTACGTTCACGAACGGATTTCGCGGTAAAGAGCGGACATTTCCTCTGGACGCCCCTTGCACGGCGCTCTGCACCCGGCGTACATTGGCGCTCCCGCCGGGTGCGGCGCGCAAGTAGGTCGAAGCTCCACCGAGCAGTCGTGAAGGGTGCAAGCCCGGAACCGGCCGGTCGGTGAGGTGGACGAAAGCGCTCACCGCACCAGGCGGTTTTTCTTTGGACCCATGGCTAGGATCGCCGCGTGGACTTGACGCTCTCCGACGAGCAGGAGCTGATCCGGCAGACCACGCGCGAGTTCTGCGAGGCCGAGATCGCCCCGCACGCTGCCGAGTGGGACCGCACGGAGACGATCGACCGTGGCATCGTCGGGAAACTCGCCGACCTCGGCTTCCTGGCCGCGGCGCTGCCCGAGGAGCACGGTGGGATGGGGCTCGACATGGTCACGTACGCGCTCGTGGTCGAGGAGATCGGGCGCGCCGACTCGAACGTGCGCGGCATCGTCTCTGTGTCGAACGGCCTGTACGGCAAGACGGTCGCGCGTTGGGGGACCGACGAACAACGGTCGCGCCTCCTCCCCGGCCTGGCCGCCGGCACGGAGCTCGGCTGCTACGGGCTCACTGAGCCGGGCGCCGGCTCGGATCCCGGCGGGCTCGACACCCGTGCCGAGCGAGACGGGGACGGCTGGGCCTTGACCGGCCAGAAGACGTTCATCACGCTTGGCTCGTGGGCAGCGCACGCGCTCGTCTTTGCCCGCACCGGCGAGCCCGGGCCGCGCGGGATCAGCTGCTTCGTCGTCCCGACCGACGCTTCCGGCTTCGAGGCACGGCCGATCAAGGGCAAGCTCGGCCTGCGCGCGCAGGACACCGCCGAGCTCTTCCTCGACGGTGTGCGTGTGCCCGACGAGAACAGGGTCGGGGAGCTGGGCGAGGGATTCAAGATCGCGATGTCCGCCCTCGACCACGGCCGCATCTCGCTGGGCGCCGGTTGTGTCGGCATCGCCCAGGGCTGCCTGGATGCGTCGATCACCTACACAAAGGAGCGAAAACAGTTCGGACGACCGGTCGCGAGCTTCCAGCTCGTCCAGGAACTCCTCACCGACATCGCGGTGGAGACCGAGGCGGCACGCCTGCTCGTGTGGCGCGCGGCGGCGACCGCCGACCGCGGCGAGCGTCACACAGTCGAGGCGTCGATGGCGAAGTACTACGCGAGCGAGGTGGCTGTGCGAGCGGCGAACGCCGCAGTCCAGGCGCACGGCGGCTACGGATACATCGACGAGTACCCGGTCGGCAAATATCTGCGCGATGCCCGCGTCACGACACTCTACGAAGGCACGAGCCAGATCCAGAAGCTGCTGATCGGCCGGGCTCTGACCGGCGAGAACGCCTTCTTCTAGCCGACTCCTATGGCGATCACACCCCGACGCTCCTTTCGAGACCGTGCCTCTGCGGCGGCGAGAGGCGCCGGATCCTCCGCGAGGACGACGAACGACGCGCTCGTGCGCGCTGTCGGCAGGCTTGCCGAGCAGGCGATCAATCGGGCGCTACTGAGTGACGAGCGCGTCACGTCGGCCGCCGAGGGCAAGCGGACGCTCGCCGGGAACGAAGACACCGAGGCACTCGCAGGCAACATCCAGCGCGTCGTCGTGCTCGCCCTGCCGGTCGTCCGTCGCATCTCTCGCGGCGCCCGCCTCACACGCGCTCCGTACGTGATGGTCGCGTCGAGCACGGTCTCGGTGGGGGTTGCCGTTCGGACGGGCGCGCGAGAACTGCAGGTGCTCGGGTCGCTCGTCGCCCACAAGCTCGAGCAGGTGACAGGCGCTCCTTCCGATCCGGCGCTCGTCAAGAAGGTTGCGATTGATCTGTACCTCGAACCGGAGCGCATCCCCGAGCTGAACGACGACAAGCTCCGCCTCGTTCGGCTCACGCGCAAGTGGATGCTGACCGGCGCCTTCGGACGATCGACGTCGAAACGGGCGGCGAAAGCGCTCGAAGCCGCCGAACGGATCGACGCCGCCGCGCTCGCGAAACGCTGGGAGACGGTTCGGCGGCGGCCCGCGGATGAGGCGTAGCTGACCAGCCTCAGATCCGACAAGTCCCGTCGGCTTTGGCGGAGTTACTCCTCGTCGACCACCCGCTTCTCGATGCGTTTCACGATCAGGAAGCCGACTGCCGAAAGCAGGAGCGCACCGCCCGCAGCGTAGAGGCCGTACCGCCCGAGCGCGCTCGCGGCTGCGTCTCCCAGGTAGTACGAGATCAGTGAAATCGACGTCGCCCAGACGGTCGCGCCGGCCGCGTTCCAGAAGAGGAACCGCCACCAATGCATGTGCGAAATGCCTGCCACCCAGGCGGCCGTCACCCGCAGGACGGCGACAAAACGACCGAAGAACACGGCCTTCCCACCGTGTCTGGCAAAGAACCGTTCGCCTCGAGGGAGGTACCTCTCCGCGTAACCACGCGTCAGCCGGTATCGCTCGAGCAACGGACGCCCGCCTTCCCTGGCAGCCCAGTAGCCGAGGTTGTCGCCGATGATCGCGGCGAGCACCCCCACGACGATCACCCACACGATCGAGAACGAGCCCTGCGAGGCAAGGACGGAGCAGGCGATCAGCGCCGTCTCGCCGGGCACCGGCAGCCCGAACGACTCCAACGTGAGCAGGACGAACAGCACAATCAAAGCCCACTGGCTGTGTTGCTCGACGAAGGTCAGGACCGATGCCAGAGGCACGCTCGCATCATCCCGGATGCCCCTTTGGGCCACTGACAGCCGTGGGGATCCGACACGTCTTCAGCTCTATGACAGCGCCCACGGCGCTTCTCCGGCGTCGCGAGAGGCTGGGATCCGTCGTAGGCTTCCGCGATGGGCGCGCGTCGTCAGCGCCTGGCGCGGAACGGTTCGCGAGTGAGCGGTCGGGTCCGCGCCCGGCTCGGAAGCCGCGTCTTCGGCCGTGCCGTGCTCGGTGCTGCGGGTGGCTACTCCCGCCACGCAACCTCGCAGCTCGCAGCGGCCGTCTCGTACCGGATGCTCTTCTCGCTTGTGCCGCTCGTGGCGTTCGTCGTCTCGGTTGCGGACATCCTGCTGCCGGACAGGGGTCGCGACGCGGTCGCGCGTTGGCTCGCTTCGGTGGCGCCCGGACGAGCGCTCGATTCGAGCGTCGAGCACGCACTGACGAGCTCTCGCGTTCCGCCGACGATCGCCGGGCTGATCTCGCTCGTGTTCCTGCTCTGGGCTGCGAGTGGAATGATGGCATCGATCCGGATCGCCTTCCGCGTGATCTGGGAGAACGATCTACGGCGAAAGTATGTTCAGAGCAAACTGCTCGACTTCGCGCTCGTGGTCGGTGTCGGCCTCATCGCTGTCGCTTCGTTCGGCGCGACGTTGCTGACACAGGTGCTTGCGGAGATCGGGCACGATCTGAGCCAGAAGATCGGTGCAGCGACGGGCGGACGAGCTGTCGCAGTCGCTGCTGAGGTTCTCACCTCCGCTGCGCTGACCTTTGCAGTCCTCGTGGGTCTCTACCGCAGCGTGCCGCCGGTCGCTCCGCGATTCAGGGCGATCTGGTTCCCCGCTCTGTTCGCGACGATCGGGTTCCACCTGGCAACTGCCGTCTACGCGTTCTACCTCGCCAGATACGGGAACGTCACCGCGGTGTACGGGCCTTTGGGGGCCGTCCTAGGGTTTCTCCTGGTCGTCCACGTCGGTGTGACCATCATCCTTCTTGGAGCCGAGTTGACGGCTGCCTGGCCCGAACCGGATGTGTCCGATTGAAATGCACACTGCGGACGCCTGCTAGTCAGGCCGCATGGAGGAACGCGAGCAGGCGGGGCCAGAGATCCTCCCGGCCGCGTTCATCCGCAGGGACGAAAAAGTCGCCGGCCAGGGATCCGGGCTGGAACACCAGTGACGGCGTGCCGACGTAGTGGCCGGCGTCCGGATAGGCGTAGAGCTGGGTCAACTCGCCGCCGTGCGCGTTGCGGCGGGCGACGATCGCGCGCGCCGAGCGGCAGGAGTTCCAGAACTGATCGCGGTCGCCGCACGCGAGGAAGACCGGAGACGGGATCCGCTCGACTGGGATGACCGCGTTCGGGTCGTCGGCCGGTTGCAGCTTGTTCGGAACGGCCGCGTAGGGGAGCGGTTTGCCGGCGAGCGTCCAGGGCGATCCGATGCACGCGTGCGACCGGAAGCCGCCTCGGCCCGCGCCGATCGTTCCACAGGTGACCACCGAGCTCGGAACAAGCGCCGCAACGCCGTGGACGAGGTTCGGATAGTGGGCGGCGAGCAGGAGCGCCGCTTCGCTGCCGTACGAGACGCCGAGTAGTGAGACCCGGTGGTCATCGACCTCCGGCCGCCGGTCGAGCCATGCGAGCGCCGCGCGGAAGTACTCGAGTGGGATGTCCTTCAACCGGCCGGGCAGACCAGGAGCGTCGAAGTAGCCGACGACAAGGGTCGGAATCCCGTGGGCGGCAAGCCGTTCTCCCAGCCACGGCGATCCGACTCCCCCTTCCTCGCCGCCGATCGCAAGCACGGCTTCCTGGCGGCGAGCCCCGACGGGAGCGTAGAACGTCCCCACGAACCCCCCGTGGCCGACCGTTGCTCGCACCGTGGTGTACAGCCCCTGACGCCAGCCCCGCACGAAGGTCGTGGACGCGATCGGTTGCGACGCGGAGATCGCCGTCAGGATGAACCGCCGCGGTGTGCTTCCCCACGCGTAGTCGGTGAACGCCAGGGCCGATGGCGCGGCCATCGAGGTCACGAGGCCCATGGGCCACGCGCCACCGGAATAGACGCTGCCGGCCAGCGGCCGAGCACGAGCGAGATCGAGCACACCGTTCTGGTCGGCACCGAATGCCGCCCGCGCGAAGAACACCCTGCCCTTCGCGTCGACCGAGCGCAACTCGAGCCAGACACCCTGCAGCCGCCTGAGCCCCTCCAACCGGATGCTGACGGGTTGGTCCTCGACCGAAACCGCCGGCGTCACCTGGAGACGCAAGACGGGGCGTGCGACGCCACCGCACCCTGCCGTCACCACGGCGAGCAGAAGACCGGCGAGCAGAGTCGTGCGCGTCCAGGTCGTGCGCATCCAGCGCCCTTTCATGCGTCGGCGCCATTTGCCCACGCCGACCGGCCAATCCTACCCCCGCAAGCCGAGGTTCACGAAGTGCGGGCGCAGGGCGACGAAGATCGCACGCGTGCGCCTACGGCTGAGTCACATAGGTGATCGTGTGGCCATGCCACTGCACGAGCGTCCAGTGCAGTCCGTCGGTCGAGACGCGTTTGTCTTTCCCGGTCGCGATCGTGCGGACGTAGGCCGCGGTCACGCATTGCGGCGGTCGCAGGTCGGCGCACGTCCGCTGATAAAGAAGCCGGCGACCGTCCGGTGACCAGGCGAGTGCCGTGAAGTCCACGCCGATCAGCCTCGGGATCGGTGCGATAACGCGCCGTGCGTGGGTGGCCACGTCGACGACGTCGAGACCGCTGTTGTAGTTGCCCGCAACTGCGGCTGCGATCGAGCGGCCGTTCGGTGACCACAACGGATCGAGGCCGCTGCGGGGATAGCTGACCGTGGTTCGCCCTCGGAGGGTGCAGAACCCACCCCCCTGGACGTTCAGACATTCGTAGGCGATCGCGCGGCCGTCGCGCGTGACGGAGGGTCGGAACGAGGCGTCCGCGACGCCGTGGCGCACGAGAACGCGGCGCCCGCTGCCGTCAATGCGCTCGCTCACGAGATCTGCGCGCGCGCCGGTAGACCCCGACGCGAAGATGATCGACCTTCCATCCGGCGACCACGCGGCCAGGCCGGCGTTGGCGTCGACAAGGCGGATGTGGGTGCCATCGGAGCCGGCGACGTAGAGCCCATAGCTCCCGTTCGCCCAGGCCGTGAAGGCGAGCGAGCGACCTGACGGCGAGAAGGCGGCAGCGCCCACGTTCGTCGTGCCGGGCAGCAGCAACTCGCCGCTGCCGTCAAGACCGGTGATGACGAGGCCGTCGTTTGTCCGCAGGGCCAGTCGACCGGCAGTGCGGTCGAGCACGCCGCCGGTTGGCAAGTCTGCGAGCACCTGCCGGGACGAACCGTCGTCCCGAACGGTCCAGAGCACGCCCGCGTTGACGTCCACGCTGCGCGCAGCTGCGGCCGCGACAACAGCGAACAACACGATCACGCCTGCGAGCACAGCTTTCACCAGGAGAATGATCCTCCTGACCCGTAAACAAAGCGTTCGCGCCGTCCAAGAATTCGGAGACGGCGTTTCAGCCGGGACGGCTATTGGAGGTCGTACGAGGCGCGAAGCTGCGTCACGACCTGCCGCGCGATCAGGTCGCCCGCTGCAGCCGTGTAGTGGACACCGTCGGGCAGCCGCATCAGGGTCAACGTGCCGTGCACTCGCAGATACGGCGTGTACCGGCCGTGGGCGTCGTCGAGCAGATGCCACGTGTCGACGTACGTCGCGGTCTTCGGATGCCGGGCGGCAACCGTTTCGAGCACGCTGTTCACAACCGGGAAGCTCTTCTTGAACCCCGGGCCGTCAGGGATCGGCAGCCCCAGCCAGACGACATAGATCCCGTCGGCATTGAGCTCACGCGTGACGCCGTCGACCCGACGCCGGTACTCGGTGCTCCACGATCGAGAGCCGATCGGCCCAACCGTGCGACCCGCGGGCACCCCGGCCATGAAGTCGTGCGCGTCGTCGGCCCCGAACGACAGCACTGCCACCTTCGGACGCAGCTCATGGGGGACGTCCTCGATGCGCGTGAACCAGTTGTAGAGGTCGGGCCGCGCGAGCCCCGTCGAGAGCCTGCTCTCGAGACCGACCACGTCCAGGGCACCTCCGATCCGCTCGAGCGCCTGGCCCGGCACCTCGGCCAGCGAGTCGCCCGCGACCCACACCCGCAACGGATGCGCCGCCGTGAAGAGGGGCTTCACCACCTTCGCCGGCCGGCCGTGGGCGCGTCCGGGCGGCCCTGCCGCCGGTGGCTGCGCCCGCACCGGTGGCAGGTCGAGGTGGACCTGCGAGTCGATCCGATCCTCGTCCTGGCGGCCGATCGCTGCCTGAATCTCGTGCCGGGGCGTCGTCAGGTGCAGCGCAGCGCTGACTCGCACGAGCGGCCGCGTCACCGCGAGCGCGACGTTTCGCTCCGCGCCCGCGGGCTGGATCTCCGCCTGCTTGCGGAGGCCTCGTGCGTCGAGCACCCCGGCGAAGGCGAGCCCGAGGGCGAGAACGAGGAAGCCGCGGCCTGCGGCGGTGGAGAAGAAGCTCATCAGAAGCGGAAGTAGATGAAGGGGGCCACGCCCTCGGGGCCGAGCGTGTTGATCACGAGCAACGAAGCACCCAGGCAGGCCGCTTGCGCAACGACCGGGAGGCGCTGAAAGCCGATGAGCAACCCGCCGAGCAGACCGGGCCGCAGGTACTGGCCGGCGATCCCGACCACGATTGCGAGCACGACCGAGGTGGTGACGAGCGGTGACGGCTGGCCCCACGCGGTGAAGAGCCGCTCGATCACCTGCCACGCTCGCGCGAACGAATCGGCGCGGAAGAAGATCCAGGCGAAACAGACGATCTGGAAGGTGAGGATGCGGCCGAACCAACGCGCCGCCTTCGACGTCGGCTGCCAGTGCAACGCGCGCTCCACGCACAGCCCGATGCCGTGGATCGCTCCCCAGGCGACGAACGTCCACGCCGCGCCGTGCCAGAGCCCGCCGAGCAGCATCGTGATCATCACGTTCCGGTAGGTCACGAGTGTGCCCTTCCTGTTTCCGCCGAGCGGGATGTACAGGTAGTCCCGCAACCACCGGGAGAGCGTCATGTGCCAGCGCCGCCAGAAGTCCTGCAGCGTGACCGCGGCGTACGGCGAGTTGAAGTTCTGCGGGAACTCGAACCCGAGCAGCAACGCGACGCCGATCGCGATGTTCGTGTAGCCGCAGAAGTCGGCGAAGATCTGCACGGCATACGCGTAGACGGCGACCAGCACCTCGAGCGACGAGTGCCGGTTGGGCGCTGCGAAGACCTCGTCGACGATGTGCGTCGCCAGGTGATTCGCGATCACCACCTTCAGAAACAGTCCGGTGACGATGAGCATGAACGCGCGTGACGTGTTCACCTTGCGTGGATCGCGCGGCGCCTCGAGTTGCGGCAGCAACTCGCTCGCGCGCACGATCGGGCCGGCGACCAGGTGCGGGAAGAACGCCTGAAACACGGCGAAGCGCGCGAACGACGCAGGCACGAGCTCGCGCCGATAGGTGTCGACGACGTACGAGATCGCCATGAACGTGAAGAAGGAGACCCCGACGGGAAGGGTCACGTTGACGATCCAGGCCGTGCCGAAGACGTTGGCGGCGGAGCTGACGAAGAACCCCGCGTACTTGAAGTACGCGAGCAGGCCGATGTCGAACCCGACCGCGAGTGTGAGCAGGGCCTTGCGAGCGGTCTGCCCCTGCGTCCGGTAGATCGCCAGGGCCAGTACGTGGTTGACGACCGTCGATGCGGCGAGCAGAAAGACGAAGTGCCAGTTCCACCAGCCGTAGAACACGTAGCTCGCGATCAGGATCCAGACGCGCCAGGTCCGTTGGCGCGTCATCAACGCCCACGAGACAGGCAGCACGATCAGGAAGAAGATCGCGAACGTGACTGTGGGGAAGAGCACGCTACGGCCGAACGCGGAGCGTGAGCCGCCTGGTGGCGGTCGAGCCGTCGGAGTCCCACACACGCACGTTGAACGTGTAGCGCCCGGCTGCGGTGTTCGGCTTGCCGGTGATCTTGCCGCCCGCGAGGAGCCGCAGGCCTCTGGGCGCACGCTCGAGGAGCGACCACCGGTACGGCGGCAGCCCGTTCGCGGGAACCAGGGTCGCGCGGTAGACGTGGCCGCGGCGTGCGACCGGCAACGACTGGGTCATGACACTCACCCCTTTCGGGGCGATCCCGTCAGTCACGAGCTGCTGGTGGATGAGCCCTGCCATCGCCTCCGAGCCGACGGCGAGCAAGTGCAGGCCGTCGTTCTGGAACCACTCGGGATGACTGCGTGAGTAGACGTTCCAGTCGATCACCTCGAGCTCGGGATGCTTTTGCGCCGCAGCGACGATGTCCGCGTTCATGTTGATGTACGGGTGATGTGCAGCTCGCAATGTCAGCCACCAGACGCGCTTCACGCCGGCCGCCTTGAACACGCTGAGCGCCGTCTCGATGTTCGTTGCGTACTGATCCTCGAAGTCGTTGTAGCCAACCGCGACCACGACATTTGGTCCGAGCTTCGTGCCCATGGTGGTCGCCAGCTGGACGAGGGTCGGGGGCCGGGAACCGTTGAACGGGCAGCTGCCCTGGTCGACACGACGGCACGGAGCCACTTCGAGGTCCAGATCGATGTCCGCGCCCAGGATTCCCCGCGCCTTGACGTCACCCGCGATCCCGTCCGCGACCGAGTCGCCGATCACGGTGACGTGTTGCACGTGAACCGTGCTCGCTTGCCCCGTCAACGGAGCGAAGGCGAGCACGGCAAGGATGATCGCAAGGCCCCCCTTCATCACGGGCGATCGTATCGCTAGCCCTTGAGATGGAACGGCGCCGAGCGCCAGGCCGCCCAGCGCCAGTACCAGGCAGGGGGCCTCTTCGGTGCCTTCGCGGGCCTCGCGCCGCGGCCGTGCTGCGCGTCGTAGAGCCCCCACGCCCAGCGGGGCAGTGCACGCGGCAAACCGGTCGGACGCTTCGCCGGGACGACGACGAGCGCGCGTGACGGGATGCTCACGTTTCCCGCGCCATCGACGGCCTGGACGCGGTACACGCTCGGCGCACTCGGATGGAACGCGTGCACGATCGCCTTACGACTCGTGGCCGGCACCGTCACGACCGGTGAGCCGTCGAGCAGGACGTCATACGAGACGATCGGGCCCGCATTGTCGGTCGAGGCGAGCCAGCTGAGCCGGAGCGAGCCGTTCAGGAACCGCCCCGCGAAGCCGTTCGGCCGCGCAGGCGGCACGGTGTCGGGCAGCAGCGCGAAGAAGCCGGGGACCGTGGTCTGGATGTCGACCCCGCCGTCGGATGCCGCCTTGTACGCGGTCTTCGGCAACGGCGTCCAGGTCTGGCCGTCGGTCGAGAAGGACGGTGCGAGCCCGGCCGCACCGGTGATGTGCAACGTCAACGCGGCGCCGAATGTCGTCACCGGCGTCGACGTGTCGGTGTCGGTGACGGACAACTGCACCGCGTAGCCGTTCGCCGGCGGCGGCGTCACCGGCGTCAGCGCGACGGCCACGGGCGTCGTGAACGCGTCATCGGGCCACGAGACGGCGGCGCGGTTGTCGCCCGAGCCGACCGACCCGGCCGGCGGAGGCGGAGGCGGTGGCGGCGGCGCGAGGCCGCCGAGGACAGGCCCGTCGACGTAGTTGCTGTCGATGTTGATCGAGACTCCGCCCCAGGTCTCCTTGTGACCGCCCTTGTACTGATGCACGCGCTGGTGGTCCGACCAGATGCTGTCGCTGACGTGCGGATCGCCGAAGACCCCTTCCACGCCGTTCCAGTTCGCGATCCAGGCGGCGTCGGGAAGCGACGCGCCGAGCGTTGCGATGTCGCGGATCGTGGAGGCGGCGCTGCCGTACACGCCTGCGACGAATCCCCGCGCGTGCAACTCGTTCACCCAGGCTGACACGAACGCCTGCACGACCTTCGTGCACGATGCATTCGTCGTCGAATAGCCCTCCATGTCGTAGTAGAGCGGCGTCCCGCCCGGCAGCGCGAACTTCGCAGTCAACGAGACGGCGTCGTCGGCCGCCGCTCGTCCCTGGTTCGCCGCGGTCGTCAGGTTCGACGAGATCTTCGTGAGCTTGCCGCTCACACAGGGCGCCTGTAGTCCCACGTAGAGCGGCAGGAGGCTCCAGCCCGCCGCGAGTGTCGACGTGATCCACGACGCGTTGAGATTGCCGTCGGCGCACGCCCGGTTCACACCACCGAGGTAGATGCCGAGCGCGCGGTAGGGAGATGCGGTCCAGGCGTTCAGCGCTGCGGTGGACGGGGCCGTGCAGGCGTCGAACCCGTAACCGGTGAACACGCCGGCGCGCGCAGCCGTGTTCGCCGCCGTCCCGCTCGACGGCAGAAAGACGAGCAGAACCGCTGCCAGGACGCCCAACCTGCGCACGCCCGTCAGGATGCCGGACGACTGTTAGCGAAACGCAAACTCGCAAATCTGGTTCGGCTACGCCGAATCAGATTCGGTGCCCTGCTGAGCAAACTGATTCGCGAAGCGAACCAGTTTCGCGAGTTTCGAACCGCCGATTCAGAGCGAGGCGAGCGCCTCGAGCAGCCGGTCGACCTCGTCGAGCGTGTTGTAGTGCGCGATGCCCGCGCGCAGGGACTGCTCCGGCAGATGCGGGCCGAGCGAGACGCAGTACCAGTTGTCGGCGTACCAGACACCGAAGCCGCGCTCGGCGAGGCGATGGGCCGCGTCGACGGCCGGGACGCCGTCCACGTTGAAGAGGAACGTCGGCACACGTCCGTCCATCGTCGGCGGCCCGTAGAGCGTCACGTTCTCCGGCAGGCTCTCGATCAGATGCGCGCCGAGCTCACGTTCGTAGTCGCGGATCGCCTCGATACCACCGATCGAGTCGAGGTAGGCGAGCGTCGCGCTGAATCCTGCGAGCAGCTCGTAGGGGAGCGTCCCCGTCTCGAACTTCCGGCCGACGGGTGTCGAGGCCGACGGACGCGCCTTGTACGGGCGCCACGTCTCGGCGAGCTCGCGCCGGACGTATGCGATGCCGAGGTGCGGCCCGCAGAACTTGTAGGGCGAGCAGAGGAGAACGTCGCAGCCGAGCTCGCGCACGTCGATCGGCTCGTGTGCGGCGAAGTGCACCGCATCGATCCACGAGATCGCACCCGCGTCGCGCGCGAGCGTGCAGATGCGCTTCGCGTCTGCGAGCGAACCTGTCGCATTCGACGCCAACGCGAACGCCACCACCCGCGTCTTGTCCGACAGCCGGCGCTCCAGGTCGTCGTAGTCGACCGTCAACTCGTCCGTTACACCGGCCACCTGGACGCTCAGCCCCTTGTCGGCGGCGAGCTCGACCCAGGGCGCCACACCGCCGTCGTGATCGAGCTCCGTGGTGAGCACCTCGTCGCCGGGCTGAAAATCGCGTCCGGCGGAGCGCGAGATCGCGAAGTCGAGCGTCGTCATGTTCATCCCGAACGAGATCTCGTCGGCCGTCGCTCCGAGAAAGCGCGCCGCGTCGCCTTTCGCCCGCTCGAGGATCGCCTCGACCGCGCGTCCGGTCGCATAGGGGGCTCCAAGGTTCCCCGAGGCCTCGCGCAGCGCATTTGCGATCGCCTGCCCGACCTCGTCGGGCACCTGCGTGCCGCCCGGTGCGTCGAAAAACGCAAAACCGTTCTGCAGGGACGAGAACCGCTCGCGGACCGCCTCGACGTTCACGGCTGCTCTCCGACGAGGATCCTGCTGAGCACAGCAGGATCGATGTTGCCGCCCGACACGATGCAGACCACCTTCTTCGCGCCGTCGAGCCGTGCCGAGACCGCCGCGGCCACCGCGAGCGCACCGGCGCCCTCGGCGATCACCCGAGTCCGCTCGGCGATCAGCCGCACGGCGGCGGCGACCTCTCCGAGCGGCAGGGCGAACGCGCCGTCCAGGAGCTGCGAAGCCTGTTCCCAGACACGCGGGATCAGCTCGCGGCTGCCCGAGCCGTCGACGAACGACGCCTGGTAGTCGACGGCGGTCGGCGTGCCTGCCGCGAGAGTCGCGGCGACGGGCGCGCCTGTCTCGGGCTCGACGGCGAAGAACCGCACGTCGGGGCGTGCCGCCTTGACGGCGCTCGCGATTCCCGTCACGAGGCCGCCGCCGCCGTAGGGGACGACGACCGTGTCGAAGTCCACCGACTGCTCGAGCAGCTCCAGCCCGACCGTGCCGTTGCCCGCCATCACGCGGTCGTTGTCGACGGGGTGGATGAACAGACCGGGCGCGCCTTCATAGCGGCCGGTGACGAGCACCTGCCACCACTCCTCGTAGGGCACCTTGATCACGCGGCCGCCGTAGCGCTCGATCGCGTCGATCTTCGTTTGCGGCGCGTGCTCCGGGACGACGATCGTGGCCGGCACGCCGCGCAGGCGCGCGGCATACGCGACGCCCTGAGCCATGTTCCCTGCGCTCGCGGTCAGCACGCCGCCTGCGAGCTCCTCGTCGGTCGCCTGCAGGATCGCGTTGCCCGCGCCGCGGATTTTGAACGAGCGCACCGGCTGCAGCACCTCGAGCTTCAGCCAGATCTCCGCGTCGGAATCGACGTCGAGGCGAACGAGCGGCGTGCGGATCGCCGTGCCTGCGAGCACCTCGCGGGCACGCTCGATCTCGGCGACCGGGATCAAAGCGAGACGACCTGTCCGACGTTCTCGGCCTCCGCGCGCCGCACGACATGCTCGGCGGCGGCAAGATCCTCGACGGCGAGCCCGAGCGACTTGAAGACGGTCAGCTCGTCCGGCGAACGCCGCCCCTCCCCGGATCCGATGAGGAGCTCTCCGATCTCGGCGCGAATGTGGTCCGGCCCGATCGCTCCTTCGCGCTGAGGGAAGAGGAAGTCGCCGGCCTCGTTGACCGTCGACTCGCGCCGGTCGACGAAGAGCGCGGCGTCGCGCATCGTCGCCGTGTCGAGCTCGCGGGTCGTCGGAATGCTCGAGCCCACCGCGTTGATGTGGACGCCGGGCTTCAGCCACGCTCGCTCGAGAATCGGCTCGGCTGCCGAGGTCGCCGTCACGACCACATCTGCCTCCCGTACTGCATCCTCGACCGACGCCGCCTCTTCGACGCCTGCCATCCGGCCCGGAGTGCGGCCCCAGACCACCACGCGGTCGAAGTCGCGCACGGCGCGCATCGCGTCGAGATGCGATTGCCCCTGAATGCCGGTGCCCAGGATCGCGAGCGTGCGAGCGTCCACGCGCGCCAGCAGTCTTGTGGCGACGCCCGACACCGCGGCGGTGCGAACGGCGGTGATTGCGCCTGCATTGAGAAGCGCCCGGGTCGCGCCTGTCTCGCCGTCGAAGAGCGCGACGAAGCCCTGGTGCAAGTCGAGGCCGCGCTCACTGTTCCCCGGGAAGATCGCGACCGCCTTCAGCGCATAGAGCGGCGAGTCGCCCCCGCGATGCGCCGGCATCAGGCCCATCAAGCTCGCTTCTCCGGGCGGCCGGACGACGAACCGAAGCGGGTTGTGCACTTCACCGCGCGCAAGCGCCGCGAGCGCATCGGCCATCACGTCGATGCACTCGTCCATCGGCAAGAGCTGCCGGACGTCGTGCTCGTCGAGGATCCGCACCGTCATGAGAAAAAAGAGCCTACGCGGTCTCGGTCGGCCGGCGACAGGATGAGGTCCCGTGCAGCGAAGATCGGGTCGAGCTGCAAGGCGCGGTTCGGCCCGCACACGGCGCCGTCGACCGCCGCTAGCACCCAGGCGAACGCGAGCGTCGCCATCGAGACACCGAGCGAGTCGGCTTCCGCACGGAGCCGGTCGAGCGCGTCGAAGACTCGGTCGTCGACGAACTGCTCGTACGGCCCTGGGCGCAGTGTCATCCGGGACCCGGCCGGGAACGGCGCGCCTCGCTCGTACTTGCCCGTCAACCAGCCGCCGGAGAGCGGGCCGAACGGGACATACGCAATCGCGTTCGCCTCGCAGAGCGGCAGTACACCTTCCTCATCGCTTCGGTCGAGCAGCGAGTAGGCGTTCTGGACGAGCGCCGGCCGGCCGTACCGGAGCCCCTCGGCGATGCCGGCGTGGTCGTAGTTCGAGAGCCCCCAGGCTCCGATCAGACCCTCATCGACGAGCCGCTCGAAGCACGCGATCGTCTCGTGCAGGGCTGTGCGCGGGTCGGGCTCGTGCGCGAGATAGAGATCGACCCGGTCCACACCGAGCCGCGACAGGCTGCCCTCGATCTGCCGCCGGATCCGGTCGGGCGCCAGGCCGACGTCGTCAGGGTTGCCGACCGTCGAGTGGAACACCTTGGTCGTCAGCGCGAGCCCTTCGGGCCGGTTCGCCGCGCGCCAACGGCCGATGAACGTCTCGCTGCGCCCACCGCCGTAGGCGTCTGCCGTGTCGAACCAGTGGATGCCGTTCGCCCACGCGCGATCCATGATCTCGATCGCAGCGTCCTCGTTCGTCCCCTGGCCGAAGAACGCGGGCGACGAGCCGATCCCGCCGAAATTCCCACACCCCAACGCCACACCCTGGAACCTCACGTCCCTGACCGCCTGTCGCTCCCGCCCGGCAGAGCCGGGCTCCGCGACGGGCTGACGCTGCTGGCGTCACCCGGCTCTCCGGGCCCGTGCAGAGCACTGTGCCCTACGGCCGTGCGCCGCCAGCACCGCCTCAGGAACGTGAGGGCGCTCACTCGGGCAGGTTCATTCTGGTGAGGTCGTTCCGGACGTCCCACAGCTCGGGATAGAACGAGTGATGGATCAGGCGGCCCATCACCTCGACCGGCGTGCCCTGCGTGCCGATCACGTCGCCCCCGATCACGCGCTGCACGACCTTGAAGTGGCGCACACGCCACACGATGATGCGCTCGTCGAGCTCGATGAGCTGCTCGGCCAGCTGGTACAGGTCTTCGAACTCGCGTCCACGCGTGTAGACCTCGACCAGGGTCAGCCCAGCCCGCTCGTGCGCCGCGTGGAACGCCTCGCCGAGCGGCTTAGCGACCCGCCGCAGCTCCTTGAACCCGGGCGAGTCGAAACCGCTGCCGTGACCCAGCACCTTTCGCACCTCGGTGTACTCCCACGGCGACATGTGCTCGAGCATGTCGAGCGCCGATGTGACGAGCTTGAAGCAGTCGTTCGCGCGGCGCAGGAGCCGGATCGCCGCCGCGAGCTCGTCGTCGCCGACGAGCCGGCCCGCCTCCTCGATCTCGTTCCACGCGAGCTTCAGCCAGATCTCGGACGTCTGGTGGACGCTCTGGAAGAGCAGCTCATCGCGGTGGATCCACTCGTCGGCCGTCTTCTGCAGCGACAGCAGCTCGTCGGTGCGGAGATAGCGCTCGTAGTCCGATTCTCCCTCACCCGCGAGAACCGGCTTCGCCAGCTCGCTCATGGTCGTGCCTCCGTTCCGTCGAAGATCTTCATCGGCAGGTCGGCAAGCGGCACTCCGCCGTCCGCGGTGACGAGCCAGGTGTCCTGCATGTACAGGCAGGCCTGCCCGTCCTGGGAGATCGCATGCGGATGCATCGAGAACACCATCCCCGAACGCAGCTCGGTCTCATCCCCTTCGCCGATCTTCGGCCACTCGATCATCGTCATGCCGATCGAATGGCCGGTGACGTGGCCGAGCTTGAAGCCCCGGTCGACGAATCCGCTGGAGACGGCGCGGTGCACGTCGTGCGCCGTCGCGCCGTCGCGAAGCGCGCCTCTGGCCGCCTCGTAGTACTCCTCGTAGCCCTCGAGCATCTGGCGCGTCTCGGCGCTTGGCTCACCGGGGCAGATCGCCCGCGAGACCTCGACCCAGTGACCGCCGACGCCGGCGATCTCCAGTGACGGGAGCACCAGGTCGGTCGCCTTGATGCGGTAGTCGCCCGCGATCTTGAACTCGGGAAGGGCGCTGCCGTTCGGCCCGGTGAGCACCATGTCCATCGTCAGGCGTCCGCAGCCTTGCTCGACGAAGTACTGCTCGCAATGCGCCAGGATCTCTCGCTCGGTCTTCCCCGGCGCGAACTGCTCCAGGAAGATCCAGAATCCCTCCGCGTTGATCCGGACGCTGTCGCGGACCGAGTCGAGCTCGAGCTCGCTCTTCACGGCGCGCGCATGGTCGAACTCGATGTCCCACGGCACGAGCTCAGCGGCGGCTCCTGCGAGCGCGCGATAGTCGCGCACCGTGGTCACGTAGTCGAGCCCGTAGACGCCGACGCGCAGGCCGCGGACAGCGTCCGCGAGCCAGTCGCCCGGCTTGTCGACGAACACCTGCTCGTCGATCCAGGTCGTCCCGTGCTCACCGACGTAGGTCGCCTCACGCGGGAAGACGATCGTCGGATCGCCCTCGAGCGGGAGCAGCACGTACGCATAGCGGTGCACGATCACGAAGCCCGACATGTACGTGACGGCGCCCTCGAATCCCGTGTACTCGTTGCCCGAAACGATCACCGCGTCCAGGCCGTCGCGCGCCATCGCCTCGCGCACGAGGTCGTAGCGCCGGTCGATCTCTGCCTTCGGCATCACTGCGCCCACGCAGCCTCAACCCCTTTCACGAGTGCCCAGATGGATTCATGTGTCGGCGTCGGGACGCCGAGCCGCCGCCCGAACTCCGCGATTCCGCCGTTCAGATAGTCGATCTCAGTCTGCCGCTTCGCCTCGACGTCCTGGAGCATCGACGCCTTGTGGTCGTACGCGACCTCGGGCCGCGCCGCGTAGTCGATCAGCTCCTCGGGGTCGGCGTCGAGCTCGATCCCCTGCGCCGACGCGACCGCCTTCCCCTCCGTGACGAGCCGCGAGGCGAGCGCGCGCAGGTCCGGGCGTTCGCAGAGGCGGCCGTGGGTGAGCCCCGTGAGCGCACCGAGCGGGTTTGTCGCCGCGTTGAAGATCACCTTGCGCCACTGCGGTCCCCGCGCATCCTCGACCGCCTTGGTCGGCATCCCGGCGCGCGTGCACGCTTCCGCGAGGCGCTCGACCTCGGTGAAGGGCGCCGGCCGGTCCTCGTAGGGGCCGAAGGTGGTGTCGCCCTGCACGTCCCACTGGACGACCCCGGGAGCGACGATTTTGCCCGCCGGGAACGTCGTTCCACGGATCACCCGCTCGACGTGACGGGCGAGCACCTCTTCGTTTCCGATGCCGTTCTGGACGGTCGCGACACAGCCGCCGGCGAAGGCGTGCGCGGTCGCGGCGATCGCCGACTCGGTGTGCATCGCCTTGGTGGCGACGATGCCGAAGTCGCACTGAGGCAGCTCGGCTGCGTCGCTCGTCGCGTGCGGTCGCCCGATCACCTCGCCTGCACCGGTCAGCGTCAGGCCGTCGCGGTTGATCGCATCGACGTGGGCCTGTGCGAGGTCGTACGCCCAGACGTCGACGTCGTCGAGCGTCGCCAGGTTCGCCGCGAACAGCGACCCCACCGCGCCGCAGCCGACCACACAGATCGTTACTGCCACGAGTCCTCCTTCGCCTTGATCAGCCGTTCCATCGTCTCGTGCAGCGGCACCGGGACACCGACACGGTGCGCCTCGCGCACGAGGGAGCCGGTGATCATGTCGATCTCCGTCCCGCGATGCGCTTCGACGTCTTCGAGCATCGATGGATAGTGAGCGCTGCCGCGTCTCGTGGCGAGCACGTTCATCTCCCACGGATCCTCGCCGAGCGTGACGCCCGCAGCGGCGGCGACGGCCTTGCCCTCGTCCATCAGTGCGCGCACCAGGTGGCCGAGGTCGCTCGGCCGATCGAGCGCGGCGAAGTGCGGGTCGTGCGGCAGCCCGGTCAGCGCCGCGACGGTGTTGACGGTCGCGTTGAAGATCAGCTTCGACCACTGTGCCGGTTTGAGGTCGTCGAAGGCCTCGGCCTTCAGGCCGGAAGCGATGATCAGATCGGCCGCCGCTTGAGCGTCGGCAGGCGTCGTGCCGCGGGCCGGGCCGATCCAGGTGGCGGTGTCGAGCACGTACTGCACGTGCGTGTCCTCGTGCCGTGTCCCGCTCATGAACGTGACCGACGAGAGCTGCCGCCAGTCGCCGTAGCGGGAGATCACCTCGTCGGCGCCGATCCCGTTCTGCACGGTCATGACGATCGCATCGGGCCAGTGACCGGCCAGGCGCGCAGCGACCGAGTCGAGATCGAGGCTCTTGCACGCGACGATCACGAGCTCCGGCGCGGGCAGCGCCTCGGGCGAGGTCGCCGCCTCGAGTCTGCCGGTGAAGTCGGCCCGCCCGCTGATCCGCAGCCCGTCCCGCTCGAGCGCCGCCGCGTGCTCCTCGCGGCGGACGAGCGCCGAGACCTCCGCAACGCGCGAGAGGTGCCCAGCGAACAGGCTGCCGATCACCCCTGCACCGGCGACGCAGACACGTGTCATCTCGGCCACAGCTTGAACTCTCGCCCACGGGTCAGGCCGGACGGGCGCAGGATCAGGACGATCGCCATCAGCGCGCCGACGACGATCTCGCGCGTCCCTGCCGGCAGGTCGATGTGCCAGCCGAGGAACGAGGTGCCGTTCTCGGCCACCGCCAGCGACGAGTCCAGGGCGCTCACGGCGAGCGCCCCGACGACCGCCCCCCACAGGCTCGTCGCGCCTCCGATCACGAGCATGGCGAGCGTGATGAACGTCAGATCGAGGTACACGGACTCCGTGTTCAGCGGCAGGAGGTGCACGTAGAGGCCGCCGGCGAGCCCGCAGAGCGCGCCGGAGATCGTGAACGCGATCAGCCGCTGCCGGTAGACCGACGCGCCGACCGCGCGCGCGGCCGCATCGTCCTCGCGGGTCGCGCGCAGCAGGCGACCGTAGCGGCTGCGGCTGTAGGCGAACGCGACCACCACGACGAAGACCGCGCCGAGCGCGGCCTGCCGCAGGCCGGTCGTCTCGGGAACGGACGAGAACGTGTTGAGGCCGGGCCCGATCTTCTCCTCGTACCGCAGCACGTTGTGGGTGATCTCGAGCACCGCGAACGTCGCAATGCCCGCGGCGAGACCCGAGAGGCGCATCAATGGCAACGCGGCGGCCAACGCGCAGACACCGCCCACGACTCCGGCCAGAACGAGTGACGAGACGTTGCCGGTCGTCCGGTCGCGCAGGAAGTGCGCGAGGTTGGGCATGATCGCCGGCTTCTCGGCGGCGGGCACCGACAGCACGCCGGCCGTCCAGGCGCCGATCGCGACGAAGCTGATGTGCCCGAACGAGACGACGCCCGAGTTGCCGACGAAGACATAGAGACCGACGACGATCGCCACCTTCACGAGCGCGTCGGTGAAGTAGCTCTGCGTCGAGAGCGAGACCGTGGTGCCGAGCAGCGCGGCGACGACGATGAGCACCACCGGGCCGCCCAGTGTCTGCAGGTCGACGAGCCGCTTCACACGCGCTCCACGGTCCTCGTGCGCGTGAACAGCCCGTTCGGGCGGACGAGCAGCACGACGATCACCGCCGCGAAGATGAACGAGTCGATGTACTGGCTCTGGCTCGTGGGCAGCGCCCCGCCGAGGAGGCCGGTGGCGAAGCCGATCGTGAAACCGCCGAGGGTCGCCGGGACCGGCCGGTTCATGCCGCCGACGACCACGCCTGCGAGCACCACGATCGTGTCGCGCAGGGCGAAGTCCGGTGTGACGAGCGGGTTCTGAACGGTCAGCATCACGGCGACCACCGCCGCGAGCGCGCCCGAGAGCAGCACCGCGAAGCCGATCACACGGTTGGCGCGGACGCCGAGCATACGCGCCGTCTCGAAGTCCATCGACGAAGCGCGCATGTGCAGACCGATGTCTGTCCGTTCGAGCACCAACTGTAGGAGCAGCAGGCACACCGCAGCGACGACCACCGAGACGACCGCGATCTTGCGGATGTCGACGCTGGAGATCGTCCAAGGCTGGTTCAAGAACGCGAGAGACGACGCAATCTTCCCGAGCGGCCCGAACCAGAGCAGCGCGATGTTCTGCAGCAGGAACGCGACTGCGAACGTGGCGATGAGCATCACGGCCGGGGAATGGCCACGGAGCGGGCGGAAGACGAGCCGGTCCATCAGCATCGAGAGGACGAGCACGACCGCAAAGCACAGGACGATCCCCGCCCACACCGGCCAGCCCCACTGGGAGGCAAGCGCGAGGGCGAAGGCCCCGGCCATCACGAGCTGGCCGTAGGCGAAGTTGACGAGGCGCAGAACGCCGAAGACGAGGCCGATGCCGACGGCCATCAGCGCATAGACCGCCCCCAGCGCGAGCGCATCCGCGAGCGTCTGCCAGTCGATGTTCCAGAAGGCGAGCATCAGGCGAAGTAGGCCGCCACCAAGGCCTCGGTGTCGTTTGCCTGCTCAGGCCCGAGTGTCACACGGAGCTCGCCGCCCGCGATCACATGGCAGCGGTCGGCGGCCGCAACGGTGCGCTGCGCCCGCTGCTCCACGAGCAGCACGCCGAGCCCGCGCTCGCGAATCGCAGCCAGAGCGGCGAACACGACGTCGACGACGGTCGGCGCAAGCCCGAGCGAGGGCTCGTCGAGAAGCAGTATGTCCGGCTCGGCGACGAGCGCCCGCGCGATCGCAAGTTGTTGCTGCTGGCCGCCGGAGAGCGCCCCCGCCTGACGCGTGCGGAACTCCTCGACGATCGGGAACAGCTCGTAGACGCTGCGGAACACCTCCTCGTGACTGCCACGGGTTCGCCGGGCTGCGAGGCCGAGGCGCAGGTTCTCCCCGACGGTCAGCTCACCGAAGATGCGGCGTCCTTCGGGCACGAGCGCGATCCCGTCCCGCGCGACGTCCTCGGGGCGGCGGCCGAGCAGCGACGCGTCGCCGAGGCGCACGTCACCGGTCGCCGGAGCCACACCCATGATCGCGTGCAGCGTCGACGACTTGCCGGCGCCGTTCGCGCCGATCAGCCCGACGATCTCTCCCGGCGCGACCTGGAACGAGAGGCCTCGCACGGCGTGGACGCCGCCGTAGCGGACGTCCAGACTCTCGACTACCAGCGTCCTCATTCCTCGGCCACCGCGGTCTCTCCGAGGTACGCCGCTGTCACGTCGAGGTTGCCCCGGATCTCGGCCGGTGCGCCCTCGGCAAGCGTGCGTCCCTGGTCGAGGACGTGGATGCGATCGCAGATCTCCATGATCAGCGCCATGTTGTGGTCGATCAGCAACACGCCTGCGCCGTGCTCGTCGCGCACCGAGCGGACGAGCTCCGCGAACGCGGGAACCTCGGCCTCGGGCAGGCCTGCCGCCGGCTCGTCGAGCAGGACGAACCTCGGCTCCGTCGCGAGGGCGCGTGCGACGCCGAGGCGCCGCTCGTCACCGTGCGCGAGCGCCGACGCGGGCACGTCGGCGTAGCGCGCCAGTCCGAGCCGCTCGAGCAGCCCGTCGGCGCGTGCTGCCGCCAAGCGCGGCCCCGCGCCCACCCCGAGCGCCGAGACCTCGACGTTCTCGCGCACCGAGAGCGTGCTGAAGCCGCGCGTGTGCTGGAACGTCCGTGCGAGCCCGTGACGACCGCGCCGATGCGGCGTCCAGCGCGTCACGTTCTGATCTCCGAGTGTGACGGTCCCGCTGTCGGGCCGGTCGAAGCCGCTCAAGACGTTGACGAGCGTCGACTTGCCGGCGCCGTTCGGCCCGATCAGCCCCACCACCTCGCCGCGCTGAACCGCGAGATCGACGCCGTCGAGCGCCTGGACTCCCTCGAAAGAACGAGAAATGGCGGAGGCCCGGAGTGACTCTCCGGGCCTCCGCTCCGACTGCATGTCGTCGGTCAAGCCGTCCTAGATCTTCGGGACGACCTTGGCGACGACAGTGCCGACGACCTTTGGAACGTTGTTCTGGATCTTGATCACGCGGTACTGACGGCCAAACACGGTGTGCAGCGTCGGCGAGAAGCTCACGAGGCCCGACAGCGTCGGGACCTTGTGGAACTTCTGCATCGTCGCAGCGAGCACAGCGCCGGTCGTCGAGCCGTGCGAACGGTTGATCGCGGTGACCAGGCCGTCGATCGCGGCCGAGCCGGCAACGAATCCGCCGGTGCCCGCATGGACCTGCTTGGCGAGCTTGTTGATCGCCGGGTTCGGGTCGTCACCGAACACCGATGCGTACGTGACGAACCAGTAGTTCGTCACCTTCGGGCTCTTCGGCAGCCAGTAGTTGCCGTCACCCGCCCACGAGTTGAGGATCGGGGTGTTGTTCCCGAGTGTCCGCAGGCCCGTGATGAACGGTGCGAGCGCTCCGTAGGCACCGGCGGTCGACGTCACGATCACGTCGGCCGGCTTGTCGTTCAGGCGGCTGACCGCGTTCTGAACGTTGTTGCCTCCGAAGGTGGGATCCTGATACGTCTCCTCGTCGACGATCTTGCCGCCCAACTGCTGCCAGCGCGCCTTGAACGCCTGGACGACGTTCTTGAAGTAGACGATGACGGAGTCGGTGGCGAGGGAGGCACTCCGCCAGCCCTTCCCCCATGCGTACTGCGCCATGGCCGAGCCTTCGTCCTGGGCAACGTTGCCGAAGCTGAACGCGAGCTTGCCCTTGGGCCCGAAGCGCTTCGGGCCCATCTGATCGGTGCCGATGCACGGTGCGACCGCGAGCACGCCGCGGTTGATCGTCTCCTGCACGACCGGTGCCGCGAAGTCCACGTCACAAGTCGTGAAGATCACGTTCGCGCCACCACCGAGCAGCTTCAGCGCGCACGCCTTCGCCACAGCCGGCTTGTTGCCCTGCGTGTTGCAGGTCTTGATCTGCAATGGACGTCCGCCGACCCCGCCCCTTGCATTGACCTGCTTGACGCGCAACTGCGCGGCGGCCAACGCCGGACCGTCGAACGGCGCCATGGCGCCCGTGCTGTCGTACGCCCAGCCGATGACGATCGGGCTGGCTTTCGACGACGTCGTACGAGCGGCCGCAGTTGCCGCGAGCGCGACAACGGCGATTGCGACGACCGCCAGAATGAGCCCCGCGCGGGAACCCAGTCTCTTCATGTTGACTCCTTCGCTCGATTTGGGGGGGCCAAGCACCAGACCTCTAGACGCGAATCCTCTCATGGGGTTTGACATCTGATCAAGGGTTGTGGGAGCGTCCAGGTGGAAATGGCGAAAACGAGACAGGTCGAGCCAAAGCAGCCGATGCGCCACCGGACGATGGCGGAGTACGCGCTGGAGCAGCTGCGGGAGGCGATCATCCTGGGCGAACTGCCCGCGGGAACGCCGCTACGGCTCGACGAACTGGCTCGCTCGCTGGGAATGAGCATCTCCCCGATTCGCGAAGCGGTCCGGCAACTGGAGGCACTGGGGCTCGCGAAGCACGTGCCGCACCAGGGCGCCAAGGTGCTCGATTTCGACGTCGACGAGCTCCGCGACCTCTTCCAGGTACGGCTCGCGCTCGAATCGCTCGCCGTGCGGCGCGCGGCCGAGCGGTTCACGGATGCCGATGCCGAGGCTGCCGCGAGGCATCTCGAGCGATTCGACGAGATGCGCAGTGCCGGCGATGTCCGCGAGACGATGCGGGCCCACACCGACTTCCATTTCACGCTCTACGAGGCCTCGCAGAAGCCGTGGCTCGTGTCGTTGATCCGCCCGGTGTGGGATCGCTCGGAGCGCTTCCGGCCGGCACTTCTGGCTTCGGCCGGCGACCCGCAGGATCTTCACCGCACGTTCGACGAGCGCCTCCTCACCGCCTGTTCGGTGCACGATCCGCAAGCGGCCGCTCATGCGCTCTACGAGCATCTCGAGCTCGCCAGTGTGTTCTTCAAGACCGAGCTCGGCGGGCAGGGCATCTTCGAACCACGGTGAGGGTCGACGCCTACGACCCGGTCTGGGCGGAGCGATTCGAAGCCGAGCGCGGCGTGCTCGAGAACGTCCTCGCGCCGTGTCTCTCGGCCGGGATTCACCACATCGGCTCGACGTCGGTGCCGGGCCTCGCGGCCAAGCCGATCATCGACATGATGGCCGGGGTCGAGTCGTTGGACGACGCGTGGGCCGCAGCGCCTGCACTGGTCGAGCTCGGCTACGTCTACCACGTGCACCGTCCAGAGGCGCATGCCTTTCATCGCGACGGCGAGTTTCATCTGCACCTCACCGAGCCGGGCAGCGACCTGTGGCGCGAACGACTCGCCTTTCGCGATGCGCTGCGCAGCGACGCCGACCTGCGGCGCGAGTACGCCGATTGGAAAGCAGCTCATCTCGGCGAGGACGGCTACACGGCGAGCAAGCGCCCGCTCGTGTTCCGCGTGCTGGCCGAGCAGGGCATCGACCTGAAACCGGACGCCCAACGCCTCGCGTGACCTCCGGTGTCTGACACCTCCGGTGTCAGATACCTGTGTGCGAGAGTTCGAGACGTGAGCAACAGCCGCCTCGTCTATTCGACCGGCGACGGCGACCGTCGCGCGCGGCGCGACGAGACGCCTCAGCCGGAACTGCCGAACGACGGCATCGTCCGCATCTTCCGCGGCAAGGGCGGGCGTGGCGGGAAGGCGGTCAGCGTCGTTCGCGGCCTACCGCGCCGCGACCTCGCGGCAGTCGCGAAGGACCTGAAGAGGCACTGTGGCTCCGGCGGCACCGTGAAGGACGGCGCCGTCGAGATCCAGGGCGACCAGCGCGAGAAGATCGCAGCCCGTCTGGAGGCGCAGGGGTACACGGTCAAGCTCGCCGGGGGCTGAGCCGCCCGCGCTCAGCCCCCGGGCTGGGCGACACCTGTCTCGTAGGCGAACACCACCGCCTGCACGCGGTTCCGAAGGTCGAGCTTCTGGAGGATGCTCGCGACGTGAGTCTTCGTCGTGTGCTCGCTGATCACGAGCTCCGCGGCGATCTCGGCATTCGACTTTCCCTTCGCAACGAGCCGCAGCACCTCGAGCTCCCGCGCCGTCAAGAGCTCGAGCCCCGAGTGGCGCTCGGCCGGGTCGACCCGCTTCGCGAACTCCTCGATCAGCCGCTGCGTCACCGCTGGAGCGAAGAGAGCCCCACCCTCAGCCACAACCCGGATCGCCGCGACGAGCTGTTGCTCACGGGCGTCCTTGAGGAGAAATGCACTGGCGCCTGCCCGAAGCGACTCGAAGACGTACTCGTCGAGGTCGAAGGTCGTCAGTACGAGCACGCGCGTCCCACCGTTGCGGGCGCAGATCTGGCGGGTCGCCTCGATCCCGTCGAGGTTCGGCATCCGGATGTCCATCAGCACGACGTCCGGGCCGAGCTCGACCGCCTGACGGACTGCCTCGTTGCCGTCGTCGGCCTCGCCCACGACCTCGATGTCGGACTCGCCCTTGAGGATCATCCGGAACCCTGCCCGGACGAGGCTCTGGTCGTCCGCGAGGAGGACGCGGATCATCCGGGCTCGCCGAACGGGAGCCGCGCGCGCAGGGCGTAGCCGCCCTCGGGACGGCGCCCCGAGGCGAGCTCGCCGCCGTAGACGGCCACCCGCTCACCGATTCCGGCCAGCCCGTGACCGGAGCCGTTGCCGCCGACCGCGCCGGGACCGTCGTCCAGCACCTCGAGCTCGACAACGCCGGGCTCGTAGCGGACGACGACGGAGGCCCGTGCCGGCCCGGCGTGCTTGAGCGTGTTCGTCAGCGCCTCCTGGATGATCCGGTAGGCGGTCACGTCGATTCCGGGCGGCAGGCTGACCGGCGTCCCCTCGACGCGGACCTCGACCGGCAGTCCCGTCTCGGTGAGACTCGCTACGAGGTCGTCGATGCGGCCAAGGCTCGGCTGGGGAGCAAGCGCGAGCTCCTCGTCTTCGTCGCGCAGCAGCCCGAGCAGGCGGCGCATCTCCGTGAGCGCCTGCTCACCCGCGCGCTCGATCGCGTCGAGCGCCTCGCGCGCCTCCACGGGGTCGCTCTGCAGCACCCGACGGCCGCCGCGGGCCTGGAGCACGATCACGCTGATCGCGTGCGCGACCACATCGTGCAGCTCGCGGGCGATCCGCACCCGCTCCTCTGCGACGGCTTCGCGCGCCTTGAGATCTCGCTCGAGCTTCAGCGCGCCGGCCTCGTTCTCGAGCTGCTGCTCGCGCTCGCGCCGGTGCCGGATCACGCGACCTGCCACGTACGGGCCGCCGAAGAACATCCCGAAGAAGGCGAAGTCCGTGAAGGCGACCGGCGTGCCCGGCTCGATCGCAGCCAGGGGAATCGAAACTCCGACGAAGACGATGCTCACTGCGGCCCAGTAGCCGCGCGCGTACCGGCCGGCCGAGTAGATCCCGATCACGATCCCGAGTAGGAACGCGCCGGCCTCTGCGAGCCCCTTGAGCACGGTGTTGTCGAGCTCGATCACCACGAGCCCGACCGCGAGCACGGCCACCGGAGCACGGCGTCGAACAGCCAGCGCGGCAGCGAAGCAGACGGCGACGACCATGCTGGGCAGGCGGTGCTCAACGTCGCCCTCGAACGCGAGCTCCAGGCAGTAGAGCGCGCCGAGCGAGCCTGCGAGAACGAGGTCGCCGTACGTGGTGAGAAACCGGCGCAGCAGCATCGGCACGCACAGTAACCCGGTCGAAGACGGATGGCCATCGCTCTCAGGAGCGAGATTCCGCTCCTCGGATTTCGCTCTCACGAGCGGCTCAAAATCGGGAGCGCGGCCGATGCGGATCGCGACCTCACAGGCGACGCTCCCACCGAGTAATCGAATCGAGGAGGAGCACATGAATCGCATCCCGTTCGTCTTTGCAACCGCCGTGGTCGCGACAGCCGCGGGCTGTGGGAGCCAGGCGTCGCCGACGCTCACGAAGGCACAGGTGATCAGCCGGGGGACCACGATCTGCAAGCACGCAGAACGGGAGGTGGACGCACTGCCGCAGCTGACGACGCAGCATCCGTTCGCCCCCGGAACGTCGAGCCAGGAACGCCGGACGGCGCGCACCTTCCTCGTCGGCTACGCGAAGGCTCTCGACGACTCTCGCACCGGCCTTGCGAAGCTGAAGGCTCCGAGTGACGGCAAGGAACTGCTCGACGCCTACCTCAGCGGAATCGGGAAGGTCGCCGCGGAGCTGCGGGCTGCCGCGAAGGCCCCCGACCCGCAGGTCGAATCGGCGGTGGGCAAGGCATTCGCCCTCTTCGACAGCGTGAGCGCGAACACCGCGTCGTACGGCTTCGGCAAGGGGGTCTGCGCCTCCGGGAGCTCGAGTTAGACATGATGGGGCCATGCCAACCAAGCAGCGTGTCCTCGCCGTCGACGTCGGCGGATCTCACGTGAAGCTCCTCCTTCAGGGAGAGGTCGAGCCGCGCAAGGTGGAGTCGGGCCCGACGATGACTCCGCACGACATGGTCGAGAAGCTGGTCGCGACGGCCGAGGGCTGGTCGTGGGACGTCGCGAGCATCGGCATCCCGATGCCGGTCCGTCACGACCGGCCCGTGCTCGAGCCGGCCAACCTCGGCAAGGGCTGGGTCGACTTCGACTTCGAGCGCGCCCTCGGCCGTCCCACGAAGGTGGTGAACGACGCAGTCATGCAGGCGCTCGGGAGCTACGACGGCGGTCGCATGCTGTTCATCGGCCTCGGCACGGGGCTCGGGTCGGCGCTGGTGATCGAGGGCGTCGCGCAGCCGCTCGAGCTCGCGCACCTCCCGTTCCGGGACGGCGAGTTCGAGGATTACGTCGGCGAGCGCTCGCTCGAGCTACGTGGGAAGAAGAAGTGGCGCAAGCTCGTGTTCGAAGTCGTCGAGGTGCTCGCCCAGGCGATGCAGACCGACTACGTCGTGATCGGCGGCGGCGGCGTCAAGGAGCTCGACCAGCTGCCGCCGAACGCAAAACGCGGCAACAACGAGCTGGCGTTCCTCGGCGGCTTCCGGCTGTGGGACGCGGATTTTGCCTCGACGGCGTCGACGCCGGGCCGCAAGCTCAGCGCTTGAACCTGGCGGCGAAGCGCCTCGCGAACGGCTCCTCGAGCAGCTGAGCCGCCACGAGCGCACCCGAGCCCCCGCCCAGCCCGGGGCCCGGGTGCGTCGAGGCGCCGACGTGCCATACGTTCTCGACCTGCGTCCGGTGCTGTGCCCGCCAGAGGAAGCTCTGGTCGAGCGCGAGCGAGCCGCCGTACGGATCGCCGTGCACGAGGTTCACGTTCGCAGCCTGCAGGTCGGCGGGCGACAGGCATGTGCGGGCGAGAACCGTCGATTCCAGGTTCGGGATCGCGCGCGCGATGCGCGCCTGGATGCGGTCCGCGTAGCGCTCACGCAGCTCCTCCGTCCACGAGCCGTCGCCGGTGTCGAGCTCACCCGCGGCGTCGCCCTTGACCCGCCACGGCAGCTCCTGCAGCTGGATCCACAGCAGCCCCGTTCCGTCCGGCGCGCGCGACTCGTCCATCGTCAGCGGCTGCCCGACGACGACCGTCGCCTCCGCCGGCAGCAGACCGCGCTCTGCCTCGTTCACCGCCCGCGAGACGCCGTCGAGGCCGGGCGTCAGATGGACGATCGCCGTCCTGCCCAGGCGCTCGTCGCCCTCCCACTTCGGCGGCTCGCTCAGCGCGAAGTGGATCTGCATCTCCGACCGCCCGTACCGGAAGCCCGCCGCCTTGTGCTGCAGGCCGTCGAGCAGCTCCGTGTAGAGCTGCGTGGGCGTGACGTTGCAGATCACCGCGCGGCCGGCCGTCAGCTTCCGTCCGTCCGCGGTGCGAACGCCGCCGCTCGACACGCGCTCGACATGGACGCCGGTCTCGCACGTGCCGCCCTGCTCGCGGATGTAGGAGACAAGCGCGTCGGCGAGCCTGGCACCACCGCCGCGCGGGATCGGCATGCCGCCCTCCTGCACCGCCACGGCGATCACCTGCGCCATGTAGCCGGAGCTCGCCGCCTCGGGCCCGAGCCCGGTGTGCAGAACCCAGGGCGCAAGCACGCCGTGCGTCCTCGGCGAGGCAAAAGTTGCCTCGAGCCAGTCGCGCGCCGAGGTGAGCAGCTGACCGGTGAAGTCGCGCGTCCCGTCGCGCCCGAGCCTGCGCACCGCTTTCCAACCGAGCCCGGCGCCGTGCCGCGACCAGAGCTCCGTGCCGAGGACCCCGAAGGCGAGGTCGGCGTTCGGGAAGAACCCGTCGAGCATCGGCCCCCACTCCTCACCGAGCTCCGCGGTGTTGCCCTCCGCCGTCCGCAGGAGAAATGCACTTTCGCCGTCCGGGAACGCGGTCGCCGTCGGCAGGTCGGTGTTCAGGTACTCGAGGCCGTGCCGCGCCAGCTCGTCACCGAGCTGCGCATGCGCCGCCCCGCCGACCCAGAGCGGATGCCAGGCACTGAACACGTCGTGCTTGAAACCCGGCACGGTGATCTCGTCGGTCTTGATCGCGCCACCGAACCAGTCGCTCCGTTCGAGGACACAGACGTTCCAGCCGCCCTGCGCCAGCAGCGCGGCGCACGCCAGGCCGTTGATCCCACTACCGACAATGACTGCGTCGAAGTCAGCCAACGATGTTCTTGAACTCGTCGTCGGTGACGAGGCGCCGCTCGGTCGCGCCGAGCTTCTTCACCTCCGCCAGCACCCCGACGCGCCGCTCCTCCGGCAGGTCGAGCCCGAGCTCTTCGGCCTTGATGCGGACGGAGTCGAGCCCGCTCTTCTTGCCGAGGACGATCGAGCGCTCCGTTGCGACGAGCTCCGACGAATACGGCTCGATCGACTGCGGGTCGTGGAACTGTGAGGCGACCGCCCCGGACTCGCGCCGGTAGAGCGTCTCGCCGGTCAGCGGCTTCCACGGCTCGAGCTCGTAGCCGGACAGCTCGCGCACACGCGCCGACACGTCGCGGATGCGATCCAGCCGCAGGTTCGACTCGACACCGTAGAGCGCCTTCAGCGTCAGGGCGACCTCGCCGAGGTTCGCGTTGCCCGCGCGCTCGCCCATCCCGTTGATCGTCGCGTGCACGTAGGTCGCTCCCGCGCGCACCGCAGCGACCGCCGAGGCCGTGGCAACACCGAAGTCGTTGTGCCCATGGAAGTGCACCGGCACGTCTACGAGCTCGACCGTATGGCCGACGAGCTCCGCGACCGCCTCGGGAGAGGCGATCCCGAGCGTGTCCACGACGACGACCTCCCTGGCGCCCGCCTCCACGGCCGCCGAGTAGACCTGGTCGTAGAAATCGCGCGCAGCGCGGGTCGAGTCGACACCGAAGAAGGCCGCGTGGATGCCGTGCTCGGCGGCGAAACGCATCGCAGCGGTGATCCGCCCGAGCATCTTCTCGCGCGACACACCGATCGCATCGAGCTTGAGGTCGGAGATCGGCGACTCGATCACCGAGAACGAGACACCGAGCTCGACGAGCGCCTCGAGGTCGGCGGGCACCGCCCGGGAGAAGCCCCAGATCTCTGCGCGCAGGCCCGCGGCGGCGATTCGCTCGACCGCCTGCCAGTCGTCGTCCGACACGCGGGGGAAACCGGCTTCGATCCGGTCGACACCGAGCTCGTCGAGCAGGCGGGCGATCTCGAGCTTCTGGTCCGGGTCGAGCACGACGCCCACCGTCTGCTCGCCGTCGCGCAGCGTCGTGTCGTACAGGCCTACGCGACCGCCGATCTCGTACGCGTCGTTCAGAGCGCCGGTCCAGATCAGCTCGGGCCCGCTCCCGGCGCCGGCGGAGCCGGCGCCTCCGCTCCTGGATGGCTCCGTTGAGCCTACGCCATCAGACAAACACGACTCCATCCGGGAACGGCGAGAGCTGCTCGGCGCCCGTCTCGGTGATCAGGAAGTTGTCCTCGACGCGCAGACCGCCGCCGCCCTCCCAGTAGCAGCCCGGCTCGATCGCGAACACCATGCCCGCTTCGATCGTGCCGCCGGCCGCGCGATGCGGGTACGGCGGCTCGTGCGCCCGCGCGCCGATGCCGTGGCAGATCGGGTGTGTCGGCTGACCCGGATAGCCGAGGTCCTCGAGCCCGTTGCGCACGAGCACGTCGAGCTCGCTCATGCTCGCGCCGGGCTCGCAATGATCGATGGCGCTGCGGTAGACGGCCATCAACCCCTCCTCGAGCACGCGGTAGTCGGCACGCAGCTCGCCGATGCACAGGAGCTTCGTGTGGTCGGCCCAGTAGCCGTCGGCGCAGACCCAGATCTCGAACAGCGTCGGCTCGCCCTCGACCACCGGGAGGTCGCCCGTCGCGGTGAACGTCTTGATCCCGCGGCCGGCCCAGATCAGCGAGAAGCCGAACGCCAGCTCGACCTGGCCGTTCCACCCCGTGCCCTGTCCATGCACGAAGCCCTGCCAGAGCGCAGCGACCTCGCTCTCCTTCATCCCGGGCTTGATCAGCCCGCGCACGTGCTCGGTCGCGGCAGCGCAGATCTCGTTCGCGAGCCGCATCCGCTCGACCTCCTGTGCGGTCTTGATCGACCGGGCCGGGACGATACCGACATCGCGTCGTGCGCATTCGGCCAGGCATCGAACCAGCCTTTCGTGAACGTCGTCGGCTCGCCGACCATGCGGTCGGTCGCCTGGGTCCCCATCGACAGCTCGAGCCCCACGTTTCGATAATCCGCGGTCGCTGCGAGCGCCGCTTCGAGCGTGCGCGCGGGAACCGGCCGCGGGTCGTCGGGCGCATAGCCCTGCACGAGGCGGACGTCCTTCGTCCACGACATCCGGTCCGCGTCCTCCTCGGAGGCCTCGAGGCAGATCAGCACCGGCTCGCCCTCCCGCGGGAAGACGCAGGCGTCGTAGCCCTTCATGCCCCAGAAGTTCGTCAGGTAGAGAACGTTGTCCGGGGCGCGCACGACGAGCGCATCGAGCCCGCGTTCCGCCATCAGCGTGCGGACGCGGTCGAGCTTCGCATCGTCTCGAGCCCAGGCCATCAGGCGTCGCCCCAGGGGCGAATTCGCGGTGGCGCGGGCTCGTCGTGGCCCTCCTGCCACGAGATGACGGGGTTGCGCAGCACGCCGATCCGTTCGATCTCGGCCTCGATCACGTCACCCGGCTTCAGGTAGAGGAGCGCTCGCTCCTCCGGCGACTTGAAGCCTGCGACCCCGGCGACCGTTCCCGTCGAGAGGACGTCGCCCGCCGAATAGCCGAGGGCGGAGAAGTTCGAGAGGATCTCCGGGATCGTCACGCTCATTCGGCTCGAGTGCGACTCCTGCCGCTTCTCGCCGTTCACGCGCAGTTCCATCGCAAGGTTGTGCGGGTCGGGGACCTCGTCAGCGGTGACGATCCACGGGCCGAGCGGGCAGAACGTGTCGATCGCCTTGCAGAAGCTGAAGACGCCCGACTTCATCTCGCCGCGCTGGATGTCGCGCGCGGTGATGTCGTTGAAGATCACGTAGCCCGCGATGTAGTCCGCCGCCTCCTCGGGGGAGAACCACTTGCCGGCCTTCTTCAGGACGACCGCGAGCTCGAGCTCGTAGTCGAGCTCCTCGGTCAGATGCTCGGGATAGACGATCGGCTCGTCGGGGCCGACGATCGCGTCGACATTCTGGAAGAAGTTGATCCAGGGCGCGATCGCATGCGCCCAGTCGACGTTCTTCGACTCTTCCTCGTGCTCGCGGAAGTTGCCCGCGGTGTGGAAGAACTTCTTCGGGATGATCGGTGCGCGCAGGCGAACATCGGCGAGTTGCGCCCGCTCGGGAGTGTCGTTCGCGCCGCCGCGCTCGAAGTACTCGCGCATCGACGGGATATCGAGGCGAACGACCTCCTCGCCGTCGATCCGCCCAACTTTCCCATCGTCATACGTGATCAGTTTCATGCGCAGATCCTCTGTGCGACGACCGCGTAGGTCTCGGCAGTCTTGACGAGCCCGTCGATGTCGAGGTTCTCGCCGAGCTCCACATCCATCAAACCGGTCGACGTCCCGTAGTTGAGCGTCGGGATCCCGTAGCGCGTCAACGCCGAGGCATCGCTGAACCAGCGGGTGACGTCGCGGCCGGGCACCTCGCCGAAGATCTGTTCGTGTGCGGCGTCGACTGCCTGTACGAGCTCGTGCCCCTCGTCGATCTCCGCGCCCGGCGCGGTCACGTAGACCTCGCCCTCGATGCCGTAGTCGGGGAAGCGGGCACCGAGCGAACGGACGAACTCGAGCACCTCGCGGCGCGCGACGCCCATCTCCTTGGTCGGCGGCACCCGGATGTCGAGGAAGAGATCGGTGTGGTGCGGCGTCCGCGATACGCGCCAGCCGAACCCGCCGCGCACGGCGCCGACGTTGACGATCGCCTTCGCGCCGCGGTAGGCGTTCGCAGGATCTGCCTCCCACGTCGGGATCCACTCGAGCACGGCGTTCGTCACCTCGTGCATGCGCAGGATCGAGTTCTCGCCGCGCTTGCCTTCGCTGAAGGCCGTGTGGATGAAGTTGCCCTGGGTGCGAATGCGCAGCCAGAGGGCACCGAAGTGGCCGAGCACCACCTTGCCCTCGGTCGGCTCGCCGAGCAGGCACATGTCGGCGACGCCGCCGTGCGAGACCAGGTACCTGGTGCCGGCCGCGTAGCCGCGGTACTGCGCACCCTGCGCCTCGGCGTACTGCGTCTTCTCGATCTCCCCGCAGACGGCCGCGATCAGCACATCGCCGCGCAGCCGGACGCCTGCGTCCTGCAGCGACCGCACGGCCTCGACGTAGCAGGCGAGCGCGCCCTTCATGTTGGAGATCCCGAGGCCGTACAGGCGCCCGTTCTTCACGAACGCGCTCGGCTGGAAACCGGGCACGTCCTTCAGCCACGGCTCGCGGCCGGAGTACGAGGTGTCCATGTGACCGTTGAACATCAACGTCTTCCCGCCGCCCGTCCCGCGCCAGGTGCCGAGGGCGTTCGCGCGTCCTTCCTCGACCTGCTGCCACTGCACCTGCAGCCCCATCTGCTCGTACAGCGAGACCATCAGCTCGGCCATGCGCTGCTCGTCACCGGTGAAGCTGTGCACGTCGATCAACGCACTCGCCGTGTCGACCAACCGGTTCTTGTTGATCCGCACGTTCAGCTCCGGACGTGCGGGAGCACCCGCTCGCCGAACAGGCGGATCTGCTCGTGACGGTCGGCGCCCCACAACTCGAGCATCACGTGGGTGCAGCCGGCGTCCTTGTACTCCTCGATCGCGGCGATGCAGTCGTCCGGCGTACCTGCGATCGGCTTGCACTTGTCGAGGATCGCGTCCGTCACGAGCTCCTTGGCCGCCAGGCGGCCGCCGCGCTCCATCGCCTCCGCCACCGGACGGATCTCGTCCTGCTCGAGTCCGGCGAGGTCGAGCAGTGTGTCGGCCGAGCCCTGGATGTTCTGAACCTTGTTTGCGAGGTACATCCCGGCGATCTCGCGGGCGCCGTCGCGACCCTGGTCGCGATCGGTCGCGTGGATCGACGCGACGACGGTGCAGCCGATGTCGATGTCCGCGTTCACGTTCCCGCGCGTGTACCGCACGAAGGCGGGCGTTGTGATCGACGGCGTCAGGCAGCCGTCGGCGATCTCCCCGGCGAGCGCCTGCATCTTCGGGGCAGTCGCGGCGACATATACCGGCGGCACGTCGCGCGGGGTATGCGCCTCGACCTGCAGCGCGGGGATGTCGGCGCTCCACGTGTCGCCGTCGTACTCGAAGCGCTCTCCGCCGAGCACACCGCGCACGATCTCGACCGCGTCTCGCATCGGCCCCAGCGTCTTCTTGGTCTGCATCTTCGTGTTGTTGAGGAAGATCTTCGAGGTGCCGAAGCCGACGATGAAGCGACCTGGGCCGGCGGCCTCCTGGACGACGCGGGCGTCCATTGCGACCTGCACGGGATGTCGCGTCGAAGCCGCGATGATCCCCCAGCCGATCGTCAGCTGCTTCGTCTCGCGGGCCATCAAGGCGGAGACGACGGTCGACGAACGTGCCTCCATCCCGTGCTTGCGCCACCAGGGATAGGCCTCCGCGAGCCAGATCGTGTCCATGCCCGCCTCGTCCATCGCCCGCGCCGACGCGAGCATCTCGTCGAGCGGCTCCATGGTGAGCTGCATGACGCCGATCCGGAACGGCACCGCCATCAAGCGGCTCCGCCCGCGACCGCGTCCTGCACCTGGCGGTCGAGTGCGGAAAGCACGTGCTCCACCTGCTGGTTCACGATCGGCTGGAGCACACGCTGGCCCATCGAGCCGACCGGGCCTGCGATCTTCACGTCGGCCGCCCACTTCATCGCCGTGCCGCCGCCGACGTCGCTGAGCTCGAACGAGGTGACCATCGAGAGCATCGCGCCGACGCCCTTGCCCTTGATGTTCAGCTTCGCGTACTCGGGCGCGCGCTCCTCGGTCTTGTCCATGTCGATCTTCATCTTCAGGCCGCCGAGCCCGAGTGGGATCTTCACGTTCGCGGTCCAGCGCTCCGCGTCGTGCACGTCGAAGCTCTCGACCCCGGGCATGGTCTGCGCCATCGAAGCGGGATCGTTGAGCACGTCCCACACGGCCTGCCGCGGCGCCGCGAACGTACGCTCTCCGGAAACATTCATACGTCCACCACGGTAACGCGTCCGCCGGCCTCACGGGGCTGCTCGAGCAGCTCCCAGACACGGTGGTAGGGATTGCAGCTGTCGGCGACGATCGCGTCGCCGTGCCCGCGCAACGCGTCCTGCACGGCGGAGCAAACGGCGTGGATGCCGGCTCCGCCGCCCTCCCCCATGCCCTTCGTGCCGAGCGGTGTGAACGGCGACGGGCTCTCCGTGGCGCCGGTCTTGAGCGGCGGCATGTCCATCGCATGCGGGACGTGGTAGTCGTAGAAGTTCGGCGTCAGCAGATTGCCGTCCTCGTCGTAGGCGAAATGCTCGTGCGTTGCGGCGCCGAGCGCGTGGGCCGTTGCGCCCATCACCTGGCCCTCGACGATCTGCGGATTGATGCGGTTGCCGCAGTCGTCGACTGCCGCGTAATCGACGATGTCGTACGCGCCCGTCTCCGGGTCGATCTCGATCACGGCGACATGGATCTGGGTTGCGTACGTGAGCGTCAGGTTGCCGAACTTGCGCTCGATGTCGGGCACCTGGAAGGGCGGCCTGTACACGTAGCGGCAGTTCAGCGTCACGTCGAGGTCTTCCGGCAATCCCGCGTTGTTCGCGTTGATGATCGCGCCGCAGGCCATGAACGGCAGGAACGCATCCGGGTTGTCCTTGATGCGGACGCCGCCGTCGGCCAACTCGAGCGCTTCCTCGGGCACACCGCCGAACACGGCGCCGGCGAGCTTCTTGATCTCCCCGGCGAGCAGGTCGGTCGCGCCCTTCACGGCGCTGAGGCCCGTGACGGCGAACTGCGACGCGTAGGTGCCGGAGAAGCCGGCGTGCGAGTTCCAGTAGGAGTCGTGTCCTGCGCGCACGTGCACGTCGTCGACGGAGCATTTGAGGATGTCCGCGACGACTTGTGCCGCCGTCGTCTCGTGGCCCTGGCCCTGCGGCGTCGTACCGAGCGTCACGACGATCTCGCCGAAGATGTCGAGCTTGACCGTCGCGACCTCGTTGTTGCCCGAGAACTGCAGCTCGGGATTGATCATCCGCGACTGGCCGAAGTTGTTGGTTCCGCTGTCGAGCGTGGAACCGATCCCGACGCCCAGGAGCTTTCCACGTGCCTCCGCTTCGGCGCGCCGCTCTGCGACGCTCCCGTAGTCGACCAGGTCGAGCCCGATGTCGAGCATGCGTGCGTAGTCGCCCGAGTCGTAGACGCACCCGTTCGGGGTCTCGTACGGCATGTCCTCGGTCTTCACGTAGTTGAGCTTGCGAACCTCGACCGGATCGAGGTCGAGCTCGTGCGCGACGATGTCGATGACGCGCTCGGTGAACCAGAGGTGCTGCATGCGCGAGTAGCCGCGATTTGGTGACACGGGCGCCTTGTTGGTCGCGACCTGCGTGAAATCGACGCGGATGTTGCGCCACTTGTACAGCCCGGGGGTGACCTGGGCCCAGATCACGCCGCCGAGCGGCTCGTAGCGCAGCCACGCGCCCGCATCGTCGAGCGCCTTCGTGCGGAAGCCGAGCAGCGTCCCGTCGTTCTTGACCGCCACCTCGGTCTCGTGGAACCAGCGCTCGTTGCCGTGCGACATCGACATGTGGAAGTCGGTGCGCCATTCGGTCCACTGCACCGGCCGGCCGAGCTTGCGCGCGAGCAGGCAGCACGCGACGAGCTGCGGGTGCGACGTGATCTTGTTGCCGAAGCCGCCGCCGATGTCCTGGGTCACGAAGCGCAGCTTGTCGAGCCCCGTGCGCATCGCCGGCCCCATCATGATCGCGGCGAAGCCCGGGAACTGGTTGTTCGTGTGGATAGTCCACTGGCCGACGCCTCGGTTGTATTCCACGAGCGCCCCGTCGCACTCGAGGGGAGTCGAGTTGAACCGGTGGAAGTGCAGCTCGTCGATCTTCACGATCTTGTCGGCCTCGGCAAAGGCCGCGTCGAGATCGCCCCACTCGTAGGTGCCGTGCCACATGAGATTGCCGCCGGCGTCCTCGTGGATCGTGGGAACGCTGTCGCCCTGGGCGCGGCGCGCGTCGGTGATCGCGTCGAGCGGCTCGTACTCGATCTCGACGAGCTCCGAGGCGTCACGTGCGCGCTCGCGCGTCTCGGCCACGACGGCGACGATCGCCTCGCCCACGTAGCGCACCTTGCCGACCGCCAGCGCGTAGTCCTTGAGGTTCGCGCCCGGGACGGACGAGATCTGGAAGAACGGGTCGGTCAGCGAGGCCACCTCTTCGCCGGTCAGCGTGCCGTAGACGCCCGGCATCTCCTCCGCCTGCGACACGTCGATCGAGGTGATGTGCGCGTGCGCGTACGGAGAGCGCACGAAATGGATGAAGCCCATCCCGTGCCGCTTGACGTCGTCGACGAAGACGCCCTGCCCCTGCACGAGCCGGCGGTCCTCCTTGCGCGGGACGTTCTGGCCCTTCCAGTCCTCGGCCGGCGCCTCGACCTCGGTGGTCTCGGGAGCGGTCGTGGTCGACGACGTCATTCGGACGCCGCCTTGACCGCCTCGAAGATGTTCCAGTAGCCGGTGCACCGGCAGATGTTCCCCTGCAGGCCCTTCTTGATCTCGTCCTCGGACGGGTGCGGATTGGAACGCAGCAGCGCGGTCGCACTCATCAACATCCCGGGCGTGCAATAGCCGCACTGCAGGGCGTGGTTGTCCTTGAACGCCTGCTGGAGCTTCGAGAGCTCCTCGCCGTCGGCGAGCCCTTCAACCGTCTCCACGTTTGCACCGTCGGCCTGGACGGCGAGCAGCATGCAGCTCTTCACGAGCGAGCCGTCGACGATCACAGAGCACGCACCGCAGTTGCCGGTGTCACACCCGATGTGGCTGCCGGTCAGGTCGAGGTCGTCGCGGATGAAATGGATGAGGAGCTTGCGCGCCTCGACCTCGCGCTCGTACGTCGTGCCGTTGATCGTGACCTTGATCGTCCTCGAGGAAGGGACCGTGCTCAAATCTCAGCTCCTGGCCTGGTTGACAGCGCGAACTGCGAGCACCTCTGAGAGATGCTTGCGGTACGCGCTCGAAGAGTGGACATCCGACGGTGGATCGAGGTTCGCACCACGCACGGCTTCGCGCACGGCGTCTTCCTCTGCCGAGCTCGGCTGCAGCACCACCGGTATGGCGTCGACACAACCGAGCGCGACGGTCACGCGGCCGTTCACCGACGCGGCCGCGCTCGCGATGCAGGTTCCGTCGACCCCGAGCGTGACGGCGGCGAACCCGTCGCCGCGGCCGGCGGGAACGGTGATCTTCGTCAGCACCTCACCGGTGCCGACGGCCGTCAGGTAGACCCCGAGGAAGAACTCCGCCGCGGGCACCGTGCGCTCGCCGTCTGCGCCGGCAATCGTCATCTGCGCCCCGAGTGCCGCCATCAACGGCGGGAGATGATTCGTCGGGTCGCTCGTGCAGAGGTTCCCACCGATCGTGCCCCGGTTTCGAACCTGCACATCGGCGATCTGCGCGCAGACCTCGCCGATGATCGGACGGGCGCGCGCCTCGCTCGACTCCACGAGCTCCGTGTACGTCGCCATCGCGCCGATCTCGAGGGTGCCGTCGGCTCCGAGCTCGATCCCTTTCAGCTCCTCGATTGCCGCCAGGTCGATGAGAGCGTCCGGCGATCCAGCACGTGCCTTCATCACGTTGATCAGCGTCTGCCCGCCGGCGAGCGCGCGGGCCCCATCGTCGGCCGCAAGCAGCTCGATCGCTTCCTCAAGCGAACCCGGCCGCGCATATCCGACCTCACGAAGAAGCATTCTCAGTACGTCTTATAAAATGTCAGGTGGGGCGAGCGCAAGTCGGAACCGGTGTCTGACGCCTCAGGTGTCAGACACCTTGAGCCAAAAGCGGGCGATAGCGCGCCAGCGCGGCGAGCACCTCGTCGATGTCTTCCTCGGTGTTGTAGGCATGCGCGGAGACCCGCAGGTTCCCGTCCCGCTCCGAGGTGACGATGCCCGCATCGCCGAGCGCCGCGACCAGCTCTGGCGCATCGGTCGACCTGATGCAGACGAGCGCGCCGCGCTTCTCGGGGTCGCGCGGTGTGACGACCACGCCGCCGAGCTCGTCGACGCCGCCGATCAGGCGCTCGTTCAGTGCGGTGACGTGAGCACGGGTCTCGGCGACGCCGATCTCCTCCATCAGCTCGAGCCCGGCAATGCCGGCATAGATGGCCGGGACCGGCGGTGTGCCGGACTGAAACCGCCGGGCCGTGGGCGACGGCGAGTAGTCGGTGATGTCCATCTCGAAGATGTTCTGGTCCGCGAACCAGCCGGTCTGGGTCGGCAACAGGCGCTCGCTGAGGCCCGGCCGCGTCCACATGAAGCCGAGCCCCGCCGAGCCGAGCAGATACTTGAGCACTCCGGCCGCGAGCACGTCGACCCCGAGCTCCGCCACGTCGAGGGGGTACGTGCCGATCGCCTGGTAGGCGTCGAGCACGACGAGCGCACCGCGCTCGCGGGCGATCTTCGCAATCTCCTCGACCGCCAGCCGCGACCCGTTGCGGTAACAGACGGCCGCGATCGAGACGACGGCCGTCTGCTCGTCGATCGCCTCGTCGAAGCGCTCGACGGGGATCTCCGCCCCATCGGCGTGCACGTGCACGACCTCGGCGCCGCGCAGCTCCTGCGCGTGCCAGATCTGGCCGATGGTCGGAAACTCGAAGTCGCTGATCACGACCTTCTGCCGCGCCGTGAAGTCGATCGCGCTGGCGAACGGGCTCACCCCGGCCGACAGCGACGTCGTGACCGCGACGTCGTCGGGCGCGCCGCCGACGAAGCGTGCGAACGTCGCGCGGGCGGTCTCGGCGCGCTCCACCCAGTACTCCCATGGCGCACCGCGCTCGTCCCAGCCCGTCAGGTAGTCGCCGTAGGCGGCGCGCACCGAGTCGGAGAGCGCGCCCTGCGAGCACGAGTTGATGTAGGTCAGCCGCTCGAAGATCGGGAACCGCGAGCGGCAGTCCGCGACCGACGCAGCTCCCTCTCTAACGGCCAAGGTAGGCCTTTCTGAGGTTCTCGTCCTCGCGGAGCTCCGCAGCCTTGCCTTCGAGGACGAGCCGGCCGGTCGAGAGGACGTAGCCGCGGTCGGCGATCGAGAGCGAGACGTTCGCGTTCTGCTCGACGACGAGGATCGCGACACCCGAATCGTGCACCTGCTTGATGATCTCGAAGTTCCGCTCGACGAGGATCGGTGCGAGCCCCATCGAGGGCTCGTCCATCAGGAGCAGCTTCGGCCTCGACATCAACGCGCGGCCCATCGCGACCATCTGCTGCTCGCCACCCGACAGGGTCCCCGCGAGCTGCGAGCGCCGGTCACGCAGCTGCGGGAACAGCTCGTAGACACGGTCGAAGTCCTCCTTGGAGCCGCCGCCGCGCAGGTAGGCGCCCATCTCGAGGTTCTCGAGCACGGTCATCGGCCCGAACAGTCGGCGGTTCTCCGGCACGATCGCCAGGCCGCGGCCGATGCGGTAGCTCGTCGGACGCTTGGTCACGTCCTCCCCGTCGATGCGCACGACGCCGTTGCGCGGCCGGACGATGCCGAGGATCGTCTTCAGCGTCGTCGACTTGCCGGACGCATTGCCGCCCAGCAGGCAGACGAGCTCGCCCGGTTCGATCCTGATCGACAGCGCCTGCAGGATGTGGATCTGCCCGTAGTAGGTGTCCACCGCGTCGAGCTCGAGCAGGCTCTGGACGGAGCTCATTTGCTCTGCGCCGTCCCGAGCCCGAGATACGCCTCGACGACTTTCTCGTTCGTCGCGACCGATTCATACGAGCCTTCGGCGATCTTCACGCCGTGGTCGAGCGCGATCACCCGGTCGGAGATGCCCTCGACGACGTGCATGTCGTGCTCGATCACCAGAATCGTGTAGCCGCCATCCTCTCGGAGCTTGGCGATCAGCTCGGTGATCTCGTGCGTCTCCTTGGGGTTCATCCCGGCGGCCGGCTCGTCGAGCAGCAGGATCCGCGGGTTCGTAGCGGTCGCGCGCGCGATCTCGAGGCGGCGACGGTTTGCGTACGAGAGCGAATAGGCGGGCTGGTCCCAGCGGTAGCCCATCAGGCGCTCGCCGAAAAAGGAGAGCCGGTCGCGGGCGAGCTGCTCGATCTCGCGCTCCTCGCGCCGCATCCCTGGCGTGCGGACCATCGACCGGAACAGGCCGGCCTTCGTATGGCAGTACGCGGCGGCCATCACGTTCTCCTTGACCGACATGTTCAGGAAGAGGCGAAGCGTCTGGAACGTGCGCGAGATGCCCCGGGCGGTGATCTGGTGAGGCTGCAGGCCGGCGATGCTCTTGCCGTCCAGCCTGATGTCGCCCTCGTCGGGGTCGTAGATGCCCGTGATCAGGTTGAAGAGCGTCGTCTTGCCGGCCCCGTTCGGCCCGATCACGGAGACGATCGAGCCCTCTTCGACGTCGATGTCGAGGCCGTCGACCACCTTCAATCCGCCGAACGAGAGCGAGACGCCATGGAGCTCCAACAGGCCCATCAGATGATCTCCACGCGGCGCTCGCCGAGCAGGCCGTTCGGCCGCAGGATCATGAGCCCGATCAGGATCAGCCCGAGCACGATGTACCGCGCGGGCTCGGGCTTCGCGAGCATCACGTTCTCCCAGACGAACGCGCAGAGATAGAGGGTCGGAACGAGCGCGATCAGGCGCCAGATTCCTTTGAGCTGGGTGACGACGAGGATGGCGGCGATCGCACCGACGTACGTGACCGGAGCGACCCACCGGGCGAGCTCCGCAGGGGCGACGACCCAGTAGGCCAGGAAGCCGGCCAGTCCGCCGGCGTGCTCACCGGCGACCCAGGACGAGTGCATCCCGCCGGCGATCGCGTGGACCACGAACCCGAAGACGACGAGCCCGACCGCAGCGACTGCGACCGGCCGCGACTTCCGCGCGGCGAGCGCCAGCCCGCCGACGAGCAGGATGAAGAAGATGGCGCGCGACTTGTTCGGATCGCGCAGCGCCTCGAGCAGCGGGCCGATGATGAGAGCGCCGAGGACCACACCCGCCTGGCTGCCGGAGCCTCCGAGAATGACCATCGTGTAGACGGTGATCAGCAGCACGAAGTAGAACGCGAGTGGAAAAACGCTGCCCGTCAGTGAAGCGAAGAGCGTTCCGGTGAGCGCAGCGATTGCGGCACCGGACGCAAAGGCGACCAGCTTGAGCCGGTTGACGGGCATGCCCATCGCCTCGGCTGCCAGCGAGTCCTCACGCAGCGACCGCCAGGCACGGCCCGTCCGGGAGTTGTTGACGAACCGAAGCGCCACGAACACGACGGCGAAGAACCCCAGCGCGACATAGAGATACGACACGGCGAACACGCCCGAGTGTGCGACGACGAGCGTATGGCCGAAGAAGCTGAACGGATCGACGTTGAGAATCCCGAACGGCCCACCGGTGATGTCGTGACCGCCGACGCTGTCGCCGTTCGTCGTGAGCGTCTGGAAGAGCTGCAGGAAGAACAAGGTGACGATGGCGAGGTAGTCGCCGCTCAGCCTCCGCGAGGGAAGGCCGACCATCAAACCGATCAGAGCGCCGACACAAACGACCACGGGCACCGAGACGATCGTCGGCAGGTGGACGTGGAACTGGTCCGAGTCGAGGAACGCGTACGTGTACGCACCGATGCCGTAGAAGGCGACGAAGCCGAGATCGAGCAAGCCGCCCCAGCCGACGACGACGTTCAGCCCGAGGGCCAGCAGCATGTACAGGACGGTGTCGAACGCGACGAGCCGCACGTAGCCGCTCTGTTCGAACAGCGGGAACACCGAGAACGCAGCCAGGAACAACGCGAGCCAGATCCACCACGGGACGCGCCGCAGACGGTCCTCGATCGTCCCGAGCGGTCCGCCGCGACCGACCCGGTGCTCGCCGTGCCGCGCAACCCACTCGTCCTGTCCGACAGCCGGACCGGCGGCCGAGCCTGCTGCGGGCTCGGGGGCCTCTGGGGAGTGCGGTGTCGAGTCGCTCACGGGCATTTCCTCCGCTGCCGGGACCCTACGCTCATACCTTCCGGATGTCCGCCCGTCCGAGCAGTCCCTGCGGCCGGAAGATCATGAACGCGATCAGGATCGTGAACACGATCAGGTCGGACCACTTCGTCGAGATGTACCCCTCGGTGTACGACTCCAGGAACCCGAGCATCAGCCCGCCGACCATCGCGCCGGGGATCGATCCGATGCCGCCGATCACGGCTGCGGTGAAGCCTTTCAGCCCCGACACGAACCCGATCGAGACGGTGGTCGGAACCCGGAGCGCGAACATCACGCCCGCGGCGCCCGCGAGCGCCGAGCCGAGCACGAACGTGAAGACGATCACCTTGTCGATGTTGACTCCCATCATCGCCGCGGCCTCGCGGTCGAAGGAGGTCGCGCGCATGGCCTTCCCGGTCCTCGTGCGGTTGACGAGGAACCAGAGGACGATCATCAGCACGAAAGCGGAGCTGATCGTGATGATCCGGAGCAGCGGCACCTTCACGTCGCCGATCTCGATCCCCTTCAGATAGAGCGCCCCGTTGTTGAACGCAAAAGTGTTGTAGTTCCTGGGCTGGGCGCCGAAGAGCAACTGCATCGAGTTGGCGAGGAAGAACGACACGCCGAGCGCACTGATCAGCGGCGCGATTCGGGGCGCATCCCGCAGAGGTCGATACGCGAATCGCTCAATGGTGACCCCGAGCGCCGCGCAGCCGGCCATCGCCGCGAGCGTCATGATCGTGAGCAGAAGCCAGATGGGCACCTTCGGATGTTCGGGCCCGCCGAGGGCATTCAGCACGCCGAAACCGATGAACGTGCCGACCATGAACACATCGCCGTGCGCGAAGTTCAGGAGCTTGAGGACGCCGTAGACGAGTGTGTAGCCGAGTGCGATCAGTGCGTAGACGCTGCCAAGCGTGAGAGCGTCGACGGTGAGCTGGATGAATGTGTCCACGTGATCTCTCAGGCAAGGCCGGGGGCGACCCGCTCTGGGCCGCCCCCGGACATTGCAACCGCTCTATCTTGGACTACTGAACGACTTTGTACGAGCCGTTGGACTGGATCTGGAAGATCGTGAACTTCGCGTTCAGCGGGTCGTTCGTCTTCGTCGAGAAGGCGAAGTTGCCGCCGAGGATGAAGTTCTTGATCTTGACCTTCTTCATGTTCCGGAACACATCACGCCGCTGGATCACGCCGTGGTGCTGCGCACAGGTCAGCTTGACCGCCTGCAGGATGATCTGGATCGCGCCGTAGGTCGGCGGCCCGAACGAGCCCAGCGGTTTGCCGGGGTTCGCCTTCATCCAGCCGGCGATGATCGGCTTGTTGTACGCGAACAGGTTGATCGGCGCTGCGAAGTTGGAAACGTACGAGCCCGGCACCTTGAACTGCGTCGGGTCGTTCGATCCGTCACCGCCGAAGACCTTTGCCTTCTTGCCCTGCTCGAGCAGCTGCTGGGCGAACGTCTGCGCGTCACCAGGCTTCTGCGTCGGGAAGAAGACGACGTCGGCATTGCTCGGCACCTTGGTCACGTAGGCCGAATAGTCGGTCGTCGTGTTGGGGGCCGACAGGTGGGTCACGTTGACGCCGGCCTTCTTGAGCACCTGGTCGACTGCGCCCGACAGGCCAACGGAGTACGGCTCCTGGAAGTCCATGGTCACGACGTTCTTGACCTTGAGCTTCGTGAGCATGAAGCGAGCGTCCGTCGGGCCCTGGATGTAGTCACCCGGGACGTCGCGGAAGAACGCCGGTGTTCCGACCAGCGGGTCACCTGCCGTGCCGATCGTCAGGTCGGTGTGAGTCGCCGACGGGGAGATCGCCGCAAGGCCGGCTGCGAAGAACGGCTTCGCGGTCGCGGCTGCGTCACCCGAGGTCGACGGCCCGAGAATGGCGACGACGCTCTTGTCGGAGATGTACTTCTGCGCGAGTGCCTGCGCCGGGGCGGGGCCTTGCTCCACCGGCGTATCGCCGAGTGCGAGCTTGACCTTCAGACCGTACTTCTTCGGCAGCGTCTGGACGGCGTACTTCGCCCAGCTCGCCTGCTCGGTGCCCAGGAAGCCGGCGCCACCGGTGAGCGGCGTGAGGAACGGGATCGTCATCGTGCTGCTGCAGTTGATCGACTGCGAGGAGGCCGCGGAGGCCGCGACCTTGTGGGCGCCCTGCGCGCTCGCCGCCACGACCGAAGTCATGAGCATGACGAGGGCGAGGCCGATCGCCTTCTTCATCTAGGTGTCCTCCTTAGTGGGGGCACGACGTTTTTCGATTGCCGGGGGGGTTGCGATGAAGCCGTGAGTGTCGTTCGTGACGCTCACGGTGTCAATGATCAAATCCCGAGCGCCTCGACCCAGCCGGCAGTGTCGAGGAACTGGCGAAAGCGAATCGCCTGCTCCCCCCGGAGCGTCCAGATATGGACAAACGGCACGTCGAGCCGTTTACCAGTCTCCTTCGCGACTCCGCGGTAGCGTCCGAGGACGACCACGTCGCCGCCTGCATCGAGGAACTCGTCGGGCTGAGCACTGAACTCATCCCACCATTCGACGTCGAGCGGGTCGAAAATGTTGCGGCGCACCTCGGCGAGGCCGCGGTAGGTGCCGCCGTGGGGAAGGCCCTGAGCCTGCTGCCATTCGATCTCCGGGTGCATGTCGGCCACGACGCCCGCCATGTCCTTTCGGGCGAAAGCGTCGTAGGAGCGCTTGACGATCTCGATCGAGCTCATCCACGTAGGTTACGTCTCGATGCAGTACGCGATGCACGAATCCGACGCTGCGGACGGCCGCCTGTTCGAGTGTGCCGAATTCACCCAGCGAGTCCGCGCCGCCGCCGGCGAGCACCGCGAAGACAGCTGTGACGAGGTGATCTACGTCCTCTCCGGCACCGGCAGCGCCCAGGTCGACGGTCGAGAACATGCCTTGCGGCCCGGCACTGCGCTGTTCGTCGCGCGTGGCACCCCGTGGTCGTCCGAGGGTGACGCGCGAGGTGTCTCCGTGCTGGTGCACGACCCCGCACCGGCCGCCGCGTCCCACGCCGTCGTCGACCTGAACGACGTCGACGAGGGCCAGGCGACCGGGGGGCGTTCATTCCTCCTCGGGGTCACGCCCGAGGTCGGCTGTGGATCCGTCACCCAGTTCATCGGCCTGGTCCCGCCCGGGCGCGCCCCCGACCATTTCCACCGCTACGACGAGGTGATCTACGTCCTGGAAGGCGAGGGCGTGCTCGAGATCGCCGGCGAGCAGGCGCCGATCCGGGCCGGAACATGCATTCACCTGCCGCGCACGCTCGTCCACTGCCTGGCCAACACCGGCCAGAGCGACCTGCGGCTGCTCGGTGTCTTCACCCCGGCCGGCTCTCCCGCCGAGGCCTATTACCCCGACGGCACTCTCGCCGCCCTCCCAGAAAGGAACTGACGATGCCGAGGATCGAACGGACTGCAGAGATCGTCTGGGAAGGAAACCTCGCGCGCGGCGGGGGAACGATCACGGCAGACACGGGAGCTTTCAGCTCACTCCCGTTCTCGCTCCCGAGCAGGATCGGCGACCCGGGCGGCAAGACGAGCCCGGAAGAGCTGCTCGCGGCGGCACACGGCGGCTGCCTGACGATGTCACTCGCCGGTGAGCTCACCCAGGCCGGGACGCCGCCGACCCGGCTCGACGTCACCTGTCGAATCGTCATGGACGAGGTCGAGGGCGAGGGGCATCAGATCGTGGCCTCGCACGTCTCGATCGGTGTCGACGTCGACGGCGCCAACGACGAGGCGATCGCAGCGGCGATCGAGCGTGCTGACGCCGAATGCCCCTTCTCGACGCTGCTCGGCAAGGCGGGCGTGGCAGTCGAGATCTCGCGCCGCTAGAGCCGGACCTGCAGATCGATCACTAGCATCGAGCGATGGCCGGGGAACGAGCGGGGATCGACAAGCGCGCGATGACCGCGCTCTCGGGCGGGCATCTCGCCGTCGACTTCGCATCGGGGAGCGTTCCCGCGCTGATCCCCTTCATGACCGACCGCTTTCACCTGAGCTATGCCCTGGCGGCAATGCTGCTGCTCGCGGCGACTGCGTCGTCGTCGCTCGTCCAGCCGTTCTTCGGCCTCTGGTCGGACCGGCGTGGCGCGCTCTGGCTGCTCTCGGGCGGCACGCTGCTGGCCGCGATCGGCGTCGGGGGCGCTGCTATCGCACCGGTCTATCCGCTCGTCCTGCTGCTCGTGCTCGCAGGCGGGCTCGGGGTTGCGGCGTTCCACCCCGAGGGCGCCAAGTTCGCCTCCTACGCGAGCGGCCACAAGAAGGCGAGCGGCATGTCGTACTTCAACAGCGGTGGAAACGTCGGCTACGCGCTCGGTGCGTTCGTGACCGGACAGCTCGTCGTCTGGCTGGGGCTCGTCGGCGGCCTCATCGCGATGATCCCCGTGTTCGGCGCCGCGCTCGCCCTTGCGCGCTTCGCGCCTTATCTCTCCACGCTCAAGCCCCTGTCCGACACCGGGCGCCTGGTGCGTGGCGACGACCAGCGGCGGGCGATGACGCTGCTCGGAATCGTCATCGCATTGCGGAGCGTCGCCTGGTTCACCCTGCTTGCGTTCGTGCCGCTGTGGGTGGTCTCGCTAGGACATTCGAAGGCGGACGGCAGCCGGTTGCTCTTCCTGATGCTGCTGGCCGGCGCCGTCGGGACGTTGATCCTCGGGGCGGTCGCCGACGTGATCGGGCTGCGAACCACACTCGTCGTCACGCAGGCACTGATCGCGCCGCTGATCATCGTCTTCGTCTATGTGGGAGGCGTCGCAGGCGTGGTCGCGCTCATGCTCGTGGGCGTCTGCGTCGTCGGCACCTTCGGCGTGACGATGGTGCTGAGCCAGCTCTACCTCCCACGGCATGTCGGCATGGCCTCGGGCCTCTCGGTCGGCCTCGCGATGGGTGTCGGCGGCGTTGCTGCCGTGGTGCTCGGCGCGGTCGCAGACGCCGTCGACCTGAGAGCGGCGCTGACGATCTGCGCAGTGGCACCGGCCGTCGGCGTCATCTTCTGTCTACGGCTCCCCGCCCCGGCGAAGCGAGCCCGCCAGACCACCGCACCCGCCGGGGCGCTCGAGCCGACCGGCTGAGCGCCCTCTGTGAGAACATCGCGCCTCGAGAAGAGGTGGCGGGCATGGAGGGACGTTGGACACGCGGAGAGTTCGTCCGGCGCGCGGCCGGATCCGGCGCTGGAGCGCTGCTGCTCGGTAGTGCAGTCGCGTCGGGACGGCTCGTCGAGTCGGCGCTCGCCGCGACCGAGCCGGCCGAGACGCACCATTTCCGGTCGCGGCCCGACCTCGTACCGCCGGTCCTGAAGACCGTGCACGACGACCCGCGCGCGAGCGCCGGCTGCCTCTTCCTCGCTCCTCTCTCGGGACCGGGCCAGCGCGGCTCGCTGATTCTCGATCGCAGCGGAGAGCCGCTGTGGTTCAAACCGTCGACACCCGTCGTCGCGCTGAACTTTCGTGCTGCGATCTACCGCGGCCGGCCCGTGCTCACCTGGTGGGAGGGCAAGACGGAGCACGGGCTCGGTGAGGGGACGCACGTCATCCTCGACGAGACCTACCGCGAGGTTGCCCGCATCCCCGCGGGCCGTGGACGGCCGTCCGACCTGCACGAGTTCCTGCTCACCTCGCGTGGCACCGCGCTCGTCACGGCGTGGGAGCGCAAGTCGATGGACCTTTCGAGCGTCGGCGGCACTCCCGAACGGTGTCGTCGTCGGCGGGATCGTCCAGGAGCTGGAGCTGCCGAGTGGTCGAGTGCTCTTCGAGTGGCGCAGCCTCGACCATGTCGCGATCGAAGAGTCCCACGCGCCGCTCAGTACGGACACCGCGTTCGACTACTTCCACATCAACTCGATCGAGCTCGACGCGGACGGCAACTTCCTCGTCTCCGCCCGCAACACCTGGGCGATCTACAAGATCGACCGTGGCAGCGGGAACATCATCTGGCGCCTGGGTGGGAAGAAGAGCGACTTCGCAATGGGCGCTGGAACGGTCTTCGCCTGGCAGCACGACGCGCGGCATCACGGTGCGACGGATCAGCTGGTCAGCCTCTTCGACGACGGCGCGGCGCCGCAGGTCCAGCCGCAGTCGAAGGCGCTCGTGCTGGCGCTCGACACGAACCGGATGCGGGCGACGCTCCACCGGAAGTACACCCATGACCCGCCGGTCCTCTCCCACGCGCTCGGCAGCACGCAGGTGCTCCCGAACGGAAACGTGCTGGTCGGTTGGGGCACTGCACCGTGGCTCTCCGAGTACACGCACGGCGGTGAGCTGGTGTTCGACGCGCACCTGCCGTTCGGCGGGCAGAACTATCGCGTGCTGAAGATGCCCTGGCACGGTCGCCCGACCGATCGGCCGGCGATCGCGGCGCGCCGCCTCCAGGGCCATCGCTTTGTCTATGCGAGCTGGAACGGCGCCACCAGCGTGCACTCGTGGCGCTTCGAGACCGGCTCGACTGCTTCATCCCTGCCAACGGTGACGGCGACCCGCAGGACGGGATTCGAGACCGAGTTCCAGGCGCCTACCGACGCACGGTACGCAGCGGTCGTCGCAGTCGACGCCCACGGCAAGCCGCTCGGCCGCTCGCGGACCGTGAACTTCAGCTGAGGAGCGGGCTCAGGCCCCAGGCGCCGACGAAGGAACTGCCGGGCTCGAGCACGATCAGGTCTTCCGTCGACCGGAAGCCGTTCGGCGGGCACGTCATCGGCTCGACGGCCAGGCTCCGCCGGTCGACGTCCGGGAGCGGGTCGCCGGTGAACAGCATCAGCCAGCGGTAACTCTGGTCCACCCACAACGCGAGCCCGAGGTGGCCGTCCGGCCGCCGGAGCTCGACGCGGGCGACATCGTCCGCATCCCGCTCGAGATCGGTGAACGCGTGGTCGAGTCGCGTCGCGCCGATCGGCCTCGGCTGCAGGAAGTCGTGCTCCGTCCCGTGCACCGCGCCGCGACCTGTCGGTATGCCGCGGGCGTCCGCGTGCAGCACCGTTCGACCCGGGGCGCGAAGGACGACCGAGTCGACCTTGTCGGTCCCGATCGTGAGATAGGGATGGGCGCCGCTGCCGAACGGGCACGGCTCGGCGCCGACGTTGGTCGCCGTCGTCTGGACGCGAAGTCCGGCCGGCGAGAGCGAGTACTCGATCGACAGGTCGAGCGAGAACGGATAGCCCGGCCGCGGGTGCACCTGGTGGCGCATGACGACCCGGTTCGGCTCGCGCTCGGCCACCACCCAGCTCTCCCAGCGGACGAAGCCGTGGATCGCGTTGCCCGCCTCCGGCTCGTCGAGCGGGAGTTGATGGCGGTGGCCCTGAAACTCGTACGATCCGCCCTCCAGCCGGTTCGGCCACGGCATCAGCACCTGCCCGCGGCCGGACGTGCTCATCTCGTCGGCGCCGTAGCCGTCCAGCAGGTCGCAGTCGCCCAGGCGATACGAGCGCAGCCCACCGCCCACCTCGACGACGACGACCCGCTGCTCGCCGGCCGCAAGCTCGATCTGCTGCCCCGAAGGCGAGATCATGAGCGATAGGTGATGTCCTCACGCCGGCCTGATGCGGCCGAGCGAAGGACTGCGTCGCAGACCTCGGCCGCGCGGTAGCCGTCCTCGAAAGTTGCGCCGTGCGGAGCGACCTCGTTCCCGTTCGCGATCGCGGACAGCAGGTGATGGATCTCGTGCACGAATGTGTGCTCCCAGCCGATCATGTGCCCCTCGGGCCACCACCATTCCCAGAACGGATGGTCGGGCTGGGAGACGAGGATCGTGCGAAAGCCGCGGCCCTCGGAGTGCTGCAGCTCATTCAATCGCTCGAGATCGAAGCCGAGCGAGCCCTTCGAGCCGTTGATCTCCCAGCTGAAGGCGTTCTTGCGGCCGGCGGCAAACCGTGTCGCCTCGATCGTGCCGACCGCGCCGTTGGCGAAGCTCGTCACAGCTTCGAACGAGTCATCGACCTCCCGCCCGGGAAAGAACGTGCGTGTCTCGGCGGACGTCGTGGTGATCTCACCAACCAGATAGCGCGCGAGGTCGATCACATGCGCCCCGAGGTCGCCGAGCGCACCCGAGCCTGCAGCGTCGGCGTGAAAGCGCCAGGCGTCGTCGGTCGTCGTCCCCCACTCCTGCAGGTAGCGGCCGCGGAAATGCAGGATCTCCCCCAGTTCGCCCGCCTCGATCATCTGCCTCGCCAGCCGGACCGCCGGGACGAACCGATAGTTGAAGGCGGTCATGTGCTTGACACCGGCAGTTCGGACGCGCTGCCAGATCTCGTAGCTCTCGTCCGCCGTCCTGCCCAGCGGTTTCTCGCAGAAGACGTGCTTGCCTGCCTCCGCGGCCGCAATCGTCGGCTCGGCGTGCAGGTTGTTCGGGCCGCTGTTGTCGAAGAGCTCGACGTCGGGATCGCCGACCAGCTCGCGCCAGTCGCTCACATGCCGTTCGAAGCCATAGCGATGCGCCGCAGCGGTGACCGCCTCCTCGTCGCGCCCCGCGAGCGACACGAGTCGTGGCATGAGCGGCGGCGGCCAGGTCATGTAGGCGAGCTTGCGGTAGGCGTTCGCATGCGCCTTGCCCATGAAGGCATAGCCGAGCATGCCGACGCCGATCTGGCGCACGTCGCCCACACGGCCCGCTGCCTGGACACCGATCCCGCCGCTCATCCTTCGGCCTTCTGCATCGCTGCGTCGAAGGCGATCTCTGACGGGGCAAAGTCCGTGCGGCGGACGAATGCAAGAGCGTCCGGCGCACCCCAATCGCGATCCATTCCACTATCTTCCCACTCGATCGACAGCGGCCCCTGGTAGCCGATGCGGTTCAGCGACCGAACAAAGCTCTCGAAGTCGACGTCGCCGTGACCAGGCGACACGAAGTCCCAACCGCGCTCCTCCTGGCCGAAGTTCAGATGCGAGCCGAGAATCGAGCGCCGACCGTCGAGCCGCCTGATCGAGTCCTTGACGTGCACGTGATAGATGCGATCGCCGAACTCGAGCGCGAACTGGGCGGTGTCGAGACCCTGGTGGGCGAAGTGGCTCGGGTCGAGGTTGATGCCGAACGCCTCGCGATTGCCGATCGCATCCAGCGTCTTGCGCGTGGTCACGAAGTCATATGCGATCTCGGTCGGGTGCACCTCGAGCCCGAACCGCACGCCTTCGGCGTCGAACACATCCATGATCGGCCCCCAGCGCTCTGCGAAGTCCTGATAGCCGCGTTCGACCGCTGCGAAGTCGTTCGGCGGGAACGAATAGATGAGATGCCAGATCGACGAGCCGGTGAAGCCGTTGACCTGGGTCACGCCGAGCGCGGCAGCGGCGCGCGCCGCATCTTTCATCCGTTCGGCGGCGCGCTTGCGGACGCCCTCCGGCTCGCCGTCGCCGTAGACCTCGGGAGGGAGGATCGCCCGATGGCGCTCGTCGATCAGGTCGCACACCGCCTGGCCCACGAGGTGGGCGCCGATCGCCCAGACGCCGAGACCGTGACTTTCCAGCAGTTCGCGGCGCCCGCGGGCATAGCCACCGTCGGAGATCGCCTTGTCGACCTCGAAATGATCGCCCCAACAGGCGAGCTCGAGGCCGTCGAACCCCCAGCCTGCACACCGCGCGGCCAGGTCGGTCAACGGCAGATCGGCCCACTGGCCGGTGAACAACGTGCAGGGACGAGCCATCAGGTCTCCTTGGATTCGTTGGTTGAAACGGGCACGGCCAGGCCGGGTGCGCCGAGCTCCGACGAGACCGGCTCATAGCCGGAGCGCGCCAGCAGTTCGAGACCAAGACGGGCGCGACGCACCCGCTCGCGGCTAAGCGCGATCGTCGTTGCCTCGATATGCGTGCCTGCGGGGTAGACATCGGGCGCGTTCCGCAGCCCGAACTTCACATAGACGGGTGCTGCAACGCGAATCAACTCGGGAATCTCGTGGTGGCGCACAAAGCCGCCAAGGTTGTCAGGAGCCTCCACGTACACGTCGAGCGGCACGTCCACCGCTGCGCGCACGGCGGCGATCTGAGCCAGGGTCAGATCGGTGGGGAGATTGATCGTCGACGCGCCCAGACGTTCGAGCACCCTGGCTGCGGCCGGGTTCGCCGCGGGCAGCATGACCGAGACCTTCGCCTGCATCTCCGGCGGCAGCAGACCCGCCGAGCGAGCCTCCCGGAACAGGTCGAGGACCCCCAGGTCGGCGATCAGCACCGACCGGAAGCCGTGAGCGGCGGCGCGAACGCAATCCTCGAGGTTCGCGACGACCTGCTCCTGGCCATGAGCGGACGCCGCCAGCGCTGGATGGGTGCGAGCACTCGCCGACAGCCCCCACGCGGCATTTGGCCGCGCGAACAGCGAAACCTCGACTCGAGCCTCGCGTGCGAGCTGAGCCAGCTCGTCGAGCTCGCGGTCGGTCTGCATGAAGACGCCGGAGCCCTGCGAGACGCGATGGACCCGTACGTCCAGCCGAGCGGCCTGGTCGAGCACCGCCTCGAAACAGCGCGGGCCTTCAGTCGAAGGAATCTCGACGCGATACTGCGCACCGTCCGGGAATCGCTTGGTGGAGGCCGGCAGATCATGCAGGTCACCGTCCGGCAATCCGGTCGAAAGCAGAAACGAGCGCAGCGCCACTCGGCGATCCTACGATGCTTTAGGTTGTCGTGATGAGGCTTGCCCCCGAGCTCGTTGAGCGGTTCGCGGCGGCCGCCGACATCATTCGCGAGCCGGAGCAACTGCGGACCTACGAATGCGACGGGCTCACCGGGCGACGCGTGATTCCGGCGCTGGTCGCGCTTCCGGCCGACACCGCAGAGGTCCAGGCAGTCGTACGGATCTGCAACGACACGAGCATCCCATTCGTCGCGCGCGGCGCCGGCACAGGCCTCTCGGGAGGAGCGCTGCCGGTTGCGGAAGGGATCGTCATCTCGCTGGCGCGGATGAATCGCCTGCTCTCGGTCGACCTCGACCGGGGTGAGGTCGTCGTCGAGCCCGGCGTGACGAATCTCGAGGTGACGCGCGCCGTTTCGGATGAGGGCTTCTACTACGCGCCGGACCCCTCGTCGCAGCAGGTGTGCACGATCGGCGGCAACGTCGCCGAGAACTCCGGAGGCGCGCATTGCCTGAAGTACGGCTTCACGGCCAACCACGTGCTCGCCGCCGAGATCGTCCTGCCGGACGGCGAACTCGTCGAGCTCTCGGTCTGGGACGAAGGCCCCGACCTGCTCGGCCTCTTCGTCGGCTCCGAGGGGACGCTCGGGATCGCAACGAAGCTGACGCTGCGCGTCCTGCCGGCTCCTGAAGCGGTATGGACGCTGCTCGCCGGCTTCGAGCACACCGACGCGGCGGGCGCCGCCGTCTCGGGAACGATCGCGGCAGGCATCCTCCCCGCCGCGATCGAGATGATGGACGCGATCACGATCGAGGCCGCCGAGGCTGCCGTCGGAGCCGGCTATCCACGCGGCTGTGGTGCGGTGCTGATCATCGAGCTCGACGGGCGCAGGGCGCAGGTCGACCACGACCTGGCGCTCGTCGAGGAGCTCTGCCGTCAAGCCGGCGCCGTCGAGATCCGGCTCGCCTCGGACCCGGCCGACCGGGCCGCGGTGTGGCGTGGCCGGAAGGCCGCATTCGCCGCGATGGGCCGGGTCAGCCCCAACTACTACGTGCAGGACGGCGTCGTGCCGCGCACGCGGCTGCCGGAAGTACTGCGCCGCATCGACGAGCTCTCGCACGAGCACGGGCTGCGGGTCGGCAACGTCTTCCACGCCGGCGACGGCAACCTGCATCCGCTCGTGCTCTACGACGCGCGCATCGAGGGCCAGGCGGAACGCGCGGAGCTGCTCGCGAGCCGCATCCTCGAGGCGTGCGTCGACGCGGGCGGCTCGATCACCGGCGAGCACGGAGTCGGCGCCGACAAGGCCTGCGCGATGCCGCTGCATGTTCAGCGAGGACGACCTCGAGGTGATGAAGCGCGTTCGCTGCGGCTTCGATCCGGCGGGCCTCGCGAACCCCGGCAAGATGTTCCCGACGCCGCGGCTCTGTGGCGAGGTGCCGGGCCCGTATCGCGCCCACCCGCTCGAACTCGCGGGACATGCCGAGCGGTTCTGACCCCGGCATCGTCGAGCACGAGCCCGGCGACCTGACCTGCATCGTCGACGGCGGGCTTCGCCTCTCCACCCTCCAGGCCGCCCTGACCCGGCATGGGCAGCGGTTCTCGCTCGACCCGCCCGGAGACCCGACGCTCGCCGATTGCCTCCTCCACGATCTCTCTGGCCCGCTGCGCCACCGCTTCGGCACGATGCGCGACCTCGTGATCGGCGTCGGCGTCGTGCTGCCGGACGGCACCCGCGCCCATTCGGGCGGCAAAGTCGTGAAGAACGTCGCGGGCTACGACCTGGGCAAGCTCTACTGCGGCTCGGCGGGCAAGCTCGGGACCGTCGAGCGGCTCGCGCTACGGCTGCATCCCCGCCCGGCGGCGGCGGCGACGATCGGTGTTGGCGCCGGTCGCTGGGACGAACTGCATCGCTCAGGCCTCGTCCCGAGTGCGGTCGACGTCGTCGCCGAACGCATGTACGTCCTCTTCGAGGGCGCCCCGCAGGCGGTGGCCGAGCAGGCGGCAGCCTTCGGCGGGGGAGCGCGTCGAGCCGTGGGACGAGGTGCGCGACCTGCAAGCTGGGCTGCGTGGGCCGCGCCCGCTGGGACGGCGACACCGCGCCTCTCGTGCGGCCAGGCCCTCGGGTCGCCTATGTCGTGGAGGCGGAGCCGCCGTCCTGGAGCCCGCTCGCCGAACGCGTCCTGGAGGCTCTGTGCAGCCCGGAGCTGATCGCCGACTGCGTGCACTGCGGCTTCTGTCTGCCGTCGTGCCCGACCTACTCCCTCTGGCACGAGGAGATGGACTCACCGCGCGGGCGCATCCACCTGATGGGCGGGCTCGTCGACGGATCGGTCGAGCTCACCGACACCGTCGTCGAGCATTTCGATCGCTGCCTCGGCTGCATGGCCTGCGTCACCGGCGTGCCCCTCGGGGGTGCAGTACGACCGGCTGATCGAGTCGACCCGCGCCTACATCGAGACGCAACGTCGCCGTGGGGTCGGTGAGCAGCTGCTGCGCCGCCTGATCTTCGACGTGTTCCCTCACCGCCGACGGCTCCGCGCGGCGCTGCTCCTGCGCCGCCTGCCCGCGCCCGGCCCGCTCCGGCCGCTCGGTCGGGTCGCGCCGCCGTGGCTGAGCACAGCCTGGCCGCCCGTTCATCTCCCCGGCCCGGGCGCTGCGCGTCGCGCTTGTCGCCGGCTGCGTCCAAAGCGTCGTCTTCGGAGATGTCAATGCGGCGACTGCACGCGTCCTCGCCGCCGACGGCTACGACGTGCACGTTCCCCGGGCGCAGGGCTGTTGCGGCGCGCTCCACGCCCATGCCGGACGCCTCGACGAAGGCGTCGCGCGCGCGCGCGTGCTGGAGGACGAGCTGGCGGGTTACGACACATCGTCACGAACGCCGCAGGCTGCGGCTCGCACCTGAAGGACCACGGCAGCGCCCGCGTGGTCGACGTCTCGGAGCTGCTCGACCGAAGCGCCGTCGCCCGCCGAGCGGCACCCCTTGCCCGTCAGCGTTGCATTCCAGGACTCCTGCCACCTGAAGCACGCTCAGGGAATCGTGGACGAGCCGCGCCGGGCGTTGCGCTGCGATCCCCGGCCTCACCGTCCTCGAGCCCGACGAGCAGGAGCTCTGCTGCGGCAGCGCCGGCATCTACAACCTCGTGCAGCCGCTCGCGGCGCGCGAGCTCGGCGACCGGAAGGCGGACCGCGTCCTCGCGACCGAGCCGCGATGCTTACGTGAGCGGCAACCCCGGCTGCCTCGTGCAGGTCACCGCGGCGCTGCGCCGCGCGGGACGGCCGCTTCCCGCCTTCCACCCGATCGAGCTGGTCGACGCGTCGATCCGCGGCGTGGACGTGTCGGAACTGCTCGCGGCCGCGCGCCGCTGATCTCTAGCGCAGCGACACCCAGGGCTCTTCGCCGGAGACATCGACCAGGCCGTAACCTCCCTCGCCAAGCGAAGGCCCGATGACGACCTGCAGATGCGCCGTCTCGTCACCGTCGTTGTACGAGGCATGCACGATCCCCTCGTCGAGATAGACCGAGTCACCCGGCGCCAGCGTCGTCGATTCGTGTTCGATGAATTGAGTCACGCTGCCCTGCTTGACGATGATCATCTCCTCCTGGCCGTCATGCCGGTGAAACGCATGCCCTTCGCCCGGCTCGAGCGTGACGTCCATGACAACGAGGCTCTTCGGGCGCGTGTTGGCGGGGCGGCAGCGCCAACCGATCGTGCCCCAGTCGAACTGCTCCTGCTCGACATCGGCCTGCTTCACGAACGTGCTCATCTCGTCTCCTGGGGTATGACAGGGATCGACTTGAAACGCTTCATGTTCTCGGTCATCGCGACCTCGGTCGGTAGGCGCTCCATCGACGACGCGCCGAAGAATCCGACGATCCCCTCGGTTGTTGCGATCACATACGCGGCGTCGTCGGGCTCGGCGATCGGGCCGCCATGGCAGAGCACGAGGATCTCCGGGTTGACGCGCTTCGCTGCGTCGTGCATCGCCTGGATCGAGCGGCACGCACTGCGCGAGGGTCTTCGCCGTCGATGCGCCGATCGCGCCGCCGGTGGTCAGGCCCATGTGCGGGACGAGCACGTCGGCACCCGGCCTCTGCCATCGCTGTTGCTTCGTCGGCGTTGAAGACGTACGGGGCGGTGAGGAAGTCGCGCTCGTGCGCGAGCCGGATCATGTCGACCTCGAGCCCGTAGCCCATCCCCGTCTCCTCGAGGCCGACCCGGATACGTGCCGTCGATCAAGCCGACGGTCGGGAAGTTCTGGACGCCGCTGAAACCGATGCGCCGCAGCTCGTCGAGGAACACCGGCATCAGCCGAAACGGATCGGTGCCGCAGACACCGGCGAGCACAGGCGTCTCGCCGTACCACGGGCAGCACCTCGCGCGCCATGTCGACGACGATCTCGTTTGCGTCGCCGTACGGCATCAGCCCCGCGAGCGAGCCGCGGCCGCCCATCCGGTAGCGGCCGCTGTTGTAGATGATGATCAGGTCGGCGCCGCCCGCCTCGGCGAGCTTGGCCGAGAGGCCCGTTCCGGCGCCGGCGCCGATGATCGGGCGCCTCCGCGGCGACCTGCGCGCGCAGCCGCGCGAGCGCCTCGTCGCGCGTCACGATGCTCCCTGGATCAGCTCGTGCAGCCGGTCGGCCATCGCGACCGCAAACGCCGGGTCGTTGATCTCCTCGCCGCGCTCGTGCACCTCGACCCGCTGGTCGAGCGTCTCGCTGCAGGCCCGCGACGCAGCGCCTCGTCGGCCTCGGGGTCGTGGAACGGCTGGCCCGGGACGTCGATCATCGAGACACCGCCGAGCGGCACGAACAGCGCGGTCGGGCCGGTCGCCGCCGAGAGCTTGCGCCCGATCGTGCGGCCGAGCTCGCCGCACTCCTCGGGCGTCGTGCGCATCAGCGTGACGGTCGGGTTGTGGACGTAGAGGTTGCGGTCCTCGAACTGCGGCCGGCACGCGTCTCGCGCGGGCCGAAGTTGACCATGTCGAGCGCGCCGAGCGAGACGACCTGCGGGAGCCCGATCGCTCCCGCAGCCTCCAGCCGGTCCGGCCCGGCCGAGAGCACGCCGCCGACCAGCTCGTCGGCGAGCTCGGTCGTCGTCGCGTCGAGCACGCCGGCCAGGAAGCCGCCCTTCGCGAGCGCCTCCATCGACTGGCCGCCGGTGCCGGTCGCGTGGAAGACGAGCACCTCGTAGCCGAGCTCCTCGAGCCGCTCGCGCGCGTCGTCACGCACGGTGTCGTGACGCCGAACATCGTCGCGGCGACGAGCGGCTTCTCGTCGAGCGTCGGGACGGTCCGACCGCGACCATGCCTGCGATCGCCCCGGCGGCGTTCGCCATGATCCGCGCCGAGACCCGGTTGACGCCTGAGATGTCGACGACCGAGTACATCATCGTCACGTCGACGGCGCCGACGTACGGCCGCGTGTCGCCCGAGGCGACCGTCGAGACGAGCAGCTTCGGGACGCCGACGGGCAGCGCGCGCATCGCGCGGGCGGCGATCGACGAGCCGCCCGAGCCGCCGAGCGCGAGGATGCCGTCGAGGCGTCCGGCGCCGTGCAGCGCGACGGACCACCGCTTCGGCGCCGGCGCCCATCGCCGTCGACCGCCGCGCCACGATCACCCGCTGCCGCGAGCTCGGCGATGCTCGCCCTCGCCGCGCGCGGCGACCTCGTCGCGGCGCGACGTCGGGCTGGATCCCGACCGGCTCGTGGACGCCCGCGTCGACGACCAGCACGTCGACGCCGTGCTTCGAGCATGCGGTCGCGCAGGAAGGCGTACTCGATCGCCCTTGGTGTCGAGCGTGCCGAGCAGGACGACGGTCGCCATCTACGCCCGCTCCGCCAGCGGCTCGACGCCGAGGTAGCGCCGCTGCAGCTCGATGTCCGTCGACAGCTCGGCAGCAGTCGTCTCGGCCGCGATCGTGCCGGCGACCATCACGAGCTGCCGCTCGGCGATCGCGGTCGCCATGCCGAGGTTCTGCTCGATCAGCAGGATCGGCGAGCCCCTCCTGCTCGAGCGTTCGGAAGGTCTCGATCAGCTGCTCGATGATCGCCGGCGCCAGCCCCTCGGACGGCTCGTCCATGATCAGGAGCGTCGGGTTGGTGATCAGCGCGCGCCCGATCGCGAGCATCTGCTGCTCGCCGCCCGAGAGCTGGGCGCCGCCGTTACGGCTTGCGCTCGGCCAGCCGCGGGAAGAGCTCGTAGACTGCGCTCGACGTTCCAGCGCTTCGCCCCGCGGCCGCGTCCGGACAGCATCCGCAGGTGCTCGTCGACCGAGAGCGACGGGAACAGCCGCCGGCCCTGCGGCACGTAGCCGATCCCGAGCTTCGCGATCTTGTAGGAAGGGCGCCCGACGAGCTCCTGGCCCCCGAAGCGGATCGAGCCGGTGACACGCGGCCGGCGGGATGCCGATGATCGCGTTGCAGAGCGTCGTCTTGCCCATGCCGTTGCGGCCCGACGATCGCGGTCGGCGCCGCCGGCGACCTCGAACGACACGTCCTCGAGCGCCTGCGCGCGTCCCGTAGAACGCGTTCAGGCCTTCGACAGCGAGGAGCGGGCCTCAGCTCATCTGGCGGTGTACCCGCGGCCGAGATAGAGGTCGTGCACGGTCTGGTTGGCGCGGATCTCGTCGGGCGTTCCCTCGACGATCACGCGGCCGTCGTGCATCATCGTGACCCGCTCGGCGACACGCAGCGCGACGTCCATGTCGTGCTCGATGAGGATCAGCGTGATCGTCGGGTCGAGGCGAAGCAGCAGCTCGGTCAGCGCGACGCGCTCGCCGCGCGACAGCCCCGAGGCGGGCTCGTCGAGCATCATCAGCTCGGGTTCGAGGCCTGCGCCATGCCGACCTCGAGCTGGCGCTGCTCGCCGTGCGAGAGCGAGCCGACGAGCGCTCGCTCCGGCCGTCGAGACCGACGAGCGCCGCGAGCTCGGCGCGCGCGCTCGCGCAGCTCGCCGTCGCGCTTGCGCAGCACGAACGGGCGCAGGTGGCCGCGCCGCACGCCGAGGACGGCCAGGTAGAGGTTGTCCTCGACCGTCAGGCCGAGGAAGGAGCGGGACTTCTGGTAGGTGCGCCCCATGCCGAGCTTGGCGCGCGAGCGCGGCGGCAGGCGTGCTGACGTCTGCCCGAGGAACTCGATCGTGCCCGAGCTCGGCGGGACGTCGCCGGAGATGACGTTGAACAGCGTCGTCTTTCCGGCGCCGTTCGGCCCGAGGATGGCGCGCCGCTCGCCGTGCGCGACATCGAGGTCGACGTCGCGCACGGCGTGCAGGCCGCCGAAGCGCCGGCCGATCCCCCGCAAGCGGAGGATCGGCTGCGGCGTCTTCGGGTACGGCGCGTCGCGTCACTGCGTGCTAGCCGGTCACCTTGGGGGTGATCTCCTTGCCGAGCCACGGCAGCTGCTTCTTGACGCACGTCGGGAACGTCCGGCCCGGCGCCGGCGTGGTCGAGGAGAACGTGCCGCCGAACGTCTGGTGACGCTCGGGACCTCGCCGACCGTCTTGACGGCCAGCTTGCCGTCCTTCGGTGTACAGCTGCTGGTAGAAGACGTTGATGACCGCCTGGCGGTTCTTGTCCAGCTTGACGGGCCGTACGGCGTGGTGAGCTTGACCTTCGCCGATCGCCTCCTGCAGCGCCTTCTGGCCGCCGGAGATGTCGCCGTTGACCGCCTTCAGGCCCTTGAGCAGGCCCCAGGTGTTGATGTAGTAGCCGTACGTGAACGTCGACGACGCCTGCGGAGCGGCGGCGCCGAACGGCGGGATCGTCTTGAAGCCCTTGCCGATGTGTTGTTGTAGTTCTTCGCCGCGGGGGTGGCGAGGTCGCCGGCCGTGCCTGCGCCGCCGACGTACGCGCCGGAGACGCGGGTGCCGAGCTGCTCGAACTCACCCGGCGTGCCCCAGAACAGGTTGCCGATGAACTTCTTGCCGTCGATCGGGCCGTGCGCCTGCTCGTAGGCCTTGAGGAACGGGATCAGGCCTGCGCCGCCGACCGCGACGAACGTGCCGTCGACGTTCGTCGGCAGCTGCTGTGCGTAGGACGAGTAGTCCGTCGTGTTGAGCGGCGGGAAGACCCGCTTGGTGACGTTGCCGCCCACCGCGCAGAACTCGGCGATGAAGCCGGCGGTCGACGTCCAGCCGAAGCTGTAGTCGTCCGAGACGACCGCCGCCGTCTTCCAGCCGAGCTTGTTGTAGGCGAGGTCGCCGAGACCGGCGTTCCACTGCGCGCCGTCGCCGTTGAAGCGGAAGAAGTTCGGGGCGCGAACCTTCAGCGTCGTGTCCTGCGCGCCGGCGGCGCCGTCGACGAACGTCTTCGTCGGATGCTGCTTCGCGTAGTTCGCGACCGCGATCGACTCGTCGCCCGAGAGCGGGCCGATCATGATGTCGCGCTTCTCCTGCTCCATCAGATCCGCTTCGTCTCCTTGATCGCCTTGTCGGCGCTGTCGTTGGAGCAGCCGACGCCGACGAGCTTGAGCGGATGGCCGTTGATCGAAGCACCCGTCAAGCCCTCGCGAGGCTTGTTCGGATTCTTCGGCCTTGCCCCCGGCGAACTGGGACATCGCCGTGACGACGCCGGCGAGGTCCTGGTCGTCGAACGAGCCGAACGCGCCCTGGCAGTCGGACATGACGGCGATCCTGATCGGCGTCGCGCCGAGCTGCGGGCGGTCGCAGCTCGCAGCCGCCAGCGCGGTGGCGACGACCACCAGACGCGACGAGCGGCAGGAGCTTCCGCCTGCGCTTGAGAGCATTCATTCGATGCCCTCCTCCTTTCGAACCGTTGGTTGCACGGTGCGTAACTCTTCGACGAGCATCATGCGTGACGACCTGCTGCTCGTGTCAAGGCCTCCTTTCAGACACTGGGCTCTGCCTGACCGACGTCGACCGGCGTGCGACCCGACGGCGGACGCGACGCCCGGAGAAATAGCGCGACCACGCGCTCCCAGAGGCCCATCAGGCCGCCGGGCGAGACGAGCACGATCACGAGGAAGATGACCCGATCAGCGTGTCGAAGCGCGGGCCGATGAAGCTGATCTGCTGCGAGTAGTTGTTGAGGACGACGAAGAAGAGCGCTCCGACCCAGGCGCCCTCGATCCGGTAGAGCCCGCCGACGACGGCGATCACGAGCACGTCGATCGTCGCGCCGAGGTCGATCGAGGCCGGGTCGATGTGGCCGTTCCACCAGACGAACAGGACGCCGCCGATCGCCGCGATGAACGACGCGAAGCCGAACGCGATCGTGCGGTGCAGCACGACGTTGTAGCCGAGCGAGCCATCCGCACCGGGTCGTCGCGGACGCCCTGCAAGGTCAGGCCGAACGGCGTACGGACGATGTAGCGCAGCAGCGCGTAGACGGCCAGAGCGCACGCCGAGCGCGACGTAGTAGAGGCGGTTCGGGTGGGCGGCGGCGTTGCCGATCAGCCGCGGCGTCGGGATGCCGCTGATCCCGCCGAAGCCCGAGACGTCGGTCACCTGGCCGAAGAAGAGGTTCGCGATCACCGAGTACGTGAGCGTGATCATCAGGAAGTAGATGCCGAAGCTGCGGCTCGCGAGCGCGCCGAAGAGGAGCCCGACCGCCGACGGCGACGCGATCCCCGCAGCACGCCCCACCAGGGGTTCCAGCCGAGGTTCAGGCCCTTCGTGTTGCCGTTCGTCGTCGCGTTGCCGAGGACGAAGCCCGGCGATGCCGTAGACGCGACCTGCGCGAGCGAGACCATGCCGCCGTAGGCGGAGAGGAAGATCAGGCTGGCGGCGACGATGCCGAGGCAGAAGCATCTGCGTGAGCAGCGCGCCGATCCAGTAGCCGGTGAGAGATCAGCGGCGCGATGCAGACGCGCAACACGAGCGACCGGCGCCGACCGCGCGGTCGACTGACGGTCTCAGCGCGTAGCCGATCGTTCACGCCGGCCGCCCGAAGAGGCCGAGCGGCCGGACGGCGAGCACGATCGCCACCAGCACGAACGTGAAGATGATCGAGTAGTAGGTGTAGTTCGCCGGCAGGTAGGCGGCGGCGAAGTTGCGTCGTCAGGCCGAGCAGCAGCGATCCGATCGCCGCGCCGCCGAGCGAGCCCATGCCGCCGATGATCACGACGACGAGCGAGTAGAGGAGCCAGTTCGAGTCGACGCCCGGCGCGAGGCTCGCGAACGAGCCGCCGATGACGCCGCCGAGGCCGGCGAGCGCCGAGCCGACGAAGAACGCGATCGCGAAGGTGCAGCTGGATGTTGATGCCGAGCGCCGAGACCATCGCGCGGTCGTCGACGCCGGCGCGGATCACCATGCCGGTGCGCGTCTGCTTCAGCCAGAGCCAGAGCGACGCGCCGATCGCGAGCGCGAGCCGAGGATCAGGAGCCGCGTCGTCGTGTACTGGATGCCCTGCGACGCGGAGGTTCACGAAGGTGTCGAAGCTGCCGCGGCCAGGCGATGTCCTCGGCGATGCCGCCGAAGTGAGCGAGCATCTGGTCGGCGAGGATGATCGAGATCGCGATCGTGATCAGCGCCTGGCGCAGATCCTGGCCCTGGTTCCAGCGCAGGAAGAGCTGCTGCATCACCAGGCCCACGCGGCGACGAGCAGGGTGCCGACGATCGCCGGCACGATCCAGTGGGTGAGGTTGACCTGGCTGCTCGACAGGCCGAACGCGCCGCCCTGCCCGACGAGGTCGCGCTGGAGCTTCAGCGCGATGTAGCCGCCGAGCAGGAAGAACGCGCCGTGCGCCATGTTGACGACGCGCATCAGGCCGAAGATCAGCGTGAAGCCGCTCGCGACGACGAAGTAGAGCCCCGCGGCGGTGACGCCGTTCAGCAGCGTGATCAGGAAGTCCTTCGGATCGTGGACCGCCGAGCCGAACGACGTGGCCCAGCTCCCGGTCGTCGGCGCGAGGAAGAGCACCCAGAGCGCCGGCACGACGACGACGACGGCCAGCAGCGCCAGGCCGACGGTCGGAGAGCGGCGCGCCGCGCATGCCGCACGCGTGGCGCGCCCGAGCCGGCGTGCCGCCGAGCGCCGCCGTCACGGCGCGTCTCGAGATACAGGACGGCACCCTCGACCCCGCCGACTGCGGTATGTGCTCGGCGAGCCGCTGCAGTTCCGGGTAGCGCGATCGGTCGAGCGTCCGGCGTCGGGCCAGTTGAGCTCGATCAGGTTCCCGGCGGGGTCGCGGAAGTAGAGCTGGACCTGCCGGGACGGCAGCTCGACGAGCTGCCAGCCGAACTCGCCGGACGCCCGCGCCTTCACGGCCTCGTAGGCGGCGTCGAAGTCGTCGACCGTGATCCCGAGGTGGTGGCGGGCGGGCCGCGTGCCGCGTCGAGGAAGAGATGGAGCTGCAGGTCGCCGACGCGCAGCCACTGCACCGGGTCGGCGAACATCGGCGTCGGGATCCGCTCCATGCCGAAGATCTCTTCGTAGAACCGGGTCGACTCCTCGAGGTCGGGGGCGGAGATGCTCACGTGGTTGATCCCGGTCGCTCGCACCGGGGGGAGTCTCGCCGGTTTCGCCGCATAGGTCAAGTGGGTAAAAGGCATGACGATAGGTTTTACCTATGAATCTGCGCCAGCTCGAGTGCTTCGTCGCGGTGGCCGAGGAGCGATCGTTCACCCGCGCAGCCCAGCGTGTCGGCATCACGCAGCCGTCGCTCTCGCAGCACATCCGCGCGCTCGAGGAGGAGCTGAACGGCGCCGTGCTCACGCCTGCCCCGGGGCGCCTCGCTCACGCCGGCGGGCCGGAACCTGCTGCCCGAGGCGCGGGTGCGCTGCGCGCGGTCGACCGCGGCCGTCAGAGCGCGCGGGCGGCACTCGAGCTCGAGGCCGGCGAGCTCGAGATCGCGACCGTGCTCTCGATGGCGGTCGGCCTGCTCCCGCGCCACATCCGGGTCTGGCACGAGCGGTATCCCGGCGTGGCGATCCGGCTGCACGAGTTCCGCCACCGCCGCCTGCTCGAGGAGGCGGTCGAGCAGGGCGTCGCGGACTTCGCGATCGGGCCGATCCCGCTGCGCCCCTGGCCCGGCCCGCTCGAGATCGTCTCGTGGGAGGAGTTCGTGGTCGTGGTCCCGCGATCCGATCCGCTCGCTCGCGGCACGCGTGGCTCGGGCGAGCTGGCCGACCGCGACTGGGTGCTCTACCACCCGGATCACGGCCTCGCGGGAATCGTCGAGCACGTGTGCCGGGGCGGGTTCAGGCCGAGCGGGACCGTGCGCACCTCGCAGGCCGAGGGGGCCGTCCGGCTCGCTCGGCCGGGCTCGGCCGGCGCTCGTGCCGGACAACATCGTCCTGCCCGCCAACGACGGTGCCGTGCTGCGGCTCGAGCCGAGAGTGATTCGCGACGTGGCCGCCTATGCTCGGACCGAATGGTCGCCGACGGCGGCCGCGTTCGTCGAGGTACTGCGGGCGGATCCGCGCCCCCGGCCGGCCGGTGCCGTTCATCCATCTCTGAGGTCGGCACAATGGGCGGGTGCGCTCGTGCTGCTGACCCCGTGCTCCTGCTCGCCGCCTGCGGCGGGGCCGCGCGCCCCGGCGACACCCCGACGACGGCACGCGCGGCTCGGCCCGAGTCGCCGCTGCGCGGGCGAGAACGACGGGCGCCGGCACGGCCCACTTCACGCAGCTGACCGGGCAAGTGGGCGGCGGAACCGTCAGCGCCGAGGAGCGCGGCACCGTCGCTTTCACCGAGCGGGCGCACACCTCTACAAGCTGGTCGCGGGCTCCCCGGTCCGAGGAGCTGGTCATCGACGGGCCGATCGGTACGCGAACGCGAACATGCAGGCGGCGATCGAAGACCCGACCGTCAAGCCCTGGACGAGGCTCGACACGCGCCGCCTGTCGGCGAAGCAGCGGCGGACGCGGCCAACGAGCTCGCTCACGTGGTGGCGCCGGCCTATCTCGCCGACGGCGTGACCGCGGCGAGACGAACCGGCCCGGGGCGAACGGCACGACCCACTTCACGGGCGTTGTCGACCCCGCCCGCCTGCGCGGCGGGTGCCGCCGTCCGTCCGCGCGTCGATCGCCGGCCGTCGCCAACGACTATGCCGCGAAGCCGTTCCCGGCCGACTTCTGGATCGACGCCAGGGATCGCGTGCGGCACGTCCGCGTCAGCTACCGCACGCCGCAGGGACGCTGATCACCATCGACACGACGTACTCCGATTTCGGCTCGAAGGTCGACGTCAGCCTCCCCGCCGCGGGCGACATCACCGACGTAGCCCTTAGAGGACCGTTCCCAGGCGAGCCCGGCGCCGAGCACGACTCGTCGTCGGGCGCGATCAGCTGGAGGTCGCCGATCGCGAGCGCCGCCCAGCCGAGGACGTTGAACGGGCGAAGGAACGCAGACAGCGGGAGGCGGACCTCGAGCTCGTCGCAGTCGACCGGCGGCAACTCCTCCCCGACCACGGGCGCGACGTAGAGGTCGACCGCCGGGCGAAACGCACGCCACCGCCGGACCGACGCCGCTGGCGCGGTCCGCCTCGGCCGGGTGACGCCTGCGCCTGCTCGAGCTTCGCGCGGACGTTCGCGCCGTACTCGTCGGCGCGCGCCGGAAACGTGGCGCGGTGGGACATGCGCGGCCTCCCACATGAAGAGCGGCCAGGTGTCCTCGGGCGGCTCGGGGATCTCGGCCTCGACGACGAGTGCGCCGAGAGCCTCGAGCTGGTCGACGTGCGCTCGGCCGCGTGGTTCGCGGGCTGGGCCGGCCCGCCGACCGACGGCGGCCGGGTCAGGAGCCCGATCGGTGAGCCCGCGAGCCGCGCGCTCGGGCACCGGCGCCTGCGCGATCAACCGACCACATCGCAGCGACCTCGGCGACGGTCGCGCCATCGGGCCGACGGTGTCGAACGTCGGACAGAGCGGGAAGACGCCCTCCGACGGGATCCGCCCCCAGCTCGGCTTGAGCCCGACGACGCCGCAGCACGACGCCGGCAGCCGGATCGAGCAGCCCGTGTCGGTCCCGAGGCCGAGGTCGCACAGCCCGGCGGCCAGCGCGGCGGCGTTGCCGCCGGACGAGCCGCCGGTCGTCCGGCCCGGCTGGACGGGGTTCTGCACCGTGCCGTACCACGGGTTCTGGCTCGTGACGCCCCACGCGAACTCGTGCAGGTTCGCCTTGCCGACGACCACCGCACCGGCGGCGACGAGCCGGGCGACGGCGGGCGCGGTCGTGCCGGGACGTGGTCGGCGTACACCCTCGAGCCGTAGGTCGTACGAATCCCGGCGGTGTCGATCAGGTCCTTCACGAGCAACCGGCGTCCGTGCAGCGGCCCGGGCAGAGCCGCGGCCGGCTCGACCTCCGTGATCACGCGCATGAAGGCGTCAGTCAGAGATCGCGCGACCGCCTCGACGTCGATGAGCGCGCCTGGAACTGCAAGGCGGCTGACCTCGACGAGCGTGCTCGACGGCCGGGTGTCCCCGAAGACCTCCTCGCGAACGACGTTGACAGCCTGCCGGTCTTCGACATCAGTGAGGAACACGGTCACCTTGACCACGTCGGCGAAGTCCGCCCGCTGCGGCTAGGACAAGGTCGATGTTCGCAAACACCTGCCTCGCCTGTTCCTGAACGTCGCCCGGTACCAGATTGCCGTCGGCGGCGACCGGCACACAGCCGGAGATGAAGAGCAGGTCGCCGGCCCAGACGGCGTCGGTGTAATGGCTGATCGGCTCAGCCAGCCCGAGCACGCGCAACTGCCTGCGTGGGCTCACGGCCTGCGCCCTTCCAGCGCTGCGGGCGGATCGCGCTGAGCGTGGTGCGCGGCGTGATCGCCTCCGGGTCGATCCGCAGCGCCAGCAGGACGGCTGCCCCGCGCGAGCGCACGTTCGAGCGCCGTCCGGAAACTGTTCGGTGCGCTCGACGTTCTCGCCGTAGGCGCCGAAGGCCCGAGCGAAGGCGCGCGAAGTCGGGATTGACGAGATCGGTGCCGACGACTCGGCCGGGAAAGTGCCGCTCCTGATGCATCCGAATCGTCCCGTACATCCCGTTGTCGACGACGAGGACGACGATCGGCAGCCCGTACTGAACCGCGGTCGCGAGCTCCTGCCCGGTCATCAGGAAGTCGCCGTCGCCTGCGAAGCAGATCACCGTGCGCTCCGGCAGCAGCGCCTTGGCCGCCACCGCCGCGGGTACGCCGTAGCCCATCGCTCCGCTCGTCGGCGCGAGCTGGCTCGGGTAAGCCGTGCCAGCGCCAGAAGCGGTGCACCCAGACGGAGTAGTTCCCGGCGCCGTTCGTGACGATGGCGTCCGGCACGCGTCGCGCAGGTGCGCGATACAGTCGCCGAGATCGAGCGGGCCCGGCATCGGGCCGTGCTGCTGCCAGGCCTCGTAGTCGGCGCGCGCCGAGCGCGTCCACTCGCGCCAGCGGGGCTCGACCCGTAGCTCTCGGACGGCCGCTGCAAATTGCTCCATCCCGGACAGGATCGGCAGTTCGGGCTGATAGACCCGGCCGAGCTCCTCGGCTCCCGGATGCACATGGACGAGTGTCTGCTTCGGCGTCGGCGGCTCGAGGAGGGTGTAGCCGGAGGTCGTCATCTCACCGAGCCGGGGTCCGACGACGAGCAGCACGTCGGCCTGCTTCACCCGTTCGGCGAGCGCCGGATTGATGCCGATGCCGACGTCGCCGACGTAGCTCGGAGAGTCGTTGTCGAGCGCATCCTGGCGGCGGAACGCGGCGCCCGCGGGGAGCTCGTTCGCCTCGAGGAACGTCGGCATGTCGGCCGAGGCTGCGCGTCCAGTCCGCGCCCCCGATGATCGCCAGCGGGCGCTCGGCCGTCTCGAGCAGGGTCCGCAGCGCGCGATCTGCCCGCTCCCGGGGTGGCCTTCGCGACCTGAAACGGAGCGCGTCCGCTGCGTCGCTGACCGCGCGAGCATGTCCTCCGGCAGCGCGAGCACGACGGGGCCGGGCCGGCCCGAGCAGGCGGTCGCGTAGGCGCGGGCGATGAGCTCCGGGATCCGGTCGGTGCGGTCGATCTGGGCCACCCACTTCGCCATCTGCCCGAACATCCGCCGGTAGTCGAGCTCCTGAAATGCCTCGCGCTCCTCCTGGTCCGAGGCGACCTGCCCGACCAGGAGGATGAGCGGCGTCGAGTCCTGAAACGCGGTGTGAACGCCCACCGAGGCGTGCGTCGCTCCAGGCCCGCGCGTCACGATGCAGACGCCGGGCCGGCCGGTGAGCTTGCCGTAGGCCTCGGCCATGTTCGCGGCGCCGCCCTCGTGGCGGCACGTGATCAGTCGGAGCGGCGCGTCGTAGAGGCCGTCGAGCACCTCCAGGTAGCTCTCGCCCGGGACGCAGAACGCGATCTCGGTCCCGTGGACGACCAGCTGGTCGACCAGGAGCTTGCCCCCGCGCCTGCTCACAGCGCGTGCTCGAAGTAGACCCGCGCGCGCTGAAGCTTCGGCTTGTCCTCGTCGGCCGGGTCGACGTAGCGGATCGTCCGCTTGCCCGCCCACTCGGCGGGCAGCACGAGCACGCGGACAAAGGCGGTCTCCTCGGTGGCGGACGCGGTCGCGTGCACGGGGTCGGGGCCGGTTTCGTACCACCATTCGAACGGGCCGTAGTCGTGCGACGTGCCCTGGGTCTCGATCCGGATCCGCCCCTGGAGCAGGACGCGCAGGCCAGGCCCCGGATGGGTGTGCAGGTGCGCGACGCTGCCCGGCGGGAAATCGACCCGGTCGCAGCGGACGAGCCAGTCGCCCTCGGGCCTGTCGGTCAGCTCCCAGACGAGCGCCCGGCCGTCGACGCGCGCGGCGCCGAAGTGCGCCTCGTCCCGCTCGACGTCGTAGACCACGCGGTGCCGGGGCCGGTCTCGACGCCGGCGGGATGAGTCGGCCAGCCGCAGGATCAATGGAACGTCTGGCCGCCGTCGATGACGATCGTCTGGCCGGTGACGAAGTCCGAGCCCGGGCCGCTCAGGAAGACGACCGCGCCGACGACGTCGTCGGGCATCTGATCGCGCTGCAGCGTCCGGGAGCGACCGAGACGTCACGGAGCTTCGCGACGACCTCGGGGTGCGCCTCGACGCCCGCCGACATGGTGAAACCGGGGGCGACGCAGTTCACCAGCACGTTGTCCTTGCCGACTTCCTTCGCGAGCGCCCGGGTCAGAGCGACGATCGCGCCCTTCGACGTGACGTAGTGCAGCAGGAACGGCACGCCGCGAAACGGCGTCCCCGACGAGATGTTCACGATCTTCCCGCCGCCCGCGCCCGCATCACGGGCACGATCGCCCGGCAGGTCAGGAACATCGAGGCGACGTTGACGTCCATCACGTGCCGCCACTCGTCGAGAGGGATCTGCTCGAACGGCCGCATCTCGAGCGATGCGTACAGGCCGGCGTTGTTGACGAGGATGTCGATCGTCCCGCAGCGCTCGACCACCTCGTCGGCCAGCCGCTGGACGTCTGCTTCGTTCGCGACGTCGACGGTGAGGCCGACACCCTTCGGAAACGCTGCCGCGGCCTCGTCGGCTCCATGCAGGTCGGCGACCACGATGCGCGCGCCTGCCGCAGCCAATCCTTCCGCGATCGCGCGGCCGATGCCCTGGGCCGCGCCGGTGACAACGGCGACCTTGCCGTCGAGGCCCCATCAGCGGATCGGCGAGAACGAGGTGGGGATCAGAATGCGGCTCTGCTGCGTGTGGAGCAGCGGCTGGAGCCGCGTGAGGAAATCCTTCCAGGCTCGTCCGCCTGGAGCTTCGCGCGCCGCTCGCGCCGCTCGTCGTAGCTCTCGTAGCCCCAGAGGTGCGTGTACGTCGACAGCGTGCCGATGTCCGTCGTGAACGCGCCGAGCAGATTGCCGAGATACCGCTGCTGCAGCTCGATCCCCTCGGTCTCGTACAGCCGCACGACCTCGTTGAGCTTGCCCGTGAAGGCCTGGTAGTCGCGCTGCTCGACGATCACACGGCGATCCGTTCCCATGCAGACCCCCCCCCCCCCTCCCCCCCCCCCCCCCCCCCCTCCCACTCCCCCCCCCCCCCCCCCCTCCCCCCCCCCCCCTCCCCCCCCCTCCCCCCCCTCCCGCGGGTCACCCGCTCGGATCATAGGCAGGCTCACTCGGCAATGCTGCCGCGATGCCGGCGCATGTCTCGACGACGGCGACGTTCTGCATCGCGTAGTTGAGCGCGGCGTGCTGCCACTCGTCGTTGACGGTCGAGGTGCCGTCGGAGGCGACGATCGCGCGGTAGCCCGGCGTCGGCGGCATGGCGCGCCGTGTGCTCGATCGACATGTTCGTCCAGGCGCCGGTGATGATCAGCGTCTCGACTCCGAGGCCGCGCAGCAGGATGTCGAGCCTCGTGTCGTAGAAGCCGTTCATCCGCATCTTCTCGACGACGTGATCGCCCGGCCTGTGGCTCGAGCCCGTCGGCCGGGCGGCGCCCCAGGTGCCGCGGACGAGCGCGTTCGCGCCCTTGACGCCCTCGAAGAGCGGCGCGTTCTGCTTGAGCCCGGGCGCTCCGGCTCGACGATGTACCAGACGTGGATCACCGGGACGCCGGCGGCGCGGCAGGCGGCCGCGAGATTCTTGACGTTCTCGACGACGTTCTGGCTCGTCGCGTGGGCCGGCGCGCCGGAGTCGGCGAACGCGCCGCCCTCGATGATCACGTCGTTCTGCAGATCCTGGATGACCAGGGCCGCTGTTTTCGGGTCGATGCGCGTCCACGTTCTCGTCTTCTCCTAGCGCATGTAGCCGAGGCGGTTGCCGCCGACCTTCATCCGGACGCGGTACACCGAGGTCGAGGCCGGGATGTAGAGCGTCTGCCAGTCGTCGTCGCCCCAGTTGACGTTGCCGACGTTCTCCGGCACCAGGATGACGCCGAGGTGCTCGCCGTCGGGCGCGAAGATCCAGACGCCCTTCGGGCCGGTCACGTAGACGTTGCCGTGCTCGTCGAGCTTCATCCCGTCGACGAGCTCGCCGCTCGCCAGGTCGCCCGTGCCGATGCCCTCTGCGAAGACGCGGCCGTTCGAGAGCGCGTGGTCGGGGCCGACGTCGAAGACGCGGATATGCGCGTGCACGGTGTCGTTGATGTAGAGCAGCGACTCGTCGGGGGTGAAGCAGAGGCCGTTCGGCTGGGCGAAGTCGTCGATCGAGCAGTTGCAGGTCGCCTCCGCCGGCCGGCAGGCGGTAGACGCCCTGGAAGTCGAGCTCCTGCTCGCGCTCGAGGCCGAACCCCGGCATCCGGCCGTAGGTCGGGTCGGTGAAGAGGATCGAGCCGTCGGACGCGACGATCACGTCGTTCGGGCTGTTCAGCTCCTGCGCGCCCCAGTGCGAGGCGAGCGTCTCGCGCGTCCCGTCGGGCGATTCGCGCACCAGCGAGCTCGTGACGTGCTCGCAGACGATCAGGTTGCCGTCGTTGTCGAGCGTCATCCCGTTGCACTTGTTGCTCGGGTCGCGCAGCACCGTGACGCCCTCGTCGGGATGCCAGCGCCGCCGTTTGTCGCCCGGCATGTCGCTGAAGTGCAGCGAGCCGTCGGCCATCCAGATCGGCCCTTCGGTGAAGGTGAACCCGGTCGCGATCTGCTCGACCTCGGCGTCCTCGTCGACGAGCTCGCGCACCTTCTCGGACTGCACACGAAACGGCACTCGCTGCCTCCTTGCCTCGAGTTTCCGGGCGATGCTCTGACCCGCGAGCGAACGTAACAGACCGCTCGCGGGAGCTCCAGACGAAGGCTAGCGCTCGACGTGGATGCGCCGGCGGAGGTCGCGCAGCGGCCCGCCGGGCCGGCCGGCGCGCGACGGCGAGGATCTCGGCGAGGATCGACAGCGCCGTCTCGGGCGGGCGAGATGGCGCCGATGTCGAGGCCGGCAGGGCCCTGGGATGCGGTCCAGCGCCTCCTCCGAGACGCCCGCGCTGCGAGCAGCCGCTCGCGCCGTCCGCGCCTGGGCGCGTGCGGCTGCCGAGCGCGCCGACGTAGAAGGCGTCCGTCGCGAGCGCGGCTCTCGAGGGCCGGGAGGTCGAACTTCTCGTCGTGGGTCAGGACGACGACCGCGGTGTCGCGGTCGGGGCCGAATCCGCGCGAGGGCCGTCTTCGGGCCACTCGACGATGATCTCGTCGGCGCTCGGCATCCGCTCCGGTGTCGCGAACAGGGCCCGCGCATCGACGCAGATCGTGCGCCAGCCGATCCGCCGCGCGGCGGCGCAGAGCGCTTCGCTGGTGTCGACCGCGCCGACACGACCAGGCGGGGCGGCGGCCCGAACACCTCGGCGAAGACCTTCAGCGCCCTCGTGCTCGATCAGGCCGCTGCGGCGGATGCTCCGGGGCAAGCGCCGCCAGGCCGCCGGCGGGTCGTCGCCGGTCCCTCGCGACGGTCGAGCAGCACGAGCAGCTTGAGCCCGAGCCGGCTGTGCCCTTCGACCACCGTGAAGAGGACCGCGCGCTCGTCGCCGTGGGCGAGCGAGAGCAGGACGTCGGTCAGGCTCAATCGAGCCGCTCGACGAAGACGTCGATCTCGCCGCCGCAGGGGAGCCCGACCCGAGCGCCTCGTCGTCGGAGATCCCGTAGCTGAGCAGCCTGCGGCTGGCCCGACGCTCGATCACCTGGCGCGCGTGCACCGAAGACGTCGTTCTCGACGCAGCCGCCCGAGACCGAGCCGCACATCTGGCCGCGACTCCGAGACGGCGAACTTCGCGCCGACCGGCCGCGGCGCCGAACTTGCGCGTCGCGATGACGGTCGCGATCGCGACCTCGCTCGCCCCGCTGCCCGCCAGCGCTCGACGTCGTCGACGATCTCCTTCACGCTGCGTGCCTCCGTTCGATGCCCGCCGAGGACTGTACCGAGAGCCTCGAGGCTCGCGACGTCGTGGCCCGGAGACGAGCCGGTCGATGTGGGCGAAGCGCCGCCCGCATTCCGCCCGCGAGCGGCTGGTACGCCGGGTGGCCCTTCAGCGGATTGACCCAGACGACCGCGAACGCCTGCCGCGCGAGCCGCGCCATCTCGCGCTCGACGAGCTCCGGGTCGCCCCGCTCCCAGCCGTCGGAGAGGATCACGACGACCGCGCCGCGGGTGAGCGCGCGGCGCCCCCACTCGTCGTTGTAGGCCTTCAGCGAGGCGCCGATCCGGGTGCCGCCCGACCAGTCGACGACCCGCTGGACGCCGCCGCGAGCGCGGCGTCGGGATCGCGGACGCGAGCTCGCGCGTGAGCCGCGTCAGCCGCGTGCCGAACGCGAACGTCTCGACGCCGCGGCCGGAGCCCCGGGCGGCGTGCAGGTAGAGGAGCAGCGCGCGCGAGTAGGCTCCATCGAGCCGGAGACGTCGAGGATCAGGACGAGCTTGCGCGGCGCTCGGACGCGGCTGCGGAACGCCCGCGTCGAGCGGGTCGCCGCCGGTCGCGAGCGACCTGCGGACGAGGCCGCGCACGTCGAGCACGTCCCGTCCGGGTCGCGGGCGCAGGCGGCGCGAGCGCCGCCGCGGCCGGTCCGCGCGATCGCGCGGATCAGCCGCGCGCGCGCGGGCGAACTCCTCGGGCTCATCGCCGCGAAGTCGCGCGTGCGCAGAGCTCCTCGGCGCTCCAGCCGCCGACCTCGACTCGCCGCCCTCGAGCTCGGGCCCGGCGCCGGGCGCGGCGCCCGCGGCGCTGGCCGCCCGCGGCGGCGGCTCTCACCGCGCGGCGGCGGCTCGCCGCGGCGCGCAGGAACCAGGCATCGAAGGCGCGGTCGAAGGCCTCGAGGTCCTCGCGCCGCGAGACGAGCGTCTGCCGGAGCGTCCAGTAGACGTCGTCGTGGCGGCTGAGCTCGATCGCGTCGAGCCCGCTGCAGCGCGTCGGCGATGCGTCCCGGGCCGACCTCGAGGCCGCCTCGCGCAGCACGCGCCCGAAGACGACGACGTGACGGACGACCGCGTCGCTCGCGCACGGCTCTCGCGCTGCTCACGCGCGGTGCGACGAGCCCGGCCAGCACCTCGTCGCGCAGCGAGAGCAGGTCCTCGTGGTACTTGAGCACCGAGCCGAGAGTGGCCTGCGACGTTCTCGACGTCGAGCTCCTGCTGGCCGAGCGCGGTCAGCGCCCGCACCCAGTCGATCGTCTCGGCGACTCCCGGCGGCTTCTGCGAGGTCGAGCGACGCGGAGCTCGGCCGCGAAGCGCGCGGCCTCGTCGGCGAGGCGCTCGGGCACGCCGGGCACCCGGAGCCGGACGATCTCGATCTCGCGCTCGACCGACGGGTGGCCGATCCAGTGGTAGAGGCAGCGGCGCTTGAGCGCGTCGTGCAGCTCGCGCGTGCGGTTCGAGGTGAGGATCACGATCGGCCGCCGCTTCGCCTTGATCGTGCCGAGCTCGGGCACCGTGACCTGGAAGTCGGAGAGCACCTCGAGCAGGAACGCCTCGAACTCCTCGTCGGCCCGGTCGACCTCGTCGATCAGGAGCAGCACCGGCTCGTCGGACTCGATCGCCTCGAGCAGCGGGCGGCGGATCAGGAACTCGCGGCCGAACAGCTCGGCCTCGTCGACCGTGCCCTCCTGCGCGGCGCGGATGTGGAGCAGCTGCCGGGCGTAGTTCCACTCGTAGACCGCGTTGGCGACGTCGAGGCCCTCGTAGCACTGCAGCCGGATCAGCGGCGCGCCGAGCGCGGCCGCGATCGCCTTCGCCGCCTCGGTCTTGCCGACGCCGGCCTCGCCCTCGAGCAGCAGCGGCTTTTCGAGCGTCAGCGCGAGGAAGAGCGCCGTCGCGAGCCCGCGGTCGGCGAGATAGGAGGCCTCGGCGAGCGCCGACTCGAGCTCGTCGATCGACGCGAACGCCATCGAGGCACAGTAGATGGTCGATCGGCGATTCGACGCCGCGATTGCATCCTCTGCGCGCCGAGCGCGCTGCTTAGAATCGCCCGCATGACCGCCGACGTGCTCTTCCCGACGTCCGCCGACGAGGCGGCGTCGCTTTCGGCGACGGCGAGGGCATGACGGTCTTCGGCGGCGGGACGATCCTGCTGCCCGAGATCGCGGCGGGCCGGCTGCGCCCGGCGGGCGCTGATGCTCCACCGCAGCGGCCTCGACCGGGATGCGCGTCGACGGCGGCCGCGTCGTGATCGGCGCGATGGTCCCGATCTCGGCGCTGCTCGCCGACCCCGGAGCTGCGCTCTCGCGGTGTCGCCCGCGCACATCGCCGACAACGAGGTTCGCGCGGAGCGCGACGGTCGGCGGCAACATCTGCTCCGCCGCCGGCCGGGACGACGCTCAGCGCGGCGACCTCGGCGCGCCGCTGATCGCGCTCGGGGCACGGGTGCGCTCGACCGGCAGCGGAGGCGAGCGGACCGAGCCGGTCGAGGACTTCCTCGCGGCGACCGGATCGGGCGGCTCGTGCTCGAGGTCGAGTACGACCGCTTCGAGCGCCGCTCCGGCTCGAGCGGGCTGCGCCGCCGGCACGCGCACTCGTACGCGGTCGCCGCCGTGGCCGCGTGCGCTGCGGCCGGACGGCAGCGACCTGCGCGTCGCCGTTCCGGCGTCGGCCCGACCGCCGTCCGCTGCCGTGCCGTCGAGGCGAGCCGCGACCCGGCCGCCGTGCTCAGAGGACGTCGAGCCCGTCGACGACGCGGTCGCCTCCGCGGCCTACCGCCGGGCGGTCCTGCCGATCCTCGTCCGGAGGCTCTCGACCAACTGGAGATCGCATGAAGCTGATCGTCAACGGCGTCGAGCAGGAGATCACGAGCCCGCCGCTGACGTCGCTGCTGCATGTGCTGCGCGACGAGCTCGACATCACGAGCCCGAAGGCCGGCTGCCAGCAGGGCGGCTGCGGCACGTGCACCGTGCTCGTCGACGGCGAGCCGCGCCGCTCGTGCCTGACGGCGGTCGCGACCGTCGACGGCGCCGAGATCACGACGGTCGAGGGCCTCGGCGAGGCCGAGGCCTGTCGCCGGTCCAGGCGGCGTTCCACAACCACTACGCCGCCCAGTGCGGCTTCTGCACGCCGGGCATGGTGATCGCGGCGACCGCGCTGATCGAGCGCAAGGGCGGCGCGTCGACCGCGACGAGGTGCTCGAGGGGCTCGGCGGGCACTACTGCCGCTGCACCGGCTACGTGAAGATCGTCGACGCGGTGCATGGCCGCATCCGCGGCGACGTGCCGAGCCGGTCGAGTTGACTTTCGGCCGAAGGGAGCGCAGCATGAAGGCCGTCGGCGCGCGCCTGCCGCGGTACGACGGCGTCGGCCACGTCACCGGCCGGACGCAGTACGTGGACGACGTCCGCGTCGGCAGGACGCTCTGGGTGAAGGCGCTCCGCTCGCCGCACGACCACGCCGCGATCACCTCGCTCGACACGAGCAAGGCCGAGGCGATGAAGGGCGTCCGCGCGATCGTCACGCACGAGGACGTCCCGAAGAACGTCTACGGCCACCTCGAGGGCCTCGGCGTCCCGGCCGACGAGCCGCTGCTCGCCGACGGCGAGGTCCGCTACAGGGGCCAGCCGATCGCTGCCGTCGCGGCCGAGTCCGAGGAGGCGCGCGCTGCGGCCGTCGAGGCGATCGAGATCGCGCTACGAGGAGCGCCCGGCGCTCTTCGACATCCGCAATGCGCTCGACCCCGACGCGCCGCAGATCCACCAGTGGGGCAACGTGTATCCCCACTACGGCCCGTACAACCACCGCCGCGTGCGGAAGGGCGACATCGACTGGGCCTTCGACGAGGCCGACGTGATCGTCGAGGGCGTCTACCGGCCGCAGGCGATCGAGCAGATGCCGCTCGAGACGCAGGTCGCGCTCGCCGTGCCGGAGGCCAACGGCCGGCTGACGATCTACTCCTGCACGCAGGCGATGTACTTCTCGATGGGCGTCGTCGCCGCCCATCTGCAGGTGCCGCTGAACAAGCTGAAGTTCGTCGGCGGCACCGTCGGCGGCGGCTTCGGCGGCAAGGTCGACACCGCCACCGAGACGATCTGCGCGCTGCTCGCGCTCAAGGCGCGGCGGCCGGTCAAGTGGCGCTGGACGCGCGAGGAGGAGTTCCTCGCCTCGTCGACCCGCGCCCCGTGGCACATCGAGATCGCCGACGCGGTCACCTCGGACGGCTGGATCCTCGGCCGGCGGACGCTGACGCTGCACGACTCCGGCGCCTACGCGCGGTTCTCGCCGTACGGCGTCACGAAGCACGCCTTCCACCATTCGGGCGCCTACACGATCCCGAACCTGCGCTTCGACGGGTTCGTCGTCTTCACGAACCGCGTGCCGACCACCGCGATGCGCGGCTTCGGCGTCACCTCGGTCTCGTTCGCGGTCGAGACGCACATGAACCGGATCGCCGAGCGAGCTCGGGATCGATCCGTGGGAGCTCCGGCTGAAGAACGCGAACCGCATCGGCGACACGAGCGGCAACGGCGTCGCCTGAAGGATCCCTCGACGGTGCCCGGTGACGCTCGCCGCCGCCGAGCGCGTCGGCATCGAGCTGCCCGGGAGCTTCCGGGCGATGACGTCCGAGCCGCGAGCGGCGAGCTGCTGCCCGAGCACTCGTCGGCCAGCAGGACCTGAACGGGGAGGGGGACTGATGGCCGAGCGCAGGTCGCGGCTTCGCGACGATCGAGTACCCGACCGGCATGAACCAGAACGGCGATCCCGAGCCAGGCGTGGATCAAGCTCAAGCCGGACGGGCGCGTCGACGTGTTCTCCGGGACCGTCGACATCGGCCAGGGCTCGAAGACCGTGCACACCCAGATCGTCGCCGACGCGCTCGGCGTTCCCTACGACTGGGTGACGATGGACAACACGAACACCGACTCGTCGGCGGTCTGCACCGGCACGTTCGCCTCGCGCGGCACGTTCATCGGCGGCAACGCCGTGCGCCTCGCCGCCGAGCGGGTGCGCGAGCGGATCCTCGACATCGCCTCGAAGGAGCTCGAGATCGACCCGGCCGACCTCGAGATCGAGGACGGCGAGGTGATCGCCCGAAGGGGCGCCCCAGAAGCGGATCAGCGTCGCCGACGTGGCCGGCGCGGCCACGTACAACTACGGCGAGCTGATCAGCGGCTCGTCGACGGCGCTGAAGCCGTTCGCCGACCGTCGACGATGCGACCGGCCAGGTCGAGCTCGAGCCGCACTCGGCGATCTCCTACGCGGCCTGCGTCGCCGAGGTCGAGGTCGACGACGAGACGGGCGAGGTCGTGGTCAAGAAGCTGGTGCAGGTCTACGACGTCGGCCGTGCGATCAACCCGACGCTGGTCGAGGGGCAGATCGACGGCGGCGCGATCATGGGTCTCGGGCTCGGGCTGCTCGAGAACAGCTATCCGTACTACCCGTCGGTCGAGCATCGCGGCGGCGAGTTCGGCTCGTACCTCGGCCCGGCGCTGCGCGACCTGCCGGAGCTCGACAACGTGATTCTCGAGAACCCGTCGGTGGACGGCCCGTTCGGCGCCAAGGCGATCGGCGAGATGGCGAACAACGCCCAGCCGCCCGCGATCGCGAACGCGATCTCACGACGCGGTCGGCGTCTGGGTCACCGAGATGCCCGCGACGCCCGAGCGGGTGCTCGCGGCGCTCGAGGCGAAGCGCGAGCCGCCGCCGCGAGGGCAAGCGGGTCATCTTCGACGAGCAGCTCTCGGTCAAGACGGTCTCGTCGAACGGCGGCGCGGCGTACCTCGAGGTCGATGCCTGAGCAGCGCGGCCGAGCCCGTTTCGGGCGTGGAACGGCCGCGACTCGTTCGAGTTCGCGACGGCGTGCGGCTGCACGCGATCGGCGGCGAGCAGGTGCTGCTCTGCCGGGTGACGTACGCGCCCGGCAAGGAGGTGCCGTGGCACGCGCACGAGCACACCGAGCAGGTGATGTTCATCCTCGAGGGCGAGGTGGAGATGACGGTCGAGGACGAGACGAGGACGCTCGGCCCGGGCGACGTCGGCGTCGTCAACCGCGGCCTGCGCCACAGGCTCTATTCCGGGCGGCGTCACCTTCATGGAGGCGCTGGCGCCGGTTCCGCTCGACCACGTCCCCGACCGGGAGCTCGACCTCGTGCTCGGCCCCGACGGCGGCGCGACGCACGTGGAGAGCACTAGCTGCCGCTCGTCCGTGTCGAGCTGTTCGAGCGCCGGCTCACACCGGAGCTGGAGTCACGCCTGATCGAGCGGCTGACCGAGGCGCTGCTCGAGGCGCTCGAGGCGCCGGAGCTGAATGAGCACACGTGGGTGATCGTCGAGGGCCACGATGCGCACCGCTGGGGCCGTGACGGCAAGCCCTGGGACGAGGCCGGAGCCTCTGAAGCTCGACCTAGATCGGCCGCGACGGCCGGCGAGGCATCGAGTTCGACGTGCGCCGCCTCGCGGCACGACCTCGGCCGCCTCGCGCGCGTGCAGCAGCGTCGTGCGGACGATCAGCTTGGCGCGCGCGTAGTTGTCCATCACGGTCGGGACCGGCGACACCGGCAGGCCGAGCGCGTAGCCCGCCGCGTTGCGCCCGATCTGCCGGTACGAGGCGAGCGTCAGCGACGGCGCCATGCCGAAGAGCTCGAGGCAGTCGAGCGGCTCGAGGTCGGCGCGGTGGATCAGCGCCGTGCCCTTGGACTGCAGCCCGACGGCGATGCCGCGAGCCGGAGAGCAGGGCGCCGTCGTGGCCGATGAACGCGACGTCGGCGGAGCGCCGGACGCGCACGATGCGCGGCGCGCGCGCCGCCTTCGCGATGCCGTCGACGATCGCCGCGAGAACCTCGGCGTGGGACAGGCCGTTGATCGTCTCGGCGAGCGCGTCGCCGAACGCGGGCCCGACGGCGACGACCACCTCGTCCGGGTCGCGCCCCGCGTCCCGCCGGCCCGACGCCGCCACGACCGGCTCCGTCGCGGCGAGCACCGCCGAGCAGCCGCGCGTCGACCGCGTACGGCAACCGGCGGAGGAGCTCCCAGCGCTCGCCTTCGAGGCGGTAGCCGGTGCCCGGGCCGGGGTAGTGGTTCGGTCGTTGACCGCCGAGATCACGGTGCCGTCGGCCCGATGATCGCCGACGTCTGCAGGTAGTCGGCCGGCGACCCGCTGGCGCTGCATGCCGAAGATGGCGGCGGCCACGTCCGGGAAGCCCCGGCGCTCGAGACGCCGGGCGATCGTCGAGCCCGCTGATCCCCTCGTCCAGCACGCGGTCGCCGGCGAGCACGTCGGCGGCGCGGTCGCGGTCGGGTAGGTCGCGCGAGTCGAGGCACGTCGTGCGAGCCGCACCTCCTCGTCGGTGATCGGCGGGAAGCCGAGCTCGGCGAAGACCGCCTGCACCGCGCGCGCCGCGCGCTCGCGGACCGCGAGCGCGTCTGCCTCGGCGAGCGGCTCGATCCCGGCGTCGACCTGCCAGTCGCGCTGCAGCGTCAGCCACTCGTCGAAGTCGTCCGAGTCGTAGTTGCCGCCGCCGAACATGTTGTCGTAGCGCGGCATCGCCGAGTAGCCCGAGGTGACGAAGTCGGTGCCCGGCAGGAACTGCCCCATCAGCTTCGCGGTCTTGCGGATCTCGGAGTGGCTTGCGATCGCGTCGTTGCCGGACGCGACCTCGAGGTCGAGCCAGGCGGCGAGGACGTTCTCGGCCAGCACCTCGCGTGTTCCGCCGGGAACCGAGAGGGCGAGAGCGACGCACGAGATCGAGCCGTTCTGCACGCCCTGCGAGCCGGCGGCGCGGACCAGCGAGAGGCACCGCGCCTCGAGATAGAGCATCGACTTGCCTTCCGACTCGCCCATCAGCGCCTCCGATCCGCCGCCCGACGTGAAACGCACCTTGACGCCGCGTGACGCATAGGCCGAGGCGAGAAAGGCCTTCGACCAGGGCGTGTCGTCGCCGTCGACGAACACCGACTCGGTCCCGTAGACCGACAGCGTCTCGGCGTAGGTGACGAGGCCCTGGATGGCGAGCCTCAGGTTGAGTCGCTCCTCGACCGCGCACTGGGTGAGGACGCCCGGCCGGCCGGTCTGCGAGCCGATCAGGATCGCGATCGCGTTCAGGGGTGCGTAGCGCGAGACGCCGACGGTCGTCTCGACCTCGGCGAAGCCGCGCGCGGCTGCCTCGGCGGCATCGGCGGCGAGCAGCGCCGGGTTCTCCTTGAGGTTCGTCACATGCGCCTGGTTCGCCGGCGCCCGCCGGGCGCGGAGCTTCTTGAGCGCGAACATCAGCTCGACCGGGTCGAGCATCCCGATCACCCGCGCCAGCCGCGCCGGGGTCAGACCGCGCGAGAGGCGGACGAGGTCGGCTCGCGGCGACGTCGACGTCGACGAGCCGCCGCGCGATCTCGGCGTCGGAGACCGGCCGCCTCGCGCGCGGCTTCGAGGTCGATGCCGTACCGCGCGACGAAATGGTCGAGCGCGTCCCATCTCCTCGCCGGCGACCGTCGAGCTCGACGACCCGGCCGTCCTCGATCACGAGCGACGGCTCGGGGTCGTTCGGGCCGTTCATCGCGACAAGACCGAGCTCGGCGAGCGGCTCGATCAGGACTTCGCGCCGCAGCGCGCGCTGCTCGCGGCGCGACGTAGCGCGCCGAGCGCTCGTCAGGCTGCAAGGAGGCCTCGCTCGCATAGACCGCGCAGTGCCTCGCGGACGAACGCCGCGGTCAGGGGCGCCCCGAGCTCGTCGAGGCGCGCGGCCCAGCCTCGAGCTCCGGCGGCCGACGACCGGCGCGGGCGGAGGGCCGTGTAGATCTCCAGAATCGTCTCGTCGGGCAGCGGAGCGAGCTCGGCCGCCCGCCGCAGGTTCGCGGCGAGCTGCGTGCCGCCCGGCGCGCGGCGGCGACCTCGGCCTGCAGGCGGAGCGTCGCGGGGGTCGCGCGCAGCTCGGCCGCGTCGAGCCGTGCCGTCGAGCGCGAGGTCGGCGAGCGGGATCCCGCCGGGGGTCGCGACGAGGTCGGGACGCCGGTGCCCGAGCGGGTAGTCGGACTGCGGATCGAAGCGCCGGGCGGAAGCACGCAAAACGGTATAGAAATGCCCGATGAGCAAACCACTACGGCTTCGAGGGGCGGGTCGCGCTCGTCACGGGCGGCGCGAGCGGGATCGGCGCGGCGGCGGTCGAGCGGCTTGCGCGAGGGCGGCGCCGAGGTGCACGTCTTCGACCTCGAGAACGGCGACGACGTGCGCGACTCGGCTCAGCTGGACGCCGCGGTCGAGCGGCTGCCGCGGCTCGACGTGCTCGTCTGCTGCCGCCGGTGTCGGCGGCGACTCGCTGCACACCGAGGAGGTGAGCGACGAGGAGTGGGGGCGCGTTCATGCGATCAACCTCAACGGCGTGTTCTTCGCGAACCGCGCCGCGATTCCGAAGATGAAGGCGGGCGGCTACGGGCGCATCGTCAACATCGCGTCGATCGCCGGGAAGGAGGGCAACCCGATGGCGGGCGCCTACTCGTCGTCGAAAGGCGCGGTGATCGGCGCTCACGAAGGCGATCGGCAAGGACGTCGCCGGCAGCGGGATTCTCGTCAACTGCATCGCGCCCGCGGTCATCAACACGCCGATCCTCGGCCAGATCTCCGCGGAGCACATCGCGTACATGACCGCGCGGATCCCGCTCGGGCGCGTCGGCGAGCCGGACGAGGTGGCCGCGCTCGATCTGCTGGCTTGCCAGCGAGGAGATGACGTTCTCGACGGCGCGTGCTTCGACATCTCCGGCGGCCGGGCGACATATTGATTCGCATCCTGCGCGCGAAGCTGACGAGTCTCGGCCCGCGTGCCGGCCGGCTCGTGGGGGAGGTCGTCGAGGTGCTCGATCACGACGATCCGCTGGCGGCGCTTCGCGGCGAAGGCCAGGTCGAGCGCTCGGTCCTCGCGGCCGGGCTCCGCCTGCTCCCGCCGATCGTGGCGCCCGAGATCTGGTGCGCGGGCGTGACGTACGAGCGCAGCCGAGACGCGCGGCTCGAGGAGGCGCAGACCGACGCGCGTGACGTCTACGCGCTCGTCTACGACGCCGACCGGCCGGAGCTCTTCTTGAAGGACGCCGCAGATGCGTCGCACGGTCGGCCCGGGCGGGGCGATTCGTGTGCGCAGCGACTCCCGGTGGAACGTGCCCGAGCCGGAGCTCGGCCTCGTGCTCGGCGAGGGCGGCGCACCGGTCGCAGTCACGATCGGCAACGACGTCTCGAGCAGGGACATCGAGGGCGAGAATCCGCTCTACATCCCACAGGCCAAGATCTTCGCCGGCGCATGCGCGATCGGCCCGGTGCTCGCCGTGCCCGACAACTGGGACGAGCCGTTCGCGATCCTGCTGCGCATCACCGGCCTTGACGGCGAGTGCTGTTCGCCGGCGAGACGTCGACTGGCAGGATGAAGCGCTCGTTCCACGAGAGCTGGCCGGATGGCTCGTGCGCGACAACCCCGTGCCGCCCGGCTCGGTGCTGCTGACCGGCACCGGACTCGTCCCGGCAGACGACTACACGCTCGAGCCCGGGCACGCGTCGAGATCAGATCCACGGGATCGGGGTGCTCGTCAACCCGGTGGCCGCATGAGGTCGATACGTTAGAGCGCACGGCCCGACACGAAAGGTGATGAATGACCGACGTCCTAGACGCGCCGGCCCGCCCGGCAGGACTGAACTACGTCGGCGGCGCGTGGGTGCCGTCCGCTTCGGCGAGACGTACACGAAGGTCAACCCGATGCGGCCCGCCGAGACGACGGCGAGTTCACGGCCTCGAACGGAGGCGGACGCCAGCGCGGCCGTCGCGGCTGCTGCGGCGGCGTTCGACGCCTGGGCGGGGCTGCCGATGGCCCGCCGTGCTGCCTATCTGACGGCGGCGGCGGCGGTGCTCGAAGCCCGCGCCGAGGAGATCGCGCGCGACATGACGACCGAGATGGGCAAGCCGCTGCGCGAGGCGCGCGGCGAGGCGGCCCGGGCTTCCCAGATCCTGCGCTTCGCCGCGGGCGAGGCGTTCCGCTCCGTCGGCGAGCACTTCGAGCAGTCGCTCGACCGGCGCGCAGGTCTCGACCCGCCGGCGCCCGGTGGGCGTCGTCGGCCTGATCACGCCCTGGAACTTCCCGATGCGCGATTCCCGTCTGGAAGCTCGCGCCGGCTCTGATCTACGGCAACACCGTCGTGCTGAAGCTGGCGTACGAGGCGCCGCGGACCGGGCTGCACATCGCCGAGGCGTTCGCCGAGGCCGAGCTGCCGGCCGGCGTGCTGAACGTGCTGACGGGCCGCGGGTCGACGGTCGGTGCGGCGCTCGTCGCGATCCGCGCGTGCGCGCGATCTCGTTCACCGGCTCGGTCGCGACCGGCCACGGAGTCCGCGACGAGGCAACGACGGCGGGCAAGCGCGTGCAGCTCGAGCTCGGCGGCCACAACCCGCTGATCGTGATGGCCGACGCCGACCTCGGCCGCGCGGTCGAGGCGGCTTACGCGGGCGCGTTCTGGTCGGCGGGCCAGAAGTGCACCGCGACGCGACGGATCTACGTCCAGGACGCGGTCTACGACTCCTTCCGCGAGCAGCTCCTCGCACGGATCGAGCGCGGCAGGGTCGGCGACCCACTCGACCCCGACGTCGAGGTCGGGCCGATCGTCAACGAGGCCCAGTTCGACGAGGTCGTTTCGGCGATCGAGCGCGGCCGGCGCGAGGGCGGCACGGTGATCGCGCGGCGGCGGCCGCGTCGGCGAGCACGGGTTACCTGATCGCGCCGACCGTGTTCGAGGACGTCGGCGACGAGGCGTTCCTCTCCTGCGAGGAGGTGTTCGGCCCGGTCGCCTCGCTCTACCGTTTCGCGACCCTCGACGAGGCGCTGACGCGCGCGAACGCCGTCGAGTTCGGGCTGTCGGCGGCGATCTTCACGTCGAGCCTGGCCGCGGCGACGCGGTTCCAGAACGAGGCGCAGGCGGGGCTGCTCCACGTCAACTCGCAGACCGCCGGGGCCGAGGTCCACGTGCCGTTCGGCGGCATCAAGTCGAGCGGCTTCGGCCCGCACGAGCAGGGCCGCGCAGCGATCGAGTTCTACACGGAGACGGTCACCGTCTACGTCGATCCATGACCGAGCGACGAACGGTTTCTCGTCACCGGCGCGCTGGGCTGCATCGGCGCGTGGACGCTGCGCGCTGCTCGCCGAGGAGGGAGTCTCCGTGGTCGGCTTCGACCTCGGGACCGACGACCGGCGGCTGCACCTCGTGCGGCGCAGGAGACGTGCCGGTCACCCGCGGCGACATCACGGACCGCGACGCGCTCGCGCGCCTGCTCGACCGGCGGAAGATCACCCATGTGATCCATCTCGCGGCGTTGCTGATCCCGCATGATCAAGCGCGAATCCGCCGCACGGCACGGCGATCAACATCGGCGGGACCGTCAACGTCCTCGACGCGGCGAAGACCCGCGGCATCCAGGTCGCCTTCGCGAGCTCAGCGGCGGTCTACTCGCCAGATCGACGACCACGGCGGGCCGGTGCCCAACGACGCGGTCGGACATCCGACGACGTTCTACGGCGTGCACAAGCAGGCCTGCGAGGGCGCTCGCGCGGATCTTCTGGCAGGAGGAGCAGGTTGCCTCGATCGGAATCCGGCCCTTCATCGTCTACGGCCCGGGCCGCGACTCCGGCCTGACGGCGTCGCCGAGCCTCGCGATGGCAGCCGCTGCTCGCGGCGAGGGCTCGCAGATCGCCTTCGGCGGCCGGACGCAGCTGCAGTTCGCGCCCGACACGGCACGCGTCTTCGTGGCGGCTGCGCGGGCCGCGACCGAGGGCGCGCGCGTCTTCAGTCTCGGCGGGCCTGCGGTTGCCGTCGCCGAAGCCGCCCAAGCGATCGAGGCGGCGGCGGACGTGACGTGCACGGTCGACGAGGAGACGCTGCTTCCGTTCCCGGAGGAGTTCGACAACGGCGAGCTCGAGGACGTCGTCGGGCCGATCAGCTGGACGCCGCTCGAGGAAGGTGTTCGCTCGACGATCGACCGGCTGCGAGCCGCGCCGGACTGAACGACGCGTCCACGACGATCAGGAGCGCCGAGGCCACGACGAGCGCCCCGAGGACGGCGTCGAAGCCACCCGTCAGGTCGCGCAGGCCGCCCAGAAGGAGCGGCGAGAGCGCGGAGAGCGTGTAGCCGACGCCGAGCATCATCCCGGCGAGCGCGGCGACCTCGGCGGGCCGGCGTGCGGCGTCGAGCGGCAGGGTCATCGTCAGTGGGAAGAGAGGACCGACGGCAAGGCCGAGCAGGACGGCCCACCCCCAGCCGCCGGCAGGCCACAAGAGGATCCCGAGCAGCGCGACCGTTTGCAGCGAGGCGGCCCCGGCGAGCCAGCCCCGACGAGAGCCGTAGTGATCTGCCGCCCAGGCGACGAGGAACCCGCACGGGATCGTCACAGTGTTCAGGACGGCGAGCAGTCCGCCTGCGGACGACTCGCTCCAGCCGCGTTCGACATACGCGTCCGGCAGCCAGGCGTTCAGGCCGTAGAACACCGACGACATGAAGAAGAACGCCGCCACCAGACGCCAGGCGAGCAACCGCCGGAACGGCAGCCGCAGCGGCCGGATGTGTTCGCGGCGGTGCGCCGGCACGGCGCGCGTCAGCCAGAGCCAGAGCACGGCGAGCCCCGTCGACACCGCGCCGAAGACGAAGAGCGGGGCGCGCCAGCCGTCTGCGAGATGCGCGAGCGGGACCGCCGTGGCCGCCGCAACCGCGGAGCCGACCGTGATCCCGGTGGTGTAGACGCCTGTCGCGAAGCCCGGGCGGTCCGCGAAACGCTCTTTTACCGTCACCGGCAGGATCGCCCCCGCGAGCCCCATCCCAATGCCGATCGGGAAGGTCAGCAGGATCACTCCGACGGCCCCCGGTGCGATCGCTCGGATAACGCCGAAGACACCGATCAGCGCCAGCGCGAATGCAACGGCCCAGCGCGAGCCGATCCGTCCGGAGACGAAGGGCGCCGACGGTGCGAACAGGCCCATACACAGCACCGGAATCGTTCCGAGCAGGCCCGCGACCGCGTGCGTGACGTCGAGGTCGTCCTGCACGAGCGGCAGCAGGGGGCCGATGCCGACGAGTTGTGGCCGCAGCGCCAGCGCAGCCAGAAACAGCGCGACGAGCAGCGGCGCCCGCTTCACGGACTGCTAGAGCGTCTCGTAGAACGTACGCTCGCGCGACTCCATCAGCTCGAAGAGGCCGCCGACCGCGAGGCGCTGGAAGTGCTCGCTCGCGCCGTGCGCCTCAAAGGCCGCCTGATCACGGTACTGCTCGTAGATGAGGAATGACCTCGCATCCTCCGGGTCGCGGCACGGGACGTAGGCCTCGCAGCCTGCCTCTTGACGCGTCGCCGCTGCGAGCTCGCCCGCGAGCTCGGCCGCGCGTCCCTCCTCGCCTTCCTTCGCCTTCATCCGCACGACCAGAACGAACGACATATCGCCTTCCTTTCCCGAGGGTTTTGGTGAGCCGGCCTACGCGGTGACCGGGCTCGAGATCGATCCGACCCCGTCGATCTCGATCGTGATCTCGTCGCCCGGCTTCAGCCAGACAGGCGGATCGCGAAACGCGCCGACTCCGGCGGGCGTCCCCGTGATGATGAGGTCGCCCGGCTCCAGCGTGATCGCCTGGGAGACGAACGACACGATGTCGGCGACACCGAAGATCATGTTCGAGGTGTTCGAGTCCTGCATCACCTCTCCGTTCAGAATCGCGCGGATCGGCAGCGCCTGGGGATCGGGAACGGCGCTCGCCGGCACGAGATCGCCGACCGGCAGGAACGTGTCGAGCGACTTGCCGCGGACCCACTGACCGTCGGCGAACTGGAGGTCGCGCCCGGAGACGTCGTTGGCGACGACGTAGCCCTCGACAAAGTTCAGCGCTTCGGCGACCGTGACGCCGCTCGCTCGACGACCGATCACAACACCGAGCTCGGCCTCGTAGTCGACCTGCTTCGAGATCGCGGGGATGCGGATCGGCGCGCCGTTCTCGAGCAGCGTGTTCGGCCACTTGGCGAAGAGCAGTGGGCGCTCGGGCAGCGCCACGCCTTGCTCCTCTGCGTGGTCGCGGTAGTTGAGGCCGACGCAGACGATCTTCTGGGGAAGGTCGATCATCCCGGCGAGCCTACTATTCCCCTCCGTATGAGTGCGGAGATGTCGTCATCGCCGTAGCCGAGCTCACGCAGCACCTCGACCGAGTGCGCACCGAGCAGCGGTGGCGGGAGACGATGGTCGAGACGTGCATTGTCGACCTGCAACGGCGAGGCGACCGAGTCGACGCCGCCGATCTGCTCCAACATTCCGTTGGCGCGCGTTTGCGGATGAGCCCCGGCTGTCGCGAGATCCTGCACCGGCGCGACGGGGATCCCGGCAAGCTGCTGCAACCAGTGAGCAGAGGTGTCGCGAGCGAGCCGTTCGCGGATTTCCGGCAGCAGCTGCTCGCGGTTGACGAGCCGGTCCGGATTCGTCAGGAACCGAGGGTCGTCGGCGAGCTCGGGGCGATCGATGCGCTCGCAGAGCAGGCGGAAGAGGCGGTCGTTCGCGGCGGCAATCATCAGCTCACCGTCCGAGGTGGGAAAGACCTCGTAGGGGGCGATGAGCGGGAACGCCGTACCATGGCGCCCCGGCGGCACGCCGGTCTGCAGGACGGCGGTCAACTGGTAGCCGACCAGCGAGAGCGCCGTGTCGTAAAGCGCGACGCCGACGTCCCGCCCACGGCCCGTGGCCGTGCGCTCCAGCAAGGCCGCGATGATCCCGAGCGCGGCCCAGACGCCGGTGCCAATGTCGATGACGGACGCGCCGACCCGCACGCCTGGGCGGTCCGGCTCGCCGGTGATCGAGATCAGGCCTGCGAAAGCCTGCATCAGCGGGTCGTAGCCCGGCTCGCCGGAGAGAGGCCCGGTCCGGCCGAACGCCCGAATCGAGCAGTAGACGAGCCTCTCGTTGCGCCCCCGCAGCGCATCGCTACCGACGCCGAGGCGCTCTGCAGCGCCCTCGCGAAGCGACTGGACGAACACGTCAGCCCCATCCACGAGTCGAAGCAGTGCTTCACGGCCCGTCTCGTCCTTGATGTCCAGCGCGATCGATCGTTTCGAGCGATTCGCTGCGAAGAACATCACGCTGCCGCCTTCGAAGAACGGCGGGCCCCAGGCGCGCGCTTCGTCGCCGCGCCCCGGGTGCTCGACCTTCACGACGTCCGCGCCGAGCCCGCCGAGGATCTCGGTGCAAGTGGGGCCGGCGAGCGAAGAGGTCACGTCGACGACTCGAATGCCGGCGAGCGGCGCAAAGCTCATCGCCGCGAATGTATCCGAGCACTCCGGTTAGGATCGAAGGCATGACAACTGCGAGCGCGCAACCGAGGCTTGGCATGAACATGCTGCTCTGGTCGACCGACGTGACAGGCCCCGAGCACGACGCGACCTTCGAACTGCTCCGGGAGATCGGCTACGACGGCGTCGAGATCCCGATCTTCGACAGCGAAGTCGAGAAGTACGCCCGGCTCGGCCGGAGGCTCGAAGAGCTCGGGCTCGCGGCGCTGGGTGTTTGCGCCCGCGGCGAGGACGACAGCCCGATCAGCGCGGACCCCGAGGTGAGGGCCCGAGGCCTCGCGGCAACCAAGGCGGCGGTCGACGCGTGTGCTCTGCTCGGCGCCCATTCTCTCTGCGGCCCGCTCGAGGCGCCGCTCGGCTTCTTCAGCGGCGCGGGGCCGACGCCTGAGGAGCGCGAGCGGTCGATCGAGAGCCTACGGGGCGCCGCCGAGTACGCGGCGACCCGTGACGTGACGATCAACATCGAGTACCTGAACCGCTTCGAGATGTATCTCGTAAATTGCGCCGAGGACGCCGCCGCACTCGTGCGCGACGTCGACCATCCGAATTGCCGGTTGATGTACGACACGTTCCACGCGCACATCGAGGAGGCCGACCCGCATGCCGCGCTGCAATCGTGCGCCGACGTGCTCGCCCACTTTCACGCATCTGAGAACAATCGCGGCACGCCGGGCACCGGCCAGGTCGACTGGAAGACCACCTTCAACGCGCTCGGCGAGATCGGCTACGACGGCTGGGTCGTGATCGAGGCGTTCGGCGACTCCCTGCCCGACCTCGCCGCTGCGACGAAGGTCTGGCGGCGGACGTTTTCGAGCGAGGAGCAGCTTGCGCGCGACGGCGCAGCATTTCTGCGCCCGCTCTTGCAGCAACTCGGGAGCATCAGCCCGCAATGAACGCAGGCCACATCCGTCACACCGTCAGCTTCACGTTGCGCCACGCGCCCGGCTCATCCGACGAGACCGCCTTCCTCTCGGCCGCGCGGCAACTCGCCGCGATCGACGGTGTCGAGGCGTTCGAGCTGCTGCGGCAGGTGGGCGCGAAGAGCGAGTTCCGCCTCGGCATCTCGATGGAGTTCGCGGACCAGGCTGCCTACGACGGCTACAACGAGCACGCCGCACACGTCCGCTTCGTCGCAGAGCGCTGGATCCCGGAGGTCTCGGACTTCCTCGAGCTCGACTTTGCAGTGCTCGACTCGCTCGGCGAGTAGATGCGTATCGCCCTTTTTGTGACCTGCATCGGGGATACGGTGTTTCCCGAAGCCGGGCGGGCGACGGTGCAGGTGCTGGAACGCCTGGGGCACGAGGTTGTGTTCCCGGTGGAGCAGACGTGCTGCGGTCAGATGCACCTGAACAGTGGCTACCCGCGCGAGGCACAAAAGCTAGGCCGCCGGTTCGCCGAGATATTCAACGGGTACGAAGCTGTGGTGTCGCCCTCGTCCTCCTGCGTCGGGACCGTGCGGGAATCGCTGCGCATGGACAACGTCTTCGAGTTGTCGGAGCTGCTGGTCAGGCGGCTCGGCGTCGAGAACGTCGGCGCGTCGTTCGCCGGCAGCGTCACCTACCACGCGACGTGCCACTCCTTGCGCGTCGCCCGGGTCGGCGACGCGCCGCTTCGCCTGTTGCGCAACGTGCGGGGGCTCGAGCTCGTCGACCTTCCGCGCGTCGATGAGTGTTGCGGCTTCGGCGGGACGTTCGCGATCAAAAACGCCGAGACGTCGAGCGCGATGCTGATGGACAAGTGCGATGCGATCGAGTCGACCGGCGCTCGAGTCTGCACCGCAGTCGACAGCTCGTGCCTGCTCCAGATCGGCGGTGGGCTCTCACGACGCCACTCAGCCGTGCGGCCCCTCCATCTCGCCGAGATCCTCGCCTCGACATGACGAGCTTTCCGGAGACAGCGCGCGTCGGGCTGGCAGACGTCCAGCTGCGGACGAACCTTCGCAACGCAACAGACACGATCCGCGCCAAGCGCGCCAGGGTCGTGGCGGAGCTGCCCGACTGGGAGGAGCTTCGCGAGGCCGGGAAGCGGATCAAGACGGACGTGCTCACGAACCTCCCGGAGTACCTGCGCCAGTTCGAAGCAGCTGTCCAGGAGACAGGAGGCCACGTCCACTGGGCCCGGGACGCCGCGGAGGCGAACACCATCGTCGCAGAGATCGCGCGCGCCCACGGCGTCGACGAAGTCGTCAAGGTCAAGTCGCTCACGACCGACGAGATCGGGCTGAACGAAGCCCTCGCTAAGGAGGGCATCCACGCGATCGAGACGGACTTCGCCGAGCTGATCCTCCAGCTCGACGGTGACTGGTCGTCACACATCCTCGTTCCGGCGATTCACCGCAACCGGACCGAGATCCGCGACCTCTTCGCGCGGACGATCGCGCCCGGCATCACCTCCGACGACCCGACCGACCTCGCCGAAGCGGCCCGGCTCCATCTGCGCGAGCGGTTCCTCGCTGCCCGAGTCGGCGTCAGCGGCGCAAATTTTGGCATCGCAGAGACGGGAACTGTCTGCGTCGTCGAGTCCGAGGGGAACGGGCGCATGTGCACAACGTTGCCGCCCGTGCTCGTCACCGTCCTGGGAGTCGAGAAGCTTTTGCCCCGGTTCGCCGATCTCGAGGTGTTCCTCCAGTTGCTGCCTCGCTCCGCCACGGGCGAGCGGATGAACCCCTACACCTCGCTCTGGACCGGCGTGACCGAAGGCGACGGGCCGCAGGAGCTCCATGTCGTCCTGCTCGACAACGGCCGCACGCGCGTGCTCCGCGACGAGGTCGGCAGGCAAGCCCTGCACTGCATCCGCTGCAGCGCCTGCCTGAACGTCTGCCCCGTTTACACCCGCACCGGCGGACACGCCTACGGCTCGGTCTACCCCGGCCCGATCGGCGCGATCCTCGTCCCACAACTCGTCGGCGTCGAAAGCGCGGCGTCACTCCCCTTCGCATCCACCCTCTGCGGCGCGTGCTACGAGGTGTGCCCCGTCAAGATCGACATCCCAACGGTGCTCCTGCACCTACGCGCAAAGGCGGTCGAGGCAAGCCCTGTGACCGTGGAGAAAACCGTGATGCACGCGGCAGAGTGGGTGTTCAGCGGGCCGCGCAGGCTCGCAGCCGCGCAGCAGCTTGGACGCCTCGGCCAGCGGCCGTTCGTTCGCACGGGCTGGATCCGCCGACTGCCCGGCCCGCTCGGGCAGTGGACACAGAGTCGCGACCTCAGGCCGGTCGCAGCGGAGAGCTTCCGCTCATGGTGGCGGCGGGAGCGTCGATGAGCGAAGCACGTCAGGAGATCCTCGGCCGGATCGCTGCGGCCGTCGGCGAGCAGCCGGCGCAGCCATCGGAGCTGCCTGCGTCGAGCTCCTACCGACGCGCGGGATCGCTGGCTGCCGAAGAGCGAGTCGCGCTTTTCTGCCGCCGGGTCGGCGAGTATCGCGCGGAGGTCCATCGCGTCGCCTGCGCCGACCTGGCCAAAGCGATCACGACGGTCTGTGCTGCACGCGACGCGGTTCGGCTCGTCGTCCCGCCAGGCCTCCCGTCGTCCTGGCGAGCTGCCGATCTCGACCTCGTCGACGGCCACGAGCTCCCCGCGCCCGACCTCGACCGGGTCGACGGTGCTCTCACCGGCTGCACCGTCGCGATCGCCGAGACCGGCACGATCGTGCTCTCGGGCAGCCCCGCCGAGGGCCGGCGGGCGCTTTCCCTCGTTCCTGACCTCCACGTATGCGTCGTCGGAGAGACACAGATCGTCGAACTTCTGCCGGAAGCACTGGCGATGATCGCCGCCGCGGGCCTCGAACGCCGGCCGATCACGTTCATCTCCGGTCCCTCCGCGACCTCGGACATCGAACTGAGCCGCGTCGAAGGTGTGCATGGCCCCAGGAACCTTGTCGTCCTCGTGGTCGAGGAAGCGTCATGAGAGGATCGACCGCCTCCTGAGGACACCAACGCGGAGGTCGGCACCCGAGCCCGCAGGGGTCCGCCGACGGCGGGCGAACGAGTCCACACAGCTTCCCCTCAGGGAAGTCCCCGTTCGGCCGATAGAGAGAGAACATGTTGAAAGTCGTCATCGCGGATGATCACCGCCTGATCCTGGCCGGGATCAGACGTTCCCTGGAGGACGACGGGGAGTTCGAGGTCGTGGGCGAGGCGAGCACGGGCGAGAAGGTCCTCCCGCTGGTCGCGCAGACGAGCCCCGACCTGGTCGTGCTCGACCTGCGGATGCCCGGGATGGACGGCCTCATCTGTCTCGACCAGATCAAGAAGCGCCATCCCTCCGTGAAGGTGGTCGTGCTGTCGGTCTCGACCGACGAGAAGCTGATCGAGAACGTCCTCAAGCGCGGCGCGAGCGCCTACATCGTGAAGAGCGTCAACCCGGTCGATCTGCCGGGGGCTCTCCGGCAGGCGGTCGAGGGGAATGTCTTCAGCACCATCGGGCTCCCCGACGCCACGGCCGCAGGCGCGGCGAAGGCCGCAGGGCTCACCGACCGCGAGGCCGTGATCCTCGGAGCGCTCGCGCGGGGCCTCTCCAACGAGCAGATCGCGAAAGAGCTCTGGGTCGCCGAGCAGACGGTGAAGTTCCACCTGACGAACGTCTACCGCAAGCTGGGAGTCTCCAACCGGACCGAGGCGGCTCGTTACGCCTACCAGCAGGGCCTCGTCGACAGTCCGCTCTACGAGCACGAATAGCGCTCGAGCGTTCCGGCCGACAGCTAGAGAAGCTCGACGCGGATGAGGCGGCCCTTCGAACGCTGAGCCTCTTCCCAGGCACGGACCCGGAGATAGATCGCCATCCGCATCGCCTCGAGGTTGTACGACCCGAGCAGGGACACCTCGATCGTGTCCTCGCCGGCGGCGGCCACGACGAGATCCGTCCGTGACTGGAGATCGGCGATCAGGACGTCGCGCAGGCCCGGGTCACTCAGCCGGAGAGTCGTCACGGTCCCCTTCACTGACGCGCGTGCGCCGGCCGAACTGGAGGCGTGCGCAGGCTGGACAGTAGAACGCGAGCGCCGGAGACTCATCGGTTCCCGGTTCGTCGATCCGGTAGGCGCGCCATCCGTGCCAGCAGAGGCCGCTCGAGGCTTCGCACTCGACGCATTGGACGGTCGTGGCCTTGTGATTGTGATGATCCCGGCTGCTCGCGTTCACTTGTCTCCCTCCCTGTTCCGTCACCTTGAGACGGCGAGCAGGTTCGAGCCACCTACGTTCGAGTTGACTCGTTGCGACCTACGGCGTGCCCCGAACGAGGGATTACGCCGCGCGCGCGTCGCGCCGGGGAACCGCGAGGATCGCTGCCAGCTCGGTGAGCTGCGAATCGCTCCCTGCCAGCCGCTCGAGCTCGCGAGCCTCGGTTCGCCTCAGAGCGACGACGCGGGTGCTGTTGAGCGCCCAGTCGAGCACGAGCGCAAGATCGCGCAGCCTCGATGAGACCCGTGCTTCGGCGTGTGCGAGCTTCTGCGCACGTTCGACCTGCGCACGGGGAAGAACGACGAGCTGCCCTCGAATCTCAAGCCTGACCATTGCCGCGGGAGGGACTGTAGTGCGGAGGCCGGACGGGGCTGCTTCCGGTCACCGTCCTCACCTCCACACGCGCGGCGACGGCCGGGGCCGGGCGAGGCGGGGGCTCGTGCTGGATGCAGAACTCGCCCATCGTCAGCACTCTGCAGCCCTGCCGGCTGCACTGGTGAACCAGTGACATCTCGAGGCCCTCCCAGCCGCTTGCCTCGAGCATCTCACGGCGGCGAGACGGATGGACGGGCGCCGGCGCAGAAAAATCCGCAATTTGCGGATCGCTGCTCGGGCCGCTCCGGGCAGGGCCCGCTCCCTTTGAGCGCGAAAGAGAGATACTCATCGGGCGGCGCGCGGCTGCGGACTGTGCGGCAACTATCCCCTTCCGCGCGCCGCAGCTACCTCTCTGCCGTGAAGGCCCGCCCACATAATCCCGGCATGGTCGAAACCGACCGAGACCGCCTCAACCGGGAACTGCTGGAGCTGCTGAACGAGCTGCGCGTCGCGCTGCCCGGCGTGCAGGTGCTCGTGGCGTTCCTCCTGGCGATCCCCTTTGCCCGAGGCTTCGCAACGACGACGAGGTTCGAGCGCAACCTCTATTTCGGCGCCCTTGCATCGGCCCTGATCGCGACTGTTCTGCTCATGGCGCCGAGCGCTTATCACCGCGTTCTCTTTCGCCACCACGACAAGGAACTTCTGATCCGGCATGCGAACCGGCTCGCAATCGCGGGGATCACGGCATTGGGCATCTCGCTCTCGATCAATCTCTACTTCGTCAGCCAGTACGTCTTCGGCGGCACCCTCGCCGCGCTCGCAACCGTCGGGTTCGTCGCGCTGATCGCGTTGCTCTGGTTCGGCTTACCGTTCTGGATCCGGCTCCGGCGGTAGCGCTCGTCGCGCGGGGGCGCCTAGCGAAGCGTGTTCCGGACCGTCCGCCGAGGCAGTTCGACCACGTTCGGCTGCAGGGCCGGCAGCGCGCGGAGGATGAATGCCTCCACGAGCTCGGGGTCGAACTGTGTCCCGGCCGAGGCGCGCAGCTCTTCGATCGCGCGGTCGCTGCTTCTCGCATGCCGGTACGGGCGCTCGGAGGTGATGGCGTCGTAGGCGTCGCAGATCGCGATCATCCTCGCGGCCAGCGGGATCTGCTCGCCGCGCAGGCCGTCCGGGTATCCAGTGCCGTCCCAGCGCTCGTGCGTCGAGCGGACGGTGAGCGCAACATGCTCGAGACCCTCGGCCGCGGCGATGATCCGCTCACCGATCAGCGTGTGCTGCTGAACGATTTTCCATTCCTCGTCGTCGAGTTGCCCCGGCTTCTGCAGGATCGTCTCCGGCAGTGCGAGCTTGCCGACATCATGGAGCTCCGCCGCCGCGCGGACGAGCTTCGCGTCGCTTCCAACCAGACCAAGCTCCACGGCCAGCGCGGCCGAATACCTGGCGACACCGTTCGTGTGCGTGCCGAGAGACTCGTCGCGCTCGACGAGCGCCTGGAGCAGGACTCCGCGGCCCTCTCCTCCGCCGACGCCGAGGCCCTTCTCGGCGTACATCCGCCGGTCGGCGACCTGCAACGCGTCGTGTGTGTTCTCCGCCTCGTCGGGGAGCAGCGTGTAGCCGCTCGAGCAGCTGATCGCGAAGGCCTCGCCTGATTCACGCAGGCTTGCGGTCGCCGCCGCTCTCACCCAGGGCAGGTTGACGCTCGATCCCTGGACGAAGATGCAGAACTCGTCGCCGCCGAGACGGAAGACCTCACCCCGCGAGCCGACCGAGTCGCGGAGCCGCGTGCCGAGCCGTTGCAGCAGCGCATCGCCCGCACCATGGCCGAACGTGTCGTTGTACGACTTGAAGCCGTCGAGATCGAAGAGCAGCAAGAGCGACGATTCATCGCCGCTCGAGGCGAAGTACTCGTCGAGGCGGCGGACCAGTGCGCGGCGGTTGCCGAGCCCCGTCAGGGCGTCACTCAGCGATTCGACGCGAGTGAGCTGGAGCAGCACCAGATACTCCTTGAAGGTGAACATGAGGCGACCGATGACGGCGACGAGGCCCAGCGAGGCCGCGATGAGCGCAACCGTCTGCACCCGGTGGAAGTGGTCCCAGATCTCGATCCCGAGACAGACCAGGGCCATCGCGACCGGGGCGAAGACGATCGCCATGCCGTCCAGCCGGCCGCGGACACGCCAGACCGGAGCCACGAGCGATCCTGCGGCGATGAGGACGAATCCGGCAGGCCAGCCGAGGTCGAGCCAGCCGCCGTACTGGTAGGTGCCGTGCGCGACCTCGACCAGATAGACGGAGTCGGCCACCGCGAAGATGACGAGACCGCCGCCGACCACGAGCCACATCCTGTTCAGCTTCCAGCCGGACAGCCCGAACGCGCAGAAGACGAGGGAGAGCAGCAGAGCGTCGCCGGCGGGATAGGCGAGGTTGGTCGCGATGGCGGCGAAGCTGCCGGTCGACGTTCGCCACACGGGCCCCAGCACGAGTCCCGTCGCGAGCGCGCACACCGTGAACCCGCCGATCAGGCCGTCCACCCAGACGAAGCCGCGGAAATCGACGACAGACGACCGCACGAGCAAACCGAGGCCGACGAAGACCGGGACGTAGAAGCCGAGGTAGCCGAGATCGGCGAACGAAGGGAAGGGCTGCGAGGCGAGGTTCTGCAGCGCGATCGTGTAGTAGATGTCTCCGAGCGTCCACGAGAAGATTCCTGCGCCGATCCAGATCCAGGCAGCTCCGCCACCTCCGCGGAGCCCGCGCAGCAGGCACGTTGCTCCGGCGAGCAAGCCGACTGCGTCATAGACCCAGTTCGTGAAGACCGAGGACACTGCGGCGCCACCGAACCCGGTGCGCAGCTGGACGGCGAGCGCGACAAAGGTTGCGGTCGCCGCGGCCAGACCGACGACGGACAGCCGCCTCGCCCAGAGCGAGTCGGCCTCAGCCTCGCGCGATGCGAGCCGGGCAACCGAGTACGCAGTCACAGCCTCGGTTTCGGCACCGTTCGGCGTCGAACGGCTCCCCCGTATGGGGTAACCCGGTCGTTATTCGCCGGTCTCGGGTAGGAGAGCTGGTGCGCAACCGGGCGAGAGCGAGAATAGGGCCCCGCCGCATCGGGCCTTGGCCCTCACCCGGTCGCAGCCGCTTCATCGGCAGATCGAACCCGGCTCCGATCCCCCAAAACGGGGAGGGCGGACGAGCCCGGTCACCTCTAGGGTGCGTATCGAGCCGGGATCGAGAGCAAGGGGGCCGCAGCCTTCGTTCTCTCCCGGCTCATTTCTTTTCGTCGTCCGGCCGGCAACGCGTCGGCCGGCGGCCGGCTCCAGGGGAGAGGGACGGAGCCGGGCCGCCGAACCGCCACGCGGTCTCCGACTCCCCCGGAGACTCTCCGAACATTCGGCGAGCAAGCCGACTGTCCTTTTGAGAGTGAGGCAGTCGGCGCGCTGCTAGCGGACGACGAAGGTCCGGCTGACGACGATCCGCTTGCGGGCGGGATTGAACGCAGCCTGGAGGACGACGCGGTAGGCGTAACGGCCGGGCGCAAGGTGGCGCTTCGGGAACCGTACGAGCGGCGTCCAGTTGGCTTTTGCATAGCCGACGGCGCGCATCTTCGCGACGGGTGCCCTGGGCACATCGGCCGTCGCGCGCTTCGACCGGCTCACGGGCACAACTGTCGCGACGTACCGTGCGTCCTCGGCCGTGCGGACCGCGAAGCCCCACGCGCGCTGCCTCGCGGCCACCTTCGGGACGGCCAGCCCGTGGAAGAAGACCTGCGCGCCGAGAACGGTGCGAGCGTGCTTCCAGACCACACGGCGACCGACGCAGCGGCCGGCGGTCGATGCGATCGCGTTCGTGACGGCGGTGTACGACGGGCGTTCCGACCCGTCGGCGCGCAGCAGCCCGCTCTGGAATCCCGTCAGTGACGTCTCGTCGATGAACGGCAGGAAGAACAGATCCTTCAGCGTGTGGTCGCACTCGGCGCTGCGGACGAGCTGGCCGTAGATAGCTGCTTGCTTCGCCTCCGTCGTGACCGGGACGTTCTCGACGCCGATGTAGGGACTGTCGGGCGCGCTGGAGGCGACGCGAACCTGCCACCCGATCTCGTCGATCATGATCCCGAGACCGGTCTCCGTCGTCGGTTGGCGGGTGCCGTTGAACGCGTCCCAGAGGCCTTGTTTCACCCGATCGAGATTCGCGTAGCCCGCCATCGGCCACTCGAGTCCCTTCTTGAGCGAATCGAGCGACGAGCGCGGATACGGATGAAACGCGAAGAGATCCATCAGCGGAGCCTTGCGTTTACTCGCGCGATAGGCGACACCGAGGTCGTAGAGAAACCGCAGCGGTGAGGTCGAGCGGTTGCTCGCGGCGTGCGCGTCGTCGTTCCCGCGTCCGGAGAGCGCGCCGCCGACGACCGTGATCGTCGGGTCGACCTTCTTCAACGCGTCGTAGCACAGGGCGAGCACCCGTTCGTAGTCGTGACCCGCGACCGGTTTGCCGTTACGGAACTGCGGCTGCCAAAAGCGCGGCTGGTTCGGCTCGTTCGCGATCACGTACGTCTTGACTGTCGGATAGGTCGTCGCGAGCAGCGCGACGAACGCGGCGAACCGCTTCGCCTGCACGAGGCTCCCGCCGATCGCGTTTGCGCGCGCAGGTCGCACCGAGAGGATCAGGTTCACGCCAAGCGACGCGGCCTCGGGGATCGTCCGGTCGAGGAACGGCTGCTCGGTGATCGTCATCGGGCTCGCCGGATCCCACATCACCGTTAAGCGGTCGTTGCCGAGGCCGCTCGACGCGATGCGTGCGTAGAACTCGGCGCCGGAATCAGCGGCGTACTTGCCGGTGTCGTCGGCGACACCGAAGTTGATCGTTCCCGGCGAGGCGGCTGCGCGACCGCACACCACGCAGAAGAACGCCAGGGCGACGATCGTCGCGCAGGTGTGGCGGCCCATCGGGGCACCTTTTAGCACACCGCACGGCTGGTTCTGTCCCGAATCAACGGCTCGACGAGCTCGGCGACAAGACTTTCCGCCACCGGCAGGAAGCGGAGTGCCGGGCGGGGAAATCACTCTCTGTGATCGACGATCAGGACGACGGCCGGCCGGTGGTCCGACGTCTCGGCTCCGACCTTGCCCCGGGCGAGGACAGTGGGGCCTCGACCGGGAACTGGCTCCTTGCGGAACGTGAGCACCTGGTCGTGCACGACTACGACACGGTCGACCGCGACCTCGAACGCCTCGGGATGACCATCTCGCGGCTTCCGTCCGAGGCGGGAGTCGTCTGGCGCCTCACGCTCCCGCACGGTGAGCGAGTCGAAGCGTGGGAGCCGGGAAACGCCGGCCTCTCGCTGCCCGCCGAGATCATGCGGCTGGTCGCCGGCGTCGTCGCCGGGAAGGGGCTCATCCCATCCGCGCCGGTCAGCGGCGACAGCGGCGCGGCGCGACTGCGCCAGATGCTCGAGACGCAACGTCGCGCGCTGCTCGTCCACGATCCCGGCGTTCGCCTCGGCTCCTCGCCGGAGAACGTCCGGCGGCACCGTGTCGCCGCGCGCCGCAGCCGCACCTTCCTTCGTGCAACGCGCGCATACGTCGACCCGAACTGGCGTCGCAGCCTCGGGCAGCCCCTCAGCCGCCTGAACGAAACGACAGGCCCGGCCCGCGACCTCGACGTCCTGCTCGACCATCTCCGGCCGCAACTGGAACAGCTCGACGAAGCGGATCAGCCCGGCGCTGCCAGCCTGCTGGCAACTCTCGGGAAACGCCGCGACGACGCCCAGCGGCGGCTGCTGGAGGCGCTCGACGAGGAGTCGTACCAGCAACTGCTCACGCGGCTCCATCTTCCCCCGCGACTGCGCACAGGCGTAGAGGCGATCCCGCTCGAGCGAATCGCGCGCCGTGAGTTTCGCGCGCTCACGAAGACGAGCAAGCGCCTCGGCGGAGACCCCGAAGACAGCCAACTGCACGAGCTGCGGATCTCGCTCAAACGGGCGCGCTACGCCGCCGAGCTGTCCGCAGCGGTCGGAACGTCGGCCGATCTGTTCTTCGAAGCCGCGAAGACGCTGCAGGGCCTCCTCGGCGAGCATCAGGACGCTGCGGTAGCCGAGTCGCTCCTGCGCGAAGCGACGGTCGTCGACAAGTCGACGGCCGCAGCGTTCGTCGCGGGCAGGATCGCCGAACGGCAGCCGGCGCGCATGGCGCGCGCGAAGAAGCAGATTCCCGCAGCGTGGCGGCGGCTGCGAAAGCGCGGCTCGCACCTGTATCGCAGCTGATCCCGCGGCGCCGGTCGGAGCTACAGTGCGGCGATGGAGCAGGAGTTCGTCGCACTCGGTCACTCGGGCAGCGATGCCTACGCGGGCCTCGAGACGTTCCCGAACCCGGGCGTCACGACGGTCGAACTGGTCAGCGACGAACTGACCGCTGTCTGCCCGATCACGAACCAGGCCGACTTCTACAACGCGACGATCGAATACCGGGCACGCGAGCGCTGTCTCGAGTCGAAGTCGCTGAAGCTCTACCTGGCCCGCTTTCGCGAGCAGGGCGCGTTCTGCGAACAGCTGACCGTGCAGATCCGCGACGAGGTCTCTGCCGCGCTCGCGCTCGACCCGTCGGACGTGAACGTCAAGCTCGTCCAGAAGGCGCGCGGCGGGATCACCATCACTGCCTCGGTCTAGGAGGGCTTGGCGAAATCCATTCCGCCGATCGCTGCGTACATGGTGCGTAGATGCAGTAACGCAATCGGTTGGAAAGGACGTCGCAAATGTCTCAACCTCTTCGCTTGACAGTCGCCGCGGCCGCCGCGCTGGTGGTAGTCGCCGCCTTCGCGGTCACAGCACTCGCTCGCCCACAGGCGAGCAACCCGAAGCTGATCGGAACCGTCGGCAAGAACAACGCCTACAAGATCACGCTCACGACTTCAGCCGGAAAGCTCGTGAAGACACTGAAAGCGGGCACCTACACGCTGGTCATCCACGACGACTCGTCGATCCACAACTACGAGTTGGACGGACCGCACGGAAAGTCCTGGACCTTCACCTCGGTGCCGTTCACGGGCACGAAGACGATGACGCTCAAGTTCGTTGCAGGCGCGTACAAGGCGTACTGCGCACCGCATGAGTCCGTGATGTTCCAGCACTTCAAGGTCAGCTGATGGTCGCACGCGGAGAACAACTCAACCTTCGGCTCGGGCTCGCGGTGCTTGCTGCCGGGACGCTTGGCCTGATCGGGTTCCTGCTCGCCGGTACGAATGCGCAGGGCGCGACGCATCAGAGCGCGAGCAGCGCATCGGTGTCGCTCCGCACGACGAAACTCGGAGCGATCCTCGTCAACGCGAAGGGCCGCACGCTCTACCTGTTCGCCAAGGACAAGGGCGCCAAGAGCTCGTGCAGCGGTATGTGCGCGAAGTACTGGCCGCCGGCGATCACGCGGACGAAGCCGACTGCCGGAGCCGGGATCAAGCCGGCTCTCCTCGGAACGACGAAGCGGAGCGACGGCAGCAAGCAGCTCACGTACAACCACCACCCGCTGTACGGCTTCGCGCTCGACAAGCAGACCGGTCAGGTGAGCGGACAAGGCGAGAACGCCTTCGGTGGCCGCTGGTGGGCCGTCTCTGCCCGCGGAACAGCTGTGACCAAGACGGCGGCGACCACGAGCACGCCGACAACGACGTCGGGGACCACCACCTCCGACACGACGACCGACGAGACAACCACCTCGCGGTACCCGTAGAGACCTCCCAGGGTCGCTGCATGCGGCCGGACGGCTGCGCAAGGGCTCCCCTTGCCCTTGCGCAGCCGCAATCGGCTGTCAGTTGCTCGCTCCAGGACTTGAAGCCGGCGGAGATGCCGGCGGCGTCCCGTCGGCGGCCAGATCGACGATCTTCGTCGCCCGCAGGGTCGGTGGCGTGCCCTGGCACCTGACGACCCAGACGTGCAAGCGGTCGCCGGAGGCAAGCGCCGAGAGTGGCACGGCAACACCGTGCTTCACGATCGAGGTGTCGCCGGTGACGGCGACCGAGAATGTTCTCGAGCCCTCAGCGCCCTTGGAGGTGAAGCTGATGCTGCCGGTGCCGACCACGGCGACGGGAGCCGTGAAATCTCCGCGTGCGCAAGTGGCGGCCGCCGAAGGAGTGGGTGGGCTCACCGGGGCCGTGTCGCCGCCCGCCGGATCCACTCCCCCCAGCGTGAGCGAGACGAGCGCAACCTCGGTCGGCCCGCCGCCGCCCTGGCAGGTCCGAACCTCTGCAACGACCTTCTGACCGACTGCGAGAGCCGTCACACCCACGGGTCGATCCTGCTTGCGAATCTGGGTGCGCGGAAGGAGTCGGAAGGTCAGCGGGCGATCCTGACCGGCAACCTTCAACACCACTCCGCCGGCGCTCAGTGACTGGATCACCGCGCCGAAGCGCTGGGTCGTGCACGAACGGCCGTCACTTCGCCCGACCGCGCCGGCGCTCGCCGCAGCGACCGCCGAGAGTCCGAGCGTGAGCAGGCCGACGACGAACAATCTCCGCATGTTTTGCTTCCTTCCTCGCACAACGTTGTCCGACCGGACATCGGCGTCGGCGCACGAGCCCTCGATCCCTCGGATCAGGACTCGGCGGGCCCGCGGTTGAGCCAGACGGTGACATGCGCAGGCTGCACCGCGCCGCGAACCGCCTCATCGAGGCTCACCTGCACCGTCTCGAGGTCGACCGCCTCGCGAAGCAGGCGGCTGAACGCGGCGACTGTCGCCTCGGCGTCGTAGCGCGCTCGGTTGAAGCGGCGTTCGACGAGACGCTGCACCCACTGGCGCAGCGGATTGAACAGCGCAGCCGCCGCGAGCGTCGACGCTGCGACACCGACCGGCGACGAGAACGGCAGCACGCGCGTCGTCAACACGATCACACCCAGGAACACCGCCGCGAGGGAGCCCGTGATGATCGCGTAGGAGATCGTTCGGCTGATCAGGCGGTCGATCTCGTACAACCGAAACTTGAGGATGCCGATCCCGACGCTGATCGGAAGCGCCGTGATAGCGACCGTCGCGACGGCTCCGAGGACGCCGTTCTGTCCGGTGACCGACACGGCGAGACCGACAGCGGCAACGACGCCGCCCGCCATCAGCCACTTCAGCTGCTGGCGACGCTCGCCCGTTGCCAGGCGATAGGCCGGAAGCTCGCGGATGAGCCAGGCGAGCAGCAGAAGCCCGAACGCGACGAAGAACGAGCCCTCGATCCACCCCCACCACGCGGTGTTGCCGGTGGGATGGTCGAGCTGGATGAGATCGCCGCCCGAGGTGACCTGCACCGAGTGCTGCAGGAGCTCCGCCGTGACGATTGCGAGCGCACCGGCGATCCAGATGACGCCGAGCGCGAGGAAGCCCCAGAACAGCCACGACCAGGGCGCCGCCGGAAGCTTTCCGCTGGGAAAGAGCTGCACGCTGGCGCCGAAGAGGACGATCGCGGGCGCCCAGCTCGGCTGCAGGAACAACGCCAGGGGGCCGAGCGGCAGATCGTGGTGCCCGCGGTAGACGGCAACCGAGTACGCCGACGCCGCCCCGTCCAGCGTGAGCAGGAACGCCGCGACCAGGAAGCACCAGCCGATCGGATTTGCCGGCCGCTTGTAGGCGACGAGCAGACCCACGAGACCGAACGCGAGGGGCAGCGGGCCAGAGCTCGTCACCAGCAGGCTCTCGTGCCCGATCTTGCTGGCCAGCACCCCGACGCCGAGCACGACCAGCGTCAGCGCGCCGAGCGCGAGCGCGTTGACAGGCGTGAGCGATTCTCGCTTTCACGCGTTGCTCCGCAGCCAGACCGTCAGGTGGGCGGGCTCGACTGCGCCCGCGACGGCTTCGCTGAGCCCCGTCTGGACGGTCTCGAGATCAACGGCGTTTCGGAGGCGTTGTCTGAACGCCTCGACCGTCGCCTCCGCGTCGTAGCGCGCACGGTTGAAGCGGCGGTCGACGATGCGCTGGACGCGACGGCGCAGCGGAGTGAACAACGCAGCCGCCGCGAGCGTCGAAGCCGCGACCCCGACCGGCGAGGAGAACGGCAACACGCGCGTCGTCAACACGACCAGGGCCAGAAACAGCGCAACCAGCGATCCGGTCACGATCGCGTACGACAGCGTGCGGCTGATCAGCCGGTCGATCTCGTACAGCCGATACTTCAGGATCCCGACGCCGATCGAGATCGGCAACGCCGCGACGCCGACGAACGCGATCGAACCGTTGACGCTCAGCGTCACCAGGAGAGCGACGACGCTGACAGCGCCCCCGAGCATCAGCCACTTCAACTGCTGGCGGTGCTCGCCCGTCGAGCGCCGGTACTCGACGACCTTGCCGATGACCCACGAAACGACGACCGCCGCATAGAGCACAGCCAGAACGGCTGCAGCCGGCCCAGAGGGCCCTGCGAACGTCCGCAGCTCGCCCGACGAGTCGACCCGAACGACACGGTCGGTGAATGCGCCCGCATCGCGGTAGGCGATGACGCCGAAGAACAACACTGCCAGGACGAGATAGAGCCAGAACGTCCAGCGCCAGAGCCGGGACGTCAGGCGCCCGTCGGGGAAGAACACGATCGGGAGCGGCAGCAGCAGGATGAGCCCGATCCACGATTGCGTCAGCGCGACCGCGAGGCGTGCGAACGGCAGGTCGGGATGACCGAGACGGAAGGCGATCACCGCGTACGCACCTGCGTCGACGGAACACATCATCGAGATGGCGAGCGCGAGCAGGACCCACCCGATCGGGTTTCGAGGTTGGCGGCTGGCTACGAGGACGCCGACGGCGGCAAACGGCGAGAACAGAAGGGCGATCCCGAGGGTGCCGCCAAGGAGGGAGTTGTGCGCATAGACGTTCAGCGGGACCGACGCTGCGACCAGCATCACCATGAGGACACCGAGCCCGATCGCGAGCGTCCGGGCGGAGGTCCGTCTCATCGCTGCTCCCGGAGATAGCGAAGCGCCGCCTGGGCCGCGTGATAGCCGCACATGCCGTGCACTCCCCCACCCGGCGGCGTCGACGACGAGCACAGAAAGACCCCGTCGATCGGCGTCGTGTAAGGCGAGACGCGCGCGACCGGGCGCGTAAAGAGCTGTCGCAGGTCACCGGCGCCGCCGTTGATGTCGCCCCCGACGTAGTTCGGGTTGTACTGCTCCATGTCGGCAGGGCTCATCGCCGCTCGTGCCAGGATCCGATCGCGGAACCCAGGCGCGAACCGCTCCACCTGCCGCTCGATCCGCTCGGTCATGTCGACGGGAGAGCCGTTCGGCACGTGGCAGTACGCCCAGGCGGTGTGCCGGCCGTCCGGTGCCCGCGTTGGATCGAACAGGCTCTGCTGGGCAAGCAAGACGTACGGCGCTTCCACCGGCCCGCCGCGCCACGCGGCCCGCTCCGAGCGGGCGATCTCGCCGAGCGTTCCGCCGAGATGAACCGTCGCTGCGCGCCCGCACTCCGCCGCGCGCCAGGGGATCGGACCGTCGAGCGCCCAGTCGAGCTTGAAGACACCCGGGCCGTAGCGGTAGCCCTCGATGCGCCCCCGGTAACGGCTCGGCAGCTCCGAACCGGCGAGCTGCGCGAACTGGTGCGGGCCGACGTCGAGCAGCACCGCATCTGCACCGTCGAGCTCGCCGAGCGACCCGACGTTTCGGCCTGTTTCGACGGTGCCTCCAAGCGAGCGCAGGTACGACGCGAGCCCGTCGGCGAGCGTCTGCGAGCCACCTCGCGCGAGCGGCCAACCGACCGCGTGGCCGAGCAGGCCGAGCATCAGGCCGTAGCCCGTCGTCGGCGACCGGGAGAGCGGCAGCATCGAATGCGCGGCGAGCCCTCCGAAGAACGCTCGGGCACGTTCCCCGCGAAACGCCGTGCGTGCAAATGACGTCGCAGGCAAGGCGGCGCGCGCGGCGAAGCGCGCGAGTGCGAGCGGATGGCTCGGCCGGCCGAGCGGCCCGAGCAGGTCTCCCAGCACGAGGGGCGCGTCGCGAACGAGCGGCGACATCAGCCTCGCGTATCGGCCTGCGTCCTCACCGAGCGTCGCACCCGTCTCTGTGACGGATCGCTCGAGCACTGCAGCTGTCCCGTCGTCGAACGGATGGGCGAGCGCCGCCGGCGGCCAGATCCACTCGACGCCGTGCCCGGCGAGGGGCAGCGTCGTGAGGAACGGCGATGCGACTGCGAGTGGATGGATCGCCGAGCACACGTCATGCTTGAACCCCGGCGCGGTCAGCTCGGCGGTGCGCATGCCGCCGCCAAGCGTGTCCGCACCCTCGATGACGTGCACCGATACGCCCTCGCGCGCGAGCGCGATCGCCGCGGCCAGTCCGTTCGGTCCCGAGCCGACGACGATCGCCTCCGCCATTCCGGACGAGCCTAAACGCCGGCGTTCGTCTTCTTGCGAAACGGCGACGTTGCAGTGTGGATCCCCGACTTGAACGCGCTGTTGTAGCGCACGTTCCCGGCCCGCGACCACTGGCGTCGCCGCTCGACGCAGACGACGCTCGTCTCGGGCTCGTTGTTCGATCCGAGCCGCTCGGCGAGCGCCCGGAGCGTCGCGCGCCAGAACGCGTCCTCCTTGCGATGGCCGCCGAGCGTCAACCCGAGCTCGGTGAGCGGATCCTGCGCCCGCATCAGCACCTGCGACTGCGCCACGGTCGCGCCGTCCTGCTCGAAGGCGCTGAAGGTGATCCAGCCGGCGAACATGTGGCCCTGGGGCGTCATGAACGTGAACGACTCCTCGTCGGCGTAGATGACGAGGATCCCGGTCGAGAGCTTGAGGCCGCCGCCGAGCGAGGCCTGGAGCAGCGCAACCTCCCCGGGCGAGATGCCCGTCAGCGGTGCGTGGAACTGACTGCCCTTCGGCCAGAACGCCGGGAACTCTTCCTTCCAGACCGCGATCGCCTCCTGCGGCGTCACGGCCGTGTCGGCCAGCGAGACGCGGTAGGTCTTCTGCCACATCTTCCCGAAGCCCTGGATCGGTGAGAGCACTCGCTTCCCACCGACCGTGTCGAGAGCCCCCTTCGGGACGTTCGACGCCGCGAGCGTGTCGACGGGCTTCGCCCAGTTCTGCTCGTCGCGCGACACTTTCTCCGAATCCATCGCTCCTCCGTTTCCCTAGCCGGCGACCGCGGCCAGCGCCTCGGCCTCGTCGGCGTGGATCGCGACCGCCTCGTCGAGCCTCGTCAGCTCGAAGATCTGGCGGTAGTGGTCGTTCAGCCCGCACGCCAGCAACTGCTGGCGCTGCCGGTTCGCCCGGACGAGCAACGTCACGAGCAACCCGATCCCACCCGAGTTCATGTACTCGAGTGCGGTGAAGTCGAGGAGGACGACGCGCGCGCCGCCCTCGGTCGCCGTTGTGAAGGCATCCATGAGAGCGTCTTCCGAGCCCGCCGTCACGTCACCGTGGATGTCGATCGCGCTCGCCGTGTCGGTCAGCTGCCGCACTGCAAACGAGACGGTTCCCTGCGCCATCGTTCACTCTCCCTCGTCGTCGAGGATGGTCATGAAGTCCGAAAGACGGGTGATCCGAAAGATCTCCCGGTAGTGCTCGGCCAGCGCTCGCGCCCGGATCTCCTGGCCCGATCTGCGAGCCTGAGCGAGGATCCCGACGATCAACGCGATCCCGGTCGAGTTGATGTAGTCCACGTCCGCGAAGTCGAAGATCACGACGCTCGCGTCTTTGACCTCGTCGTACGCTGCGAGCAGTCCCTGCTCGGCGGCCGAAGAGATCTCGCCGCTGAGGTCGAGCACAGCGCCGGTGTCTTCGAGCCCGACGGATGCCGCGAACTCAGCCGTTCTCATCGCTGCCTCCTTCGATCCCCAGCACGAGCTCGACGGTGTGCTTGTCGCCGTCGCTCCAGCTGCGGACGTCGTCCACCATGTTCTGGATCAGGAAGAGCCCCCAACCGCGGGGCTTCTGCAGGCCCTCGAGCTTCGCCTCGAGGTCGGGTGCCTCGGCCTCGGGGATCTCGTGCTCGCCGCCCTGGTCGGTGATCCGCACGGTGAGCACGCCTTCGGCGGCCTGGACGCGGATCTCGACCGGCAGGTCGAGGCGCGTCTCGTTGCCATGCTCGATCGCGTTCATCGTCGCCTCGGACACCGCAGTCTTGAGCCGTTCGAGTCTGTCCGCTGCGAGGTCGAGCGACGCCACCGCCTCGACGACGCGGTCCATCGCGAGCCGCTCGTTGCCGCGCTCGCTTGCGATCGAGAACGTCACGTCGACGTCCTTCTTCGCGGCAGCGGCTGACCCGAGCCCGATGCACTTGAGCGCGACAAGCGTGATGTCGTCCTCCTGCTCGCCGGCGGCCGGCGTGAATCGCCCGAGCTCGGTGAGCACGCGGTCGATGACGTCACCCCGGCCGTTGCGGCCACCGACGACATCGAGCAAGCGCGGAAAGCCGAACATCTCGCCGTCTGCGTTGTGCGCTTCGGCGACGCCGTCCGAATGGAGCAGCATTGTCTGGCCCGCCTCGAGGACAGCTTCCCGCTCCTCGTAGACGATCCCCGGCATCAACCCGAGCGGCATCCCGGTAGCGCGCAGCTCGATCGTCCCGCTGTCGGTCCGAACGTACGGAAGGTTGTGGCCGGCGTTCGCAAACCGGAAACGCCCGGTCGCCGGGTCGACGACCCCGTAGAGACACGTGACGAACATCTTGGGCGGCATGTCCGGGCACATCAGCTCGTTCACTCGCCCGAGCACGACGCCCGGCGAGATGATCCGCTGCGCCGAAGCACGGAGCACACTGCGCGTCGCGGCCATCACCATCGCGGCGGGCACCCCCTTGTCGGTCACGTCACCGATGACCACTCCGACCTGTCCCTCCGGCAGTTCGATGAAGTCGTAGAAGTCACCACCCACCTCCCGCGCCGGCCGGTAGTAGGCGGAGACCTGCCAGCCGGGCAGATCCGGGAGCGACTTCGGCAGGAAGTGCTGCTGGATGAGTGTGGCGACGCGCAGCTCCTGCTCGATCCGCTCCCGCGACCGCGCCTCGGCCTCCTGGCGCCGAACGAGCTGCGCGACCTGAAGGGCGGGCGCCGCTTGCGCTGCGAGCGAGACGAGCAGCTTCTTGTCGTCTGTCGAGTAGGCCTGGTCGGACAGACGCGCCCCCAGGTTCACGACCCCGATCAGCTCCCCCTGGCTCACGAGCGGCACGACGAGCTTCACGCCTGCGGCCTTCAACGCGTCGACCGCCGGCGAGACGAGGTCGAGGCTGTCGATCTCGACGACGCCGGCCGCACTCTGGAAGTAGGCGACGATCGGATCATTCGGTGAGATCTCGACCGCACGCGCATCCGGCGCGGTGGGCGCGACCGTGACGACCTGGTCTCTTGTCAGACCCTTGTCGGCCCGCTCACGGCGTCGGATCACCTTGGTGATCGAATGACTCAGTGCGCTCATCGCTCTTCTGTTGTACGCCGCCACCGTCCGGAGATCGTTACGGGTTGGCCACCGCGCGTCCAGTCCACGCGCGATGCGCAAGCAGCCCGGAAAGCCCGACGATCAGGAGCGCCGCGATCGGGTGCAGGATCCCGACGGCAGGGGTGCTCCCGCCCACGATCGCGAGGACGACGGCGACGAAGACCAACGCAGCCAGGCCAAGCGCGAGCAGGATGCCCCGGCGCCCGAGGCGCGCGCCGAGCGCGAAGAGAAAGAGCAGCAAGCTGCCCAGGAAGATGAGGTACCCCAGAGCCACGTGCGGGCCGAAGCCATGGTCGAACTGCTTGTGCGTCACCGCGTCGTGGGCGTCCGCCTTCTGGTCGGCGGAGAACGCGCCGTAGCCGGCCGCACCGACCTGCACGATCACGGCCAGAAAGAGCAAGGCTGCCCAGAACCGGTAGAGAGCACGGAACGCAGAGGTCATGACCGCTCCTCGAATCGACGCCAGTTGTCGTCCGCCACCCTCCACGAGGACCGTCCCGAGATCGTTACGGCCCCGGCCAAACATCGTTCTTCGTTGCGTAGGATCGCGCCGTGCTGCGGATAAACCTGCTCGGCGCGCCCGCGATCGACGTCGAAGGGCAGCCGCTCGCGGTCGACACCCGCAAGGCGACAGCTCTCGCGGCGTACCTCGCCGTCGAAGGCGGTGTGCACAGCCGCGATTCCCTCGCCTGCCTCTTCTGGCCGGATTACGAGCAGGAACGGTCACGTGCCGCCCTCCGGCGCACGCTCTCCACGCTGCGCACAGCGGTCGGCGGCGAGACGGTGGTCGTCGACCGCGACGCCGTCTCTCTGAACCGCGGCAGGCTCGAGCTCGACATCGACGAGTTTCGACGTCGCGCCGCAGACGCAGACGCCGCCTCTCTCGAGGCCGCGGTCGCACTGCACCGCGGGCCGTTCATGGCCGGCTTCAGCATCCGGGACAGCGCGCCGTTCGACGACTGGCAATCGTTCAACTCGTCGACTCTCGCCCGTGAGCTCGGGGCTGTGCTCGACCGTGCGGCGGACGCCTGCGCCGCTCGGGGCGACTGGCCACGCGCGATCGAGCATGCGCGAAGGCGCCTCGCCCTCGACGAGTTGCACGAGCCCGCGCACCGGCGCCTGATGCAGCTGTACGCGGCGAGCGGCGAGCGGAGCGCCGCGTTCGACCAGTATCGAGACTGCGTGCGGGTGCTGCACCGCGAGCTTGGAGTGGCGCCGCTCGACGCGACAACTGCGCTCTACCGTGCGATTCGCGAAGGGTCGATCGCCGAGCCGATCGAGACGCGACTCACGCCGGCTCTCCCGGAGCACGCGGGCCATCCGTTCGTCGGCCGCGCACTCGAGTGGCAGCAGGTTCTGGACGCGTACACGGCCGTCGGCCCGGACGGGCACCTCGTCGTGATCGAGGGTGAGATCGGCATCGGCAAGACACGCCTCGGTGAAGAACTGCTCGGCTGGGCGCGCGCCGAAGGAGCCGTTGCGGTGGCGACGCGCTGCTTCGAGGACGAGCGGGGCCTGGCCTTCGGGTCGGTGCTCGACCTGCTGCGAGCCGCCCTGCGCGAAGGCGACGCCGACGCGGTCGAGGCCGGCGCCGCCGCCGAGGCCGCGCGGCTCCTGCCCGAGCTCGGCATACCGCCGACGCGTTCCCTGGACGATCCGGGCGCACACGCGCGGTTCGTCGAGGGCGTGGTGCAGACCTTGCTCGCTGCCGCTCACGGGGAACAGCCCGCGGTCGTGCTGGTCGACGACGTGCACTGGGCCGACGCGTCGTCGCTCGAGGTCTTCGCATACCTGGCCCGGCGCTTGCGGGGCCGTCCATTCCTGCTCATCGTCACCTGGCGCACGGAGGAGACGCCCGCCGCGCACCCGGCTCGCCGCTTGCTGAGCGAGGCGACGCGGGACGGCCTCGGCACGTCGATCAGGCTCGGCCGGTTCGACCGCGTGCAGGTCGGCGAGCTCGTCGGCGCAGCCGGGCTCTCACCGGAGCTGGTCGATCCGCTCTTCGCCGAGACGCGCGGCCTGCCGTTCTTCGTCGTGGAATATCTCGACTCGCTCGGGGAGGACGCGACCGACTGGCCGCTGCCCGCCGGCGTCCGCGACGTGTTGGAGACACGACTGGCCTCGGCGAGCGAGGTAGCGGGGCAGGTCGCCGCAGCCGCCGCGGTGCTCGGCCGGCCGTTCGAGCCAGAGCTCGTGCGCGACGTCAGCGGGCGCAGCGACGACGAGACCGTGTCGGCGATCGAGGAGCTGAGCGCGCGCGGGATCCTCGCCGATCTCGACACCGGCGTGCACGACTTCCGTCACGAGCAGACGAGGAAGGTGGCGTACGAGCGCACGAGCCTCGGGCGGAGGCGCCTCCTGCACCGGCGCGCAGCGGATGCGCTGGCTGCCGCCGGCCGCGGAACGACCGGCGCGGGCGTCGTCGCGCAGCACTTCCGACTCGCCGGCCGGGAGGCCGAAGCGGCCGACTGGTTCCGGCTCGCGGGCGAGCAGGCGCGAAGCCTCTACGCGAACGCAGAGGCGCTCGCCTACTTCAGGGAGGCGCTCGCACTCGGGCCTCCGGCCGCCGGAGCGCTGCACGAGGCGATCGGCGACCTGCTCACGCTGGCCGGCGACTACGCCGCGGCGCTCCCGGCCTACGAGGCGGCAGCTGCTGAGGCGTCCGAGGCGGAGATCGCCGGGATCGAGCACCGGATCGGGCTCGTCCACGACCGGCGCGGCGAGTGGGAACTCGCGGACGGCTCGTTCACCGCCGCGCTCGAAGCTCTGCCAGGGACCGCCACCGCACAGCGGGCCAGGATCGTCGCCGACCAGAGCCTCACGGCCCACCGCCGCGGCCGGGACGACCAGGCGCTTTTGCTGGCGCAGGATGCGCTCGGGCTCGCCACCGCGGCCGGCGACCGGCGCGCACGCGCGCAGGCCCACAACCTGCTCGGGATCCTCGCGGCCGACGGCGGCCGCCGGGCCGAGGCGCGTGAGCACCTCGAGGAGAGCCTCGCGCTCGCCGGCCCGGACGACCCGGCCGCGCGCGCTGCTGCGCTGAACAACCTCGCGCTGCTCTACCGCTCCGACGGCGACCTGACGCGTGCCCTCGAGCTGACCGAGGAGGCGCTCGTCCTCGCGGCGACCGTCGGCGACCGCCACCGCGAGGCGGCGCTCCTGAACAACGCCGCCGATCTGCTCCACGCGGCCGGCCAACACGACGAGGCGATGGAACGTCTCAAGTCGGCGGTGGCGATCTTCGCCGAGATCGGCGAGGAGGGAGCGATGGAGCCGGAGATCTGGAAACTCGTCGACTGGTGAATGGTGAATTACTTGCAAACGCACGTTCTTCCTGATTATCTGAGCGGCGGGATGGGGGTGCGGAGGCCTGCGGCGGTACGCGGCCCTCGGCGTGCGGCGCGTTTGCTCGCGGTCGCAGTCGTGGCCATCGTTGGCGTGGTCCTCGTGCCGCAGGCATTCGCGGGCACGTTCACCGTCACGAATACGAACGACGCGGGGGCGGGTCGCTCCGCCAGGCGATCCTCGACGCGCACGATGCCCCTGGGTCGGAGATCGACTTCGCGATAATGGGCTCGGGCGTCCAGAGGATCACTCTCGCGTCTCCCTTGCCGGCGATCACCGCGCCGGTGGTCATCAACGGCCTGACACAGGCGGGCATCAATCCGCCCGACATCGTCATCGACGGCAGCCAGTGCTCCGCGCAGTCCGGCCCCTGCGAGGGCCTGGTCGTCCAGGGTGGTGGCTCGACGATCGAAGGACTCGCGATCGTGGGCTTTGCGGGCCGCGGCGTCGTGTTCGACGGCAGCACGACGGGGCTCGGCGGCAATACGCTCCAGTCGTCCTACGTCGGTTGGGATCCAAGCAGTGCCGCCTTCAACGGCAACGACGACAGCGGGGTCGAGATCGACTCGAGCCCCGACAACCACATCGGAAGCGGGGGCGCAGCCGGGCGGGTCGTCGTCGGCGGAAACGCCGCCGAGGGCAGCCAGGCCGAAGTCCTGATCACCGGCTCCGGAAGCACCGGGAACACCGTCGCCGGCAACTGGATCGGGCTGGGCGCCGACGGCACCAGCTCTCCGCACACCCAGTACGGCGTCGTCATCACGGGCGGCGCGCACAACAACACGATCGGCGGCAAGGACACTGTCGGAAACACGTTGTATGCCTTCGGCGCCGACGCGATCGACGTCCGGGATGCAGGAATCGGGAACGTCGTCGCCGGAAACTCGATCGGCCTCGACGCCAACGGTTCGCTGAATGATCAGCACAGCGACACCGGCATCGGGGTGGAAGACAGCCCGCAGACGGTGATCGGCGACAGCGCCGTCCCACCCGGATTCGCCGACCCGTCGTTCGGCAACGTGATCGCCGGGGCAACCGTCGGCGTCTTCGTCAGCGGCGCCTCCGACGGGGACATCGCTCGCCGGCAACTTCATCGGCACCGACCGTCAGGGGAGCGCCGGGCTCGGGAACGGCCAGGGTGTACGTGTGCTCGGCGTCACCGGCAAGGTGACGGTCGGGCCCGGCAACACGATCAGCGGCAACGAGGAGGAGGGCGTCGAGATCGCCACCGCCTCGGGACAGCGGATCGTCGCCAACTCGATCTTCGGCAACGGCGGCAAGGGCATCCTCATCGACTCCGGCGCGAACCACGACATCCCCGCGCCGGTGATCACCCGATGCCACGACGACCGCCGGCACGACGAGTGGTGACGGCACCTTCCATGGGACGTCGAACCAGCAGGTCTTCATCGAGCTCTTCAGCAGCCCGAGCTGCGACCCGAACGGCGGCGGCCAGAATTACCTGGGCTCCGTGACCGCAACAGCCGACGGAAACGGGTCGGCTCAGTTCTCGTTCTCCGTCCCGACAGGCCCCGGCCAGGCGTTCATCACCGCAACCGCCACCGACACGACGGCGGCGGACACATCGGAGTTCTCGAACTGCGTTGCAACAAGCGCCGGCGGCTCGCTTGCGGGCAGTGTGCAGCCCGATCCACAGCTTCCCGGCCCGGTCGACTTGACGGCAGCAGGTAGCGAGGACTGGGCGGTCTGGGGGCTTGGCAACGACACGACGCTCTCGCCGTCCGATCGCAAGGCCGGAGGCGGAGGGATCAGCGACCTCACGAATATCGATCCGGATCCGTCGGTGCCGCTGCGCGGTCTCGGAGCGCTCGGTCAACAGGTGCTCAAGTTCAGCTGGACCGACGGCACCGCCAACCCGGCTCAGACGGGAGTCTTTGCGGGCATCCAGCACGACGGTCAGCAAGCGCTAACCTCGACCGTGGTCGGGAAGGGCTTCTCGTTCACAGTCCCGGCGGACACGACGCCGCGGACACTGAAGGTCTATGTAGCCACCAACCGCGCCGCCGGCCAGCTCACGGCGACCCTCTCTGACGGGTGCGCACCGGCGACTACGTCGACACTCTCGCTGAGGGATCCGACCTGCGCTCAGCGATCTACACGATCAACTACGCGGCAGGTTCGGCCGACAAGACGCTTGAGGTGAAATGGGTTGAGACTGCAGGGGGCTGCCCGACGTTCAATTGCGACAACGCAGCTCTCTACGCCGTCGCGCTCTCCGGTGGCAGCAGCGGACCCACGGACGTGACGGCGAGCTTGACGAGCGGCAACTCAGTCCAGATGGCCGGCTCGAACGATGCGATCTGACGAACATTCCGCTGAGCGCCTTCGAACCGACCCCGACGCGGCGTGACGCCGGCGCCGATCAACGGACTCCCCATCAACGGACTGCCCATCAACGGTCTCCCGATCAACGGCCTCCCGATCAACGGACTGCCCATCAACGGTCTCCCGATCAACGGCCTGCCGATCAACGGCCTCCCCATGAACGGCCTCCCGATCAACGGCCTGCCGATCAACGGGCTCCCGATCAACGGACTGCCGATCAACGGCCTCCCGATCAACGGGCTCACGCTGCCCGGCGTCGACTGGCCGACCCTGCTGGCCGGAACGACCTCGCCAGACAAGCCCCTGCAGACGATCACGCTGCAACAGGTGCTCGATCTGCCGAATCCCCCACCCGCAGTCACGAACCTGACGCTCGGGCCAACTCGAGGTCGCCGACAGCGACCTCGGGAAGGAAACGATCGGAGCACTCGCGCTCGGCTCGATGCCGATCAACGGGCTCGGGCTCAGCTCGAACGACCTGGCGTCCCTCGTGGCCTGGTGCCAGAGCACCGTTTCGGCGGCCGATCAAGCGACGAGCTGCAACGCGAACCAGCACGGGCGCGAACACCCTCGGCGGACCAGAGCCTCTTCACGCTCGGCCTCTCCGGCGCGCCGATCAACGGCCTGCCCATCAACGGGCTCCCGATGAACGGATTGCCGATCAACGGCCTGCCCATCAACGGCCTCCCGATCAACGGCCTCACCGTCGCGTCGGCCATCAACGGGCTCCCGATCAACGGCCTGCCGATCAACGGGCTCCCGATCAACGGGCTACGGCGGCGTCCTCCTCAGCGACATCGTCAACTGCACGACCTTCGTCTGCACCGGCGAAGACACTCGGCGACGCCGCCGCCGCGGGCAAGATCAGCCCCACCGCGACGATCCGCGACCTCGTGAACGTGCTCCTTGCCCCCGGAAGCCCGGTGCAGAACACGCTGACGCTCGGTGACGTGCTCGGCCTCCTGATCAAGCGCGCCGACGTGCCGTGGGAGACGCTCCCTCCGGGCGTTCTCGCCGCCGTCGACCCCCAGCCGGCCGACGCTCCATCTCACCGCCCACTTCACCGTGCAGGGAACGGGCACGGTCCTGCTCAGGTCAAGATCGACCTCCCAGCTGGGTTCGACTTCGACCCGGGCTTCGGCGAGCCTTCGGCGGACCACGCCGCCCTGCCGCTCGCCGACCCGACGGTCAGCGGCTCGCGCGACACCGGCTTTTCGCTGGCCTGGTCGTTGCCGGCCGTCGTTGCCGGAGTCGACTACACGATCGGCTTCGACGTACGTGGTCGGGCACCAGCGTCGGCCCGACCCAGGCGACCGAGACCGTCACCGCGGGCGCGGCCACCTCCCCAGGCAGCGTGCTCGTTCTCGGTCACGGACGGCTTCACCAGCACTGCGGCCGATCCCGCGTCGATCCCTGCGGACAGAAAGTCGCAGATGTCGGCACTCTCGACGAAGGGCGCGGTCGACTACTACACCATCCCGATGCCACCTGTCGGGGACGCGGCTCCACGTTCATCTGACGAACCTGCCCGCCGACTACGACCTCGCGCTCTACTCGCCCGCGACGACCACTGTGCGCACCGGCAGCGCGCGGTCAACGGCCTGCCGCTGCAGGACGGCACCGTCGCCGACCAGTCGCTCAACCTGACCGGCGCGTCGAACTCGCAGCTCACGCCGACGGCGCTCCAGGACGTGCCCGGACATCGGCACCCCGCTCGTCCAGGTCTCGGCGAACCGCGGCAACGACGACGAGGACGTCGGCATGGTCTCGCCAGGCGGCGGCGGTATCGTGACGATCGCCGTCTTCGGCTACAACGGCGCCTCGAGCCCCAAGCCGTACACGTTGCGCGTCACGACGCAGGCGCCCCAGACGCATCAACTGCCCGGCGAGAAACCTGACCGGCGGCACGCCCGGGACGCTCCCCGCCTCGCTCCCGGCCGACCTGAACACGCTGCATCCTGGTCAACGAGCAGCGGATCGGCGCCACCTACGGCGCCAGCCGCCGAGACGAACGTCGACGACCTCGCTGAACAGCCTGGCCGCGGACCGGCAGTCGGCGTCAGCGGCGCCGTCCTTCCGGTCGAGGGCATCGCCCGGTGCAGCTACGGCCCTGGGACGCGAACCCGTGCGACGTCGGCGCCGCGAACGCCGTCGCAAACGCGATCGCGAACGAGGTCGCCACGATCAAGGCGCAGCGGCCGTCCCTCAAGTACGTCGTGTTCGCCGGCGGCGACGACCAGATCCCGTTCTTCCGCATCCCCGATCTCTCGCTGATCGCGAACGAGAGCGGCTTCGCCTCGCAGTTCGCGCCGAACGAGTACTACGGCGCACTCGCAAGCGGCGACCTGCTCACCGACAACCCCTACCTCGACACCCGTCCGGTCCCCGCGAGCGGCCGCGCAGCTCTTCATCCCCGACCTCGCCGGCGGCCGGCTCGTCGAGACGCCGACGCGACATCGTCAACGCCGTCTCGAACTTCGAGAACGCAACGGCAAGCTGAATGCGTCCACGGCGTTCGTCTCCGGCTACGACTTCGTGAGAGACGGAAGCCAGACCGTCGCCGCGCGAACCTGCAGGCGAACCACGTCTCGGTCACCAGCCTGATCGGCGACGGCCTGGTCGAAGAGCGACCTCCTCGGCGCAGGCTTTCCCCGCCGGCGGGCCGGCCGACATCAACGACTGGAACGGCCACTACGACAACACGCGGGCGCTGATGCCGAACGGCGACCTCCTGTCGACTTCCAATCTGGGAACAACAGCCGGAGACGCTCTTCCAGGCGGCATCTTCTTCACGATGGGCTGCCACGCCGGGTTCCAGACCACCGATGCCGTCACCGGGTCAGTCCTCGACTGGGCCCAGTACTTCGCGCAGACCGGTACGACCTTCGTCGGCAACACCGGCTTCGGGCTCGGCGAACACCGACAGCGTCGCGTTCTCCGAGGAGCTGATGGCGGATTTCGCCGGCCAACTCAACGGCGCACAGTCGATCGGAGAGGCCTTGACCCAGGCGAAGGACACGTACTTCCTCTCGCGCGTCGCCTTCAGCTCCTACGACGAGAAGACTCTCTCGGAGGCAGAGCTCTACGGCCTGCCCATGTACGGCGTCGGAACTGCACCCGCCCCGCTGAACGCGGCCGCGGTGACCCCCGCCGCGCCCGACCCGGTCAATGGCGCGACCGGCTCGACCAGCCCCTCCGAGGGAACGCTCGACGAGCTTCCCCGGCGGCAGCGTCCAGGCAGCCGGCTTCGACGCGACGCCCGACTTCGGCAGCACCGATCCAATTCACGGCCCAAACGGCGACCACTATGAGAACGCCGGCCAGGTGCAGGCCCCGAACTACCGGCCGCTGCAGCCCTACATCACGCTTCCGGCCGGCCGCTCCGGCCAGACCGCGCACGGCGTCGTGCATCGACGCGCTCGCGAGCCAGGACCACACCGGGTTCAACCCCGACAACGTGCGGCCTACGGTCGACCTGAGCGCGAACGAGCCCGAGCCGCAGTTCGGCGACGAGGCCTGGCCGACGAAGATCCCGACACTCGTCTCGCTCGAGAGCCCGGACGGCCTTCAGCAGAGCCTCAACCTTGCGACCGGCCAGTTCTTCACCGGGACGAGCGGCGGCACGACCGGCACCGAGCGTCTCTGGACGCACATCGGCGGGCGCGTCACATACTCGTCGAGCCTCGACTTCACGCCACCGACGATCGACTCGATCGACGCTTTCTTGACCGGCCAGAACACCGTCTCGTTCACCGGCCACTTCAGCGACCTGGACCAGAACGACAGCCAGGGCACAGTCACGTTCGCCCAGGTCGTCTACGACCTCGAAGACGAACCGGCAACTGGAATGCCGTGCAGCTCGTGCGGGATCCCGCCACCGGCGCATGGTCGGGCGGAGCGCCGTTCACCGCCGACCACATCCAGTTCTTCGTCGAGGCGTGCGACGCGGCCGGCAACTGCGGTTACAGCTCGAACAAGGGCCGTTACTTCGACGCCCTGCCGCTGCCTGTCTACGAGCGGAACGCTCACCCTGACGCCCAGCGGAAGTGCCGGCTCGGCGCCGTGGTATACCGGCGCCGTCACCGTGACGCCGACAAGCTCGACCGGCGCCGACGTCACCGTCAGCGTCGACGGCGGCCCGTACGTCACACCCCGGCCGGCGGAGTCACGGTCAGCGGTGACGGCTCGCACATGATCGCCGCCAAGGGCTCCGACGGATCGACGGCGACGACGGTCGTCCTGATCGACGGAGACGCCGCCGACGATCGACTTCTCACAGCTCCCGGCCGTCGTGCTCAAGGGCTCGACGGTGCCTGCCGCCTTCAGCTGCATCGATCGCGGCTCGCGGCGTCACGTCGTGCGCGGCGACCTCGGGCGTCACGGGTGGGAACATCGACACCTCCACCGATCGGCGCCGTGAACGTCAGCGTCTCGGCGATGGACGCGGCCGGCAACAGCACCACACCGGGACCGACGACCTCGACGACCATCCACGTCGTCAGCGGGCCGACCATGCCCGGGCAGCCCACGGCCACACCGGCTCCGAACCAGGGTAACTTCACCCTCAACTGGACCGGGTCGACCGAGACGCCGTCGGCGGCCATCACCTACTCGATCCAGCATGCAACGGCGGCGAGCGGGCCTTGGAGCGGCGATCTCGGCCGTCGTCTCCGGCACGAGCGCCACCGTGAGCGAGCCGCAGGGCACCTGGTACTACCGCGTCGTCGCGGCCGACCCCGGGGGCTTCACCGCGAACTCGCCGGCCTCGGCCGCGGTCGTCGTCGACACGACGCCGCCGCCGTGTCGTTCGACACCGCCTGTCCGGCGCTGGTCGACCAGGGCACGACCGTCACCGTCCCGTACACCGCCTCCGACACCGGCGGCTCGGGGCTCGTCGGGCCTGGGCACAGCAGCATCACGCTCGACACGAGCGGTTTCGGCCCGCATAGTGCGAGCGCAACCGCCAAGGACAACGCGGGGAACATGACCGTCGTGAGCTGCTCCTACGCGGTCAATGCTCCGCCCACGGCCCCGGGCGCTCCGACGATCTCTGCCTCGCCGAACACCGGTCAGTTCACGGTCAACTGGACGGCGGCGACCGATCCGAACAACGACACGATCAAGTACAAGCTGCTGCACCAGAATGCGCACGGAGGCGGCTACACGCAGGTCGCCGCCGGCCTGACCTCACTGAGCTACACGTTCAGCGCCGGGTCGCCGGAAGCCAGAGGGAACGTGGACCTACGAGGTGGTCGCAAACGACAGGGCGACTCGATGGGCACGCCTCGGCAGCTTCCAACGGCGGCGGTTGTCGACCGCGACCGCGCCGAACGCGCCGACGCTCCAGCCCGGGAAGGGCTGCCGATTCTGCCCGTTGGTACAAGGACTGCGGTCACGATCTCGACGATCGCCAACGGCGATCCGACACTTCCCGATGGCAGCGCCGGCAGCGGCATCGATACAACGAAGACGAGCGCGCCGCAGAACATCACGGCGGACGGCACCGACACCGTTACCGGCTCGGTGACCGACAAGGCCGGCAACGCGAAGACAGACAACGGCGACCTTCAAGATCGAATGCCCCAAGGCGCCGACGCTAACGCACCTTCACGTGCCCAAGAAGCAGACGTCACTGCCGGCCGGGCTGCCCGCATCGGCAACGCTGGACCGCCTCGGATGGTGGAATCCGGCCTACGGGGCGGCCTCCGGCAGCGTGGCGCTCAACACGGCCCACGTAGGAGCGTTGTTCACCAGCCCCAACGTGACGGCCACGGACAAGGTCGGGCACACGACGACAAAGTCGTGCAACTACACCGTCGTGAAGGGGACGCCCGTGATCACGTGGGCGAATCCGGCACCGATCAGCTACGGCACCAAGCTGAGCGCGACCCAATTGAACGCAACCGTTTCGGCCAACGGCTCCTGCTCTGCCCGGGCACGTTCGCCTAAACCCCGCGGCAGGCACGGTCCTGCAGCCGGGAATCCAGACGCTGTCGGTCACGTTCACGCCGACCAATACAGATCGACTACAACCGCGGTTTCGAAGAGCGTCACGATCTCGGTCGGCTTCCCGCAGGCGTGCATCACCACGAGCAAGACAGGCCCGTTCACAGTCGCGAACGGCCAGTCCATCTGTGTCTCGAGCGGTGGCAAGCTGACCGGCCCCGTGACCGTGCAAGCTGGCGGCGCGCTCTGGATCAACGGCGGCACCGTCACCGGCCCGTTCACGGCGACAAGCGCAGCCGGGCTGACACTGTGCGGCTCGACGATCACCGGGCCGGTCACCGTGACCACTTCGGTCGGCTACGTGCTCTTCGGCGGCACGGGCTGTGCCGGCAACACGTTCACCGGGCCGGTCAGCATCACGAAGGGCACCGGCGGCCTCAGCTTCGTCGGCAACAAGGTGACAGGCCCGCTCACGATTACGAACAACAAGGGCGGCTACACCTACTCCGGGAACACCGTCGTCGGGCCCGTGACGATCTCCGGAAACAGCTGAGCTAGCTGTAGTTCCTAAGCACGTTGGTTCATCCGGGCCTCCTTGGAAGCTGAGAGCTGTCGAAGGCATCTCAGTCAAAAGGAGGACACCGGATGAAGCTTCACCGTAACGCGGCGCTCAGTTGGAACGGCCGGCGGCTGTTGACGCGGCGGGTGATCGAGGAGGGGTGGACGCTGACGGCGGCGGCCGAGGCGGCCGGCGTCAGCGTGCGCTGCGCACGCAAGTGGGTCGAGCGATATCGGGAGGACGGCGAAGCCGGTCTCGTGGATCGCTCTTCAGCACCGCAGCGAGTCGCCAACCGCACCCGCCAGACCGGGTGGGGGTGATCGTGGCATTGCGGCAGCTGCGGATGACCGGGGCCGAGATCGCCGAGAGGCTCGCGATGCCGCTCTCGACCGTGTCGGTCGTGCTCAAGAGCAAGGGACTGGGGCGGCTCGGCAGGATCGGACTCGAGCAGCCGGTCCGATACGAGCGCTCGCGGCCGGGCGAGCTCGTCCATATCGACATCAAGAAGCTCGGCCGGATCGAGGGGGGCGCCGGCAAGCGCATCGGCGGGCGCCGACCGGGCAGCCTACCGCGGTAGCCGCAGCGACGGCGAAGGTAAGCGGCGCGACACGATCGGATGGGAGTTCGTCCACGTCGCCATCGACGACTACAGCCGCCTCGCCTACGTCGAAGTGCTCGCCGACGAGAAAGCGGCGACCGCGATCGGCTTTCTCCAGCCGAGCCATCGCCTTCTTCCGCCCGCCACGGCATCACGCGTCGAACGCATCCTCACGGACAACGGCAGCCGCCTACGTCGCGACCATGCACGCGCTCGCCTGTCGCGCACTCGGTATCCGACACATCCGCACCCGGCCACGCCGCCCACAGACAAACGGGAAAGCCGAGCGCTTCATCCGCACCCTGATCAATGGCTGGGCCTACGGCGCGATCTACCGCTCAAGCCGCGAACGCACAGCAGCCCTTGACGGCTGGCTCTGGCACTACAACCATCGAGCGACGACACTCAGCCCTCGGCCACCGACCCCCGGTCAGCAGAACCAACCTGCTTGGGACCTACAGCTAGCGCGTCGCTAGGGCAGCGGCACGCTCGGCAGGGCGACGATCCCGAGGCGCTCGAGGATCGCCTCCGCCTCGCTCGCTTCCTCGTCCGACGCGAAGCCGGTCACGACCTTCGCGTGCAAGGTGCGACCGAGCTCGTATTCGGCGCCCAGTGACCGCGCGAGCCGGATGCTCTCGTCGAAATGCGGCTCGCCCTGCTCGGGCGTTCTTGCCTGCACGGCGGCGAGGCCGAGCAGCCGCTCGAGGAGCGCCGAGCGGACGCCGAGCTCGCCGGTGCTGCGCATGCGACCGAGTGCCGTCGTCGCCAGGTCGACCACGTCGGCGTGGCGGCCCTCGAGGATGAACGCCTGCGCGCGGCGGGCGTCGGCCTCGATCAGGTAGCTCTCGGCGCCGAGCGCCTCGAGCTGCGCACGCGCGTCGTCGAGATACCGGTGGGCCTCGGCGAACCGCCCCTCCTCCGCGGCCAGGCGGCCGAGATTGATCATCACGAGCGCCTCACCAGCCGGGAACTTCGCAGCGCGGTAGGTGCGCAGCGCGACGTCGAACAGCTCCGCCGCCTCGTCCAGGCGCCCCTGGTCGAGCAGAATCTCTGCTCGGTTGTTCGTCGCGTGGCCACCGGTGAGCACGTCGCCTGCGCGCCGGACGACCTCCTCGGAACGGAGATAGAGCTCGAGCGCCTCGTCCCAGGCGCCCTCGTAGTAGGCGCGCACGCCCATGTTGTTGAGGACCGTCGCCTGTCTGTGCAGCAGACCCAGCTCGTCGAAGATCGCCAGGGCCTGCTCGAGATACTCCCGGGCCGGACCGCCGCGGTCGCCTTCGGCAGCCGCCCGGACGTAATACGCGTCGGCGAGCGTTGCCCGGTCGCCGAGCGCGGACGCACCGTCTGCGGCACGCGTCGCGGCGGTCGCGCACTCGTCGATCTTTCCCTGGCGATAGAGAACGATCGCCCGTGCGAGCTCGAGCGCCACGCTCTCGGCCGCGTCCGCCTCCACGGCGCCGCGCTCGTACAGCTCGAGCGCCTCGTCGTACCTCCCGCGCCGCTCGCTGACCACACCTTGCTTTCGCAGCAGCCGGGCGGAGGCCCCGCCATGCTCCAGCGCGCGGCCGTAGGCGGCCTCGGCATCGTCGTAGCGCGCCGCGAGCTCGCGCACGTCGCCGAGCGCCTCGCACACTCGCGCCACGTCCCCACTCTCCGGATCGAAGTGTCCGGCCGCAGCGAGCGCACGCTCGTAGAACGTCGCCGCGTCGATGTTCGCGTACTTGGAGCGCGCGTCGTCGCCCGCCTCGACGGCGTAGGCCCACGCCTCGTCGTACCGGCCGGCCTCGAGGAAATGCAGCGACAGGACTTCCGCGGGAGCCGGCCCGCCGGCCGACCGGTGCTCGATCGCGTCGCCCACGCGGGCGTGGATCTCGCGCCGGCGCGCATACGACAGACCGTCGTAGGCCGCGGTGCGGACCAGGTCGTGTCGGAAGCGCAGCAGCCCAGGCCCGACCCAGTCGACGAAATCGGCGAGCCTCACCCATTGCTCAGGGTCGGTCGCCTCGTCGGGCAGGATCTCGGCGAGCAGGTCGAGATCGAAGGTCGGGCCGATCACCGACGCGTGCCGCAGCAGCAGGCGATCGTTCGCCTCGAGCGTGTCGATGCGAATCGTCAGCAGCGACTCGACGGTCTCGGGCAGAGCGTCGTCATCGGCCGGCGCAACCGCCAGCTCGCGGATGAAGAGCGGGTTGCCGGCCGCGCGCTCGGTGACGGCGGCAAGCTGGTCCTCGGACAGCGCCAGGTCGCCCGCCGCAGCGAGCGCAAGGGTGCGGGCCTCTGCGACGCCGAGCGGCTCGAGCTCGAGCGCCACCACATCGGCCGCGGCCAGAGGCAGGCCAGATGGGCGCCGCGTGGCCACGACGAGCCAGGGCCGCGGCCCCGGCTGGGCGAGCTTCGCGAGCAGGAGCTGCGACGCATCGTCCAGCCAGTGCACGTCCTCGACCAGCAGGACCGTCGGCATGAGCAGCATGCGGGCCAGGAACTGGTCGAGAACGTCGTGCAGGCGATCGCGCCGAAACACGGAATCGATCTGGTCGACCTCCTCCGTGTCCGCCACTTCGGCGTCGAACGGCAGCGCGAGCAGAGGCAGCCACTGAGCGAGGTCGGGCATCACCGTCTGCGTAAATGCGGTCAGCTTCGCCCCGGCATCCTCGGGCGACTCATCGGGGAGAACGCCGATCAGCGGGCGGAGCATCGCCCGAAACGGGCCGAACGGCGTCGACGCGGAATACGGCTCGCAGCGGCCGCGGAGGAACTGAAACCCGACCGAGATCGTGGCGAGCTCGTCCACCAGCCGCGACTTGCCGGCTCCCGGCTCACCGACGATCTCCACGGCCCGGCTCTGGCGCATGCGCGCCGCATCGACCGCCCCCGCCAGCATGGCGAGCTCGTGCTCCCGGCCGACGAGCGGTAGGAGCGGGCGTGTCTCCTCGACCGTCTCGGTGCTGACCGCGCCGACCGCATGGCCGGTGACCGGCTTCGCCTTCCCCTTCATCAGAAACTGGCGGCTCGTCGTGTCGAACCTCGTGCGAGCCCGTTGCAGGACGTCGCCCGTGGCGAGGATCTCGCCCTTTGCGGCCCGAGCCGCCAGCCGTGCCGCCAGGTTCACGGTGTCGCCCATCACGGCGTAGGTCGTCCGGCTCGGTGAGCCGATCGGCCCCGCGAGGACCGGACCGCGGTTCACGCCCACACCGATCGCGGGTCCGACGCCCGCGTCGACGATCGCACGCACCGCACGAAGCATGCGATCTTCGTCGTCGCCAGCGCTCGACGGTGCGCCGGCGACGAGATAGAGCTTCCCGCCGTCGTGGTCGATGTCCGACTCGAGCCAGGTGATGCCCAGCTCCTGCGTCTCGGACGAGACGGCGTCTGCCAACGCGGCCAGTGCCGCCGCGGCCTCGTCGGGTGCCTCGACGAGCTGATCCGTCCCGCTGAACTTCACGAACGCAGCAGTCGCCTGACGATGCTCCGCTTCGATCGCCCCCGTCGCGATCGGGCCGCGCAGCGTCGGCGGCAGCAGTTCCGAGAGGTCGCTCGGGCCTTCGGGCTCTTCCGGCAGCGACGGCAGCTCCGCGTCCGCGGCGTCGCTGCGGAGCAGGAAGGCGCCGTCGCGTTCCGCCGCGACCAGTCCCTCGAGAGCGTCGGCCGTCCGCGCCGAGACCAGCACCTCGCCCGACCCGGCAGCGTCCTCGAGCCCGAGCGTCGCCGTTGCCGCCGGGCCACAGACGATCAGCTCGCGGTGCGACCGGCCGACGAGGAAGAAGTGGCACGGCCCCGAGACCAGGCCGGCCGCCATCCCGAGGCGGACCGGGCCGACACTCGACTCGCCGGATCCCGACTCGGCGACGAACACCTGCATCGCGAGCGCAGCGCGTGCGGCTCGCTCCTCGTGGCGGTCACCCTCGAAGAGCAGGAGCAGCGCGTCGCCACGGAACTTCAGGACATCTCCGCCGTAGCGGTTGCCGATCTCGATCAGGCCGGAGTAACACCTGCTGATCAGCATGATCAACTCCTCGGCCCCGAGCTTGCCGCGCTCCGCGAGCCGCTCGGAGAGGGCCGTGAATCCCGAGATGTCCAGGCCGAGCAGCGAAGCGTCCAGGACACGCCCAGCCTCGCTGCTTCGGTCCCGCTGCCAGGTCGCCGCCAGACGCGGGACGAACGGCCGGAAGGCCGAGGCGGTGTCGACGGTCACTGCTACACCGCGTCTTGCGCGAGCCGTTCAGCGAGCGCCTGCACAACCTTCTCGCCCACCAACGGCATCGCTTCCGTGACACGCCGGAACGCGCGGTCGGTGAGGACGAGCAGATGACACGGTGTCGTCGTCGTGACCGTGGCCGACCGTGCGACGCCGGTCAGAAGCGCGATCTCCCCGAGGAAGTCACCATCACCAAGTGTGTTGATCCGCCGGCCCTTCCGGCGCACTTCCGCGCTGCCGCTCACGAGCACCACGAACTCGCGTCCGCTCTGACCCTCGACGGTGAGTGCGCGCCCCACGGCGACGTCGAGCTCGTCAGCCTCAGTGGCGATCGCTTCCAACTCGCGCTTCGAGCAGCGCGCGAACAGCGGCACGGTTCTCAGCAGCTCCACCTTCGCGTTGCGGCGTAGCGCCATCGAAGCGATCGTAGTCGATCGCAGGGTTCCAACTGCGAAGCCCCCGGCGCGTCGTCTACGGTTCGCCCCCGTGAAGGCGCGGATCTGGGGATGCCGAGGCTCACTCGCCACGCCGGGCGAGTCGACCGTGCGTTACGGCGGCAACACGACGTGCCTGGAACTGCGGAGCGCCGGCGGTGCTGTCGTCGTCATCGACGCAGGCACGGGCATCCGGAATCTCGGCCGCGCGCTGGCCGACGAGTCGCTCCACCACCTCGACCTGCTCCTCACCCATCTCCACCTCGACCACATCGAGGGCCTCGGCTTCTTCGCGCTCCTGTTCGATCCGGAATCGACGATCAAGATCCACGGCCCTCGGCCGGCGAACGGCACGCTCAAGGAGAAGATCGCTGCGTATCTCTCGCCTCCCTATTTCCCGGTGCCGTTCGAACGGATCGATGCCCGGCTGAGCTTCGAGGAGATCGAGACGGACGCATGGGACATCAACGGCCTGCGGATCTCCTCGGCGCCCGTGTGCCACCCGGGCCCGACCCTCGCCTACCGCGTCGAGGAACACGGCGCGGCGCTCGCGTTCATTCCGGACAACGAGCCGGGGCTCGAGCCCGAGTCAGGGCTCTCGATCGCGGGCGGCGCGGATGTGCTCCTCCACGACGCCCAGTACACCGACCACGAGTACACGACGCGAGTCGGTTGGGGCCACACCTCGCTGAGCGACTTCGCGACATATCTTCGCGCCGCCGCTCCCGGGCGCGCCGTGATGGTCCATCACGATCCCGCGCACGGCGACGGACAGCTCGAAGAGATGCTGACCGAGGCGCAAAGTGCGTCCGGACACGACGATCTCTCGCTCGGACACGAGGGGCTCGAGATCGAAATCGGTTGACACACCGCCGAGCCGGATCGTTTAGGATCGCGGCATGGCTGCGCCCGTCGAACTGCTGAAGCAAGTTCCACTATTCCAGGGCCTCGACAACAAGAGCCTCAAGCGGCTGTCGGAGACCTTCATCGACCGGAGCTTCGTCACCGACCAGGAGCTCGCAGTCGAGGGCAGCGGTGGCGTCGGGTTCTTCGTGATCGAGTCCGGGGAGGCGGTCGTGACCGTGGACGGTGAGGAGCGCCGCGTGCTCGGAGCCGGCGACTGGTTCGGCGAGGTTGCGCTGATCGACGCCGGTCTCCGCACGGCAACGGTCACCGCGAGAAGCGACGGCAAGATGTACGGCCTCACGCAATGGCAGTTCCGGCCGCTCGTCGAAGAAAATGCGTCAATCGCCTGGCCCCTTCTACAGGCGATGGCAAAACGCACGCGCGAGCTCGAACAGCGAAGCTGAGAATCTGCGCGGAGGCGACTAGGATCGGCGCGTGACGCCGGTTCAGGACCTCAGTGACGAGCACCTGGTCGCCCGCTGCCGCGGTGGCGACTCCGAAGCCTGGGCGGTGCTCGTCGAACGATTCTCGCGGTACGTCTATGCCATCTGTGTCCGCGGCTTCCGCCTGTCGCCGCAGGACGCCGAGGACGTGTTCCAGGAGGTGTTCGCGAAGACGCACGAGCGGCTGGCGCGCCTGCGCGACGACAGCGCTATTCGTCCGTGGATCGGCCAGCTCACGCGACGGTGCTGCATCGACCGGCTCCGCAGCACGCGCGAGGAGGAAGCAGGCCCGGAGGTCGACGTCGCCGACCCGACCGACACGCTCGCCGACGTGGAGCAGGCATTCGACGTCCAGCAGGCGCTCCAGACACTCGGGGAGCCGTGCCACGAGCTGCTTGACCGGTTCTTCGCTCGCGATCAGAGCTACCGGACGATCGGCGCCGAGCTCGACCTGCCCGCAGGCACGATTGCGAGCCGTATTTCACGCTGTCTGGAAAAATTGAAGGTCCAGTTGGAAGATCCCGGCCCCCGCGACCGTCCTGTAGACGGGTGATTCGAATGAGAGACAACGAGACAATCGAAGAACTGGCACGCCTGATCGCCGTCATGCAGCCGGCACCAGGGGGTTGGGTCGAAGCGGCGCAGGAGCTCCCGCAACTGTACGCCGGCCTGGACAGCCTGGTCGCGCGCGCCGAGCAGGATGCCGAGTTGCGCGCCCGTCTCGTCTCCGACCTCGAGTCGGCGCTCGCCGAGTCGGGCATCGAGCCCACCCCACGCAGCCTCGCCGAAGCTCGGCGCCGGCTGGGATCCTGAAGCCGAGTTGAATCTCAAAGCGGCCGAGCTCTCAGCCGACGAGGTGATCGCTGCACTCGGCTCGGTCGACGAGCCGGCAGCCGCGGGCTCCGCCGCTGCGCTGACGGGAGCGCTCGCCGCCGCGATCGTCTGCAAGGCGGCCCGCGCCTCCTCGAGGCCGGCGTCGTCGGCGCAGGCGATCTCACTGCAGGACCGCCTCCTCCGACTCGCCCGATCCGATGCCGAGGTGCTCGGCGAGGCTCGTGCGGCGCTCGAGTCCAGGGCCGGCGGCGCGCCGGGGGAGCAGCGCGACTTCGCGCTCGGGCAGGCGTTGCGCAACGCGTCGGTGGTGCCGACAGGGATCGCCGAGACGTGCGCCGATGTTGCGCAGCTCGCGGCCGCCGAGCACCCATCCGTCGAGCCGGACTTCACCGCCGACGTCGCAGCCGCGGCGATCCTTGCTGCGGGCGCAGCGCAGGCCGCAGCCTCTCTCGTCGCCGTCAACCTGCTCGCCCAAGACAACGAGGGCGACGTCGTCGCAGCACGACGCGCAGCCACGACCGCGGCGGAGGTTGTCGCGCAGCTCGCGGCGCTCTAGATGGTCGATCAGCCATCTAACATGCCGCGATGACAGGCGGCGACGAGCAGGCCGTCCGGCGGGAGCCGATGCCGGCGTGGTCACTGACGAGCGCGGCGGCGACGGAGATCGGGATCACGAATCCTCTGCCGGAACGCGTGGACGCCGAGTGGGCGTTCGGCGGGTCGTCGGGCGAAGGGGTCAAGGTGTGCATCCTCGACAGCGGGGTCGAAACGGGCCACCCGGTGGTGGGCGAGGTTTCGGGGGCAGTCGTGATCTCCTTGGACGAGGAAGGCCGGCCGGTCGCCGACGAGGACACCGAGGGCGACCTGTGCGGGCACGGAACGGCGTGTGCAGGCATCGTCCGCTCGATTGCCCCCGCGGTGGAGATCTACTCGGTCCGGGTTCTCGGCGCGGGCTTCAAGGGGTCCGGGAAGATCCTGCTCGCCGGGCTGCGCTGGGCGATCGAGCAAGGCTACGACGTGATCAACATGAGCCTCTCGACCACCAAACGAGACCTCGGCGATCACCTGCACGAGCTCACCGACGCTGCGTACTTCCGTCGAACGGTGCTCGTCGCCGCCGCGCACAACATGCCCGTCGACTCGTTCCCGTGGCGCTTCTCGTCCGTCATCTCAGTGGGCAGCCACGAGGAGGACGACTCGCTGGTCTACTACGCCAACCCCGATCCGCCGGTCGAGTTCTTCGCGCGCGGCGTCGACGTCGACGTCGCGTGGCTCGGCGGCACCACGATCCGTGCTTCGGGGAACAGCTTCGCCACACCCTGCATCTCCGGGATCGCCTCGCTGATCCTCGGCAAGCACCCTGGTCTCACGCCGTTTCAGCTGAAGACGGTGCTGCATCTCACCTCCCAAAACGTCAAGGAGAGCCATGCCTGATCGTCTCTACGCCGCCGTTGCAGCAGGTGTCATGGCCTCCGAAGAGGACTTCACGCGGCTCCTGCGCTCGATCGTCGAGGTCGCCCGTGCGATCTTCGGCGCGCAGGGCTCGTCGATCTTCCTGCTCGACGAGGAGGCGGACGAGCTCGTTTTCGCCGCGGTCGCGAGCGAGGACGAGCAGTTCCTCGTCGGTCAGCGGTTCCCGTCCTCGACCGGGATCGCCGGCTGGGTCGCGTCGTCGCAGACGCCGCTCGTGCTCGAGGACGTGCAGGCCGACCCTCGCTTCGCGCGCGACATCGCCGAGAAGAGCGGTTACGTCCCCAAGGGCATCATGGCCGTCCCGCTCCTCGACGAGGAGCGGGTGCTCGGCGTGCTCCAGGTGCTCGACCGTCCCTCGGACGCCCGGTTCTCACTCCGGGAGATGGAACTGCTCGGCCTCTTCGCAGGCCAGGCCGCGATCGCGCTGTCCCTGCTGATGACGGCCCGCAGCGCCAGAGCCGCGCTGGCCGGCGATGCCGAGGCATCCCTCGTCGCCGAGCTCGCGGGCGCGCTCGACCGCCTGGAGGGCGATCCGAAGGACTCGGCCGGTGCTCTCCTGCGCAGCCTCACCGAGCTCCTCGGCAGCCGGCACTGATCCACGAAACGAGAGAGCCCCGCACTTGCGGGGCTCTCGATCGTTCAAAACCGCAGACGCTTTGGCTTATGCCAGACGATGCGCCTCGACGTCGTCGCTGTCGTCGCTGTTCTCTTCGATGGTCGGGTCCTTCGAGAGGCGATGTGCCTCGACGTCGTCGTCAGCCTGCTCCGGATCTGCGTTCTCGTTGAGCCGGTTGCGATCCTCAGACATTAGAAGCCTCCTCCTGGAACTTTGAACCCGCTCAATCGCGGATGACACCTACTAGACGGTCGCGGGGCGAGAAATCTTCCCTCACCCTTCCATAGAGTCGCATTGGATGCAATTGTCCGCCGATGGGGCAGCTCGGCGGCCAATTCTCGGAATCGCTCGGCGCGGTGCGCCGCGTCTTCGCCAACCCGAACCTGCGCCGGATCGAGCTCGCCTTCGCCGGGTCGGCAATCGGGAACTACGCATTCTCGGTGGCGATCGCGATCTACGCCTTCCACCACGGAGGCGTCGCCGCAGTCGGCATCGTCACCGCCGTTCGGCAGGCCGCAGCGGCTGCGATCGCGCCGTTCGCCGCGTCGCTCGCCGACCGGTTCCGGCGTGAACGGGTGATGCTCGCCTCCGACGCCGGGCGCATCGGCTGCTCGGCCGGCATCGCGATCCTCGTCTCGAGCGGATCGCCGACGATCGCCGTCTACGCCCTCGCGGTCGGCGCCTCGGTCTCCGGCGCCGTCTTCCGTCCGGCCGAGGCATCGCTCGTCCCGCTCGTCGCCCGGTCCCCACAGGAGTTGACCGCCGCGAACGTGGCGGCGAGCACGTTCGACAGCGTCGGCGTGTTCGCCGGGCCGGCACTGGGGGCGTTCCTGATCGCGCTCTCGGGCTACACCGCCTCTTTCGCTGCGATCGCGGCGACGTTCGGGTGGAGCGCGCTCTTCGTCGTGCGGATCTCCTCCGGCGCGCGCGCGGCGGGCACGTCGGCGGCCGAGGCGGACGACGGCGAAGCCGGCGGGCTGCGGTCGCTGCTCGAAGGCTTCCGCACGATCGCCCACGAGCCTCGCCTCCGACTCCTGATCGGCCTCTACGACGCCCAGTGTTTCGTCGCAGGCGCGCTCGGCGTCCTGATCGTCGCGACCGCGATCGATCTGCTCGACATCGGCAACGCCGGTGTCGGTGTCCTTCAGTCGGCCTGCGGTGTCGGCGCGATCGCAGGAGCCGGCGTCGCGCTCACGCTCGTCTCCCGCTCACGACTGGGCCGCGGCCTCGCCCTGGGACTCGTTCTCTGGGGCGTTCCGCTCATCGTCGTCGGCGCGCTCCCCTACTCGTTCGTCGCGGTGATCGCGCTCGCCGTGCTCGGGATCGGCAACACGCTCGTCGACATCTCGACCATGACCTTGATCCAGCGCACGGCGATCCCCGAGGTCGCGGGCCGGATCTTCGGCGTGCTCGAAAGCTCGATCGTCGCGTCGCTCGCACTCGGTGCCCTGACCGCCCCCGCACTGATCACGTGGCTCGGCACCCGCGGCGCGCTTCTCACCGTGGGAGTGATCCTCCCCCTCCTGGCAGTCGTCACGCGCCGACGGCTCAACGTGATCGACGAAGGAGCTCATATCCCGCTGGAGCAGATCGCAGCGCTGCGCACAGTGCCGTTCCTCACGCTGTTGCCGCTCCAGATGATCGAGTACCTCGCCGGCCAGCTGACACAGGTCGAACTGCCGAACGGCTCCACGCTCTTCAGCCGCGGCGACCATGGCGACTCCTTCTACATCCTCGACCAGGGCACCCTCGAGATCGACCTGCCGGAGGGCGTGAAACGCGAGTCGGCGCCGTCGTTCGTCGGCGAGATCGCGCTGCTCCGAGACATTCCCCGGACGGCGACGGTCCGGGCGGGCAGCGACGCCGCCCTCTGGAGGCTCGACCGCGACGCATTCCTCGCAGCGGTGGGCGGTCACGCACGCGCGCGCGGGCACGCGGACAGCATCGTGTTCGCGCGCCTCGACGCTGCGAACGCGAACGCTCTATAGATCCGCGGCGCGGCGCTCCGCGATCAATGCCCGGAGCCGCTCTGCTGTTGCCGGCGCCTTCTGCTCGAGCGACCAGACCGCGGGCTTGAAGAGCGCGATCAGCCGCATCGGCGAGGTCGCGACGACGGTCGCCGTGCGCCGGCCGGACGCGAGGACGGCGATCTCGCCAAACACGTCGCCGGGCCCGAGACTGCGCACGGTTGCGCCGTGGGCGCTGACGTCCGCTGTACCGCTCTCGATCGCGTACAGCGCATGGCCGAAGTCCCCTTCCGAGACGAGACTCTGTCCCTCGGCCGCCTCGACCTCCGAGGCCGCAGCGGCGACCGCCTCGAGATCCGAGCCGTCCAGGCCCCCGAACAACGGGATCGCAGCAAGCCGTGCAGTCTCCATCGCGCACGAACCTACACCTGTCCGGGTGGAGGTTTGGTGAACGACCGGCGGACGGTCCGGAACGAACTGGTGAACGCGCCGTCGCATAGGCTTGTGCTCGATGACCTGTCCGAACTGCGGAACGGAAAACAGCGCGGGCCGTCGATTCTGCGGGGCGTGCGCTGCGCCGCTCGAGCAGGCCTGCCCCGCCTGCGGCGCCGCGAACGAGCCGGGCATGCGCTTCTGCGGCGCGTGCGCCCATCCGCTCGACCAGGGGACGGCGACCGCCCCGCCGATCGCGACTGGAGCCGTCGCGGCGCCGCCGGCCGCCGAGCGCCGGCTCGTCTCCGTGCTGTTCGCCGACCTGGTCGGATTCACAACGCTCTCCGAGTCGCGCGACCCAGAGGAGGTCCGCGAGATCCTTTCCCGGTACTTCGACAACTGCCGGCGCCTGATCACGCTCTACGGCGGCACGGTCGAGAAGTTCATCGGCGACGCGGTGATGGCCGTCTGGGGCGCGCCCGCGGCGACCGAGGACGATGCCGAGCGCGCCGTTCGAGCTGCGCTGGACCTGGTCGCCGCGGTGTCGGCGCTCGGCGACGAGCTCGGAGCGCCGTTGCGCGTCCGCGCCGGTGTGCTGACCGGCGAGGCCGCGGTGACGATCGGCGCCACGGGCGAAGGCATGGTCGCCGGGAATCTCGTGAACACCGCGTCCCGGATCCAGTCGGCCGCCGAGCCGGGATCGGTCTACGTCGGCGAGTCGACCAGGCGCGCCACGGAGCGCTCGGTCGCCTACGACTCGGCGGGCGAGCACGTCCTGAAAGGGAAGGCCGATGCGCTGCAGCTCTGGCGGGCGCTGCGCGTGGTCTCGGGCGTCGGTGGGCAGCTCCGCTCCCAGGGGCTCGAAGCCCCGTTCGTCGGGCGCGACCGTGAGCTGCGCCGGATCAAGGAGCTCTTCCATGCCTGCGCCGACGAGCAGCGCGCGCACCTCGTGTCGGTGACTGGGATCGCCGGCATCGGGAAGTCGCGGCTCGGCTGGGAGTTCTACAAGTACTTCGACGGCATCGTCGAGCAGATCTGGTGGCACCGTGGGCGCTGCCTTGCCTACGGCGAGGGTGTCGCGTACTGGGCGCTCGCCGACATGGTTCGGATGCGCTGCCGGATCTCCGAGGACGAGCCTGTCGAGGCCGCTCTGGCGAAACTGCGCGAGACGCTCCGCGAGCAGTTGCTCGACGACGACGAACGCCGCTTCGTCGAACCTCGACTCGCCCAGCTGCTGGGACTCGCGGACGGCGAATCCAGCGACCGCCAGGACCTCTTCGCCGCCTGGCGTCTGTTCTTCGAGCGCCTCGCCGACTCGAACCCGGTCGTCCTGCTCTTCGAGGACTTGCAGTGGGCGGACGCGTCGCTGCTGGACTTCATCGAGTACCTGCTCGAATGGGCGCGCAATCACCCCGTCTACGTGATCACCCTCTCACGGCCAGAACTGCACGAGCGTCGGCCCGACTGGGGCGCCGGGCAGCGGAACTTCACGTCGATCTACCTCGAGCCGCTCTCGGAGAGCTCCATGACCGAGCTCCTGGCCGGGCTCGCCCCCGGTCTGCCGGACGGGCTGATTGCCCAGATCCTCGCGCGCGCCGAAGGCGTTCCTCTCTACGCCGTCGAGACGGTTCGAATGCTGCTCGACCGAGGAGCATTGGAGCGGTCCGGCGATCTCTATCGCCCGACCGGCGAGCTCGAGACGCTCGAGGTCCCCGAGACCCTGCAGGCGCTGATCGCGGCTCGGCTGGACGGGCTGAGCGACACCGACCGGCGGCTGCTCCAGGTGGCAGCCGTGCTGGGCAAGACCTTCACACGCGCGTCGCTGGCCACACTCTCCGGGCTGCCGGAGCCCGAGCTCGAACCGCTGCTCGCCGCCCTGGTGCGGAAAGAGGTGCTCTCGCTGCACGCCGATGCCCGGGCGCCGGAGCACGGGCAGTACGGCTTCCTCCAGGATCTGGTGCGCCGCGTCGCGTACGACACGCTGGCCAGACAGCAGCGCAAGCAATTGCATCTCGCCGCGGCCGACTTCCTCGGCTCCTCGGGTGCCGAGGACGAACTGGCCGAGGTGATCGCCGCGCACCTCCTCGCCGCGTTCGAGGCTTCACCCGACGCCGCCGACGCGGAGGAACTGCAGGCCCGCGCGGCAGGCGCGCTGCTGCTGGCAGGCGAGCGTGCGGCGTCGCTGGGCGCAGCCGCCGAGGCCAAGCGCTACTTCGAGCAGGCGGCGAGGCTCGCCGCCGAGGACGACATCCGTGCCCGCCTGATTGCGCGAGCCGGAGAGATGGCCTACAGCGCGTCCCAGCCCAGTGAGGCGAAGACTCTGCTCGCGGAAGCCCAGGAGGCGTTCACCGCTCTCGGGGATACCCGGGCAACCGCGCAGGTCCTCTCCCTCCTCGCGACCCTCGATTTCGAGGACGGCCACCCGCCACAGGCGGTCGCGCGGCTCGAACCGGTGATCGCCGATCTGGAGTCGGGTGAGCCCGATGCGGTGCTCGCCGAGATCACGGGCCAACTCGGGCGCTTCCTGATCTTCGCCGGCGAGCCGGAACGCGCCACCCCCTACCTCGAGCGTGCACTGACGCTTGCCGAGCTGCTCGATCTGCCGGAGACGTTCGTTCAGGCCATCAACAGCAAGTCGGTGCTGGCGATGCAGCACGACCGGCTGCGCGAGTCGCGCATCCTCCTCGAAGGAGCCCTGGAGATCGCGCTCGCGCACGAGCTCCACTCGGCGGCGCTGCGCGCTTACAACAACCTGTCGGTCCTGTTGTGGTCGGTCGACGACTGGAAGGCGAACATCACCAACATCGAGCGCGCCCTCGAGCTCGCGCGACGCGTCGGGCACCGCAACTGGGAGGCGAACTTCGTGGCGGGCTCGATCGTCACGCTCGACGTGCTCGGACGCTGGGACGAGGCACTCGCCCGAGCTGTCGAGGCCGACGAGCTCGCGACGAACGAGTTCGCGCGCGGTCTTCGGCTGCAGGTGGTGCGCATCTTCGCGGCGCGCGGCGAGCTTCGATCACGCGCGAGAGGTCTTGACCAAGGACGCAAGCATCTCGCGGTCGGAGAACGCCGATTTTGCCGGCGGCTACGCGATGGTCGAGTCGTACCTCCTCCGCGCGGAGGGAGACCTCGAGGGCGCGCAGGCAGCGATCGACCGCGCCCTCGGCGCCGGCCTGGACCTCGCCGGGCTCGGAAAGTACTTTCTCTTCGAGGCGCTCGAGGTTGCCGCCGCGCGCGGCGATCTCGAACAGCTGCGCGCCCTGCTCGTGCGGCTCGACGTCCTCTTGCCCGGCCAGGTGACGCCGTCGATTCGCGCCTTCCGGGCCCGCTTCCGCGCGTACCTGCCGCGAGGCCGACGCCGACGCCGAGTTTCGGACCGCCGAGCGCGTGTTCGCGGAGCTCGAGCTGCCGTTCTTCCTCGCTGTCACCAGGCTCGAGGCTGCAGGACGGCTCCTCGCGGCCGACCGTGAATCGGACGCCGAGCCGCTTCTCGCAGCAGCTGCCGAGACGTTCGAGCGGCTGCGGGCGACGCCCTGGCTCGACCGCGTCGAACGATTGAGCCCACGCACGACGCGGCCCTCCGCGGCCGAGTCGGAGCCCGCGCTCCCGGCCTGACCTTCCGGGCGCGCTTGCCAGGGTCGTCCAATGAGGCGATCCTCTGCTCATGCCGCCTCGCCCTTCGGGCACGGTCACCTTTCTCTTCACCGACGTCGAAGGCTCGACGTCGCTGCTCCACGAGCTGGGGCCGTCGGCGTACGCAGAGGAGCTCGAGCGCCAGCGCACCATCCTGCGTCAGGCCTTCGAGTCGCAGGACGGGGCCGAGATCGATACCCAGGGAGACTCCTTCTTCTTCGCGTTCAGCCGGGCAGCCGACGCGGCCGAGGCAGCCCGCGCAGCGCAAGCCGGCCTGAGCGAGCACGTCGTTCGGGTGCGCATGGGCATTCACACCGGAGAGCCGCTGCTGACGAACGAGGGCTACGTCGGCATGGACGTGCACCGCGCCGCCCGGATCGCCGACGCCGGTCACGGCGGGCAGGTGCTGCTCTCGCACTCCACCCGCGATCTGCTGATGGACGCGGACGACCTCGTTGACCTCGGGGAGCACCGGCTGAAGGACCTGACGCGGCCGGAGCGCATCTACCAGCTCGGTCGCGGCTCGTTCCCCCCACTCCGAAGCCTCAACCGGTCGAACCTGCCGGAAGCAGCCCATCCGCTCGTCGGCCGCATCGTGGAGCAGCTCGAGGTGGAGGAGCTGCTGCGGCGCGGCAGGCTCGTGACGATCACGGGCGCGGGCGGCACGGGCAAGACTCGCCTCGCGCTGCAGATCGCGGCCGAGCTGTCGGACGACTTCCCCGACGGCGTCCATTTCGTGCCGCTGGCGGCGCTGACCGACGCAGCGCTCGTGCTGCCGGTCGCCCTGCAGGCGCTCGGACTTTCGGAGGCCGACAACGCCAACCGGCGTGCGCTCCTCGTCCTCGACAACTTCGAGCACCTCCGCGGGGCAGCACCGGCGATCGCCGGGTTCCTCGCGAGCTCGCCCGGCCCGACGCTGCTCGTGACGAGCCGGATCCCGCTGCACGTGTCGATGGAGGTCGAGTACCCGCTCGATCCGCTCCCGCAGCTTGCCGCGGTCGAGCTCTTCCTCGACCGCGCGCACACCGTTCGGAGGAGCGCGGAGCCGTCACCGGAGGTGGAGGAGATCTGCCGCCGGCTGGACTGCCTGCCGCTCGCGCTCGAGCTCGCAGCGGCGCGGCTGAGACTGCTCGACCCGGTTGCCCTTCTCGATCGGCTCGATTCACGGCTGTCGCTTCTGACGCGCGGACCGGCCGACCTGCCCGAACGGCAACGGACGCTCGAGGCGACGATCGCGTGGAGCTACGACCTCCTCGACCCCGAGGTGCAGAGCGTGTTCCTGCGCCTGTCGGTCTTCGCGGGCTCCTTCGGCATCGAAGCCGCCGACTCCGTCGCCGACGCCGACCTCGAGACCCTGACGACGCTCGCGGAAGCAAGCCTCCTCAAGGTCCGCGGCGACAGCCGCTTCCTCGTGCTCGAGACGATTCGCGAGTTCGCCCGCGGACGGCTCCCGGTCGAGGAGGCGATGAGGCTACCGAGCCGCCACGCGCAGTACTACCTCTCGGCGGCGCAGCAGGCGGCACCGAAGCTCACCGGACACGACGCCGAAGAGTGGCTTGCCGCGGTCGGTGCCGACTACGGCAACTTCCTCGCGGCGCTCGACTGGTTCGCGCTCGAAGCACCGCAGGAGGTGCCGCGGTTGACCATCGCGCTCTGGCGCTTCTGGCTCGTGCGCGGACGCTACGAAGAGGGGCAGCGCGCAATCGAGCGCGCGCTCGGGCTCAGCCCCACCCCACTCGAGCACGCCGAGCTCCAGTACCAACTGGGGGCAATCGTCATCTCACGGGGGGACACCGGGCGCGGACGGGCCGTGTTCCAGGACGCACTCGACCGGTTCCGGGCGGAAGGGCAGCAGCAGGGCGAGGCCCGCAGCCTCAGCGCACTGGGGCACGTGGCCGCGGACGCCGGCGCCTGGAGCGAGGCGATCGATCTCTACGAAGCCGCCGCCGCGGTCTTCCGCCGCAGCGGCGACCGGTTCGGGCTCGGCGGAGTCCTGGGTGATCTCGCCAACACCTATCTGCGCTCGCAGTCGCCCGGACAGGCACTCCCGTTGGCGGTCGAGAGCCGCGCGATCGAGAGCGAGGTCGGCAACCGCCAGGGCGAAGCGCTGGCGCTCGCGATCGAAGGGTACGCCCACCTCGGCCTCGGGAAGCTGGCCGACGCGCGGCAGGCGCTCGTGGCGGGCACGCGGATCGCGCACCGGCTCGGCTACCTCCACGGCCTCGTCTTCAGCCTCAACGGCCTTGCCGCAGTTGCGTATCGATCGGCCGACCTCGACCGCGCGAGCGCCCTGTTCGAAGCAGCGCAGGCGCTTCGCGACAGCATGGGCATCGAGCACGATCCGGACGACGCGCTGATCGCCGCCGACCGGGCCAGGCTCGGCCCGTCAATCCGTGCTCCGGACTTCGATCTCGAACGGGCGATCGCCCTCGCGCTCGCCGACTAGCGGAATCGGCGGCCCTTCTCTAGGGCGCGTCGTCCAGCCGGATCACTTCCAGTCCGTGCAGCTCAGCGAGGATCCCCTCGAGGTCTCCGCCCTCGAACAGCACGTAGGCATAGGTCGGGTTCTTGACATCGTCGAACCAGAGGTTCTCGAACGTCACCTTGTGCTTCTTGCAGGCCGCCTTGACCTTCGCGCGTGTCCGCAGGCCCGGGTTCGGTGTCTTCGCAGTGATCTTGACGAAGTTGTGTGGCACGTGTCCTCCTCGAGTTCACGCGATCATCCCCAGCCCGACCAGGGGATGCAAGACCCCTCAGTAGGCGGGGAGCGGCGGGGGCAGCGGGCGGCTCAGGTTTGGAGCGGCTGCCGAGGCCCCCTCGGCCGCTGAATCCCGCGCGTCGGTGCGGGCATGCCACAGGTCGATATTCAGGCGTTCGATCTCCTCGACGAGCATTGTGATCGCCCGGCCGGCTGCACGGACCTCCTCGCGCGGGTCGGTCTGCAGCCCCTCGCCCCAGCTCCGGAGCGTCTCCACCTTCGCCTCGTCGAGGCGCTGTTGCGGGAGGCTCAACGGGCCTTCACGACGGCGGGAGCGAGTAAGACTGTCAACAGCTTTTCCACAATGCACCACCACCAGTCCCTGCGAACACGCGGAAACCGGCCTTCGATGTTGATAACAGGCCCTGCGCTCCGCACGCGGTCTCCCCGGGGCGTATCAGGGCAAAAATTCACCGAGCCGGTGGCGTTTTCGTCCACCGCCCCCACAAACCTTCGGCTTGCGCCTATGGCCCTCAGGAACGGCTTCGGTCTACTAACGCTCCGCGCTCGGTGCATTCAGCAACGTAGCGACGGCGCGGAGTTCGTTCAAGACTGGAGTTACGAAACGAACCCGCAGTTTGCGGCAATTCAGTCGCCGGCGCCGCCGGTCGACGCGGACGGCCTCCCTCGACCGAGGGACGCCGTTCGTTGCAGGTCGAGCGGTGGGCTTTTAGACTCCCGCGAACCCGACCAGAAGGAGGCCGACATGGCAACCACGGCAGGCATGGATGCCGAGCGGCTCGACTCGCTGAGAGGTGCAGTTTCCGGCTCTCTGCTCGCGCCGGGCGAGGGCGGCTACGACGAAGCGCGCCGAGTCCACAACGGACTGATCGATCGCAACCCCGCGCTGATCGCACGCTGCCAGAGCACTGCGGACATCGCGGACGCCGTTCGGTTCGCACGCCACGAGGGCCTCGACATCTGCGTGCGCGGCGGCGGTCACAACGTCGCCGGCCGCGCGGTTGTCGACGGAGCGCTGATGATCGATCTGAGCCCGATGAAGGGGATCTACGTCGATCCGGGCGCGCACACGGTGCGCGCACAGGGCGGCGTGATCTGGCGCGAGCTGAATCGCGAGACGGCTGCGCACGGGCTGGCAGTGACGGGCGGCGCGATCTCGACCACGGGCATCGCCGGCCTGACGCTCGGCGGCGGTCTCGGCTGGCTGATGGCGAAGTACGGGCTGGCGGCCGACAACGTGAACGCGGTCGAGCTCGTGACGGCCGAAGGCGACGTGCTCGACGTGACGTCAGAGTCGGACCCGGACCTCTTCTGGGCGCTTCGGGGCGGCGGGGGCAACTTCGGTGTGGCGGCCTCGTTCGAATACCGGCTGCACCCCTTGGAGATGATCACCGGCGGCCTGATCGCACACCCGATCGACGCCGCAGGCGACCTCCTCCGGTTCTACCGCGAGGCGCTCGCCTCGGTGTCCGATGACCTCACCGTGTTCGCCGGGCTCGTGCACGCCCCGGACGGATCCGGGCACAAGCTGTCCGCGCTCGTCGTCTTCCACACCGGCACCCCCGAAGAGGCCGAACGGGAGCTCGCGCCGTTCAAGTCGTGGGGCTCGCCGCTGATGGTCGAGGTCGGGCCGATGCCCTATCAGGTCATGAACACGGTGCTCGATGCTGGCTATCCGGCGGGTTCACTCAACTACTGGCTGTCGAGCTTCACCAGCGGGCTGCCCGACGGTCTGATCGACACGGCGGTGGAACGGTTCGCGAGCGTTCCGTCGACGATGAGTGCGGTGCTGCTCGAGCAGTTTCACGGTGCGGTCTGCCGGGTCGGCGTCACCGAGACCGCCGTCCCGCACCGCGAGGAAGGCTGGAACCTGCTTCTGCCGTCGGTCTGGGCCGACCCCGCCGATACCGAAGCCAACATCGCGTGGACGCGCGAGACGCATGCGGCGCTCGCACCGCACCTGTCCGAGAACCGGTGGCTCAACTACCTCGGCGACGATCAGGACGACGCGGTGCGCGCTGCATACGGACCGAACTACGACCGCCTCGTCGAGCTGAAACGGCGCTACGACCCGGAGAACATCTTCCGGCACAACCACAACATCGCTCCCTAGCCGTTCAGGGAAGCAGTGTCGCGGCGTGGTCCGGGACGTAGCGGTAGAGCTCGCGCGGCGGCCGTTGGTAGTCGCTCTCGGGCGGTCGCGGCGGCAGTTCGACCGGCGTTTCCAGCACGTCCGTGTACGGGACGACGGACAGCAGATGGGCGATGCAGTTCAGGCGGGCGCGGCGCTTGTCGTCACCTTCGACGACATACCACGGAGCCTCCTCGATGTCGGTGCGGGCGAACATCTCGTCCTTCGCGCGGGAGTAGTCGACCCACCTGGCCCGGGACTCGAGATCGAGCGGAGAGAGCTTCCAGCGCCGGAGCGGATCCTCGAGCCGCGAGCGGAAGCGGCGCTCCTGCTCCTCGTCGCTGACCGAGAACCAGTACTTGACCAACTGGATCCCGTCCTCGACGAGCAGCCGTTCGAAGATCGGGCACTGCTCGAGGAAGCGCCGGTACTCCTCGGGCGTGCAGAAGCCCATCACGTGCTCGACCCCGGCGCGGTTGTACCAGCTGCGGTCGAAGATGACCATCTCGCCGGCGCTCGGCAAGTGAGCGATGTACCGCTGGAAGTACCACTGGCTCCGTTCGCGCTCGGTCGGAGCGGGAAGCGCGACGATCCGCGCGGCACGTGGGTTCAGGTACTCGGTCACCCGTTTGATGGCGCCGCCCTTGCCGGCGGCGTCGCGCCCTTCGAACACGACGAGGAGCCGCGCGCCCGTCGTTCGCACCCATTCCTTCAGCTGCACCAGCTCGCCCTGCAGGCGGAGCAGCTCCTGCTCGTACGGCTTGCGCGGAATCTTCGTGGCGTGATCGTGTGGCATGGCGTGTCTCGGGCGAACCCTACGCGCGTCGGCAGCTGCCCAGCCGTGCGGGAAACCCCCAGTCCGGATCAGTGATCTCCTGGATTCCGCACTCGACGACGTGGGCGAGGGTGAGGGCATGACACTCCATCCGAAAAGCCCGACCGACCTGGCGCTCGCCCCGGTGGCGGCCGCGATCGACCTCAACCTCCAGAGACTGCGCGACCGGCAGCCGTCCGAGATCGACTACGAGCTCGCACTCGAGCTCAATCTGAACACGCGCGGCAGCAGCCGCTCGGACCGCGCGCACTGGGTGCACGAGAGCGCAATCCGTTTCGTCGATCTCCACGACTGGCAGACCGAGATCACCAACGACGGTGACCGGCTTCGACTCGACGGCGGGTCCGTGACACTCGACCTGGGACTGAGCGCCGCACTCCTGAGCTACATCGAGGACGGGGCCATCGGCTCGACGCACTGATTCTCCGCCGGCCGCTTCAGCGGTCGACGGCGGGGGCTTTCCCGTACTCCTCGTCGGTCACATGGTCGCCCCAGGTCGCATTGTTTCCTTCGTCGTCGACCTGGAGCATCGCCAGGTGAGCCATGAACCGCGTTGCCGCGGCGCCGTGCCAGTGCTCCTCGCCGGGCTCGAAGAACACGCGATCGCCGGGCTTGATCACCTCGATCGGCCCGCCTCGCCGCTGCGCGTGTCCGACGCCTTCGAGCACGAAGATCGTCTGTCCGTTCGGGTGGGTGTGCCAGGCGGTGCGCGCCGCAGGTGTGAAGTGGACCCAGCTTGCGCTCACCCGCGAGCCGCCCGACGGTGCTGCGACTGCGTCGATGTAGACCGCGCCCGTGAACCAATCGCTCGGTCCCGGGATGGTATCGCTGGTGTTCCTCGTGATCTGCAAATTGGCCTTCCTCTCAGGATCGGTCGGGTGCATTCACCGGTTCGGGCTCGTCGACCGTCGCCGTCCAGCTCGCGAGGAGCTGGAGAGCTTCTTCGTCCTTCGAGCCGACCTCGGCGGTGTAGACGAACATCGTCAGACCCGAGTCGGCCGCCAGCGTCATCGTCTCGAAGGTCAGGTTGATAGTTCCGACGATCGGGTGATGGAAGCGCTTGCTCCCGGTGTCGTGGTTGCGAACGTCGTGCGCGGCCCACAGCGTCCGGAAGAGCTCACTCTGCGTCGACAGCTCACCGACGAGGTCCCAGAGGTCACGGTCGTGCGGGCTCCGCCCGGCCTCCGACCGAAGGATTGCCACAGCATCGTTCGCAACGCGTTCCCAGTCGACATAGAAGCCAGGCGCCCGAGGGTCGAGAAAAGCGAACCAGGCCGTGTTGGCCGGGCGGCGCGGCGCGGCGTACATCTCCGAGTAGAGCGCGTGCCCCAGTCGGTTCGCGGCGAGGATGTCCAGGCGACCGTTGCGAACGAACGCCGGCGCCGAGGTCATCGCATCGAGCATCCGCTGCACGCCAGGCCGTACCTGCCGGGTTGTCTGCCGGCGACGGGCACGGGACGTCGTCTGGGTGGCACGCGCGAGGTCGAAGAGGTGGGCTCGCTCGGCGTCGTCGAGCTGCAGCGCACGTGCGAGCGCCTCGAGCACCGTCTCGGAGACGCCGCTCAGATTGCCGCGCTCGAGGCGGGTGTAGTAGTCGGCGCTGACTCCGGCCAGCAGCGCCACCTCCTCGCGGCGAAGGCCGGGAACGCGCCTCGTCCCACCGTACGTCCGTAGCCCCGCCCGCTCCGGCGTGATCTTCGCTCGCCTCGAGGTCAGAAACTCGCGAACCTCGCTCCTCGTGTCCATCGCCCGAGAGTATCCCGCGTCCCTGCGCCGTGAGGGGGCCTGCCGGTACCTGGATCAACAGGGTCGGTCACGTCGCAGCGGGCTGTGGTTCAGTGAATCCCGAAGGAGGTACTCCGTCAATGCGCGCAACCGTCATGTTCGGCCAGGGCGATGTTCGAATCGAGAATGTCCCCGACGCCCATCTCATCGAGCCAACCGATGCACTCGTCCGCGTCACCCGCGCCTGCATCTGCGGCAGCGACCTCTGGCCCTACAACCAGATGGAGCCGACCGAGACCGGGCGCCGGATGGGCCACGAGTTCATCGGCGTCATCGACGCCGTCGGCGCGGAGGTCCGAACCCTGAAAATGGGCGACGTCGTCGTCGCTCCGTTCCTCTACTCGGACGGCACCTGTGTCTTCTGCCGGGAAGGGCTCCACACCGCTTGCCTGCACGGAGGGAGATACGGAGCCGATGACGTCGACGGCGGCCAGGGCGAAGCCGTGCGGGTCCCACAGGCCGACGGCACGCTCGTCGCACTTCCGGTCGACGTAGACGACGCACTCATGCCGTCGCTTCTCACGCTGTCCGACGTCATGGGCACCGGCCATCACGCCGCACTTCACGCGCGTGTCGCGCCGGGCGCGACAGCCGCCGTCGTCGGGGACGGCGCCGTCGGCCTCTGCGGCGTGATCGCCGCGAGGCGACTCGGTGCCGAAAGGATCATTCTCCTCGGCCGTCATCCCGATCGGATCGCACTTGCCGAGGAGTTCGGGGCAACGGACATCGTCAGCGAGCGCGGCCGGGAAGCCGTCGAGCGCGTCCGCGAACTGACGAACGGCTTCGGCGCCCACTCAGTTCTCGAGTGTGTCGGCCACGACAACGCCGTCGAAACGGCGCTCGGCATCGTTCGTCCAGGGGGCTCGATCGGGCGCGTCGGGCTTCCTCAGCATGAGGCGATTCCGACGACGCTCAGGACCTTCTTCGACAATGTGACGATCAGCGGCGGCCCCGCTCCCGTCCGCGCCTACATCGAGCAGCTTCTGCCGGACGTGCTCGATGGCCGGATCGATCCTGGCCGCGTCCTCGACCGCGTCACCGACCTCGACGGAGTGCCGGACGGCTATCGAGCGATGAACGAGCGCGAGGCGATCAAGGTGATGGTGGCGTTCTGATGGCCGCCGGACGAACGACCAAGGAGCTGACATGAAACAGCGCACGCTCGGAACCAATCTCGAAGTCTCCGCGATCGGCCTCGGCTGCATGGGGATGAGCAGCAGCTACGGCAAGCCCGCCGACAAGCAGGAGATGATCTCGCTCATCCGCACGGCGGTCGAGCGTGGCGTCACCTTCTTCGACACCGCCCAGGTCTATGGCCCGTTCACCAACGAGGAACTCGTCGGCGAGGCGCTCGCTCCGATCCGCGAGCAGGTCGTGATCGCGACGAAGTTCGGATTCGATCTCAACGGCGGCAACCGCGGCCTCGACAGCCGGCCGGAGACGATCAAGCGCACGGTCGACGCATCACTGGACCGGCTCCGGACGGACAGGATCGACCTGCTCTATCAGCACCGCGTCGATCGGAGCGTTCCCATCGAGGAGGTGGCGGGAACGGTGAAGGAGCTGATCGAAGACGGGAAGGTCAAGCACTTCGGCCTCTCAGAGGCAGGCGTGCAGACGATCCGGCGCGCGCATGTAGTCCAGCCGGTCACCGCGCTGCAAAGCGAATACTCGCTCTGGTGGCGGGAACCGGAGGGCGAGATCGTGCCGACGCTGGAGGAGCTTGGAATCGGCTTCGTCCCGTTCAGCCCGCTCGGGAAGGGCTTCCTGACCGGGAAGATCGACGAGACCACGCAGTTCGAGAGCACCGACTTCCGCAACACCGTCCCGCGCTTCGATCCGGAGGCGCGCAAGGCGAACCAGGTGTTCGTCGAATTGCTGGTCCGCATCGCCGAAAGGAGCGGCGCGACACCCGCGCAGATCGCGCTCGCGTGGATCCTCGCTCAGAGCCCGTCGGCGGTTCCGATCCCGGGGACGACGAAGCTGCATCGCCTGGAGGAGAACATGGACGCCGCCGAGGTGGAGCTCAGCGCGGAGGATCTCCAGGAGCTCGAGCGCGCATCATCGGAGATCACGGCCGAGGGTGAGCGCTACGCGGAGGCGAACCAGCGCATGATCGATCGCTGAGATTCACCGGACTCGCAACTGAAGACTGAGCCGGTGCTGGCGAGGCGACCAGATGCGGAGCAGTGCGCCGCGCTGGAGGCGAATCGTCCGGACGAAGACGCCCTGATCGTTCGTCAGCCGGGCACGCCCGACGAGCTTCCACTGGTTTCGGTGCAGCACCTCCAGCTGGTAGGGCTTGCGACCCGGCCGGCTGCCGCGAATCTGACCCCACAGCACTGTCTGAAACCCGACCCGTCGCATCTCCGCGAACGGCAGCTTGAATCCCTGCAGCGACGGTTTCGGGCTGCTGTTCGCAAAGACGAGCCCGGTCTGGAAGCGGCTGAGCGCAACCTCGTCACGGTAGAGGTACTGGATCAGCATCGTGACCCGTGGCAGCCTCCACACGCGCATCGCTGCGAGGCTGAGCAGCGTCGCCTGTCTCCGGGGCGGGACGCCCAGGAAGGTGTCGGGCGGGTTCGTCTGGTAGCCGTACTCGGTGAGCCAGACCGGCTTCGGTCCGAACGCTCGCCTGACGAGGATGAGCAGCTTGGGAAGCGTCGCCATCGTGATCGACGGACAGTTCTTGCAGCCCCCGCTCGACGGCGTCTCGCCCGGCGACGAGGGGTACGGGTGGTGGGCGTAGGCGTCGAGCTTCGCGTGTGCGGCGGCCATGCCGTGAACCCAGGCGACCGGTGCCACGCCGCCCAACCCGCCGCGAGGCGCGGTCACGCCGCCGCCGACCTGGGCGTGGCGGAGAACGGCGTGGATCGCCTCGTAACCAGGGTTGAGCAGATGCTGGACGTAGATCGCCGCCTTCGTCGGCCTGAGCCAGAGGGGCTTGTTCGGCTCGTTCCAGATCAACCAGTAGCGAACCCAGGGGTAGCGCCTGGCGGCGGCGCGCGCGAAGGCCCGGAAGTCTCGCGGTCGAGGAGGGGCGAAGTTCGGTGCGCGCCCCCCGTTCGCCCACGCCGGCGTGCCGACCAGTGTGAGCACGGGCGTCAGTCCATAGCGATGCAGGCCGCGCAGAATCCTGTCGGGCCGGCGCCAGTCGTAGGCGCGATCGCGCGGTGAGTTCGGATTCGCCGGCCGCCGCAGTGCGATCTCGTTCCAGCGGAGCGTGAAGCGGACGAGCGGCACGCCGAGCCGCTTGAACGTCTCCAGCCGCTGGTTGAGCGTCCCCGGCCCGAACTCCAACCACGCGTCGTCCTGGATCCCGTAGCGAATCCCCTTCGACGCATGCACCGACGTGGCGGCGACGCACGCCGCAACGGCGAACAACATCACGAACATCTTCATCCGACCCCTGTCGTCCTCATCGGCGGCTCGAACTCTTGCACGTTGGCAGGATCCTCGCGCAGATCAGCCGCGGCTATGTTGGGAGGACCCCAACATGGAGGATCGCCATGAGCACGCTAATCCGTTTCGCTCCCCCGTCTCTGACGGCCGAGCAGTACGACAACGCTGTACGTCGTCTGAACGAGGAAGGCGTCCTCCCTGCAGACGGGCTCGAGTTCGAGATCTGCTTCGGGTCGGACGACAAACATCGGGTCAGCCAGGTCTGGGACTCGCCCGAGCAGATGGCTGCGTTTGGCGAGCGTCTCGCACCGATCCTCGCAGAGCTCGGGATCGACCCGGGCGAGCCGGAGGTCGTCGCGGTGCACAACATCATCAGGCGCTAACGCTCGTCGGCCACCAGCAGCTCCCGAAGTAGTGTGGCCGGGGTCGATTCGAATGGAGGAACCAGATGGCAGACGCAGGTAACGCTCGCATTCCGTTGCTGTTCGTCCACGGGGCGTGGCTCTCCTCACAGAGCTGGGAGAACTACGAGGACTACTTCCGCAACCGTGGCTTCGACGTCAGTGCGCCGGAGTGGCCACGCAAGCACGGAGATGTCGCCGAGCTGCGCGAGAGCGCCGAGGAGTCTGCCGGTCTCGGTGTGCAGGAGATCGTCGACCACTACGAGAAGCTGATCCGCGAGCTCGACTCACCGCCCGTTCTGGTCGGCCACTCGTACGGCGGGCTGTTCGTCGAGTTGTTGCTCGATCGCGGCCTCGGCCGGGCCGGTGTGGCCCTCAGTCCCGCACCGCCGAAGGGCATCCTGGCGCTGCCGTTGAAGACGCTGAAATCAGGAGCGCCGGCGCTCGCCCATCCGTCGAAATGGCACGGCGTCGTGACGTTGACGCTGGAGGAGTTCACGTTCAGCTTCGTGAACACGTTCACGCCGGAGGAGGCGAAAGCGGCGTACGAGCGCTATGCGGTTCCCGAAACTGGACAGATCTTCTACGAGGCAGGGTTCGCGAACTTCCACCTTCATCCCCCGACGGAGGTGCACTTCAAGAACGGAGAGCGGGCTCCGCTGCTGATCGTCGGGGCCGACAAGGACCAGACCGTCCCGGCCTCGCTCGCGAAGGCGCAGTTCAAGAAGTACCAGCACTCACCGGCGAAGACCGACTACCTGGAGTTCGAAGGCCGGCCACACTTTCACATGGTCGCTTCCGACTGGCAGGAGGTGGCAGCCGCGGTGGACAGCTGGCTCGACGGCGTCCTCGACAAGGGCTGATGGACCTCCAACTGAACGGGAAGGTCGCGGTGGTGACCGGCGCCAGCAAGGGAATCGGGCTGGCAATCGTCCACACGCTCGCGGCTGAAGGGGCGCAGGTGGTTGCCGGCGCACTCACCATCGAGAGCCTGAAGGGGCTCGACCGGGTCGAGCCGGTCGCAGTCGATCTCGTCGAGACGGGCGGATCCGAGCGGCTCGTCGCCGAGGCGCGCGACCGCCACGGCCGCCTCGACGTCCTGGTCAACAACGTCGGCGGGGTGAAGCTGCGCATGGACGGCTTCCTGAGCGTGACCGATGCCGACTTCGAGCATTCCCTGCAGCTGAACTTCTTCGCTGCCCTGCGCGCAACACGCGCCGCTGTCGCCGCGATGATCGAACAGGGAGGCGGTGCGATCGTCAACGTCGCCTCGGTCAACTCGTTCTTTCACCCGGACGGGCTCGTGATCGACTACGGAGCAGCGAAGGCTGCTCTGCTCAACGTTTCGAAAGCGCTCTCGCAGGAGCTCGGGCCGAAGGGCATCAGGATCAACAGCGTCTCCCCCGGCCCGGTGGCGACCGACCTGTGGCTTGGCACCGACGGCGTGGCAGTGACGCTCGGCAAGGCCTCCGGCATCGACGCGGACGCGGTGCGGGAGCAGGCGACCGCGGGCATGCCGACCGGGCGCTTCACGACCCCGGAGGAGGTCGCGACGCTCGTCGCTCTGCTCGCCTCACCTCGCACCGCCAACGTGACCGGATCGAACTACGTGATCGACGGCGGACTCGTCAAGACGATGTAGCCGCGGCGGGATCCATCGTGTCACCGAGCCGTCACCAACTCTTCGCTTACGCAATGGTTAGGGTCGCTTGATCGACGCCGGCAACCTGTGAAGCTCGCCGACCGCAAGAAACTCGGCGAACAGCTGTCCGGCTTCGTGTACGGCACGATCGTCGTTCTGTCGGTGATCGTCACCGGAGCAAAGGCATTTCCGCACGGGCTGGGGCACATTGCGCTCCTCGTCGCCGTGACGACAGTTGTCTTCTGGCTCGCCCACGTCTACGCGCATGTCCTGGCGTTCAGCGTCGGCCACGACACGCACCTCTCGCTGCTCGAGTTCGGCCAGATCGCACGGCGCGAAGCTTCGATCCTGGCGGCCGGGGTCCCGCCCGAGGCCGCACTGGTCCTCGGCGGCATCGGTCTCTTCAGCGAGCACTTGGCACTCTGGCTCTCCTTCGGGCTCGGACTCGCGGTGCTGGGCGTGACCGGCATCGTCTTTGCGCGCGTCGAGCGCCTCGGCGGGTTCCGCGGGATGCTGGTGGTCCTGGCCAACCTGGCCCTCGGCGTGGTGCTGATCGGCCTGAAGGTGCTCGTGGTGCACTGAACGAAGAAACGCGGGATGAGACGCCGCCTCTGCCAGACGAGCCGGTAGCGTCCTGCTGATGTACACACCGGCTCACTTTGCGGTCGATGAGGAAGACGCGATCGCGTTTCTCGAGAGCGTCCGCGCGGCCGATCTCATAACGACGACCGCGGATGGGCTCGCCGCGACATTCCTGCCGTTGCTCTTCGACGCGAATATGGGCGAGCGCGGTGCGCTCCTTGGCCACGTCGCGCGGAAGAACGATCAGTGGAAGCGCCAACCGCTCGGCGACGCTCTGGTGATCATTCATGGCGAAGACGCCTACATCACCCCGAGCTGGTACCAGTCGAAGACGGAGCACGGTCGGGTCGTCCCCACCTGGAACTACATGACTGCTCACGTGTTCGGCCAACTCGTGATCCACGACGATCCTACTTGGGTCGACGAGAACGTTCGGAGGCTCACCGAGCGGCACGAAGCGGGTCGCGCCGCGCCTTGGAGCGTCGACGACGCACCCCCGGCATTTCATGTCGGCCAGCTCAGAGCGATCGTCGGGGTCGAGTTGCGGATCAACCGCATCGAGGCGAAATTCAAGATGAGCCAGAATCGTCGGGACGCCGATATCGACGGCGTCGTCGCCGGGCTCGCCGCCGACGGCCGAGTCGCGGTCTCGGAGGCTGTCGACCGGCTGCGGCGCACGCCCGAGTAGCAGACAGCCGACACAAACCTGAAGGAGTGAGCCCGTGACGGACCATAAGCGTCGATTGCGTTGTGCCGGCGTCGTGGCCCTCGCATTCATCCTCTACAGCAGCCAGCCGGCACTCGCGAACGCCGCGCAGGCTGCTCGGTCGGTGCGGGTGGCGTTTCTGCAGGGCGAGCAGCTGTCCGTCGTGACGCGGCCCGGGGGCACTCCCGCACAAGCCGTGCATGCGCTGCTCGCGGGTCCGACGGCCGCCGAAAGGAGGCGCGGGTTCCGGACGTATCTTGCAGCGGGCACGAAGCTCCATCGCCTCGGGGTCTCCGGTTCGCTCGCGACCGTCGATCTGAACCAAGCCTTCGCCGCCGGCACGACCGAGCGCAGGGCCGCGCGTCTTGCTCAGCTGTTACGCACGCTGACCGGCCTCGACGGCATCACGCGCGTCCAGGTTCTGGTCGACGGGTCCCCACCGCTCGGCCTGGTCGAGGGCGTGTCCCTGGCGAAGCCGATCACGCTTCGGCTCCTCGAGACGCCGAACGTCCCGGTTCCCGTCCCGCCGCAGCCGAGGCTCCCGGCGCCCGATGCCGCCACGCAGACCCTGCAACAGCAGCTCATCGACCTCGGCTACCTCCTTCCCGGCGACGACGACGGCCGGTTCGGCCCGGCGACCTCGGACGCGCTCCTGACGTTCCAGAAGTGGGAGCACCTGAACCGCACGGGCATGCTGGACGCAACGACGAAAGCACGGCTCGAAACGGCGGCTCGTCCGCTGCCGGTCTCGACCGCCGGGCGCGGCAAGCGGGCAGAGATCCTGCTCGACCGGCAGGTCGCGCTCCTGATCAAAGACAACAGCGTGGTGCGCGCCATCTCGGTCTCGACGGGGAAAGCGTCGACCCCGACGCCACCGGGCGACTACCGCGTGTACGCGAAGATCCCGCGTTGGTGGTCGACGCCGTTCCGCGAGTGGCTCCCCTGGGCGATCCCTTTCGTCGGCGGCATCGCCTTCCACCAGTACGAGGTCGTCCCCACCTACCCAGCCTCACACGGCTGCGTCCGGCAGCACCCGAACGTCGCGCGATGGACATTCGACTTCGCATACGTCGGGATGCCCGTGAAGGTGATCGCAAGGTCATGAGCTGCGGGGTCGCCACGGCTCGTGCTCGTGCGCGAGCCAGACGAGCTCGGGGTCGAGTGCGCGCACCCGCCGCTGGCCCTCGGTGTGCGGCTCGTCGAGCTCGCCGAACCAAACCGCCACGTCGCCGCCGACGACGACCGGACGCCCGCCGGTCTCGACGACGACCACCTGCATGCCGGGTGTGTGACCGGGCGCCGGGAGGAGCCGGAGCCCTGGAAGCAATTCGTGCTCGCCGTCGAGCGGCACGTACCGCACGCCGGGCGCCTCGACCCACTCTCGAATGGTGTAGTCGTCCTCACTGCGAGCGTCGTCGAGCTCCCGACGCTGGACATAGATCGGCTTGCCGGCGAAGAGGTGGTTGCCTCCGCAGTGGTCGAAGTGCAGGTGCGTGTTGACGACGATGTCGATTTCGTCCAGGTCGAAGTCCTGCTTGCTCAGTGGATGGAGGCGGGGATCGAGGTCGGCCACCGCCGGGTGCAGCTCCGTCATGCCGGTGTCCACGAGCACGCGCGCATCGGGATGATCGATGACGTGCACGTAGACCGGCATCCGCTCGCCCTCGGCGAGCAGGTCGGCAACGCGGACCGGCGTGATGGTGATTGAGGCGGGGGCGTTCATTGTCTTCCGACCTCGTTCACTCACACATGCAGGGTAGGCCGGTAGGTGAGCTCCTGGATGTTGCCGTCGAGCGTTCGACTCTCGATCAGCTCGAGGTCGAAGTCGGCGGCACCCTCGAAGATCGCATCCGATCCGTTCTCGCCGGTGATCACGGGGAAGAGGGTCACCTGGACGCGATCGACCAGGCCTGCGGCCATCAGCGCCCGATTCATCGACAAGGCTCCCGTGCGAGCGCAACGGCACCTCGGACTCCCCCTTGAGCCGGGCGACGACATCGATCGCGTCGCCGCTCGCCAGGGTCGCGTCCGCCCAGTCAAGGGGTTCCTCCAGGGTGGTCGAGACGATGGTCGCCGGCAGGTTCACCATCCGGGTGACCCACGGGTCCCTCACCTCGGACTCCTCGGTACTCGAGGCCAGCATCTGTGCGAACAGCCGATAGGTGTTGGCCCCGAAGACCATCCGCTGCTCCCCGCTGTACAAGGCGAGGCGGTGGTCCAGCAGCTCAGGGCCTTGCTTGCCCCAGTAGCCGCCCCAGTCGCCGCCACTGGCGGAGCCGAAGCCATCCAGGCTGGAAAAGACGTCAAAGGTGTAGGTAGCGGTCATGGATGCTCCCCTCGATTGCGTTGATCAGTCGTGGATACAGACAGAACCCACGGCAAGACTCATCGCAACCGCGGATCAGCGCGCTCCGCCACGAGCTCTTCGCTGAACGAGAAGCACCGAGCCAAGTAAGGCTAGAGGCACAAAGTCCCCTTGCCGGGGACTTTGTCGTTACTTCGACACCGCCTATGCCGTTTCAGACGTTCAACTTGCACGTGGTGTTGAGGTACGAGCGCACCCTGCGAATGTGTGGGCTTCACCTTGTCGGCCTGGGCGGCGAGCGTCGGCAGTTGCGGTCGGAGGTTCGAGATCTTCCAGTTCGCTTGCTTGAAGTCGGCGATCAGGACGTTGATGAAGCCGAACACCGGCCTGAGATCGGGCTTGAGCGACGCGGGCGCCGTGGCGAGCAACGACGGCTCGGCCGCGGCGACCTTGGTGTAGGCGGTCTTGAGCGCAGTGGGTGTGACCCTCCCGCTCGGCAGCGTGGTCGAGTTCACGATGCTGCGCGCCACGCCGCGGGCGGTGCTGCAGAAGCTGCGTGAGCCCGTCTGCGCGGTGGAGGTCGCGCCGGCAGATGCGGCGGCTGCAGCAGACCAGCGCAAGGGCGACGACCAGTAGGGAAACGAGCTTCATGGAGCCTCCTCGATCAGATGTGGACGGTTTGGGAACCCGACGCGTAACCGGGTGCGGTGACGGTTAGCTTCAGCGCGCCGACGGTCGAGACGCCGAACGTCAACGCAGCCGAACCGTTCTTCCCGGTCGTCGCCTGCTTGCCGCCCGCCGACACCTTCGCGCCAGGGACCGGGTCGCCCGCGTCGGTGACGCTGACCGTGAGCGCATGGCCGACGATCACTCCCTTGCCGTTCTTCACCGCGTGCACGGCGACGGTCGTCGAGAGCAACGGCAGGACCCGCGCGTAGTAGAGACCGGAGACGGCCGGCCCCTTCCCTGGAATCGCGTCCGCGAGAAGGTCGAGCGGGCCAAGCCTGCCGTCGCCCTCGAGCCGATACAGGCTGAGCGGGTTCAGGGCTACCTGCTGGATCGTCTCGAAGCGAGTGACCGCTTTGTTGGAGCGCGTGACGGCGACACCGCCGCCCGAGTCGTCTCCCCACATCACCCAGATGCGGCCGGCCGGGCCGGTCGCGGCTGCGAGCACCTTCGCGGTCGTGCCCGCTCTCGAGCCGACAGCAACCGAGCCACGCCGTAGCGCAAGAGGCGAACGTGCTTCCCGTCGCTCGTGTAGGGGGCGAAGACGCCCGGGCCGGAGTCACGCCCGGCAAGGACGACGGCGTTGCGGCTCTGCCCTGGAACCTTCTGCGCGGCGCCGATGCCGGGCGAGATGCCCTGCAGGTAGAGGGCGGGCTGATGCGCGACCGAGGGCCACCCGGCCACGACCTGACCGCTGGACGGCGTCGACCGCGAGGTCGGCGTCGGTCGTCGAGCCGTCCGCCTGCGTGGTGATCAGCGCCGGTCGCCGAGCCGCCGCCGAGACCGAACTGCACGACCAGGTTGCCCGCCGACGGCAGCGCGAGCACCGGCTGCGTGCCCGAGACGGCACCGGTCACGTCCGCGCCGTAGGCAAGTGACTCGTAGTCTCCACCGGCGCCGACGAGGGAGGGCGCCGTCCAACCGACGCCGCCATTAGTCGAACTGACGCCCCAGACGCCCGAAACGTTGCTTGGTGAGATCGCCCCGAAGACCGTCTCGAGGGTCCCGCCCGGAAGCGCAAGCAGCCCGGGCTGACCGGCCTGCCAGCCGGAGACGACCGATGCGGCTGGGCCGGCCTTTCCCGCCGGGCTGATCGCGATCGTGCTGAGCCCGGTCACCGAGGTGCCGGAGAGCGTCTGGTAGACGAGGTGCAGGACGCCGTCCGGGGTGCGAGCGGCCGCGACGGCCTGGGACGTGGTTGCTTTCACCGTGTCGAGCCGCTTGAAGGGCCCGCGGGCGCCAGCACGGCTGCATGACCGGCGCTTCCCGCGGTCAGCGCGGCTGCCAACACGACGAGGCCCGCCGCCACGGCGGCCGCGGTCGATCTCGACGTACGTGTCATGGGTTGGACCCTCCTCGTGCTGGATACGTCGTGGTCGCGAGGATCCGCTCGAACGGGACCTCGGCACACTCCACGACCTTGCGGACGCCTGACGCCGTGCCCTCGAACTGGCACAGGACGACCTCGTCCTCCCGTAGCAGGATGGAGCCGCAGTAGCGAACGCCGCCGCCCACCGTCCGCACGCACTCGGCAATCCGCGCGTCGGCGTCCCGGACCGCGCTTTCGTCGACGTCGGGCCAGAAGCACTCAGCGACAAAGCAATCGACGCTCGCCTTCTCCATGTCGTCGACGCTAGGTGCGCCGCCGCGACGAGCAAAGGGGGGAAACCCTACGGAATCGGATCGCGATCCCGCGCGTCGAGCGCACGGGCGAGCTGGGCACGCGAGCGGATGTCGAGCTTGCGGTAGGCGCGCGACAGGTTCGCCTCGACCGTCTTCCGCGTGAGCATGACCTCGGCCGCAATCGCGTCGTTCGTGAGGCCGGCCGCCGCGAGCCGGCTAATGCGGTATTCGGTGGCGCTCAGGCGATCCGGCGCAGCGCGCGCGGCCGTGCGACTGAGCTCGTCGGCGGCGCGCTCCGCCCACGGAGCAGCGCCGAGGGCCGAGAAGATTGCAGCGGCCCGCTCCAACGCGTCGCGGGCGGCACGCTTCTGCTTCAGCCTCCGAAGCGTCCGGCCCTGCACGAAGAGGGTTCGTGCCGAACTCGAACGGCACAGGGCTTCGAGCGTGATCCGTGATCGCCTGCTCGAGCGCGGCGCATGCCTGCTCGACCTCTCCACGCGCAGCGAGCACCAGCCCGCGGCTGCGGGCGCTGACGGCGAGACTCCAGGGGATGCGCGAGCGCGCCGCCGCTCGTTCGAATCTCGCCAGCACGGCTTCGGCCTTCTCGGGCTCGCCGTTCGCAACTGCGGCCTCGATTGCGTCTCCTTCGACCCGCCATACCGCCGGCTCGCGAAAGCCCATCTCGCCCAGAGCGACCAGCGCGTCGGCGAGGTGCTCGGCCGCATCCGCCGTGTCGCCGACGGCCAGCTCGGCGAGGCCGAGTGTTCTTCCCCAGAGCATGCGCACGACCGGCTCTGTCGGCGCGGAGACGCGTTCTGCCGCTGCGCGAACCTCGTCGATGCGTCCCTGATGCGCTGCGACGTATGCGCCCCAGATTCCGCTCGACTCGACGGGGACGCCAGTGAGGGCGAAGAGCTCCTTCGTCCGATCGGCCAGCTCCGACGCGACCGCCCAGTTCCCCGACCAGCACTCGAGGAGCGTCCGGTTGAGCAGGATGTTGGCGAGCGAAGATTCGTCGCCCTCCTCGAGCGCGGCGCGCTCGACTTCGACGAGATGCGCCCGCGCCCCGTCGAAGTCATCGATGTACCGCAGCCACTGGCCGAGCTTGAACGAGACACGCGTGTCGACCGCGACCGGCTGAGCGTCCGAGCTGCGCTCGAGCCGGAGCGCGCGCTCCGCCGCCTTCCGGTCAAGTCCCAGGCCGAGGAAAAGATCAGCGCGCACTCGGGCGCTGAGCGCGACGCTGACGAGCTCCGGCTCCGTGTCTTCCCGCCCGTCGAGTGCGGCGAGCGACTCCCGCGCGGCCGCTGCCGCGCGCGGAAGATCGCTCGTACCTGCATGCATCGCGATGGCTGCGAGGCACCGGGCGCGGAGCAGCGGATCGGCGGCCGCCTCGAGTGCAGCGGCATCGGCCGCGACGGCGGAGGACTCGCCCTCCCGCCAGTACTCGATGTCTGCGAGCACGAGCAAGGCGCGTGCCGTCAGGTCGCCAGGAGACACCGACGCGACGAGAGCCTCGAGCACCTCGCCCGCCCGCTGGAAGTCCCCGGCGAGCAGCAGATGCTCCGCGAGCACGAGGCGGCGCTCGTCGCCGGCTTCGTCGCCCTCCGGGGTCAGCTCGATCGCAAGCTGCGCCAGCTCCGCGGCTGCATCGGAAGCGCCTCGCGCTCGCGCATTCATCGCCGCCTCGCTGAGCGCCCGGGCGGTCGCTGCGTCCGGACCGCGCGCTCCGAGTGCAAGGTGTCGAGCGCGCTCCTCCGGATCCTGCGACGCCGCCGCGAGCGCTTCGTGGGCGAGCGAGCGGTCGTGCGTCGCCCGCCGAGCCATAGACGGCGGAGGCGAACAGCGGATGGGTGAATTGCACGCTGCCGTCGCGGCCGATCGAGATCAGGCCTGCTTCTTCCGCAGGCACAAGCGCGGAGACGTCGACGACCTCGGCGGTGGGCCGGACGGCCGCAGCCGAGCGGAGAAGCGCCGAGCGCGTCGCGCGCGGCAGCCGCTCGATCCGCGCCCGCACGAGCGCGCGGAGATCATCCGGAACGGGTAGCGGGTCGGAGCTCCGCGCGCCGGACCCGCGATCCTCGAGCAGTCGCGCGATCTCGAGGGCGTAAAAGGCGTTGCCTTTCGACGCCGCTGCAAGCCTGACGAGCGTTGGCCGCGAGAAGTTGACGCCGAGCCGGTCGGCGACGATTCGCTGCAGCGCAGCGACCGACAGGGGGCCGAGCTCGAGCCGTTCGACGTGCATGTGATCCAAGACAGAGAGAACGGCCGGCCGCGGCGCTTGCGAACGCGCCGCCACGATCAACCGGAGAGGCATTTCGCCGAGCCGGTGCAGCGCGAACGCGATCGCATCGCTCGACGGCGGGTCAAGCCATTGCGCATCGTCGAGAGCGACGACAAGCTCGCCCTCGCCCGCTAGCTCCGTGAGTGTCGAGAGGAGCGCCGTGCCCACGACGCGGCGGCCGGGCGCGCGCCCGGCCTCGGCACGCAGCAGCACGACGTCGAGTGCGCGTCTCTGCGGTACTGGCAACCGCGCGAGCATCTCCGGGTCGACACCAGCGAGCAGGTCGGTCAGACCTGAGAACGCCAGCTTCGCCTCCGCGGCGGCCGGCCGGGCTGCGATGACAGTCAGCCCGCGAAGCCGGGCGCGGCGCACCGCCTCCTGCCACACAGTCGTCTTGCCGATGCCGGGCTCCCCCACGATCGCAAGCGCGCGCAACCCGGGTTCCGCATCCTCGAGGAACCCATCGACCACATCGAGCTCCGCCTCGCGACCCACGAGATCCGGCACGTTTGGAGCGTACGCAACCGACGCGCGCTCCAACGCCTCGTCACGCTCCAGGATTCGCCACGTGCGAGCACGAGCTTGGGCGCAAAAATCGCCTATCTCGAAGCTGGGGAAAAGGCCGCCCGTACTGAGGTGCCACCGAGGAAACAGCAGTCACGGGTGCCTATCGCGCCTGGAAGCAAAAACGTATGATGACCAGACGATGGTGGCTTGGCTCCGGCGTAGGCAACCACTGGTGCACGTCCATACCGAGACCGGGCTTGAACGGACTGTCGGCGGTCGCTGGGCTCCACCGCGGGCGGGAACCGATGATCCTTCTCGCCGAGACACTGCTCACGTTGGAGAAGACCAGTTCCGTTCCGCTTCACTTCTGCTGGTTCCCGCTCCGCGAGAGAGAACGGCCGATGTTGCCGCGCCACTGGCTTCCGGTGACTCGGGGCCGTGGCTTCCGCGAGACCACGGGGAGGCGACGCATCCAGGGAGGTATTGGCGGTGACTGCGGCCGGAGCCATTGCATCTCGGCCGCGCCTGACCTTCGGTGGAAGGCGAGAGTGAATGACGAGGAGGGCGGCGGCGATCCGAACAGCGGCGTAGCGCTCCCACGGAGACCAGGATCGCCAGATCAGCCATTGCCCGAGATCGCGACGCGAACCGTCCGGGGCTCGCGACTGCGCTTGAGCGAGCTTTCGCTGGGCTGCGCGCAGCTCGGAAATCTCTATTCGGCCATCAGCGATGAGGAGGCACACGCGACGATCAATGCGGCTTGGGACCAGGGAATTCGCGACTTCGACACCGCTCCGCATTACGGGCTGGGTCTCTCGGAGCGGCGGCTGGGGGCGGCACTTGCTGAGCGTCCTCGAGGTGAATACGCGCTCTCCACGAAAGTGGGGCGGCTTTTGGAACCTGCAGGTGTCGTGAGAGGGCCGACGGCGAGGGCTTCGAGGTGGCCGCGACACACCGACGCGTGTGGGACTTTAGCCGGGACGGAGTGCTGCGCTCGATCGATGAAAGCCTGCGACGCCTCGGCCTCGATCGCCTCGACATCGTCTATCTGCATGATCCCGACGACCACTGGAGCGAGGCGATCGAGAGCGCTTATCCGGCGCTCGAGGAGCTACGCGCACAGCATGTCGTTGCGGCAATTGGCGCAGGCATGAACCAAACGACCATGCTTGCCGCGTTCGCCCGCCACACCGACATGGATCTGCTCATGCTGGCAGGTCGTTACACGTTGCTGGAGCAGTCTGCGCTGGACAACCTTCTGCCGCTCTGTGAGCAGCGTGGGATTCGGATGGTCGCCGCCGGCGTGTTCAACAGCGGACTGCTGTCCCGCTCCGGCCCGATTCCCGGCGCGAGGTACAACTACGGCGAAGCGCCGCCGGAACTCGTCCGGCGGGCGCAGCAGTTCGACGCCATCTGCCGCCGCCACGGTACAGAGCTTCCCTCGGCTGCACTTGCCTTCCCGCTCGGACATCCTGCAGTCGCCAGCGTCTGCGTCGGGGCGCGGTCACCCGATCAGATCGAGCGGAACACTCGCCTGTACCGGTCGGGAGTGCCAGACGCCCTTTGGGCGGACTTGAAGGCAGCCGACCTTCTGCGCAATGACGCTCCGGTTCCGGCCCGGCTCGACAACGCGGGTTGAAGCCGAGAGGCTCAGTGCGAAGTCGCGGACTCGGACGATGCCGGCTCGCGGGCACCCGGACAGCCTGAACTCTCTGAGACGACGGGGGTGTCGAGCTCTCCAGAACTCGACACCCCCGGTGCTAGCAGCCAGCCCCGCCGCCCCAACGGCGAGAACTGCCTTGCGTTCGCTGCAGGAAGGCGTGCAGCGAACCCTTGCGCCCCGCGCCGGGGGCAGAGGTGTCCCGACACCGCGCCAGGCGAAGCGCGTCTGGAGATCGGACGCGGTCTCAGCCAGCCTCCTCGTTGCCTGGTGGCCACCGCGTCGCAACCGGCGCCAAGTCGTAGAGGTCTGCCGCGGTCGCACCGAGCAGACCTGCCGCTTCAGGCCCCCCGACGGTGGAAACGATCTCCCGTGTAGCAGCCCAGACGGTCTCATAAGTACCGTTGAGAAGCACCACCGGCCAATCGCTGCCACAGAGGAGCCGTCCAGGCCCGAACGCGTCGAGGGCGACCTCGACGGCGGGGCGTAGATCCATTGCTCGCCAGTCGGATCTGCTGATCGCGGTGTTGAGACCGGACACCTTGGCAAAGACGTTCGGGTGAGCTGCAACGGCGCGTATGTCCGTCTCCCAGTTGCGCATCCGATCGGTCCCGATCGGAGGCTTGGCCAGATGGTCGACGACGATACGAAGTAGTGGGAACAGCCTCGCGAGCTCGCACACATCGTCGAGGTGCAAGGGAAAGACTGCCGGAACCTCGAGAATCAGTCCTCGTTCTTGGAGGAGGGCGAGCGACCCAAGCACAGGCGGCCTCGTGAGCCAATGCCGGTCGTTCTCGGCCTGAACCAGGTGGCGAATGCCGCGGAGCTTGCCGTGCGAGGAGAGTTGATCGAGACGGCTTTCGGTCTTCCGACGGTCGAGCAGATCGACCCAGGCCGTGACCGCAGCGATCCACTCACAGTCTTTCGCAAGCTCGAAGAGATAATCGGTGTCGGCGTCGTAGCACGCGCCTTGCACGACGATGACTGCGTCGATCTCGGCAGCCGCGAGCAGCGGCTCGAGATCATCCGGCCCAAACGTCCGCGCGATCGAAGAGTCCTCAGCCCTGATCCAGGGTTGCGGGTTACGCTCGAGATCCCAGAGGTGGACGTGCGCATCGACGATCACGGTGCACCGCATCCGTGTGCGGCGGTTGTCCCGCGGTCGCGCTCGACCGCACCGTTCGCGGACTTGCAGACATACGCGGACACTTCGCGTCCGGTGCTGCCCGCATAAGCCCTGGTGATTCGCTCGGCAAGGGTTGGTCCTGTGTCCCTCTCGGCAAGCGCAATGATGGCGCCGCCAAA
>CAVQFF010000003.1:0-44722 GCA_963711785.1 uncultured Thermoleophilia bacterium
GATGAGACGCTCCGAGAGCTCTTCGACCTGGCGCGGTTCGCGCCGAATCACAAGCTGACGCAGCCGTGGCGGTTCCGCGTTCTGGGACCTGAGGTCCACGCCCGAATCGACGAGCTCGCGGGCCCGAAAGAAGCGATGAAGCTTCGGCGGGCACCGACGCTCGTGCTCGCCACGGCACGCCTCTCCGGCGACCCGCACGTCGACGAGGAAGACCTGCACGCTACTGCCTGCGCGGTGTATGCAGTCCTGCTCGGCGCGACGAACCGCGGCCTGGCCTCCTACTGGCGCACGCCTGCGTGTTTCAACGACGAGCCCGTCCGCGAAGCGTTGGGCCTCGCCGACGACGAGCGCGTCGTCGCACTGGTCCACCTTGGCCCGTCCGTGAGCGAGCCACCCGCGAAAGAGCGGCTCGCACTCGACCAGGTGCTTCAGTTCCTCCCGTAGCGCGGAGAGTGCGGGCGAGAGGAGTCGAACCTCCAAGAGCCGAAGCCACCGGGACCTAAACCCGGCGCGTCTGCCAGTTCCGCCACACCCGCGTGGTCGCAGGACAGCGTAACGCGCACACCGCCAGACGCTGCCGCGGCGGATGAGCGAGAGCGGCCCCGGGTGGAATCGAACCACCGCACGGAGCTTCGAAGGCTCCCGCTCTGTCCTCTGAGCTACGGGGCCGAGCTCCTGAAGCCTAGCGAGGGCAGCGAACGAGGCTCGCCCGAGCAGTGCCGCTCGCTCTAGCGGCGACGGCTGCCGAGCGCCCGGATGACAAACCACCCTCCCAGGCCCACCAACGCGAGCAACACAAGCACCAAGATGACGTTCACGAGCACGTGCGGCTCCTCTGATCGGGTTGGTGTCGGAGAACCAGACTCACCCTACTCGGCGCGTCGCCGGGGTGCGCACCGGGCTCGGACGGGCGCCACGGTCGAAGCGTCGTCACCCGCTCCGGGGATGGAGGATCGCCGGGCTGCGTGTCACTGTCCGGGTGATGCGCGCGTTGATCCTGACAGCCTGCGCCGCAGCCGTCCTCGCATCCGGCTGCGGCGGCTCGAACGCCGTCGTCCAGGTGATCACGAGCACTCCCAGCGCAGCGGCCCTTCAGATCGCGGAGGCAAACGTCAGCGAAGCGGCCGTCCCGCTGCAGTCGTACTTCGACGACCACGGCAGCTATCAGGGAGCGACCGCCGACGCGATACGCAAGCTCGACGCGGGTCTCAGCCCCACCGTCTCGATCACGGGCTCAGCGGCCGTCTACTGCATCGAGAGCGTCGTCGACGGCGTGGCGGCGGCCCTCCACGGCCCCGGCGGGACGCCCGGCGCCGGAGCCTGCTGAGCGATCTCGCTAAACGAGCTCCTGAGCCCGCGGCAGGCCGTCCTGGGGGAGCTCGTAGTAGTCGCCCGCCTGGGCGACATAGACGTGGCCGAGCAGGCGCAGGCGGGTCGGCTCGTCGAGCGTTCCGGCTGCGACGCTCACGCTGTCTCGCGCAGGGGCATCCCAGAACAGGCTCGATCCGCACTCACGGCAGAAGCCGCGCCGCGCCCCGGTCTCGCTCTCGGGACTCGCGATCCAGCGCAATCCGCTGCTCTCGCGGAGGACCAGATGCTCCCGTCGCACAGCCGTGGCTGCGAAGACGTGCCCGCTCCATCGCCTGCATTCGACGCAGTGGCAGAGCAGAACGTCGCGGAGCGGCCCCTGCAGGTCGTAACGCACCGCACCGCAGAGGCAACGCCCGGATGCACGTGTGTCCGCGCTCATTGAACGACCCTATCCGTCAGGGCGTGACGCGATAGATCACGCCGCTCTGAACGCCGGTGTAGATGCTGCCGCCGGCAGTGCCGAGAGCGATCACAGGTGCCGGGAACCCCGACAGGAAGGGTGTCGGCCTGCCGCCGCCCGGCGGCATCGACACGACAACCGGGCCCTTGCCGAGGCCGCCGTAGAGCGCGATGTAGAGCTTGCCGTTCAGGTAGCCGAGCCCCATGGGGGAGGCATGCGCCCGGAACTGGACGAGCGGTTGGGTGTAGTTCGCACACGTGCTCGGGGTCGCCGGGCAGGCCGGGAAGCCGTAGTTCGCGCCGCGCTTGATCGCGAGGAGGTAGTCGCGCGGGCGGTTCGGGCCGAGGTCGTCCTGGTTGAGATCGGAGACGAGAGGGAGTGTGTGGCCGGGCACGAAGACTGGCTGCCACGGTTGGCGGATCCCGGCTGCGATGATCCTGGTCCGACCGGTTGCCGGATCGACGGACACGAACGAGTCGCTGGGGTTCGGTTTCGGTGGCGGTGGTTCGGTGTTCGCTCCGAGATAGATCAACCCGTCGGGGCCGACGGCCAGGCCCCTGAAGGTCCCGTAACCGTCCGGGGTCCTGATGACGCGTGTCCTCCGAAACCGCGTGCCGTTCCAGCCGCTCAACGCGAGGAGCGACTGGCTGGTGCTCAGGTACAGCGTGTTCTTCGCGGCCGCGAGGCCATACACATGCAGCGGCGAGCCCGGAACTCTGGTCGCCTTGCCGCCGCCGAGGATGTAGACGCCACCCACCACGCTCGGGTTGGCCTCGTCGCCGTAGCCACCGACGAAGAGCCGTCCGGCGAGGACCGCGAACTCGGTCGGAGTCGGTATGCCGCGAGCGACGACCGTCACCGTCCGGTGGCCGGCTGCCTGCGGCAGCGGGGGAGCCTTGGCTGCCGCCGCAGCGGCGGTCAGTGCGATCGCGGCCGTAAATGCGGCCGCCCAGACCTTCAGCATAGGCGCCTCATCGAGTGCACCAGGGTAGCCCGCTCGGGAAGCGGGCTTGCGCGAGGGTGGCGAACGGGACTCGAACCCCCTTTGCGGAACCGAATTGGGCTCAACGGCACGGAACGCGGAACGGCCTGCGCGAGTGCAGGCCGTTCCATTCGTAGTGCTCAGCCGGGCGGCGGGATTTGCTCGCGCATTGGCGATCGCATCGCGCGGTCCTCGTTCAGCGCAATGCGACGTCGGCTCACCGCTCTGTCGTTTGCCTATGCACGGTCGCTCAAGCGGCGTGCGCGCGTGGTTCGACGCGTCGCGCGGACGCGACGGCGCTACGGTCTCCCGCGATCAGCCAGGCTCCTGTGGCGAGCCCCCAGAGCATGAGGACGAAGAAGGTGAAGAAGGCGAGGCCGGCCACCCCTGCGAGGCCGCAGACAAGCGTGAGCCAGCGCAGCCAGGAAGGCAGGAAGCTGCGCGCGTTGAGCATGAGGATGATCAGGGCGAAGCCGAGCAGGATCGCGCCGCAACCGAAGATGAAGACGACACCGATCTCCGAGATCAGGTAGGTGAGTGCCGGCGAGATCGCGACCGCGCTACCACCCTCCACGTGGGCGACCACCTGCCCGCCGACGATGCCCCAGCCAACCGCGAAGCACGCCACCGACGCGAGGCCGGCTCCCCAGAAGACGTTCGCCGCACGACGGCTCTCGAGCTGGTCGCGCAGATGAGCGAACGCGGCGATCAGGCCAAGCAGACCAAGAATCGCAAGGTGGAACACAACGATCACCGCGACACGGTGGCCGTGCGCCAGGTAGTCGGCCACCGCGGAGGCGCTGTAGTTGCCACCCGGCGCGTTGGCGACGATCACAGCGACGAGCGTTAGAACGCTGAAGGCGAGCGCGCCGAGTCCGGCGGTCACTGTCGCCTTCCTCGAATCTTGGTGCGCTTCCTGAATCACGTCGATCTCCTTCCTCGAGCTTTCGGATACACGTCGAGGCTAGGCAGAGGGCGCTGGCGTGTCGTCGGCTGCGACGGCGATCTGCGCGCACCGCTTGGTTGATCTTCGCGAGGATGTTCTCGGCCTCTGGTTGAGGCGTCTCCTGCTCGGGGCGGAGGTCTTATTCCTCTCCGGGCTCGATCAGACCCGATTCGTAGGCGAAAACCACCGCCTGTACGCGATCGCGCAGATTCAGCTTTGCGAGCCCATGGGCGACGTGCGTTTTCACGGTTGCCTCGCTGACATAGAGCGCCGCGGCAATCTCGCTATTCGAGTGACCGCGGGCAACGAGCTTCAACACCTCGAGCTCGCGGGCGGTGAGTGTCGTGAGCACCGACGGAAAGGGCCGGAGCGAACCGGGCGGGTGCTTGACGAACTGCTCGATCAGCCGCCGAGTGATCGCCGGCGCCAGAAGCGCATCGCCGGCAGCGACGGTGCGGATGCCCTCGATCAGCTGCCGCCGCGGCACGTCCTTGAGCAGGAAGCCGCTCGCGCCGGCCCGCATCGCTTCGTAGACGTACTCGTTCAGGTCGAACGTGGTCAGGATCAGAACATGGGTGTCGGGGAGATCGCGCAGGAGCTCGCGCGTCGCCTCGAGTCCGTCGCGGCCAGGCATGCGGATGTCCATCAGCACGACGTCCGGCCGAAGCTCGTGAGCTCGAGCGATCGCTTCGACACCATCGGCGGCCTCGCCGACCACGTCGATGTCCTCCTGCTCGTCGAGAATCATCCGGAAGCCGTCCCGGACAAGCGTTTGGTCGTCGGCGACCAGGACCCGGATCACGGACCAGTCTCCAGAGGCAGGCGGGCGTGCACGCGGAAGCCACCGTCGCCGCCTTGGCCGGTCTCGAGCTCGCCGCCGTACAGGGCCACCCGCTCCCGCATCCCGAGCAGCCCGTGACCGCCCCGGGCGCCGTCGCCACTGGCGCCCGCGCCGTTGTCGACCACCTCCAGCTCCAGCGCGTCGGGGGCGAAGCGGACGAGCACACGCGCGTGGGCCGGGCCTGCGTACTTGAGCGCGTTCGTCAGCGCCTCCTGCACGATCCGAAACGCCGAGAGGTCGACACCTGGCGGTAACGGCTCGGGCTCGCCCTCGACCACCAACTCGACCGGGAGACCAGACTCCCGTACCTTCACCAGCAGCAGGTCGAGGTTGGCGATCCCAGGCTGCGGGCCGAGGCTCGGCCGCACCTCGCCGTCACGCAACAGCCCGAGCAGCCGGCGCATGTCGACCAGCGCGGCCCGGCCCGTCTCTTCGATCGTCCGGACCGGTGTCCGCGCCCGCTCCGGCCTATTCCGCTCGAGCATCTCGTCCGCCGCTTCCGCCTGCACGACCATCACGCTCACGTTGTGGGCGACGATGTCGTGTAGCTCCCGGGCGATCCGCGTCCGCTCCGCCGCCGCCGCCGATGCCGCCCGCTCCTCCCGCTCCCGCTCCGCCCTGCTCGCCCGCTCCCGCAGCTCCCGGATATAGCCGCCCACGAGCCACGCGACCGCGACCGGAAGCATCCACCCCAGCGCCGACACATGCCCTTTCACCGTGGTCAGGGTCGGATCGCGAAGCGTCCAGATCGCAGCCGCGACCGTCAGCGCACCGAGCCCGACAAGCGCTCGGCCACGCGTGTTGTTCGCCGCTACCGAGAGCCGGCCAGCACCAGCGTCACAAACACGCCGAATCCCTCCGGCGACCCGAACACGAGCCACTCGACCGAGAGCGCGGCGGCAAGCACCAGCACGGCGGCCAGCTTGAAGCGCCGACGAACCGCGAGTGCGACCACAGCGATCATGTAGGCGGCGAACACCGCCGCCCGCGGCCCGGTCAGATGCGTCGAGCCCGCCGGCCCCCAGACCTCGAGCGTGCAGCCCACGCCGACCAGCGCCGCAACCGCAAGATCAACAGCCTGCTGGCGTCGAGTCACCCGCCCAGTATCACGCGGCCGCGTGCGAAAAACATCAGCCCCAAGGCGGAACTCGCTCATCCCCACGACGAGCAGAGCGGCAGTCCGCTCCACAGCCGCCTCGGAGCCCGAAGCCCGCTTCCGAAGCGGACCTGCGCGAGGGTGGCGAACGGGACTCGAACCCGCGACCACCGGGACCACAACCCGGGGCTCTACCAACTGAGCTACCGCCACCGTGCGCCGATCATCGTAGCGGCGCCCCGCCCCGCAGACTCGCACGGCGGAACAAGTCCCCCGGTCGGTGGGAGAGACTCATGGCTTGGACGAGACCAGGCCTGCAGATACGAACGGCACCCTCTCGGTCATCTTCGCGGCGAGCGTGGTGCTCCTGCTCGGCCCGGTAGGCGCCCTGCTGGCGATCATCTTTGCCGTCCGAAGCCGGCGCGAGCTCGGTTATCGCAGCACGAAGGCCTGGATCGGGCTGACCGTCGGCACGCTCGTTCTGACGCTGTTCGTTCTCGTCGTGTTGCTGATCGTCTTGCTCGACCAGTCGTCGCTGACCTACTAGCCGAAGGACGCAACGGCGCATAATCGGAGGATGGAGCCGGCCGAAGTCGTCTTCCAGCTGTGGAGCCGAATTCAAGCCCGGGACTGGATCGGGGTGGGCGACTTGCTCGCGGAGGGCTTCGTCCTCGAATGGCCGCACGATCTCGTCCGGATTCGAGGCAGCGCCAAGTTCGTGGATTTCAACCGCAGCTATCCGGAAGGTTGGTCGATCGAGGTGCGGCGGATCGTTGCCGAGGGGAGCACCGTGGTGTCGGAGGTGCGTGTGCCACACCCCATCGTCGGCCCCTACTACGCGATCTCGTTCTTCGAGGTCGACGATGACCGGATCACGTCTGCGCGTGAATTCTGGGTCACGGAGTCGTACGAGAAACCGACCGCGGAGCGCGCTCGCTGGCTCGAGCCGATGTAATCAGCTCGTGCACTTTCGTACAATGTCAAGCGCTCTCAACTGTCGGCACCGTCGTCGAGAAGACCCGCGCAGCGGGGGTTCCGGTCGTCTGGGTGCAGCACTCGAGCGACAACCTCGCGCAGGGCAGCGAGCAATGGAGGATCGTCTCCGAGTTGCACCCGGACGAGAGCGACCCGTTCATCCAGAAGCGGTATCCGGACTCATTCGAGGAGACGACGCTCGAGTCCGTGCTCGCCGACCTCGCCGTCGGGCGACTCGTCGTCGTCGGCGCGCAGACGGACGAATGCGTGCGCTCGACGCTGCACGGCGCAATCGTTCGCGGCTACGACGCGACGCTCGTCAGCGATGCGCACACGACCGAGGACCTCTCGCCCTGGGGCGCGCCGCTGCCGGAACTCGTCATCGCGCACACAAATCTCTATTGGGCCAATCACGAAGCTCCGGGACGAACGGCCGGTACGGTCGAGACGATGGACGTCGACTTCGCACCGTCGTGACGATCCCGACTCAGATGGCGCGACCTCGACGGGCGCGAACCATCGGCAGGCACAACCATGCGCCCGGGAGGATTCGAACCTCCGACCAACGGCTTAGAAGGCCGCCGCTCTTCCACTGAGCTACGGGCGCGCCCCCTCGAGGGTAGCCGCCGTGCGCGCCGCTAGTGACGCGACGCCGAAGTCCGTGGTGATGATCGTCACCTCACGCCCGCCGAAGACACCGGGCGCCCTGGCAACTGTGCACCGACGAGACGCCGATCTCACGCCACCTCGGACTGAGGATGTTCGCGCGATGCACGGGCGAGGCGCATCCAGACCCTGAGCGCGCCACCCGGACCGACCTGCGGGCGAGGACCAGAGCAGGTTCTCGCCGACCGACCAGCCGCCGCGGCCGTCGAGGCCGTACCAGTGGCCGATGCGCTTCCAGAATGCCGTGCCGTCGGCCGAAGCGTGGTCGAAGAAGCCGTCGACGGCCATCTCGCTGCGAGTGCTCCGTCGCGGCTTCCGTCAGGCGAACGCTCGAATCTCAGCGGGACGAGCCGGTGCTGCGCCCTGATCTCGTTCACACCGGACGAGCACACCCGCTTCGAGCGGACGAGACGCGCTGCCCGGCGCGCAGAGACTGCCGATGACGCCGCCACGGCACCGCACAGCAGTGCGAGCGTGACCGCGACGGCGATTCGCTTCACCACACACCGACTATCTCGTCGCAGCCCCCACGGTGCAACTCGGAACCTACGGCGGCCCACTCTCGGGAAGGAAGCCGCGCCGCGTGGCGAGCTGGTCGCGGACGATCACCTGCAAGCGTGCCGGCGACCGGAATCGCTGCGAGAGCACCGAGGATGCCCGCGATCTCTGCGCCGATGAGCACCGAGATGAGAACGACGAGCGGTGAGAGCTGGACGGTGCGGCCGTAGATCACCGGCTGCAGGAAATGATTCTCGAGCTGCTGGTAGACGATCACGAACGACGACGGCAACGATGCCGGCGGGGACCGAGTGCAGGAAGGCGACGACCGCGACGATGATGCCCGCGATCGTCGCCCCGGCGAGCGGGATCAGATCGAGGAACGCGACGAGCAGACCGAGTGCCACGGCGTACGGGACGCCCATCACGAGCAACACGACGGTCATCGAGGCACCGGCGATCAGGCTGATCAGGATGTTGCCGGTGATGTAGCCGCCGACCGTCTTGGAGATGTCCTGCGCCCACCCGTCGCCAGCGAGGTTGCGACTCCTCCGGGAACAGCAGGTACGCAGCGTTCGACCCAGCCCTTTCCCTCGAGCAGCATGAAGAACGTCAGGAAGACGATCGTCACCGTCGCGGCGATGACCGTGATGATGCTCTTCGTCACCGAGACCGCAGCGCCCGACAACCCGAGCGCCTTCTTCGCGCCGCCGTTCTTGACCTGCTCGCGCGACCTTCTCGACGACGTGGTACTTCCGCTCCAGGAACCCGAGCCGGCCGCGGCCGTGCGTCAGGTCGTTCACGTAGCCCGGGAGTCGCCTGGGCAAATCCATTGACCTCGTCGATCAACTTCGGGACGAAGGTGGCACCGACGGCCGCAACGACGATCAGCACGCGCGACGTACGAGATCACGATCGCCGTTGCACGCGGCACGTGGCCACGGCGCTCGATCAACCCGACGAGCGGATTGAGCGCGAGCGCGAGAAAGAGCGCGATCACCACCCACGCCAGGATGTGGCGCGCGATCCAGACCACCTCGAGCGTGACCGCGACGCGCCAGAACGATGAACACCACCCGGAGGATGGTGCGAGGGCGAAGCTCGATCACGCGTTCCTGCGTCATCGCCTAAGGATTCCCGGCCAATCGGACGTTGGTACCGTGCGCAACGTGAGCCTGCGCTCAGCACCGGTGACCGAGCACGCCACGCTGCCGAAAGGTGGCGGGGTCGTGGTCTGGGTAGGGATCCCCGACGATCCCTACATCAACGACAAATCGACGCTGAAAACGGTCGACCTCCAGCTGCACGAAGGAGGTGCCGTGGTCGCTTCGGTGTCGACCGTGCTCGAGCCGGGCCAGTCGCGTGAAGCGCTGGCTCTCGCACGCGAGGTGAAGGACGCGCTGGAGGCCGGCAAGATCGGCCTGCACGCCCACGAGCTCGAGCCGTTCGCCGATCAGCTGCGCTAGGCGACAAGCTCACACTCTCACCACGCGGCGAGCTCAACGAGAACCGGTCGGCCGCCGAGTAGCCGCCGCGCCGGGCGGTGCAGCGCACCGGGACCGAGCCAACGGCACGCTCGATCCGCTCGTCCTGCTCGTGCTGCGCCCGGGAGCTCAAAGAAGCGGGTGGCGGGAATCGAACCCGCGTAATCAGCTTGGAAGGCTGGAGCTCTACCATTGAGCTACACCCGCGTGCGCCCTCTAGGTTAGCCAGCGTGCTGCTCGCTCACACGCATTCTCCCTACGCGTGGCAGGCGGATGTCGACACCACGGTGGTGGTGCCGGTGCTGTCGCTCCTCTACCTGTTCGCCGTCGGACGGCTCGGTGCGCCCCGCTGGCGAATCGCCTGTTACGCGGGCTCCATGGTGCTGCTGGCGATCGCATTCTGGTCACCGATCCATCAACTCGGGCTGCACTACCTGCTCACGGCGCACCTGTTGCAGAACGTGATCCTCGCGGAATGGGCGCCGCTCCTCGCCGTGCTCGGCGTGTCGCGGCCGATGGCCGAGCGCCTCGCCCGCCTGCGGTGGTGGCGGGTGGCCACGCACCCCGCGTTCGCGCTGCCGGTCTGGGTGGGGAACTACTTCTTCTGGCATGCACCACCGGTCTACGACGCGGCACTGCGGCGCCAGGAGTGGCTGATCCACCTCGAGCACGGCTGCTACTTCGCGACCGGGATCCTCTTCTGGTGGCCGCTCGTCCAGGACATCCCCCGGCGGCTTCGCTCCGGCGCGCGGGCGGCCTACGCCTTCGGAGCATTCGTGCTCGCGGCGCCGCTCGGCCTTCTGCTGGCGCTCGTGCCGAAGCCCGCCTACGACTTCTACGTGCACGCACCGCACCTGTGGGGACTGTCGCCGATCACCGATCAGCAGATCGCAGGCGTGACGATGGTGGCCGAACAGGCGGTCGTCCTGTTCGTCGTCTTCCTCTACTGGTTTCGGCGCTTCCTCGCCGAGGAGGGCGCTATTTGAGGCAGCCGGTGATCAGATCGAGATCGGGCGGCTCTAGTGGGTGTGCCAGAGCATGACTGCGTTCTGATTCTGAACGAGGACGTCGTCGATGCCCACGTTCTGAGCGGCGAACCTGCGATACGCGTCGGCGATGTTGTTGGCATCGTCAACCGTCTTCCCGAAGACCAGGGTCAGGAAGTTGTCGCCGGTGTGGATCTTCCGGCACCACCGGTGGCCGTACTCGCCACGAAGTCGAGCGCGCCGCCGAGCCGCACCGGCTTCGTCTGAAGGCAGGCGCTCGTCTTGTCGAGCGAATAGATGTGCGAGGAGCTTCCGCCGCAGCCGGTCACAATCGCCGCCAATGCGGCCGCCAATACGATCATCCGCTTCACGGCGCGTCAGTCTACGGGCCTGCTCGGCCGGGTAGCTACAGTTCCCCGCCGTGCCCGGAGCCAACCAGCGTCTCGAGAGCTATGCGCGCCTTGCCGTTCAGGTCGGGCTGAACCTTCAACCGGGCCAGATCCTCGGGATCAATGCACTGATCGAGCACGCGCCGCTCGCCCGCGCAATTGCGCGCGAAGCGTACGGCGCGGGAGCGAAATACGTCGACGTCCTCTACACCGACCAGCACGTGCGGCGCGCTCATATCGAACTGGCCGGCGACAACCTGCTCGACTACTCGCCGCCGTGGCTCGTCGAGCGGCTTCGCGAGCTCGGCGAGATCGGCGGTGCGCTCTGCGCGATCACGGGGAACCCCGAGCCGGAGCTGTTCGCCGATCTCGACGGCGCACGCGTCGGCAAGGCCCGCATGCACGCCCTTGCCGAGGAGTCTCTCAAGCTGACCGACGGGCTCTGCAACTGGACGATCGTCGCCTATCCCAACGAAGGCTGGGCACGCACCGTTTTCGGCGAGCCCGACGTCGAGCGGCTGTGGAGCGCAGTCGGACAGGCCGTGCGCCTCGACGAGACCGATCCCGTCGCCGCCTGGCGCGAGCACATCGGCCGCCTCCAGCGAGCGCGCTGCGGCTCTGAACGAACGCCGTTTTGCGGAGCTCCGCTACCGCGGCGCCGGCACCGACCTGACGATCGGGCTGCACCCCGACGGAGACTGGCAGGCGGCGCTCGACAAATCGAACGGGATCGAGCACGTCGCGAACATGCCGACGGAAGAGGTCTTCACGACTCCTGACGCTCGTCACGTCGAGGGCACCGTCCGCTCGACGCTGCCGCTGCAGATCCAGGGGAACATCGTGCGCGGCCTCGAGGTGCGCTTCGCCGGCGGCCGCGCGGTCGAGGTGCGCGCCGAGACGGGCGAGGACGTGATCCGCACGCACATCGCGACCGACGAAGGCGCCGCACGGCTCGGCGAGGTGGCGCTGGTCGACGGCCACTCCGCCGTCCGCAAGACCGGGCTCGTCTTCTACGACACGCTCTTCGACGAGAACGCGTCGTCGCACATCGCCTTCGGCGCATCGATCGTGCAGGCGCTGCCGTGGGCGGCGGACGTATCCCCGGAAGAACGCCACGAACGCGGCGTGAACCATTCGTCGATCCACACCGACTTCATGATCGGCTCCGACGAGCTGGAAGTCGACGGCATCACCAGAGAAGGCGAAGCCGTCCCGCTCCTCCGCAACGGCGACTGGCAGCTGTAAGCCCGAGGGGGAAACATGGTTCCCCCGGTTCCAGTCGGGACGGTCGGATTCGAACCGACGGCTTCCGCCTCCCAAAGGCGGCGCTCTGACCAGGCTGAGCTACGTCCCGTCGCCGCGCAGTGTAGGCGCGACGCGCGGGTAGCTTCGAGTTCGTGAGCGAGGCTCCGTTTCCCGTCGCCCGGGCTCGCGACCGGCGGCCGCGCCTCGGTTATCTGATGGCGGCGGTCGCAGCCGTTCTCTGGGGCATCAACGGTGCCGTCTCGAAGACGATCCTGACGACGGGGCTCTCGTCGGAGCGGCTCGCCCAGGTGCGTTCCCTCGGCGCCGCCGCCGGGCTCGTGGTGATCCTGGCGTTGACCGCACCGGGCCGGCTGCGCTTGACCCGCCGCGAACTGCCGTACGTCGCCACGTTCGGGATCTGCGGCCTCGCCTTCGTCCAGTGGTTCTACTTCCTCGCCATCCACCGGCTCGCGATCGGCGTCGCGCTGCTCATCGAGTATCTCGCCCCACTGCTCGTCGCCCTCTGGGCTCGCTTCGCCTACCACGACCACGTGCGGCGGCGGATCTGGGTCGCCCTCGCGCTCGCCTTGATGGGCCTCGGCTTGATCGTGAATGTGTTCGGCGGCGGGACGTCGCTCTCGACAGCCGGAATGATGTTCGCGCTCGGCGGCGCCTTCGCGTACGCGCTGTATGTCCTGCTCGCCGAGCACGTTGTCGGAGGACGCGACCCTGTGTCGCTGCTCGCCTGGGGCTTCCTGTTCGCGTCGGTCTTCTGGGCGGTGCTGGCACCGTGGTGGTCGTTTCCGGCCCACCGGCTGACCGAGAGCACCTCGCTCGGCGGGAACCTGCACGCCCAGCACCTGCCGGTCTGGCTGCTGGCAGGCTGGATGATCGCGTTCGGAACGATCGCCCCGTTCTTCCTGCTCGTCAGCGCGCTGCGGCACCTGAGCGCGACGTCCGTCGGCATCGTCGCCATGCTCGAGCCCGTCGTCGGCGCTCTCGTCGGCTGGGCGTGGCTCTCCGAGGGACTGGGCAGCGTCCAGCTCGCCGGCGCGACGGTCGTCCTGGCGGCGATCCTGCTCGCGCAGACCGCGCGCTGATCGAGCTATTCGCGATCGAGCTGCAGTCGCAGCTCGGACAGCTTCTCGCGGCGCAACTCGTCACGTTCACCGCGCTCGACGCGCATGAGCAGGTCGCGGACGAGCGGAGCGAGCTCGACCGGGTTGAACGGCTTGGTGACGTAGTCGACGCCGCCGAGGTCGATGCCGCGTGCTCGATCGCGCAGCTCGGCGCGCGCAGTGAGGAAGACGATCGGGATCTCCTCGGTCCGGTCGTCGTCGAGCAGCTCCTCGGCGACCCGCCAGCCGTCGAGCCCGGGCATCATCACGTCGAGCAGGATCACGTCGGGGCGCTCGAGCCGCGCGACGTCCAGTCCGCTCAGGCCGTCGGCGGCTTCCAGCACCTCCATCCCCTCGGCCTCGAGGTTGATCCGGCAGAGAAGCCGGATCGGAGACTCGTCATCGATCACCAGCACACGCATCGGCATTCGGCTCGTTATCCCTCTTTCCGCAAAACTCACACCGCCTCTTCCTTCGCGACGGGCAGCTCGAAGGCGAACGTCGACCCGCGCCCTTCCTCCGAATCGACCCGGATTCGGCCCCCCATCTCGCGCACGAGGCCCTGGGCGATGAAGAGCCCCAGGCCGGTGCCCTGTCCACCGCCCGCCTTGTAGAACTTCGCGAAGATCCGTTCGCGCTCGGACACGGGGATCCCGACGCCCTCGTCCGCGACCGCAACCTCGACCGCATCCTCGTGCCGCTGCACCGAGACGCTGACCACTCCCCCACGCGGCGAGTACTTGACGGCGTTCGAAACGAGCTGGTCGAGCACTTGCCTGAGCTTCCCGGGGTCCGCCTGCGCAGCCACCGGCTCGGGCCCGACCTCGGCGACCACCCGATGGCCGTTCGCCGCTGACCCCGCAGCGGCCACGACGTCCGTCACCACCGACCCGACGTCGGTGGCCACGAGCGAGACGGCGAGCTCGCCCGCGTCGAGCCGTGCCACGTCGAGCAACGCATCCACGATCGTCGTCAGCCGCTTTGCCTCGTTCGAGATGAACTCCATGAAGGTGCGCTGCTCGGTCTCGCCGAAGGTGATGTCCTCCCTCAGCAGCGTCTGCGCGAAACCGTAGATCGTCGTCAGGGGCGCCCGCAGCTCCAGCGACGCGGTCGAGACGAAGTCCGACTGCGTCTGCTCGACGACGTGCTCGGACGAGATGTCGCGGAACGCGAAGATCCGGCCGGCAACGGCCCCCGTCGGATCGCGCATCACGGCCTCGGACAACGACAGCCACACCTCACGGTCGCCGTTCACGATTGCGATCTCGCGGCTCGTGCCGGCGTGCTCCGACCGAAGCTCCCGCTGCAGCACCTGAGCCGGCGTGCGACCGACGGCCTCTGCCGCAGGCACGCCGGTGATCTCCTCGGCGGCGCGGTTCCAGAGCACGACGTTCCCGTCGCGGTCGACGGCCACGATGCCGTCGGCGATGTTCGCGAGGATCGCGACGCTCTGCTCACGTTCAACCGCAACATGCTGGTAGAGCTCGGCGTTGGACAGTGCGATGGAGCCGTTGGCGGCGAGTGCAGCAAGGGCCTGGGTCTCGTCCTCCCGCCAGAGACGCGGCTGCAGCGAGTAGACGGAGAGAACTCCGACCAGAGCACCCTCCCGCCCCGTGAGCGGCACTCCGAGATAGGCGCGGTGGCCGAGCGAGAGCAGAGCATCCGACTCGGTGAGCCCTTCGTTCGAGGCCGTGTCCTCGTGGGCGACCGGGGCCCGGGACTGCGCCACGTCACCGGCGACCCACCCGGTCGCCGGTGACCGCGCGCCCAGCGCCTGCTCCCCTCCGTTCCCGTGTGCGGCGATGATGACGAGCTCCTCGCCCTCGAGCGCTGCGAGCGCGGCAGCGTCGGCGTCGAGCAGGTTCACGGCCTCGCTCACCACGGCTTCGAGCACCGCGGCCGGATCGAGCTCGGTCGCGAGCAGACTTCCGGTGCGGGCAAGCTGCTGCGAGAGTGACCGCGCACTGCGCTCGGCCTCGAAGAGCCGGCTCCGGTCGAGCGCGCCGGTCGCGGCGGCCGCCACCTGGTGGGCGAGCTCGAGGTCGTCCCGGGCGAAGTCGCGTTCCTCGACGAAGAAGACCAGCACGAGCCCCGGCGTCTCGCCACCCACCGGAATCGCGAGCAGCGCCGCGAACGGGGCGTCACGCCATTGGTCGTCGAACCGATCGTCGTCCGAGATCCGGCTCGCCGCGAGCAGGTGACCCTCGAGCGCCGCGGCATCGAGCGCGCGTGGCAGTTCGAGCGTTCGGACGGCCTCGGGCAGCGCATGGCCTCCCACGAGCCCGAGCCCGGCCGCGCCGCGGACGAGCGCGGCGGAGAACTCTCCGCCGAGTGCCTCGGCCGCGGCCTGCGCAGCCGCGTCATAGGTCTCCGCGAGCGACAGCGGCTCGCCGAGCAGCGAGGCGATGCGGTAGAAGCCGCGCTGCACGCGTGCTTGACGCGACCGCTCGGCGAAGCTCTCGGCGTTACGCAGCGCAAGGGAAGCAAGCGACGCGAAGGCCTCGAGCAGCTCGACGTCGGCCTCCGAAAAGGTGCGTGCCGGGTCGCGCACCCCGACGCCGAGGACGCCGCGCGTCTCGCCTGCCCAGACCATGGGCGCGACGAGTGCGCGGGCGAACCCGTCATACGCAGGGCTCGGGACCGGAGCGCCCGCAAGCCCTTCGGGCAGAGAGAACTCCGATCCGAGAAGCGGCGCGTCGCCGAATCCGTGCACCGCTGCGCAGCGGAGCACGCCGCGCTCGGCGTCGACGAGGTGGCAGTCGGCCGCGTCGGCATTCAGGAGCTTGGTCACCTCCTGTACGAGCCGTTCGAGCACCGCGTCGATCTCGAGCTCGCTGGTCACGACCTGCGCGGCATGCAGGAGGGCTGCCTGCTGGCCGATCCGCCGCTCGTTCTCCGCCAGGAGGCCGGCGGTATGCAATGCGGCGTCGACCTCGCGCTCAACCGTCTCGACGAAGAATCGCTCACCGGGGACGAGCTCACGCTCACAGACGACGCGCGCCCCGTCCTCGATCGTGATCGAGACGGTGCTCAGATCGAGCGCCCGAGCCAGTTCTGCCCGCGCGACGTCGACCACGGCTCCGGGGTCGAGCTGAGCCCGGACCCGTCGCACGACCTGGGCGGTCAACTGCTCCCGCGCGAGCGCGTCGGAGAGCGCCGCCTCGGAACGGAGCCGCTCGAGTGCGAGCGCCGCCTCCGACGCGATTGCCTGCAGGACCGCGAGCTCGTCTGCCGCGAACGTCCGCTTCGTGTCGGTCGACGCGAAGATCAGCACACCGATCACGCGTTCCTCGGCAAGCATCGGCACCCAGGCACCGCTCTGCGCGCCCACCATCGCCGCGAGCCGCGGGCTGATTCGCGAAGAGCTGCCGATGTCGTAGACCGTCACCGGCGCCGCGTCGAAGACGGCGCTGGCGATGCCCGACGGCTCGTTGCGAAGGTCGACCTGCACCTCATCCCACCACGGAGCCACGACACCATTCAGCTCCGCGTAGATCCCCGTCGCGTCGTCTCCGCCCTCGCCGACGACCACGACGCCCGCAAAGCCGACGCCGAGCAGGGCCGTCACCTGACGCACGAGCGGACGCGCTGCGTCGACCGGTGTGCGCGCCCGTGCGAGCGCGTTCGAGATGTCGGCCACCGCCTCGAGCTCGCGGTCGCGGATCGAGACGCGGGCCTCCGCATCGCGGGTGCGGCCGATCCCGCCCACCACCAGTGCGCGGTCGCGCCAGCGGGTGAGGAGCAGGAGGGCGGGCGCCAGCACCGCCAAGATCGCCACGAACGACAGCCAGGTATGGCCGTCCACCGGGCGGCCCTCGCCGATCGCCAACACGCCGAAGACACCGGCGGCGAACGCGATCCCGGGGAAGACGAGCACGACCGCCCAGTCGAGCGCGTGCGCCTGACGGCGCTGCCGCCACAGGATCGGCAGGATCGCGACGGTCACGGCGGCGTAGACGGCGGCCAGCAGCAGCAACGGCACGCCGTTGAAGAGAACTGCTTCGGTTGCCTGGCTCACAGAGCGTCCACCATCCGGGGCGCCAAATGGTACGCCCCCCGATCGACATGCGTGTGGCTTGCAAAGATGGGCCGCTCGGCCTATTTCATCTGCCTGCGGGTCCCGTTAGCGTCACTGGAGCTGGGCAATGCGATCCGCGGCGGCTCGTTCCTGGCCATGCGCCGTGGTGAGCGATCAGTAGAGGTCCGCTGCGACGACCCCCCGAGCAGCGGGCCTCTCTTTCTTCCAGCGCGGTACGCTGGCTCCGTGGTGCGGAAGGTCCTGCTCGCCTCTCCCCGCGGCTATTGCGCCGGAGTCGAACGCGCCGTCGAGACGGTGGAGAAGGCGCTCGACCTGTACGGGCCACCCGTCTACGTGCGCAAGCAGATCGTCCACAACCTGCATGTCGTCCGCGATCTCGAGGCGCGGGGAGCCGTGTTCGTGGACGAGGAGACCGAGGTGCCCGAGGGCGAGACCGTCGTTTTCTCCGCCCACGGTGTCGCGCCGACCGTGCATGCGAATGCCCTGGCGCGCCGGCTGAACACGATCGACGCCACCTGCCCACTCGTGACCAAGGTGCACGTGCAGGCGAGGCGCTACGCCGCCGACGGGTACACCGTCGTGCTGATCGGGCACGAAGGACACGAGGAGGTCGTCGGGACGATGGGAGAGGCGCCGGACTCGATGGTGCTCGTCGAATCCGTCGAGGACGTCGAGCGGCTCACCTTCACGCCCGAGACGAAGCTCGCATACGTCACCCAGACGACGCTCTCGGTCGACGAGACCGGCGAGATCATCACTGCGCTGCGCGCTCGATTCCCGAAGATCTACGCGCCGAAGAAAGAAGACATCTGTTACGCCACGTCCAACCGGCAATGGGCGGTGAAGGAGATGCTGAACGAGATCGGGCTGCTGCTCGTGATCGGCTCGCGCAACTCGTCGAACTCGAACCGCCTGGTCGAGACCGCACGCGCTGCGGGGGTCGGCGGCCATCTGATCGACGACGAGACGGAGATCGACGAGAGCTGGCTCGACGGTGTCGAGGTCGTCGGCGTCACCTCGGGAGCCTCTGCGCCCGAGAAGCTCGTCGAGCGCGTCTGCGACTGGTTCCGGCGTCGTGGGGTCACGGAGATCGAGCCGTACCGCCTCGTCGACGAGGGCGTCGAGTTTCGCCTGCCGACCGAGCTGCGCCGCGAGCTCGCGCTAGCGGACTCTCAGGGCTGAATCTGCTCTCGCCTGCGGCGAGAACAAGGCTGCCTCAAGCCTTCTCGATTCGCAGCTCGCCGAGCTCGACGGCGACCGCGAGCGTCTCTGCCGCGAGCCGTTCGCGGTAGCGCTCGATCAGCAGCTCGTCGGGAATCCAGAGGTTGATGCGGTCCGTGATCTCGAGGCCCGACCGCTTGCGCAGCACGTTGACCTCGTGCACACGGTCGAGCAGCCTCGCCTCGAGCAGGAGCTCGTCGTCGAGCTCCGTGTCGAGCGCGACGGTTAGACCATCCTGGCTCGCGACCGCCCAGCCCTCGCGGCCGACACGCTCGACGAGCACTTCGTTCGGCTCGAGCACGTGCCCATCGACCTGGAAGCGGCCGTCCGCCAGCTCTTCGAACTCGCCGCGCTGCAGGCTCTCCCGCACCTCACGGAGCGCCGGGCCGAGCTTCGGGCCGAGCACCGGCAGATTCGGCTTGACGCGGAGCTCCGACGCCTCGACATCGCCGAACTCGACCTCCTTCACACGCAGCTCCTCCGCGATCTCGTCGACATGCCCGCTTGCGAGCGAGGCACCGGCGACGATGAGACGCCGCAGCGGCTGCCGGTGCTTCAGCTGTGACGCTGCGCGTGCCTGGCGGCCAAGCTCGACGACGCGCCGCACGTCAGCGATCTCCGCGAGCAGCGACTGGTCGGGCTCTCCGGCCTCGGGCCAGGGCGCGAGGTGCACCGACGCCGGACCATCCTGGACGAGGTTCCGCCAGAGATGGTCGGCGAGGAACGGCATCACCGGCGCGACGACGCGCAGCGATTGCACGAGCGCGAACCAGAGCGTGCGGAACGCCGCCTCGTCGAAGGAGTAGAAGCGCCGCCGTGAACGGCGGATGTACCAGTTGGAGACGTCGTCGACGAACGCGTCGAACGCGCGCGTCACGTCGACCGTGAGCGTGGCCTCGTAGCCTGCGGTCGCCTCGGCGACGAGCTGCTTCGTCCGCTCGACGAGCCAGCGGTCGAGCGGACGCAGCTCGACATCCGGCTCGAGCCTGTCCCACGAGGGCGCGAAGCCCTCGATGTTCCCGTAGTCGACGAGGAACTTGACCGAGTGCCAGAGCGTGAGCAGCTTCCGCTTGATCTCATGCGCGGGACCGAAGCCGAAGAGAAGGTTCCGGTCGGGCGGTTGGGCGCAGTATTGCCAGCGCATCACATCTGCGCCCATCTGCTCGAACGCGTCCTCGGCCGGAATGGTGTTCCCCCACGACGCGTGCATCTCGCGCCCCTGCTCATCGAGCATCTTCTCGTAGCCGAGCACGCGCTTGTACGGCGACCGCCCGACAAGCACGACCGACATGAAGAACTGCGAATAGAACCAGAGCCGGATCTGCTCTCGCATCTCCGACACCCAGTCGGCGGGGAACCACTGCTCCCAGTGCGCGTGGTCGGGCAGATCGGCTTTCGTCAGTCCACGAGCAGCTCCGGTCGCGTAGCCCTCGGTCACCCATTCGTCGTTCTCCCAGCCCAGGGTCGCGAACGGAACGATGCCCGCATCGAGCCAGACGTCGCCGACCTCCGGGATCCGGGTGACCGTCTCGCCGCAGGCTGCGCACCGGATGGGCACGCGGTCGACCCACGGCCGCCGCAGCTCCTCCAATTGCTCGAAGCCTTCCGTCGCGCGCTCGCGCAGTTCCGTCTTCGAGCCGACGACGGTCAGATGACCGCACGAGCACGGATAGAAAGGCAGCGGTAGCCCGTAGTAGCGGCGTCGCGAGATGTTCCAGTCGCCCATGTTGCGCAGCCAGTCGTCCATGCGCTTGCCCATGTACTCGGGGACCCACTGCACCTTCGCGTTCTCGTCGAGCAGCTGCTGCCGAACCTGATCCACCGCAATGAACCAGTCGTCTGAGAGCCGGAAGATCAACGGCGTGTCGCACCGCCAGCAGTGAGGATAGGCGTGGGTGTAGAGCGCCGCCTCGACGAGGAAGCCGGTCTCACCGAGCCGGCCGATGATCTGGTCGGCGGCCTCAGTCGTCGAGAGCCCGTGCAGCCAGCCGTAGTCGTCGTAGAACCGTCCCGACTCGTCGACCGGCGTCAGGACCGCGAGCTCGTGCACCTTCGACAGCTCGAAATCCTCGCCTCCGCAGCCGGGCGCGATGTGGACGATGCCCGTGCCCTGATCCATCGTGACGTCGTCCCAAGGGATCACGCGATGCTCGATCTCGGAACCGGGCGGCAGGTCGTCGAACGGGCCGCGGTAACGCCAGCCGACCAGGTCGCTGCCGCGGAGGCGCTCGGTGAACGTGTCCTGCGCGAACAACTTGACGGCGACCCATTCACCGTTCTCACGCCGCCCGTATTCCTCGTCCGGATGGACCGCTGCCGCCACATTCGCGGGCAGCGTCCAGGGCGTCGTCGTCCAGACGACGACGTGCTCTCCGTCGCGGTCGAGCAGCGGGAAGCGGACGAAGAGGGAGGGATCGGCGCGATCCTGGTAGACACCGGACTGCGTCAGCTCATGCTGCGAGAGCGACGTCCCGCAGCGCGGGCACCACTCGGTCGAGCGGTGTCCCATGTACAGCCAGCCGCGCTCATGGACGATCGAGAGGAACTTCCAGATGTACTCGATGTTCGTGTCGCTGAAGGTGAAGTAGTCGCTGCCCCAGTCCATCCACTGGCCGAGGCGCTTGCTGCCGCGGGTCAGAGCCGCGGACGAGCGAACAACGACCTCGCGGCATTTCCTGGCGAACTCCTCGAGCCCGTACTCCTCGATCTCGCGCTTCGAGTTCAGGCCCAGCTCGCGTTCGACCCCCACCTCGATCCAGAGACCCTGGCAGTCGAACCCGTTCTGGTAGCGCTGGTCGAAGCCGCGCAGGCCCTTGTAGCGCTGGAACACGTCCTTCAACGTGCGGCCCCAGGCGGTGTGCACGCCGAGCGACGGCCTGTTCGCCGTCACAGGCCCGTCGACGAACGACCAGCGCGCATTGCCGCGATTCCGGTCACGGAGCTGCGCAAAGGTCTGCTCGCGCTCCCAGAGCTCGAGGATCTCCAGCTCGAGCGCGTGATGATCGGGTTTGTCCGGGAGCGGCGCGAACATGCTTCGATCCTAGCTTCGGGAACAAACGTCCCCGCGCCGGCGTTGACCCGTGCGTAAGGCCACTGAGAAAGGAAGCAATTGGCAACCAATGCAACAACCGAGACCTTCGAGTCGGAGGTCCTGAAGTCCGACGGCAAGGTCATCGTCGATTTCTGGGCCGAATGGTGCGGCCCGTGCCATGCCGTCTCGCCCGTGCTCGACCGGATCGCGGACGAGCATCAGGTCAAGGTCGTGAAGGTGAACATCGACGAGCAGCAGGACCTCGCGCAGCGCTACGGCGTCGCGTCGATCCCGTTCATGGTGCTGTTCGAGAACGGCGAGCCGCTGGCCTCCGCCGTCGGCGCCATGCCGAAGGGCTCGCTCGAGAAGGCTCTGGGGCTCGCGGAGGCTTAGGCCCCCGCCCCCGACCTTTCTCCTAGGCCGACGCTTCGTCGAGGTAGGTCAAGAACGCGAGGTGCTTGGCCAGGTAGCGCTCGATCGCGTCGACACCCTCGCGTGCGGCGTCGCCGACCCAGGTATCCGACAGATCCTCTTCGATCAGGTGGAGAACGCCGTCCTCGTCCATGCCTCGATGATCGACGGTTCGCGGCGCGGACGCATGAGCCGATCGGCCCATCTTTCGGCCCGGCCAAGCCCAGCTCCCCTATAGCTCGAAGCGCCCGGCGGCCCAGGCGGCCAGCACGAGGTTCTGTCCCGGGAACGCCATGTCGGGAAGCTCGTCCGGCGCGAACCAGCGGAGCTCGGCAACGTCGTCCGCGGCGACCGGCTCCCCGTCACCGCGAACGAGCCAGGTGACCGAGAAGACATGGCGGCCGCCGTAAGGCTCGATGTCGATGCGCAACAGCCGGACCGGCTCGATCTCGAGGCCCGTCTCTTCCCGGAACTCGCGGCGCAGCCCATCCGCGGCGCCCTCCGTCTCGTGCAGGAAGCCCCCGGGGAGGTCCCAGAAGTCACGCCGCGGCTCACGTCCGCGGCGGGCGAGCAGCACGCGGCCGTCACGCTCGAGGATCCCCTGCACGCCCGGGATTGCGTTGGCCCAGAACTCCTCACCGCAGTCCGGACAGAGCAGGTGACCCTCGACCGAAGCGAGTTCGCCGCCGCAGCGAGGACAGAGGCGCCAGTCGTCGAGTGCACCCATCGGGTCACATGATGGAGAATCCCCGCATGCGCAAGGTCGTCCTCTTGCATTCGGCGCTCGGCGATTCACGTCTCTGGCGCCGCCAGATCGAGGTCCTCGGCCCCGCCTTCGAGGTGGTCGCACCCGACCTGCCCGGCTGGGGCACCACGGCGTTGCCGACCGAGCCCTTCTCGTTCGTCGATTTCGTCGCCGCGGAACTGCCTGCCGTCCTGATCGGCAACTCGTTCGGTGGCGCAGTCGCACTGCGGACCGCGCTGGCGCATCAGGACCGGGTGGCTCGGCTCATGCTCGTCGGGGCCGGCCTGCCGGCGTGGGACTGGACCGAGGAGATGCGCGACTACTTCACGGCGGAGGAGGCCGCGATCGAGGCCGGAGACCTCGACGCCGCGACGGAGATCAACCTGGAGTTCTGGGTCGCTCCCGACCATCGCGACGAGGTGCGCCCCCAGCAGCGCCGGGCTCTCGAGCTGCAGACCGCGCACGAGGAGCCCGAGGTGCTGTGGCCCGACATGGCGCCGCTCTCGACGCTTCGAATCCCGACGCTCGTCGTCGTGGGTGAGGACGACAAGGCAGACTTCCTCGCGATCGCCCAGCACCTCGCGGAGGAGATTTCCGACGCCGATCTCGCGATCGTCCCCGGCGCCGGCCACCTCGTCGGCGTCGATCAGCCCGAGGAGCTGAACGCCCTGATCCTCGAGTTCCTAGCGGAGGATGCCCGTGTGCCCGAGTGAGTACCGGCCGGGCTGCGGCCAGACGCAGAGCCCGTGCGGGCCGGCGCCGACGGGGATTCGGGCGAGCAGCTTCCCGTCGCGGGTCGAGATCGCGTACACGACTCCGTTGTAGCGCCCCGAGAGCCAGAGCACCTTGCCGTCGGCGGAGACACCGCCCATGTCGGGGCTGCCGCCGCCGGGAATGCGCCAAGTCCGCACGACCTTGCGGGTCGCGAAGCTGAGCACCGAGATCGAGCCCTCTCCGCGATTGGTGACGTAGAGGTACCGGGCGTCGCGGCTCGGATAGAGGCCGTGAGCGCCTCGACCCGTGTGGATGAACGAGATGACCCGGAACCTGTGGGCGTCGACGACCCAGACGCCGTTCGCCATCATGTCCGCGACGTAGAACACGCGGCCGTCGGGCGCCAGCTTCACGTCCTGCGGCATGCCGAGCCCGCTCCCCGCGCGGAACACCTTGACGATGCGCTGACCGCCCACGTCCAGCTCGAGCAACTGTCCCGAGAACTCGCAGCTGACGAGCGCCTTCGACCCGTCGGCCGTGAAGTCCATGTGGTCCACGCCTCGGCACGGCGTCGTGACGGACTTGACGAGGGCGAACGTGTGCGCGTCGCGGAAGTCCAGCCGCGAATCGCGCTCGGCGACGACGATCGCGAAGCGGCCGTCGGGCGTGAAGTACATGTTGTACGGATCGGTGACCGGGATCGTCCGCGTCGGCTTTCCGGTCTGGGGATCGATCTCCGTCAAGGTGTTGCCGGTGTCGTTGGTGACGTAGAGATGCGCGAGGTCGTACGCAGGGACGACGTGCTGCGGCAGTCCCCCGACCGCGAAGTGGTCGACGATCCTGTAGGTCTGCGGATCGATCACGTCGACCGTGTCGGACTGCGAGTTGGGGACATAGACGAGCGACCGGGCCGAGCGCGCGGCACCTGTCAGGTTCCCGGCTCTGTCGGCCGCGTACACGTTGTGCACGTTGACGAGCTTCGGCACGTTCGCCGTTTTCCGGCGGCCCGGAACGAGCTCGGAGATCGTCGCCACCGTGCCCGAGACCCCGCGCCCACCCGCGAGCAGGATCCGGCGCCGAAGCCCGACCGCCGCGAGATCGGAGCGGGGGGAGTTGAGCATGCCCGCACGCACGATCGTGCGCTCGACCGGATTCACCGCTTCGATCGCGGCGGTCGGCGTGTCGAGTGTCGCTCCTCGGCCGCCGATCACATACACGTGGCTTCCGAGCGCTGCCGCAGCGGCATGCGTGGTCGGGCTCGGCAGGCGGCCGATGCGTGAGACGCGCCCGGTCGCCGGGTCGAAGGCGAGCACCGCGGCGCTGGCCGCGCCTGCCGGCGTGGAGCCTCCGGCGATCACGATCCGGCCGGCGACGGCGGCAACGGCTGCGTACCGCAGCGCACCGGGCAGGTGACCGACCACCCGCGCCCGGCTCCCCGGACGCCAGCGGACGATCGTGTTCAGCCAGGTCGTGCCTGTGTAGCCCCCGACGACGTACTCCCACCCACCCCAGACGGCGCCCGCCTGGTCCGAGCTCGGCGCAGGCAGGCGGTCGACGGTGGCCGGGGCGCCGGGCGCGACCCGGACGATGGCGTCGAGTTGATGCACGCCGTCGCCTCCGCCGAACAGGTAGACGCCGCCGTCGAGCGCAGCAGAGGTCGCATCGTGCAATGCGAGCGGCAGGGGCGAGACGGTTCCCGGCGCACGAACGAGAACGACGTTTGCGGTCGACGTATCGGCCGCCGTCAGGCCTCCGGCCAGGATCGCACCACCGTGCCACGGGGCCGAGGTCGCGTCCTCCACCGGCGCCGCCAGGCTCCCGAGCGCATGCTCCTCGACGGTCACCGGGACGACGCGGTCGAAGGGGATGCGCCTGCCGAGGGCCTGAGTTGGTGTCGCCGTGGGTTTCGGAGAGGAGCCGCAGCCCGCCGCGGCGAGCACGACGAGGGCAACCAGGACGAGCCTCCGCGCGGACATTCGACGTGACCGTAGGGCCGGCCGGGCAAAGCCCGTCTAAAGAGTCAGCCAATCCCTTCGAGCACTGCATCCGCGAACGGCGGCCAGGCCTCGACCGCCCAGTCGCCGAAGGCGAGGTCGGTCAGACAGCCGAGCGCGATCCCTGCCACGGGGTCGACCCAGAGGAACGTGCCGCTCCTGCCGAAATGGCCGATCGTCTCCGGGGCGTTCCGCGACCCGGTCCAGTGCGGCGCCTTCGCGTCGCGCACCTCGAGTCCGAGCCCCCAGTCGTTCGGGGTCTGACGGCCGAAGCCCGGCAGGATGCCTGCAAGCCCTGGGAACTGCACCGTCGCAGCTTCCGCAAGCGTTTCGGGGGCAAGCCGCGTGGGCGCCTGCAGCTCGCGCGCCAGCTCGAGGAGGTCGGTCAGAGTGCCTTCCACACCTGACCCGGCCGAGCCGCGCAGAACCGCGGTGGTTCCACGCCACACATGTGCGAAGTACTCGGGGAACGGCATCTCGGCCCGCTGTTCGACGAGCGCGGCGGCGACCTCGAAGGCGTAGTTCGAATACACGCGGCGCGCACCGGGCCGGGAGACCGGTGGCCCCTGTTCGAACGGAAGCCCGGAGGCATGCGCGAGCAGGTGGCGCAGGGTCGAGCCGGGCGGCCCCGCAGCCTCGTCGAGATCGACGAGCCCCTCCTCGGCTGCCACGAGCATGGCAACTGCCGTCGCGAGCTTGGTCACGGACGCCCATTCGAACCTGCGCCCCACCTCTCCGTGCGTCGCTTCGACGACCCCGGTCACACCGACGGCGACATGCTCGCACGGCCATCCGTCGACCTGGCGCAGGGCATCCACGAACCGCGAGACTAGCGAGCATGGAACGACAGTTGATCTCCTCCGGGGCCGCGTTCGAGGGCCGTGTCGGCTACTCGCGGGCCGTGCGAGTCGGTGACCGCGTCTGGGTCTCCGGCACCGCGCCGATCATGCCGGGCGACGAGGACCCGCCCGCAACGCCGTACGAGCAGGCCCGCGTCTGCCTCGCGATCATCGAGCGGGCGCTGACCGAAGCAGGCGCGTCGCTCGACGATGTCGTGAGAACCCGCATCTACGTCACCGACGCTGCTTCCATCGACGAGGTCGGACGGGCGCACGGTGAGGCATTCGCGAGGGCGCGGCCGGCCACGACCGGCATCGTCGCCGCCCTGCTCGATCCGCGTTGGCTGGTGGAGATCGAGGCGGAAGCGGTGATACTGGTCACATGAAGCAGATCTTCCCGCCGTCGATCACCGGCAAGGGCGCCGAAGGCCTCGGGGCGGGACACGCGAGCGTGCTCGATCACTCCTTCGGCAACAGCGACCCCTACACGCTCGGCGTCGAAGAGGAGTACATGCTGCTCGACCCCGAGACCTGGGATCTCGTGCAGCACATCGACTCGGTGCTGGCGGCGGTCGAGCACGGCGAGCACCGAAACCGCATTCACGCGGAGCTGATGCAATCCGTACTCGAGGTGACCACGCCCGTGTGCAGGACCGCCGGCGACGTCATGCACTCGCTCTCGCAACTGCGCGGGTACGTCGCCGACATCGCACGATCCGAGGGATGCCGTTTCGGCTCCGCGGGCACGCACCCGTTCAGCCTCTTCGAGCGCCAGCGCATCACGGCGCGCGACCGCTACCGGCAACTCGTCGACCAGCTGCAGTACATCGCCCGGCGGGAGCTGATCTTCGGGATGCACATGCACGTCGCGGTCGACGACCCGGAGAAGGCGATCCAGGTGATGAACGGGCTGCTCGTGCACCTCCCGCAGATGCTCGCCCTCTCAGCGTCGTCGCCGTTCTGGCGCGGCGAGCCGACAGGCCTCGCGTCGAGCCGCCAGATGGTGTTCGCCGCCTTCCCGCGCTCGGGACCGCCGCCGCGCTTCAACGACTACGCCGACTACGCAGAGGTGGTCGGCCAGCTCGAGCGCACGGGCTGCATCGCCGACTACACCCACATCTGGTGGGACATCCGTCCGCATCCACGCCTCGGCACGATCGAGATGCGCGTCTGCGACGCTGTCACCCGCCTGGAGGATGTCGTTGCGATTGCCGCGTTCTTCCAGGCGATCGTGAAGATGTACTGCGAGCTGCACGAGGCGGGCAAGACGATCCCGAGCTGGCACCGGCTGCTGACGACCGAGAACAAGTGGCTGGCCGCCCGGTACGGCCTCGAGGCACCGGTCATGGACCTGGCGACCGGCCGGCGCAACCGCGTGCCCATCGCCCAGCTCGTTCGGCGAACGCTGCGCGACATCGAGCCGCACGCGCGTGAGCTCGGCTCGGAGCGAGAGCTCGAGGGCATCCGCGACATCCTCGCCCGCGGCAACGGCTCCGACCGCCAGCTGCGGATCTGGAACGCCAACCGCGATATCGTCGAGGTCGTGCGCGAGATCTCGACGGCGACGGAAGCTGCCGTCGTCAGCGCACCGGCAGCGAACTGACCCGACTGCGCTCGCCGACGAGCCAGAGACGGCTCAGGTCCGGGGCGAACCCCAGTGCGATCGCAACGTGATTGCCGGCCGAGACCACCTTGCGCTCGGCGAGCTCGACGAACCACACATGCTGCGCGTCGCTGACCGCGATCCGCTCACCGTCGGGCGCCATCACCGCGACACCCGGGTTCGGGGTCCAGTTCGCACGCTGGAACGTGTAGCTGTCACGGATCCGGTGCGCCGCGATGTCGACCGCGACGACGCGGCCGTAGCCAGGGTTGACCGCCCAGAGCGTGCGCCCGTCGGGATCGGCGATGAGCGCCCACGTCATTGCCGCGCCGACGTTGCCGTCACCCGGAAGATCGACGCAGCGCGCCGTGCCTGCAACGAGATCGAGCTCGTGGATCATCGCACCACCACCCGCGCCGAGATAAAGCGTGAACACGTAACGCCCGTCACTCGATGCAACCCGGGCAAAAGGAAGCCCCGAGATCGTCGCCGACTCGCCCGGATCCTTGAGCGCTGCTGCGGCCAGCGTGTGCGTCGCGAGGTCGTACTGCCGCACCTGGTAGCCCTCGGACGACGACTTGATCAGGAAGAGCTTCGATCCACGGAGGGCATCGAAAGACCACGCGTTGCCCACGAGCTTCACGATCTGCTCCGGCCGTGAGCGCGACACGATCGCGAGCGTCGTCGACCGTGTCTGCGTGCGAGCGAGCACCGCACGCGAGGCGTCCTGCGACGTGCCGACCAGCGAGAAGCTCGCGCGCTGCTGGAGCGTCGCGCTGCCCACCCGGGCGCCCGTCGCGGCGTCGAACCAGGTGAGGAGCCTGCCGTCCTGGTGCACGACCTGGTTGTCGGTGACGATGCCCGGCGGCAACCGCCAGCGCGTGGTCCCCGAGCGCAGGTCGATCACGCGGACCGCCGACCCCACCTGCTGCCGGGTCGCGAGGAGCGCGCCCTGCGCGATCACGAACTGGCTCGGCGCGCAGGCAAGCGGAGAGCAGCCCACCGGCCGCGCTGCGCCCGGAAGCAGCAGCACGACCACGGCGAGCCCGAGCACGAGGCGCTTCACGAAGAGAGTTACGCGCCAGGGACCGCTCGAGGTCCCTGGCGCGTATGGACCTCGTGGCTGCTTCCCGTCGTAGAGTCGAAGGGTGTCGGAGCGCGCCTGGATCAGGGGTGCCCAGCGCGGGTCGGTCGCCGATCTCGAGCGGCTCTTCCGCGAGCACTGGCCGCGCGCCTACCGGGCGGCGCTGCTGGTCACCGGCGACACTGCTGCCGCCGAGGACATCGCCCAGGAGGCCTTCCTGGCCGCCGTGCGTCACCTCGACCGCTTCGACCGGCGGAGACCGTTCGCTCCCTGGCTCCATCGCATCGTCGTCAACCGCGCAATCGACTGGACACGCGCCCGCAAGCTCCGGGCCGAGGTCGAGCTCGGCCCCTCCGTCTCTGCCCCGCAGCGCCCCGAGCCCGACGGCACCGTGCTCGGCCGGATCGGCGACCTCACGCCCGAACACCGCGCCGTCGTCGTTCTGCGCTACGTGCTCGAGTACACCCCGGGGGAGATCGCCGAGCTGCTCGAGCTGCCGCGCGGCACGGTCAACTCGCGGCTCCGGCGCGGCCTCGACCGACTGAAGGAGCTGGAGGCGTGAACCAGGCCGAGGAGCGCACATGGGAGATCGTCCGGCGCGCCTACGAGGAACGGGCGCCGCGCCCCTTCCCCCGCCGGGCGAGCAACGGCCTGCTGCTGGCGGCGCTGGCAGCCGTGGTCGTGGTGGCGGCGGCCGTCCTCTCACCGCCCGGGCGAGCCGTGTTCGAGCGGATGCGCGAGGCGGTCGGGGTCGAACACGCCGCGCCTGCGCTCTTCTCGCTCCCGGCGAGCGGACGTCTGCTCGTCGTCTCCCCCCGGCACGGCGGCGTCTGGCTCGTGCGAGACGACGGCCTCAAACGGCGGTTGGGCTCCTACCACGACGCGGCCTGGTCGCCACACGGCCTCTACCTGGTCGTGTCACGAACCGACGAGCTGGCCGCGGTCACTGCCGGCGGCGACATCCGCTGGTCGCTCGCGCGCCACGGCGTCCACGACCCGGCCTGGGAAGGGACCCGAACGGACACGCGAATCGCCTACATCGCAGAGAGCGGGCTGCGCGTCGTCGGCGGCGACGGTACCGGCGACCACCTGCTCGACCGCGACGCCCGGGACGTGGCCCCCGCCTGGGATCCGGCCCGCCTGCACGTTCTCGCCTACTGGGCAGGTCGGGCAGTGGTGCTGCGGCGCGCGAGCGGCCAGGTCGTCTGGCGCACTCCGGTCGACCTGCTGCCTGCGAGCCTCGCGTGGTCGTCCGACGGCCGCCGGCTCGCAGTCGTCTCCCCGCGGCGCATCGTCGTCCTCGACGCCAACGGCCGGGTGCTGCGGACGATCTCGATGCTCGGAGCGGTGCTCCGTCAGGCTGCCTTCAGGCCCGCATCGCATCTGCTCGCCGTCACCGTTCACCTGAGCGGACACAGCGAGGTGAAGCTGGTCGACGTCGACCGGCCGGGCCGGTCGAAGCTGCTCTTCGCCGGGCCGGGCGCCTTCGGCGACATCGCCTGGTCGCCCGACGCCCGCTGGCTGCTCGTCGATTGGCCGACGGCGAACCAGTGGGTGTTCCTGCACGGCTCGCACGTGCAGGCGGTCGGCAACATCCGCGAGCAGTTCTCCGAGGCGGATCACCTGGCCCCGCCGCTCGAACTGTCGGGCCGCTGGTGTTGCAGCAGCTAGTCTCGGAGCGTGCTCCAGGTCGGCGACACTCTCCCCGCAGCAACGGTGTTCCTCGGGCCCGGTCGGCCTCTGACGCTGCTCGAACTGGTCGAGGACGGGCCGAAGCTCATCGTCTTCTACCCCTTCGACTGGTCCTCGACCTGCACCAACGAGATGGAGCTGGTGCGCGACCGGCGAGCGGACTTCGAGGAGCTCGGAGTTCAGCCGGTCGGGATCTCGCGTGATTCGCCGTGGTGCCACATCGCGTGGACGCAGGCGCTCGACCTCAACTTCGGGCTTCTGTCGGACTTCAACGGTGAGGCCGTGCGCGCCTTCGGTGTCGGGTTCGAGTTTCGCGGCCTGAGGGACGTCGCGCAGCGCAGCGCGTTCCTGGTCGGCGCCGATGCCATCGTGCTGGCAGCCTGGCAGTATCCGTCCGGCGAGGTCCCGGACGTCGACGAATGGCTCGAGGCCGCCGCACAGGCCTTGAAACCTGCGCGCGCATCTGGCTAGATCGCCAGATGGACACACCTGCAACGGATACCGCCGCCCCGCGCTCCGGCGGGAACATCACCTACGCGCTGCTGGCGATCGTCATCGTCGTCTCAGCGATCTTCGCGTTCTCGACGAACGCGTTGCCGAACCACTGGTATGCCGTCTTCAAGACGATCCATGTGATCCTCGCGGTCGTGTGGGTCGGCGGCGGCGTCCTGCTCACGATCCTCGCGCTACGGGCCCAGCGGGAGTCCGACCCCCGCGCCGTCGTCACGGTCGCTCAGCAGGCAGCATTCGCCGGCGAGAAGATCTTCGCGCCGGCGGGCCTGATCGTCTTCCTGATGGGGATCGCGATGATGGTCAACACGAACTGGGGCTGGGGCAAATTCTGGGTCGTCGTCGGCCTCCTCGGCTACGCGGCGACGTTCGTCACCGGCCTCGCCGTGCTGTCACCGCTCGCGAAGAAGATCGAGGCGTCGGCCGAGCAGAACGGCCCGGAGCACCCGACGACGCTCGCGCTGATCGACCGCATCCTGCTGATCGCCCGTGTCGATATCGCCGTGTTGCTTCTGGTGATCGCCGACATGGTCATCAAGCCGTTCAGCTAGGTCGTAATCTCGGGAATCTGGTTCGCTTCGCGAATCAGATTCCCGAGAGATTACGACTCGACGGTAGCGGTGTGATCCTGCACGCGCACGCGCCAGTGCCGCCCGAAGGCGGGGATGCGATCGAGCGTGAAACCCTCGAGCCAGGCCGGCAGGTAGTCCGTCGTGACCCGCAGAGTGCGCGAATCGGGGTCAGGCTCGAGCCCGAGCTGCGCACGGAGCAGGAGCAGAGGCGTTCCGGCGGCCCACGCCTGGGGCCGCGCGGAGGTCGGCACAACCTCCGGCGCCTCATCTGCCCGGCGCTCGCCGCCGCCGAAGAGCTCCGGCAGCCGGTAGTCGAAGTACGGCGCGCAGTCGAGAAGCGCGCGCACGACGCGCTCCGCCTCGATCCGGCGGCCGGCACGCGCGAGACCGAGCGCGATCAGCGAGTTGTCGTGTGGCCAAACCGTTCCGTTGTGATACTCGAGCGGATCGAACGCGCGCTCGTCGGCAGCGAGCGTACGAACTCCCCAACCGGACCACAGCGGTCCCGACACGAGCTTCGGGGCAATCTCCGCAACGCGGTCGGCGGGGACGATGCCGCTCCAGAGCAGGTGGCCCATATTCGACGCGAGCGCGTCGACCGGACGCTTTTCGGCGTCGAGGCCAAGCGCATACCAGCCGTGTTCCGGAAGCCAGAACGCCGTGTCGAACCGTTCGCGTAGCGTCGCCGCTTCGCGTTCGAGCCGCGCCCCCGTCGCCTCGTCTCGCCACACGCGCCGGGCGAGCTCTGCCATTCGCAGCTTCGCGTCGTAGACGTAGCCCTGCACCTCGACGGCCGCGATCGGAGCATGCGCAAGCGAGCCGTCGTGAAAGACCATCGAGTTGTACGAGTCCTTCCAGTTCTGGTTGTCGATGCCGTGGCTCGCGCGACGCAGGTACTCGACAAAACCGTCGCCGTCGCGGTCGCCGGACGAGTCGATCCAGTCGAGCGCACGACGCGCGGCGCTCTCCAGCTCGAGGACGATTGCGTCATCCGCGGTCCAGCGCCACAGCTCAGAGAGCAGGACGAGGAACAGCGGCGTTGCGTCGACCGTGCCGTAGTAGCGGTCGGTCCAGATGAGCGCAGTCTTACCTCGACGCAGCTCGTGCACGATCTTCCCGGGCTCCGCATCGCGCTCGGGATCGTCGGTGTCTGCTTGCGCATTTGCCAGAGCGCGCAACGCGCCGGCGGCCGCCTCCGGACCGACGATCAGCTCCTGGAACGACGTGATGAGCGTGTCACGGCCGAACAGCGTCATGAACCACGGCAGCCCCGCTGCCGGAACCATTCCGCTCCCCGGCCAGCGCAGCCGAAGCGCAGCCAAATCCGCGAGCGATTGCGCCCACGTATGTTCGAGCACGGGCTCGGCCGGTGCTCGCAGCCGCGGCGCCGAGCGCCACCAGGCGGCGATCGAGGCGTCCCGGTCGCGCCGATCCTCGCGGAGCCCCGCCTCGAACGCGGCGGCGTCGAGCTCCGGTGTCTCGTTCAGAAGCCATTGCACAGCGACGCCGAAGTGCCGGCGCTCGCCGGGCGCGAGTCGCAACCTGTACCGCGCCGTGCCTCCGTCTACGTCGTCGGGCGCCGGGTCCAGATGCACGAGCGTCCGCGCCGGGAACTCCTGGTCCACGAACTCGACGGTGCGCGCGTCCCGCCAGCGCTCCGGTCGCGACGGCGCCACCTCCGACGTGCCCGGCGCGCCGAGGTCTTCCATGCGCTTGACCGCGAAGATGTCGGCGAAGTCGGATGCAAGCTCCAGCTCGAGCACCACCTCGACCTCGCGGTCGGAGCCGTTCCTGACCGTTGCCGCCTCTTCGAGGCCGCGACCGACGAAGAGCTCGCGCCGCACCGCTAGCCCAGTCTCCCACTCCAGGTCGAAGACCGCGACGTGCGGCGCGACCTGCTCGAAGGCAACCGGGTTGCCGCGGTCACCGTCGATCGTCAGCACCGAACGCGAGAGAAAGCGGGTATCCGCGGCAAAGAAGCCGGACACCGCGGCGACGCCGTCGACGTCGCCGCGCTGGTCGCAGACGACGAAGGTCGACCCGTCGAGCAGTGTGAGCCGCACCTGGTCGATCCCAGTCCTCGTCTCAGTCACCGATCGCCTCGCCGCTGCTGAGATCGAAGAAGTGCAGGTGGCGAAGGTCGACCGCAAGCTCGATCGGCTCGTCCGGCCGGACGATTGCCGACGCCTCGAGCCGGGCGACGATGGTGGCGCCGGAGCCGTCCGTGTCGATTCCGATCTCCGCCAGCTCCCCGGCTCCGTCCGCGTCGACGAGCCCCTCGAGCACGTCGTCGGCGAGAACGGGCTTGGCATCGATCTCCACGTGCACGAGCTGTTCGGCGCCGAGCGCCTCGACGGCCTGGACGCGTCCGCGCAGCCGCCCTCCTTCGGCGCCGTCGCGACGGCCGGGCTCGTCGAGCGCCTCCGGACGGATGCCGACCGCGATCGGCCTCCCCAGGCAGCCCGCGAGGGCGGGCCGCGCCTGCTCCACCTCGGGCCCAAGCGCGAGGGTTGCCGTGCCGACCCGGCAGATGAGGGCATCGCCTTCACGCTCGAGCGAGCCTTCGAGCACGTTCATCGCCGGATTGCCCATGAAGCTCGCGACGAAGAGGTTGGCCGGACGCTCGTACAAGCGCTGCGGCGCGTCGAACTGCTGCAACAGCCCCCTGCGCATGACCGCGACGCGATCGCCCATCGTCATCGCCTCCACCTGGTCGTGGGTGACGTACACCGTCGTGACGGCGAGCTGTCGTTGGATGCGCGAGATCTCGGCGCGCATCTGCACGCGAAGCTTTGCGTCGAGGTTCGAGAGTGGCTCGTCCATGAGAAAGACCTGCGGCTCGCGCACGATCGCGCGTCCCATGGCGACCCGCTGTCGCTGGCCACCGGACAGCTGGCCCGGCTTCCGGTCGAGGTGGTCGACAAGGCCGATGATGCGCGCCGTCTCCGCGATCCTCCGCCGGGCTTCCGCCTTCGGCACCTTCCGCATCCGCAGCGCGAAGCCGATGTTCTCCGCAACCGTCATGTGCGGGTACAACGCGTAGTTCTGGAAGACCATCGCGATGTCGCGCGCGCCGGGCGGCAGGTTGTTCACGACGCGGTCGCCGATCCGGATCTCGCCGTCCGAGATTTCCTCGAGGCCCGCGATCATGCGCAGGGCGGTCGTCTTGCCGCAGCCGGACGGGCCGACGAGCACGACGAACTCGCCGTCCTGGACGTCGAGGTTGAGGTCGGAGACGGCGCGGTGGCCGTCGCCGTAGGTCTTGCTGACGTCGTCGAAGACGATTGCGGCCATGGCGACCTCTCTTATTCCTTCACCGCGCCCGAGGACGCGTTCATGATTCGGCTCTGGAAGACGAAGAAGAGGACCGCGACGGGGATCGTCATCAACGTCGACGCGGCGAGCTTCAAGGGGTAGCGGTTGCCGGAGCCGAGCTCCCCGGAGGCGAGCTGCGCGACTCCCTTCGTCAGCGTGTCGAGGCTCGTGCTCTGCGCCGAGATGATGAAGTGCGCCAGTTCGTTCCACGATCCTTGGAACGACAGGATGAAGAGCGTCACGAGGGCGGGACGAGCCATTGGCAGCACGATCGACCAGTAGACGCGGAAGAGGCTCGCACCGTCGATCCGGGCCGACTCCTCGACGCTGATGGGGATCGATTCGAAGAAGTTCTTCATGATGAACACACCGGCTGCGTCGACCAGCAGCGGAACGATCATTCCGTAGTAGGTGTCGTAGATCCCGAGCTGGCGGATGATCAGGAACTTCGGGATCAGGAGCACGACACCCGGCACCGCCATCACGGCCACGATCGTCGCGAAGGCTGCACCGCGTCCGCGGAACCGAAGACGCGCGAGCGAATAGCCTGCAAGGCTGTCGAGGAACACGCGGAGGAAGGTGACGCTGAGCGTCACGATCACGGAGTTCTTCACCCACAGGAGAAAGTCCTCGCCCTGGTACAGCTCCTTGAATGCGCTCGTGGTCGGCGGGTTCGGGACCAGGGCGAGCGGATTGGCGGTCGCGTTCGGCTCCGTCTTGAACGACGTGACGACCGCGATAACGAAGGGGAAGATGTAGACGATCGCGACCGCGATCAGGAAGCTGTAGGTCATCACCCGCCCGACACGGCGCCCCCGCACGGCGCGCGCGTCGGTTCTAGCGGTGGTGCTGCTCATGGCGACACCACCCGCGACGCGTCAGGGTCGCCGATAGCCTTCGTCGGGCCGAAGCGGCGCCGCCGAGGCACGCGGTCCGGGTTGCGCGTGAGGAGCCGCGCCGCCATCGTGAGGAAGACGATGATCGCGAAGAGGATGAATGCGATCGCCGCGCCGATGCCCCATTCATTGCTGTTGAACGAGGCGTTGAACGAGAGGAACGCCGGCGTCAACGTCGTGTTCAGCGGGCTGCCTTTCGTCCCGACGTAGATCTGGTCGAAGACCTGCCAGGTGCCGATGAGGCCGAGCGTCACGACCGTGAAGAGCACCGGACGGATCATCGGCACCGTGATGTGACGGAGCTTCTTCCACTCGGTCGCGCCGTCGAGCGCCGCCGCCTCGTTGACCGAGTCGTCGATGTGCTGGAGCCCCGCGAGGAAGATCAGCATGAACGTCCCCGAGGTCGTGAACACGGCCATGATGATGAAGACGCACATCGCGATGCTCGGGCCGGCGAGCCAATCCCAGTAGCTCACCCCGAGGAAGAACTGGTTCGCGAGCGAGCTGGATTCGTGGATGCCGAACTGGCCGAGGATGACGTGGAAGAGACCGCGCGGGTCGTAGATCCATGCCGGCCCCTTGGCGCCGAAGAACGACAGCAGCTTGTTGATCGCGCCGCTCGGCGAAAAGAGGAACAGGAAGAGGACCGTGATCGCGACCGAGCTCGTGACCGACGGGAAGTAGAACGCGGTACGGAAGAAGCCCACGCCTTTCACGCGCCGGTTGACGAGGACGGCCAGGAAGAGCGCAACCGCGGTCTGGATGGGAACGACCAGGATGACGTAGTAGAAGTTGTTGCGGATCGACGTGCCGAAGTTGTTCTGATCGAGCCCCGGCGTCGTCAGGAGATGGCGGTAGTTCTGGAGGCCGACGAAGTGCGCGTTCGGGCCGAACGGGCTGCCGTTGCCGTTCCAGTCGGAAACGCTCACCCAGGCCGCCATGACGATCGGCACCACGAGGAACACGCCGAGGATGACGATAACCGGGGCGATGAAGAGCCAGCCTGCCGCCGCCTGGTGACCGCGGATGCCGGGCTCTCGCCACCGCCACCAACGGCCCGGTGCAGCGCGCGTCGCCACTTCTCGCCTCCCTTCGTCCGTTGGCTGTCGGGCGTCGCCCGCCGGCGGCTGTTCACCGCCGGCGGGCTTCACCGGTTCTTCGGTCGGATCTCGCTACTTCAGGATCGACTGGAGCTCGCCGTTGACCCTGTTCAGGATCGTCTTCGAGTCCGTCTGCGGAAGCCCTTGCAACTGCTGGTTGAAGTCGCCGAGGACGGTCGCGATGTCCGGGACGGTCGGGATGCTCGTCGAGTAGTCAGCGCCTGCGAGGAACGCGGAGTACTGCGGGTAGAGCTTCTTCCACGCCTTCGCATCCGCGCGGACCGACGGCATGACGCCGAAGGCCTTCGCGTTCCCCATCTCCACCTTGGTCTGGGTGAGGTACGTGATCAACGACATCGCGTCGGCCTTGTTCTTCGACGCGGCCGCGAGGCCCCAACCACCGTCGTACTGGAGGGTTCCCTTCCCTGCCGGGCCTGACGGGAGCTCAACTGCCTTCCAGGGCACCGTCGGGTAGTCGGCCTTCATCGCGCCGGCGATCCAGTTGCCCTCGATCGTCATGGCGCACTGCTTCTTCCCGAAGCCCTCGCCGCCCCAGCCGGCACCGATCTGGTTCGTCAGCTTCATCGAGCCGGCATTGATCATCGACTTGACGAAGTTGAAGGCAGTGACGTTGGCTTTGCTATTGACCGTGGCCGTCTTGCCGTCTTTCGAGACGAGCCAGCCGCCCGCCTGAAGCATGAACACGCCGAGCCGGTGGAACTCGGGGTTCGTGCAGAGGCCGACCTGACCGTTCCGCGTGAGCTTCTTCGCCACCGCGGAGAGCTGCTTCCAGGTCGTCGGGTAATCCTTGCTCGTCAGCTTCGCTCCCTTCCAGGAGTTGGTGTTGAGCACGAGCGCGAGTGTCGAGAAATCCTTCGGCGCTGCATACAGGTGGCCCTGGTACGTGTAGGCCGCGCGCAGGCTCGGATAGAAGGACTTGACGTTCTTCAAATTGTCGAGGGTTGCCAGGTCGCCTGCCTTGGCGTAGGTCGCAACCTGGTCGTTGCCGAGGTAGAAGATGTCCGGCGGGTTGCCCGATGCGAACCCCTGGGCCAGTTGCTGCCCGAGGTCCGAGGCCGCGATCACGTTCACCTGGATGCCGGTTTGCTTGGTGAACGCCTGCGCGGCGTTCCTGACGGCGTACGTCTCTGCGGGGCCCGAGCTCCCGATCAGAGCCGTGAGCGTCGTTGCCTTGCTGCTCCGAGACGAACCGAGGGCCGTGCCCGCCGTCAGCGCGAGCGCGACGACGATGGCAACCACGAGCGCGACCCGCGAGCGAGCGAAACGAGGTTTCCGGTGTGTTTTCACTGCAGAGTTCCTCCTTCGAGCTATCGAGAACGCCGTGGGAGTCGGTCGTCACATTTGGCCGATCGGCTCGACAGCGATTACACGTTCTCCTGATTGGAAGCGCTTTCAGGAACAGGGGCGGCGAGATTATGCCTCTTTTTCAGTTATGTCAAGGCAACTGCCCTTGACTTTCGACGTCGTCACAGGCAAAAAGGTTAGTCCGTATGGAAGCGCTTCCCAGATCTTCAGCGCGCATCGCCGATGTCGCGGCGCGGGCGGGCGTCGGGATCGCCACGGTCTCCCGCGTCGTCAACGACCGCGGGAACGTCGCCGCTGCGACACGGGAGAGGGTGCTCGAAGCGATCCGCACGCTGGAATATCGCCCGAGCTCGGTCGCCCAAAACCTCTCGCTCAAACGCACGCTGGTCATCGGGGTGGTACTGCCGTTCCTGACGGAGGCGTCGCCGATCGAGCGTGTCCGCGGCGTCGTGACCGCGCTCGCGTCCTCCCCTTACGACCTCGCGCTCTATGACGTCGAGTCGGCGGATCGCCAGCAGCGGGCGTTCCGGCTGCTCTCCGATGCGCATCGAACGGACGGCCTGCTCGTCGTCTCCCTGATCCCGCCGGACGAGGAGGTGCGAAGGCTCCGGGCCGAGGCGATCCCGTGCGTGCTCATCGATGCACGGCACGACGGGCTGCCGAGCGTCGTGATCGACGACGTCGCGGGCGGAGAGCTCGCGACGCGGTACCTGCTAGAGCTCGGCCACCGACGGATCGCGTTCATCGGGGACAAGCCGGCCGATCCCTTCCGCTTCCAGTCGAGCCGCGACCGGACGACCGGATATGTGCAGGCCCTCGAGTCGGCGAGGGTCCCGATCCGTCCCGAGTACGTGCGCGAGGGGACGCAGAGCCGCCACGTCGCGCGGAGCATCGCGGATGAGTTGCTCAGGCTCCCGGACCCGCCGACGGCGGTGTTCGCCGCGTCGGACGTCCAGGCGCTCGGTGTGCTCGAGGCCGCACGCTCACTCCGGATCGACGTGCCCGAGCACCTGTCGGTGATCGGGTTCGACGACATCGAGATCGCCTCGTACGTCGGGCTGACCACGGTCCGCCAGCGACTCTTCGAGAGCGGTCGCCGCGGCGCCGAGCTGCTCCTCCAGGCGCTTGCCGGCCAGCCGGCTCCCGCACACGTCGAGACCCTGCCGCTCGACCTCGTCGTTCGCAGCACGACCCGACCGCCTCGCTGACCCGGCTCCCGGCGCGGTCCGCTACATGCCCATCGAGTGGTAGCCGCTGTCGACGTAGAGGGTCGTGCCGGTGACGTTGCGCGCGCCGTCGCCGAGCAGATACTCGGCGGCTGCCGCAACGTCCTCGGCGTCGACATGGCGATGCAGCGGCGAGCGCTCCTCGACGATCGACTCCATTGTCGGAAAGCCGGCGATCGACCGGGCGGCGAGGGTACGCACCGGGCCGGCCGAGATCGCGTTGACTCGAATGTTCTTCTCACCGAGGTCCCAGGCGAGGTACTTGACCGACGAGTCGAGAGTCGCCTTCGCAACACCCATCACGTTGTAGTGCGGCACCGCCCGCTCGCCGCCGAGGTAGGTCATGGTGAGGATCGAACCGCCGCCTGCAACCTCCAGAAGCGGCTCCGCGGCCCTCGCCGTCGCCACCAGCGAGTAGGCGCTCACGTCGATCGCCATCCAGAATCGGTCCCGCGGCGTATCGGTGAAGCGGCCCTCGAGATCCTCCGCAGCCGCAAACGCCACCGAATGGACAAGAATGTCGAGCTTTCCCTCGAACACCTCGCCGACCTCGGAGAAGACGCGGGCGATCGCTGCGTCGTCGCGAACGTCGAGCTCGGTGACGAGCGGGCTCGCAACCGACTCGGCGAGGTCGCGAACGTTCTTCTCGATCCGCTCACCCTGGAAGGTGAACGCGAGCCTGGCGCCTCCGGCGGCCAGGCGCTGCGCGATCGCCCACGCGATCGAGCGCTTGTTGGCGACACCCAGGATGAGTGCGTTCTTTCCGGCGAACATTCCGGGACCGACTCTAACCATGTTCGGCTAATCTGCGGACCTTGCGTCGCCTGCTGCTGCTCTCGGCGGTGTTGGGGCTCGTGGCGGCGGCGTCTGCCTCGGCTGCCCTCACACCGGTCCGCCGTCCCGTCGGGGAGACCTCGCTGCCGCGCGTTCGCGCCGGAGTGATCCGCATCCCGGCCGCCCGGACGCGCGGGCTGACGCGTGTCATCGTCCGCCTGGCAGCCCCGCCGCTCGCAGCCTGGCACTCCGATCGCTCGCTCTCGTTCGCGTCGCGCGCGACCCACCTCAATGTCCACTCGGCGAGCTCGGTCGCCTATCTGGCGAAGCTCGCGCAGCTTCAGAAGGTCGCGGTGGCCGAGGTCCGCGCAGCGATTCCCGCAGCACGAATCCAGGAGCATTTCGCGATCCTGCTCGACGGCTTCACCGTCGAACTGCCTGCCCGCTCGCTACCGAAGCTGCTCAGCGTCCAGGCTGTCAACAAGATCTACCCGAGCCTCACCTACACGGCGACGATGGACCGAGGCCCGAGCGTGATCCACGCGACCGATCTCGAGGCCGCGACGGGACAGAAGGGCGAGGGCATCAAGATCGCCGTCATCGACACCGGGGTCGACTCGTCGAGCCCGTTCCTCAATCCTGCCGGGTTCTCGTACCCGCCCGGTTTCCCGCGGGGCGACACCAAGCTCACAACGCCCAAGGTGATCGTCGCCAAGGTGTTCCCGGGCCCGGTGCGCGACGCGTCGAGCAACAAGGCGTTCGATCCGACGGAGCCGCACGGCACCCACGTCGCGGGCATCGCAGCGGGCGACGAGAACACGACCGCGCCGGCGGGGAGCGACCATCCGCAGGTGACGGGCCTCTCCGGTGTCGCGCCGAAGGCCTGGATCGGCAACTACCGCGTGTTCACGGTGCCCACGCCACTCGGCCACGAAGCCGACACGCCGGAGATCGTCAACGCCTTCGAGGCCGCGGTTGCCGACGGGATGAACGTCATCAACTTTTCCGGCGGCGGGCCCCAGACCGACCCGGCGAACGACGCGATGTACGAGGCGATTCACAACACCTCGCTGTCGGGTGTCGTGCCGGTGATCGCGGCGGGCAACGATCGTGAGGACTTCGGGCTCGGGACGGCGGGCTCGCCGGGGACGGCCCCGGATGCGATCTCGGTCGCCGCGACCTCGAATTCACACGTCTTCGCGCCGGCGTTGTCGGTCGTCGGCGGGCCGCCTTCCCTGGGCGCCATCCCGATCCAGAATGCAGGCGGCACCCCGCTCCCCGCCGCGTGGTCCACACTCGATCAGACGGTGGTCGACGTCTCGTCGATCATGGGCACCGACGGCAAGCCGGTCGAGTCGCATCTGTGCGGATCCGCAAGCGATCCGAACAGCACCCTGGGCACGCTGCCGAAGGACTCCGTCAAGGGGAAGATCCTGCTCGTCTCCCGCGGCATCTGCACGTTCGTCTCCAAGGCGGAGCGGGCGGAGCTCGGAGGAGCGATCGGGATCATCCTCGTCGACAACCGCTTCGGCGAGGCCAACCAGATCCCCATTCCGCTGCCGATCCCCGCCGGGATGATCGCCGACCTGGACGGCGCGCAGCTACGTGCCTACGCCGACGCGAACGGCGGCCAGGCGACCATTCGGGTGACGAGCAACATCCAGGAGATCCCGACCAACCGTGCCGGTGTGATCACGAGCTTCTCGTCGGCCGGGCCGACCGATTTCGGCCACATGCTCAAGCCGGACATCTCGGCACCCGGGCTCGACGTGCTGTCCTCCACACCACCCAAGACGACCGGCGAGCTGTTCTCGGTCTTCGCCGGCACGTCGATGGCGACGCCTCATGTCGCCGGGGCGGCAGCGCTCCTGCTGCAGCAGCATCCCGGCTGGACTCCGTGGGAGGTCAAGTCCGCACTGATGTCGACTGCGGGACCGGCCTGGGGAGACACGGCGCGCACGCAGGAGGCTCCGGTCCTGCTCGAGGGAGCCGGGCTCACCAACGTGCTGACGGCGGACGATCCCAAGGTGTTCACCGATCCGCAGTCGCTCTCGTTCGAGAAGATCGACGTGTCGACCGGCGCGCAGCGCTCGTCGATGCTGCTGACGATGTCCGACGCCGGGGACGGCGCAGGTAACTGGACCGTGTCGATCGCCCCGCAGACCCAGACGACCGGCGTCGAGATCGACGTGCCGGGAACCGTCGCGCTCGCCCCCGGAGGCGACGTCGCGATCCCCGTGGTGGTGCGCGCAGCCGCCGGTGCGGGCATCGGCGAGAACTACGGCTTCGTCGTCCTGACGCAGAACGGCGTGCAGCGGCGCGTGCCGTACGAGTTCCTCGTCGAGCGCCCGGCTCTGCGGAACGTTCCGGCCGTGCCGCTGAAGAAGCTGCAGACCGGGAACACGGCGACCGGCAAGAGCCTCGTGTCTGTCTACTGCTGTCCGCTCGCGCCGTTCGGGCCCCCGCCGAGCTATACCGGCCCCACGATGAACGAAGACGGCTCCGAGCACCTCTATTACACCGACGTCAACGAGCCGATCGTCAACCTCGGCGTCTCGGTGCTCGGCAGCAGCGCCGGCGCCCTGATCGACCCGTTCGTGCTCGGATCGAAGGACGAGAACGACGTGCAGGGCTACGCCGGCATCCCCACCGACGTCAACTCGCTGACGTATGACGCGAACATCGACATCGGCGCGGCCGGCGTGCAGTTCCCGCGCTTGCAACGCTTCTACGTCGCCGTCGACTCGCGCGCCGATTCGTTCACGGGTCGCTCCCAGAAGGGCCAGTACCTACTGAACGCGTGGGTCAACGACCTGACTCCGCCGTCCGTGCGGGTGCTCACGACGAAGGTCAGCGCCGGACGGCCGTTGCTCGTCGCACAGGCGATCGACGCCCAGTCCGGGGTCGACCCGCTCTCGCTGGTCGTCAACTACAACAACGCTCTCGTCGGGGCCTCGGCCTACGACCCGGTCTCCGGACTCGTCCTCTTCGGCATTCCGACCTCGGCGCCGAAGCTGAAGGCCGGGCACGACGCCTGCGATCGTGGCGGCCTCCGATTACCAGGAGTCGAAGAACATCAACACGGTCGGCAACGACATCTATCCCAACACGGCCTTCCTCCAGACGAAGTTGACGGTCGTCGATGGCCCGACCGTGACCTGGGTCGAGCCACCTGCTCAGGTCTGCGCCTTCAAGAGCGACCGACTCGTCGTCGTCGCCGGTGCGACCGAGAAGATCAAGGACGTCACCTTCACCGACGGCAAGCAGCGAATCGGTGTCGACAAGAACGGGCCTGGAGGTGTGTACTCGGTCGCGTGGAACACGAAGAAGCTCAAGAAGGGCACCCGGACCCTGCACGGCGAGGGTCACGGACGCGTCCGGCCATCACGCCACGGCCGTCCGCGAGTTCAAGATCTGCAGGTAGCGGTCGTCACCGGCGCGTCGTCGGGAATCGGCGCCGAACTGGTGCGGGCGTTACAAGCCCGGCGGCACCCTGGTCGTCGGGCTTTCGCGGCGTCCTTCCGCTGCCGACGAGCACGAGGAGTGCGACGTGGCCGACCGGGTCGCGGTCGAAGCCGCCGCCGCCCGCGTGCTCGCGCGCCACCCACGCATCGACCTGCTCGTCAACAACGCCGGAGTCGGCGCGCGCTCCAGCTACCTCACCGCGGAGCCGGAGCGGATCGAACAGGTGATTCGCGTCAACTACCTGGGCACGGTCTGGTCGACGCTGGCGTTCCTGCCCGGGCTCGCGCGAGGCTCGCACATCGTCAACATGGTCTCGGTCGCGGGGAGCGTGGCGGCAGGCCCGTACTCGGCGTCGAAGCACGCACAACTCGCGTTCTCGCGCTCGATCGCCGTCGAGCTCGCCCCCCGCGGCATCCTCGGTGCACACCGTGAGCCCCGGCTTCGTCGAGACGGCGGGATTCCCGCAGCGTGAGCGTTTCCCGGGCGTGCTCCACCGGTTCGTGGCCGACCCGGCCCTCGTCGTCGGAGCGTGTGCTCGGAGCGGTCGACAAGGGAAAGCGCGAGATCGTCGTTCCCCGCTGGTACCGCCCGGCAGCCTGGGCACAAGCGCTCGCGCCCGGCTGCGGTCGCTAGCGCGAGAGCACGTACCAGCCGACGATGGCCTCGTAGCCGCTAGGCGCCAGGTTGCGGGCGTGCTCGCGCTGCGGGCCCTCGCAGCCCGCCAGATCGAGGTACGCCTCGATGTCCCGCGGCTCGCGCATGACCTCCTGGCGGCGAAGAACGAGGTTGTTCGAATCGAAGAGCCCCCGCATGTCGACGTCGGCCAGCAAACGGGTCGTCGACGGGTCGCGGGCGTGCTCGAAGCGGGTTCAGCTCGATCGAGGCGAGCGGCTCGTTCGGCGCCAACTGGTCGACGACCAAGCATCGTCCCGCCCGGCTTGGTGACCCGCGTGAGCTCGGCCACGAGCAGCTCGGGCCGCGGCGTGTGATGCAGGGTGCGCAGCGTCGCCGCGACGTCGAACGCGAAATCGTCGAACGGCAGATGCTCGCCGTCTCCGACCACGACCTGGACATTCGCAGGCGCATCTGCCTTGGCGCGCTCAGCAACCTCCCCGTCGACCTCGAGAGCTACCACCTCGCGTGCTCGCGGCGCGACGGCGAAGGCGAA
>CAVQFF010000004.1:0-136194 GCA_963711785.1 uncultured Thermoleophilia bacterium
GGCCTCCTGCAGCATGCGCTTCTCGTTGTTGACGATGATCTCCGGGGCCCCGAGATCGAGGAGCCGCTTGAGGCGGTTGTTCCGGTTGATCACGCGCCGGTAGAGGTCGTTCAGGTCCGACGTGGCGAACCGGCCACCGTCGAGCTGCACCATCGGGCGCAGTTCGGGCGGGATGACGGGGATCGCCTCGAGGATCATCCACTCGGGGCGGTTCTGCGACTTGATGAACGCCGAGACGACCTTCAGCCGCTTGATCGCGCGCTGCTGCTTCTGGCCCTTCGACGTCTTGATCGTGTCGCGTAGCGTGGCTGCCTCGAGGTTCAGATCGAGGTCGCGGAGCAATCACGGATCGACTCTGTCCCCATGCCGCCGCGGAAATAGACGCCGAAGCCGTACGGCGAACCGAAGCGGTCCTTCAGCTCGCGGAACAGCTGCTCGTCGTTGACGACCATCTTCGGCTCGAGATCGCGGAAGAGCTGCCACGTCTGCTCGAGGCGGCGCACCGAGTCGACGGCGGCCTCGCGCGTGTCCTCACGGCGCGACTCGATATCGAGATACATCTCGCGCACCTTCAACGCCCACTGGATCAGCGAGTCGAGATCCTCCTTCTGGATCTTCCCGTCCGTCCGCAGGCACAGGTCGTTCGTGAGCTCGCGGATGTCCTGGCCCTCTTCCCAGGTGTCCACGGCGTCCTTGAGGATCCCGTTGCCGAGGTCGCGAACCTTGTCGAGGTTCTTGACGTCCACGTTCGCGACGTAGCTCCGGTCGTCCTCGTGGGTCTCCTCGCCCGTGAGCAGTGCATCGACGATGCGGTGGATGTGCTTCGTGATCGCGCCCTTCTTCGCCCCGGCCGCCTTCTCGAGGTCCTCTCGAGGGGGAGGATCGCGGCGAGGATCTGCTCGGCTGCGACCGCGACATTCTCGAGCTCACGCGGCGTGAGCTTGCGGTCGTCGCGAATCGCCGCGTTGCGGACGAGCTCGCGGATCTTCTTCGCATCCTCGGTGGTGATCTGCGGGACGAGCTCGAGGAAGAGCCCGCCGACGAGCTTGCGCGCGTCCTCGAGCGGCGGCAGCAACTGCTCCTCCGCCCACGTGGCGAGACCACGAGTCCAGAAGTCGTCGTCCTCGTCGAAGCCCTTCTCCTTGCCCTCGGCGAAGAAGGCACGCCGCCTGGCGAGCCGCTTCTCGAGGTCGGCGAGCTGCTCGTCGCGGTCGACGTAGATCTGCTCGGACTCCGACTTGACCTTGTCCTCGAGGCCGTTCAGGTCCTTCGCCCGCGCTTCGTTGTCGACGTTCGTGACGATCGAAGCGGCGAAATAGAGCACCTTCTCGAGCTCGCGCGGAGCGATGTCGAGGAGGTAGCCGATGCGGCTCGGCACACCCTTGAAGAACCAGATGTGCGAGACCGGCGCGGCCAGATCGATGTGGCCCATGCGCTCGCGCCGCACCTTCTGCCGCGTCACCTCGACACCGCAGCGCTCGCAGATGATGCCCTTGTAGCGGACGCGCTTGTACTTGCCGCAGTAGCACTCCCAGTCCTTGGTCGGACCGAAGATGCGCTCGCAGAAGAGACCGTCGCGCTCGGGCTTGAGCGTGCGGTAGTTGATCGTCTCCGGCTTCGTGACCTCGCCCGACGACCAGTCGCGGATCTGCTTCGACGACGCGAGACCGATGCGGATCGCGTCGAACTCATTGATGTCGATCAAGTTAGTCCTCGCCTACTTTCTGAAGGTCGTCGGTTCTCAGTCTTCGATGTCGATCGGAGCGTCGTCGTCGGCTGCGCCAACGGGCTCGGCGTCCCTCGTCGTCGTCGGAATCGTCGAGCTCGATCGCTTCGAGATCGACGAGCGACTCGTCGGCCGGCAGCACGAGCTCACCGTCCGTGTCGACGCGCTCCTGGCCCTCTTCGGCCTCCTGCGCCGTGGGCTGTCTCGCCGCTGCTCGGAGCGAGCCGGGCGAAAGGTCGATGCCGAGCTCTTCCGCGGCGCGGAGCAGCTCGTCGTCTTCCTCGCGGACCTCGACCTCGCCGCCGTCCTCGGAGATCACACCGACGTCGAGCGCCAGCGACTGCATCTCCTTGAGGAGCACCTTGAACGACTCGGGAATGGACGGCTCGGCGATGTTCTCGCCCTTGACGATCGCCTCGTACGCCTTGACACGGCCGACCGTGTCGTCGGACTTGATCGTCAGCATCTCCTGCAGCGTGTACGCCGCACCGTATGCCTCGAGCGCCCACACCTCCATCTCCCCGAAGCGCTGCCCGCCGAATTGCGCCTTGCCGCCGAGCGGCTGCTGCGTGACGAGCGAGTAGGGGCCCGTCGACCGTGCGTGGATCTTGTCGTCGACGAGGTGGAGCAGCTTGAGGATGTACATGTAGCCGACGGTCACTTCCTGCTCGAACGGCTCGCCGGTGCGGCCGCTGAACAGGCGGACCTTCCCGGAGGCCTGGCGGCCGAGCGGGGCTTTCGTGTCGGTCAGGATCTTGATCGGGCTGTCGGGGTTCTGCTTCGACCAGAGGAGCAGGGCCGAGTCGACGTCCTCGACCGTCGCGCCGTCGAAGACGGGCGTGGCGATCGGGGTCGGCTTCGGACCGTTGATCACACGGCCGGCATTGCCCTCCATCGGCTCGATCTCGTCGCTCGCGAACACACCGTGCGCCGCCGACCAGCCGAGATGGGTCTCGAGGATCTGGCCGATGTTCATGCGGCTCGGCACGCCGAGCGGGTTGAGGAGGATGTCGACGGGGCGGCCGTCCTCGAGGAACGGCATGTCCGCCTCCGGGACGATCTTCGAGATGACGCCCTTGTTGCCGTGGCGTCCGGCGAGCTTGTCGCCCTCGGAGATCTTGCGCTTCTTCGCCACGTAGACGCGGACGAGCTCGTTCACGCCCGGGCTCAGGTCGTCGCCGTTGTCGCGCGAGAATGTCTTCACGTCGATGACGACGCCGCCCTCGCCGTGCGGGACCTTGAGAGAGGTGTCGCGGACCTCGCGGGCCTTCTCCTTGAAGATGGCGCGGATCAGCTTCTCCTCCGCGGTCAGCTCGGTCTCGCCTTTCGGCGTGACCTTGCCGACAAGCAGGTCGCCGGAGCCGACCTCGGCACCGACGCGGACGATGCCGCGGTCGTCGAGGTTGCGGAGCGACTCCTCCGAGCGGTTCGGAATGTCGCGCGTGATCTCCTCGTCACCGAGCTTCGTCGAGCGGGCGTCGATCTCGTACTCGTGAATGTGGATCGAGGTGAGCACCTCGTCCTTGACGAGCCGCTCCGAGAGCACGATCGCGTCCTCGAAGTTGTAGCCCTCGAACGGCATGAAGGCGACGAGCAGGTTCGCCCCGAGGGCGAGCTCGCCGTGATCCGTGGACGAGCCGTCCGCCAGCACCGCGCCTGCGGCGACCTTGTCGCCCTGGCGGACGATCGGCCGGTGGTGGATCAGCGTGCCCTGATTGGAGCGCATGAACTTCGTCAGCTCGTACTCGTCGCGGGTGCCGCGACCTTCGACCACGACGCGGTTTGCGTCGAGATCGATGACGGTGCCCGCGTTCTTCGCGACGACGACGTCACCGGAGTCGACGGCCGCGCGATATTCCACGCCGGTGCCGACGAGCGGCGCCTGCGGGATCATCAGCGGCACAGCCTGCCGCTGCATGTTCGCGCCCATCAGGGCGCGGTTCGCGTCGTTGTGCTCCAGGAACGGGATCATCGCCGTGGCGACCGACACGATCTGCGCCGGCGCGACGTCCATGAAGTCGATGTCCTTGGCTGAGGCGATCACTGCCTCGCCTTCGGCCGAGCGGCAGAGCACCTGGTCGTGCTCGAACTTCCCGCTCTTGTCGACCCGCTCCGAGGCCTGCGCGATCGTGTACTGCGCCTCCTCGGCTGCGTCGAGATAGAAGATCTCGTCCGTCACCTTGCCGTTCGTCACCTTCCGGTACGGCGTCTGGATGAAGCCGAACTCGCTGACGGTCGCCATCGACGCGAGCGAGCCGATCAGGCCGATGTTCGGGCCTTCCGGCGTCTCGATCGGGCACATGCGGCCGTAGTGGGTCGGGTGCACGTCGCGCACCTCGATCGGCGCGCGCTCGCGGGTCAGGCCGCCGGCACCGAGCGCCGACAGACGGCGACGGTGGGTGAGCCCGTCCAGCGAGTTGGTCTGCTGCATGAACTGCGACAGCTGCGACGAGCCGAAGAACTCCTTCAGCGCGGCGACCACGGGCCGGATGTTGATGATCGTCTGCGGCGTGATCGTGTCGACGTCCTCGGTCGTCATGCGCTCGCGCACGACGCGCTCCATGCGGTACAGGCCGACGCGGAACGCCTCCTGGATCAGCTCGCCGGTCGTGCGGAGCCGCCGGTTGCCGAAGTGCTCGTACTCGTCGAGCTCCTGGCGAATGGGATCGCGGTTCATGCTGATCCCGTCCGCCGCGTAGTCCTTCGACTCCTCGGTGAGGCCGATCGCGTGCGGCATCGCGACGAGCTTCTGGACGAGCGCGAGGATGTCCTGAGTGGTGAGGACACGCGTCTCCTCCGGCACGTCGACGCCGAGCCGCTGGTTGAGCTTGTAGCGGCCGACCTTCGTCAGGTCGTAGCGCTTGGGGTCGAAGAACAGCGACTTGAGCAGGTTGCGGGCGTTGTCGAGCGTCGGCGGCTCACCCGGCCGCTGCTTCTTGAAGACCTCGATCAGCGCCTCTTCCTCGCGCGTCGTCGCGTCCTTGTCGAGCGTCTTCTCGATGAAGTGCGAGTTGTCGAAGAGCTGGAGGATCGCCTCGTTCGTCGAGGTGTCGAGCTTGAAGCCGGTCGTCGGGTCCTCCGCCGGCAGGGCGCGCAGGAGCGTCGTGATCGGCAGCTTCCGCTTCCGGTCGATGCGCGCGTAGACGACGCCCTTCTTGTCGATCTCGAGCTCGAGCCACGAGCCACGGCTCGGCATCAGGTTCGCGGTGAAGACCTGCTTCGTCGCGTCCTTCGGCTCCATCAGATAGGCGCCGGGAGAGCGGACGAGCTGCGTGACGATCACGCGCTCGGTGCCGTTGATGATGAAGGTTCCCCACTCCGTCATCATCGGGAAGTCGCCCATGAACACCGTCTGCTCGCGGATCTCGCCCGTCTCCGTGTTCACGAAGCGGACCGTCATCGAGAGCGGCGCCTGGTAGGTGAGGTCCTTCTCGCGGCACTCCTGGATGGAGAACTGCGGCTCCCCGAAGCGGTACTCGCCGAACTCCACGGCCAGGGTGCCGGTGTAGTCCTGAATGGGCGAAATATCGTCGATCGTCTCCCGGAGGCCTTCGCTGAGGAACCAATCGAAGGACTCGCGCTGGATGTCGATCAGGTTGGGGAGGTCGAGGACGTGCTTGAGGCGGGAAAAGGAGTGGCGCGCGCGAGGCGCTGTGACCGTCTTGGCCAAGTAGAACAGCCTCCCTTACTGGCTATGAGGTGAGGAGCGAAGCAGAGATAAAAGAAGGAGTGAAAAAACGCGTGCGGAAATGGACGTGTCCGGACGTCGGCGCAACCCCCCACGATAGCGGAGGCGTCCCTCCAGCCGCAAGCGTGCGGCGAGTGACCCGCTGGGCCGACCCCTGCAAGGTACCAGAACAGGTGTCTGACACCGGAAAACGCCGGTGTCAGACACCAATTCAGGCGGCTTACTTGATCTCGACGGAGGCGCCTGCCTCCTCGAGCTGGGCCTTGACCTGGTCGGCCTCTTCCTGGTTCACGCCCTCCTTGACCGGCTGGGGAGCCGAGTCGACGAGGTCCTTGGCCTCCTTGAGGCCGAGGCCGGTGACCGCGCGCACGACCTTGATCACCTGGATCTTCTGCTGGCCGGCGCCGGTGAGGACGACGTCGAACGCCGTCTTCTCCTCCGCCGCGGCCTCGCCACCGCCGGCACCGCCGGCTGCCGCGACTGCGACCGGAGCGGCGGCCGTGATGCCCCACTCCTCCTCGATCTTGTTCTTCAGCTCGACCAGCTCGAGCACGGTCATGCTCCCGAGCTGCTCGAACACCGTGTCAACTGCTGCCATCTCTTCAGCCTCCTGAGTTTCGGTCGGTTCAGACGGTGTCTGACACCGAGGTGTCGGACACCGGTTCTGCGGCGGCTTCGTCAGCCCGGTCGGTCAGCGGTGTCCGCACCGAGGTGTCGGACACCGGTTCCGCGGCGGGTCGCCGCCCTGCGCCTGCAGCTGCTCGATGCGGGCGTCGATCAGCCCGTAGAGGTTCTGCAACGGCGCGTTCACGAGCGCGGCGATCGCGGAGAGCGGCGCAATGATCGCGCCGAGCACCTGGCCACGCAGCACATCGAGCGGCGGGAGCTTCGCGAGCTCCTCGACGCTCGATGCAGAGATCTCGCGGCCCGACATGACGCCGCCGCGGATCTCGAGGACCTTCGTCTCGCGCGCCGAATCGGCGAGCGCCTTGGCCACGGCGACCATGTCGCCGTCCGCCTCGATGAACGCGATCGCCGACGGGCCCTCCAGGAGCGCCAGCAGCGCATCCGCCCCGGCGGCCTCTGCCGCGCGGCGGGTGAGCGTGTTCTTGACGACCGAGAGCCTCGCCCCGTTCTCGAGCAGCCGCCCACGCAGGGCGTCGATCTGGGGCATCGTGAGGCCGCGGTAATCGGCGACGAAGAGCGTCTCCGCGTTGCGGAGCCTCTCGGTCAACTCGGCGACCACGCGTTCCTTGTCCTCTTTCTGCATTTCACCTCCTCTTTCATGCGACGAGCCCGCCTTGCAGCGGGCTCGTGAAAAGAGAAAGCGGTGCTTTCCGTCCTCAGGAGGCCGCCTCGGCTGGGCTTCTACTCGGCGTCGTCGAACTGCGACGTGTCGAGCTGCCAGCTGTCTGTGGCGACGGGCTCTGTTCCTAGGCCGTAGCTTGCACGGCCTCCTGCGTCTGTCCATCAAGCTCTTCCGCGATCGCGCGGGTCCGGGTGGGATCGACATGGATCCCCGGGCCCATCGTGGACGTGAGCGTGATCTTCTTGATGTACCGGCCCTTCGCGACCGCCGGCTTCGCGCGCACGATCTCGTCGATCAGGGCCGCGTAGTTCTCGACGAGCGCCCGCTCGTCGAAGGAACGCTTGCCGATCGGGATGTGCACGTTCGCGCCGCGGTCGGTGCGGTACTCGAGCTTGCCGGCCTTCGCGTCCTTGACGGCCTTCGCCACGTCGAACGTGACGGTGCCGGTCTTCGGGTTCGGCATCAGTCCGCGCGGACCGAGCACGCGGCCGAGGCGGCCGACATTGCCCATCTGGTCGGGCGTCGCGATGGCGACGTCGAAATCGGTGAAGCCCTCTTCGATCCTCTTCGCCAGGTCGGCCGAGCCGACCACATCGGCGCCCGCCTCCTCGGCTTCGCGCGCCTTGTCGCCTTCGGCGAACACGGCGACGCGCTGCTCGCGGCCGGTGCCGTGCGGGAGCATCAGCGTCCCGCGCAGCTGCTCGTCCGCGTGGCGGACGTTCAGGCCGAGGTTCATGTGCACCTCGATCGTCTCGTCGAACTTCGCAGCCGGCTGCTCCTTGAGCAGGCGGACCGCTTCGACCGGCGTGTACATCTGCTCGCGGTCGATCGCGCCCCGCGACTCGCGATACCGCTTCCCGTGCGCTGCCATCAGATCTCCACCTCCACGCCCATGCGAGCGCGCTGTGCCGGCGATCACCAGCATCGCCTGCTCGACGTCGCGCGCGTTCAGATCCTGCATCTTCGTCTCGGCGATCGACCGGAGCTGGGCCTGGGTGAGCCGGCCGACCTTCGTCCGGTTCGGCTCGGACGAGCCCTTCTCGAGCCGCAGCGCCTCCTTGATCAGGACGGCTGCCGGCGGCGTCTTCGTGATGAAGTCGAAGCTCCGGTCCTCGTAGACCGTGATCTCGACCGGGATGATGCGGCCGTTCTCCTGCGCGGTCTGCGCGTTGAAGGCCTTGCAGAACTCCATGATGTTGACACCGTGCTGGCCGAGCGCAGGGCCGACCGGCGGCGCAGGGTTCGCCTGCCCGCCCGGGATCTGCAGCTTGATCAGCGTGAGGACTTTTTTCGCCATTGCGCCTTCCTAGTCGAGCTTCTTGACCTGGTCGAAACCGAGCTCGACCGGAACCTGGCGTTCGAAGATGTCCACCAGCACCTTGAGCTTCTGCTGGTCGGGATTGACGTCGACGATCTCGCCGTCGAAGTCGGAGAGCGGCCCGGACGTCACCTTGACCGACTCGCCCAGCGAGTACTCGATCGTGGTGCGCGCGCGGTCGCCGCCGGCGTTCGCGCCGGTCTTCAGGATGCGGTCGACCTCGGGCTGCGACAACGGAACCGGCTTGGAGCCGGCGCCGACGAAGCCGGTCACGCCGGGCGTGTTCTTCACGACCGTCCATGCGTCGTCGTTCAGGTCCATGTTCACGAGCACGTAGCCCGGGAGCACGCGCTTCTCCGCCTGGACCTTCTGACCGTCCTTGGTCTCGATCACCTGCTCGGTCGGCACGACGACGCGGCGGAACCGCACTCGCTGCCCCATCGACTCGATGCGGTGCTCGAGATTGGCCTTCACCTTGTTCTCATGTCCGGAGTAGGTGTTGACGACATACCAACGAAACATTGGATTCCTTACTGACCGAGGAAGAGTTTGGAGACCACTTGCTTCCAAATCTGGTCGTTGATGTACAGATAACCGCCGACCACGATGCAGGCGACGAGCACGACCACCGTGCCCTGGATCACCTGGTTCTGCCCCGGCCACTCGACCTTCTTCAGCTCCGCCCACGATTCGGCGATGAAGTTCGACCTCCGGCGCTCGTCGGCGGGACCGGGAGGATGTGGCTGCTGGCGTGGGGCCGTTGCCATGACTTCCTAGCGGGTCTCCCGGTGCGCGGTGTGCGACCCGCACCACCGGCAGTACTTCTGGAACTCGACCCGGTCCGGCGTGTTCCGCTTCGACTTCATGGTCTGATAGTTCCGCCGCTTGCACTCGGTGCAGGCGAGGGTGATCGCAACTCTGACTCCGGTCTTGGCCATGTCTCTTCTCTAAGGGTGAAATGGGACGAGCCCGGGCACGCTGACGCACCGCCCTGGGGCCGCGGAAGTGTAGCGGGACCCGGGAAGAGGCATCCGTCCCGTGCAAAAAGACCCGCAAACAGGGGCCTTCGCTATTCTCGACGCATGCGCTCCTTGGCGGTCGGGTGCCTGGCAGCGTGTGCGATCCTCGCTCTCGCAGGCTCGCGCACGGGCAACGCGGTCGCCGATCCGACGGCTCCGGTGTGCGTCGGGACCGGGCTGCTCGCGACCGAAGCTCCCACCGCGGCCGCCGTCCCCGAGGCGGCCGGCCCCGTGCTGCTCGGCCCCGACCGGGCCGGCACGACGCTCGCCAGTGCGACCGAGCCGGCCTCCGGCCTGTCGGCGGCCGCCGTCTCTCTCGGGGTGGCGGGCTGCGTCGATGCCGCGGGCACCCCCGGCGGCACCGCGCTCAGTACCGGCGCCTGGAGCATCCTCGGCGGGGCGGTCCGAGGTACGTCCATGCACGCCGATCTCGTCCCACGGCCCGCAGACGGCTCCGACTGGTGGTTGCGGGCCAAGATCGAGGGCCTCGTCGTCGAGGGCAAGCAGGTGACGCTCCAGCCCGGCGCTGAGATCCCCGTCGGCGACTGGGGGATCCTCGGCCCGAGGCCGGCCCCTGCCGCGTTGCCTGCAGGGGCCCCGCTCCGCTGGTGGCGTGCCGCCCTCCAGCTCGTGCTCACCAAGGGCCACGCCGGCTTCCCGACCGGGACGACGTTCTTGATCGGCTGGGTGGCCGCCGATCGCGCGCCGCTTGCGATGGCCGCCGCCGAACCACCGTCTCAACCGACCGCCACGACGACCAACGCGACCACCAGCGCGGCGAAGCCACCGCCGCCACCGGCAGCGCCGCCGGCGTCCACCGAATCAGGGAAAACTCCGGCGACGACGACGCACAAGGCCCCCGCCAAGCATGCGCAGGCGAAGCGCAAGGCGGCGAAGAAAGCGGCGAAGAAGGCGCCGAAACGCGCCGCCCCGCTCGTTGGCCAGCCGCTGACCGTGACTCCGGTCCTCGGTCCCGGCGTGCGCACGTTCCCGGTGGTGGGCGACGTCGCGTGGGGCGACACCTACGGCGCCGAGCGCAGCGACGTTCCCGGCGGCTGGCATCACGGCGACGATCTGTTCGCGCCGCTCGGGACCCCGGTCGTCGCTGTGACGGACGGTGTCGTGTTCTCCGTCGGCTGGAACCGGGTGGGCGGCTGGCGGCTGTGGCTCCTCGACGCGGAGGGCAATCAGTACTACTACGCCCACCTCTCCGGCTACAGCGCACTCGCCCGGAACAACCGCCACGTCCGCCGTGGGCAGGTGCTCGGGTTCGTCGGCAACACCGGCGACGCCGTCACAACCTGGCCGCACGTGCACTTCGAGGTGCACCCGAACGCGACCCTGTACCTCGGTTACGACGGCGCGGTCGATCCGACGCGCTACCTCGCTGCGTGGACGCGCCTCGGCCACGTCTCCTCTGTGCCGCCACCGGTGCCGCTGCCCTCCGGCGCCCCAGCGGGTGAGGGCGCGATCAAGGATTTCAGGGCGCTGCTCGCGATCCGCCCGATGAAGGTCCCGCCGAAGGTCGCAGCGAGCGCCCTCGCACACCGGGGCCGAAGCCCGACCCCCGCCGCCCCGGCGCGACCGCGGTCTCGTTCCGGGCCGCGACCGACACAGCACAACGGCTACGGGGCGATCCTGGCCGGGATCGCCCTCCTCGCAGGTGCGCTCGTGGCCTTGCACTTCACCTGGCGCGCCGGGCGGGCGTAGCCCGCAGCGGCTCAGGCGATCAGGCGCCGCGCGCCGGCAAACGTGCCGGAATACCAACCGGACAGCCGTGCGACGGACACCCGGCTCCCCGAGTGCGGCGCGTGGATGAACCGGTCGTGCCCGATGTAGAGGCCGACGTGGGCGACGTCGTCGAAGAAGACGAGATCACCGGGGCGTAGGCCCGAGCGCGCGACCGTCCGCCCGAGGTCGAACTGCGCAAACGTGTAGTGCGGCAGACGGACGCCGAAGTGTGCGAAGACGTAGCGCGTGAACCCCGAGCAGTCGAACCCGCCGGCCGGGCTCGCACCGCCGTAGACGTAGCGGACGCCCAGGAATCGGCGTGCGAACAGCACGACGCGTGCGTCCATGCGCCGGATGCGGGCCTGTTCGACGGCGAGTCGGGCGCGCTTGCGGGCTGCGGACGTCTGTCTCCGGAGGGCCTTGTGCGTTCGGCCGAGCCTGCCAGGAGTGGGTGCCTGAACGGCGGCTGCGCGCCGGAGCGAGCGATGGTGGGCCGCCGAGGCGGACGAGACGCCCAGCGCAACGCAGGCGAAGAGAACGAGCAAAGGCAGAAGCAAGCGTGCGCGAGGCGGCAAGGAAGACTCCTTCGAGCTCGGCGGCGCACAGAGAGGTCAGGACGCGCCGCGATGTCGTTGGCCCGTCCATGTCACCAGAGCCCGGGCATCGGCGCTTGCCTCAGATGGGTCAATTCGCTGGCGTCGGCCGTGCCGGCCGTGCCGTCAATGGGATAGCGGCGGGTGGGCTCGAACCACCGACCTTCGGGTTATGAGTCCGACGCTCTAACCAGCTGAGCTACGCCGCCACGCGCTGCCATTTTAGCGCCGGCAAAATACCGGGGCGACCGGACTAGCCCTCCGAGCGGGTTCAGCTAGCCAAAGTGCAAGTGCGACCGATCGGCCGCTGCGAGATGCTGCGCGCAACGGGCCGGGCGTGTCCCGGGTAGGCAGTGTCGGGGCCGCTCCCAATGCTGTCTCGACCCGCGAGCGGTGAGACATGCTCGGCCCGTTACAGCTCTTTTTGTCGTGAACGCGCGGTCAGCGGGGCGTGTCGCCGAGCCAGTCGCGCCAGTCGCCCGTAGCACTCAGAGGAAGCCGCATACCGATCCCTTTCCGCAGATTGCGCGCACATCATGCCCCCGCAGCGGGGAGCTGTCGTCACCTAATCGGGTGAAGAGCGATCGGCCGGGACGCAGGCGACGGCCAGCACGAACCAGAGAACGCTCAACGCCAGCGCCGGGAGCTCGACCGCCGTCACCCAGACGGTGCTCGCGTCCCGAAGCACGACGGCCGCAAGCAGCACCAGAGCCGCCAACCAGATGACGGAGGCCACCGCGAGAGCGATTGTGGGCCGGGCGCTGCGGGCCGAGCCGATCCGAAGGTGGCGCTGATTCTCGTAAGCGAGCAGCCTGCGCAACCGCCGGGTCGCGACGCGGCGGCGAATCCGATGGCCTCGGCTGCGATGCAGCTCGACGCGCTCCTCGGTGGACGCGATCAGCGAGCGCAGATACACACGCCCGAACTCGGGCCGGCCCGAGCGGGAACGAACGGGAGAGGCCATCGTGCTCAACATATCGCCCGGGCCCACGGCATTCGGGCGGCGGAATGCTCCTCAAGCCGGAGCAGAGATCGGTCGATGAACCGGGAAATGGCCGAGCTCCCGCTCATCCTGGTGGCGGACGACGATGAGGACATCCGGTTACTGGTCCGGGTCGTCCTGGAGCGCGGCGGATACCGGGTGATCGCGGCAGCCGACGGCGAGTCGGCGCTGCGTCTCGCCGAGGAACAGGCCCCGGACCTGATGCTGCTCGATGTGTCGATGCCGGTCATGGGCGGCCATGAGCTCTGCCAGGCGATCACGGCGGGGAACTCTTCACCGCCGCCGGTGATCTTCCTCTCGGCCCACGCCACGCCGGAGGATCGCGTGCGCGGTCTCGAGGTCGGGGCGATCGACTACATCGTCAAGCCGTTCGACCGTGGCGAGCTGCTGGCACGCGTCTCGTCGGCGGTGCGAACGCGCAATCGCATGACGGAGCTCGCGCAGAACGCAGCGGTCGACCATCTGACCGGCGCGATGAACCGCAGCCAGCTGGACACACAGCTCACCGCCGCCGTTGCGCGGGCGCTCCGCTCGGGCGGGAATCTCGGCCTGGTGCTCGTCGACATCGATCACTTCAAGGCGATCAACGATCGCCACGGGCACTCGACCGGCGATTCGGTCCTGCGGGTCGTCGCGGTCCGGCTGATGAGCGTCATCCGGGCCGGAGACGCCCTCTTCCGCTACGGCGGCGACGAGTTCTGCTTCCTCCTCGAGGGGACTGACGACCGAGGAGCATCCGCGCTCGCAGATCGCGCCGTGGACGCGGTTTCCTCGCAGCAGATCATGGACATCGACGTGACCGCGAGCGCGGGCGCCGCCAACTGGAATCCGTTGATCGCGCGCCCCCTGGAACTGGTGAACGCCGCCGACGCGGCCCTCTACGAGGCGAAGCACAGCGGGCGCGCACAGGCGCGAGCCTGGAGCGACCTGACGCCGTCGTTCGAGCAGCTCGCGGACGCCCTGCCGCTCTCCTAGAGCGGGCGGACCGCGTCACTGCACGTCGGAGCCCGGCCAGGTGTCGGTGAGCAGGTAGCCCTCGGGGAACGGGTCGTCGGCGTCGACGTAGAGCTCTGCTGTGCCGGTGATCCACGCGCTGCCGCGGATCGCAGGCACGATGGCGGGCGTCTCGGCGAGGTGGGTGGTCGCGACGATCCGCCCGTCGAACGTCGTGCCGATCGCCGACGCGTGCGTCATCGCGTCACCGGCCCGCATCAAGCCTCGCGCGTGCAGGACAGCCATACGGGCGGAAAGCCCGGTTCCCGTCGCCGAACGGTCGAGCCGCCCCGGGGCGACGACCACCGCATTCCGGGTCACGGACCCCACGCCCTGCCACGGCTGCGCGATCTGCACGATCGAGACGCCGGCAATCGCGGGGCTCTCCGGATGCGCACACGGAAGCTGCTCGCGCGCGGCCTTGCGGATCAGCTCGCCCACCGCCGACAGCTCACGGGCCTCGTGCGGCTCGATGGCGAACCCCAGCGCAGCGGCATCGGCGATCGCGTACCACATGCCTCCGTAGGCAACGTCGACGACGAGCGTGCCGAGGCCGGCGACCTCGAGCGAGGCGTCGAGGTGCGCGACGAACGAGGGAACATTCACCAGTTCCACGCTCTCGACGCGGCCGTCACGACACTCGGCCCGCACCTCGACGACCCCGGCCGGCGCCTCGAGCCGCAACACCGTCTCGGGCTCAGTCATCTCGACGAAGCCCCCTTCGAGCAGAACGGTTGCGACGCAGATCGTGTTCGAGCCGGACATCGCCGGGTACTCGGTCGGCTCCATGATGATGTACCCCCACTCGCAGTCCGGACGAGTGGACGGAACGAGCAGATTCGCGTGGGCGGCGACGGAGCCGCGCGGCTCGCGCAGGAGAAACCGGCGCAGGCGGTCGTCGGCTGCGAGCGTCTGCATCTGCTCGAACACTGTTCCACCGGCCGGGGTCGGCACGCCCGCGACGACGACGTTCCCGATCTCGCCGCCGGCGTGGCAGCCGATGACGGTGATCGCCCGGCGAGCGCGCATCGCGAGCGACCATACCCGCTCGACGAGCGGCGTTCGTTCGTCCGCTGCGCGGCCTACGCTGACCGGACGATGGCGGAACAGGAGCTCTGCTGGCGGTGTCCGACGCCGATGGCGTGGGTCCACGGCACATGGCAATGCCCACGCTGCAAGTTCAAGCTCGGCTGCTGCGAAGGCGACCCGCAGAGCTGCGACCTGGAGGACGCCGGTCAGCGCGAGCTGACGCCGAGCACAGCTCGCACCTGACGGGCGATCCCGGCTGCGCTCAGCGGGCCGGCCGGGAGCTCGACGGTGAAGCTGACCTCGCCGTCCGGCAGCCGGCTCTGCCAGTTGGCGGCCGTGCCGGCAAGCCACGGGTGGTGGTAGTAGCGCAGTCCCGCGAGCCGCGCGTAACGGCGGCCCGCGCGCGAGCTCCGGCCGTAAGCCCAGACGAGGTCGAGGTGCTGGTGGAACCAGATCGTCGTCCGCGGATGAATCCGCGCGACCAGCGTTCGGACGAGTCGGGTCTCCGGTTCCGACCATGGCCGGCCGCCGGCCGCGTAGACGGACCACGGCGGGCCGAACGGCCGCCACCCTGCCGGGAAGTTCCGGTTCAGGTCGACGCCGTCGGCGTTCTGTCTCGTGCCGTGGGCGAGCCCGTCCGGGTTGATCGTCGGCACGAGCCAGAGATCCTCCCGCGGGTGCACCCTGCGGAGCGCCGCGACCACGGCCATCCCCGCGCATTCATTGCCGTGGATGCAACCGACGACGAGGACGCGCGGGCCGGGGCCCGCGACGTGCACGAGCTCGATCGGCCGGTGCTGCACCGAATAACCAAGCAACGTGCTCATCGCTAGGGTCGAGAGCATGGCGGTGATCGAGGCCATCGAGCTGCGCAGGACCTATCGCACGACGACGGGCGTGATTCGCCGTAAGCCGCTCGAAGTGGAAGCTGTCCGCGGTGTGTCGTTCGCGGTCGAGCAAGGCGAGCTCTTCGGCCTCCTCGGCCCGAACGGCGCCGGCAAAACGACGACGATCAAGATGCTGATCACCCTACTGCTGCCGACGAGTGGACAGGCTCGCGTGCTCGGACAGGACGTCGTCACGCACGCGAAGTCGGTGCGTCAGCGGATCGGCTACGTGTTCGGTGGCGACCGCGGGCTCTACGAACGGCTGTCGGCCCTCGACAACCTCCGGTACTTCGCCGAGCTCTACGGCGTGTCGGGCAAGGCGCAACGGCTGCGCATCGACGAAGTGCTCGAGCTCGTCGGGCTGAAGGGTCGCGAGCACGAGCGCGTCGAGGGCTATTCCCGCGGGATGCGCCAGCGGCTGCACATCGCCCGGGGCATCATCCACGACCCCGAGGTGGTCTTTCTCGACGAGCCGACGATCGGCGTGGATCCCGTCGGCGCCCGCGAGCTTCGCGCGACGATCTCCGGTCTCGTCGACTCGGGCAAGACCGTCCTCCTGACCACGCACTACATGTTCGAGGCCGACGCGCTCTGCGATCGGATCGCGGTGATCGCGAAGGGCCGGATCGTCGGGCACGGCACCCCGTCCGAGCTGAAGGCCGGCGTCGGCGAGGGACGGGTCACGGAGATCGAGGTGTTCGGCGTGGACGATCGCACCCTCGAGCGCCTGCGCTCACTCGACGGCGTGACCGCGGTGACCGTCGAGGAGCGGGACCAGAAGCAGCTGCTCGTGGTGCAGGAGAGCGGCGAGCGCGAGCTGACTGCTCCCCTGCTCGCAGAGCTCGACAGGGTGGAGGTGGGCCGCGTGTCGACCCGCGAGCCGACGCTGGAGGACGCGTACATCGCGCTGGTCGAAGCATGACATCGCTGCAAATCACCCATGGGCTGAGGATCATCCGCAGCGGGTTCATGACGAACCTGAAGATGCTCGGGACGTCGAGCTTCTTCCTGCTCACATCGATCGTCCAGCCGGTCATCTTCGCGACCGTCGCCTTCTACATGTTCAAGTCCGGCGGCCGCTCGGGGACGCTGCTCTACGCCGCGCTCGGCGCCGGGATGATGGGCGTCTGGTCGACGACGCTGTTCGGCTCCGGCGGGATGATCCAGTGGCAGCGCTGGCAGGGCACGCTCGAGCTCGGCGTGGGCGCACCGCCTTCGCTGACTCTCGTCTACCTGCCGTTCTCGCTCGCGAACGCCTTCACGGGCATGTATGCGCTCGTCGCGACGCTCGTCTGGGGCCGGATCGTCTTCGGCATCCCGCTGCACCTCGTCCACCCCTGGCTGTTCGCGCTCGCCCTGCCCGCGACGGTGCTGTCGCTGGGGTTGATGGGCCTGGTGCTCGCCTCGACGTTCGTGCTCTACCGGTATGCGAACGCCCTCTCGAACCTGCTCGAGTACCCGGTCTGGATCGCGTCGGGGCTCCTCTTCTCGACGGCGATCCTCCCCGACTGGACGAGGCCGATCTCGTGGCTGCTGCCGCCGTACTGGGGGATCCTCGCGCTTCGGCATGCGGCGCTCGGCGGCGACGTCTGGTTCCCGCTGGTGATGGTCCTCGTACTCGGGCTGGCGGCGCTCCTCGTCAGCGTCTACACGTTCCGCTGGTTCGAGACGGCGGCTCGTGCTCGCGCGACCCTGGCCCTGACATGAAGAAATGGTTTTCGATCTTTTTCGTGGGAGGCGTCATTGCCTACCGCGGCCTCTTCAACTGGATCCGCCCGGCGATGTACATCCCGACGATGCTCGGGAGCCCGCTCTTCCAGCTGATCTTCTTCACCAAGCTCGGCGAGTACGCGAAGGCGCAGTCGGCCGACTTCTACATCGTCGGGAACTCCGTGCAGGTCTGTGCCATGTCGGCCGTCTACGGCATGACGATGGCCGTCGCGAACGAGCGCTGGTTCGGGACTCTCGGCCCGCTGCTCGCCTCGCCGGCCAACCGGGGTGCAGTCTTCCTCGGCCGGGGCGTGCCGGTGCTGCTGAACGGACTGCTCGTGTCGACCTTCACCTTCTGCGCCGGCGCATTGCTGCTCGGGTTCAGCCCAGGCCCAGACGCGGTGCCGGCCCTCGCCGTGATCCTTGTGGTGACGGTCTCGTCGTGCACGGGCTTCGGGATGCTGCTCGGCTCGATCGGACTGCGGGCGAAGGATTTCTTCTTCGCAGCGAACCTCGCCTACTTCCTCATGCTGCTCTTCTGCGGCGTCAACATCCCGCTGTCCGTGCTCCCCGGCTGGATGAGCGCGATCGGACGCTGTCTGCCGCTGACCCACGGGATCGCCGCGGCGCGCGAGGTTGCGGCGGGAGCGTCGCTCGGCGATGTCTCCGGGCTCGTCTGGACCGAGGCTGGGATCGGGGTCGCGTATGCGACCGCCGGATTCGTGCTCTTCCGCATCCTCGAGCGCGAGTCGCGCCGCAGCGCCGTGCTCGACGCGTACTAGCCGCGGCTCAGGCGATCAGTTCGTCGCGCAGTGCACGCGCGACCGCCTGCGTCCGCGTCTCGGCGCCGAGCTTCGCCATGGCCTTGCGCACGTGCGTGCGAACCGTCTCCGGCGAGATGAAGAGCTTGTTCCCGATCTCCTCGTTCGAGAGACCGTCGGCGAGCAGGCGCAGGATGTCACGCTCACGAACGGTCAACTCGGGCCGCTTCGCTCCCGCCGGCAAGCCTGCGAGGGTGCCGGCCAGGACCGGGTCGACGTAGGAACCGCCGGCGGCCACCGACCTGATAGCGCGCAGCAGGTCGTCGATCGGCGCCTCCTTGAGCACGAACCCGGAGACGCCCGCATCGAGCCCTTCGGTCAGGAGGGCCCGGTCGCCGTAGCCGGTGTAGAGGAGGACGCCGGTTCCAGCCGCCGAGCGGCGCGCTCGGCGCGTGAGCTCGATTCCGCCGAGCTTCGGCATGCGGACGTCGACCAACGCGACGTCGGGCTGCAGGCGCTCGATCTGCGCCAGCGCCTCCTCGCCGTCGACGGCCCGGCCGACCACCTCGACGCCGTTCTCCGCCAGGAACTGGGCGACAGCCTCGAGGACCGCCGGATGGTCGTCCGCGATCAGGCACCTGATCTTTCCCTCGGAAGTGCTCAGGGCCGTCCTCGAAACAACCGATGGGATATCCCCAATCCGGGGGACGGGAGGAACACACCTCTAGGGATACAGGGTCCCGCTGCCGATGCCAATAGTTGTCATGAACATTCCGATCCCGAAGCGATGAGCGCAGGCACCCAGAACATGAGGCCGGGCACGACCCCGTTCGGGGCCGCGCTCCAGTGCGAACTGATCGAGTCGGCGATCGCCGTCAACGAGGCCTCGACCCTCGACGAGGCCTTCCACGTCCTCGCGGAGAAGGGGCTTGCGCTCCTCGGCTGCGCGCGGCTGGCGATCGTCGTCGGCGACGACGAGTCGGGACCGGGCGCGCTGCGGGCCGACGTCCACTCGGGCGACGCGGGCCTACTGGATGCGGCTACATCCGTCGTACGCGTTCCGCTCGCCACCGCGCAGGGAATTGCCACCTGCCACGCCCTCTGGCGCGAGCCGCTGCCGGACGAGGATGCCGAGTCCGCCGCGGAGCTCCTGCAGACGTTGACGCGTCTGACGTCGATCCCCGAGCGTTCGTTCCGCGAGGGGGAGCGACTGCAGCTCGACTCGGTGCTCGAAGGCGTCGCCGACGGCGTCCTCGTCTGCACGCCCACGACGGCGACGCCGAATGCAGCTGCCCGCGCACTGCTCGCGCTCCCCGCAGGCATGGAGATCGAGACGGCGCTCTTCAACCCCCGGCACCTGGACGGCCGGCGGTTCGACGTTCCCGCCGGGCACGTCCCCGGGCGGCAGACGATCGCCACCGGCGCGGGCGGACGCTTCCGGATCAGGGCGACGGCGCTCGACGGCCGGGAGCTCGTGCTCGACGGCAGCATCTCCCCGGCTCCCGACGGCGCGGTGGTGGTGTTTCGCGACGTCACGACCGAGCACGAGCGCGCAGTGCTGAACGAGCGCTATCTCTACGCGCTCTTCAACTCGATCCCGATCCCGCTCACGGTCGCGGAGGCAGACGGCCAGGCGCTCATCTCCGCAAACCAGGCGTTCCTCGATCTGGTCGGCTACGAGCTCGAGGAGATCGCCGGCCTCACGCCGCCTTATCCCTGGTGGGACCAGGACGAGCGAGCGGCCGCCGGTCTCGAGCACAACGCGGTCGTGCGGCACGTCTACCGGCGCAAGGACGACCGCCCGTTGCCCGTCGAGTTCGTCCCGCACGTGGTCGACGGCGACGAGGGCAAGCCGGCCCTGTTGCTCGGCGTGGTGAACGACATGTCCGAGAAGCGCCGCCTCGACCAGCAGCTCGTGCAGAGCGGGAAGCTGGCCGCGATCGGCGAGCTGGCGGCCGGCGTCGCCCACGAGATCAACAACCCGCTGTTCGCGATCCTCGGCCTGACCGAGTTCCTGCTCAAGGAGGCAGAGCCCGGCTCGAAGGCGGAGCAGCGACTCGTGCTGATCCAGCAGACAGGCCTCGAGATCAAGGAGATCGTGCGAGCGCTGCTCGACTTTGCCCGCGAAAATGCCGAAGAACGCCACGTGGTTGCGCTCGACGACGTGATCCGCTCGACCGTCGACCTGATCCGCCGGACGAACGCTCACAAGGCGATCGAACTGGTCGACACCTACGCCGACGACGGCGCGCTCGTCAGCGCGAGCCCGAATCAGCTGAAACAGATCTTCCTCAACCTGATCGCAAACGCACGGCAGGCGATGCCCAACGGTGGCAGCGTGGGCATCCAGGTCCACCGGGACGGCGACCACGTGATCGCGGTCGTGAGCGACGACGGCCCGGGGATCGCACCGACCGCGCTCGAGCGCATCTTCGAGCCCTTCTTCACGACCAAGCGCCTCAACGGCGGGACCGGTCTCGGTCTGTCGGTCAGCCTCGGGATCGCCGAATCTCACGGCGGGACGCTGACCGCCGCCTCGGAGGTCGGGCACGGGGCGGCATTCACCCTTCGGCTGCCCATCTCCGCGGACGCAGACGGATGAGCCACATCCTCGTGATCGACGACGAGGAGGTGATCCGCAGCCTGATCGTGGAGATACTCGAGACGGCCGGTCACGACGCGACCGGGGCCGAAAACGCCGAACGCGCGCTGGAGCTGCTCGACACGGCCGAGTTCGATCTCGTCGTGAGCGACGTGATCATGCCGGGCCTCTCGGGGCTCGAGCTGCTCGAGGTCGTGCAGACCCGCCGCGCCTCGCTTCCGGTCGTCCTCGTCACCGGCGCCGGCACGTACGAGACGCTCAGCCAGGCGTTGACGCGCGGAGCAGCCGGCCTCGTCACCAAGCCGTTCGCTCACGCCGACCTCCAGGCGGCCGTCGCCGATGCCCTCGAGCGCGCGAACCGGCGGCGCGACGAGATCCGAGAGCGCCTGCTCACCCCGACGCTTGCGAGCGCCCTGGCCAATGCGATCGAGGCGCGTGACTCGTCCCTGCACGGTCACTGCGAGCGGCTCGCCACCCTGGCCGTGCGCATCGCCGAGTTGATGGGACTGAGGGCCGACGAGGTCGAGACGATCCGGCTGGGCGCGATCCTGCACGACATCGGGAAGATCGGGATCCCCGACCGTGTCCTCCTCAAGCCGGGGCCGCTCGATCAGGAGGAGCGCGCGGTGATCGAGACGCACCCGGAGATCGGCGACGCGCTCCTCGAGCCGCTCGACCTGCTCGCCCCGGCCCGGCCGATCGTCCGCCACCATCACGAGCGCTGGGACGGTGCCGGGTACCCGGACCGTCTCGCGGGTGACGAGATCCCGCTCGGTGCCCGCATCGTCGCGGTCGCCGACTCGGTCGAGGTCATGTCGTCGCGGCAGCTCTACCAGAGCCCGCGCGATGCCGAGCAGGTGAAGACAGAACTGCGGGCGCATCGCGGAGCACAGTGGGACCCGGAGATCGTCGATCTCGCCCTCGGTTTGATCGAGCGCGGCGAGCTCATCCTGCGGAGCGAGGGGCTGAGCGTGATCGAGCTCACGACGGAGGCCGTGTCGGGCGACGGAGTGGCCGTGCTCCTCGTCGAGGCAGACGACGACCAGGCACGGCTCGTAAGCGACGCGCTCGCACAGGAGCTCGACTGCGCCGTGGTCGCCCGTGCGACGAGCGTCGCCGAGGCAGCGGAGCTGCAGAATGGATTCGCCTGGTCGATCGCGGTCGTCGCGCACGAGCTGCCCGATGGCTCCGGCATGGAGGTGCTCGACGCGCTTCGTGCAGCCAGCCCGTCGCTCCCGGTGGTGATGCTCACGAGCAACGACGCGGAGGCGACGGCCCAGGCGTTCCAGCACGGGGCGTCCGACTACGCGGTCAAGGGCGGCTCGTACGGCGCGCTTGCAGCGCGGGTTCGCGGGCTGGTGGCGGCGTGACAGATCTGCTGAACGACCCACGGTGCCTGGTCGCCGACGACCATCCCGCCCTCGCGACCGCCGTCTGCAGCTACCTCTCCGAGAACGGGTTCGAGATCGTCGGCTCGGCATCGGACGGTCGCCGCGCCTTGAGCCTGGCGATCGAGACGAAGCCCGACGTCGCGCTGATCGACTACCGGATGCCGCGGCTCTCCGGCGGCGATCTCGTGCGGAGCATCAGGCAGGCCTCCCCCGGCACCGCCATCGCCGTGTACACCGCGGACGCCGACGAGGCCGTTGCGGACGAGGTCCTCGACGCCGGGGCGGTCGCGCTCGTGCTCAAGGAGGCTCCGCTTGCCGATCTCGTCCGCGCCCTCGAGTCGGCGCGCACGGGGGTTGTCTACCTCGACCCGGCTCTGCACCGCGCCGGTGCCGCCGGCGAGACGCTCACGGCGCGCGAGCTCGACGTTCTCCGCCTGCTCGCGGACGGCTTGCCGCACGAGCAGATCGGCACGCGCCTCGGCATCACGGCAGAGACGGTGCGCAGCCACGTCCGGAAGGCTTCGGACCGGCTCGGAGCGAGCACCCGCACGCAGGCGGTCGCGACCGCGCTGCGCCTGGGCCTGATCACGTGACGGCACCGCTCGACCGCGAGCTCGAAGTCGCTTCGCTCTCAGGCGAGGTCGAGGCGGTGATGACGGGAATCGTCACGCGCCTGATGGAGTTCGACGGAGCGGACGGTGCGTCGCTCTCGACGATCGACGACGAGTTCGCCTACTTCAAGGTTTGTGAGGGCGCCGACGCCCAGCTGCAGGACCAGAGACTGCCGTTGGTCGCCACTCTCGGCAACGAGTGCGTGCTCCGCGGCGATGTCGCCGTGCTGCGTGCGACCACAGGGCCCGAGGTCGCGCGCTGTCTGACGCCAGGAGCGGGATCGATCATCCTGGCGCCGATCGACTACGACGGCGCGATTCGCGGCATCCTGGGCGTGCGCAGCGCCGACGTGGCCGCCTTCGACGACAACGATGTGGAAACGCTCCGCGTCCTCGCCCGTGCGGCGTCGATCGCACTGCGAAACGCCGAGCTCGTCGAGGAGCTTCGCGAGAGCGAGGCGCGCTTCCGCGGCGCCTTTCACTCCTCGTCTCTCGGCATGGCGCTGACGACGCTCGACGGAAGCGTCGTCCAGGTCAACGACAGGCTCGCAGACATGCTCGGCTACACCGTCGAAGAGCTTTCGGCGCTCGGCGTCCGTGGGATCACGCATCCCGACGACATCGACACCGACGTCGAGCGCGGCAACCAGCTCCGCACCGGGGAGATCGACTCCTACCGGCGAGAGAAGCGGTACGTCCGTAAGGACGGTTCGCTCGTGTGGGCCGAGCTGACCGTTTCGCGCGTCACCCGCAACGACGGGAAGCCGACCCACGTTGTCTCGCACGTCCAGGACATCACCGCCCAGAAGGAGGCGAACCTCCTCTTCGAAGCGACCTTCGAATGCTCGGTGGTGCCGAAGCTGATCGCCGACGACGCGCGGCGGATCGTCGCCCTCAACCGGTCGGGCGCGGCGCTGCTCGGCGTCTCGCAGGAGGAGGCGCTCGAGCTGACGGTCGACGAGCTGTTGCCCGACGAACCGGTCGCGGAGCTGTGGAGCACCTTCCTGGAGGTCGGCGCGCTCGAAGCAGATGTCAGCCTGAAACGCCCCGACGGGACGGTTCGCCTGATCGAGTTCACCGCGACGGCGAACATCCGACCGGGCCGGCACATCGCCGTCGTCCGCGACCTCACGCACCAGCGAGAGCTCGAGGTGCAGCTCCGCCAGGCCCAGAAGATGGAGGCGGTCGGCCGGCTCGCGGGAGGCATCGCGCACGACTTCAACAACCTCCTGACTGCCATCGCGGGCTACAGCGAGTTCCTGATCGACGGAGAGATCGATCCGCGCCAGCGGCGTCACGCCGAGGAGATCAAGAAAGCCGCAGCACGGGCCGCGGCGCTCACGGGACAGCTGCTCGCATTCAGCCGCCGCCAGGTGCTGCAGCCGCGCGTGCTCGACCTGAACGCGGTCGTCTCCGACATGGACATGATGCTGCGCCGGCTGATCGGCGAGGACATCGAGCTCTTGACCATGCTCGACCCGGGCCTCGGCGCAATCCGCGCCGACCCGACCCAGCTCGAGCAGGTGATCGTCAACCTCGCCGTCAATGCACGCGACGCCATGCCCGGCGGCGGGTCGGTCACGATCGAGACGGCGAACGTCGCGGCCGCCGACGGCTCGCTGGTCGAGCTCCGGCTCACCGATACGGGAGCGGGCATGACCGAGTCGGAGCGTCACCAGCTCTTCGATCCGTTCTTCACCACGAAGGCGGGCGGCACGGGTCTGGGGCTCGCGACGGTGTACGGCATCGTCGAGCAGAGCGGCGGCACGATCGACGTCACCTCGGCCCCCGGCCTCGGGTCGTCGTTTCGCGTTCTCTTCCCGTGCGTCGACGAACGGACCGAGGAGCCGGCCTCGGCGGCCGCGGGAGCTGCGCCACGGTCCGGCGATGAAACAGTCCTCCTGGTCGAGGACGAGCCCGTCGTCCGCCAACTGGTCGCAGAGATCCTGGAGACGAACGGATACACCGTCCTCCAGGCGGCCGACGGGCCGTCGGTGCTCGAGCTTGCACGCCGCCACTCGGGCGAGATCAGCCTGCTCGTCACCGATGTCGTCATGCCGGGCATGAGCGGCCCGGAGGTAGCGCAGTCGGTGACCGCGATGCGGCCGGGCACCCTCGTCCTCTACATGTCCGGCTACACCGACTCTGCGATCGGGCACCACGGTGTGCTCGAGCCCGGCATCGCATTCCTGCAGAAGCCCTTCAGCACGGACGATCTGACGCGGAAGGTACGGGCGCTACTCGACGAGACCGCGGTCGCGATCGACTGATTGACTGGCCGGCGTGATCCCGCCGGTCCTCCGCAACAACCGAAACTTTCGCAACTACTTCTTCGGGCAGGCGGTCTCGCTGCTCGGCGACCAGATCACATTGATCGCCCTGCCTCTGACCGCCGTGCTCGCGCTGCACGCGTCGGCCGGGCAGATGGGCGCGCTGACGACCGTCGCGCTCGTCCCGAACCTGATCTTTTCGCTCCATGCCGGCAGCTGGGTCGACCGGCGCGGCGGCCGCCGGCAGGTGATGCTCGTCGCAGATGTCTGCCGCGGCATCCTGATCGGCACGATTCCCGTGGCCTACGCGCTCGGCCACCTGACGTGGGCACAGCTCTACGTGGTCGCATTCGGGTCCGGTGTGCTGTCGGTCTTCTTCTACGTCGCCTACGGCGGTTTCTTCCAGACGATCATCGAGCGCGAGGACTACATCGCCGCCAACTCGCTGACCCACGGCAGCCGCGCCTTCTCGTTCCTCGCAGGCACGAGCATCGGCGGGGTGCTCGTGCAGGTGCTGCGCGGCCCGTACGCGCTCGCAATCGACGCGGTGTCGTTTCTCTGGTCGGCGCTGTTCCTGGGCCGGATCCACGCGGACGACCCGCCAGCCGGCCCGGAGAGCACGGGCGGCATCATGGCCGGCGCACGCTGGATCCGTCACAACGCGATCATCCGCGCCGAGCTGCTGGGCATTGCAACCCTCAACTTCTTCAACTTCATCTACTTCGCCCTGTTCCTGCTCTATGCAACGCGGGAGCTCCACGTCCAGCCGGCTGCCCTCGGCGTGGTCCTAGGCGCCGCCTCCGTGGGGACCCTGCTCGGCTCGGTGATCACGGGACGTGCCTCGCGACGATTCGGCGTCGGACCTGCGTTCCTGTTCGGCTGCTTCCTCTTCCCCGCGCCGCTCATCCTCATCCCGCTCGCCGGCGGCCCGCACTGGCTCGTCCTCGTGTGCCTTTTCACCGCCGAGTTCTTCTCCGGCATCGGCCTGATGCTGCTCGACATCCTCGCGGGCTCGATCAGCGCCGGGCTGATCCCGAGGCCCTTGCGCTCGCGCGTCTCCGGCGCGTTCATGGTCGTGAACAACGGCGTGCGGCCGGTCGGGACGGCGGTCGGCGGAGTGCTCGGCACGGCGATCGGCCTGCGGCCGACCCTGTGGATCGCAACGGTCGGCGCCCTGTCCGGAATGCTCTTCCTGCTGCCCTCGCCGATCCGCTCGCTGCACGATGTCCCGGAGGAGGCCCCGGAGTGACGAACCCCCTGACGCTGTTCCACGAGTGGGTGGACGGCGACCAGATGGCGATCGCAACCGCGACGCCCGATGGACGGCCGTCGGTGCGCATGCTGCTACTGAAGAGCGCCGACGAGCGCGGCTTCATCTTCTTCACCGGCTACACCTCGCGGAAGGGACGCGAGCTCGAGGCGAACCCGCGCGCCGCGCTCCTCTTCCACCGGCCAGGGATCCAGGTGCGCGTCGAAGGGACCGTCGAGCGGCTGTCTCCCGCCGAGTCGGACGCGTACTGGGCAACGCGTCCCGCCGGTTCGAGGCGGAGCGCCGCGGCCTCGGATCAGTCTCAGCCGATCGCCTCGCGCCGTGAGCTCGAGGCTGCGGCAGCGGCTCAGCCCTCCGAGCCGCCCCGTCCCGAACGCTGGGGCGGCTACCGGCTGATTCCCGACACGTACGAGTTCTGGCGGCACCGAGACGACCGCCTGCATGAACGTCACCTCTATAGGGCATGCGACGACGGATGGGAATCGCTACTTCTTCAGCCGTGAAGCTTCTGGCCGCCGCCGCCCTCACCCTCGCACTGACGGGCTCGACCGCCGCCCCCGCACCGACGCTCGCCGGCTGCCCGGTGTTCCCGGCCACCAGCGTGTGGAACCAGCCGGTCGACAAGCTGCCGGTTGCGGCGAACTCGGCGACGTTGATCAACTCGATCGGCGTCGACGCGGGCGTGCACGCCGATTTCGGCAACGGTCTCTACGACGGCTCGCGCATCGGCATCCCGTACGTCGTCGTGCACGGCAAGAAGACGCCGAAGTCGCGGGTGAGGTTCGACTACGCCGACGAGAGCGACAAGGGGCCGTACCCGATCCCGGCCGGTGTGCCGATCGAGGGTGCGCCGGCGCACGCGAACGACGGCGATCGCCATGCGCTCATCGTCGATCGCGATTCGTGCAAGCTCTACGAGCTCTACGCGCTGCGACGACAAGGCTCTGGCTGGGCCGCGGGCTCCGGTGCGATCTGGAACCTGCGCTCGAACGCCCTCAGGCCCGCGACGTGGACGTCCGCGGACGCGGCCGGGCTGCCGATCCTGCCGGGGCTCGCACGCTGGGACGGCGACGCGTCGACCGGTCGCATCGATCACGCACTGCGCTTCACGGTCGAGCGGACGCGGAAGGCGTACGTCTATCCGGCACGCCACTACGCGAGCGACTCCGACGACCCGTCGCTGCCCCCGATGGGGCTGCGCGTGCGACTGAAGGCGGGCGTCGACATCAGCAAGCTCCCGCCGCAGGCCCGGATGGTCGCGCAGGCGATGAAGACCTACGGAATGATCCTGGCCGACAACGGCTCGAACTGGTACGTGTCGGGCGCCCCGAGCCCGCACTGGTCGAACGATCAGCTACACGCGCTCGGGGGCCTCACGGGAGCCGACTTCGAGGTGGTCGACACCTCCAGGCTGCGGCCGTAGCGAGACCGTGAACGTCGTCCCCGCGGGCCCACTCTCGACCCGGACGTCGCCGCCCATCGCCGTTGCGAGCTGCTTGACGATCGCGAGCCCCAGCCCGCTGCCCACGGGCCTGTCCTTGCCCACCTTGTCGTAGAGGTAGAAGCGCTCGAACGCGTGCGCGATGTCGTCGGCGGGGATGCCGGGGCCGGTGTCGGCGACGACCAGCTTTCCCGCCTCGGCGACGACGGTGACGGAACCACCCGCAGGCGTCTCACGCAGAGCGTTCTCGACGAGGTTCGACGCGACCTGCAGCAGGCGGTCGCCGTCGCCCTCGACCCACGCCTCGACACCCCCGGCCCGCAGCTCGACCCCGAATTCGCGCGCCGCCGCCTCGTGACGGACGACGGCCTCGCGTGCCGTCTCGGCGAGGTCGACCGGTTCGCTCCGCACCGAGAACTCGGCGCGGTTCATGCGGGCGAGGTCGAGCAGGTCGCGAACGAGCCGCTCCAGGCGACCCGCCTCCAGGACGATCGTGCGCGCCGCCTCGTCGGAATCGAACGCGCCGTCCGCCAGACCCTCTGCGTAGCCCCGGATCGCCGTCAACGGCGTCTTCAGCTCGTGGCTCACCGAGAGCAGGAAGTTGCGCTCGGCCTCACGCGACGCGGCCAACTGCTCGGTCATCTGGTTGAACGCGAGCGCGAGTGCCGCGAGCTCGCTCGAGCCCTCGGTCGGCAGTGGATCTTGGCGCTCGTCCGCCGCGAGGGCCCGGGTCGCGTCGGCGACCCGCCGGATGGGACGGACGATCGACCGGGCGACGAAGAACGAGACGACCGCCGCGAACAGCACGCCGATGAGCCCGGCCAGCAGGAGGTCGACGAGGAAGGGACGCCAGGCAGAGGTCAGGCTCGCAGGCCGCAGCAGGATCAGCCCGCGGTTGGGAAGTGTGCGGTACGAGTACAGCTGGCGCTTGCCGAGATAGGTCGCCTCACCGTCACTCGACCGGTTCACGTTCGGCACGAGCTTCACGAAGCTGGCACGCGGCTGGATCAGGATCCGGGTGCTGCCCGAGAGCTGGTCCTCCGTCTTGTAGTTGACGTTCTCGCGACGCTGAAGCGCAAGTTCGTCTGCGAGCCGGGCGACGCTCGCAGCCTGCGAACGATCGACCTGCCGGCGGGTGAGCACTGCACCGATCGCGATCGTGAGCGCCAGCGTGAGCGCGAGTGCTGCGAGCGTCGCCGCAAACAGTCGCGCGCGCAGGCTCCTCATGCTGCGGCGCCGGCCAAGCCGATCATTGCGGCATGGCCTTGTAGCCCGTACCGCGGAGGGTGCGGATCAGGTCGGGGCGGCCGAGCTTGCGGCGCAACTGAGCGACGTGAACGTCGACGGTGCGTGTGCCACCGGGGTACTCCTGTCCCCAGACACGGTCGAGCAGCACATCTCGAGAGACAACGACACCGCTGTTCGACATGAAGAACGCAAGCAGGTCGAACTCCTTGGCGGTCAGCTCGACGGGCTTGCCGTCGACCGTGACGTCGTGCGACTCCTTGTCGAGCACGACGTCGCCGAGCGAGAAGGAGTTGCGGCGATCCTGCGGCTCGGTGCGCCGGAAGATCGCCTTCATCCGTGCAACGAGCTCACGCGGCGAGAACGGCTTCGTCAGATAGTCGTCGGCGCCGACCTCGAGCCCGATGACGCGATCGGGCTCCTCGTCACGTGCGGTGAGCATGAGAATCGGCACCTGGGAGCGGCCGCGGATCTCGCGGCAGATCTCGAAGCCGTCCTTGCCGGGCAGCCCGATGTCGAGCAGCACCATCCGGATCTGGTGGCGATCGAGCTCGACGAGCGCGTCTTCGCCGGACCGCACCCAGACGACGCGGTAGCCATCGCGAGTCAGGTAGCCGCGGACGAGCTCTCCGACCGAGGGCTCGTCTTCGACGAGGAGAATGGTCCCCGCCATTGTTCGCCGAAGGCTATTAGAAGGACGTGGCGCGCACGCGCACAGCCGCGCCGCCGTCGATCCGCATGGTCACGACGGTCATTTTCCGCCGCAGGTCGTTGGGGGTCGCGGGCAGCCCGTCGATGACGACGAGCGTCTGAGGCGAGAGGGGGACGACGGCCGGGCTTCCGAGCTCGCGGATCGTGAGCTGCGTCGCCGAGGCCTGGGTGACGCGCCCCCGGTCGAGGATCAGGGTGTGCGGCACCTTGCCGATCTTGCGGTTGATCTCGACGTGCGACCACTGGCCGGCGACGCGCGGGATCGGCGGGACGGGCGGGGCCTTTGCCGCGCCGGCCACCAGAGCGGTGCCGCCGCACGCCAGCGAGATGACGCTGAGAATGATGGGCAGCCTCCGCATGCCCTGACTATCCCTGGTCGCAGTCACGCCGTGGTTGAGCGTGCGTAAGGCGCAGGTAAAACGAAAGCCGCCGACGTGATCGCCGGCGGCTCTCGAGCTTCCACTTCAAGCCCCTCGCGCTGCGGTCGGTGGGTCAGTTGGCACCTCGGCCCGACCTCACCCGTCAATGTGCCTTCGACCTGCGCTCTCGGGCAAAAATCCTCGCTGGCCGGCCGGACGGACCCGACCGGTAGATCGTCGATGCCCGGGAATTCGGCCTGCAAACAGCAGCATCCTGCTACCTTGGAGCAACTGAGCGCCGTTCGGTGCTCGTGAGATCTGGCTTCTCGTTCCTCCTTTTCAGGCGTATCGAGTCTCTCGCATCTCGAAACCCTGCAGCAAAACAAGGAGTAGAACAGCATGTCCCAGTCGTTCCTGGCGCTCGGCGTGAGCGCACCCGTCGTGCGGGCCCTCGAGGCCCGCAACATCCATCGCCCGTTCGCGGTCCAGGAGCTCGTGCTCCCGGACGCACTCGGCGGGCTCGACATCCTCGCCGAAGCGCCGACCGGCTCCGGCAAGACGCTGGCGTTCGGCCTGCCGCTCGTCGAGCGCACCGCAGGCACCGGCGCGCAGCCGGCGGCGCTCGTGCTCGTCCCGACCCGCGAGCTGGCAACCCAGGTCGCCGCCGACCTGCGGCCGCTGCGCGGAGACGAAAGGCCTGCGCGTGGCGACCGTCTACGGCGGCGTGGCCCTCGGGCCGCAGGCGAAGAAGGCGCGCGGCGCACACGTGCTCGTCGCGACACCCGGGCGCCTCAACGACCTCCTCGAGCAGCGCCTGATCAAGCTCGACGCTGTCCGAACTCTCGTCCTCGACGAGGCCGATCGCATGCTCGACATGGGCTTCAAGCCGCAGGTCGACCGCATCCTGCGCACCGTGCCCGACCAACCGCCAGACGATGCTCTTCTCCGCCACACTCGACGGCGGGGTCGCCGAGCTCGCACGCGCCTACACATCGAACGCGTCTCGCTTCCGCGCGGAACTACCGAGCGACCGCCGGCCCGGAACGATCGAGCACACGTTCGTGCCGGTGACCGCCGAGGGGAAGCTCGACCGCCTCGTCGAGCACCTCAACGCCGAGCGCGGGCTCGCGCTCGTCTTCGTCCGCACGAAGCACGGCGCCGACAAGCTCGTCCGCAAGCTCGCCCGCGAGGACGTTCCCGCAGTGGCGATGCACGGAAACCTGTCCCAGAACCAGCGCGAACGCGCGCTCGCCCGGTTCGAGTCCGGGCAAGGTGCCCGACCCTCGTCGCGACGGACGTCGCGGCGCGCGGGCTCGACATCGACGACATCACCCACGTGATCAACTTCGATCCGCCCGCACGGCGACGAGGACTACGTGCATCGCGTCGGGCGCACCGGCCGGGCCAGGCCGCAGCGGCACCGGGGTCACCTTCGTGCTCCCGGAGCAGCAGCACGACGTCGGCAGGCTCGCCGAGCGGCTCGGTCACGCCGAGCAATTCGGAGCCGCAGGGCTGAGCGCGCCGGCAAAACCGCGCCCGCAGTCCCGGCAGCGCCGCCGCCGCCCGCGCTGAGGCGCTCCGTCGGGGGGCGGGCCGGGCGGCGACCCCTTGAAAGGGTGATTGTTCCGGCGCCGGTCTTTACCGAGAACGTGAGGTATGTCGCGTTCCCGCACGCCGCGGGGCGGGATCTGGCCTGCGATCGCTGGATGTGCGGCGCTCGGGTTTGCAGTCTTGGGTCTCAGCGGCTTCGCGGTCGGAGTCGCAGCCCGGCATGCGAGCTCGGCGCGAGCCGAGCGGGTCAGGAACCTGCCGGACACTCGCGGGGCTGACGGCAGCTCGAACAGGCGCGTGTCGGGCACGCGCGGTTCGAGCGCCTCGACGGCAGCACGGATGAGCCGCGCGCTGTCGCGGCTCGAGCGCTCGACCCCGAACAACGGCCGCCTCGGTGCCCTGGTCGACCCGACGATGTCGGCGGTCTCCCTCGCCCGGCAAGGACGCGTACGGGCCGCCAGAGCCGGAGTTCGGGCGGGTGAGCAGGGCGGCCACGAACGCTGCCGTGGCCGAGGCTGTGGTCGACCCCAGTGCTCACAAGGGAATCTTCGTGCGGCTGCAGGAGCAGGCGGCCGCGATCGCCGCCGTGCTCGGGTCGCTGATCGGGCTGCTGATCCTCGTCGCAAAGCCGCGCCGCCGCGTCACGCGGGACCGAACGGTCGAAGCGCTGACCGAGCAGGCCAGGACGGACAATCTGACCGGGCTCGGCAACCAGCGCGCCTTTCAGGAGGCGATGTCCGCGGCGATCGCAGAGCGGACAGCGAACGGCTCGCCGTTCGTCGTGCTCGCGATCGACCTGGACGGCCTCAAGCAGATCAACGACACGCTCGGCCACATCGCCGGGGACGCACGCATCAAGGAGGTCGCCGAGTGCATCAGGCGAGTCGTCGGCAACCGTGGCGCCGTGCACCGAACAGGTGGGGACGAGTTCATGGTCATCCTGCCGGGCCAGCGAAACATCCACGGCCTGGCGATCGCGCGCAGGATCGACCAGGAGACGCGAACCGCCGTCGGGTGTCGGGCCGTCTCGATCGGGCTCACCGAGTCGATCGCCGCGGAGGGGCGCTTGATGATCGTCGGCCAGGCCGACCTCGCCCTGTACGAGGCGAAGCGGACGAGGCTCAACGCAGTGGTGTTCAGTCCGGGCCTCGTCAAGCCCGTCGACGCCGTGCAGCTCAGGCAGGCGGCGGGCCCTCACAGGAGCAGCGCGCGCTCGCCGCAGCGCTGGCCCGGGCGGTCGACGCCAAGGACGTCGGCACCCAGAGCCACGGGGAGACCGTCGCGCAACTGTGCATTGCGATCGGCGAGCGAATCGGCCTGGTGGGCAACCGAGCTCGAGCGCCTCCGGCTGGCCGGGCTCCTCCACGACGTCGGCAAGATCGGCATCGCCGACGCGATCTTGCAGAAGCCACGGCCTCTGAACACCGACGAGCGTGCCGCGATGGCCGACCACGTGACGATCGGGAACGCGATTCTCCTCGCAGCCGAGCTCCCCGTCGAGGCCGAGTGGGTGCTCCACCACCACGAGCGCTACGACGGCAGCGGCTACCCCGCGTGCCTGCGCGCGGCCGAGATCCCTCTCGAATCCAGGATCATCGCGGTCGCCGACGCCTACGAGGCGATGACCGGCGACCGGCCCTACCGCGCGGGAGTCTCCGTCGAAGACGCCGTTGAAGAGCTGCGCAAGAACGTCGGCAGCCAGTTCGACGGCCGCTGCTTCAACGCCCTCGTCCAGGCGATCGAGGAGAACGCCGTGGATCTCCGGGCCCGGCGGGCCTCCCGGCTGTCACTCGTGGGCGATGCACGCCCCGAGCCCGAGGCCCAGCTCGACACCCCGGGCATCGCGGCCAGGGTGGCGCTGGTCTCGGGCGGCCGTCCGGCCGCGCAGCCGCAGGAGCGTGCCGTGCCGTCCCAGGGTGCCGCTAGGTTGAAGCTGTGAAACGGGCGCTCGATGTGGTCTTGATCGCCGTCCTCCTCGGCGCGGCGGCATACGGCGCGTACCTGATCGGGCACCACGTCGACCACCTCTCGAACCAGGCGTCCTCGCAGGATGCGGAGCTCCAGACCACGACCGCCGGCTCGCCCGCGCCTGTGGCCCATCACCCCACGACGATCGCGGGCACGCACGTCACTCCCCTCCTGGTCATAGCCGCGATCCTCGCAGTGCTCGGTGCGCTGGTGGCGGCTGTGCTGATCAACTCCCTCGTCAAAAGCCGGAGACGGCAGCGCTGGCGGCTCTCCTCCTGAGCGGCGAGTCTCCTGAAGCCCCGATGAGCAGCCCGGAGAGCCAAGACCTGGACCGTCTGATCGCACAGCTCGAGGCCGAGGAGCGAGACGTCTCGGAGCTTCGGCGGAAGCTCCACGACCGTCTCTCGAGCTTCCCGAACGAGGTCACCTCCCAGCAGGAGCGGGCGCTCTCGAAGCAGCGCGCAGAGCTCCAGGCTCGGATCGACGCGCTCAGGGCCACGCGCAGCGCCCAGCGCGCCGACCAGCAGTCGAACGACGAGTCCTGACAGGCGACCCCGCCGGGCGCATTCCAGAAGACTGGCCTTTCCTACCCCGTTCGGGGGACTACGATGCTGCAATGTTCGGCCAGCGGGCTGTGTCGTCGGAGGCTTGGAGTGAACGGTTGTTGGCGCTCCTGCTCATCGCGGCGGTCCTGGCCGCGATCGACCAGACGGTGAAGCTCACCGTCTCGACGCCGCTCTGGGCCGTCCATCACCGGTCGACCGTCTGGTTCGTCGGGTCGTGTGTCGTCCTCGTGGCCGTGCTCCCGCTGACGCGGCTGCCGTCCCGCGGCGTGGCGATCGCCGCAGGCGTGTTCGCCGGCGGGGTGCTCGGAAACCTGCTCTCGGCGAGCCTCGATGGATTCAACGTCCCCAACCCGATCATCGTCATGCACGGCATGGGCGGTCTCGCGTTCAACCCGGCGGATACCTTCATCGAGGTCGGGAACCTTGCACTGATGGCCATGCTGGTCTCGATCTGCCTGCGGCATCGGGACGCGGTGGCCGGTTGGCGCGCGAACAGCCTCACGGTGCTGCGCCGGGTGCTGTCGCCGAACGACCGGTGACGCGCCTGCAGCCCTCCTAGAGCTTGCTCAGAACGCCGGCGAGCGTCTTCAGGTGCTTGCCCAGCTCGGCCAGCGCGACACGGTTTGCGCCGAGCTCCTTCTCCAGCTGCTTGATCCGTCGCTCTAGCTCGACAACCTTCTTCGCCGCGTCAGCCGCCGGTGCCGTCGCGGCACCGATCTGCGCCTCGATCAGCTGAGCAAGGCCCTCGGCGAGCCCACCGCCGGCCGGCGCTGCCGCCGGGCGTGCGGGCGGCGCTGCCCGCGGACGAGGAGCCGGCTCCTCTGCCGGCTTGGCCTGCTTGTAGGCGGGCAGTTCGGCCACGATCGCGGCCGCCAGATCGTCGTCCTCGCTGCTCAGACCGTCGTCCGCCGACACCACGTCGTCGAGCCCGTCTGGCTCGACGCTGACCAGTTCGAGCGGCGGCGCCGGTTCGGCAACGGCCGGCGGAGCGTCCTCCTTCTTGTCCGGTTCCGCCTGGGCCTTCTCGGCTGACTGTCCGTTGCTCTTGAGGAGCTCACTGTGCAGGCCCGCCTCGAGGGCCGCCTTCGGCACCACGACGACGACGGTGTCCTCGCCGATCACATCTCGCAGCGCCGCGAGCCTCTCCTCGGTCGGCTCGGCGACAGCGACGACCACGCGGCCGTCCTCGACCCGCGTCGGCATCGCCTCGAGTCGTTGAGCGTCCTCTCGAGACAGGCGGGCAAGTGCGTTCGCATCGAACCAGATCGACGCGCGGTCGACGTAGCCGAGATCCCACTGTTCGGCGAGCAGCCTGGCAACATCCTCTTCCGACGCGAGGCCCTGACGAACCACGATCTCACCGAGCCGCTCGCCCGTCTGGCTCCCCAGATGGAGCGCCTGGTGAAGCTGCACGTCGTTGAGAAGCCCCTCGGCGACCAGCAACGCCCCGAGCGGGGTGCGCTCCTCTCCGGTGGATGGTTGTTCTGCAGCCATAGGTTCACCGCCCTCGGCGGCGTCGGAGACAACGGTGGTCACGGTTGGATCGACTATCGACACTCGTTCCCTATCGTTGTCGGCGCAGAAGTCCCCCAGCTTGAGGAACGGCAGGATTTTGAGGGACGCGGGACCGGAACGACCTCGAGGGTCGCCGGCCCGGCCGCTTGGAAGCGGCCGGGCTGGGATCGCTTGTGAGACACCGCGGAGGCCGCCGCGATGATGACCGTCGCCGCCTTACTTGATCAGCGTCAGCAGCTTGAACATCGGGAGATACATCGAGATCACGATCGTCCCGACCATCACACCGACGCCGATCATCAGGATCGGTTCGATGATCGACGTGAGCGACTGAATGCTCGCGTCGACCTCGTCCTCGTAAAAGTCTGCGATCTTGCCGAGCATCTTGTCGAGCTCGCCCGTCTCCTCACCGATTTTCACCATCTGGCTGACCATCGGCGGGAAGATCGGATCTTCCTCGAGCGGCTGGCTCATCGGGACGCCCTCGTGCACGCGCTCCCGGGTGTGAATGAGCGATTTCTCGATCACCCAGTTGCCCGCCGTTCCGCCGGTGATCTCGAGCGCGGTGATGATGTCGACACCGGCCGCGACCAGCGTCGAGAGCGTCCGCGAGAAGCGCGCAAGCGCGATCTTCTGCACGACGTCGCCGATCTTCATCGGGATGCGCAGTGATAATGGCATCCCAGCGCTTCCGCCCGGCCTCCGAGTTCTTGTACCGCCGCAGGAAATAGATCACGGCACCGATCAACGGGAAGATGACGAACCAATAGCCCCGAAGCAGGTTCGACGCTGCGATCACGATCTTGGTCGGCATCGGCAACTGACCGCCGAGCGATGAGAAGACGCTCTGGAAGACGGGCACGATGAAGAGGAGCATGAACGTGAGCACGAGCGAGGCGAACACCAGAACGACGGCCGGATAGACCATCGCGCCCTTGACCCGGCGCTTGATCTTCGTCTCGCTCTCGATCTGAATCGCCACGCGATCGAGAACGGTGTCCAGGGTTCCCGAAGACTCGCCGGCTGCCACCATCGAGACGAACAGGCGGTTGAACACCTTCGGATGCCGGGCGAGTGCCTTCGACAGGATGAGCCCCGACTCGACGTCGGAACGCACCTCCGAAACAACCTCTTTCAGGTACTTGTCGTCGACCTGGTCCTCGAGCACGACGAGCGCCTGCACGACGCTCACGCCGGCCTCGATCATCGTCGCGAGCTGACGCGAGAACACCTGCAGCGACTTCGGCTTCAGCTTCTTGAACGCGCTGGAGACACCCTGCTCTCCGGCGGCCGCGCGCTCGCTCAACGCGTTCGGAAGGAGACCGCGCGCCTGCAACTGCTCGCGGGCCGAACCGACATCGGGAGCGCTCATCGTTCCCGAGAGCTCCACCCCCTGAGCGTTGATCGCGCTGTATGCGAATTCAGCCATGGCTATTTTCCCTTGCTCTTGTAGACGACCAGCTCGCGGACATAGGCATCCCCGAAGCCGCTCCCATGGACGTGCTTCGCCGCGGTGCTGACAGCGCCGAGCGTCGGATACGGCCCGGTGTAGACCACCCAGTAGCCTCCGCGGAGCGGACGGCTCTTGGAGGAGTTCAGAATCGAGACGAAGGTCAGCCCATGGTTGCGGGCCTGCTTTGCAACCTGTGTCGCCTTCGCCCGGCCCTGCGCCGTCGGGACCGAAGCGAGGATAAGGATCCAGCCGTGCGAGGCGACGCGGCCGCCGCCCGGCTTACCGATCACGATCTGCTTCGGCAGGATCTGGACCGCGGGGGCCTTCGTCGTGACGGTCGAGGCCGAGGTCGAGGGCGACGACACCGACGACCCGGTCGAAGCGAACGGATCGTGGAGGCCCTTCGGGCTCGCGACTGCACCGTACGAGGCAACGCCGCCGGCGACCTGCCCGGCCGAGAACGGATCGACGGGTGTGTGCCGCCGCAGCTTCCGCAGCGCGGCGCTGTGCACGACGGGCGCCGTTACCGGCGCGGCTGCGACGGATGGCGTGGCACGCCGAAGGAGCGGCGCTCGGGTGCGAGCCGCCCATCAGTTTCAGGGTGTGCGGCACCTCGTAGGCGAGGACCGCAACGAGGATCACACACCCGATGATCACGAATGAGCTTCTGCTTGCGCTGCTTCGCAGCTGCCGCGTCGGCGAACGCTGCCTTACGGCGAGGAGAGACACTGACGCTGGACATCAGGGACTGACGGCCGTTGCGCTCGTGTTGGCGGTGGTCGGCGGCGTCGCCGTCGTGGCAGCGACCGGTGCGGAATACGTGAATCCGTTGACCGTCATCGTTGCGCTGACAACTCCGCCCGTCGTTCCACCGGAGAACTGCACGTTGTCGACGGTGTAGAGCGCGGCCAGCGCCGACGAGACGGCCGTTGCGGAGGTCGGCGCTGGCGCGCAGCAGCCGAAGGAACCGCTGGACGCCGAAGTAGTGTCCCGTCGCCATCACGGTCATCGGCACCGTCTCCGCGCCTCGCAGACACCGACGACAGCCGGAGCGAGGGGCGAGACCGTGTCGAGCTCGACCTGGCTCGTTTTCGCGAGGCCTGTCAGCTGCCTGAGGATCTCAGACATCTTCGCCTGGTCGGGCATGACGGCTTGCAGCTGATGCAGGTCGGCCAGGCTCTTCTTGCCACTCGAGCCGGCAAGCAGCCGCTGAGCATCCGAGACCTGGGTCTGCGTGCTCGCGACCTTGGCTGCTGAGATCGGCCGCCTTCGACCGCTCGGGCCCGACGAACATCATCCAGCCGAGGACGAGCACGGCGAAACCGCCGACGACCACGATGAGCACGGCAACGCGCCCGCTGATTCGCTTGAGTCATCAGTGTCCTCCGTTGTTCTGAACTGTGGCGGTGACGGTGAAATGCACGGCACCCTTGCGTCTGTCTGCTCGACGTTTGCAGCGAGACGTTGGAGAGCCACGGGAGCAGCGCGAGCCGGTCGAGGATCAGATGCGACGCGCACATGCGACGGGGCGATGCCCGAGATCGTGAACGATCGGTCGCCGGAGCGGCGGGAGCGACCGGGGCGATTGCGGTTTCCGCGGTCGTCGACGACGAACGCTCGAGGTGTCTGCTGCTCGTAGGCGCAACAGGCGCCACCGGCGGACCGGGGCGACAGGTGCGCTCGCCTGCAGTGAGTTCAACTGGACGCCACCGGGCAGGACGCGGGCGAGATCGCCGAGCGCCGAGTCCCAGACCATCCTGGCCCCGATGACCGAATTGACGACGTGGCATCCTGGCCGCGACCTGGTTCTCCGCGTCCTTGACCACCTGCGCACGCGTTTGGATCGCAGCGAGCTGCGCCTGCTGAGAGGCAAGCGCGTTCTGCTTGCTGCTCACCGCCGAACGCTCGTAGACGTAGAAGCTCGCGAGGAAGAGCACGACGACTGCGCCGCGACGCCACCGCCGATCCGGAGCACCCGGTCGGGCGTCAGCCCGGCGCCGAGTGTCGATCAGCCGACCGGCCGGCCGGTGTTCGGGCGGGAGAAGGTTGACAGCTTCCATTACCGCTCCACCCCCAGACCGATCGCGACTGCCAGCGAGCCGAGATCGTCGCGATGCGCGATCGCCCCGGCGGCCTCGACCGAGGCGAGCGGATCCGCGACGCGTACCCGCGCACTCACGAGACGTTCCAGCTCTTCGACGAGGCCCGGGCAGGCGGGTCGTGCCGCCCGTGAGGAGGATCTCGCCGATCGGAAGAGAGTCGGGCTGGCTCTGGTAGAACTGCAGCGACGCGACGAGCTCACGCGCGAGCGCGGTCAGTTCCCGCCGCACGCTGGTGCGGGCCCGGATCACGCGCGGATCCCCTCCTCGTCGGACGTCGGCATCGAGCAGTGAGACATCGAGCTTCAACTCTTCGGCTTCGTCGACGGTCAGACCGAGATCGCGGCCGATCGCCGTCTCGATCTTCGCGCCGCCCCACTCGAGCACGCGCGTGAAATCGCAGACGACGCCGTTGGAGATCGCAAGGGTCGAACGGTCGTGACCGAGCGAAACGCGACGATCGCCGTCGGGCTCGGCTCGGTCGGGCTCGGACTTCGGCGCGACCGCCCGGAGCATTGCGAACGCCTCGACGTCGATGCCCATCAACTCGAGCCCGCCGGCACGGCAGGCTGCCACGAAATGATCGACCGGCTCGCGATACGCCGCGGCCAGCACGACGCGCCGGGTGACGCCGCCATCGTCGTTCGCCTTCTCGCTGACGACGTGGTAGTCGAGCACGGCCTCGTCCATCGGAATCGACAGCGCTTCGTGAGCGCGGAACCGTACGGCGTTCCCGAGCTGTCTGGGATCGTCGATCCCCTCGATGTCGAGCGCGCGCACACCGACGCGGTTCGTGCCGATGCCGATGCGGATGCCCTTGCGCGGGAGCTTGTGCTCGGTGAAGAACGCGTCGAGCGCATTGCCGAGTGCCGCGACATCGCGGACCTCGCCGCCAACGACGATTCCGGGCGCAAGCGGCTCACGGGCCAACTGCACGAGCTTCGCCGAGCCGTTGTTGACGACACGTGCCGCTGCCAACTGCGACGCGCCGATCTTGAGCCCGACGATCTCCTGCTTCTTTCCCTTGCTGGAGTTCGATGCCGTCTTCTTGACGGTCATCGCTGAGCCCGACTTGACCTTCGGTTTGGGCCGCAGATCGGAGAGCTTGATCTCCTTCTTGAAGTCGACCATGTCTACCTCGCCTCCCCGGCCAGGCGAAGGCCGGTGTTCCGACCTCACCGCCCATGGGGTCGATTGAATTGAGTGACGGAGAAAGCACCGGAAGCTCCGTATGGCCGGCGCGCTCCAGCATCGTCGCGAGCTGATCGGGCCGCGAGGCCCGGCTGAACGCCGCCTCGGACGTGATCACGCGACGCAGCACGAGATCGGAGAGCGACTGCTCCATCGTCAACATCCCGCGGGATGTCGAGGTCTGCATGACCGAATAAACCTGCTCGATCTTCGCCTGCCGGATCAGGTTGCGAACGGCGTCGTCCGGGATCAGGATCTCGATCGCCGCAACGCGCCCGCGTCCGTCTGCGGTCGGCACAAGGTTCTGAGTGACGACACCTTGCAACGTCGCGGCAAGCTGAACACGCACCTGATCCTGCTGCTCGGCCGGGAACGCGTCGATGATGCGGTCGATCGTCTGCGGCGCACTCTGGGTGTGCAGCGTCGCAAAGACCAGATGGCCGGTCTCGGCCGCGGTCAGCGCGGTGGAGATCGTCTCGAGGTCGCGCATTTCGCCGACGAGGATCACGTCGGGGTCCTGGCGAAGGGCGGCGCGGAGAGCCTCGCCGAACGAAGAGGCATCGGGGCCGATCTCGCGCTGGTTGACGATGCACGAACGGTGCCAGTGCAGGAACTCGATCGGATCCTCAATGGTGAGGATGTGCTCGTGCCGCGTCCTGTTGATGCGGTCGAGGATCGACGCAAGCGTCGTCGACTTACCCGAGCCGGTCGGGCCGGTGACGAGAACAAGGCCGCGCGGCTTCTCGGCAAACTCGTACAGCCGGGTCGGCATGTTGAGCTCTTCGAGCGTCTTGATCTCGGCCGGGATCAGGCGAAATGCTGCGCCGACGGCCGTGCGCTGGAAATAAGCGTTGACACGGAACCGCGCCAGGCCCGGGATCGAGTAGGAGAAGTCGATCTGGCGGCGCGTCTCCAGCTGCTTCTGCTGCTCGGTGGAGAGGACGCGGTAGATGATCGTCCTCGTCTGCTCGGGCGAAAGTTTGTCGTACTGCATCAGACCCTGCAGCTGGCCGTTCACCCGAATGACCGGAGGCGAGCCGGCTGTCAGATGGAGGTCCGACGCATCGTGCTCGACCATGGTCGTCAGGAGATCGTCGATCGAATGAAGCTCTTCAGACACAACGTCTCTTTCGGTAGGAGGGAGAGAAACCTTTAGAGATTCCGGCGCGAAACTTTTGGCGAGTCCGGCGCGGACGTCAGTTCAGCGGCTGGGATCTGCCTTCGTGCCGGTCGAAGCGAGTCGTTCATCCCGCACCGAGGGGTGAGGCAGAGCCCCACCCCTCTCGGTACGCACGGGGACATCGAACTCAGTGCTGCTTACGCGCAGTTAGCACTTGCTGCCGTCTCCCGGACGACGTTCCCGGACAGAAGCGGAACTGCACCACGGGTCGCGTGGGCTTCCTTGCCGCCGACCGTCTTGGCGATGCAGTAGGTCTGCGAGTTGCCGTCTCGACCTTGACGCTGTCGAGCTTCAGGCCGTTGTCGATCGCAGCCAGGGCGGTCATGGCTGATGCCCTGGTAGCTGCCCTGCCTCGAGTAGTACGCCTCGGCGGAGGGGATCGCCGCGCGAACGTCTGCGGATCGGCTGCCTTCTGGTTGGCACGATCCTTGAAACCGAGGTACGACGGAACCGCGATCGCCAGCAGGATGCCGATGATCACGATCACAACCAGGAGCTCGATCAACGTGAAGCCTTCCTCACGTGCGAGCCTCTGCCGCAACTTGGTCATTCCATCTCCTTCTGCTTGTTCACTATTGACCGAACTTTCATCTCTCTAATCGCCCCTGGAATCGACTCTTTCACCCCCCGATCGGGGTATTTGCAGCGCGAACGAGGGAGCAATCCGTTGTGGCATCAACTCGCTGCGACGCGACGTGCAACGGTCAGCTCACTCGTCCGAGGGAGTTGAGTCGGAGGGCGCTGCAACGCCGATGCAAGATGGGGATGCGCGCGACGACTCCTCTGCAGGATCCGACCGTCGACTCGTCGTGGCGTGTCTCTCTCGACGGCTCGGTCGTCGCAGTGGTCGACGTGCGTCACGAAGGCGGTGAGGTCGTCGTCGACACAGCAGTCGACGGCGTCGCCCCGCATCACTTCGACACGCTGCAGGCCGCAGACTCGTTCATCGAAGACCTGATGACGTCGTTCGCCTATCTCGGCTGCGACGTCGCGCGCACCTGACGCGCGGTCGACCGCGGTCACGACCTCGGAGCGAAGCCGGCCGGTCGCAGCGACGCGAGACGCGTCAGGTCGTGCAGACGCGCGCGAGCTCTTCGGTCGTCGTCGCTCCGAGAGCGACCTTGGCGATGCCGTCCTCCCACATCGACCGCATGCCGTTCTCGGTTGCCACCTGGCGATCGCGTCTCGCGAGGCGCGCTCTGCGGCGAGAGCGCTCGAGCTCGCCGTTCATCTCGAGCAGCTGGAAGATCCCGATGCGGCCCTTGTAGCCTGTCTGGCCGCAGCGCGCACAGCCCTTCTTGCGGTGGAACGGTCGATCCGACGAGCGAATCGAAGCGAGCCTTCCGCCGATGTGGAGGGCGTTGAGCTCCTCGAGCGTCGGCTCGTAGGGCTCGGCACAGTGCGGGCAGAGCTTGCGCGCGAGGCGCTGCGCCAGCACGGCCGATACTGCCGCGCCGGCGATGAACGGCTCGACTCCCATCTCGATCAACCGCGTCAACGCCGACGGTGCGTCGTTCGTGTGCAGGGTCGAGAGCACGAAGTGGCCGGTGAGCGCGGCTTCGATGGAGATCTTGGCCGTCTCTCCGTCGCGAATTTCGCCGACCATCACGACGTCCGGGATCGGAACGCAGGATCGAACGCAGCGCCGTCGCAAAGGTCAGTCCGGCACGCGGGTTGATCTGCACCTGCGTGATCCCGTTGAGCCGGTACTCGACCGGGTCCTCGACCGTGATGATGTTGATCTCGGGCCGGCTGATCTCTGCGAGGCCTGCGTACAGCGTCGTCGACTTGCCCGAGCCCGTCGGGCCGGTGACGAGCAGCGCACCGGTCGGGCGCGCGAGGATCTTGTCCATGCGCGTCTGCATCTGCCTCGGAGAGCCCGAGGATCGCGAGCGTCGGGATCTCCCGTGGATTTGTCGAGCAGGCGCATCGTGACCGACTCGCCCTCGACGCTCGGCAACGTCGCGACGCGGATGTCGAGCATCCGCCCGGCGGCCGCGGCGGCAAGCGTGATCCGGCCGTCCTGCGGCTTGCGGCGCTCGGCGATGTCCAGCTTGGCGAGCACCTTCAGACGGGTCGTGACCCCGGCGGCCAGACGCTTGGGAATCGTGTGCGCAACGTGCAGCACGCCGTCGATCCGGTAGCGGATGACGAGCTGTTCCTCGCCGGGCTCGACGTGGATGTCGCTCGCGCCTTCCTCTGCGGCCTGAAAGATCAGCGTGTTGACGAGCCGCACGAGCGGCGCGTCCGAGATGCCGTCCTCTGCCTCGAGGTCGTTGTCGTCTCTCGATCACCTCGACGACGTCCGCGACATCGCCGGCGAGTGAGGCGCTCATCGCTCCCGCCGCTCTCGACAGACGCCTCAGCTCGGTGAGAACGTCGTTCTTGGCCGCGATGAAGAACTCGACGGAGAGGCGGGTCGCGAGACGCAGCTCGTCGAGGCCGCCCACGTCCTGACGGGTTGGTGATCGCAAGCTTGAGGGTGTTGCCGTCAGAGGCGAACGGGATCGCGCACGTGCGCTCGAGCACCGGCAGGGCGATCGCCTTCGACGCCTCGCCGTCGACGCCGGCGACCGCCAGGTCGACGAGAGGCATCTGATACTGCTCGGCGATACCTGCGGGCGACGCCGAGAGCGTTGGCGAGCCCTTCGTCGACGAGCGCCTGCGAGAACGACCCGCCGGCCGCCCGATGGCGCACGAGCTCGACCTTGTCGGCCGGCATGAGCCCGGCTTGGAGAATGACGTCAGCGACCAGGTCTCCGTGCCCGGCGTCGGGCACGGAACTCTCCGCCGTCGACCTCGGCGGCGGGCTCGACGGCTCGAGCTCGGTCGGTCGTCATCACTGACGAGCCGGAGGTCGGCCTGGTTGGAGTCCATTGCGGCCTCCATTACCGGAGCCCGAGATACGCGTGGAGGATGGCCGGCCCGGCGAAGAGAGCGACGATGCCGCCGAGCGCCAGGAACGGGCCGAACGGGATGCGCATCTTCCGCGCGGCGCTGCCGTGCTTCGCCAGCAGCCACACCGAAGGCACGAGCGCCGAGACCATGCCGATCATCAGCGCGACCGGAACGGTCCGGCCGAGCGCGACGCCGAGCAGCAGGGCAAGCTTCACGTCACCCATCCCCATGCCCGACGGATAGGCGAGGGCCGCGATGAGCAGGAACCCGCTCGCGCCGAGGCCCGCGATCGAGCCATTCGACCGACGGATGCACGATCGAGTTGGCGACGAGCACGAAGACGGCTGCAGGAAGCACGACGCGGTTGGGGATGATTCGGCGCTCGTAGTCGGTCGCAGAGACCGCGACCAGCGCCGCGCAGAAGACCGAGGCGATTGCCGTGTCCCAGGTGAGACCGAACTTGAGCGCGCAGCCGGCGATCAGGAGGGCCGTGAGGCCTTCGACCGCCGGGATAGCGCCACGAGATCGTGCTACTGCAATGGCGGCAGCGGCCCCGCAGCACGAGCCACGAGACCAGCGGCACGTTGTCGTACCACGCGAGATTGGCCTCGCACGACATGCATGCCGAGCCTGGGTAGACGATCGAGCGATCGAAGCGGGAGCCGTGCGGCCACCACGTTCAAGAAGCTTCCGACCGCCAGCCCGGGCGCGAACATCACCGCGGCAAGCCCGAGGTTCATGAGCCGTTGCGCCTTTCCGAAGCTAGCCGAACCGGTGCTCATGGATGAGCCCCACGGTCTCGGCATCCCTGTCGTACCGCACCGTTCTCTTCGGCATCGTCCGGCTTCGCTTGCGCCTGGGCGACCTCGTTCTCCTTGAGGGCACGTCCGAGCGCGATCGAGAAGTCGTGACGGTTCGGCGCGGCCGATGCCGCGACCTCCGAGTCGATCTGGTCGTTGAGCACGAGCTCGATCAGGGCTGCGGTGAGTGTCTGCATTTCGAAGAACGCCCCTTCGGCGATCGCCTCGGGAACGAACTCCGCCTTGTTTTCACGAATCAGTTCCTGGATGCGGCTGTTCGCAACCATCACCTCGACCGCCGCAACCCGGCCGCCTTGAATGCGCGGCAGCAGGCGCTGAGAGACGACGCCTCTCAACACACCCGCGAGGATGGAGCGCACTGCGGGCTGCTTGATCGCAGGGAAGAACTCGACGAGGCGCCCGACGGTCTCGGCTGCGTCGACCGTGTGCATGGTCGACAGCACGAGGTGTCCGGATTCGGCTGCCTGCAACGCCGTCTCCGCTGTCTCGGCGTCGCGGAGCTCGCCGATCAGGATGACGTCGGGGTCCTGCCGCAGCACGCGCCGCAGCGCCTGATGGAACGAATCGGTGTCGAGACCGACCTCGCGCTGATTGACGATGCAGAGCGCGTCCTCGTGGAGGATCTCGATCGGGTCCTCGATCGTCACGATGTGCTGGCGCCGCGTCTTGTTGATGTGGCCGAGAATCGCCGCGAGCGTCGTCGTCTTGCCCGAGCCGGTGGCGCCCGTCACGAGGATGAGGCCGCGGTGCTCCTCCGACAGAAGCTCGACGCCGCGAGGCAGATGAAGGCTGGCGAAGTCCGGCACCTGCCGCGGGAATGACGCGGAACGCAAAAGAGATCTCGCCGCGCTGGCGGAACGCATTCACCCGGAAGCGCGGCAGGCCGGGCAACTGGTAGGCGGTGTCGAGCTCGCCGGTCTGGTGGAACTCGGCGACTCGCCGCGGCGCACTGGAGCCGATCTCATCGAGCACGGCCTCGAGCGCCTCGGAATCGAAGGTCGCCTAGCCGTCGAGCGGCCTGGAACTGGCCGTCGACGCGGATCAGAGGCGGTCGGCCGGCCTTGAAATGGACATCGCTCGCGCCCTGCTCGACGGCCATGGTAAGGATCGACTCGATTTTCACACGACTCCTATCGGCAGGCGCGACGGATTACTGAGGGGCAGATCGCGCAGGATCGGATTCCTTCCCCGGCCGCCCCCACGATCCTCTTTCCCGGCCCCGCCTGGGTTCCGCCGTCCGACCGAACCCCTTCAATGGGGCATTGGCTGCCTTCGGCCTGGCGCCGAAGGTCCGTACTGCGCCCCCTGAAACGTGCCAAAAACAGACACACAGACCAAACAGGAAGTCTCGGATGCGGCCGCAACGGTCGAGGCGCTCGCCCGCGCGCTCGAGCTGCACGACTACCGCCGCGGCCACTTCGGCGAGACCGCCGCCCACGCGGCGCGGGTGACGCAGTTCGCGCTGATGCTGGCCGAGCAGGTCGCACCGCAGCTGGCACTCGATCCGCAACTGGCGTACGGCTTTCGCCTGCACGACATCGGGATGATCGGCGTCTCGAACGCGACGCTGCTGAAGCCGGGGCCGCTCTCGCCGGCGGAGCTCGACGAGATCCGCGAGCATCCCGTGGCTGGGCGAGCGCATCGTGGCGCCGGTCCCGGCTCTCGGCGGCCTGGCCCGCCAGGTGATCGCCGGCCACCACGAACGCTGGGATGGGTCGGGCTATCCACGCGGCTTGCGCGGCACCGAGATCCCGCTCGCCGCCCGAATCTTCGCGATCGTCGATGCATTCGACGCGATCACCAACGATCAGCCGTATCGCGACGCCATGTCGCTCGAAGCGGCCTACGAGGAGATTCGGTCGAAGGCCGGCCTCGACTTCGATCCCGAGGTCGCCGCCGCTTTCCTGCTCCTCGACGTGCCTGCATCGACCTCCATCGAGCTCTAGCTCTTCCGCGACCCGGCCACGCGATGGTCAAGCCCGGGCGCCCGCCTGCCGATGGGGCACTGGACCGGCGGGCAGGCGCCGCGATCAGACCGGCGAACAGACGAGGACACGATGCTGAAGCTCCAGACCCTCCCGACCCACGCCCTCGCCCGTTCCGCGCGAAAATATCGTGGCGCGCTGGCTGGCGCGCCCGGTTGCGGTGCTGCTCCCGATGATCGCGCCTCTCGTCGCTCGTCCGGTCGGCAGTCGCCTGGCAGCACACGACGCCGCGGTACTTCCCCGACGAGTACATCTACGCGGCGCTCGGCCGCTCGCTCGCTCACGGCCACTACGAGATCCGCGGCCACCTCGCCCATTTTCCGGCGATCCTCGAGCCGCTGCTCGCCGCTCCGCTCTGGCGGTTCTTCTCGACCGAGACGGCCTATCACCTCGTCCAGGCCGAGAACGCCGTTCGCCGCATCGCTCGTCGCCGTTCCCATCTACCTGCTCGCCCGCTGGCTCGGGCTCGGCCGCGGTTACAGCTACCTCTGCGCCGCTTACGGCCTGCTGATCCCGGCGGTCAGCCTGGCCTCCGAGAACATCTCGGACCTCGTCGCCTACCCGCTCGTCCTCGCGGCAGTCGCCGTCGGCGTCCGCGCGCTCGATACGCCTTCACCGAAGCGACAGGTCGCGTTCCTCGCATTCGCGACGCTGGCCACACTCGCACGAACGCAGTACTTCGTGCTCGTGCCTGCGTACATCCTCGCCGCGCTGCTGCTCGAGCGGCGCAGGATGTTCCGCGCGCACAAGGTGGCGGTGCTTGCGTTGATTCCCATCGCTGTCGCGATCACGGTCGCGGTCCTCGGCTTCTATTCGGGCGTTCGCTCGACCACGCATCTCAACGCGGAGTTCTTCAAGTGGCTCGCGCTGCAGTCGTTCCTGCTCGCCCTCGCCGCAGGCGTCGCGATCGTGCCCGGCGCGCGTGATCGCATTCGTCCGGCCGACCCACCGCCGGGAGATCGTCTTCTCGCTCCTCGCCGGCTCCTTCATCGTGCTGCTGTTCTGCGAGTCGGCGGTGTACGCGGCGAACTCGGGCGACTTCAAGGAGCGCTACCTCTTCACCGCGATGCCGCTGCTCGCGCTCGCATACGGCGTCTACCTGAAGCGCGGCCGGCCGCACCGCTACGCGGTGGTCGGCCTCGTCGCGGTCATCGTCGTGGCCGCGTCGCGCCTGCCGATCTCCGCCTACGCGATCTCCACCGACCGCACCGACTCGCGAGTTTCTCTACGGCGTCAGCTGGCTCGAGCTGCGAACGAGCTACGGATCGACGGCGCTTGCGATCGCGCTCCTCGCCACGGTGGCCGGCGCATTCGCGGTCTGGACGGCGTTCAAGGGCGACCGACGCGGCCTGGCGATCGGCGCCGCGATCGCTCGTCGCGGTCGCCGCGACGATCGGCGCCGTCAAGATCGACCTCAGCGACACCAGGGCCACGCGAGCGCTTCTGCCGGCAGAACCTCAGCTGGGTCGACGCCGCGAGCCACGGGCCTGTCACGGCCGTCGCGACTCCGTACTCGTCGCGCGTCTTCCTGTTCTTCGCCCTCTACTGGAACCAGTCGATCAAGCGCGAGCTGACGCTCGACCATGCCGTTCCGACGGACGGCTTCGCCGCGCCAGAACCTCCGGATCGGCAGCGACGGGCGGCTGCTCAACACGACCGGGGACCTCCTGATCGACCGGACGGTGTCATCGGCGTCGTTCTGGAACGCCTCGGTCGTCGCACACCAGATCGGCCTGACGCTGTGGCGGGCGCGCGGAGCCCGCGGCTCCGGACCCTGATCGTCGGACGGTACTCGGACGACTGGCTGAACGAGTCCGTGCGGATCCGGGCCTGGCCGCAGAGCCCGCGCCCTGGACACCGGGCACCGCGCTCGCATTCACCCTATCGCTTCCCGCGCGACTGGAACCGGACGGTCGACATGAAGATCGGCAGGCACGCGACGTTCGTGATCAGGCCGGGCTCGAAGCACCGGGTCGTCTGCTGGAACGCAACCGGCCCGCTCGACATTCTCGCCTCGACCGAGGACGTAGCCGTCGACGAAGCCAACCGTCCCCTCTCGGTCAACTGACGAAGGCCGGACCCGACCGCCGTCCCTCCGAGCCGCACCGGGATCCGGCTGCTCGGGCGCGAGGGCTTCCGGTTCGACCGTCACGCACCCAGCCGCGACAGCCCAGAAAGCATCCGCAGCGGTATCCGCGCGGCCCCGCGCGCCTCGCCAGGCGCTGTGAGCTCACCGAGCAGCAAGGGCTCGATCGAGCGCCAGAGCAGCTCGGTCCTCGCGATCCGCCAGCTCACCGCCGGCCAGCGGTCGAGTCGCCCGCTTCAGCTTCCACGATGCCCGGTGCAACGGGCCGAGTGCGGCATCGACCGCGGCGCCGTAGGGGACGAGCGACGCCGAGCGGCCGGCGAGCAGGTCGTCGATCGCAGCGGCGGCGAGCGCAGCCGAGACGAAGCACTCGTACATCCCGTCTCCCGACACGGGGTCGATGAGACCCGCGGCGTCCCCGACGAGGAGCGCGCGCTCCGACGCGATCATGACCCCCGGCGGCCGCAACGGCAGCCGGTGCCCGCGCAGGTGCTCGAGGGCCTCGAAGCGAACCCCATGCGCCTCACACGTTCGGGCGAGATGCTCGCGGAGCCTCGGCCCCTCGTCCTGCCAGGCACCGACGCCGACGTTGACGTGATCCCCTTTCGGGAACACCCACCCGTACCCGCCGGGGATGTCGGCGAGCTCGACGATCGCGCGCCTGCGATAGCGGTCGCGTCGCAGGCTCGCGTACGGCACGTTCCCCTCCAGCGCGACGCCGTGGACGATCCCGGCGCCGAGCCCGAGCGCCCGGGCGCTCGTTCCGTTGGCACCGTCTGCTCCGACGACGACGTCGGCCTCGACCGGCGAGCCGCCGATCGCGAATCTGCTCGCCGAGCTCGACCCGGACGCCCTGGCGAACGTCGACTCCGCTGGCCCGGGCCGCATCGAGCAGAAACGCGTCGAGGCGGCGTCGCTGGGTCATGTAGATGACGGGAGCGCGCGCGGTGCGCTCGACCCGTTCGCCGTAGCGGAAGCGAAGCTCGACGAGGTCGACCTCCTCCTCCACGACCGGGGTCGGGTCGACCGGGCAACGCCGGAACGCGCGAGCCGTGAGGCCGCCGCCGCAGGGCTTGTCGCGAGGGAAGGTCGCCTTGTCTGCGAGCAGCACGGATGCGCCGGCAGAGGCGAGGTTGTGCGCGGTGGCCGAGCCCGCCGGGCCGCCTCCCACCACGAGCACGTCGAAGCGCTCCACGGTCTAAAGCTACAATCCGACGCGCTTCAAGGGGGTGTGCCCGAGCGGCCAAAGGGAACGGGCTGTAAACCCGTCGGCTCAGCCTACGGAGGTTCGAATCCTCCCGCCCCCATCAGGACAGTTCCAAATTCGAAGCCGTGGACGAGTTCAAGCTCAACCTCGATCCTCGCGCCACGCTCAGCGACCGGGCGTTACGGCGACGACTCGTCTTGGGCCTGTTGGACGTCCTCTCGAACGAGGTCGGCGTTGATGTCGATGGCGACGGTCGAACCTTCGCCGGCTGCCGTAATCACTTGCGCGCGCGGGTTGGTGACGTTGCCCGCCGCCCAGACTCCGGGGACGCTGGTTCGGCCCGCGGCGTCGACGATCAAGAAACCCATGGCGTCCATCGCACACCCGAGCTGTAGAACCTCGGCTGCTCGTGGGCGGATGGTCGGGCGGACGAAGAGAGCAACGCGCTCAACTACGCGACCATCGCCAAGGACGACTCCCCTCAGCCGATCGTTCTCGATCACGAGCTGTCGAACCTCGCCGTCGATCACCGGGATGTTGCGCGCCTCGAGTTGTTCGCGCTCGACTTCAGCCACCTCGTACGTGTGACTGAAGAAGACGAGATCGTCAGACCACTGGCGAACGAGAAGCGCGTGTTCAACGGAGCCTGGATCGGTTCCGAGAACACCGAGCGCCTGATCGCGAACTTCCCAACCGTGGCAGTAGGGGCAATGAAGAAAGTCGCGCCCCCATCGTTCGCTGAGCCCCGAAATCTCCGGCAGCTCATCTGTCGCTCCTGTCGCGACGAGAAGCCGTCTCGATTCGAGCTCCTCGCCGCCTCGCAGACGCACTGAAAAACCCGGCGCGACCGAGGCAACGTATCCCGAGACGAAGTCGACGCCGTAGCGGGCGGCTTCGTCGCGCCCTGAACGAATGAGATCTTCGGGCGGCATCCCGTCGCGTGAGAGAAAGCCATGCATGTGTTCAGCAGGTGCGTTGCGTTGTTCGCCGGCGTCGATGACAGCTACCTGCCGCCTCGCGCGACCGAGCACGAGCGCAGCGCTCAGTCCGGCGGCGCCGCCTCCAACCACAATCACGTCGTACGCTTTGTTGTCCATGGCTCGAGCGTGCCTGACGGACGTCGGCCTCGCCACCTTCGTTGCTGCTTTCGGGAACCCTGGGTTAGCGTGAGCGTGTGCCGGACTCGTCCGCTACCCCTCACGTGCTCCCCGAGGTCGGGTCGCGGCTGAAGCGTTTTCGTACTCGGCGCAGCGTCAGCTTGACGGCTGTCGAGGAAATCCCCCTTAGCGCGGGCTGACAGCGGCGAGAGCAGTGGAGAGCATCGTGCGCTCGACCTCACCTTGCGTGAGCCGTCCGGCTTGCAGTTCCGTGCTCGCCACGGCAAGTTGACGTAGAAGATCATCCGCCAGTCGGTGAACTGGGTGAGAACACCGCCGGCGAGAACGCCGATTGCCGCGCCCGCCCCGCCGACTGCACCCCAAGCTGCGAGCGCCTTCCCGCGAGCCGCGCCATTGAACGCGGTGGTGATGCCGCTCACGACGGCTAGAGGTCAACAATGCCTTGGTGGGGCAGGGTGAACAAGCGGCCGGACCTGGTCACGGCGGTTCCATGCCCGCCATCAACCGGCGACTTGCACGCTCGGACGATGCCGGCTAACCGACCGTTGGGGAAGGACCCCCCCGAAGGCTTCGACTCAGCGGTTGAGCGAAGTGCTCGTGGTGCTGAGGGTGGCGATGAGCTTGAGCATCGCGTCGAGCGCGGCCGCGAGCGGTTCTGGGTCGCGCTGGATCTGAGCGAGCAGGAGGCCGCCCTCAAGCGCGGCAAGCGTGGCGAGCGCAAGCTGGCGCGGATCGGCCTCCGGTGCGAGTCGGCCGAGTGCGTGCATCCGCAGGAAACCGGCCATGATGCTGGCCTCCCAGCGTTTGAAGGACGCAGCCAGGATCATTCTGGCTTCGGGCTCCGTCTCGGAGAGTTGGGGACCGAGCGAGCCGATCGGACAACCGCCGCGCCCGTCCGTGTCGCGGGCGTGCTCAACCACGAAGTCACGCCACTCCCGTAGGCCGTCGAGGCTGCTGAGGTCGAACTGCTCCTGCGTGCCGATGGCCATGTCGGCCTGGCGCTCGATGACTGCACGGACCAGCGCCGGTTTGTCTTCGAAGTAGTGGTAGAGCTGCGAACTGCTCACCTGCGCACCGTCGCGCACTTCCTCGATCGTCGTGCGGGCAACGCCCTGCTGATAGATCAGCTCCGCCGCAGCATCGACGATCCGGTCGCGCGTCGCAGCGCCCTTGCGCGTCAACGGCCGCCGACCAGGACTTGCGGGCATGGTGGAAGTATGGCAGAATGGATCGCGCGTTCCATTTTGGCCCAGTGGCCTCGGCCGCTAGCGCCGGGAGAGTCAAGAAGCCGTGTGCTGGGCCAGGCCGAGCGCTTAGCCGTCGTATCCACCCGCGCGGTCAGATCGCGCCATTCAGCCAACCCAAGCTGCCGCGGGACCTACAGAAGATGAGAGGGAACAGTGATGAGCGCACTCCCAGAAAAGACCGTGATGATTACGGGAGCGAACGCCGGGATCGGCAAGGAAGTCGCCCGGCAACTGGCATTACGTCCCGAGATCGCCCGGATCTACCTGGCCTGCCGGAACCAAGAGCGGGCGAGCACGGCCAAGGCCGAACTTGAAGCCGCGACCGGCCGGACCATCTTCGAAATCGTTCTCATGGACGTTGCCGACCTGGGCTCGGTCCGCGACGGCCTGCCGGAGATCGACGGATCCCTCGACGCACTGGTCATGAACGCCGGTGTCATTGGCCCGCAGTCGATGAACTTGACCGCTGACGGGGTCACCACCGTGTTCGCGACCAACGTCCTTGGCCACGTCGTCCTCCTCGAAGGACTCCTGGCCGAAGACCGGCTTGGCGAGGTTGCGGTCTTCGCCGGAAGTGAAGCAGTCAGAGGGGTCCCGAAGTTGCGGATGAAGGGGCCATCATTCGTCTCAACCTCAGCCGACGAGCTCGCCACCGTCATCGACGGCAGCTACTTCGCCAACAGAAAACCTGACTTCAACCTAGCGTTCGGGCAGGCCAAGTACATCGGGGCGCTCTGGATGTCCTACCTGGCCCGCCGACACCCCGACCGCCGCTTCATGACCGTGAGCCCCGGCAACACCACCGGCACCGGAGCCCCCAACGGCCTTCCCCTACCGATGCGGGTAGCCGCCAAGTACGTCATGCCCGCCCTAGGTCTCGCCCACAAACTCGACGTGGGAGCGAAGCGGCTCGTCGATGGCGTCACTGACCCGACCCTGTCCAGCGGCGCGTTCTACGCCAGCGCGGCCAACACGCTCACCGGTCCGTTGTTCAACCAAGCGGACTTCCTGCCCGACCTGGCCAACCCGTCGTTTCAAGACAACGCCAATGAAGCAATCCACCGCTTCATCACCTAAAGGAGATGGGACAGTTCCAATAACTCTCCGCAGTTAGCGAAGCTGTAACCATGCGTTTTGCTCAGCGGGCTTAAGCGTCAGACGTGCCGAGAAGGATCAACGCTGACGAGAAGACGTCGGCCGGAGGGGCACTTTCATCTCGATTCGCGTTCCGCCTGTTCCAAATACGGTTCCAATAAGTTGATAGTCGGTCGCGGCAAGCCCGGCGCAAGGACGGTGGCCCAGCCGAGAGTTGCCTCCGCCAGTGAGGGACAACCGCATCCACGCGGCTCAAGGCGAAACCTTGCCCTGGTGTCCGTCTGCCACCCGCTTGAGCGCAGGTGGCAGACGGGCGGGGTGTTAGTAGCTCAGACCAGGGCTACTCACTGATCGCTGCGCACTGGCCGGTCGCTTTGCCAGCGACGTGGTTGGTCTCGCCGGGGATGAATCCTCCTGACACGCCTGGAGTCAGCCCCCAGCAGCTGAGGTTCCCTCCGACCGTGTTCTCGACGACGGCGACACCGGGGGGAGGCGAATGCACGTCGTTCACCGTGATGTTGCTGAGCGTCGCGTTCTTGCCGATCGTGTTGAATTGCACACCGAAAAACTCAGCCGTCACCCCACTTACTGTGAGGCCCCCGCCGATCGTGACGCCCTTGATCGACCAGGGATTATCACTGCTTCCTCCGGTCAGCCTGACGATCCCGTTGATCGTCAGTTTGCCGGCCCCGGGGGCTACTGCTCCTCTCAGCAGGACGGTGTTCGCGTCCGTGGCGGTGAGGTTCCCGTTGATGGTGATGGTGGTGTACCCGTCCCCGTACGGATCGGCGCACGGCACTCCCGCGAACATGCCGATCGTGTTTGTCGGCTGGCAGCCCAGGCCGAGGAGCGAGCCAGCCCCAGCGGTGACGTCGTGTCCGACCGTGATCGTCGACGGCGCGCTTTGCGCGTCGAACACGGCACCGGGGGCGACGTCGATGTTGCCGGCGACGTGGATCACAGCACCCGGCACGATGTTGCACACACCCGTAACGGAGATGCGGTCGTAGTTCCCCGAGGGGATGCTGGTGAAGTGCCCCGAGGCGAAATCACCCCCGGAGCAGGTGTAGACGGTCTTGCCGCCGGACGCGCTAGCGATGCCAGTGGCACCGACGAGTCCGGCAACAACCGCCACAGACAACGCCACCGCCAGCACCACGACGTGCGCGATACGGAACCTCATACTTGCTCCCTTCGTCTGTTGTGTGGCGAGAAGGAAGCGCACACCGCGCGGCCGCCTATGCAGCTAACCGCATCGAACCTCCGCTCCCTCTCCCCTAAAACCACCGAACCGCCCCTCCGCTGCGGTCCCTGATCTCCGAACACCTCACTGCCGAGCCAGTCTCCCCGCTCAGGTATTGGTCCGGAACCCTGACTATCTGGAATACTGACAAGATGGCGGAGCGGATGTCAAGTCGACACACGCACGCCCTCACCGGCTCTGCCCGCGACACACGACCCAACCTCGGGATCCTCCTCCGCATCCCCTTCCAGACCGTCGTAGATCGCGTGAGCGTGGGACTAGCCGACGCAGGTTTCGACGACATCCGCCCCGCACACACCGCCGTCTTCCAACACATCGACGCCGACGGCACGCGCCTCACCGACCTCGCCGAACGCGCCCAGATCACAAAACAGTCGATGAGCTACCTCGTCGACTACCTCGAACAGCACGGATACCTCGAACGACGTTCAGACCAAAGCGACCGCCGCGCGTCACTCATCTGCCTCACCGACCGCGGCTGGGCCCAAGTCCAGACAGCACTCGCGATCATCGCCGATCTCGAAAATGAATGGACACAAACCCTCGGCAAACAGCAGATACAACAACTCCGCAAGTTCCTGACCACACTCGCGCAGACCACGAGCCGCTAGCCCGTCGCACGTCGCCAGGGAGTTCGTTCAGTGGCGGCCAGGGCGAAGATGACGGCCTCTGCCGGTTCGAGATGACGGCCGTCGTCGAATGCCTGCCCAAAAGTCTGTTCGTCCAAGGCGCCACGCAGAGATCTGGAGAGGTTTTCCTCGGCTTGACGCTCGCTCGGCACGGCGGCGGCTCCCGTCTGCTCGCGAAGTGTTTGCGTGGCGGCAAGCAATGTGCTTGCCCGGCGTGGGTCACCGGCCCGTTCGGCGAGACGCGCGAACACCGAGAGGCAGGCCGCGATCCGCGCCGAACGGTCGAGCGTGCGATAGATGCGGAGAGCGGACGCGACTGCCTCGTGAGCGTCCTCGAGTCGCCCCTGTCCGAGCGCCGCTTCGCCGAGTAGGAGCAGCGAGGCAGCGGTACCCGATCGGTTACCGAGGCTCTCGAACAATCCGCCTGCCTCTCTGCATGCCGCTTCCGCAGCTCCGAGGTGCCCGAGCCCGAGCTCGATCGTCCCAAGGTTGACCAGCGAAACGGCGCACCCGCGTCGGTCGTCGGCTCGTCGAGAGACGGCCAGCGCCTCGGCATACAGCAGCCGTGCCGCCTCGATCTCGCCCTGAGCCTTCGTTGCATTGCCGAGTCGGTTGAGGGCGTGCGAAAGCCGCTTCCCGTCGTCCAGTGTCCGTTCGAGCACGACGGCAGTCTCGGCATGTCTGCGAGCGCGCGCATAGTCGGCCTGAGCGTGCTCGAGCGTCGAGAGCGACGCGAACGCCCTTGCCCTGAGGTCAGCCGGGAGCGCCGTGTCTGTCTCGAATCCGGCCTCGAGCCAACGTCGCGCCTCGCCGAAGGCGCCGCGCATGATCCAGAACTCGGCCGCCGAGGCCGCCAGATGCGCGAGCAGCTCTCGCTCGCCTGTGTCCAAGCTCCAGGCGAGCGCAGCGCGAACGTTGTCCTGCTCGTCGGCAAACCATTTCGCCGCGACATCGTGCGAGGCATCCCAAAGCGAGCTTTGCAATCCCGTCAAACGCTGAGCGTAGTGGTGGGCGTGCCGCCGGGCTGTCGCGTCGGCGTCGCCTCCCGACTCGAGCTGTTCGGTCGCGAATTCGCGGATCGTTTCGAACATTCCGAGCCGATCGCCCCAGCGTCGAACGAGGCTCTGCTCCATCAGCGACTCGACGTCGTCGAGTGACGCCGCACACACGGCCTCGGCAGCTTCGAGCTCGAAGCCCCCCACGAAGACGGACAGTCGCGCAAACAGCTCCTGCTCGACCGGCGAGAGCAGCTGGAAGCTCCACCCGATCGCTGCACGCAGCGTCCGCTGCCGGTCCGGGATTGCACGGAGGCGACTCGTCAGGATCGGCAGCGCCTTGTCCAAACGCTCCAGGAGCTGCTCAGGTGGAAGCGCACGCGTGCGCGCGGCGGCCAGTTCGATCGCCAGCGGGAGACAGTCCAGGCGCCGGCAGATCGCCTCCACAGCCGTGCGGGGCTCTGCGAGCGCAGCTCGCTGGCAGAAGAGCTCGACGGCTTCACCTTCACTCAGCGGATCGACCGAGTACTCGCTCTCTCCTGGAACGCGCAGAGGTGCACGAGACGTGACGAGCACGAAGAGCTTTGGACAGTGCTCGACCAGCTCGACCAGCGCTGCCGCCGCCTCGACGACTTGCTCGAAGTTGTCGAGTAGCAGGAGCATCGAGCTGCGGCCGATGTGAACGTGCAGCTCTGTCTTGGCACCGATCGTCTCGCCGATCGTCGGCAGAACCAGGTTGGGGTCGGTGAGCGGGGCAAGCGACACCCAGAAGACTCCGTCTTGAAAGCGGCCTACGAGCTCCGTCGCTACTTGCAGCGCAAGCCGAGTCTTGCCGCAACCACCGGCTCCTGTGAGCGTCACGAGTCTCGATGTCGATGTGAGTCCAGCGACATCGCCGACCTCCTGCTCGCGCCCGATCAGGGGCGACGCGGGCGAGGGAAGGTTCGTGACGTTGAGCGAGCGAACCGGCGGGAACTCGCCGTCGTTCACCTGGTACAGGCGAACCGGCTCGTCGAAGTCCTTCAGACGATGCATGCCGAGATCGCGGAACTCGGCACCCGCGGCCGCTCGTGCCTTCGCCGACGCGATGATTTGCGCTCCGTGCGCCGCGGCGGCGATTCGCGCTCCCTGGTGGACGTCCATGCCGACATAGCCCCCCTCGGCAAGAAGCGGCTCACCCGTATGCAGACCCATCCTCACGCGCACCGGTCCGTCGCTCAGACCTTCCTGCGCCTCGAGGGCGGCAGCGACCGCGTCTTCGGCGCCGGCGAACGCGAAGAAGAAGGCGTCGCCCTGGGTGTCCACCTCGATGCCGCCGCGTCGTCCGAACGCCTCTCGCACAACCCGGCGGTGCTGAACCAGCGCGTCCGCGTAGTCGGCGCCCAGTTCACGCAACAGCCGGGTCGACCCCTCGATGTCCGTGAACACGAAGGTGACCGTCCCGGCCGGAAGCTCCCTCATCAACGGATCATGCGCCAGCCTCGCGCAGAGTTCCAGCGGACTCGGCTGTGATGCGACGCCACGGCCTCACTCCGGCGCGCTGACGGCAACGGCTTCGCGACGAAGCCGGCGAGTAGCTCACCGGCCAGCACGAACGTGCTCGCTGCTGCCAAACTCCCGGTATGGACGCGCGTGCTCTCACCGAGCTGGAGCACCTCGGTCGTCGCGACGATGCGCTCGCTGCGTCGGCGACGGAGCTCCTCGAGCTCGAAGCGGGCGTGGCACGGATCCGGGCACGCGCCGACGCGATCGACCGGTTCTTCGTCACATACCCCGACGAGGAAGCGCGGCTGGCCGCCGCGGTCGAGGCGGCGGCCAGCGGTCTGGAGCGCCGGGGCGACGAACTGAGGTCGGCCGAAGGCGAGCTCGCCGCGGCGCGCACCGATGACGAGCGTGAGCGCGCAGAGAAAGCGGTCGCCCGCGCCCTCGACCACGTAGCGCTCGCCGAGTCCGGGCTCGTGCGCGCGCGTTCCGAGCACGAAGACTTCGAACGCGACGCCGCCGAGCTGCCGTCTGAGCTGGCGGCCCTCGAGACCGAGGCTCGCGGCATTGCCGCCGCCGCGCATCTGCCCGAGCTCACGCAATCCGACGGGCCTCGCAGCCTCGCCGACTGGGCCACCCAGTCGCACGCGGAGCTCTTCGTCGCCGTGAGCCAGATCGACACGCAGCGTGAGCGAATCATCCGCGAGGCGAACGAGCTCGCCTCGATGCTGCTCGGCGAGGCGACGTACGGCTCGACGGTCGCGCAGGCGCTCCAGCGGGTGCGGGCCGGGGCCTGAAGGCCCGGTTACACTGCCGGGGCGAGCGCCCTCTTAGCTCAGTTGGTAGAGCACCTCCATGGTAAGGAGGGGGTCGACGGTTCGAGTCCGTCAGAGGGCTTCACGTAACACCAAGGGAAACGCATGCTCTCGTTATGACCGCGATGAGTCTCGGCGCCGAACGACGTCATAACCATCGATGCCACCAGATCAAGGGGTTGAATAGTGCGGAAGGTAGTCGCCTACGAATTCCTGACGCTCGACGGAGTGGCAGAGCGGCCGGACGAGTTCGTCACCGACTTCGACGACGTGATGAGCGAGAACCTCGACCGCGTCATCGCCGCCCAGGACGCCGTGCTCCTCGGGCGCCGGACCTACGACGAGTGGGCCGAGTTCTGGCCGGCAAGTGACATCGAGCCGTTCGCCGGCTTCATCAACGGCGTCGAGAAATTCGTCGTGACCTCGACGGCGCCGAAAGAAGCCTGGGCCAATAGCCAGGTCGTCGCTGGCAACCTCGTGGAGTTCGTCAACAAGCTGAAGCAGCAGTCCGGCAAGGACATCGGCGTGCACGGGAGCATTGCGCTGACCCAGTCCCTCCTCGAACAGGGCCTGGTCGACGAACTGCGGCTTGTCATCGCCCCGGTGCTGCAGATGAACGGCCGCAGGCTCTTCGCCAAGGGGTTGCCGAGGCGGCTGAGCCTGACTCGCAACATCACCTCTCCGTCCGGCCACCTTCTGCTCGACTTCGAGGTTGACGGCTGAGTCGGCCCGTGACCACCGCAGCCGAGATCCTCACCTCGCGCTTCGGCTACACAGAGTTCCGCCCCGGCCAGCGACAAGTCGTCGAGTCGTTGCTCGCCGGCCGCTCCGCCCTCGCAGTCTTCCCCACCGGAGCGGGGAAGAGCCTCTGCTACCAACTGCCCGCGCTGATGCTCGACGGCGTGACGGTCGTCGTCTCGCCGCTGATCGCGCTGATGAAGGATCAGATCGACCTGCTCCGGCGCCACGGCGTCGAGGCGGCGCGGCTCGACTCGAGCCTCGACGCGAGTGACGTGCGCGCCGTCTCCGACCGCTTGCGCGAGGGGAGCCTGAAGCTGTTGTACGTCGCGCCCGAACGCTTCAACAACGAGCGCTTCCTTGCGCAGCTCGACCGGACGAGGATCGCGCTGTTCGCGGTCGACGAGGCGCACTGCATCTCGGAGTGGGGCCACAACTTCCGCCCGGACTATCTGAAGCTCGCAGCGCGCGCACGCGAGCTCGGCGCGGAGCGCGTGCTCGCACTCACCGCGACCGCGACCCCCGCGGTTGTCGCCGACATCCGCGCGGGCTTCGGGATCGAGGAGCGCGACTCCGTGGTCACCGGTTTCTACCGTCCGAACCTGACGCTCCTCACCACGCCGGTCGACCCACGCGAGCGCGACCAGGTGTTGATCGACCGCCTGGGTGAGCGCGCGCCCGGCTCGACGATCGTCTACGTCACCTTGCAGCGCACGGCGGAACGCGTCGCTGCCTTGCTCGCCGCGGCAGGCCTGCCCGCGCGTGCCTACCACGCGGGCATGAACACCGACGACCGCGTCGAGGTACAGGAGTGGTGGACACACTCGGACGCGAACATCGTCGTCGCGACGATCGCGTTCGGCATGGGGATCGACAAGGCCGACGTGCGCTACGTCTACCACCTCAACCTGCCGAAGGGACTCGAGTCCTACTCCCAGGAGATCGGCCGCGCCGGACGCGACGGCGAGCCATCGATCTGCGAGCTCTTTGCGTGCCGCGATGACGTGCCGACGCTCGAGAACTTCGCGTTCGGCGACACGCCGACTCCCGAGGCAATCGCAAGCCTGCTCGACGATGTGTTCACACATTCGGAGGGCGAGCAGTTCGCCGTCTCGGAATACGAGCTCTCGTCGCGCCACGACGTACGGCCGCTCGTGCTGAAGACGATCCTGACCTACCTCGAGCTGGACGGCTTCCTCGAGCAGGGCACGCCGTTCTACGCGGCCTACAGCGTTCGTCCGGTGAGCGGCGAGTGGGACGACGTCTACGCGATCTTCGACCCGGACCGCGCCGACTTCCTCCGACGGGTGCTGGCAAGTGGCAAGGAGGGCCGCATCTGGACGGGTGTCGACCCCGACGCCGTCCCCGGCGAGGAACGCGAGCGCGTCGTCAAAGCGCTCGGCTACCTCGAGCAGCAGGGCCTCGTCGAACTGAAGGTCGCCGACGTGCGCCAACGCTTCACGCTGCTCGAGCAGCCACTATCGCTCGACGAGCTGCGCGACCGCCTGGCCGAGCGCTTCCACCGCCGCGAGCAGTCAGAGGCGGAGCGCATCCAGCGAGTCGTCGCCCTCGTTGAGCACGACGGCTGCCAGGTGCAATCGCTCGTCGGGTACTTCGGCGAGACCCGTGCCGATCCGTGCGGACACTGTTCGTATTGCCTGACCGGATCCGCCCAGCGCCTTCCGGAGCCGGCGGCGCATCCCGCGCTCGAACTGGACCGAGCAGCCCTCGATGAGTTGGCGGCCGAACATCCAGCGGCGCTTGGCACACCACGACAGCGAGCGCGCTTCCTCTGCGGCCTCTCGAGCCCCGCCACAACGAAGGCCAAGCTCTCGCGCCATGCGCTGTTCGGCGCCCTGGCCGAACAGCGCTTCGCGGAGGTCCTGGCGCTGACCTGACGCCGAACTCGCGCCGGTCTCCGATCGGCGCGACCCGCACCGAGACCACGTCCGCTCGCTCGAATGCGGCGAAGACCTAGAAAGACGACTCGGCGCGCGGCCCCGGGCACCTCTCCGGCGTGCGACGCCTCCACGTTCCGCGGGCGATCCGCACGGCCAGCGCGCGTATCGGCTGGTGGAGCGCGATGGGGGTGTCGTGGTGCGGCGGCGGCTCCGGCATCTGGGTCACGTCGAGCGGCGCGGGTGGATAGAACATGCTCACCTCCTGGTTATGCAACCGGTTGCATTTCGCGACACGAAAAAGCTCACGCCGACTCCCGCACGACGAGCTCCGCCGGGATCGTCACGTTGGTGACTGCGCCGGTCTCGAGCCGTTGGACGAGCGTCCGGGCAAGGAGCGTTCCGACGAGCAGGCCGTCCTGCCGGATCGTGGTCAAGGGCGGGTTCGCGTAGGCGGCGAGCGCGATGTCGTCGTAGCCGACGACGGCCACGTCGTCCGGCACGCGCCGACCATGGGCCCGCAGCGTTTCGATCGCCCCGAGCGCGAACAGGTCGCTGTTCGCGAACACCGCGTCGATCCCGGGGTCACGTTCGAGCAGCGTCTCGATCGCCGCCGCCGCGGAGGCCTCGGGCTCCTCCCAGTTGGCGTGCACCGCGAGGGCCGGATCGGCCTCGAGGCCTGCGGCCGCGAGTGCCTGCTCGTAGCCACGGCGGCGCTCTTTCGCCTCAGCAGCCCACGCGGGACCGCCGAGAAACGCGATGCGCCGGCGCCCGAGCGTGAGTAGATGCTCGGTAGCCAGGCGCCCGCCGGCGACGCTGTCGCCACTCACCGACGAGTAATCGCTGTCGTCTGGTGGCGTGCCCCAGACGACTATCGGTATCCGCTTGCCACCAAGGCCGCTGAGCATCTCTGGGGTGCACGAGGCCGAGAGCAGGATGAAGCCGTCGGCTCGGCCGCTCTCGAGGTAGCGGTGAGCCCAGCCCGGGTCATCGACCTTCGCCTGCAGTACGAGCAGCTCATAACCCTGCTGGCTGAGGCCCATCGAGATGCCGCCCATGATCTCGAGCATGAACATGTCCAGGGTCTTCAGCCCCTCACCCCAGTCGAAGCGCACAAGACCGACGACGTTGCTCTGACGCGTGCTCAGACGCCGCGCCGGCACGTTGATCTGGAAGTCGTGCTGCTCTGCGATCGCCCGGATCCGCTCCTTTGTCCCGGCAGCGATCAGCGGGCTGTCGTTGAGAGCGCGCGAGACCGTCGACTTGTCGACCCCTGCGATCCGGGCGAGATCCGCGATCGTATTTGCTTTGCTGACCGCCATTGCAACCGGTTGCATTATACCATGAACGACTCACCCGAAGGAGCCGCTGAAACCTCGATTTCAGTGCGCGGCGGAGCTCGAGCTCCGCGTCGCAGCTCGCTCGCTGCCCCCGTGGACGCACGCGGGCGGCGAGCACTGAACCTCAGGCAACGATGCGTTACTCGGCTGCGCCCTCGTTCAGCCAACGCCGGAACAGGTCGACCCGCTCGGAGGGCCACGCGCCGTCGCACGGCATCGAACCGTCGGCCAGACGCTGCGCAATCGCCTGACCGTGCGCGACGACATCCGGATAAGACCACAGGTCGAACGCTCCCCGCATCGCCTGCCTGTCGTCCTCGCGGAACAGCGGCTTGATGTCGGACTCGAACCCGAGCTCGTGCGGCTCCGTCGTGTCCATGCCCGAACTCACCCCCTCATCCTGCATCACAGTGGTGGTGCTTCGATGGCGGTACCTTGACACGTTCGCAAAGATTGAAGGTAGTTGGTACTTCGCCGAGCGCAAGCTCCTCCTCGACTGGAGCGAGACGCGACCGTCCACACCGGGGACTGACCCCGAACGACGCGAGCCGTCGGCCTCGGCGGCAACCGCCGTGACGAAGGGACGAACGTGTCAACACCTGCAAGCCCACTGCTCTCCCCGTCGCAACTGGCAGCTTTCGCCGAGATCGGCACCGAGCGCTCGGCGCCCGTCGGTGACCTGCTCTACCAGGTCGGCGATCGGACATACCCGTTCATTGCGATCCTCGAAGGAGAGGTCGCGATCATCGACGCGGCCGGAAACGAGCTCGTCAAGCACGGCCCCTCCGGCTTCCTGGGCGAACTGAACCTCCTTTCGGGACAGACGGTCTTCGTCAGTGCGCTCGTGACCGAGCCGCTGCGGTACATCGCCGTCGAGCGCGACGCGTTGCGCTCGCTCCTGAACGAGGACGGCCCCCTCAGCGACCTGCTTCTCTCCACGTTCATCTCCCGGCGCGAGGCGTTGCAGAGCGTGCACGGGATCGGCCTCGAGATCGTCGGTCCGCACGGCTCGGAGCCGACGATGCGAATGATCGAGTTCGCACGAGCGAACCGGCTCCCGTACACCTGGCAGGAGACGGCCCCACCCGACGGCGGCGCACTGCCACTCGTGCGGCTGCCGGGCGGAGGAGAGCTGCACGGTCCAACCACCGGCCAGGTGCTGCGCGCACTCGGGATCGGGCTCGACCTGGCACCTCGTGAGGAGGTCGACCTCCTGATCGTCGGTGCCGGGCCGGCAGGCCTCGCCGCTGCGGTCTACGGCGCCTCCGAAGGGCTCGACACGCTGGTCATCGAGAGCACCGCGCTCGGCGGCCAGGCCGGCTCGTCCCGACGAATCGAGAACTATCTCGGCTTCCCCGCCGGGATCAGCGGCACCGAGCTCACGAGCCGGGCAGTCACCCAGGCGCGCAAGTTCAACGCGCGCACTGCGACGCCGTATCGCGCGCTCTCCCTGGAACCAGGGAACGCCCGCCACCTGGTCCGTCTCGAGGACGATCGCCAGATCGCTGCGCGCGCTGTCCTGCTCGCGACCGGCGCCCAGTACCGGCGGCTTCCGGTCGACCGCCTGGCCGAGTTCGAGGGACTGACGGTCTTCTACGCCGCCGGGGCTCCCGAGTCCCAGCTCTGCGCCGGCTCGCGCGTCGCGGTCGTCGGCGGCGGCAACTCCGCCGGTCAGGCCGCCGTCTGGCTCGCGCGCGGCGGCGCGCTCGTCTCGCTCCTCCACCGCCGCTCCGACCTGCGCGAGACGATGTCCGACTACCTGATCCACGAGCTCGAGCGCTACGGCGTCTCCGTCCGGGACCGAAGCGAGATTGAGGCACTCCACGGCGAAAGCGGCCACCTCGCGGCCGTCACGCTCAAGAGCGGCGAGCGGCTTCCCTTCTCGTTCATGTTCCTCTTCCTCGGCGCCCTGCCGTGCACCGAGTGGCTCGACGACACCGTCGGCCGCGACCAGGACGGCTTCATTCTCACCGGCGCCGCCGCGAACGTTGACAACCTGCTCGAGACCGACGCCCCCGGCGTGTTCGCCGCCGGCGACGTGCGTTCAGGCTCGACCAAACGCTGTGCCACGGCAGTCGGCGAAGGCGCTATGGCTGTGCAGTTCGTCCACGCCCATCTTTCTCGAGTCCCTGCGGTCGAAGGAGCGAAATGACCAATGCCGTTTGCACCCATCTCGACCAGATCGAGATTCGCGATCTGCCTGCGTCCGTCGATGGCTGCGAGGACTGCCTGCGCATGGGCGGCAAGTGGCTCCACCTCCGGATCTGCCTGATCTGCGGTCATGTCGGCTGTTGCGACGACTCGCCCAACCGGCACGCCAGCGCACACGCGCACACCACGTCGCACCCGATCATCCGATCGCTCGAGCCCGGCGAAGACTGGAACTGGTGCTACGTGGACGAGGTGGCGTTCCTCGTCGACGGGATCCGCGGCACCACCCACATCCCGCCCTCCCCGCTCCTGCAGTAGCGGACGGGGTCATCGGGCTCGGCGGGTCGAAGCCTCGGTCTCACTGTTCCACGGCCTGGTCGGCCTTCCGCCCTTCTCTGTTCCACCCGTGGAACGCTGACAGGTCGCCGGCTTCCCAGGCCTCGCGAAGCCCCGGCGTGCTCAGGTCCCAGTCGGGACGGATCTCGCGCGTCACGTCGCGCAGATCGCGGCGCAGGTCCTCGACCGAGGGGCGCCCCCAGAACCAGTACCCGTTGTAGATGCTGTGGACGAGGAGCCCCGGCTTGAGCACGAGGGTGTGCGGGATCATCGGGTCGTTGTCGGGGTCGGTGTACTCCTGGATGTCGAGGTCACGCTGGACCGTGCGCTCCGGGTCGGAGAGGAATGGCCACTGCCCTCCCACGGAGCTGCGGAACTCCTGCGTCGTATGCCGATCGTCGGTCGAGATCGTCGCTATCTTCGTGTACGCGACGTTGATCTGCGGAGTGAACGCCGCAAGCTGCAGATGCTGCTGGTGCTCTTTCGGGCAATAGTGGCCTCGCGCGAGCGTGAGGATGAGCGGGTCGTCTCCCTGGATCTCACTCAACCGCCAGACCCTGCCCGTGTGGTCGGGCAGCGCGTAGTCGGGAAACGCGGCTCCAGGTGCGATGTCAGGACGCATGGCTGAGCTCCTTCGCGGTCCTGGTCTTGACGTGCAGCGCGTGGAGCGCGTCCACGTAGATCTCCGAGAACGTCGGGAACGGCTGAATCGTGTCCCGAAGGACGTCGAGCGGCACTTGCGCGCGGATCGCGAGGGTGGCCTGCTGCAGCCACTCCCCCGCCTCGGGGCCGAGCGCGTAGGCACCGACGAGCCGCACGCCGTCGCTCAGCAGAGTCAGAAAGCCGATGTTGTCCGCGTAGGCACGGGTATACGTCTCGGTCTTCGCGATCTCCCGTAGCGGGACGGTCGCGCTGAACGGCGCCTCGCTCGCGCCCACGGACGCCGCCGCCGGATCGGTGAAGACGACGCGCGGAACCGCGTCGTAGTTCGCCTCGCGACGTTCACCGAGAATGTTCGCGGCGACGATCTCACCCTGGTACTTGCCGACGTGCGTCAGCTGCCAGATCCCGGTGATGTCGCCCACCGCCCAGAGCCGGTCGCCGGCGCGAAGCTGCGCGTCGACCGGTACACCGCGCACCTCCGGCGTGATGCCGACCGTCTCCAGGCCGACGCCGTCGACGCGCGGTCGCCGGCCGGTGGCGACCAGCAGGCGGTCGCCTCGCAGCTCGTCCCCCTCGTCGAGCACGAGCACGTACTCGTCGCCGTCACGACGCGCCGCCGTCGCCGTCGCATTCACGTGGATCTCGATCCCGTCGCGGTACAGCACCTCGCCGAGGGCGTCACCGAGGGGCGCCGGCTCGCGAGGCAGTACGTGCGGGCCACCCTCGACGATCGCGACCTCGCCGCCGAAGCGGCGCACGGCCTGAGCCAGCTCGACGCCGACCGGTCCGCCGCCGAGCACGAGCAGCCGCCGCGGAACGGCCTTCATGCCCGTCGCCTGACGGTTCGTCCAAACGCCTTCGAGCTCGCGGAGCCCCGGGACCGGCGGCACGAACGGATCGGCCCCGTTCGCCAGGACGACGTGCTCCGCGGTGTAACGGCGGCCGTCGACCTCGACGGCGCCGGTGCCCGCGAGCGCACCGCGCCCCCGGATCAGATCGATCCCGTGCTCGGCGAGCCAGCGCTCCTGCCCGGCGTCGGAGTAGTTCGAGACCATGAAGTCGCGCCACGCGAGCGCGGCGTCGACGTCGACCGTCGCGGGTGCGGCCGCGTCGTTCGCGGCGTGCGCCGCCTCGCCGGGACGCAGGAGCGTCTTCGACGGGATACACGCCCAGTACGAGCACTCGCCGCCGACCAGTTCACGCTCGACGAGCGCCACCCGGAGACCGCCCTCGGCGAGCGCACCCGCGCAGTGCTCGCCCGGCGATCCGCCGCCGATCACGATGACGTCGTAGTCACTCATTCCGGCAGCTCCGCTCCTGCTTGCTCGGCCGCCATGTAGAGCGCGTACCAGTCCGGCCAGTTCTCGTCGAACTCGCCGCCGTGGCGCTTCTCGTGCTCGCCGTGGGCGGCTGCGGCACGACGTAGCGCCTGAGCCAGATCGTTCGTCGAAGCGAACGATGTGACCGCCGGATCGACGCGGCCCGGAAGCCTCGTCGTGATCTCCTGGAGGAGCCAGCGGTTGCCGTCGGGATCGACGAACGTGGCGAACGAGCCATACGTGCCGCGATCCGGCGCAGGGCCCGCGAGCCGTCCTCTCTCTCCGAGCTCGAACCTCGCGCCGACCGCTCCTTCGTGGAAGACCTCCCCGACCTCGACCCCGCAGTCGCGGAGCTGCTGTCGTGCGGCCTCGATGTCCGACACGATCAGGTACAGGCCCTCGGCCGATCCGGGCGATACCGACGTGAGTTTCGTGCCGAACTGGATCGAGCAGCCGGAGCCCGGTGGAGTGATCTGGACGATCCGGAACCCGTCGTCGAACGCGAAGTCGGCGTCGAGCCGCCAACCGAGGTTGCCGTAGAACTCCTTCGCGCGATCGACGTCCGAGACCGGAATCACCACGACCTCGAGCTTCAGGTCGACGGTTCTCGCGACGGGCCCTTCAGCCGCGATCTGGTTGTCAGTCTGGGCGCTGCTCATCTCGACCTCCCGGGCTCGGCTTTCGACTTGAGTGACAACTCCAATATGCCACCGGTTCCGAGGTCAAACCAGAATCGGGCGCTCGGAGCGTCGCGACCACGGTCGCAGAGCGTCTGCGAGGATCTCAGCATGCCTCGCCTACGCACGATCGCGATCGTCACCGTCGTGGCCGTCGTCGTGACCGACGTGACGTGGGACGAGACGTCGCTTCGGATCTCGATCGGCTGGCCCGGACGAAAGCGCATCGTTCAGTTCGTGTTCCCGTAGAGCCTCCTTCGGGCGCCCCTTGCTCGCCGCCGACCGATTTGCGATACTGAACCTAATGGTTCAGTCTCCAACGACCGTCGACCGCGCGTTTGCGGCCCTCGCCGACCCGACGCGCCGGGCCGTGCTCGAACGGCTCGGCGGCGGCAGCGCGACGATCAGCGAGCTCGCCGAGCCCTTCGGCATGTCGCTGACCGGCATGAAGAAGCACATCCGCCTGCTCGAAGAGGCGAACCTCGTCGCCACGCAAAAGGTCGGCCGTGCGCGCAGATGCGCGCTCGCGCCTTATGCGTTCGAGGGCATCAGCACGTGGCTGCAGCGGCTCGACCGCTTCGCACAGGTTGTCCAACGCACGAAAGGAGCACGATGAGCACCACCGTCACCACTCCGAACGAGCTCGAGATCCGCGTCGAGCGGATCTTCGACGCTCCCCGCACGCACGTCTACTCCGTCTGGACCGATCCGGCGCTGATCCCCGAATGGTGGGGTGACGGGACCGTCGTCGAGGTGATGGACGTTCGCGCGGGCGGCACGTACCGGTTCCGGACCGCCTACGGCGTCGTCGAGGGCGAGTTCCGGGAGGTCGACCCGCCTTCGCGCCTCGTGCAGACGTTCCAGAACCACCTGCAGACGCTGGAGTTCGAGGACCTCGGCGAGCAGACGAAGCTGACCCAGACGATGCGCTTCGAGACCGCCGAGCAACGAGACACCACGATGCAGTACGGCGTCGAAGAGGGTGCCAAGGCGGGCTTCGAACGCGTCGATGCGTTGCTCGCGAAGATCGCTGCGTAAGGATCACCAAGCAGACAGCGCCGGGAACGGCGTGTCCGAAGAAGCGTCTTTCGGCGGCCCGGAGCTGGCCCTACCTTCCCATTGTGGGAAGTCGGGCCCGTTGGCTGCTCGCCTGCACCGGCCTGTTCGCGGCCGCTGTCGCGGGCGTCGTGTGGCTCACGGTGCGATCGACAGTTCCGGCGCCTCCGCGGGACTGGGAGACCGTCGACCACGTTGCCGACGGAGACACGGTCGTGCTGCGCAGCGGCACGACCGTTCGACTGGTCCAGATCGATACGCCCGAGGTCTACTTCCGCCCCGAGTGCTTCGGAGCAGACGCGAGCCGGGAGAGCAAGCAGCTGCTGCGACGCGGAACGCCCGTCCGGCTCGTCCGTGATCCCGCGACGTCGTCGAGCGACACGTACGGCCGGCTGCTCCGTTACGTGATCAGGGAGGACGGCCTGAACGTCAACGTCAAGCTCGTCGCCGACGGCGCCGCAGCCCCGTACTTCTTCGACGGAGCACGCGGCCTGTATGCGAACGTCCTGATGCGGGACGCCGAGGCGGCTCAGGCTGCCGGCAAGGGGCTCTGGGGCGCCTGTCCGGCGACGCGCCTCGAGCCCGACCACGGAGTGTCGACCGGCGCTCTCGGAAAATGAACCAAACGCTGATCAGCGGTGGATCCGCACGGGGGCCCCGGCCGCGACCGTCCGCGCGAGCCACTGCACGTCGAGGTTGGAGACCCGCACGCAGCCGTGCGAGCGGGCGGTGCCGAGCGGATCGGCGAGGCTCGCGCCGCCGCGGCCGTGGATCGCGACGCGGCCCGGCCCGCCGCCGTAGTTGTCGAGCACGTCCGAGAACGCGGTGAGCTGGATCACCCACGAGCCGACGAAGTCGCCGGCGCTCGGCTGCCGGTCGGCCTCGTAGACGGCATAGAGGCCGACCGGAGTCGGTGTGCTCGGGGCCCCGACGACGGCGCTGAACCGCCGCACGAGCAACCCGTTTCGAAAGACCTGTACGAGCCGGCGAGCGAGCGAGACGTCGATCCACCACGGAACGTGGTGCACGACCACGCGGTCGCGCCGGATCCAGCCGGAGGACCCGTTCGGACGGGCGGGCAGCCGAACGCGGAGCCACGGACGGCCGTCGGCACCTGTGCGCGAACCGAGGACCAGCAGCTGCTGCGGGGCGCCGCTCCAGCTGGTCCGCGTCGCAAGCAGCCGCAGAATCGGACCGGCGCCGGGCTGCGGTCGCACCACGGCGAGCGCGACGACTCGGGCGACCTCGGCGCCCGCGTGCCGGCTCGGTCGAGCTGCCGCTGCACGATCCGCGCCCGCCGAGACGAACGCGGCGACGACGAGCAGAGCGGCCCAGTGCCGCCCGGTCACCCGGTGACGCCGCCGGGACGAACCGCCGGCCGTCCACGCAGCACGGTGAAGGTGGTGCGGCTGCTCACCAACCGCCTCCCGCTCTTCCGGGTCGCGACGACGACAAGCTCGATCGTGCCGGGGCTCGCGGTGCGGTCGACGCGCAGCACTACGACGAAGTGGCGCGACGCGTGCGCGGCCAGGCTCCCCGTCGACCAGCACGCACTGCCCCGCCGGAACACGACCTCGGGCGTCGACACAAAGGTCGCGTCGTTCGGAGCAGGCACGCACGCGACGACATTGCTTGCGGCCGCGCTGCCACTGTTGGCGATGACCACGGTGACTCGGACAACCTCACCCGGCCGAACCGTCTTCGTCGGAGAGCTGACACCGACCACGAGCCTCGGCGTGCCCGCCGGCCGTGCCTTCCGCTTGACGTGGATCACCCAGGTGGACGGGTTGTTCGCCGGCACGGAGTCGGTGGTCGTCGAGCCGACGTCTGCACGAACCACGTAGGCGCCCGCAGCGGCCGTTGCGCTCGCGCTCGCCTGCCAGGTGATCTGCACCGCGGCTCCGGAAGGCGAGTGTGCCGAGCTGGCACGTGAACGAGGAGCCGGTGACGACGCACGCGCCGCCCGCCGGGGCTCCGTCGATCGTGATCGTCCCAGGACGGAGCGTGAAGCCGGGTGGCACCGTCAGCGTGGCAGCCGACCCTGCTGCGGCGTCCGGCCCGTTGTTGCGAACCGTCGCCACGAGCTTGACGAGCCCGCCGGGCGCTGTGGAAGCCGGGCCGTGCACGGTGGTCGCCAGGTCGGTCTCGACGGGAGCCGGCGTCGGTACCGGAATCGGGGCAGCGGGCGGCGACGGCGGCGTGATCGTGATCGTCACCGTTGCGGTCGAGGTCCGGCTGTTGGCGTCGGTGATCGTGTAGTCGAACGTGTCGACGCCCGCGAAGCCTTCGGCCGGCGTGTAGGTGCAGCCCGAGGCCGTGCAGGTCGCCGAGCCGTGGGTGGGAGCGGTGTGCGAGGTGATCGCCGTCGGTGTCGCTCCGAGATCGTCGTTCGCGGTCACCCCGATCGTGACGGGAGTGTCCTGCGGCGTCGTCGCGGCGTCGTCGACCGCGAGCGGGATCGGGGTGACGCTCACCGGGTCGCTCGAGCTGTTGTTGGCGGTGTTCGGGTCGGCCCTGACTGCAGTGACACTCGCGGTGTTCGTCGTGGCCGGTGCGGCAGCTGCACCGACCGAGACGGTGAGCGAGATCGAGGTCGATCCGCCAGAGCCGAGCCCAGCGGCGTTCGAGCAGGTGACGGTCGCTCCCACTGCGCCGCAGGTCCAGCCGGCACCTGCCGCCGAGACGAAACTCAGTCCGGCCGGGAGCGCGTCGGTGACGGTCAGCGCACCCGAGGTGTCAGGCCCGGCGTTCGCGACAGCAAGCGTGTAGGTGCCGGTCGTGCCGACCGTAAAGGAGCCGGTGTGCGTCTTCGTGATGCTCACGTCGGCCGAGCTGACGATGTCGAGCGAGTTCGAAGCCACCGTGCTCGGGAAATACGTCCAGTTGTCGAGGCCCTTCACGTCACCGAACGAACCGGTGCAGGGAACGTTCGTGTTGCCGCTGCCGTCATCGGTGCCGAAGGCGCGAAGTGCGCCGGTCGTGTCGTACCCCGTCACCGGATCGCTGTGATAGGGCGCGGCGGGCGGAGCGGTACCGCACAGCGGCGAGTCCGGCGGGGGCGCGGAACCGACCGTTGCCGATGCAGGACCCGACGCGTGCGGTACCCGCGGTCGTCGAAGTAGCCCGTCGTACATGAGCCCCCGGGGCACACGCCACCGGGCGGGTTCAGCAGCGTGATCGACGGGCCGCCGAGCGTCGAGTTCTCGGCATCGATCAGCGGGAAGTGGTACTCGCCGGCGTGCAGGCTCGCGCGAACCGCGTAGCCGGCACCGACCGGGAAGTCCGCACCGCTGTTGTCCTTGCCGTCCCACGCCACGGTCTGCGTCCCGGCGCCCCTGACGCCGCGCAGGACGCGGTTCTGCGCTGCGCCTGGGTCGAAGTTGACGCCGTCGCGGCTGATCACGATCTCGTAGACACCGCCGACGTTTGCGGTGTAGCTGAACGTCCCTCCCGCGCCGAGCGAGCTCGTGCTGCCCGAGATGTTCCCGGCGAAGGTGACGCTCGAGATCACCGGCGCGACCGGGGTCGTCGGGATGCTCAAGGCGGCCAGCGTCGCGCTCGCGGGCGCTCCGAAGAAGATCGGGAACTGCGGCGCCGCAAACGTGACGCCGCCGGCAAGCCCCGTCAATTCGCTGCTGCTCGTCGTCCCGAGGGCGTCGTGGTAGAGCGGCGTCACGCCGTCACCGTCCAGGAAGCCCGCCTGGTTGCCGTAGAAGGCGAAGCCGTTCGGGTCGAGCCCCCGCGTGTCGACCCGGTAGCGGAAGCCGTCGAGGGTCACGACCTCGAGCCGAGTGTTGATCGGCCGCGCATTGCCGCCGGTGAACGCGATCAACGCGTTCGTGAACAGCCGCCCGGTGATGTCGGTCGTGGAGGAGACACTCGAGCGCACGGTCAGGTCCCAGGCGGCCACCGACGATCCCTGCGTAGCGTCGAAGTTGGCTGCGGCAGCAAGGTTGATGTCGGCAGTCGGGCCGCCGTCGGCCGCTGATCCGTCACCCGCGGGACCGTAGAAGACGACGCCGTAGATCCCGGTGGTCGGCGCGACGTACGAACAGGGGACGTAGCCGGTCAGGTTGCCGCTCCCGTCGACGGCCTGAGGCCCTGCGAGCTCCTGGGCGCGGCTCGTGATCCTGCCCTGGGCGGCGATCCCGCTCGCCGCACGCTGGTCAGAGCAGCGAAAGCCGTTCGTTCCGGTCACGATCGCCGGCAGCGGCTCGGCATTCGAGTCCGTGACGACGCCGGGGTTGTAGACCAGGATGTCGCCGCTGCCGACGCCGACAGCGCTCGATCCCATCGCGAGCACCTCGCCGGCGCTCGCGTACACCTGCATGTAGGAGCGGCGCCGCACCTGCGCACCGGACGCGGGGCCGTACGCGTCGGTTCGCCACTCGATGTTCGCCCGGCAGCTCCCGCCCGCCGAGTTCGCCGCACAGGTCGCGTTCACCGGGTAGAGCTGGGCGCTGCCTTCCGCGCGCGCCAGGCCGGCTCCGGCAGCGAACACGGCCAGTGCCAGGACGACCGCGATCAGCGTGCGGGCAGGGCACAGCCCAGCGACGCGCACGCACCGCGCTTCCAACAACCGCCGCAGCATTCTGCGCACGAGACTTCGCTCTGCAGACCGCGATTCCTGCTTCGCCGCGAAGCGCGCGCCGCACGGGTAGAGGGACGCCGAGCCGTGCGGCGAAGCTTCGACTCGTGTTCCGGACGGTGATCAACCATGCATCGGTCGCCGAGATCGTCGTGGGCACGCTCGTCGTGACGCTCGGTCTCGTCCTGATCGGCATCTGGCTGGTCCGGCGCCTGGTACCGGCGACGCGCGAGGGGTTCGACGCAGAGGTCTCTTCGCAGATGCTCGGTGTCGTCGCATCGCTTCTGGGGCTGCTGCTCGCGTTCGTGATCGTGATCGAGTACCAGAACTTCGGCGGCGCCCAAGACAACGTCGGCCAGGAAGCGGACTCGCTCGCGGCGATCGCGCGTGACAGCCATGCGCTGACGCCGGCCGACGGTGCACGTGTGCGCGCCGCAATCGGGACCTACGTCCGCGCCGTGGTCGATGACGAATGGCCCAGGCTTCGCAACGGTCACGACAGCGCCCGGGCCTGGAACGACGTCAATGGCATATACGCCGCGCTCCAGGCCGCCAGGCCGACAACCCCCCAGGCAACCGCGTTCTACAACGACTCGGTGAAACAGCTGAACTCGGCGTTGATCGCGCGTCGCGACCGGCTCAGGTCCGCCTCCGGAGGTCTGCCTTCCCTCGTCCTGACCCTCATCCTCCTCGGCGCGTTCATCATCCTCGGCTACGTGTTGCTCGTCGGGTCGCGCAGCTTCTGGTTCCACGCGATCGGGGCGTGCTCGATCGCACTCGTGATCGTGCTCTCACTCGTCGTGCTCGTCGATCTCAGCTACCCGTTCTCGGGCAGCCTCAACGTCAGCTCGTCTCCGTTCCAGACCGGGACCCTCGCCCAGTTCTTCCACGGATAACAGGAGGCCTCCGCCACAGGCGGGAAGCTGGACAGCGCCGGAAACCGCGAAGTATCGTCAACTCGTAGTATGCGTCTGGTGATTGCGTCCTCCACCGGTTGGCAGGTCGGGATCGCGCTGGGCGTCGTCGTGATTGCGGTGGCGGCAGCGATCGTGATTGTGATCGTGCTGCTAGCGCTGCGGATCGCCCGCCAGGCCAGGACCGCCGAGCAGGCGGTCGAGGTCGTCCGCCAACAGACGACGGAGCTGGCGGGCATCGGGCAGATCAACGACTCGGGCGTCAGGATCCTGCACGCGGCCCGCGCTCTGCGGAAGGTGGCGGTCGGCAAATGATCGTCGCGACGATCTCGGCCGACAACTACTGGTGGATCGCGCTCACGATCGGTCTCGTCGCCGCGCTCGTCGTCGCCACGCTGCTCGCGATGCTGATCCAGGCGGTCGTCAACATCGACCGGTCGGTGAGCGGGCTGCTGGAGGCCGCCGGTGCGGTCGCCGCGAACACGGCGAACATCCCGCAGCTGGTGTCCACGGCCCCGGTCCTGGCCATGATCGTCGACGAGGCGGTCGTCCAGGACGGCTACATGAACGCGCTCACGGACGGCTTCGGGGACGCGGCGTGAACGAAACACACTTCCTGGTCCTCCTGAGCGTCGTTCTGGCGGTCGTCGTCGTGGTCGTGCTCGCCTCGGCGCTGATCGTCGTCCGGCTCCGGCTCGAGTCGATCTCCAAGAACCTCGCGACGCTCGGCGGCGCGCTCCAGGGGGTCGAGTCGGAGCATCTGCGGCCCCTCGAACCGGCGGTCACCGCTATCAATTCCCAGTTCGACGTCATCCTCGGCGCCCTGCCCGGCATCGCCCGCAAAGCAGCGATCGTCGCCGAACGGAGACCGCAATGACGCTCTGGTGGATCGGCGACGTGATTCTCCTCGTCGTGCTCCTGCCCGTCGTCGTCTACCTGCTGCACGGCGTGCTGAAGGCCGCACGGAGCATCGTTCCGAGCGTCCACCAGATCGCGACGGTCGCGGCGGCGGGATCGCAGGACCTCGACGCGGCAGCGCTGCTCGTGACGACCAGGGAACAGGTCGCGCAGACGGTCGCGGGCGTCGCGAACTACGGCGGCTCACTGGACCTCATCCTCGACGACGCCGAGTAAGGAGACACGATGCCTGCAGCCGGAGCCGTCATGATCGTCGCCGTGGTCCTGATCGTGCTCGCGCTCGTCTACTACCTGGTGTCGACCATCGTCGCGCTGCGCAAGATCACGGCCGGCCTGGACGACGCGATCGTCGGCGTGACCGGCATCGTCGAGAAGAGCGCGCCGGTCAACGAGATCGTCATGGCGATCAACCAGCAGCTCGACGCCGGCGTCGATCTGCTCGAAGGGCTCCTCGTGAAGAAGGCCGGCCTCACCGATGCAATCGGTCTCGTCGACGGGCTGTATCCGGGCGCGGCCGCAGCAGGGTTCAGGAACATCCCCGGCAGCTCGTCCCACTCCGCACCCCGCATCGGCGAGGTCTACACGAGGGGCACGCTGACTCTGGCGCGCCTCGGGCGGGAAGCTCCGATTGCAGCCGCGAGCCCCAGTGGGCCGGTGCTGCGCAACATCGAGGGCGGCAGCCTCGCGGCACGCCTGCTCTACCCCGAGCTGCGGCAGTCGAGCCCGGAAAAGCTCCCGCGCTCGCCCGTGATCGGCACCGACGCACCCGTTCAGTACGAGCAGCGCGACGACATCGGAGCCCCACGCAAGCGGCTCCCCAGCCGGTCCTGAGCTGAAAGGAGCACGACGTGCAGACCCCTGCGCCATTCGACTACGAACGCGCGACCAGCGTCGACGGCGTGATCGCCTCGCTGCAGCGGCTCGGCCCCGAAGCGCGCGTGATCGCGGGCGGGCACAGCCTGCTGCCGATGATGAAGCTGCGCCTGGCGAACCCCACGCATCTGATCGACATCAATGACCTGCACGAGCTCTCCTACATCCGGCTCGACGGCGGCGAGTTTCGGATCGGCGCGCTGACACGCCACGTCGACCTGCTGAAGTCTGAGCTGCTTGCGGAGCATTTCCCAGTGTTCCGGGACGCCGAGACGGTGATCGCCGACCCGGTCGTCCGGAACCGCGGGACGATCGGCGGCTCGCTCTGCCAGGCGGACGCCGCCGAGGACCTCTCGTCCGTCTGCACCGCGATCAAGGCGCGGGCGGTGATCCGGGGTGCGGCCGGCGAGCGCGTCGTCGGCATGGACGAGTTCCATGTCGGCCCGTACACCACCGCCGTCGGCGACGCCGAGCTCCTCACCGAGATCCGCGTCCCGCTGCGCGCAGGCGGAGGCAGCGCCCACGAGAAGGTCGAACGGCGCGCCGGCGACTGGGCGATCGCCGCGGCATCGACGGCGGTCTGGATCGAGGGTGGCCGAATCGCGGACGCTGGGATTGCGCTGAGCGCCGTCGGGCTCACGACCATTCACCTCTCGCGCGCCGAAGAGCTGCTGCGTGGCCAGGCGCCGTCGGACGAGCTGTACGCACAGGCAGGGGAGATCGCCTCGGCAGACTGCTCGCCGATGCCGGACGGCCGCGGTCCGGTCGACTACAAGCGCCATCTGGCCGGAGTCGTCACCACACGTGCCCTCCATCGCGCCGCCGCCCGCGCCCAAGGTCAGGAGGCCTGAACATGAACGTCTCGATCAACATCAACGGCGAGCAGGTCTCGAGAGAGGTCGAGCCGCGCCTCCTGCTCGTCCACTTCATCCGCGACACACCCGGCCTGACCGGGACCCACTGGGGCTGCGACACGTCGAACTGCGGCGCGTGCGTCGTCCAACTCGACGGCGCGCCCGTCAAGTCCTGCACGATCCTCGCGGCAATGGCCGAGGGGCACGAGGTCCGCACCGTGGAGTCGCTCGAGGTCGGCGGTGTGCTCGACCCGGTCCAGCAGGGATTCCACGAGACGCACGCCCTGCAGTGCGGCTTTTGCACCCCGGGCATGCTGATGACGGCGCGGGCACTCCTCGACGAGAACCCGAGCCCGACCGAACACGAGATTCGAACCGCGATCTCCGGAGCCATCTGCCGCTGCACCGGCTACAAGAACATCGTCGCGGCAATCCAGTGGGCGGCCGAGCACGAACGAACCACCAGACAGGGAGTGACAACATGACCGTCGTCGAGAACCTTCCGAGTGCCAGGACCGAGCGGCCGATCGGCTTCGGACGGCTGAAGCGCAAGGAGGACGCCCGCTTCATCCGTGGCAAGGGCACCTACCTCGACGACATTCGCCTGCCGGGGATGCTCCACGGCGCACTGCTCCGCAGCCCCTATGCGCACGCACGGATCGTCTCGATCGACACGTCCCGCGCGCTCGCCCATCCGAACGTCGCCGCCGTGGTCACCGCGAAGGATCTCGAGACGCTGGGCCTCGCGTGGATGCCGACGATCTCCTACGACACGCAAGCGGTCCTCGCCGGCGACAAGGTGCGCTTCCAGGGCCAGGAAGTCGCGTTCGTGATCGCAACCGACGAGTACTCGGCCAACGATGCCCTGGCGCTGATCGACGTCGAGTACGAGCCACTGCCGGCGGTCGTGAACGCCCGCAAGGCTCTCGACCCGGACGCGCCGCTGATCCGCGACGACAAGGCCGGCCAGCGCGACAACCTCGCGAGCCCGACCTGGGAGGCCGGCGACCAGACGGCGACAGATCGCGCGTTCGCCGAGGCCGACACCGTCGTCGTGCGCGACATCATCTATCCGCGCTGCCACCCAGCGCCGCTCGAGACGTGCGGCATCATCGCCGACTTCAATCCCGAGACCGGCCAGCTCGACATCTACAACGGCAATCAGGCGCCGCACGCGCACCGCACCGTCTACGCGCACGTCGCCGGGCTCGCCGAGCACATGATCCGGATCCAGTGCCAGGACATCGGCGGCGGCTTCGGCAACAAGGTCCCGGTCTATCCGGGCTATGTCTGTGCGATCGCCGGCTCGATAGTCGCGGGCGTTCCGATCAAATGGGTCGAGAACCGCTCGGAGAACCTCATGTCGACAGGGTTCGCCCGCGACTATGTGATGCACGCGGAGATGTGCTCGAAGGACGGCAAGATCACCGGCCTGCGGGTCGACGTGATCGCCGACCATGGCGCGTTCGACAGCACCGCGCAGCCGACCAAGTTCCCGGCCGGGTTCTTCCACATCGTCTGCGGCTCCTACGACCTGGAGGCCGCGCACGTCCAGGTCAAGGCGGTCTACACGAACAAAGCTCCGGGCGGCGTGGCCTATCGCTGCTCGTTCCGGATCACGGAAGCCGTCTACCTGGTCGAACGCATGGTCGACGCGCTCGCCCTCGAGCTGGAGGCCGACCCGATCGAGCTGCGCATGCGCAGCTTCATCGCACCCGAGCAGTTCCCGTACGAGACGACAACCGGCTGGACCTACGACTCGGGCAACTACGCGGAGACGATGCGAGTCGCGATGGACATCGCCGGTTACGAGGACCTGCGCCGCGAGCAGGCCGAGAAACGCGCCCGCGGCGAGCTCATGGGCATCGGCGTGTCGTTCTTCACCGAGGGCGTCGGCGCCGGGCCGCGCAAGCACATGGACATCCTCGGGCTGGCGATGAACGACGGCGCCGACCTGCGCGTGCATCCCTCGGGGAAGGCGGTCGTCAGCATCAGCGCGCAGACTCAAGGCCAGGGACACGAGACGACATTCGCCCAGATCGTCGCCGAGGAGCTCGGGATCCCGCCCGAGGACGTCGAGGTTCGCCACGGCGACACGGACCGCTCGCCCTACGGGCTCGGGACGTACGGCAGCCGCTCCACACCGGTCTCCGGCGCAGCGGTCGCAGTCGTCTCGCGCAAGGTGCGCGACAAGGCCCGCCTGATCGCCTCGACGATGCTCGAGGCGAGGCCCGAGGATCTCGCCTGGGAGAAAGGCCGCTGGTACGTGAAGGGCGACCCCGAGAAAGGCGTGCTGATCGAGGAGATCGCCGCGCGCGCGTACAGCGGTGAGGAGATGCCCGCGGGCATGGAGGGCGGCCTGGACGCTCAGGTGATCTACGACCCGCCGAACCTCACCTATCCCTACGGCGCCTACATCGCCGTGGTCGACATCGATTCCGACACCGGCCAGGTGACCGTCCGGCGCTTCATCGCCGTCGATGACTGCGGCGTCCGCATCAATCCGATGATCGTCGACGGCCAGATCCACGGCGGGCTCGCCGAAGGGGTGGGCATCGCGCTCATGGAGGTGATCACCTTCGACGAGGAGGGCAACTGCCTCAACTCCTCGTTCATGGACTACCTGATCCCGACCGCACTCGAATGCCCCGACTTCGAGCTCGGCGAGACGGTCACCCCGTGCCCGCACCATCCCCTCGGGGCAAAGGGGGTCGGCGAGTCGCCGAACGTCGGCTCGCCCCCGGCGATCGTGAACGCGGTCATCGACGCGCTGCACTCCACCCACGGCGTCGACCAGCTCGACATGCCCTGCACCCCGGCGCGGGTCTGGGCGGCGATGCAGGGGCGGCCCGAGCCACCGCAATGATGAGCCCCGCTGTGGCTCGGCGGGCGCAGGAGCTCGCCGCAGAGGGCACGGCATTCGTGACCGCGACGGTCGTCCGGGCGCAGCGCCCGACGAGCGTCAAGGCGGGTGACGTGGCTCTCGTGCTGGGCGACGGCAGGATCGAGGGGTTCGTGGGCGGTGTCTGCGCCCAGCAGAGCGTGCTCGTGTATGCATTGAAGGCGATCGAGACCGAGGAGGCTGTGCTCTTGCGAATCGTCCCGGACGGGCCAATCGGCGAGGACCCCGGCACCGGACAGGAGGTCGCGGTGGAGGAGGGCGCGGTCACTGCCCAGAACCCGTGCCTCTCTGGCGGCGCGATCGAGATCTTCCTGGAGCCCGTGCTCCCCGCACCGCGCGTCCTCGTCGTCGGCGATACCCCGATCGCCGCGGCAGTGGTCGCGCTCGGCGGCGAGCTGAACCTCGACGTCGTCGCCGTTGCGGGCAGCGACACGGAGCCCGCCGCCGGCGACCTCGCGATCGTGGTCGCCGCTCACGGACGGGACGAGCTGCACACGTTGCGGCGGGCGCTCGAGGCCGGCGTGCCCTACGTCGGACTGGTGGCGAGCCACAAACGCGGAGCCGGTGTGCTCGCAGAGCTGCGCGCCGACGGCGTTCCGGACGAACAGCTCGAACAGATCGACGTTCCCGCCGGGATCGACATCGGCGCGCGCACCCCGACGGAGATCGCGCTGTCGATCCTCGCCTCCGTCGTGTCGACCCGGCGCGGAGAGCACGTCGCCGCGCCGGGGAACACCCGCATCGCGGTCGCAGCTCCCGCGCGCGAGCTCGCCGTCGACCCGATCTGTGGGATGACAGTCGCCGCGGTTCCCGGCACGCCGTCGATCGAGCACGAAGGCAAGACGGTCTACTTCTGTTGCGACGGCTGCAAGAGCAAGTTCGAAGCACAGCACCGGGCTGCTTGACGACATGAGTGGAGACGCGGTCAACGGCGAGGCAGCCGGCGAACTGCGCCGGCTGGCACCCGACATCGAAACGCTCGCCCGGCGCCTCGCAGAGGTCGACTACCTCGTCGACGAGGGGCTCGCGACATCGATGTTCCTCAGCCTGCGCCTGCCGCAGCCTCTGCTGCTCGAGGGCGAGGCGGGCGTCGGCAAGACCGAGGCGGCCAAAGCGCTCGCACTCGTGCTCGACACACCCCTGATCCGTCTCCAGTGCTACGAGGGCATCGACGCGGCCGAGGCACTGTACGAATGGAACTACCCGCGCCAGCTGCTCGCGATTCGTCTCGCCGAATCGAGCGGAACCGGGCTGGCCGAGGAGGAGCTGTTCGGCCCCGACTATCTGATCCGCCGCCCGCTCCTGCGCGCGCTCGAGCATCCGGGACCGCGGCCCGCAGTCCTCCTGATCGACGAGATCGACCGGGCAGACGACGACTTCGAGGCGTTCCTGCTCGAACTGCTCGCGGACGCAAGCGTGACGATCCCGGAGATCGGCACCGTCCGCGCGACGCATCCGCCGGTCATCGTGCTGACCTCGAACCGGACGCGCGATCTGCACGACGCCGTGAAACGCCGCTGCCTCTATCACCGCATCTCCTACCCGACGCCGCAACGTGAGGTGGAGATCGTGCGTCGGCGCGTCAAGGGCGCATCGGAGACACTGGCCGTGCAGGTCGCGAACGCCGTCTCTCGGATGCGCGCCAGCGACGTGCAGAAGCCGCCCGGAATCGCCGAGGCGATCGACTGGCTCGCCGCACTGAGCCTGCTCGGAATCGAGGAGCTCGACGCAACGGCTGCCGACCGCACCCTCGGCTCGGTCCTGAAGTACGACGAGGATCAGGAGGTGATCCGCGCGGCCGGCCTCGAGCAGTTCGTGCGCACCGGTGACTGACGGGCGCGCCGCGTTCGGTGTCGAGACGATCGAGCTCGACCTCCCCCGACTCGTCGGCGCGCTGAGCCGCCGGCTCCACGACCGGGGTGTGCCGACCGCTCCCGGGCGGTCGGCCGATCTCGCGCGTGGGCTCGCACTCGTTCGACCGGTCAGCCGGCGACAGCTCTACTGGACCGCGCGCGCTGTGCTCGTCTCCGACCAGGCCCAGGTGCCGACGTTCGATTCGGTGTTCTTCTCGATCTTCGGCGGTCGCGTCGAGACCGCCAACGAGTTCGTTCCCGAGCAGACGCCGCCCGCCACCGCCTCGCGTGACGAACGTGAGGCTCCCGTGCCTGCGCACGGGGACCGGCAGAGCAGCATGCCGTCACCTGCGGGCGGCGACGCCGGCGAGGCCGGCGACGCAGAGCTCGAGGTGCTCGTGGCGAGAGCGAGCGACGAGGAGCTGCTGAGGCAGAAGAGCTTCGACGCGCTCGAGCCCTACGAGCTGGCGCAGCTCTACCGGCTGATGTCACGCCTCGAGCTCAGCACCCCATTGCGGCGCACGCGACGGCACGAGCGACGGCGCCGCGGCGAACGCGTCGACCTTCGGCGCACGCTGCGGACGAGCTTGCGGACGGCCGGAGATCCGATCCGCCTCGCGCGCAGGCGCCGGCGAGTCGTGCCGCGCAGGCTCGTGCTGCTGTGCGACATCTCGGGCTCGATGGAGCCGTATGCGCGCGCCTACCTCCAGTTCTTGACGTGCGCCGCCAGGACCGGGCCGAATGCCGAGGCGTTCGTCTTCGCGACGCGGCTGACACGGGTGACGCGCGCGCTCTCGTCCCGCAACCCGGAGCGGGCGATCCAGCGCGCTGCCGCGGCCGCGCCGGACTGGTCGAGCGGGACGCGCATCGGCGACGCGCTGCGAGCGTTCAACGATCGCCACGGGCGCCGGGGGATGGCGCGCGGCGCCGTGATCGTGATCCTCTCCGACGGCTGGGAGCGCGGGGACCCCGTGCTGGTCGGTCGCGAGATGGCCCGGCTCGCGCGCCTGGCGCACCGGATCGTGTGGGTCAACCCGCGGGTCAGCGCCGACTCCTTCTCCGTCCAGTCCGGCGGCATGCTCGCCGCGCTTCCCTACTGCGACGCCCTCGTCAGCGGCCACAGCTTCCAGGCGCTCGCCGAGGTCGCGGAGGCGATCGGCGCCGACGTGTGGGACGCGCCCGACCAGGCGCCGGCGGCCGAGCCCGTCGAGGAGCCCTGGCCGAGCGCCACGCCCGCCGCGGGCAGCTCCGTCGGGATGCCGAGCGGCCACGGCCCGAGCAGAGGCAACATCACTCCCGGCTGGGCGACCGAGTGACCGACGCGCCGAAGCTCTGCATCTACCCCGGGTGCGGTCGCCCGGCGGTTCCGCCCCACCAGCTCGGAGGCCCGCAGCCGTCCTTCTGCGACCTCGACGAGCACACCGCGCTGACCGCGCACCAGGAGCGTGAGAGGCTCACACGCACCGCAAGCCACCAACCTGAAGGAGACGAGACCGATGGCTGACGAGGCCTACCGCGCAGTCTTTCTGCGCGTGCACCCCACGGGGAAGATGGTGCTCAGCCTGACGACGGAGCCCGACGGGAACGAGGGCCGCTACGCGGAGCTCGTCGCAGACCAGCTCGGAGTACCGCCACTCGACGTCAAGGTCGTGCCCGCAGACACGAACCGGTTCGGGGTCGGCCACGGCTACAACACCGCCCCGTCCGGCGGCACGGCGGCGGCCGTCGTGAGTGCGAGCGGGAAGATCCGCGCGAAGGCGCAGCTGCTCGCCGGGATGGCGCTCGACGCCGCGCCGGAGACACTGCAGTGGTCGAACGGAGCGTGGGTCGGCGCGGATGCGTCGGATCCCACGCAGGCGAAGACGATCGAGGAGATCGCCCTCTATGCGCACGGCACGGGCGCGCTGCCCGCCGGCGTCGAGGGCGGCCTCGACGCGCAGACCGTCTACCGCGACTGATCAGCCGACGGCGGCCGCGGACACGGCTATCTCGACCTCGTCCGCGACCTTCAGCGCACCGAACAGCGCCGAGTAGGGCTTGATGCCCCAGTCGGTCTGTTTGAGCTTGATCGCCGCGCTCAGCGAGCCGTCCGGGCCGACCGTCACGTCGAACGCCAACGGCCGGGTGGCCGCAGCGAGCGTCAGGTCCCCTTGCACCGCGAGCACGTCTCCTCCTCCGGCGACGGCCACCGCCGTCGAGCGGAACCCGATCGTCATCCGTCGCAGGATCTCGTCGTCGATCGTCTGCTCGATGTTCGCCTTGTCGTCTTCGCCGAGTGCCTGCATGCCGCCGCTGCCCTCGAGCACGCGGAAGGAGGTCGAGTCGGCGTCGAGCTCGATGCTCGCCTCCGCTCCGCCCTCCGCGACCTCGAGCGTCGCCTCCCAGGCAGTGACGCGCAACAGCAGGTCGTGCCCGGCCTTGGCCGCGGCTCCGCTGCGGCCGGTCCTGACCGAGAGCATGGCGTTCTCCGGGCCGAACGTGTACGTACCGGCAGCGAGGGGCACTTGGGCGAAGCCTACTCGACTGCTTCGCTAATCTCTCTCGCGCGATGGCCGTCGAGCTCGAGCATTCGTTCACGACCGCGAAGCCGCTGGACGAGAGCTTCGCCGCGATTCTGGACCTGACACGGGTCGTACCGTGCGTCGAGGGGGGCAGCGTTCTCGAGGAGACGGCACCCGGCTCGGTCAAAGCCGAGATCAAGATCAAGATGGGCGCGATGTCGATGACCTTCACCGGCACCGTCCAGATCGTCGAGCAGGACGCTGCCGCGCATCGAGCGGTGATGAGCGTCAAGTCACGCGAGGCCGGCGGGCAAGGGCACGCGAACGCGACGGTCGTCTTCACGCTCGTCGAGGGCGGCGGGACGATTCACACGAACGCGCAGATCACCGGCAAGGCGGCGTCGATGGGAGAAGGCGTCGTCGTGGGCGTGCTCGACGCTCTGATCACGGACTTCGCCGGCAAGCTCGGCGCGATCTGATCGAGTCGCCGGTTCGATGGCGACGATCGCGATGCGGCAGATCCGGGAGGGCGAGGTTCCCCCCGACGGGGGCACCGCGGTGCAGGACGACGTCGACCGGCCGGTCTTCCACGGCAACGGCCCGGACGACTACGTGTGCGTCGAGTGCGGCAACGTGCTCGCCGTCTCGATGCACCCGGTGCAGATGACCAAGAGGGTTCGCATTCGCTGCGGACGCTGCTCGACGGTCAACGTCTCCGTGATCGACGGGTACGAGGCGTCAGGCCCGGGAGCTCCGAAGCGCCGCGAGTGACTCCCGGCTTCGGTGGTAGGCGGCGGCTCCGTCGCCGTCCGCCGCGGCGATCCGGACGAGCGGCGGGTGGCCCATCGCCGGTGTCGCCAGGTCGCACAACGCGTCGCGGTAGGCGCGCTCCCGCTGGACTCCTCCGAAGCCGAACCCCTTCGCCGCGAGCCCACGCGCGAGCCCGTCGCTCGTCGCGCACCACGTCCGGCATAGCTCCTTGTACCGGTCGAGGTCGAATCCGAGGGCGACCCCGTCCGGATAGAGCTCGAGCGCGGCGAGCCGGAACGACGTGAAGTGGTCCGCGTCGTCGACCTCGATCACCGTTCCCGTCGGCCGATGCACGAGGTCGAGCGGCAGCAGCAGGTTCTCGCGGGCGGCATACAGCACCGAGCGATCGCCTTTGAGCCGCATGAAGATGCGGTCGAGCACCTCGAGCGCCGCGGTAACCGGCCGAACGAGCGTGGGGTCACGGCGGGCCTTTGCAACACGCTCGAGGCCGACGTGGCCCTGTTCGCACAACCAGTCGAACGACGCGCTGCCGAGATCGATCCCGTCCTTCGCCGCCGCCTCCGCGAAGGCCGAGTGGACGTCGCCGGCCGCCACGGAGCGATCGTAGCCTCGAAGCGCGGGCAGCCCAGGGGCTGGCGGTAAAGTCGATTCGTGGAGCGCAAGGTTGCAACCGTGGTTTTCGTCGATCTCGTCGGCTCGACGGCGCTCGTCGCGGGAGCCGATCCGGAGGTCGTGCGGCAGCGCGTGAACCGCTATTTCGAGCAGGTGTCGGGGACGATCGCGAAACACGGGGGCACCGTCGAGAAGTTCGCCGGGGATGCCGTGATGGCAGCGTTCGGCGTGCCGGTGACCCACGAGGACGACGCAGAGCGGGCGCTACGGGCGGCGCTCGAGATCGTGCCCCAGGTCGAAGCGCTGGGGCTCGGGGTCCGGATCGGCGTCGAATCGGGCGAGGTGGTCGTCGAGGATGCCGAGTCGACCTTCGCGACCGGCGAGGCCGTGAACCTCGCCGTGCGGCTGCAGCAGGCGGCGGAGCCGGGGCAGGTCCTGCTCGGGCAAGGTGCGCGACGGCTCGCAGCGGGCGCGGTCGAGGTCGAGAGCGCGGGGCCGCTGGAGATCAAGGGCCGGCAGGAGCCGCTCTGGACGTGGCGCGCGCTGCACGTGCACGATCCGGCCCGTCTTCCCGCCGCTCCGCTCGTCGGCCGCGAGGCGGAGTTGGAGCTGCTCGAGAACACGTTCCAGCGGACGGTGCGGGATTGCGCCGTGCAGCTCGTGACGGTGTTCGGCGAGCTGGGGCTCGGCAAGACACGGCTCGTCACGGAGTTCACCGATTCGCTCGAGCGGGTGACGACATTGTCCGGCCGGACGCTGCCCTACGGGGAAGGCGTGACCTACTGGGCGCTCGCCTCGATGATCAAGGCGAGCGCCGGGATCACGGACGACGACCCGGCGAACGACGCCTTCGAGAAGCTGCGTCTCTCCTGCGAGAGCGAGGCGGTGGCCGACCTGCTGGCCGTGGCGCTGGGCGTGCTCGGCGCCGCCGAGGGCGAGCGCACGTCTGCCGAGCTGACCTGGGCAGCGCTGCGCTGGGCGGAGCAGCTCGCCGACCTGCAGCCGCTGGTCCTCGTCTTCGAGGACGTGCACTGGGCGGAGGAGCCTCTCCTCGATCTGATCGAGCATCTCGCGCGGTCGCTCCGGAATGTCCCGGTTCTCATCGTCGCGGTCACGCGGCCGGACCTGCTCGACACGCGCCCCACCTGGGGCGGGGGCATCCGGCGCGCGAGCGCGATCGAGCTCTGCCCGCTCGACCCACGCGAGAGCGGCGAGCTCACGGATGCCCTGCTCGCTCGGGCCGACGTGCCGCCGTCCCAGCGAGCGCTCGTGCTCGAGCGCGCCGAAGGCAATCCGCTCTTCATCGAGGAGATCGCCCGCATGCTGCGTGAAGACGAGGGGCTCGACCGCATCCCCGACAGCGTGCAGGCCCTGATCGCGGCCCGAATCGACCGGCTGGAGGCGGGTGAGAAACGGGTGCTCCAGACCGCGGCGCTGATCGGCCGGGTGTTCTGGAGCGGGGCGCTGGAGCGTCTCCTGCCGGACCTCGACGTCGAGCCGCTGCTGACCGGACTGTGCGACCGCGAGTTCGTCGTCCCCGAGGAGCTGTCGACCATCTCCGGGGACCGGGCGTTTCGCTTCAAGCACGTGCTCATCCGCGACGTCGCCTACGGCGGGATGAGCAAGGCGCAGCGCGCGGAGGAGCACCGTGTGTTCGCGGACTGGGTGGACGAACATGCGCGCGACGAGCTCGCAGGGATCCGCGCGTACCACCTCGACCAGGCAGTCCAGCTGCTCGACGAGCTCGACGGCTCGGTGTCCGGTCAACTCGCGCACGAGGCTGCCGCGGCACTCGAACAGGCCGGCCGCCGTGCGCTGCAACGAGGCGCGTTCGTCTCCGCCCGCCGGACGCTCCTGCGGGCGGTCGAGCTCGAGCCGAGCCCGGGCCGGCGGTACCTGGCTGCACACGCGGCGTGGCGGCTCTCCGACGTCCCGACCGTCCGCGCCGAGGCCGAGCTCGCGCTGGCGGACGCTCGCGCCGCCGGCCTCGCCAATTTCGAAGGACGCGCACTCGTGCTGCTCGCCGACCTGGCCCTGAACGCGGAGAGCAACGTGACCCGCGCCCATGACCTCGCCGACGAGGCCCTCGCGATCCTGCCGGTGGACGAGGCGGTCGGTCTCTACGACGCCAATGCGCTCATCGCAACGATCTTCTGGTGGCGCGGAGACGTCGACGGGGCCACCCGCCACGCGGAAGCGATGCTGGATCTCGCCCACCAGGCCGGGCGGCCGGAGCTGGAGAGCCTGGCGCTCACTCAGCTTGCGAGCATCGCCGGCGTCCAGGGCGACGTGACCGGTTCGCTCGTGCTGCTGGAACGCGCTGAGGCGCTGGCCGAGTCGAGCGGAAGCCGGGAGGCGATGGCGTTCGCGCTCGCCGTGCGCGGCCGCCGCTTCGGCGAGACCGAATCCGGCGACGCCGAGAAATACCTGCTCGAGGCGCTCGAGATGTTCCGGGAGACCGGAGCCGCGGGGCGCTACGGCTGGACACTCTCCAATCTCGGCGCGGTCTACGAACAGCGAGGCGACATCGCCCTGGCCGAGAAGACGTTCCGGGATGCGGTCAGCAGCCTGCGCTCGACCCACGAGCAGGGCTACCTGGTCGAGGCCGAGCGCCGCCTTGCCGAGGTCCTCGTCAAGCAGGGCAAGGTCGACGAGGCCGATCGCATCGTCACGGCGGCGCAGAGCCGGGTCGGTCGCGAGGACGTCTGGACACAGGCATCACTGCTGCACGCTGCCGGGCTGGTGCGGGCGGCGCAGGGCCGAACGGGCGAAGCGGACGCGGCCTTCTCGGCGGCGCTCGAGATCATCGAGCCCACGATGTACACGATCCTGACCAACGACATCCGCGCCTCACTCGAATCGCTCAGGGCGACCGCACCCGCGCCGGCGACCTGATCGCTTCCCCTCACGCAGGCCCGACGGTTTCGGGCATGCTGCCGGAGGTCGCCGAGCTGGCTGACGAGGAGGGCCGATGGCCGGGGAAGAGAGTCGGGGGACGCCGGACGAAGTCCGGCGTGCGGAAGAAGAACGGATAGCGAGCCAGGGCGCGCTCGCGCGCTGGGCGGGCCATTGTGCGCGCCATCCGTGGCGCGTCGTCTCGACGTGGGTCGCGATCTTCGTCGTGCTGATCGGGCTGAACGCGGCGTTCCACGGCAAGCTGATCAACGACTTCAAGATCCCCGGCTCGGACACCCAGAAGGCGACCGACCTGATCACGGCCAAATTCGGGGGCGAGAAGGGCGCCGCACTGCGCGTCGTGCTCGCGTCGCCGGACAAACGGCTCGATTCGCCCGCCGGAACCGAGCTCGTCAACCGAATGCTGGCCGCCGGCAAGGCGTCGCAGCACGCGCTCGCGGAGAACCCCAAGGACCTGCAGAAGATCACGAGCCCGTTGACGGAGACGAGTCAGTTGTCCGACAACGGCCGGATCGCGTTCTTCGACGTGCAGTACGACCGCAACTCGTTCCAGCTGCCTCGGTCCGGGATCGTGGCGCTCGAGGACCAGCTGCGCGCGATCGGCAACCCGGCAGGCGTGCAGGTCGAGTTCACCGGTGAGGCGGAGAGCGCACCGCCGACGCAGGGCATCAGCGACCTGATCGGGCTGCTCGCGGCCTTCGTGATCCTGCTGATCCTGTTCCGCGCGCTCGTGCCGACGGCCATCCCCCTGCTCTTCGCGATCGTCGCCGTGCTCGGCGCCTTCTTGATCCTGTTCCTCGCCGCGCGGCTGACGCACTTCAACACGGTCACCGAGATCCTGGTGCCGATGATCGGGCTCGGCGTCGGCATCGACTACACGCTTCTGATCGTCACCCGGTTCCGACAGTTCCTGCACGACGGACTGACGCCGCAGGAAGCAGCAGCAGCGGCCGGCGCGACGGCGGGACGCGCGGTGCTCTTCGCCGGCGCGACAGTTGCCATCTCGATCACCGGGCTAGCCCTGATCGGGCTCGACTTCATCACCAAGCTCGGGATCGGCAGCGCCCTCGGCGTCCTGACGGCAGTGCTGCTGGCGAACTCACTCCTGCCGGCGGTCCTGTCGCTCCTCGGCCCGAAGATCGACCGCGGCCGGCTTGGCATGCGACCGGTGGACGAGTCCCGCGAAGGACAGCAGCGGACTCCCGTCGCCGCGTGGGGACGCTTCGTCTCGCGGAACGCCAAGGTCGTGCTGCCCGTCGTGATCGTCGTCCTGCTCCTGCTCGCCTCACCGGTGCTCGTCGCGCGCCTCGGACTTGCAGACGCGGGAACGGCCCCGAAGGACCAGACGACCCGCAAGGCCTACGACCTCCTGACGAAGGGATTCGGGCCGGGGTTCACGGAGCCGATCCCGATCGTCGTCGACCTCCAGTCGGACCACGCCGCCGCGACCAAGATCGAGACAGCGCTGAAGCAGGTCCCGGGGATCAAGTCCGTCAATGCACCGATCTACAACGCGAAGACCGCCGAGAAGGCATCGGTCGCGATCATCAACAGCAACGGCAGGTACGCACCTCAGGACTCGAAGACGGACGACCTCGTCGCGCTGCTCCGGCACACCGTGATCCCGGCGGCACTCGCAGGGTCGACCGCACATGCCTACGTGTCGGGCACGAATGCAGCCTTCACCGACATCGGCCACCAGATCTTCTCGCGTGTGCCCGTGTTCCTCCTCTACATCATCGGCATCACGTTCCTCGTGCTCACGATGGCGTTCCGCTCTGCCGTGATCGCCTTCAAGGCGGCTCTGACGACGCTCATGTCGGCCCTGGTCGGGTTCGGCGTCCTCACGCTCGTCGTCCAGAAAGGAGTCGGCCTGGGTCTGATCGGGCTCGACCGCACGGGGCCGATCGAGAGCTTCGTCCCGCCAATCGCCTTCGCGATCCTGTTCGGCCTCTCGATGGACTACGAGGTGTTCCTGATGAGCCGGATCCGCGAAGAGCACGTGAACGGGACCGAGACGGTGCAGGCGGTGAAGGACGGCATCGCGGGTGTCGGCCGCGTGATCGTCGCTGCGGCGTTGATCATGTCGTCGGTCTTCTTTTCGTTCCTGCTCTCGCCGGACCGGGTGTCCAAGGAGTTCGGACTGCTGCTCGGCGTCGCGATCCTCACGGACGCGCTGCTGATGCGGATGACCCTCGTGCCGGCGCTCCTGACACTGCTACGCGAGCGTTCGTGGTGGATTCCCCGCTGGCTCGACCGCGCCCTGCCCGACATCACCATCGAACCACCGGGCGAGCGGCCGCAGCGGCGGTCACCGAGGAACGAGCCGGCGCACGCGCCGATCGACTGAGCTCGCCGCGCCTAGGAGGCGTTCGGCAGGTCGCGGTAGAGCAGCACCTGGTAGTTGTTCGGCAGCGTCGGGAACCACGGGGGCTGGAGGTACAGCAGGTTGGGGTCGTAGTTGTAGTAGCGAGTGTCGAACTGCGTCATGCCGTTCCCCATCTGCAGCTGAGCGATCGAGCCCTCGTGGTACATCGTCCCGTAGTAGCCGGAGGTGATCCCCGACGGCTGTCCCCAGGAGCCGTTCTCCGCGAGTGACGCGGCGCTCCAGTTCAGGTTCGTGTTCGCCGGCATCCACGACGCGATATAGAAGTTGTTGTTGGCGAGCAAACCGAGCACATCGACGCCCGGCGTGACGTAGCCGGAGTCGTCGGCGACGACCATGTCGGCGCCCGAGGCGACGCTGACGCGGCCCTTGACACAGCTCGCGCTCGTCAGCGAGGCGTGCGAACCGGTGGGGCCGCCGACGTTGCCGCCGGAGAAGCAGCTCGAGCTGCCGCCCGCGATGATCACGGTCTGGTCCGAGTAGATGGCGCCGTTGGCCGGCATCGCCACGGTGTTCGTGCCCAGGGTCGACGGGACCCCGGCGACGGAGCCCTGGTTCGCCACGAAGCCGTCACAGGTCGGCTGGGTCGACTGGACAGGAGGTTGGGGGGAGGTCTTTCGGCAGGACTTGTAGCTGACCGTGCCGTTGGAGTTGAAGCTGATCTGCCAGGCCGACGCCGCCGTGTTGCCCAGATAGATCCCCTTCCCGTTCTGCGCGGCCCGCTTGATGTCGACGAGCGACACCTGGAAGGCCGAGAAGTTCGGCTTCGTCGCGAGCTCCGGGGCGCTCCGGATGTTGGTGTGGTCGAACTTGTGGTTGACCGGGGTCGTCTGGACCGTTCCGGTGTTGTTCTCGCCGCCGGTGCCGCACGGGTCGCCGCCCTGCGCGTTCGTCGGGGGCAGGTAGATGTTCCCCTCGGCGTCGAGGTCGTCCTGAGCCGTGCCGCTGAAGTAGAGATTTCCCTGCGTGTAGATCTTGCCGTTCGTGATCGCGCCGTCGCCGTAGCAGACCGAGCCTGCCGAGAACATCTGGAAGTCGGACACCGAGGCAGGCCGCATCAGCATCTGGACGACCTGGTGGTCCTGCACGCTGTCGGAGGCGAGATTCGATTTGCCGGTCGCGGTGATCAGGAGGAAGTTGGTCGTGTTCGCGCCCGTCTGGGGCGGCGTGATCTCGAGGTCGTACGAGAAGCCGTTGCCGAGGTCGACCCACGCGTCCTTCCCGTTCGGGTACGTCCACGTCGTCCCGTACGTCCAGGACGCAGGTGCGGCCGGCGGCTGGACCGACGCGACGGTGTTGACGCCCGATTTCCGTGTCGCCTCGCCCGGCGCGACATACTGCGAGTAGTACTGGGTGTCGTTGAGCAGCTTCGCGACGTATTGGTTGATGCCGGCCTCTGCGGCGGCGTGTGCCTTCGCCTGGACGAGCGAGTCGTTCGACTCCTTCGACGTGGCGGAGATCGTGTCCATCAGCAGCGGCGCGAGCAGCCCGAGCACGAAGATGAGGAAGACGACGAGGACGAGCGCCTGCCCTTCTTCGCCGGCAAGGCGGACGCGCCTGGTGCGGGCACGGGTCAGCATGTCTGTTGCGTCGTCCAGGTTCGGATGGTCGCCGAGCCCTGCGTCGTCAGCGAGCCGGTGCCGTGCGATGCCGTCGGCACGAGCGTCAGCGTCATGGTGACGCGGGCCACGGTGGGCAGCTGGGCGGTCGTGAGCGCAGCGCCCCCGGGCGACAGATCGGTGCCCGAGGAGTTGTAGTACTTGAAGACGGCGGCGTTCGTCACGGAGTCGACGACCGTCTCGGCCGGGCTGGTCGTCCCCAGCGTCCACGGCGGGCCGCTCGTGCTCGTGTTGGTGCTCGTCGCGAGCTTGCGGGTGAGGACGTGGCCGCTCAGCGTGTAGGTGAGCTGCTGCAGGTGGAACGGCTGCTGCCGGTCCGGCGCCGTGAACTGGACCTGCGTCGGCGTCGCAACTGTGACCGGCTGGGTCGTGTTGTTGCACATAGCGGACTGGAGCTCGTTCGAGAGCTCGTCGATGCCGGCCCGGCCCTGCGTCGACAGGTAGGCCTGGCGGGTGAGCGTGGCGTTGCGGCTCGTGAGCATCGACGTGAAGTCGGCGAAGAGCGCGAAGAGGATCCCCAGCAGGACCATCGCGGCGAGGGCCTCGACCAGGAGGAACCCCTGTTCGGATGAGGGTTGAAGACGCATCAGCAAGTCGTGCCGGTTGTCGAGGTACCGCTCAACGCCACTGCAACCGGCGTCAGCGTCGGGTTTGCGACCGGGGTGATGTTCGTGACGCTGCCGGTCCGTGCGGGACTGCCGCCGCCCACGGCGGTGACCGTGTACGGCGCTGCGGTGACGGGGACTGCGAACTGAACGTGGCGGGTGCCCGTCGTCGGCGTCGGTCCGGTCGCAACCGTCGTTCCCGAGTTGTCCTTGACCGTGATCGTGGCGCCGCTGCAGGCGACGGGATTGCCGGAGTTGAGCCGCGTCGCGGACACGTCGAGGGTGCCCATCACTGGCGGGGTCATCGTCTCGGTGAACGTCGTCGTCAGGGTTGCCGCAGCACTCGCCGGGTACGAGCCTGCGACCGGAACGACCTCATCGTCGGTCACCGGCGCATAGCCACTCGGGCCCTGGACCGTGATCGAGTAGTCGATGTTCGGGAGCAGGAGCTGCCCGCTCGGCGGAGAGAGCGTCGTGATCGCGTACGGCGTGCCGGCCGAGGTGAAGGAGATGTTGCTGAAGGTGTGCGACGTTCCACCGGACCCAGCGGTCACGGTGATGCTTGCGGTGCCGACCCAGTTCGTGCCGTCGGGCTTGTCAAGCGCGACGTACAGCGTCACGGGCTGGTAGACCTGGATCGACTGCGGTGAGATCTCGGTGGGCGAGAGAGGGAAGCCCGCGACCGGGAGCTGGGTGTAGAACGCGGGCAGGTCGGCGGCCGCAATACCTACGGTGTAGAGCTGCGAGCCGCTCGTCGGCGTGAGGCCCGGGAACGTGACGGTGCCGCTCGCGTCGGTGAGGTCGCTCTCGGGCCCGCTCGGGATCGCCGGGTTGAGGCCGACCGGTGGAGTCAACGTGACATTGACGTTGTCCAGCACGGTTCCCGACTGGCTCTGGTTGTTCCCGATGTCGGTGACCGTCGCCTCGACGCCCCCGGTGGTCTGCGAGGACTGCTTCTTCGGGGCGACATACGTGACCGCCTGGGCGAGCACCTGCGAATCACTCGTCCGAGTGATGGTGACCGTGACCTGCTTCTCGTCCGCGCCTGTCAGTGCGGAGCCCGGCACGTCGGCGCTCGCATACGAGATCGACGTGGTCAACGTCGCCGGAACACCGAGGGTCTCGTTGTTCACGCCGTCGAAGACCTGCGTCTGCGGCACCGTGCCCGACGGGTTGCCGCCCACCGTGCCGAGCGACGGGTAGTCGATCGACCGGATGTACTCGATCTGGTTGCTCACGCCCTGCTCGGCGAGCGTCCGCTGTTTGGCGAGCGTGGTGATCGAGGTGCTCGAGACGAGCATGTCGACGATGCCCGTGGCAACGATCGCGAACACGACCATCGCAACGAGCGCCTCGACGAGCAGGAAGCCGTGTTCGCGCTGGAGCAGCCGAAGCTGCCGGCTTGCGCCGGCGCTCGCGTTAGGCCGAGTGGTGTCGTGTGCCGCTGACACGAGCTCCTTCTTCGAAGGAAAGACTTGGGTTGACCGCAGTGCGCGGTGGTGCTTGGTCGTCACGACCGGTGCCTCCGGCGCGCCCACTGATCTTGTGCGGCCCCACATCGTGCGTCGACCCCCGAGAGAGGGATCTTGGCAAGCACCGTCTCGTCCCCGGCCCAAGGCTGCGCCGGCCCGCGCGGCCCGAAGAGACGATGGTCCGCGTCGTCCATGCGTTTCCTATCGGCGGCAGGCCACGGCTGCTTGAGTCGCTGGCCCCTCGAACCGTGCAGCGTCTGCCGCCAGGACGTAGGCTGGCGGCGTGCTCCCGGTCATCATCATCGCGGCGATTGCGATCCCTCTGCTCGTGATCGCCTTCCTCGCCGTACGGCGGTCCACCACTGCCGGCGAACATCCGTCCAACGAGACGGACGCCGACCGCCAGCGCACCGAGCAGGAGTTCGACGAGGCAGAGCGCTACCAGGCCGAGCTGCGCGAAAGAGAGCACCACTCCTAGCTCTGAGACCTGCGAGCGACCGTAGAATGCCGCACGTGGCGCAGCGAGCTGGGGGCGGCCGCAAGTACCTCGTGCTGACGGCGATGATCTTCGCCGTCTCGATGATGTTCGTCGATCAGACGATCGTCGCGATCGCGATCCCGAAGATCCAGACAGGGCTGACGCTCTCCGCGACCGGAGTCACAGTGGGTGATCAACGGCTACCTGCTCGCCCTGGCCGCGTTGTTCGCCTTCGGCGGCAAGCTCAGCGACGTGCTCGGCCACCGGCGCATGGTGATCGTCGGCGTCGATCGGCTTCGCGGTAGCCTCGGCGCTCTGCGGGCGCCGCGCCGGCGGGCCGGGCCGGTGAGGCGTGGCTGATCGGCTTCCGCGTGGTGCAAGGCGCGTTCGGCGCCGTGTTGTTCCCAGCCGCGCTGGCGATCGTCGTCAACAGCTTCGAGCCGCGCGAGCGCGGCAAGGCGCTCGCCATCTTCTTCGGGATCACGGGCGGGCTCACGTCGGTCGGTCCGATCGCAGGCAGCTTCCTCCTGCAGTGGACGTGGCGCTCGATCTTCTGGATCAACGTGCCGATCGCGATGATCGCGCTCGCGCTGACCCTGCGGGCCAACCCGGCCGACGAGCGCAGGCGCGTCCCGATCGACTGGCGCGGCGCCGTGCTCGTCTCCGCCGGCATGGGCCTCGCAGTGCTCGGCCTCCAGCAGGCGGGCCAGTGGGGCTGGGGCTCGGTCGGCGACCTGGGGCTGCGTCGCGGCCGGCGCCGTGATGCTCGCCGGCTTCGTCATGCGTCGAGCTGCGGATCCCCGATCCGCTGATCGATCTCCGCATCTTCAGCGCACCGCGGCTTCGTGGCCGACAACATCGTCCTGTTCCTGCTCTGCACGTGCTTCGTGCCGCTGTTCTTCTTCGCCTCGATCTACGCGCAGGTCGTGCTCGGCGACAACGCGGGGCAGGCGGGCCTCTACATCCTCATCTTCTTCCTGGGCTTCGCCGGCGCAAGCCAGCTCGGCGGGCGCATCCTCGATCGCCGTGGAGCCCGCCCAGCCGCAGTCGCAGGATCCGCTCTGACCGCCGTCGGCTTTTTGCTGTGGGCCGACCAGCTGCCGCACGCAAGCCTCTCGTCGCAGTGGTACTGGATCGTGCTTGACCGGTGCAGGTCTCGGCCTCGCGCTCACACCTGTCTCGACCGATGCGATCAACCGCGCCCCACGGGGGAGCTACGGCGAGGTGACCGGAGTCACGCAGACGGTTCGTTACTTCGCCTCGAGCCTCGGGCTCGCGGTGCTCGGGAGCATTCTGATCAGCGAGAACCGGACCAACATCATCTCGACACTCGTCCGACGGGGGTTGCCGAAGCCCGAAGCCGCACACCTGGCCGCCTCGTTCAGCACCGGCCAGGGTGGTGGGCACGCCCCCGAGGGCGGCGGGGTCACCGGGGCGCAGATCTTCGCGGCCGTCCAGCACGACATCGCCCTGTCGCTCAAGACGGTGCTCCTCTGCATGGCCGGCGTGATGTGCGTCTCCTTCGTGGTGGCGGTACGTCGGCTCGAACGGGGAATCCCCGAGCAGGTCTCCCAGTTCGCCGCAGAGGCGCCGGCCGAGGCGGACGGATGAGCCTCTCCGAGCGCACGAGATGAGCACGCCGCAGCCCGGGATCTTCGCACTCGGCACCGCGTCCACCGCCTACCTCGAGTTCGATGTCCGTGAGCCGCAGGCGGCTTCCGACCTCGTCCGTGCCATCGCCTCGCTGCGCGAGCCTCGAACGACGATGGGCGGGGTCAATCTCGTCGTCGGGTTCCGGCCCGAGCTCTGGCGCGACGTGTGCGGCGGCGCGACCACCACCGGAGTCGAGGGGTTCAACAGCGACCTCGTCGGGCCTGACGGCTACCGGATGCCGGCCACGCAGCATGACGCAGTGCTCTGGCTCTCCGGGATCGCCTACGACGTCGTCTTCGATGTCGCCCGGGCAGCGATCGCGCTCCTCGCCCCGACCGGCTCGGTCGCGAGCGAGACGTCGAGCTGGTCCTACCGGCACGACCGCGACCTCACGGGTTCATCGACGGCAGCGAGAACCCCACGCTGATCGACGCACCCGGAGTGGCCCTGCTCGAGGACGGAAGCCCCGGTGCCGGCGGCACGATCCTCCTGCTGCAGAAGTGGCGGCACGATGTGACGGCCTGGGAGTCCCTCCCCGTCGCCGGTCAGGAACAGGCGATGGGAAGAACGAAAGAGGAGAGCATCGAGCTCGACGACCGCCCCGCCGAGTCGCACGTCGGACGGACCGATCAGGACAGCTTCGGCAAGATCTTCCGCCGCAACACGCCGTACGGCACCGTCACCGACCACGGCACGATGTTCGTCGGGTGCTGCCGTGAACAGCGGCCGCTCGCGGCGATGCTCGAGAACATGCTGGGGCTCACCGACGGCATCCGCGACACCCTCACTCGCTACACGCAGCCGCTCACCGGTGCGTATTACTTCGTGCCGTCGACCGAGGACCTGCAGAAGGTCACCGCGTGATCCGGTAGATCCGCCCGGTCGTCCAGTCGCCCACGAGCAAGGCGCCGTCTGTGGCGACCGCCAGGGGCAGCGGGCTCTTCAGCCCGGTGAGGAACGGGACCGCCCCGCCTGTTGCGCGCCCGCCGCGAGCGGCAAGCGGCACACGCAGCACCTTGCCCAGCGACCATTCCGCGACGAGCGCGGCCGGACCGAGCCCCGGGCCGAACTGGAGCCGCACGATCGCGACGCCGCCCGCCGCAGCGTGTGGGTCGAGCACCGCCAGCGGAGCCGGCACGTCGTTGCACCCGGCGGCGACCTGCCCGTAGCACCCGGGGAAGCCGAAATCGTCACCGTCGCGGACGAGCGCCAGCCAGTCGCCGGGCGTCTTCGAGCCTAGATCGTCGCGCTGGTTGAGCGTCGCGAGCAGGTGGTTCGTCCCCGGGTAGTACGCAAGTCCGAACGGAGCGCGAATCCGACGCGCGACCAGACGCAGCCCCTGACCACTCGTGTCGAACTCGACGATCGAGCCCGACCACTTGCTTGCCGGGACGCAGTGGTCACACGAGGCCGATACGCCCATGACGAGCTTGCCGCTCGGCGACTCGACGAGGTTGTTGTTCTCACCGCCGCCCGGCGGCCCGACGAGGATCATCCGCCGGACCGCGAAGTGATCGTCCGTCAGGCCCGACAGGACCTGGACGCGGTTGAGGGAAGCGACGTAGAGCCTGCCGCGGATCCACACCAGGCCGAGCGGCCCGCGAAACCTCCCGGCGATTCGCACCGGGCGCGCGCCGGCGCGCGGCACGAAGTACAGGCCGTCGGTCGCATGAGTGCTCGCCCCCGACGTCGTGACCCACAGGCGACCTCGTGCATCGAACGCGAACGCGGACATCAGTTTCAAGCCGGCCGCGTAGACCGTCGCGTGCAGACCGGCGGGGCCGTGCAGGCCCGCGCCGATCGCGGCGAGGCCCTGGTCGGACGTCGTGGTTCGTGACGTCTCGCCGCTCGAGCCACATCCGGTCAGCAAGAAGGCGGCGACCAGCACGGTGGCGAGCTGCGCAGCACGCAGCCCCGGTCGCGCCCACTCGGACATCGCCGGAGCCTAGCCAGGATCGACGCACAGGAAGCTCCCAGCGAGCTCCCACAGGCCGCCGAGCTGCGCCGGGTTGACTCGAAGCTCAGCACCCGACAGTTGAAGGAGGTGATTCGAATGGACAAGCGACTTGCCACGATCTTCGCGAGCGTCGCCGCGACGGCGGCGCTCGCGGGCGGGAGCGCCGCGATCGCAAACGCGGCATCCGGCAGCTCCTCGGCCGCCGACCCCGGCGGCGACGAGCACGACACCGTTGACGACAACCACGCCGTCGACGAAAGCACCGCCGGCAACCGGCTCGGCGAAGTGCCCGAACATGTAAGGCGGCCTGCGGCGGGGAGGCACTCGAGAGAGCCTCCCCGCCGCCGAACCTCGACGAGCCCTCCTAGCCGGTTGCGAGGGGCAGTTCGATCGTGAACGCCGCCCCTCCGCCCGGCACGGCCGCTGCGGTCGCGCGCCCGCCGTGCGCGTCGGTCACCGCCGCGACGATCGAGAGGCCGAGACCGGCACCGCCCGCGGTTCGCGTGCGAGAGGAGTCGGCCCGGTAGAACCGCTCGAACACATGCGCGGCCTGCTCGTCGGTCAGCCCGGGGCCGCCATCCGTCACGCTGAGCCGTACGACGTCGTCCATCCGCACCAGGGTCACCTCGACGGTTGCATCCGCATCTGCGTGAGCACGAACGTTGGAGAGCAGGTTGTCCACGACCTGGCGCAGCCGGTCTCGATCTCCGATCACGGTCGCGCGGTCGAGGGTGCAGGCGATCGAGCGTTCCGGCTCGAGCATCCGGGCAGTCTCGACCGACTCGGCCACCACCGCGTCCAGCTCCACCGGCTCACGCGCGAGCGGCCTCCCTTCGTCGAGCCGCGCGAGCAGCAGGAGATCCTCGACGAGCAGGCTCATGCGCTCGGACTCCCGGCTGATCCCGGCCATCGACCGTTCGAGGTCGGCCGGCCGCCGGGCAGCTCCACGCGAGAACAGCTCGGCATAGGCTCGAACTGCGGCCAGCGGCGTGCGCAGCTCGTGCGAGGCATCTGCGACGAACCGGCGGAGCTTCCGCTCCGACGCCTCCTGGGCATTGAAGGCCGACTCGATCTGGGCGAGCATCGCGTTCAACGCGCGTCCGAGCCGTCCCACCTCCGTGCGGTCGTCGTCGCGGGCGACGCGCTGCGAGAGATCGCCGGCGGCGATCGTGGCGGCCGTGGCGCCGATCTCGGTGAGTGGCCGCAGGCCGACCCGGATCACCCAGAGCCCGAGCACCGCGACCCCGCCCAGTACGGCGAGCGTCACGAGCAGCTCGACGAAGACCAGCCGGTGCAGTGTGCTGTCAACGCTGCTCAGGGACGTGGCGACGATCAGCGTGTAGCCGTTGCTGCCCGGGTCGATCGAGGCGCGGACGCGGTAGCGGCCGTCACCGGTGGCCGCATTGACGGTGAAGTAGCTGACCCGGTCCGCGCCGCGCTGCGACGTGATCGCGATCTTCTGCGGCAGGCGTGGCGGCGGCGCCTTCTTCGTCCCGGGAAACTGCGGCGCGGCACCGGTCGCAACGATCGTCCCGTCCGCGCGCCGAACCTGGACGAACAGCCCGGGGACTTTCGCCTTGAGCTGTCCGATGTCCGGGCCGTTGTCCGACGACGGCTGCGGCCGGCTCCCACCCGGGCCGGCCGGCCCGTGGAGCGCGCTCTCGGCGGACGTGTGCGCCGTGTCGAGAAAGTCGTCGGTGCGCGAGATGAGAAAGCTGCGGAGCGAGGTGTACGTGACGACGTCCGCGGTGACGAGCCCAACGCCGGCCAGGGCGACGACGCCGAGGATGAGGCGCGCGCGCAGCGAGAGCCGCTGGCCCACCTACTCCTGCTCCGCCTCGAGCATGTAGCCGACCTGACGCACCGTCCGAATGAGCGGCGGGCCGGCCGCGTCGAGTTTGCGGCGGAGGTAGCTGACGTAGGTCTCGACGACGTTGCGGCTGCCTCCGAAGTCGTAGTGCCACACGTTCTGCAGGATCTGCGACTTCGAGAGAACGCGCCGCGGGTTGAGCATGAAGAAGCGGAGCAGGTTGAACTCGGTCGCCGTCAGTTCGATCGGTGTGTCGCCGCGGCAGACCTCGTGCCGGGCCTCGTCGAGCGTCACATCGGCGAAACGCAGGACGTCGCCCGGCAGGTCGCCGTTCGTCCTGCGCAGCACCGCCTGTACCCTGGCGACGATCTCGGCGAGCGAGAACGGCTTGGTCACGTAGTCGTCTCCACCGGCACGCAACGCCTCCACCTTGTCCTCGACCGCGTCCTTCGCAGTGAGGAAGAGAATCGCCGTCTTGAACCCGCGCTCCCGCAGTCGGCGCCCGACCTCCACCCCGGAGATGTCGGGCAGCATCCAGTCGAGCACGACCAGGGCCGGCTCCTCGCGCATGACCGCGGCGAGCGCTTCCCGGCCGTTCGCGGCTTCCTCCACCTGATAGCCCTCGTAGCGGAGCGCCGTCGAGACCGCGTCGGTGATCGACGGCTCGTCGTCGACGACGAGGATCCGACCGAGCGTCTTGTTCGGTGTCTGTGTCATGCCGTCCACGTTGACCCGCGAGTCTGTGATTCTCCTGTGAAGCGAGGTCGAGCGCCTGTGGATCGGCTGTGAGTCATGCAGCGCGCCGCAGTTCCTGCGGGCGCGCGGCCGGAGCGACCTTCTGTTCTCTGCGCTCGAGCACGAACGGGCGGAGCAGCACGGCGGCCAGGCCGGCAAGGACGGTGACGTCGAGCAGGACGTTCAACAGGATCATGGCGTTCAGGGACATCTCGGCTCCTTCGGTCTGGTGTCTGGATGCCTCCAGAACACCGGTCGCCGCTTCGATCCCCGTCGGAGATCCCTGTGGAGGCGCTGTGACCGTCAGCCGTACGAGAGGCCGTGCCCGAAGCGAAAGAGCGGATCGCTCGAGTCTCCCGGCACGTCCGGCTTCTGCGCCCGAACCGCGTCCATCGACGACGGCAGCTCGAACGGCAGCCGCCCTTCCGGCGCCGAGCGGCCGAACAGGACGTCGAGCACGGCCTCGTCGGCCGAGCCGAACACGGCCAGGATCGCCGCGCACTCTGCGACGAGCTCGGGAACGACGGACGGACGCTCGAGGTGCAGCACGAGCACCGTCGGCGTTCGCCTCGCGAGCTCGAGCAGCCCCCCGAGCTCCGGCTCCTTGAAGTCGAGGTCGCCGGCATGGAAGACACTCTCGATGAAGCTCGCCGTGCGCGGCTCGAACGGTGCGTTGCGGCGGACGATCGCGACGTCGGCGTCGTCGGGCCGGTCGACGACATCGCCGTAGGCCGCTGCGCTCTCGGCGGAGACGCCGTCGAGGTAGAGCCGCGGCCGGTCCGTGAGCGGCAGCGTGCCGTCGTTGGTCACGAGCACGGCGGAGCGCCGCTGCACGCGATCGCCCGCAGAGCGAAACTCGGCGCACCCGCAGATTCGCTCCGCCTCCTTCGGGTCGACGTACGGATCGTCGAAGAGGCCGAGCCGGAACTTGTCGCGCAACAGGCGGCGAACGGATTCGTCGATTCGCGCCTCCGAGATGCGGCCGGCGCGCACGAGCTCTACCAGCAGCTCGGGCAGCGCTTCGCCGCCGAGCTGGTCACAGCCTGCGGCGATGATCTTCTCGAGGCGATCCGCGGGGCTCAGCTCTTCGACGCCCCAGCACTTGGCCTCGAAGACCGAGCCGTCCGGCATCGGCGCGTCGGTGATGAGGCCCCAGTCGGTGCAGACCACGCCGTCGAACCCGTAGCGCTCTCGCAGCAGGCCCGTGATCACGTCGCGGTTGTAGCCGAAGCCCACCTCTTCGTACGGTGTTCCGACCGGCCGGCCGTAGTAGGGCATGATCTGCGCCGTTCCGGCCTCGAAGGCGGCTTCGAAGACGCCCAGGTGGTACTCGAACCGGCCGCCGGGATAGATCTGATCCTTCCCGTAGGGGAAATGGGGATCCTCGCCGTCGCGCTGCGGCCCGCCGCCGGGGAAGTGCTTCGTCATGCACGCGACCGATTCTGGCCCGAGCTGCTCGCCCTGGAAGCCGCGGATGTAGGCGGCGACGAGGCGCTTGGCGAGGTCCGCGTCCTCGCCGAAGGTGTGCATGCTTCTCGCCCAGCGCGGCTCGGTGGCCAGGTCGGCCATCGGATGCAACGCAACGTGGATGCCGACGGCCCGGTACTCGCGCCGCGCGATGTCGCCGAACTCCCGCATCGCCTCGTCGTCGCGCAGCGCTCCGAAGCCGATCGGCTCGGGCCAGCGCGAGAACCCTCCCGCCGACCAGCTCGCGCCGACGCTCTCGGCGAAGCTGTGCCGAGGATCCGATGCGATCGTGACCGGAATGCCGAGCCGGGTCGATTCGGCGAGCCGCTGCATCCGGTTCTGCCACTCCGCCTGTAGGCGCGGCTCCGGGGCGAAATAGATGTTGAAGTGATTGAGCCCGCGTTCGACTACGAGCTCCTCCGTGTTCCCGCGGACGAACTCGTCGCCGGCCTCGAGCAGCGTCCCGTCCGCATTCATGAGAATCGGCGGGTGGAACATCAGCCCCGCCTTCTCCTCGAGGGTCATCTGCGACAGGAGGTCCGCAACGCGAGTCTCGAGCGGCTGGGCAGGATCCTCGTACGGGTCCAGCCTCCCGTTCCCGTTCAGATCTCTGTGGACGGGCGGGTCAGCGGGCGACGAGGACATCGCAGTGCGCCTCTTTGACGAGGTCGGCTGCAGTGTCGGTTCCGAAGAGCCGGCCGAGCGCCGAGTGATGATGCGTCCCGACGACGATCGCACCTGCCGTGCGCTCGTCGGCCACCCGCAGGATCTCGGAGACGGGATCGCCCAGCCCCCACACGACGTCACCCGAGCTGCCGGTCTCCGCGAGCCGCTTGCGAGCATGCTCGAGGAGCGGCTGAATCTCCGGCGGCCCCTCCTTGGGAATCGGTGTGATCGGTCCGACCATGCCCGGCACTCCAGGCCCGTAGGGGTCGACCCACTCGTAGGGCATCGGCGCGACGATCACCACGACCACCGTCGTCTCGCGCGATGCCGCCTCTTCGAGGGCATACTCGAGCGCGCGCTCGGACTCCTCCCGGCCGTCGTACCCGACGACGACGGGGCCGTGCGCCTCGTTTTCCGGGCTCTCGCTGCTCACAGGGTCGTTCTAACGGGCGGCGCCGCTCCTCAGTTCACCCAAACCGGATGAACGCCGCCTAACCGACCGCAGGCACGGTGCGGGCCGGTGAAGGCACTCGCGCTCCTCGTGCTCGGCATCGCGCTCGTCGACGGGCTGAATCCCTCCACGATCGCCCCGGCTCTCGTGCTCGCCGTGAAACGGCGCGGGGTCGTGCTCGTCTCGCTGTTCACGCTGGGCGTGTTCGTGCCCTCGCTGGCGGCCGGCATGCTCGTGGTCGCGGGGCCCGGGCAGGCGTTGATCGACCTGATCCCGCATCTCGGCCCGCTCGCGAAGCATCTACTCGAGATCGGGGCGGCAATCGCGCTGGCCGGGCTCGCCTGGACTCTGTGGATCCATCGGCGCCGCGTGGCCGGAGGCATGTCGCGCGAGCCTCCAGGCGGGGCGTTGGGCGCCGCGGGCCTCGGGGCGGGGATCATCCTGGCCGAACTGCCGACCGCCTTCCCCTACTTCGCGGCGCTCGCGGCGATCGTTCGATCGAGCGCGACGCTCGCCGGCCAGCTCGAGCTCGTCGCACTCTTCAACGTTGCGTTCATCTTGCCGCTTCTCGTCATCATCGGCGTGCGTGCGGTCGCGGGCCCGCGGTCCGAGGCGGTGCTGGCGCTCACGCGCGGAGCGATGGACCGCTACGCGGGTGTGATCCTGCCGTGCGCGGTCGGCCTCATCGCCGCCGTGCTGTTCATCCTGGGCGTCCTCGGAATCGTGCGCGGTTGAACGTGACAATCACTTGCGGCGGTGCCGGGCGTGCCCGCACCATTCGCAGACCGCTGCATGCCGGATCCGCCCGCAGGAGGGACACGGCCTGCGAGCGCGCCTGGGCGCGAGCAACCCTTTGGACAGTCCGAGCTGCGCCATCATCAGGACTGCGCCGATCGCGAGCGCCACGAAGAGCGTTGGGTAATGCACGAGGGTCTCCATGCGGGGCCTCCTCTCCCCATCCTGGACCTGTCGGAGGACGTCAGCTCCGTAGTGCCTTGACCGTCCCGTGGTAGATCACGAGCCCGTAGATGATGAGAATGTCGAGCGTGAACATCGCGAGCGCCCAGACCGGGTAGGCCGGTAGGAACATCAACTGACCGATCGCGTTGACGCCCGCGACGGCGATCGCGAACCAGACCGCCCAGCTGCTGCCGCTGAGCAGGCCCGCGCCCGCACAGAGCTGGACGAGGCCAAGGGCCAGAATGATCCAGCCCCAGGTGCGGAGGTCGCCGAAGACGTAATGCGTGGTCGTGGTGTAGACGTGCGACTTCGAGACGCCCAGGATCCCCTGAATGAAGTTCCACGTGCCTGCGAGGAACAAGAGGACGGCCGCGAACATCGCCCAGCCCAGTCCCCTCGCCGACTGATCGGCGTATCCGTCCCCGGCGTAGTCCGGCTGTGCCATGCCTCGAGCAAACACAGGATCACACTCCGGCACATCGTCCGGTTGGGATGAGCGCCCCGCGGATTTCACCCCAACGGGACTACGCAACCCGCCTGACCGGCGGGAATCCTCGGGTCAAACACCTCTCCGCACCCCGGGGCGCGCGTGGCCTGCCGGCAGATGTGGAAATACCGAAGGAGGACAACCATGGCGGATCTCATCGCCATCGCCTACCCCGACGAGACGACGGCAGCGGCGGCTCAGATCGAGGCAGAGAAGCTTGCGAACGACCTGATCATCCAGACCGACGCGATCGCATCGATCGTCCGGAACAAGAACGGCGACTTCAAGGTGTCCACGAACCACCACTCGGTGGCCGGCGGGACATCGTGGGGGATGTTCTGGGGGGTGCTCTTCGGCATCCTCTTCTTCGTCCCGTTCCTCGGGATGGCGATCGGCGCCGGCTTCGGCGCGTTGATGGGCAAGCTCAAGAAGGACAGCATCGACCAGGCGTTCATCGATCAGGTCCGCGAAGCGATGAAGCCCGGCACGTCTGCGCTCTTCCTCGTCGTCGAGAAGGTGACGCCGGACAAGGCGGTCGAGGCGCTCAGCAAGTTCGGTGGCACCGTCCTCAAGTCGTCGCTCTCGAAGGATGCCGAGGAGGCACTGCAGAACGAGCTGCACGGCACTCCGGCCGCCGAGCCGGCCACGGCCTAGCGGGGCAGCGCAACGCGTCGCCGGGCCGGCGGCGGACGAAACGGCGGGGCGGCGGCCGTGGGCACGGCGCCCGCCCCGCCCTCGAACGATCAGCCGCCTGCGACGACGAGAGCGAGTGTGGCGATCCCGAGCACAACGGTCGCGCCGGCGAGCACCACGGCGACACGGTCGTCCATCGGCGCGTAGCCGCCGGTGGCGAGTGCCCGCTCGACGTTACGGTGACGCGCGAAGGCACAGCACGCGAAAGCGACCCCGAGCACGCAGAACGCCGCTCCCAGGAGGCGATAGGGCCAGACGGCGCCGGCGGTCAGGCCGGGCGCGATGCGGCCGGTGCCGATGCCGACGGCGAGGGCGGTCAGAGCGCTCCGCCACCACGCCAGGTAGGTGCGCTCGTTGGCGAGGCGCGTGCGGCGGAGAGCATCGGTCGGCTCGTCGGTCATCCGGTTGGGATGATGCCAGGCTCGCCCCGAAGGGCGAAGCTCGGGTCCCACGATGGCGGTCGCCTCTCCCTCAGCGTTCCATCTCCTTGCCAAGCCGACCGGGGCCGTCTGCAACCTCGACTGCTCCTACTGCTTCTTCCTCTCGAAAGAGATGCTCTACCCGGGCTCGCGGTTCCGTATGGCCGACGAGCTGCTCGAGACCTATCTCCAGCAATTGATCGAGGCGCACACGGGAGCTCCCGAGGTGATGATCGCCTGGCAAGGCGGCGAGCCGACGCTGATGGGCCTCGACTTCTTCCGCCGCTCCGTCGAGTTGACGGAGAAGCATCTGAGCGGCGGCCAGCGCGCCGTGATCACGATTCAAACGAACGGCACGCTCCTCGATGGGGAGTGGTGCGAGTTCTTCGAGGAGAACAACGTGCTCGTCGGGATCTCGATCGACGGGCCGCGCGAGATCCACGACGCCTACCGCGTGAACAAGGGCGGCAAGGGCTCGTTCGACGAGGTAATGCGCGGCCTCGACCACCTGCGTGCAGCAGGGGTGGACTGGAACGTCCTCACGACGGTGCACGCGATGAACGGCGACCGCGGCGGAGAGATCTATCGCTTCTTGCGCGACGAGTGCGAGGCGCGGTTCATCCAGTTCATCCCGATCATCGAACGTGCCACCAAGGAGACTCAGGACGGTGCACCGAGAACCTCGTGGCGCGACCGTCCGCTCTACGTACAGGAAGGGTCGTATGTCACCAACCGGACGGTCACGGCGAAGCAGTACGGTCGCTTTCTCATCGACGTGTTCGAGGAATGGGTCCGGCGCGACGTCGGCGAGGTCTACGTGCAGATGTTCGACGTCGCACTCGCGAACTGGGTCGGAGAGCCACCCGGCCTCTGCGTCCATTCCGAGACGTGCGGCGCCGCGCTCGCGCTCGAGCACACCGGCGACCTCTACTCCTGCGATCATTTCGTGGAACCGCGGTTCCGTCTCGGCAACATCAAGGAAGAGCACATGCTCAAGCTCGTCTCGTCGCAACAGCAGGTGCAGTTCGGGCTCGACAAGCGCGACAGGCTGCCGCAGTACTGCCTCGACTGCGACGTGCGGTTCGCCTGCCACGGCGGCTGTCCGAAGGACCGTTTCATCGAGACGCCGTCCGGTGACCCCGGACTGAATTTCCTGTGTGCCGGGTTCAAGGATTTCTTCCACCACGTCGACCGGCCGATGCGGATCATGGGCGACCTGTTGAGCCGGGACCGCGCGCCGTCCGAGATCGTCCAGCTCTACGCCGCCGACGACGCGCGCCGCGGCCGGAACGATCCCTGCACGTGCGGCAGCGGTCGCAAGTGGAAGCACTGCCACGGCTCGGAGCGGCTCGTGCTCACGCAGGGAGCCGAGTGACGGCCAATTCACGCAAGGAGGCAGGCCGCATCGACGCGCTGTTCGTCCAGAGCAGCTCGGGGTTCAGCTCCGACGACGGCGAGATCACACTGCGCGGGGTTGCAGAAGCAACGGTGTATTTCTCGGACCGCCCGCGCCGCGAGGCCGGGCATCTGCCGTCCAGGCGCTTCCTCGAGCTCTGGGACGACGACACGACGAACTTCGTCGCCGAGCCGCCGCACGCGGTGCTGTCGTTCCTCGAGGAGCCCACCGAAGCGCTGGCCGACGTGGTGGTCGTCCTGCACGAGCCGCGGCTCGACGGCGACCAGTTGACGTACAGGGTCGAGGTGCTCAACGGGACGCTCCCGCCCACGGGCGGCCCGTGCTCGCTCTTCATCGACACGTTCGGCCGTTCGCTGGCACCGGTCTCCGTTCGGGGCCTACGGCGTCCCCGCCGCACAGGCGCGAGCCAGGCGGCAGTGTCATGAGGACCAAGCTCCCGTTCTGGGGCGCACTGGCGGCGTTGTTCTGTGCAGGCGTCATCGCGGCGGTCGGCGGCAGCACCGGCAGCGCGGCCGAGAAGGCCGGCACGCTCGCCATCCCGACGGTGACCGCCGCCGGGACGACGTCCGAGGAGCCGACCATCCCGCAGACCACCGTGCAGCAGACCACCGTCGAGGTGACGGTCACGAACACGCAGACGACGATCGGGCCGGGCACGGTGGTGGTCAATCCTCCGGCCACGACCTCGACGACGGACACCTCCAGCGGCACCCAGACCTGGGCGCTCGTCGCGATCGGGATCGCGATCGTGATCCTGATCGGGCTGATCGGGTGGCTGGCGAACCGCCACAAGGACCTGCCGACGGATGCGCGCAGACGCGCGCTCGGCCAGGCCGTCGCTGCGTGGGTCGCGCAGGGCTACGCCCCGGTGAGCCAGACGGACACGACTGCCGTCCTGCGCCGCGGCGACGAGCACGTCGTGCTGGCGGTCGACGGACGAGGCAACATCAGCTCGCAGCCCGTCGGCGCCGCGCCGCCCACCGGCGCGGCCTGAGCCTTCAGCTCGAGAGCAGATGCTCCCGGTGCGCGAGAGCGACCGCCTCGAGCCGGGAATGCACGCCGAGCGCACGGAGGATGTGGCGAATGTGGTTGCGAACCGTCTCGACGCTCAGATTCAACTCACTCGCGATGTCGTGCGTCCTCCGGCCGTGCTCGAGCAGGCGGAGCACCTCGGCCTGACGCGGGGTCAGATGCGGGTGAGCGGGCCGCGGCGGCGTCTCGTCGATATCCGAGACCTGGCCGAAGACCCCGATCACGCGGCCGCCCTCGACGAGCGTGACGGCGCTCACCTCGATTCCGATCCGCTCGCCGTCTGCCCCGATGACAACGACCTCCGAGTCATGCGCCTCCCCCGGCCGGGCGAGGTTCCGTGCGAAGACCTCCCGCGAGCGCCGCGTCTCCTCCGGCGCGACGACGGAAGTGAACTGCCGGCCGCGGACGTCGCCCACCAGCCGGCGGGCGGCGGGGTTCAGCCAGCGGACGATCCCCGTAGCGTCGACGACGTAGCTCGGGACGCTGATCGACTCGAGAGCGCCTTCGACATCTCCACCGAACGACTGGAGACCAGAAGTCACCAGCCGATTGTGACGGACCTCCGTCCCGGGCGGTTCATCCCGTCGGGATGATGGGCGATCCAGGCCGTCAGGCAGTCTCGGCGACGGGCTCGGCAGCCCGGTCGAGCGTGATGCCGGCCTCCGCCAGGGCGGACTGGACGTCGTTGCGCGCGCTGTAGATCCGCCACTTGACCGTGGCCAGAGGAACATCGAGCGCCACGGCGATCTCGTTGTACGACATGCCCACGACATCGCGGAGGAGCAGGGCGGTCTTCAGGTCGACACCCAGCTGCTCGATCGCGACCCAGAGCGCCCGGATGGTCTCGGCCTGCTCGATCGGCGGCTCCGGGAGGGCCGGCGACAGCTCGGGGACGAGCTCGACCGGCTGGAGGCGATTCTTCCGCGAACGGATGTCGTCCAGGACGACGTTCTTCGCCACCTGGAAGATCCACGTCGTCAGCTTGGCCCGGAACGCATAGCGCGGCAGCGCCTTCCAGACGCGCAGGAACACTTCCTGGGTCAGGTCTTCGGCCAGCTCACGGTCGCCGACGGACCGCAGCACGTAGTTGAAGATCGGGAGGTGATAGGTGCGGACGATGACCGAGAATGCCTTCTCATCTCCGCGTTGCGCCTTCTTCACGACACTGGGATCGAGCTGAATGAGCATGCATTCAGTGTTGCCTCGGAGGGCGACCGCCGTACTAGCCCATCCGGGTCAATTCTCCGCTCGACGTCTTAGGGCGCGCTTAGGAAGAGCGGTCGGTCTTCGCGTCGAGCGCAGCCTGAACGCGCTCGTCACGGCCACGCGCCGCCGCCAGCCCACCGATGTCGCCACCCGGGCCACGCAGCACCCACGCGATCCCACAGGCGGTCAACGCCCCGGCAATCGGACCGACGATGTACACCCAGTAGTTCGTGAAATCCCAGTTCGCCAGATCCGGCCCGAACGAGCGCGCCGGGTTCATCGACGCACCGCTGATCGGGCTCGACCAGAGCCCCGCCAGGATGATGTAGCCGCCCACGGCAACCGCCGACAGCGCACCGATGTTCTGCGCCGATGAGGCCGTCCCGAGGATCACGCTCACGAGGCCGACCGTCAGGATGAACTCGATCAGCATCGCCTGCCAGGCATGGATCCCCGCGCCGGGCTCGGTCGAGCCGAGGCCGCCGACCTTGCCGAGCACCGCCCAGAGGAAGAGGCAAGCCGCGGTTGCCCCGATCAACTGCACGATGATGTAGCCGGGGACGCGCCGCCAGGGGAAGTCGCCCCGCGTCGCGAAGGCGAGCGAGACCGCCGGGTTCAGATGCGCACCCGAGACGGCGCCCATGAACAGGATGATCCCCATCACCATCAGGCCGGGGCCTGTCACCGCCGCGCTCCGGGCAATCGCACCACCCGACTTCGCAGCGACCACCGCTCCGCCCGCGCCCACCAGGACGAGGAAGAACGTCCCGAGGAGCTCCGAGAACAGCCGCCGCCACTCGTGCGACGGATCGTCGAACTCGATCGCACCCGGAAACTCCAGCTCCAGCCACGCGCGCCGCGCGGCTCCGGGGGGCGGCTCCGCCCCTGCCGGCGGCCTCAGAGAAGAACCTGTCACGCCGCACAGGCTGAACCAGGACTCGAGCGGGGCTTTCATCCAATCCGGATGAACCGGTCACCGCAGGGCACGTTCTCCGTCTGGTCATCCCAATCGGGTGAGTCGGGCCGCCCCATTCGGTGCGACGTTGCGCGACTGGTCATGTTCGGTCGTGCCGTCGAGGGATCGAGAGCGTGATGAGCAGCACCGAAACCAATCCGCCCCCTCCTGCTCCTCCTCCCGCCGACCCGGTGGAGCTCCTTCGTAGCCGGAGCTACCTGGTTCTGCTCGCGTTCGGCGGAGTCGTCGGCGTCGCGGTCGCAGTCGTCGCATACTTCTTCCTCAAGGCGGTCTCCGAGGCGCAGCACTACATCTTCGGGACTCTCCCGGGCGAGCTCGGCTTCGGACACGAGCCCGCCTGGTGGCCGCTTCCCTGGCTCGCGCTCGCCGGTGTGCTGGTCGCCCTGACGATTCGCCACCTGCCCGGCACCGCCGGCCACAAGCCGGCAGAAGGATTCAAGACGGGCGGCCCCGTGGCGCCGATCGACCTGCCCGGCATCGTGATCGCCTCACTGGCGACCCTCTGCTTCGGGGTCGTGCTCGGGCCCGAGGCGCCGCTGATCGCGATCGGCAGCGGGCTCGGTGTCCTCGCCATTCACCTGCTCAAGAAGGACGCGCCGGCGCAGGCGGTTGCCGTGATCGGGGCGGCCGGAAGCTTCGCGGCGATCAGCACGCTGCTCGGCTCGCCCCTCGTCGGAGCGTTCCTGCTGATGGAGGCCGCCGGGCTCGGAGGCCCGATGCTGGGCGTCGTTCTCGTCCCAGGTCTTCTCGGCGCCGGGGTGGGGGCGCTCATCTTCGTCGGCCTGGACGCCTGGACCGGATTCGGGACATTCGGATTGGCGGTCCCGGACATTCCCTCGTTCGGACGCCCCGACGGCCCCGAGTTCCTCTGGGCGGTCGCGATCGGGATCGCCGCCGCCGTCTTCGGGGCTGCCATCCGGCGCCTCGGCCTGTTCCTCCAACCGGTCGTCGAGCAGCGGTCGGTCACGCTGACCCCGGTGGTCGGGTTGGCGGTCGGAGGGCTTGCGATGGTCTTCACCGGGGTGACGGGCAGAAGCTCGTCGGAGGTGCTCTTCTCCGGCCAGGATCAGCTCCCACAGCTCATCCAGTCCGCTGCGGGCTGGTCGGTCGGGGCGCTGGTGCTGCTGCTCGCCTGCAAAGGGATTGCCTACGGGCTCTCTCTCAGCTGCTTCCGCGGCGGCCCGGTCTTTCCGTCTCTCTTCCTCGGCGCCGCGGGCGGTATCGCCTTGTCACACGCACCGGGCCTGCCGATGATCGCGGGGGTCGGGATGGGCATCGGCGCGATGAGCGTCGCGATGCTCGGGCTGCCCTTCACCTCCGTGCTGCTCGCGAGTGTGATCCTCGAATCCGACGCGATCGCGATGATGCCGATCGTCATCGTCGCGGTGGTCGTCGCCTACGTCGCCTCGGCGTGGCTCGCCCCGGTGAAGGCCCGCGGCGGCCCTGCGGCCGCATCCGCCCCCTGACTTTCATCCGATGCGGACGATGGCCCTGTGGCATCGTCCCGATTCGATGAAAGCGGTGGCTGAGAACGACCCTCCGAACGTATCGTCCAGCTTTGGCGTGAGGCCCACCTGGGCACCTGAACGGCCGCGCCTCAAGCCGGCGACGCTCGCACTCGCCTGGTTGACGGTCACGTTCGCGCTCCTCCTCGGTGCCTGGATCGTCCCCGGGGCACACGTCACGGACTTCTGGGGAGCTCTGGCCGCGGCGCTGGTGATCGCCGTCTTGAACGCGATCCTGCCGCCGCTGGTCGCGGCCATCCGTCTACCGCTGACGCTGCTCCTCGGCTTCGTGCTCGTGCTGGTGCTCGATGCGCTCATGCTGCTGGCCGCGGATGCCTTGACCAACGGTGGGTTCACCATGGACTCGTTCTGGTCCGCACTCGGGGTCGCACTCGTCGCCTCGGCCGTGGGCGTCATGCTCGACGTGCTCTTCGGCACCAACGACGACGACACGTACGCGTTCCGCGTCATCCAGCGAATCGCCCGCCGCTCCGGCGATCGAGTCCTCACCGACTCGCCGGGGATCGTGTTCCTGGAGATCGACGGCCTGGCGCTACCGGTGCTTCGTCACGCGATGCGCGACGGCAGCGCACCGACCATGGCACGCTGGCTGGTGGAGGACGGCTATCGCCTGGCCGAGTGGGAGACGGATCTCTCGTCGCAGACCGGTGCCTCGCAGGCCGGGATCCTGCTCGGATCGAACGAGGACGTTCCCGCGTTTCGGTGGGTCGAGAAGGAGACGGCGATCCTCCGCGCCTGCTCGGGCCCCGAGGACTGCGCGGAGATCGAGCGGCGCCTCGCGACGGGACGTGGATTGCTCACGGACGGCGGCGCGAGCCGGGGCAACCTGCTCTCGGGGGAGGCCGACCACATGATCCTCACGGTGAGCCGCCTGGACGCCGAGAAGCGGTCGAATCCGGGCTACCGCGCCTTTCTCGCGAACGGTTTCAACGTCATGCGCGCGCTCGTGCTGTTCGGCTGGGAAGTCCTTCTGGAGATCACGGCATCGCTCCGGGCGAGACGCCGCGACATCCGGCCGCGCGGCGAGCGGGGCGGCATCTACCCCCTGTTGCGCGCGACGATGTGCGTGGTCGTACGTGATCTGATCGTCTACGGCGTGCTGACGGATATGATGAAAGGCCGGCCTGCCGTCTACGCGACGTTCTCGAGCTACGACGAGGTCGCGCACCACTCCGGCCTCGAGCGTGCAGACACGATGGAGGCGCTCCGCAAGCTCGACGAGCAGTTCGGCCGCATCGAGCGAGCCCGCCGCTACGCCGCACGTCCATACGAGCTCGTCGTCCTGTCGGATCACGGGCAGACACAGGGGGCAACGTTCAAGCAACGCAACGGCTACGGCCTCCAGGAGCTCGTCGAGCGCAACCTCGAACACGGCAATGTCACCGAGATCGGCGGCGGCGACGAGCAGAGCTCGATGGTCGGGCACGCACTGTCCGAGGCAAGCGGTCAGAAGCCGAAGAAGCGCGCCAAGAACGACGTCTCCGACAAGGACGTGATCGTGCTCGGGTCCGGCAACCTCGGCCTCGTCTACCTGATGGAGAAGCGGCAGCGCCTGACCCTGGAGGAGATCGACGCGCTGCATCCTCGGCTGCTGCCGGCCCTGCGCGAGCACCCGCACATCGGCTGGCTCCTCGTCCGCTCCGAGCAGCACGGCGCAGTTGCCCTCGGGGCGGACGGCGCGCACTACCTCGACGAGGGCCGGATCGAAGGCGTGGATCCTCTCTCGCCCTTCTCGCCGACCGCGCCGCAGCACCTGCTCCGGACCGACGGGTTCGCCCACGTCGCTGACATCATGGTCGGCAGCTTCTACGACTCCGACCTCGATACGGGCTGCGCCTTCGAGGAGCTGATCTCCTTCCACGGGGGCATCGGCGGCCCCCAGACGCGGCCCTTCCTGTTCTTCCCGGACCGCCTGCCGCTGACCGACGAGCCGATCATCGGCGCGGCGAGGGTCCATGATGTGCTCATGAGCTGGCGCCGCCTGCTGAACGACCAGGATCCCGCCAACCCGACCGGGGCCTCGCCGAGCCGAGGCGAGGTGGTCGCATGACGAGCGCGGCAGCGACGGTCGCCCCACCCGCGCCGAAGCAGGGCCACTGGCTGCGCTGGCTCGTCATGGTCCTCGTGATCGCGGTGATCGCGGCTGCTGCGGACATCCTCGGCTGGAACATCAAGGGGTGGTTCGAGCAGCTGTGGGACACGATCACGAGCATCTCGGCCCGCGACCTGCTGGCCGCGATCAGCCTCAAGACGGTCCAGACGGCCGCGGCCGCGTTCGCGTACTACTCGATCCTGCGCTATGCCTACGCCGACCGCGTGCGCTGGCTTCAGATCTTCGCCGCCTACGCGATCTCCGTGGGGCTCAACTCGATCCTGCCCGCCAACCTGGGCACCGCGGTCATGTTGATCATGCTGACGCTGATCATCCCGGGAGCGACGTTCGCCGGCATCCTCGCGGTGTACGGGGTGCAGAAGATCTTCTTCGTCGTGATCGGCGCGTTTCCGTACCTCTACCTGTTTCTCACCGTCGGCGGCTCGTTCGACCTGCAGTTCGGCTTCATCAAGGATCACCCGTGGGCGGTGGTCGTGATCCTGATCGCCGGCGGTTTCCTGATCGCCCTGCTCATCCGAATGTTCTGGCCTCGCGTCCTCAAGTGGTGGGACCAGGCGAAGGAGGGCGGTCAGATCCTGTCCCATCCCAGCGCGTACTTCCTGCGTGTCGTGACGCCGGAGGCAATCTCGTGGATCGCCAGCCTCTGCGTGATGGCCGTCTTCCTCTCGGCGTACGCGATCCCTGTCACCTTCGACACGCTGATGAAGATCCTCGCCGGCAACTCGATCGCCAACGTGACGTCGGTCACCCCGGGAGGCGCAGGCGTGACGCAAGCGTTCAACGTCGCATCACTCAAGGGCGTCACGAGCGCTACCAACGCAACCGCCTACTCGCTCGCGCAACAGCTCGTCACGACGGCCTGGAACCTGATCCTCGCGATCATCCTGATGGTGTGGGCCTTCGGCTGGACCGGAGGCAAGCTCCTGGTCGAGCAGTCATACAGCCAGGCCAAGGAAGAGCAGGCCAAGCGGAAAGCGGCGCACGAGGCGAAGAAGGACGCGAAGGCGGCGGAAGAGGAACGAGAAGGCGCCTGAGCGGCGGCTCGATCTCCAAGGCCAATGCGGATCACCTGGGTCGGCCACGCGACGGTGCTGCTCGAGCTCGACGGGACACGCCTCCTGACCGATCCGATCCTGCGCAAGCGGATCGCCCATCTGCGGACGGTTCAGCCACCGCCGGGACGGGACGAGCTCGGGCCGATCGACGCCGTGCTCGTGTCGCACGCCCATCGCGACCACCTCGACGTTCGCTCGCTCCGCCGGCTTCGAGGCGTGCCGGTGCTGGCAGCGAGCGGGGCCGTCGGGTCACTCCGCCGGCGCGGATTCCGTGGGGCGGTCGATCCGATCGCAGCGGGAGAAACCCGGACGATCGGGCAGCTCGCCGTGGAGGCGACACCGGCCGTGCACGGCCGGCCCGGCTCGGCGGTCGGGTTCCTCGTTCGTGGCAGCGCCTCCGTCTACTTCGCAGGCGACACCGACCTCTACCCCGGCCTCGCAGGTCTCGCAGATCCGCTCGACGTCGCCCTGCTGCCGATCTGGGGGTGGGGGCCGACCCTCGGCGAGGGCCATCTCGACCCGGAGCGTGCGGCGGAGGCCGTGCGCCTGCTGAGGCCGAGGATCGTCATCCCGATCCACTGGGGCTCGCTGCATCCGCTCGGCATGTCGGGCGGAGCGTTCCTCCGGGAGCCGCCGGAGACGTTCCTGCGGCTCGTCCACGATCGCGCTCCGCAGGTGGAGGTTCGGCTACTGAAGCCCGGCGAGGCGACCTCGGTGACCGAGGCGCAGGAGAATCCCTAGGCGGCGGGTGGCGGCGGCTCGCGCAGTAGAGCGAGGACGTCGTCGTCGATCTCCGAGACGACGAGCTCGCCGCCGCCGAGCGCAAGTCCGTCACCCAGCTTGTTCCAGTCGACCTTCTCGACGAGCGCGAACAGCACTGCGTGGCCGCGCGCGATCGTCGCGCCCAGCTTGCGCATGTGGTCGTCCGAGATTCCCCTGTCGAGTGCCGCGAGCCCGGCGCCACCCGCGAGCCCGACGAGCGCGCCCGCGACCGGCACTGCGAGTGCGAGCCCGAGCAGGAGACCGATCGCCCCTCCGCTCACCATTCCCTCCCCGGTTGCAAGACCGTGGATCTGCTGGAGCTCGACGTGACCGTCGTCGTGCTTGATCACGATCGCCGCATCGCGCAGAACGAGTGCGTGCTCGTCGCCGAGCTCACGAACCGCCCCGAGCGCAGACTCCGCCAGTTCAGTCGTGTCGTATCCGACGGCGATCAGGTTCGCGTTCGCCAATTAAGTGACGACGCATTCGATCGGATACCGATCGCAGAGGACCATCCGCCGGAGATAGTCCTCCGTCGTGTCGGCATACGCTTCACCCCATCGGGGCGATGATCGTGAACTGCTGTGCCGATTTGCTCGGCTGATGGCAACTGAGGACACAGGGCCGCCGCCGGCCCCGACGACGGTCTCATTCTCGGCGCCGGCCTGGCTGCGCGATCTCGGGCTCACCTCCTGGTTCCTGATCGGCTGCCTCGCGCTCGTCGCCTCCGTCGTGTGGCTGCTCGCCACGGCCATCACGATCGTCGGCCCGCTCGTTGCAGCGACGATCATCGCGACAGTGAGCGTGCCCGCGGTCAGCGGCCTCCAGCGTCATCGCGTTCCGCGCACGGCAGGCGCGGCGCTCGTCCTGCTGGCGCTCGCCGCTGTCGGCGGCGTGATCGTCGTGCTGGTGATCGGCGGCATCACCTCCCAACGCAACGAGATCTCCAACGAGGCAGGCGCGGCGGTCGCTCACGGCCAGGAGTGGCTGAAGAGCGTGGGCGTCAACGAGTCAGGGTCGTCAGGCGCAGCCGCGAGCGTCAGCAGCGACGTGCCGCAGGCGATCGCAACGCTGGTCAAAGGAACGCTGCACGGGCTGCAGGGCTTGACCTCGTTGATCTTCGGGCTCTCGCTCGCGTTGCTCAGCACGTTCTTCCTGCTCAAGGACGGGCCCTCGATGCGCAGGTGGCTCGACGGCCATCTCGGAATGCCGCGGGTGGTCGGGCACACGATCACCGGGGGCATCATTCGGTCGCTGCGCGGCTATTTCCGCGGCGTGACCATCATCGCCGGCTTCAACGCCGCAGTCATCACGATCGGCGCACTCATCCTCGACGTGCCGCTCGCGGGAACGATCGGCGTGGTGACGTTCGTCGGCGCGTACGTTCCCTTCGTCGGCGCGTTCGTGTCGGGTGCGTTCGCCGTTGTGATCGCTCTCGGCGCTCACGGAACTTCGACGGCGCTGATCATGCTCGTCATCGTGATTCTGGCGAACGGACTGCTCCAGAACATCGTGCAGCCGTTCGCGATGGGATCGGCACTCGATCTGAATCCACTCGTGGTCCTGGTCGTGACGATCGCCGCCGGCTGCCTCGTCGGAATGATCGGCCTCGTGCTGGCCGCGCCGCTGACGTCGGCCGCGGTGCACATCTTGCGCGAGCTGAGCGCCGCGCGGACGGAGATCGAGATCACGTCGCCGGAAACGGAGCCCCCGTTGCCACCGCCGACGCCGCTGCACGTCTAGCGTCTAGACGGTGCGGACGATCTCCCTGGCCGGCCCGGCCTCGGAGACCAGGCCGAGCCGAACCGCCTCGTCGATCGCATCCCCGCGCGTCGAGACGCCGAGCTTGCGGTAGACCGAGATCGCCTGGGTCTTGATGGTGTTGCGAGACAGGTGAAGGCGGTCGCCGATCTCGCGGAACGAGAGATGCGTCGGCAGGAACGGCATCAACCGCATCTCCGCCGCGGTGAGATTCGATCCCTTCCCCGACTCGAGCGTCGGCAGCGCGTCGAGCGCCCGCCGCAACTGCTCGGTCTGCTCGACGAGCACACCGAGGTCGGGGCGGCTGATCGAAGATCGCGTCGATCTCGACCAGCAACGCCCGGGCCAGCGTGATGTCACGCAGAGCGACGAAGGTTCGCGCGAGCTCGAGGCGCGTCTGCACTGCGAGCCACGGGACCGCATCGGTCAGGAACGGTGTGAGCTTCAAAGCGTGGTTGAGCATTGCGCGAGCGTTGTCCCAGTTGCCGTGGCGAAGCTGCGAACGGGCAGACGCCGCGAAGGCCACGGCCGTCGGCACCGACGCGTCCAGCAGTCCGCTCGCGAGCAGACGAGTCAGCTCGTCCGCCTGTTTGTCGGATCCGGCGAGATCGTGCGCCTCCTCCGAGAGCAGCATGCGCTCACCGGTCGCCAGCACCTGCGTCTCACTGAAGCCAACGCGTCTCGCATGCGTGATCGCGTCTCCGAAGAGCTCGTTGGCACGCTCGTTGTCGCCGAGCAACGTGTGGGCGACGGCGTAGACGAGCAGGGCGAGGCTCCTCCAGTCGCTCGTGTCGGGCAGGGACTCGACCGCCGATCCGGCGTCCGACAGCATCGTCCCGACTCCGTCGCGGCAGAAGGACGCGCGCATGACCGCGACCTGCGCCGCAACCTCCGGGTCGTCGGCGCCGTGCAGCTCGGCGAGCTCGAGCCAGCGGTCTGCCTCGTCCGAGGGACCGCCGAGAGCATGCACCCGGGCTGCCAGGACGGCGATCGCGGGATTCAGGGCCACCGCGTCGGCGTCGAACCGACCGAGCCAGAGCTCGACCGTCGCGGCGCGGCCCGTGCAGTACGTCGGGAGGGCGATCTCCGCAAAGATGCGCGCAGCCCGCTCCATGTCTCCGACGTCGAGCGCGAGCTCGAGCGCCGACTCCGGGTCGCCGTGCTGCTCGAGCCAGTCCGCGGCCCGACCACCCAGTTCCCTCGCGAGATCGGGCTCGGTCTCGAGGAGCTCGCGACGCAGGAGCTCGCGGAAGAGATGGTGATAGCGATACCAGATGCCTTCGTCGTCGAGCGGAACGAGGAAGAGATTCGAGTGCTTGAGCGTCTCGAGCTCGTCGAACGACTGGCTCGAATCGAGCATCACGTCGCAGAGCGCACCCGACATCTTCTCGAGCACGGACGTGCGCCGCAGGAACCTGAGCCGCTCGGGGGTGAGCGCACCCAGATATTCCGAGTGGAAGTAATCCGCGAGGTACCGGTCGTCCGCGCCCGATGGGACACCGCGGTCGCTCACTACGCCGGCCCGGCCCACGGCGGGACGCTTCAACGAGAGGCTGGCGAGGTACAGCGCGCCCGCCCAGCCCTCCGTTCGCTCGATCAGCTCCCCGAACGCCTCGTCGGAAAGGCGCGCACCGGCGCTGCGCAACAAGAGCTCCGCCTCGCGCCGCGTGAGCGCGAGGTCGGGGGCGCCGATCTCGAGCAGAGTCGACGTGCTGCGCAGTCTCGTGACGAGCACCGACTCGACCCGGCTCGCAAGGACGAGCGCCGAACCGTCCGGAACATGCTCGGCAAGGATCGCGAGCACCTCCGCCGAGTCCTCCGACTGAGCCTCGTGGGTGTCGTCGAGCACGAGCACGCAGTCGTCCGCAGCAGCGACGAGCGCCGCGACGCGGGGAAGAACGGTGGTCCAGACCGCGGCATTGGGAGCCGCGAGCGCGTCGAGCAGCCGCGGGTCGACGGGAATGATCTCGTTGATCGCCGCAGCGACATGTCGCAGGAGCACGACCGGGTCGTTGTCACGCCGGTCGAGCGAGACCCAGGCGAACGGGCGATCGTCACGCGCAGCCCACTGCGCGAGCAGCGTCGTCTTGCCGTACCCACCGGGCGCGACCACCGAGACTGCGCGTGAGGAGCGGCCGGCCCGAAGCCGGTTCACGAGCGCCGTCCTCGAGACGACGCCCGGCCTCGGCAGCGGCGGCCGGATCTTCGCCGCGACGACCCCGAACGGGAGCGCGGCGTCGTCCGCCTCGACGAGAACCGTCTTTGCGCCGGCACGGCCGGAAAGCGACATCGACTCCTTTCAGCCCAGGACGACGAAACCTGCCCGTCACCCTTTCAGGTTGAGGGGGCAAGCAACATGAGGGAATCTACTGAACTGACACAAATGTCGCTGGAGCGCCCCGCCCGAGCCTTTCGTCCGATTCGGACGATGCCGCCTGAATCCACTCCCGATTCGATGGCCCCATGTCACAACCAGCCCCTCCGGCACCGACAGCCTCGTTGAGCCGTGGCAGGCGCACCGCCGTCTGGGCGCTGCTCGTGATCGCCTCGCTGCTCGGTCTGCTGGTGATCCTCGCAACCTGGGTCAACCGCCAGATGTTCGACAACAGCACGTGGAACAAGGCGAGCGCGCAGCTGATTCAGGACCCGAGCGTCCAGACCGCCCTCTCCGCTATCTGGTCAACAGCCTCTATGACAACGTCGACGTCCCCGCCGCCATCGCCCAGAGGCTCCCGCCCAACCTGAAGCCGCTCGCAGTTCCGGCTGCTGCGGCGCTCCGCCAGCCGGCGACGGACGGCGTGAAGCTGCTGCTGACGCGGCCGCGCGTGCAGAGGCTCTGGGTCAACGCGAACGCGGTGACGCACGAGCGGCTGATCGCCGTGCTCGAGAACAAGACGCGCGATGGGGTCGACACCGGCAACGGAAAGGTGACGATCGACCTCGGCGCGCTGCTCGACGAGCCTCGGGCCCCAGCTTGGCCTGCCGGACGCCGCCGTCGAGAGGATCCCGCCGAACACGGGCGTGATCACGGTCATGCGCTCGGATCAGCTCGGACTGGTCCAGAAGGCGGTCAAGGCCATACGGGGCATCAGCGTGTGGGTGTTCATCCTGGTGCTCGTGATGTTCGCGGCCGCGCTGTACCTCGCCGTCGGAGAACGGCGCAAGACGCTTCGGAACATCGGCTGGGCGTTCGTCCTGATGGGGCTGCTCGTCCTGGTCGTCCGCCGGTTCGGCGGTAACTACGCCGTCAATGCGCTGACCACCACGCAGTACCGTCATCCCGCGCACAAAGTGTGGGAGATCTACACCTCGGAGCTCCGAGACCTCGGCTGGGCGGTCATTCTCTACGGCGTGTTCGGCGTCCTCGGCGCCGTGCTTGCCGGCCCGACGCGCATGGCGACCCGTGCTCGCGGCCACATCGCACCGGTGCTGAACGAGAACCAGGGGGTCGCCTGGGCCGCGGTCGCGGTTCGCCTATCTGCTGCTCGTCCTCTGGGGTGGGACGCACGCTCTCCGCACGCCGCTCGGGATCCTCGTCCTCGGTGCGCTGCTCGCAGTCGGCGTCGTCGCGCTCCGCCGCCAGACGCTCGTCGAGTTCCCGACCGAGGGTGATGGTTGTCGAACCGCTGCCGCCGCCTCCGCCACCGGTCGGGGTGGCACCGTCGTGAGCGGACTGCGGAGCATCCGCCTCCTCGGCGCGGCTGCCGCGGTCGCCCTGACGGTGTTCGCCGCCGGCTGCGGCTCGAGCAAGAGCGCCGGCACGACGACCACATCCAGCACCGTCGACTGGGCGAACGGCGTCTGCAGTGCGGTTTCGACGTATCAGGCATCGCTGACCGCCGCAGCGAAGTCGCTGACGGGCAACCTCTCGAAGTCGGGGCTCCAGGACGCCGCCGACCAGGCGAAGACGGCGACGAACACGTTCGTCTCGACCACCAAGGCGCCTGGGCAAGCCGGACACGGACTCCGGCAAACAGGCCAAGGCGACGCTCGACACGCTCTCGTCCCAACTCGACGCCGACGCGAGCGCCGTCAAGTCGGCGAGCGAGTCGAGCCTGCTCACCGGCATCTCGACCGCCAGCGCGACGCTCGTGACGGCGCAGAAGCAGATCACGACGGCCTTCGATCAGCTCAAGGGGCTGGATCCGAAGGGCGAGCTCGGGGACGCCTTCTCGCAGGCCTCCTCGTGCTCCTCGCTCACCGGCTAGCGGCGAACTCGCCGGCGTGACGCGGCAGATCGTGACCAGGGTGATCCTGCTGCTCGTCGCAGCGGGGTCGCTCTATCTGTTGCTCCCGCAGGTTCTCGACGTCTTCTCGTCCTGGCCGCAGCTGCGCGGGATCAAGCTGGCCTGGCTCGGGTTGGCGGTCTTCTTCGAGGCGATGGCGTTCGTCGCGTTGTGGACGCTGCAGCGGATCGCTGTCGGGACACGCAGCTGGTTCGCCGTCGGCACCTCGCAGCTCGCGGCGAACGCCGCCGGCAGCATCATCCCGGGTGGCGGAGCCGCCTCGGGCGCGGTGCAGTACGGCATGCTCGTTCGCTCAGGTGTGCCCGGTGAGCGGGTGGCGTCGGGTTTGACTGCGAGCGCAGCAGCCACGACCGCAGCCATCTTTGCGCTTCCGGTCGTCGCGCTGCTCGCCGGGATCGGCGACGCCGCGGCGCCGGAGGGCCTGCGCAAGGTGGCCTACATCGGAGCGATCGCCTTCGCGCTCCTCGGCCTTGCGATCATCGCGGCCCTCGCCTGGGACGCACCGCTCCTTGCCCTCGGACGCGGAGCCCGGGCGGCCGCCGGATGGGTCGGCAAGCGCGAGCGCCTCGAGGATCTCCCGGCACAGCTCCTGATCCAGCGTGACGGCATCCGCAGAGGCGGTGGCCGAGCACCCGTTCGTCGCCGGCCTGGCGGCGCTCGGGAAGTGGGGCTTCGATTACCTCGCGTTGCTCTGTGTCCTGCAGGGGCTCGACGTCCATGCCGAGCCGACGCTCGTCCTGCTCGCGTACGCCGCCGCGGCGCTGCTCGCGCTGATCCCGCTCACGCCCGGCGGGCTCGGATTCGTCGAGGCCGGGCTGACCGGGCTGTTGATCCTGGCGGGTGTCGGCGCGGGCGACGCGGCGGCGGCAACCCTTGCGTACCGGCTCGTCTCGTACTGGCTGCCGCTGCCCGTCGGCCTCGCCGGTTACTGGCTGGGCCGGCACCGATACGGCGCGGGCGCGCCGGCACCGGACACGAACGCCGCGAACTTGTAGGACGACGCAGCGACCGAGACTGCGAATGACATATCTGCGTCAGGCGACCGCGCTCCGTTCAGGCGAACCTGGTGACATGCAGAACGCGGAACTCACAGATGTCGTCGTGTTCGACGTCCCGTCGCTGACGCGGGCGCGCGAGCTCGTCGCGCAGCTGGACAGCTCATGGGCGTGCCACGCCTACCGGGAATCGAACACTACGTCCGTCAGCGTCTACCTCTCACCGGCCCGCTACAACGACCTCGCAGCCCTGCTGCGCACGGTCGAGGAGTGGGTCGCCTCGCGCGCGCTCGGCGGGATCATGTTCTGGCTCGACGGGCGTGGATACGTGCTCGAGGCACGCAACCCGGCACTGGTGCCCTCTCCCATCTAGGCGGGTACGCTTTCGGTGTGAGCGAGCCGATCGACCAACTGCGCGCGGTCGTTGACGGAACACCTCCGGCCCCCGCGGCGATGGCCGCGTATCTGACCAAGGTGCGCGAGCGTGCGTTCACGGTCACCAACGCCGACGTCGATGCTCTGAAGGCCGCCGGCCTGAGCGAGGACGAGATCTTCGCGCAGACCGTCGGCGCAGCGATCGCCCAGGGGCTGCGCCGGCTCGACACGGCGATGGAGGTGATCGGGTGAGACTCGACGTCGTCGACCACGGCCACGCTCCCGACGAAGCAGCGTTCCTCGCCGAGATCCGCGAACGGAGCGGCCGCGAGCCACTCGGCGTCGTGAAGACGCTCCTCTACCGTCCCGAGCTCTTCGGGCTGCCGTTCTCGAACGAGCTCGATCGCGTGATGCGCGGGCCGTCCGACTGGAGCGCCGGCGAGCGAGAGCTGTTCGCCGGGTTCACGTCGTTACTGAACCAGTGCCCGTTCTGAACGGGCTCCCACGGCGCAGTTGCGTCGTACGCGCTCGGTGAGGAGGTCTGGCAGGCAGTCGTCGACGACTGGCGCACGGCCCCACTCCGTCCCGAGCTCGCCGCCACACTCGTCTTCCTCGAGCGGCTGACCCTGCGGCCAGACGAACTGACCGCCGCGGACGCCGACGCAGTCCGCGCAGCCGGCGTGTCCGATCAGGCGCTGCGCGACGCGGCCACGGTCTGCTCGCTCTTCAACATGATCGTCCGCCTGGCCGACTCGTTCGGCTGGGACGTGCCGACCTGGGACTCGCTGACCCGGCGGGCTCCGGCGATGCTCGAAGGCGGCTACGCGCTCGGCGCGATCAAGCAGCGTTAGCCGACGGCTCGGGGACGCGAAAGCGCGAGGCGCGCCTGGTCGAGCAGCGTCAGCGCGGCATCGGCCTGGCGGACCGCTGCGACCAGCGCTCGCGGATCGGTCCGCGTCGTGGCTCGCGTGAAGAGCGCGGCCGCGCGCTGTAGCGGCCCACACGCACGCGCGAGCAGCCCGTTCGCGAGCGCGAACCCACTCGGTCTGGTGCCGAGCGACGAGACCATGTGCCGGCAGCCCGCGACGTCGCTGAATGCGACGAGCAGTCCATAGAGCTGCGATTCGTCGGTCAACGCGTGCCGGGCGGCCGGAACGCGGTCGGCGCCCGCCACCGCGAGCACGTCGCCGCGCAGCTGCTTGATCACCACCGCCGCCCCGGCCGGCCACTCAGCGGGTCGGGGCCGCTTGGGGCTCGTCCCGCATCCGACGACCACGAGCACCGCGAGCAGGGCTCCGCAACGGCGGATCTCCACCGCCTGAATCTACGCCGTGGTTAGGGTGTTCGTATGACCAACGCCACGCTCCAGACAAACCACGGCGCCATCGACATCGAGCTGTTCGACGAGGACGCGCCGAAGACCGTCGAGAACTTCAAGAAGCTCGCGCAGGACGGCTTCTACGACGGCGTGATCTTCCACCGGGTGATCAGCGACTTCATGATCCAGGGCGGCGACCCGACAGGCACCGGCTCCGGTGGCCCCGGGTATCAGTTCGAGGACGAGTTCAACGACCACAAGGTCGAGAAAGGCGCACTCGCGATGGCGAACGCCGGCCCGAACACGAACGGCTCGCAGTTCTTCATCGTCACGGCAGACGCCTGCCCCTGGCTCGACGGCAAGCACACGGTGTTCGGCCGGGTCACGTCGGGCATGGACGTGGTGAGCGCGATCGAACAGGTCGACACCGGCCCCGGCGACCGGCCGCGCGACGAGGTGCGCATCGAGTCCGTTTCGCTCTCCTGACGATGAGCGAGGACACGCCGACGGAGGAGCACGAAGAGATCGTCTGCCCGCACTGCAAGAAGACGTTCAGCGCAAGCCTGATCGACGGCTCCGCCGAGCGGTATCGCGGCTTCAAGTGCCCGCATTGCCGGCTGTTCGTGCCGGCAGCTCGGATCAATCCGTAGCGACCAACTCGTGAATCTGGTTCGGCTGTGCCGAATCAGATTCAGGCTCGCGCGAGTTTCGACTCAAACACAATCGCGGAGCGCTTGCGCCTCGGGGAGGCTCTCGAGCTTCTTGAGCGTGTTGTTCTCGATCTGCCGGATCCGCTCGCGCGTCACGCCGAAGGCCTTGCCGACCTCTTCGAGCGTGCAGGGCTGGCCGCCGGTCAGGCCGAAGCGAAGCTCGATCACCTGCCGCTCGCGCTCGGGCAGCGAAGCGAGCGCGGTCTCGATGTCGGAGCGGCGCAGCGTCAGCGAGGCGGCTTCGTCCGGCGTCTCCGTGTTCTCGTCCTCGACGAAGTCGCCGAGCTCGGAGTCCTCCTCCTCACCGATCGGCTTCTCGAGCGACACCGGGTGCTGCGCCATGCGCAGGATCTCGCGCACCTCCTCGGTCGTCATCTCGAGCTCCTCGGCGATCTCCTCCGGCTTCGGCTCGCGGCCGAGGCGCTGCACGAGCTGGCGCTCGATGTGGACGACCTTGTTGAGCTTCTCGACCATGTGCACCGGGATGCGGATCGTGCGCGCCTTGTCGGCGATCGCACGGGTCACGGCCTGGCGGATCCACCAGGTCGCGTAGGTCGAGAACTTGTAGCCCTTGCGGTAGTCGAACTTCTCCACCGCACGGATCAGGCCGAGCGAGCCTTCCTGGATCAGGTCGAGGAAGCTCAGGCCGCGGCCGAGATATCCCTTCGCGATCGAGACGACGAGACGGAGGTTGGCCTCGATCATCTGCGTCTTCGCCCCCATGTCGCCGCGCTCGATCCGCTTGGCCAGATAGACCTCCTGGTCGGCGGTCAGCAGCGGCACCTTGCCGATCTCGCGCAGGTAGAGGCGGAGCGAGTCGAGCGACGGCTCGACGGTCAGATCGAGCTTCGGCGCGCTCTTGACCTCTTCCTCGACGAGCGGCTGCTCGTGCGGCAGGCGCTTGTGCTCTTCGCCCTCGACGAGCTCGACGCCGTGATCGATCAAATAGGTGGTGAAGTCTTCGACCTGCTCCTTGGTGAGCTCGACTTCCTCGATCCCCTTGACGATCTCGTCGTAGGTGAGGAACCCTTTCTCCTGACCCGTCGCGACCAGCTTCTGAAGTTCTTCGACGTCGGGAGGAGCAATGTCGACAGTGAGCACGAGAGCACGACCTCCGGCTATAGCGTGGGTTGACGGGGGAACCTACCAACACACCTGGAGCCGGATTCTTCGTCCCTCTTCCTTCCGGCTCACCCTCTGACCGCGCTGATGCTACATCAGGAATGAACCAAAGAGGAACGAATTTGTCACCAGACCGCAAACTCCTCCTGCGGCCGGGCTAACCTCCCGGCGTGGTCGCCCTCGTCGCACTGGTGCTCGGTGTCGCGCGCCCGCCCGCTGCGTACGTCAGCGTCGGGGCGAACCGGGTGCCGCTCGCGATCTCATCGTGGTGCTGGGGCTCGCACTGCGGCGCGCCGATCGCCGCCTCGACGAGGACGGCGACCGTCTCGCGCGGCGGCACCGTGCACGTCGAGTTGGGGTTCGTCCCCACCCGGGTGAGCGTTGCGGTGGCCGGCGTGCCGGAGCCGGCAACGACGAGTGGGCACGAGATCACGTGGCGCGCGGCCCACGCGGGCGGCCTGACGATCAACGTCAAGTCCGCAAAGGGCTGGGTCATCTACGTGGGCCGGCTGAAGCTCCGGTAACGGCCGAATCGGCCCTCGAACGGAGAGAGACGGCGTCGCCGCTGACGCCGTCTCTCGATCCGAACTGCCTTCCTGCCGAGGCCCCGCCGCAACGGGCCCCAGCAGGTGTGTCTCCTGCACTCTGCACCACCAGAACCGATTGATCCATCACCCGTTTCGTAGTTGACCGCGTCACTTGACTACGCTCCGGACCGATGACTGCGAGCCTCGCCGAACGCCTCCGGACCGGGCCGCCGGTCGTCGCCGACGGCGGCATGGGAGTCCTGCTCTCGGCCGCCGTCCCGGGCCTCCGCTGCCCGGAGGAGGCCAACCTGCGCGCCCCGGACGCGGTCGTGGCGGTGCACGTCAGCTTCATCAACGCCGGCGCCGAGTTGATCGAGACGAACACCTTCGGCGCGAACCGGCACAAGCTGGCCCAGCACTTCCTCGAGGACGATTTCGAGCGGATCAACTCGGCCGGCGTGAAGCTCGCCCGCGAGGCTCGCGAGATCACCGGCCGTGAGGTGTTCATCGGCGGCTCGATCGGGCCGACCGGGGAGCTTGCGAACGAGGAGGCGTTCGCCGAGCAGGCGCGGCATCCTCGAGGGTCGCGGTGCCGACGTGATCATGCTCGAGACCTTCTTCAACCTGGTCGAGCTGGAGCTCGCCATCGAGGCGGTCCGCTCGGTGACGAAGCTGCCGATCGTCGCGCTGATGAGCTTCGACAGCGACGCCGTGACGCTGGCAGGGGTCTCGGCGCGCGAAGCGGGCGAGCGTCTGCGCGAGCTCGATCTGGCCGCGTTCGGAGCGAACCACGGCCGCGGTCCGGCCGCGGCGCTCAACGCACTTGCCGACATGGCCGGCGAGGGCGCGGTCCTCGCAGCGCTGCCGAACGTCGGGCTCGCCACGTTCACCGGCGCCCGCGTCGCGTTCCCGCATGCGACGCCGGAGTACTTCGCCGAGTTCGCGGCCCGCGCGCGGAGCCTCGGCGCGCAGTTGATCGGAGGTTGTTGCGGCACGACACCCGCGCAGATCGCGGCCATCCGGACAGCGGTCGACGAGAACCGGTCGTCACGAGCGGCGCCGCGGGCGCCTGAACGGCAACGCGAAGCGCTGACGCATGCGGGAGAGCAGCCGACCGAGCTGGCACAGCGGCTCGCCGCGCACGAGTTCGTCGTCTCGGTGCAGCTCGACCCGCCGCTCGGCGGGAACGCCGAGGGACTGATCGATGCTGCGCGCCGCATCCGGGAATCCGGGCTCGCTCAGTTCGTCGACGTCAACGACAACCCGCGAGCGCGGGCTCGAATGAGCGGGTTGATGGCCTCGGTCGCCATCCAGCGCGTCGCCGGGATCGAGGTGATCCCGCACCTGACGCCGCGCGACTCGACCCTGACCGGCCTCGAGTCGATGCTCCTCGGCGCGCACGCGGAAGGTGTGCGGAACATCCTCGCCGTGACGGGCGACGCGCCCGAGACGGGCGACTACCCGGGCAGCGGTGCGGTCTACGACGTCGACGCGATCGGACTCGTGGAGCTGATCACGCGCCTGAACGAGGGCACCGACTTCCACGGCCGCGCGATCGACGGTCCGACCTCGTTCTTTCCCGGCGTCGCCGTCAACCCGACCGCCGACGATCTGGGGCTCGAGGCCGAGCGGTTCGCGCGCAAGCTCGAGGCGGGCGCGCGCTGGGCGATGACGCAGGTCGTCTTCGACCTCTCGTATCTGGAGTCGTTTCTCGAGCGGATCGGCGGCTGCCCGGTGCCGCTGCTCGTCGGCGTGTGGCCGATCCGGTCACTCGAGCTCGCGGTCCGCGTGCACAACGAGACGCCCGGGATCGTCGTCCCGGACCACGTCCAGGAGCGCTACCGCGCCGCCGGAACCGATGCCGCCGAGGTGGGAGCGTCCCTCGTCCGAGAGCTCGTCGCCGGGGCACGCGAGCTCGCCGCAGGCGTGTACGTCGTCGCGCCGTTCCGCCGGCCGCTCGGCGTGCTCGAGCTCCTCGAGACGATCCAGCTCTAGCAGCGGCCGGTCGAGACCGGATGCTTCGCCCGCCCGAGCGCCGAGCGCACCGGGGCCGCCGGGACGCCGTAACCGGCGCGTGCGCCGATCCGCGCAGCGAAGACCGTCGCCTCGACCTGGCCCGCCTCGTTCACAGCGGGGCCGCCCGAGTTGCCGTGGCGGATGAGCCCGCTGATCGCCGTCACCTCGCGCAGCGAGCCGCTCATCAGCACGTCGGCGGTCGTGCCCACGCGTCCCGGCCTGGCGTCGAACGGACCGTCCTCCGGATACCCGAGGATCGCCACCGAGTCGCCCGAGTGCGCAGTCCACGATCGGCAGCGGCGCCGCGCGCAGCCCGGGGACGCTCAGCACGGCGACGTCCTGCTTGCGATCGACGACCAGGGCGCGCGCAGGCCGGCCGCCTGCTTCGATCTCCGTCGCGCCTTCGATGACGTGGGCCGCCGTCACGACGAGCTGCGGCCGCGCGACCCAGCCCGAGCCCTCCACACCGAGCCCGCACGCGGTGGCGGTGATGCGAACGACGCTCGGGCGAACGGCGCGCACCGCGGCCGACGAGAGCGCTCGGGTGTCGGGAGGCGTCTTCGGCGGCGCCGGGCCTGCAATCGACGGGAACGGGTCGACGCGCGCGAACGCCCGCAGGACGTTCCGCGGCGGGACGATCGTGTTCAACCGCTGGAGGATCAGCGAGCTGCGGACCTCGTCTCGCACCTTCGTCTGGTCGGGCAGTTGCAGGAGGACGGCGCCCGCGACCCAGACGAGGACGAGCCCGAGCGCAGCGCCGGCAACGAAGCCGCCGATCGAGTCGAGCAGTCGCAGCGGCGGGATCACCGACAGGCTCCCGCGTGCGACCGAGCCGGCGACCGACGCGACGCTCTGCAGCAGCGCCGCGCCGACGAGCGCGCCGGCGAGCGCTGCCAGAGGCGTGTAGGGCGAATCGGCGCCGTTGTGCAGGAAGTGCGGCGCGAGCCGGGCGCCGATCATCGCGCCGACGACGAGCCCGCCGAGCGAGAGCGCCGTCGCGATCAGCCCGCGCTTGAGGCCGGCAAGCGCCGAGAGGGCGACGATCGCGAGCGCGATCCAGTCGACGCGGGCCACCGGGCCACGTTAGTCGCCCCTCCGGTCGATCCTTGGAGGCTTGCGCGACCGCCTGACGCTACACTGGCGCCCGAACCGGGGGCGTAGTTCAGTTGGTTAGAACGCCGGCCTGTCACGCCGGAGGTCGCGGGTTCGAGTCCCGTCGCTCCCGCTCGAGAAGGCCCCGGAAACGGGGTCTTTTTCGTTCCAAAGAGGTAGCCGGTCTCCCCGAATCAGACGACTTGTCAAGTGAATTGGCAAGTCCAGCCGCTGGAGAACTCCCGTCGGCTGTCGAGAAGACCCCCGCTTTCGGTCAACCTCGGCGTCATTCGCGATGTCTCCATCGCCACATCGCCTTCTCCTCTCGCCCATCCTGGATCGCGCCCCAGATATGCAGCCCGAGCACGACGACCACGACGAAGACGGTCGAGACGACCACGATGATGATCGCGGCGAGGTCGGAGGCGACGAGCGTCACTGATCACAGTGTGCTCCCCACACCCAGTGACCGAGGGGAACGGCGACCCCCGAAAAGATGAGAACACCGAGCCGGTGGCGCTTTCGTTAGCTACCTCAGGTGACCTTCCGCTCTGGGCCTTGCGGCCTTCCGCGTTCGACCTCCAGAAGCAACATCGACCTACTCGCGCTCCGTGCTCGGTGCAAGGCCGAGAGTACGCCCGCATCTCTCCACACAAGTGCCTTGGCAACTGCGAAGAGTGCAAAGAGAAGAGATTGGAGCCCGGGGCCGTGGGATGCGGCATGCCAGATCCGTGGCACGCTCGACGCGCCCGCGGAAGCGCACCATCACGATCTTCACCCAGCCAATCCCTCCCTCAACCTCTGATCGAGGGACCGAAACGAGATCAACCGAGACGGTCAACCCGGAATGAGTGATTGCGTGAACCGGCAGGCGGCGATCATGGTGCGAATGTCGAAAGGGCCCGATGCGGCGAGGCCCCCGACTTCACGGACGTGTAGATGAGCGGGGCCGCGGCGGCCCCGCTCTCCACGTCGGAACTCCCAGGTTGTACCCCCGGCCTGTCGTTGCCAGCCCAGGCGGTGAATGTGAGGCTCCCGAAGACCGTGGCTCAATGTCGCGGTGAGCGCACAGTGTTCAGGCCACCCCCCGAAGTGGATGCCGTACGACGACCTTGGCGTTCCGGGAGCCGTCGCCATCCTGAACCGTCGTGATCGTCAATGGGGGCGCAGTTGGCGCCTACCTCACAGCGGATGACCCCCACCCCGGTGAGGTTGGTCAGACGCTTGGGACTCAAGGCTGGGTGCCCCATGCGACGGCAAGCGATAAACCCTGACGCTGGGAATGCGGCGACCGAGTGAGCCGCTGATCTCCGACGGTGATCCGTCGTCACTGGCTGATCGTTGCTGCGGCCGTGCTCACCTCTGCTCGCCGGAGGTTGCCTCCGTAACCGCCTCTTGTCACGATCCGGTGAGACGGATGGGGTTCGAGATCATCGGCAGGGAGGACGACCTCGCGCTCGTCGACGCGTTCATCGGCGAGCCGGAGGGAGGGCCTGCTGCGCTCGTGCTCGAGGGCGAGGCGGGGATGGGCAAGACGACGATCGTTCGTGCGGCCCTTGGACGGGCCGCCGCGGCCGGTTTACGCGTGTTCGCGGCCCGGCCGGCTGCGGGTGAGGCCGAGCTTCCGTATGTCGGTCTCGCCGATCTGCTGGCGACCGTAAGGAGGGACATCCTGGCGGAGCTACCGGGTGCGCAGCGGTATGCAATCGAGGCGGCGCTGGTTCGAGGGGGGTCAGGCGCGGTGGTCGACTCGCATGCCCTTTCGCGTGCGGTGCTGGAACTGCTTCGGTTCGAGGCCGCGTCGGGGAACCTCATGATAGTTGTGGACGACGTCCAGTGGTTGGATCGTCCGACCGTCGCCGCGCTCACGTTCGCGCTGCGGCGGATGGGCTCGCTGCCGGTTCGCTTGCTGGTCGCGATGCGGACGGGTGGGAGCCGCGCGGAGCTGCCTTTCGGGCTGGTCGACTGGGACGACGTGCGCCGGGTCGAGGTGGGCGCGCTGTCGGCGACCGAGCTGGGTGCGCTGCTGGCGCGGCGTCTGGGAGAGCAGCTGCCGCGGCCGCGTCTGGAGGCGCTTCGGCGTGCGTCCGGTGGCAATCCGATGTTCGCGCTCGAGCTCGCGCGCCAGGCCGACTCGGCGAAAGCGGTTGGCCGTTCCCCGACGCTGCCGTTGGCCCTGGAGAAACGGCTGCGGACGCTGGATTCGGACACTCGCGCGGCGCTCACGGTCGCCGCGGCGGCGCTGCGGCCGTCCGCGGATCTGTTGCTCCGCGCGGGAGTCGGGCGGTCGGAGCTTCGGTCGGCGCTTGCGTCGGGAATCCTCGAGGTCGACGGTGAGCGCTTGTCATTCGCGCATCCGTTGCTCGGTGCGGCTGCGTATGAGCTGCTGTTGCCGGACGAGCGTCGCCGGATCCATGCGCGGCTTGCCGCGGCGAGCTTGGACGCCGTGGAGCGCGGCCATCATGTCTCGCGCTCGGCCGTCAACCCGGACGAGGCCGCGGCGCAGAGCCTGGACGATGCTGCCGAGGCGGCGGCAAGCCTCGGTGACCATGCCGCTGCTGCCGAGTTCCTGGTCCGAGCTGCGGAGCTCTCCCTCGATCCGAACGGCGAGCCGGTGCAGCTGCGGGAGGTTCGGGCCGCGGAGGAGCTCCAGATGTCCGGGGACGTCGAGGCGGCCGCGACGCTCGCCCAGAGCCTGGTCGTGCGGCTTCCACCGGGCGTCGCTCGAGCACGAGCCAGGTGGACTCTCGAGTCCTGCACGGTCGGTTCGGGCATGTCGTATGAAGAGGGACTGGGCGCGCTTGCGCTGGCGCTCGAGGACGCAACGGACGACAACGCGACGAGCGCACAGCTCCACGTCGAGATGGCGGAGATCCACGCCGGCATGGGTCGCCTCGAGCAGTCGCTTGACCATCTTCATACAGCGATCGAGCTCGCCGAGCTCGCAGGCGCGACCGCCGTCCAAGCCATGGCGCTCGGTTACGTCGGACTCTTCGGATGCCTGCTCGGTCGAGACACGGCCGACTCGGCGCGTCGCGGTCTCGAGCTGTGGGACGAGTCAATCGGCTCGTCCATCGCCTACTCGCCGCGGATGTCGCTCGCCGAGGTGTGCATCTATGCCACCGAGTTCGCTGAAGCGGAGGAGCTGTATCGGGAGGAGATCGCGATGGCCGAGCAGCGCGGCCTCGAGGCCGTGGAGGTGATCGCCCGATGTCACCTTGCCGAGACACAGCTGCGCGCGGGACGGTGGTCGGCGGCTCTTGCCAATGCACGACTCGCTGGCGAGCACTCGCGCCAGGCGGCCGACGCGCAGATCGTCACCGGCGTGTCGTACGCGCTCGCGATGGTCGAGGCTCTGCTGGGACATCACGAAGGTGCCCGGGCGCGTGCAACGGAGGCGCTCGCCGCAGCCGAGGCCACCGGCGACTTCTGGCACACGGTCAACAACCGGTCGGTGCTCGGCCTGGTGGCGCTCGCCGAGGACGACCCCGGGAGTGCCGTCGAGGCGCTCCAGCCGGCCTGGTCGTTGATGCTCGAGCGCGGCCTGGGCGACCTCTCGATTTTCCCCGTTGCCCAGGTGCTGGGTGAAGCGCTCGTGGCGGTCGGACGCCTCGACGACGCCCTCGCGGTGGCCGAGACCCTCCTTGCCTCTCCGGTCGGAGAGCGCCCTTGGTGCCGGGCGATGGCGAGGCGCTGCATCGCGCTCGTCGCCTCCGCCCGCGGCGACCACGCCGGCGCCCGGATCGCGATCGAAGCGGCGCTGGAGGCACACATCGAGCTTCCCGAGCCGTTCGAGCACGCCCGCACGCTCCAGCTCAGCGGTCGCATCGAGCGCAGCGCGCGTAACTGGGGCGCGGCCCGAGCCGTGCTCGTTGATGCGCTGGAGCGCTTCGATGCGCTCGGTGCCGGCAGCTGGGCGGAGAGGACCGCAGCCGACCTCGCCCGACTTCCCGGCCGGCGGCCGGCTGACGCGCACGAGTTGACGACGCGCGAGCGTGAGATCGCGGAGCTCGTCGCCGGTGGCCTTGCCAACAAGGAGGTCGCCACACGCCTGTTCGTCAGCCTGCGCACGGTGGAGGCGACTCTCACCAAGGTGTACGCCAAGCTCGAGGTGCGCTCACGCACCGAGCTCGCCGGCCGGCTCGATCGGCCCGGAAACGCATAACCGGCGCTGGCGCAGCTCTACCGTCGCTCGAATCTCTGTGGATTCCCACAATTGAATGGGGAATCGCCGAGGCCTAGCGTCATCGGCATGGAAACGCTCGCCTACTACACCCTAGAGCTCTCGCGCCCCGCCGGCGGTTGGGGTCAGCTCGCGCAGCTGACCAGACACGCCAGACAGGCGAGCGAGCAGATGCAGGCCGAGGGCATCCCGGTGCGCTTCCTGCGCTCCATCTTCGTTCCCGAGAGCGATGCGTGTTTCTACCTGTACCAGGCCACTTCAGCTGGCGCAGTGCTCGAGGCCGCCGAGCGCGCCGCGGTGGCGTTCAACGGGATCAACGCGGCAGACGAGAGTCCGGCAAAAACAGTCGGCGGCTCGGTAACCGTAAAGGAGGAGAAATGAAGAGGAAGACGATTCAACTCACGATCTTGCTCACCCTCGTGTGCATGCTCGCAGTGGCGGCGACCACGTCGCTGTCAGTGGCGTCGGCGACGACGCGGAAGGCCGCGGCGGTGCCACCGGATGCGGTGTTGACGTGGAACACCTACGCGGTGAATGCGGTGCGTGCGTCGACGCCGACGAAGGTGCAGACCGACGGGATGGTCTACATGTCGTACGTGCAGGCCGCGGTGTACGACGCGGTGACGAAGCTTGAGGGCCGCTATCAGCCGTACCACGACTTCACGTTCACGGTCGTCCCGAACGCGTCGGTGCAGGCGGCAGTGGCGGCGGCGACGAAGACGATCCTCGACAACTACCTGCCCGACCAGCAGACCGTCGTTGACGGCGAGTACAACGCCTATCTCGCAACGCTCTCGGGCGACGTCGCCGACGGCGTGGCGCTGGGCGAGGCGGCGGCCAACGACATCATCGCCCTCCGCACCGGCGACGGCCTCAACGCGGCGACGCCGGGCTACGGGCAAATCGGGCCGATCCTGCCCGGCCAGTGGCAGCTGCAGCCGAACCAGACGGTGCAGACGCCGTGGCTCGCCACGTTCCGTCCGTTCCTGCTGGAGCGGCCCTCGCAGTTCCGGGCGCAGCCGCCGCCCGCGCTGACAAGTAGCCAGTACGCGAAGGACCTGAACGAGACCGAGGCGTACGGCGCGGTGAACAGCTCGGTTCGCACCCCGGAGCAGACCGCGATCGCGTTCTTCTGGGTCGGCAACAACATCAACCAGTACAACCTCGCGATGCAGAGCGTCGTCGCCCAGC
>CAVQFF010000005.1:0-208777 GCA_963711785.1 uncultured Thermoleophilia bacterium
CGACGTCGCGTCGCGCATCGAAGTCGACCGTGCGCGGCTCGGGGAGCTGATCGCCGAGCGCTTCGTGCCGGGCGCGTACTGGCACGACCTGATCGAAGCCGAGCGTGTTGCAGGCGAGGTGGTGGAGGACGCGTGGGACGACATCTCGGGCGACTGCGACCGGGCGCTCGCCGAGTGCACGAGCTGTACCTCGTCCAGGCAGCCCGCGTGCTCGAGGCACAGGAGGATCTGCACGACAACGGCGCGGAGTCGTGGATCGCCGGTGCCGTCATGCACCAGCAGGCGTTCGAGCTCGCCTGGGACGTCCTCGAGGAGAAAGGACTGCTCACTGAACTGGACTAACGACGTATGACAAACGTGATACGCTCAGGCGACGTGGCTGACAAGGCGATTTCCGTCAGACTCGACGCGGAGGCGCAGCGCGCGCTGAAGTTCCTGATGCGCGACGGCGTCTCGCAATCGGACGCGATTCGGCCAGCGCTGATTGGCGCCGCTCGAGCGGAGCGATGCGCAGATGGAAGCGGATGCGGAACGGATCGCCAACGATCCGGTAGACAGGGCAGTGATCGCGGAGCATCCAGGAGTTTTTCGGTGAGCTGATGCACGTCGCGGAGAAGTCGTCGCGGTGCGCGGCTCGCGCGAAGCGTCTGGACGTGAGCAGAGGGAACTCGACCGCGGTCGTCCTCCAGTCCGATCGCGCTCATTGGTTGGGAACGGTTGTCGTGGCCCCGACGTCCACGAGCGCTCAGCCGGCCGAGTTTCGCCCGGTGATCACTGTGCGCGGGCGCACCACGCGCGTGCTCCTGACCAGATCAAGACCGTCGACCGGACGCGAGTCGGCCGCTCCAGCGGGCATCTGGCTGCGTCCGAGCTTCGTCAGGTCGAGGATGCGCTCAGGCTGATCCTCGGCCTGTTCTAAGCCAACTCGCCGAGCAACTCGTACGACCGCAGCCGCGCCGCATGGTCGTGGATCGCCGCCGCGACGATCACCTCGTCCGCGCCCGTCTCCTCGACGAACGCCTCGAGCCCCGCACGCACCGTCTCCGGCGAACCGACGAACGAGCGGCGCAGCATCGCGGACGCGCGCTCCTTCTCCGGCGGCGTCCAGTACGACTCGATGTCGTCGATCGGCGGCGGCAGCCGGCCGCGCGTGCCGCGCAGGATGTTCGTGAACGACTGCTGCGGCGAGGTGAAGAGGTGCCGCGCGGTCTCGTCGTCGTCGGCGACGATCACGTTCGCGCCGACCATCGCGTACGGCTCCTGCAGCTGCTCGGACGGCCTGAACGTCGAGCGGTACGCGTCGAGCGCCGGCAGCAGCGCCTCCGGCGCGAAGTGCGACGCGAACGCGTACGGCAGTCCGAGCAGCGCCGCGAGCTGCGCGCCGAACAGGCTCGAGCCGAGGATCCACAGCGGCACCCGCGTGCCCGCGCCCGGAGTCGCCTGCACGAGCTGGCCGGGCTCGGCGTCGGCGAGGTAGCGCTGCAGCTCGAGCACGTCCTGCGGGAACGTGTCGGCGCTCTCCGGCTCGCGGCGCAGCGCATGGATCGTCAGCCGGTCGGTGCCGGGCGCGCGGCCGAGCCCGAGGTCGATCCGGCCCGGGTACAGCGCCTCGAGCGTCCCGAACTGCTCGGCGATCACGATCGGCGGATGGTTCGGCAGCATGATCCCGCCCGCGCCGACGCGGATCGTCTTCGTCCCGCCGGCGACGTGCGCGATCACCACCGCCGTCGCGGCGCTCGCGATGCCGATCGCGTTGTGGTGCTCGGCGAGCCAGAAGCGCCGGTAGCCCCACTGCTCGGCGTGCTGCGCGAGGTCGAGCGAGTTGCGCAGCGCCTCGCCGGGCGTCGAGCCCTCGACGATCGGCGCCAGGTCGAGCACGGAGAGCGGCGGCAGCGGCATGACGACAAGAGTGCCGGTCGGCCGCGGGTCGGCGCGCGTTGACTCGCGCGGCAGCCTCTGCTTAGGTCAGTCCCGATCCCGAGGTGCGTTTCAACGGCCCGGAACGCCCTCGAGGATCGCGCGCTTGTGTCGCTGCGGCGCGTCCGAAAGGAGAACGTCGTGTCACGTTGGCCGTTTTCGCTCTACAACGACGCCGCCTCGGCGCTCGACCGGCGCGTGGGCTGGGACAAGCTCCCGAAGCCGGTCGCGATGCTCGTCCTCATCGGCCTGCGCAACGTGCTGCGGGAGAAGAACCTCTACGACACGGGCCGCGGGCCGCTCGACAAGCCCGACGTCTCCGATCATCCCCGCTACCTGACCGCCCGCACGCTCGACGGCACCTTCAACAACCTCGACGACCCGCTGATGGGCAGCCTCGGCAGCCGCTTCGGCCGGAACGTGCCGCTGAACGAGACGGTGCGCGAGTCGGACCCGCTCGAGCCGAACCCGCGCGTCGTGTCGCGCGAGCTCCTGACCCGCGACGAGTTCATTCCCGCGACGACGCTGAACCTGCTCGCCGGCGCGTGGATCCAGTTCGAGGTGCACGACTGGTTCAACCACGGCAAGAACGAGACCGAGAACCCGTGGCTCGTCCCGCTCGACGCCGACGATCCGTGGCCCGAGAAGCCGATGCAGATCCAGCGCACGCGGCCCGACCCGTCGGCGAACGGCGACGGGCCGCCGACGTTCATCACCGACGACACGCACTGGTGGGACGGCTCGCAGATCTACGGGCGCGACCCGGCGTTCGCCGAGGCGATCAAGAGCGGCGAGCACGGCAAGCTGCGCCTCGACGACCGCGGGCTGATCCCGCAGGAGATCGAGTCGCACGTCGACCTGACGGGCGTCGCGGGCAACTTCTGGGTCGGCCTCGCGTTGCTGCACTCGCTGTTCATGCGCGAGCACAACGCCGTCTGCGACCACCTGCACGCGACGCATCCCGAGCTCTCCGACGACGAGCTGTTCGACAAGGCGCGCCTCGTCGTGGCGGCGCTGATGGCGAAGATCCACACCGTCGACTGGACGCCGGCGATCATCGCGCACCCGACGACGGTGACCGCGCTCCGGACGAACTGGTGGGGCCTCGAGGGCCGGCGGCTCGACCGCCTGATCGGACGCCGCACCTCGAACGAGGTGATCCGCGGCATCCCCGGCTCGCCGACCGCGCTGCACGGCGTGCCGTACCAGCTGACCGAGGAGTTCGTCGCCGTCTACCGCATGCATCCGCTGATCCCCGACGAGTTCAGCTTCCGCTCGCTCGACGACGACCGGCTGCTGCAGGAGCGCACGCTGCCCGAGGTCGGCGTCCTGCACGTGCGCGACCGGCTGACCGAGCTGTCGATGGCCGACGCGCTCTATTCGTTCGGGACCATGCACCCGGGCGCGATCACGCTGCACAACTTCCCCAAGTACCTGCAGCACTTCGACAAGGCCGACGGCACGCTCGTCGATCTCGCGTCGATCGACGTGCTGCGCGTCCGCGAGCGCGGCGTGCCGCGCTACAACGAGTTCCGGCGGCTCCTGCACCTGAAGGCGTACGACACGTTCGAGGAGATGGCGGACACGCCGGAGCACGCCGCCGACCTGGAGCGGATCTACCGCGACCCGGAAGAGGTCGACACGATGATCGGCATGTACGCGGAGAAGAAGCCGAAGGGCTTCGGGTTCAGCGACACCGCGTTCCGCATCTTCATCCTCATGGCGTCGCGCCGCATCGAGAGCGACCGCTTCTTCACGCGCGACTACCGGCCCGAGGTCTACACGAAGGAAGGCATCGACTGGGTCGAGGACAACTCCATGCGCACGCTGCTGCTCCGGCACTTCCCGGAGCTCGAGCCTGCGTTGCGCGGCGTCGAGAACCCCTTCGCGCCCTGGCAGCGGTCGGCGGTGTGATCGAGCTCGCGCCCGGCATCCACAGCCTCGGCCACGGCAAGGGCGGGCGCGTGCATGCGTTCCTGGTCGACACGGGCGGCGAGCTCTCGCTCGTCGACACGCTCTTCGAGAACGACGCGCACCTGGTGCTGCAGGCGATCCACGAGCTCGGCCGCACACCGGCCGACCTGAAGCGGATCGCGATCACGCACGGCCACCGTTCGCATCTCGGCGGCCTGGCCACGCTCAAGCGCGAGAGCGGCGCGACCGTCTACGCGCACCGCTGGGAGGCCGACATCGTCTCCGGCGACCGGCGCGCGCAGGCGGTCAGCATCCTCCCGCAGCAGTCGCTGAAGCTGATCCCGTTCCAGCTCGGGCTCTGGCTCAACCGGCCCAAGCACGTTCCGTGCCCGGTCGACGAGCTGCTCGACGAAGGCGATCGATTCGGGCCGTTCGAGGTGCTGCACGCCTCGGGGCACTCACCCGGGCATCTCGCGTTCTCGTGGGCCGAGCGGAGCTTCGCGATCGTCGGCGACGCCGTTGCGACCTGGCCGGAGCTCTGCCCCGGCTGGCACGCGTTCAACCTGAACAAGAAGCAGCATCACGTGTCACTGCAGCGCCTGGCCGCACTCGAGGCCACGATCGTCGGCGTCGGCCACGGCGACCCGATCACCGCAGGCGCGCAGGACGCACTCCACGAGCTCGCGAGCAAGCCGGTCCCTTGATCACGTCGTGGGTACGACTCGACGTACTCTGAGCGGGCTACTGCGGCTCGTTGACAGGAGGTCTGGATGACCGAACTGACAGAGTCGCTGAGGTCCGCGCCGACCGAGACGGTTGCGGTCTCGAAGACCGGCGCAGCAACACCGCCGTCGTTTCCGGAGCTGATCTACGCGCACGACGCCTGGTGGCGCGAGCTGCGCGGCGACGGGATCACCCCCGAGACACAAGCGCACTACGACGAGCTGCGCACCGCGTTCCAGCGTGAGCACGGACAGATCGTGCGCGCGTACTGGTGCACGCACGTCGAGAGCGCCGTCGCGCTCACCGAGCAGAAGACGAGGTTCGGCGGGACGCGCTGCAGCTTCTACCGCGAGACGCACTGGGCGACGCGCGACCAGCCGGACATCGCGAACGAGATGTACCGCTGCGACGAGCTCGCGGTCCGCGCGACCACCGTGCTCACGGGTGTGCGCCAGCGCATCTGCATGAACCTGATGATGGCGTCGGCCGAACATCTGATGAGCCTCGTCGACCGCCGCGCCGCGCACGACGATCCGAAGGCCAACGAAGAGATGCTCGAGCACGAGCGCGCGGCGATCGAGCGCACCGAGGCGTACTACAAGGACGCCGCGAACGGGCAGGCGCAGATCGTCTACTTCGCGGGGATGGCGCTCGTCGTCGTGGTCCTCTCGGCCATCGCGGCGATCTGGCTCTCGCTCACCTGGGCGGCGCCGGTCGCAGCGCTGGTCGCCGGCGCGATCGGGGCGCTCGTCAGCGTCGTCCAGCGGATCAACTCGGGCCAGTTCGACCTCGACTACGACGTGGGCAGGCCGTACGCGCTGTTCCTCGGCGGGCTGCGTCCGCTGATCGGCGGCGCCTTCGCGATGGTGATCACCTTCGCGTTCACCGGCGGGCTGCTGCACCTGCCCGTCGCGGAGAACGAGACGAAGCCCGACCGGCGCCTCGCGCTGCTCGTGCTCAGCTTCCTCGCAGGCTTCAGCGAGCGCTGGGCGCAGGACACGCTGGTCGCAGCCGTGCCGGGGATCGGCAAGCCGCAGGCGCAGCCCGCCGCTCCCGCTCCCGCCCACGCCCACCGCCGGCGCCCGCGCCACCGGCGGCGTCCGAGTAGCGCTCACTCGACCTGTTGGATCACCCAGAAGTCGCTCGCGAGCGACGAGCTCGTGATGTAGGCCGCCGGCATCCAGAAGTACCCGTGGTCGCCCCAGCTCGTGCCCCACGAGTTGCGGCACTCGAAGTAGAGCTGTCCCTTGATCGGCTTGTAGCCGACCGCGACGACGGCATGTCCGCCGAGCACCTTCTCGTCGGGCTGCGGCATCGGCATGATCCCGTCCGAGCCGACGTCGGTCTCGAACGAGCTGTAGACCGTGAAGCCGAACGAGATCGCGTAGCCGGACGCGAGCACGTTCTGGAGCGGGATCGCGTCCTGCAGGACCCGCGCGTACCGCACCGCCTGGTGCTTCTTCGCCTGCGCGTAGACCTTGGCGGTCGGCTTCTGCGCGAACTTGGTGATGTCGTACGGCCAGAGGCTCTCGGGCGGCGCGCCGAGCTGCGCGACCGACTTGATCCCGTCGCGGATCTCGGCGCCCGAGTCCTGGGCCACGGTGCCTTCCATGACGCGCTCGTTGTAGTAGATGAACAGGCGCGAGGGCGTCGCGGCGTCGGGCTCCTTCTGCTTGAGCTCGTTCAGCTCGAGGATCGCGCCGATGCTGTTCGCGGTGCACGACCCGAGCTGGCCCTGGTCGTACACGGGCGGCATCTGCGCGCGCAGGCTGACCTGCTTCGGGAGCTTCTTCGACGGCGCGACGGCGAGCAAGAAGTCGCGCATGTCGGGTGTGTCGGGGCGCCAGCCGTATCGCTTCTGCTGACGGATGGAGAGCCCAGCTGGGGTGGCCACGTGACGAAACCTCCTGCGGTCGAGCCGGAGCCACGGAGGTCGATCCTGCCGTGGCCGCAGAAGCCTCGGCGATGAGTTACGCCGTTTTCATCCTGGTCAACTACAGCGCGCGAAGTCAACCGTGCGAGCTTCTGGAGCCAGGTGTCGGCGGGCACGAGCAGCCCGCGTGCGGTGAGGCCGACCGTGCGGTCGAGGACGTCGAGATAGCGGGCCGAAAGGTCGGGCTGGTCGCGCAGCGCCCAGAGCGCCTGCGCGTTCACCCAGGCGGCATCGCGCGCGCGGGCCACGTCCCACATCGCGACGATGTCGTCGATCCGGTCGACGCGATGGAGCAGGTGGTCGAGCTTCCTCAACCAGCCGCTCAGATACTGCGACTTCACCGCCCGCTCGACGGTCGCCAGCACGCCGTTCACGTGCTCGTAGTCGGCGTGCTGGCCCGAGCCCTCCTCGAGCCCGATCCCGAGCTCGCGGCACGTGGTGACGAGGGCGACCGGCAGGTCGCGGTTGATGTGCGCGCTCATCCCGGCCAGCGCGAACTGGAGCGGTGCGATCCCGCGTGCCGCGCGCGCCTCGACGAGCGGCGCCCAGGCGCGGGGCATGGTGGACGGGTTGGTCCGAGAGGCATCGAGCGCACTGAAGAAGAGGCCGGCGAAGACGACGTCGAGGTGCGTGAGGAACTGCGGATCCTGAAAGACGAAGCCGCCGAGTTGCTGCTCGACGCCCTGGGTCACCGACAGATAGAGGTGCGTGAAGCAGGCGACTCCATCGGAGTTGGGCAGCGATGCCACCTCGGTCTGCATGCGCGCGACGACCTCGGCGACCGACGACGGCGACGACATGAATCGACCATACGGGGGTTGAGGCCTCCGTGCGGAGGTGTGATACTTCGACCGGCCCTGCGGCTCTCGACCGGGAAGGTAGGTGGTTGGCATGTCGCAGGATGAACGCCATCGCGCAGACGGAGTGTTCGAGGGCGGCGGTGTCAAGGGCATCGCCTTCGCGGGTGCGATCGCCGCCGCGGAGAAGGACGGCGGCGTGCGCGAATGGGTGAACATCGCCGGCACGTCGGCGGGAGCGATCGTCGCCGCGCTGCTCGCGGTCGGCTACGACGCCGCGGGCCTGCAGCGGATCCTGAACGACGCGAAGTACCCCAAGTTCGCCGACTGCGGGATCGGCGGGAAATGGGGCGGCGGTCTCTTCAACGCGGTCGCGCGGATGCGCGGGCTCGCTCCCGGCAACTACTTCCACCAGTGGATGAGCGAACAGCTCGCGGCCTCGCCGCTCGCGAAGAAGCTCGACAAGACCGAGCTCACGTTCGCCGACGTGAAACGCCTCGACCTGCCGCCGCGCGACGAGGTCCCGGACATCACCGATGCGCAGTACGAACGGGCGAGGTACCGCCTGCACGTGATCGGCTCCGAGGTGACGAGCGGACTGATGCTGCTGCTTCCGGATGCGCTGCCGAACTACCAGGACAAGCACGGCAACCAGCTCGACAAGGACACCTTCCCGATCGTCGACGCGGTCCGGATGAGCATGAGCTATCCGTTCCTGTTCAGGCCGGTCGAGCTCTACCAGGGCGGGCAGCCGCACTACGTCGTCGACGGAGGCCTGCTCTCGAACTTCCCGATCTGGCTCTTCGACAGCCCGAACCCGAAGCGTCCCACCTGGGGCTTTCGCCTCCACCCGGGCGAGTCGGCGACCGAGGGGCTGCCGCACCGGGCGATCCCGCGCCCGCTCTGGTCGGTGCCGCTCCTGAAGGCGATGTTCTCGGCGGCGACCGAGGCCTGGGACCGCGAGAACATGGCGCACACCGTCTCCGCGCGCACCGTGAGCATCCCGACGCACGCGATCAGCACCACCGACTTCAACCTCACGCAGGAGAACGCGCAGTCGCTCTACGGCTGGGGCAAGGCCGCAGCCTCGGCGTTCTTCAACGACCCGGCGCAGAAGAGCTACCTGAACTCGTTCGGGCAGGCCGTCGCGCGCGACGCCGGCGCCCGCCGAGAGCCCGGCCGTGCCGCTGGGCGCGAGCTGAAGCGCGGCGCGATCGTCGTCGCGGTGGTCGGCGGGCTCGCACTCGGGCTCGCCGGCTTCCTCGCGGCGAACGGGACGCGCACGGTGACGGTGACCGTCGTCGCGCCGCCGGCGAGCACGCAGCCGGGTGCGCCGGGGGTCGTGACGATCAACCCGGCGCTGGAGGACGGCCTCACGCCGATCCAGAAGTTCTCCCTGAGCCACGGCGTCGTCGCGTGCGGGACCGAGCGCGGCGACGTCAAGCACCTGACCGACGGTCTCGTGCTTCCTGCCCAGCCGATCGTCATGACGCCCGAGCAGCTCGTCGGGATGGCGGCGCCGCCCGTCACGCAGACGTCTCCGCGCTTCCCGGTCGAGCAGCAGCTCGTGGTGCTGAAGCGAGTCCACGTGATCGCGGCGAAACAGGAAGCCGACTCCGATCTCCACGTTCTGCTCCTCGGCAGGACCGGAGCCGAGTTGAACGTCGAGGCGCCGCAGGCGCAATGCGAGACGGGGTCGCCGTACGCCGCGCTGCTCGCGCAGGCGCGTCAATCGATGGACGTTGCGATGCCGAACGTGTCGAGCTCGCACTACACGCCGCTCGATCTCAGGGCGACGATCGAGGGTGTGCTGTTCTTCGACGTGCTGCACGGCCAGCGCGGCGCGCCGAACGGCGTCGAGCTCCATCCGGTCCTGTATTTCTCGACCACCACCGGCCCGCCGCCGCCGGTCCCGACCCTCCCGGCGACCACCACGCAGCCGGCCGCGACGACGAGCCCCTGACCTTTTCCACTGCTCGGAGCGGCCTTTTGAGACCCGTCAGGACCCCGGCGTACACTGGGCCTCCGCGATGGCTCAGGCAGATTTCGTCCACCTCCACGTCCACTCCGAATACTCGATCCTCGACGGGGCGTGCCGGGTGCCCGATCTCGTCAAACGGGCTGCCGAGCTCGAGATGCCGTCGGTCAGCCTCACCGATCACGGCTCGATGGCGGGCGCCGTCCAGCTCTGGAAGGCGACCAGATCGACCGGCGTGAAGCCGGTGATCGGCTGCGAGGTCTACGTCGCGGGAGACCGCAAGGCGCACGAGAAGGGCAACGCGCACCTGACGCTGCTCGCCGCCGACAACGCGGGCTACTCGAACCTGATCCAGCTCTCGTCACTCGGCTACCTCGAGGGCTACTACTACAAGCCGCGGGTCGACTGGGAGCTGCTCGAGCGCCACTCGCAAGGGCTGATCGCGCTCTCCGGCTGCCTGAGCGGCCGGGTCTGCAAGGCGCTCGAGGAGAACCGCGTCACCGACGCCGAGGGGAGCTCGACCACCTCGCGCAGGTCTTCGGCCGCGACAACGTCTACGTCGAGCTGCAGAACGCGCACCTCGAGGTGCAGGCGCGGATCCTGCCGCAGCTCACCGAGCTCGCGGCGAAGAGCGGCCTGCCCACCGTCGCGACCGGCGACGTGCACTACCTGCGCGACACCGACGCGCGCGCACACGAGGCGCTCCTCTGCATCCAGTCCGGCGACTCGCTGAAGAACCCGAACCACTGGAAGTTCGAGACCGACCACTTCTACTTCAAGACGCCGCAGGAGATGGCGCTCGACTTCCCCGGCCAGGACGACGCGATGCGCCGCACGCTCGAGGTCGCCGAGCGCTGCAACGTCGAGATCGAGCTCGACCGGATCCTGCTGCCGAAGTTCGACGTGCCGGAGGGCCGCGACGCGTTCGACTATCTCGTCGAGCAGTGCGAGAAAGGCCTGGAAAAGCGGTACGACAAGGTGACCTCCGAGCTCCAGGAGCGGCTCAAGTACGAGCTGAAGACGATCAAGGAGATGGGCTTCACCGACTACTTCCTGATCGTCTGGGACTTCATCCGGTTCGCGAAGCAGAACGGTGTCTCGGTCGGCCCGGGCCGCGGCTCGTCCGCCGGCTCGCTCGTCGCCTACTCGCTCGCGATCACCGACATCGACCCGATCCGCTACGACCTGATGTTCGAGCGCTTCCTCAACCCGGGCCGCAAGTCGATGCCCGACATCGACATCGACTTCGCCGTGGAAGGCCGCGAGCGCGTCATCAACTACGTGCGCGAGAAGTACGGCGCCGACCGCGTCGCGCAGATCATCACCTTCTCGACGATGGCCGCGCGCGCAGCCGTGCGCGACGCAGGGCGCGTGCTCGAGGTGCCCTACGGCGTCGTCGACAAGATCGCGAAGCTGATCCCGGAAGGTCCCGGCCAGACGCTCGACGACTGCCTCAAGCCGGGCAGCGAGCTGCGCAAGGCGATCGACGCCGACCCGGTCGCGAAGGAGATCATCGAGCTCGCGCAGCCGCTCGAGGGCCTCACGCGCGCCGACTCGATCCACGCCGCCGGCGTCGTGATCGGCGCCGAGCCGCTGATCAACGTCGTGCCGCTGCAGCAGAAGGGCGCCGACCAGGAGCTCGTGACCCAGTTCTCGATGAAGGACATCGAAGCGCTCGGCCTGCTCAAGATGGACTTCCTCGGCCTGCGCAACCTCGACGTGATCGACAAGGCATGCCGCCTGATCGGCAACCTCGACATCTCGGCGATCCCGATGGACGACAAGAAGACCTACGCGATGCTCGCGAAGGGCGACGCGGCCGGCGTCTTCCAGTTCGAGTCGTCGGGCATGCGCGACGCTCTGCGGCAGGTGAAGCCGACCGTGTTCGAGGACCTGATCGCGCTCGTCGCGCTCTACCGGCCGGGCCCGATGAGCTACATCCCGTCCTACGGCAAGCGCAAGGCCGGGCAGGAGCAGGTCACCTATCTCGACAAGCGCCTCGTGCCGATTCTCAGCGAAACGCACGGCATTTGCGTCTACCAGGAGCAGTACATGCGCATCGCGCGCGACCTCGCCGGCTTCTCGATCACCGAGGCCGACGACCTGCGCAAGGCGATCGGCAAGAAGATCCGCGCGCTGATGAACTCGCTCAAGGACAAGTTCCTCGAGGGCTGCTGCCGAGCAGAACGTCACGCCGGGTGTCGCGAAGCAGCTGTGGGAAGACGTCGAGAAGGCCGCCGACTACTCGTTCCCGAAGGCGCATGCAGCCTGTTACGCGCTGATCGCCTACCAGACCGCGTGGCTGCGGCAGAACCATCCGTGCGAGTACATGGCGGCGCTGATCAGCTCGGTGATGTCGACGAAGGACCGCGTGCCGATCTACGTCAACGCGTGCCACGAGCTCGGCATCGAGGTGCTGCCGCCCGACGTGAACGAGTCGCAGGTCGACTTCGCGGTCGTCGAGGGCAAGATCCGCTTCGGCCTCAACGCGGTGAAGGGCGTGGGGGAGGGCGCGGCACGTGCGCTGATCACTGCGCGCACCGAGGGCGGCCCGTTCGAGTCGATCTGGGACTTCGCCGAGCGCGTCGACCCGATGGTCTCGAACAAGCGCGTGCTCGAGGCGCTCGTGAAGTGCGGCGCGCTGCCCGGCTCGCGCAAGGGCAACCTCGAGGTGCTCGAGCAGGCCGTCGGCTGGGGGCAGAAGCAGCAGGCCGACCGGCTCGCCGGCCAGGGCTCGATCTTCGACCTCGGCCCGATCGGGGTCGAAGACAGCGCCGCGGAAGCACTCATCCGGTGACTCCTTCCGACGAGTACGAGAAGAACGAGCTGCTGCGGCTGGAGAAGGAGGTGCTCGGTCTCTACGTCTCCGAGCATCCGCTGTCGGCGATCCGCGACCAGCTGCGCCGCAAGTCGGACGCGACGGTCGCCGAGCTCGACCGTCGGCGCGACGGCGAGGTCGTCACCATCGGCGGCATCGTTGCCGGCGTGCGGCACATGACGACGAAGCGCGGCGACGCGATGGTGTTCCTGCGGCTCGAGGACATCACCGGCAGTGTCGAGACGGTCGTCTTCAACCAGACCTACGACAAGGCGCGCGAGCTCTGCACCGCCGATCGGATCCTCATCGTCAAGGCGCGGATCGACCGCAAGGAAGGCGAGACGAAGCTCGTCGCGCTCGAGTTGACCGCCTTCGAGGCGGTGCCCGACAAGCGCGAGGTGCGGCTCGTGATCGACGCGACGACAGCGGCGCGGGGCACCATCCGCGAGCTCGCACAGCTGATCAAGGACTTCCCCGGCGAGTCGCCGGTCTACGCCGACCTGATCACCTCGCAGGGCCGCAAGGTGTACGCCTTCGGCCCGCAATACAAGGTGAAGCCGGCGCCGGACTTCTATGCCGAGGTGAAGATGCTGCTCGGCGAATCCGCCGTCGCGTAGATCGTGCTCGTGGAGACCACGCATTCGTTTTCCTTTCGTGGGCGCGAAGCAAGCGCAGCGGTCACGTATCGAGGAAACGAGGATCCAGAGCGCTGGGGCTACGGGCTGCTCGAGCTTCCCTGGCCGTCGAGCCTCGCCACAGGGCTCCCCGTGCTCGAGGTCGACGTGTCCACGCCACTGGAGGGCTACGGCGCGGTGATGGGGTGGATCCAGGTCGTGCGGATCCACGTGGCGGACTCGAGCACTTCACTCGTTGCCGGAAACGAGCAGGCGCCGCCGGGAGATCACACCTGGGTCGATGTGCCGCCTCAGCTGCAAGCGCTCGGCGTGCCGTTCGTGTCGTTCGGGCGATGCCCCACGCTTTTCGACGCTCCGGCATCGACGGAGAGCGACGTCCGCTTCGTCGCCGATTCCTTCCTCACGGCCAGCCCAGATGCGCTGGTCAGCCGACGTTCGCAGGCTTGCTTCGGCCTCCGTTGGGGCTACTCGACGAGGCTCGGAGAGCCGGCCGAGCTCATTCAGCCGACCCTGCTGCAGCACAGCGACTGGGAGGAGGCCATGCCAACCCTCCGAGAGCACTTCCCCGACTGGGGCTTCGAGCCCGACTGGCTCTCCTGAGCCGCGAACCGCTCGCCCAGGCGCCTGCGAGCTCGGTCGGCCGTGGCTAGCCCAAAAGTCTAGCCCTAGCCACCCCGACTGGACGAAGACCACGCGTTCCGGCCATGGTAGAAGGAAGGGGGCGGGCGTTTGGATTTCGTAAATCTCGATCTCCCCCAACATAGGGAGAACCGTTGCGCTCGTTGTACCGAAGAAAAGGGAGAGGGCGAAGAGAATGGAAACTGCGGAGACCAATGCAACGCTGACCGAGCAGGAGCTCGTCGAGCACTGGCGCTCCTCCGAGCTCGAGCGGGCCGGCTATCCACCGGACGTGGCCGCAGAGCTTGCGGCGCGCTCCGACATCGACCTGCACGGAGCGGCTGAACTGCTCCAGCGCGGGTGCACGCCCGAGCTCGCCGCCTCCATCCTGCTCTAGGCCGGCGCACTCGCCGCCCGGCTTCACCGGGCCAGGTCGGATAGCGTCCGCGCGTGCTCTTCTTCATTCCGTCGCCTCATACGGGCGTCGTCCACATCGGCCCGCTGCAGCTGCACATGTACGGGCTCACGCTCCTCGTCGCGATCCTCGCGTGTGTCTGGCTGACCGGCCACCGCTGGAAGGCGATGGGCGGCGAGTGGGATCTCGTCACGCGGGTCGCGGTGTGGGGCGTCGCGTTCGGCGTCGTCGGCGCACGCGCCTACCACGACCTCACCTCCTGGAACGAGGTGCCGACCCCGAAGTGGCAGGGCGTGTTCGAGGTGTGGCGCGGCGGGCTCGGCATCTGGGGCGGCATCCTGCTCGGGGCGATCGCGGGCGCGGTGGTGGTGCGCCGGTCGGGCTACGACGTCGCCAAGTTCCTCGACGCGGCCGCGCCGGGCCTGCTGCTCGCCCAGGGGATCGGCCGGATCGGCAACTGGTGGAACCAGGAGCTGTACGGCAAGCCCACGAATCTGCCGTGGGGGCTCGAGATCTCGCCCGTCCACCGGCCGCTCCAGTACCTCGACCGCGCCACCTTCCACCCGACGTTCCTCTACGAGCTGATCTGGGACTTCGTCGGGGTGGGGATGCTGCTCTACGTCTCGAAGCGGTGGACGATCAGGCCGCCGGCGCTGTTCGCGCTCTACGTCTCCTGGTACTGCTTCGGGCGGTTCTTCGAGGAGCTCCTGCGCGTCGATCCTGCCCACCACATCGCGGGTCTCAGGCTGAACGCGTGGGTCTCGATCATCCTCTTCTGCGGCTCCACGACCTACTTCATCCTGCACCAGTTCGGCGGCCCGGCCGTGCCGCGGCGCCGCCGCAAGCACCAGGAAGAGGAGCATCGCCCTGCGATGGCCATCCCCAAGGGAGGGAAGGGCCGCGTCCGGCACGGACGGTAGTTTGACCCGGTGCCGGTAGCCGTCCGTGAACTCGAGCTGGACCTCGACGCGTTCGAGGGGCCGTTCGACCTGCTGCTCTCGCTCGTCCTGCGCGAGGAGCTGCCGCTGCAGGAAGTCGATCTCGCCGAGATCGTGATCGCGTTCGTCGAGCATCTCGCCGAACGCGGCGAGCTCGACCTCGACGCATGCGGCGAGTTCCTCGTCCTCATCTCTGCACTGCTCGAGTTGAAGGCGCGCGCCATGTTCCCGGAGGAGGAGGCAGAGCTTGCCGAGCTCGAGCCCGAGGAGGCTGCCGAGGAGCTTGCGCGGCGCCTCGCCGAGTACCGGCGCGCGAAGGAGGCAGCGCAGTTCCTGCGCGGACGCCTCGACGAGCGGCGCGACCTCTACTTCCGCATCGGGCCGGCGCCACTTGCGCCCCGGCCCGAGCGCAGGCTCGCACCGCAGAGCCCGGACAAGCTCGCAGCGGCCCTGCGCGTGCTCTCGATCGAGCCCCCCGAACCGTCGACGGCGCACATGGCGCTTCGTTTCCCGCCGGTCTCGCAGTTCGTCGATCGCTGGCGCGCACTGCTCCGCCGCCGGAGCCGTTTCGACTTCGACCGGGAGGTCCACGGCCTTTCGCGGGTCGAGGTGGCGGTCGCGTTTCTCGCGCTCCTCGAGCTGCGCAAGCAGAACGAGATCGCGATCGCCCAGGCCGCACCGTTCGCGGCGATAAGGATTTCCCGTGCCGACGCTGAAAGGAGTCTCTCGTGGACAGCCCACTCCGCCTGATCACCACCGAGGCCACGCCTGCCGCCGCCCTTGCGCGGACCGTCGAGGCGCTGCTCGTCGTTGCGTCACAGCCGCTGCCGGCCGAGGAGCTCGCCGCCGCGGCGGAGGTCGACGTGGCGCAGGTGACAGAGGCGCTCGAGATCCTCGGTGAGCGCTATTCCGAGGAAACGAGCGGGATCGTGCTGGAGCACGTCGCCGGCGGCTGGGCATTTCGCGCCTCTGCGGCCGCGTCGGAGGCCTGTTCGCGCCTCTTCGAGAAGCCGGCGGAGAAAGGCCTGTCTCAAGCTGCACTCGAGACTTTGGCGATCGTCGCCTACCTCGGCCCGCTGAGCCGCCCCGAGATCGCACGCATCCGCGGCGTCAACGTCGACGGAGTCGTCGCGGGCCTGGCCGAGCGCGGCCTGATCGGCGAGAGCGGCCGCGAGAACGAGTTCGGCGCGATCCGCTACCGGACCACGCCGCTCTTCGAACGGATCTTCGGGCTCGAGTCACTCGCCGCGCTCCCGCGTGTCGACGACCTCGGCGCGGACGTGACCGAGATCCGCGAGCGCCTCGAAGCAGTCGCCGAGAAGCGCCCGGCGTAAGACGAACCTGGTTTCGCGCAGCGGAACCAGATTCGCGAGTTTCGACCTGCCGCTACCTTCCCATCGTGGACGTGACGGAGAAGAGCTTCGAGACGAAGGTGATCGACGCGTCGAGGGACGCGCCCGTCGTCGTCGATTTCTGGGCCGAGTGGTGTGGGCCGTGCAAGGCGCTCGGGCCCGTGCTCGAGGAGGCCGCAGCGGCGCAGGGCGTCACGCTCGTCAAGGTCGACGTCGACAGCAATCAGGCGCTCGCGAGCGAGTACGGGATCCGCGGGATCCCGGCCGTGAAGGCGTTTCGGAACGGTCACGTCGTCGCCGAGTTCGTCGGGGCGCAGGGACGCGCGGCGATCGACATGTTCCTCGAGGAGCTGACGAAGCCGCCGGTCGCCGAGTCGGTCGCCGACCCGGAGCTCCAGGCGGCCCTCGCGGCGGGCGACTACGAGCGCGCGTTCGAGCTGCTGCTCGGTCGCGTCGACGAGGATCCCGACGGAACGCGCGAGGTGATGGTCGCCCTCTTCGGCGAGCTCGGCCACGAGCATCCGTTGACCGTGCAGTACCGCCGCCGTCTCGCGACGGCGATCTACTAGCCGCGGGGAACAACTCGTGAATCTGGTTCGCCTGCGGCGAATCAGGTTCACCGGGACGAATCTGATTCCGCGCAGCGGAACCAGATTCGCGAGTTCAGCGGTCGAGCTGCGGCCGGAAGCCGTGGATCGTGGCGTGCTCGACGCGCCAGCCGCGGACACCGTTGCGGTCGAGGGCGACCATGAGGATCCCGGTGCGCGTCGTGCCCGCCGAGTGGGCCGGGAAGACGAAGTTCCCGAGCGTCCACGCGACGACCGAGTGACGCGTCGGCGAGGTGACCGCGCCGAACACATGGGGGTGCGCGCCGAGGACGACCTGCGCGCCGGCGTTCAGCGCCGCCGCCGCGAGCTGCTGCTGACGCTCGGACGGGACCGGATGCAGCTCGGTGCCCCAGTGGAACCAGCAGACGACGACATCGGCCTGCCGGCGCGCGGCCCGGACTGCCGCTGTGACGGTGTCGGGATCGGCCTTGGCCGTTCCGGGCGAGTCGGCGGTCGCGTTGAAGCCGTACGGGTTGACGTCGGAGAGGCCGACGAAGCCGATTCGCAGCCCGCCTGCCTCGACGATCACCGGGCGGAGCGCCGCGGCGGCGTTGACGCCCCCGCCGACGGTCTCGAGTCCCGCCGCATGCGCGTACCTGATCGTGTCCAGCAACGCGACCGAGCCGTAGTCCCCCGAATGGTTGTTCGCGACGGTGACGACGTCGAGCCCGCCCGCGTCGTGCGCGCTCCGGAGCAACGCCGGCGAACCGCGAAAATGGAACTGCTTGTTCGCCACCGGCACGCCGCGCGCCGAGACGGCGCCCTCGAGGTTCGCCGTCGCCACGTCTGCGGCGCGCAGTGTCGGGCCGACCTGCGACCACGGGTAGTCGCTCCCGAGCGTCGACACGGTCGCCCCGACCTCTTCACCGGTCGTCACGTCGCCGACTGCGTCGAGGATCACGGGACGCACGACGAGCGTCCCGGCGCGGGCAACGACGCCGTTCGAGCGGACCGAGACCGCGTAGCGCCCCGGCCGCGGCGCGACCACGGCGAGCCGGAACCCGCCGAGGCGTCCCGAGCGAACGACACCGACGTTGCGGCCCCCGACGCGGGCTCGCACGATCTGATGCGCGCCCGCGAAGCCCGCGATGCCGACCCGGACGCCGGGTGCGACCCAGGCCGGGAGCGTCGAGGACAGCTTCACCGGCGCCGGAGCTCCGGTCCGGGCGGCAGGCGCTGCGCTCACCCCGGGCCGCGTGAGGAGCACCGCGAGCAGAATGCCGAAGAAGACGGCGACCAGTCCCGCGGCGGCGAGGAAGCGCGGCATGGAGATCGTGTTCGGCCGCGGCGGCCGTCTTCCTCGCCCCAGGGAGGCTCAGAACCAGTACGGCGCGATGGTCAGCGCTCCCAGCGTGTACCAGACCCCGAACGCAAGGCTGAGCAGGCCGAGCGCCGGCGCGATGCGTGCGAACGAGCGCTGCACCCGAGGGCGCGAGAGCGTCATCCCGAACCCGGTCGACAGGAGCGCCATCGAGACGGCCGTGAACGCGGCGAACAGCACGAGCGCGAGCAGCGCGACCGCATGGCTGTGGATCGTCGCGAGCAGGAGCACGCCAACGCCGCCACTTCCTCCGATCCCGTGGACGAGCCCGATCCCGAACGCCTGCCACGGCGTGCGGCTCGGCGGGACCCGGAGATGGGTGTGGTCGTGGGCGTGGGCGAATGCTCCCCGGCGCCAGCGGACGAGCAGCCAGAGCGCGAGCGCCATGATCACGAGCCCGATCGTCACCTCGGCGCTCTGCTCGACATTCGGCGGCAGGTAGGCCTTCCAGAGGACGATCGGAATGCCGAGCACGACCAGTGACGTCGCGTGCCCGAGCCCCCACGTGAGGCCCAGCCGGGTCGCCCCGCCTCGACCATTGGAGACGAGCGTCGTGACGGCGGCGAGATGATCAGGGTCGCTGGCGTGCCGAAGCCCGAGCAGCACCGCGACCGCGATCACGACGATCAGCGTGCTGCCGTCCGAGAAGTGCGTCAGCCAGGTGTCGAGCCCGAACATCAGACGTGCAGCTCCGGAATCGCGCGGGCGGTCATGGCGAGGCCTGCGACGACGATCACGAGCGCGCTCAGCGCCGGCAGGAACCGGATCAGTCCGCCGTTCAGGTCGAAGCGGCCGAACGCCCGCTTGGCGAACAGGGCCAGCAGTCCGATCCCGGTGATCGTGAGCGCGAGACCGAAGCTGAAGGCGACGATCAGGAGCATTCCGAACGCGACGCGGTGGAGCGAGATGGCCGCGAGCAGGACGACGAGCGCCGAAGGGCACGGGAGGAGGCCGCCGGAGATCCCGACGGCGACGAGGCTGCGCAGATCCTGCGGCTGGTCGTGATGGTGATGGTGGTGGCCGCCGTGCGAGTGCCCGTCCACGTGCTCGTGGTCGTGCTCGTGCTCGTGCGAATGCTCGTGCTCGTGGTCGTGCTGGTGCGCGTGCGCCGAACGCCAGCGGCCGGTGAGCACCGCGAGCCCGACGATCACGACGAGGGCCCCCGACAGGACGTTGATCCACGGATACAGCCGGTCGGGGACGATGAACGCCGAGAGCGCCAGCGTGACCGCGCCGAGAGCGAACACCCCGATCGTGTGCGTGACCGTCGTGATCAGGCCGAGCAGCGCTGCGTGCCTGGGCGTGCCGCGGCTGCCCACGAGATACGCCGTGACGATCGTCTTGCCGTGGCCTGGCGAGAGGGCGTGCGCCGCGCCCCAGAAGAGCGCGACGGCGAGCGACGCGAGGATGACGAGAAACGAGAGGTCGCCTTGGACGATCAATCGCGCGAAGCCGGAATCCGCGACCCGGTCGGGCGCGCGCAGCGCTTTGCCGCTGAGCACCGCCGGCGGCGGGTCGTTCGTCGGAGCGAGCGTCGCGACGGCCGAGCGGATGTCGAGCGGGCTCGAGAGCAGATCCTTCGGGTATGCACGCAGTTCGTCGCTCGTCGAGCGCGTGTGCGCGCCGACGACGACCTCCTTCCAGCCGATTCGGCCGGGGTAGCTGTCGTCCCGGTAGGAGACCCGCGTAGCGGCGGTGATCTCCGGCCCGGCGAGGATCGCCTGGAAGCGTGTCGTGTGCAGTCCCGCAGCACCCAGTGGGTGCGCGAGCGCGGTGCGGGTGACGTGCAACGGAACGGCTCTGCCGTTCACGCGGAGCTCGAGGCCCCTTGTCGTCAGCGGCACCTTCTGCAACGTCGGGATCTCCGCCATGTCGACCACGTAGCGCACGTAGATCCGATGCCCGGACACCTGGACGCGGGAGAAGTGGTTGATCGTGAAGTTGCCCAGCGGATGGGCCGACGCGGCCGGTGCGAAGGCAAGCGCGACGAGCGCGACGACCAGCAGCCGCTTCATGCGAGCCTCCTCGCAACCGGCGCCCAGAGGACGGAGAAGTGGGGGTTGAGGGCGAGCGCCCGCTTGAACCACGTGCGCGCGTCTGCGTTCCGGCCGAGACACCGCTCGATCATGCCGCGGTGGAAGTACTTGACGGCGTCGCGAGTCCCGAGCCGAAGTGAGAGACGGGAGTAGTGCAGTGCCTCGCCGCAGGAGCCGTTGCGCACGAGCGCCCAGGCGAGCACGTCGTCGCCGAAGACGCTTGGACGGAACTCGAACCCCTGCCGTGCCAACTCGAGCGCATGCTGCAGGCGGATACCGTGGTCGACATCGAAGAGCGCGATGTCGAGGTCGTTGCGCACGCCGTTCGCGGCGAGCAGCCGCTCGATGTCGCCGATCAGCGAGTACTGCTGCTGCGCGGCGGCCTGGTCTCCGCTCGCGTGGTAGAGGTCACCGAGGAGACCGACGTACTGCGGCAGCGGAATCCGATCGACCGCTTCCTGTTCGTAGTGAAGGGCGACGGCGACCCGGCCGAGCGCGACCTGTGTCTGCGCCATGCCGTCGAGCCCGAACGCGTAGCCGGGGAAGAGCTGCAGCGCCTGCCGCATCTGGATCGCGGCGAGCCCGGGCCGGCCCGTCGACAGATAGAGCAGCCCGAGCTGAACGCGGGTCCAGGCGCCGGCCTCGCGTTCGCCCACCGAGGCGCTGACGGCGAGCTGCATGGCCCGCACCGCAGCAGCGGTCCGTCCGATCAGCTCCCGCGCATAGGAGACGCGTGAGTACGAGGAGACGTCGGGCTTCAGTGCCGCCATCCGGTTGAAGTCACTGAACGCGGGGCCGTAGCGGCCCAGCTCGATCTCCGCGTCGCCGATCACCCCGTAGACGCCGGCCGTCGTCGGTGAGATCGCGCGTGCGCGCTCGCCCAGGCGGAGCGCCTCCGTGAAGCGGTGGCGAGACAGTGCGAGCTGCCCGAGGCCCGCGGTCGCAACGAGGTCGTTCGGGCGGAGGCTGAGGGCGCGCCGCAAGGCGCCCTCAGCCTTGCCGTAGTAGGACGAATCGCCGGTCTCCCGAGCTCGCTGCTCGTAGGCGAGACCGAGAGAGCCCCACGTCTTGACGCTGCCGGGGTCGGCCCGCAGCTCGGCTTGCAGCCCGGTCACGAGCGCCGCGGTGTCGCCGGTCGCGAAGCCGCGTTGCAGTTGCTCGACGACAGCGGTTGGCAGCGCTGAGCTCGCGATCGCGACCCGGTCATGGCGGAACACACCGCCGAAGAGGATGATGAGGGTGGCGGCAAGCGCCGCCACCCCCATCGCTGCAAGCCGAGTCCGCACGACTAACCCGTCTTCGGGAGCGTGGGGCTCTTCGTGTTGTCGAACCCGCTGAACGGATCGGCAACGTAGGGGAACGCGGCCTGGTTCGGCACGTCGTTGGCGTCGACGCCGTCACCGAGCGGCAGCGAGTGACCGATCAGCACGCCGCCGACCACCCGCTCGTCGATATCGACCACGTCGTCCGCGAGCCGGCGGCCGTTCGGATAGCCGGCCAGGTCGCCGCCGATCACACCCAGGCGGCTGACCTTGTCAGGCGCCGTCGGCGGGATCGACAGGTTGAGCCTCAGCTCGTCCGCCAGGGTCGGCCCGGTGTAGTTGAGCGCGGGCGTCTTCAGGCCGGTCAGCAGGACCTGCACGAGGTCGCTGCGGCCGGTGTCGGTGAACGGCCCGAACTGCGGATAGAGCTTCTGCAGCACCGTGGCCAGGATCGGGTTCGTGTAGTACTTGACGAACTGCTTGTCGTTGGCAGGTGAGCTGGCGTTCCAGTGATCCTTGAGGTCGGTCGGGATGAGCACCTCGTTGATCAGCGGATTGCCCAGGCGCGAGACCTGGACCCAGTCGCCCGCCAGCTTCCCGTTGCGCACGGTCAGCTTCTGGCGGTCGGTTGCCGCCCACACGCCGATCGTGTGGTTGCCGCCGTTGTCGAGCGCGGACTTCGGGATCTGCAGCGCGATCGAGTGCACGCCGTAGCCCGAGAGGAAGTCCTTGCCGCCGCCGGTGGCGCCGGTCCCGTAGCGGATCGCCACGAGGTCGAAGATCGCTCCGACGTCCGCGAAGAACGGATCGTCACGCTGCCCGGCGAAGACCGTCGAGCCGTCGCCGAGTGAATGAACTCCAGCAACCGCGAGGCTGTGGTAGTTCGGCGTCGAGCGCGGGCCGATGTTGTCCGGCGGCGTCATGAGCCCCGACTTGACGAGCGAGGGTTTCCCGTTCACGACCTTCGTGACCGTGTAGCGCTGTTGCGTCTGGCCGAGGAAGAACTGGGACGGCAGATTCGAGAACCGGAAGTAGTAGGTGAGGTCCGGCTTGCCGTCGCCATTCTTGTCGACGTAGATGTCGTACCTGGCCGAGGTGCTGAACGTGTAGTAGTTCGGCCCTGCGGCAGGGTCCTCTCCCGGGATCCAGTTCGCGATGATCGTCGCGGTGTCCGGCTTGTCCGGCGACACGAATGCATAGAGATCCGTGTTGTCGGCCGTCGGGTCCTGCGAGATCAACGGAGCCTCCCGGTGGCTCGATGCCTTGGCGGCTCCGGGGCTCATGCCCCGGGTCGCGACCACGGCCACCAGCACCGCCACCGCGACAGCCGCCAGGCTTACCAATGCGAGCTTGCGCACCTGTTGCTCCTTTCGTGACGACCGTCGAGGGGTACATCTGTGGCCGTCATGTCAGCGCTGCTTCGCACGGCGGACCAGATCGGTTCGACGGCAGTTCGACCGCGAATCGGATTCAATGAGCCATGCGCCTCAACGCCTGGCTCGCGCGTGCCGGAGTCGCCTCACGCCGCAAGGCAGACGAGTTGATCAAGGACGGGCGCGTCACCGTCAACGGCGAGCTGGGACAGCTGAACACCTTCGTGGCGACGACGGACGAGGTGCGCCTCGACGGCACGCCGCTCGCGAAGCAGCGACTTGCCTATGTCCTCCTGTACAAGCCCGCGGGCGCCGTCACCACCGCGAGCGACCCGCAGGGCCGGCGCACGGTCGTCGACCTGGTTCGGCATCCGTCCCGCGTCGTTCCCGTCGGGCGGCTCGATGCAGACACGACCGGTGCACTGCTGCTGACGAACGACGGAGAGCTTGCGCATCGCCTCGCACATCCGAAATACGAGGTCGACAAGGTCTACGAGGTCGAGACGTGGGCCCAGCCGAGCGACGCCGACCTCGAGCGGCTGCGCAAGGGGGTCGAGCTCGACGATGGGCCGACGAGCCCGGCCGAGGTGCGCCGTCTCGGGGGCGCACGGATCGAGCTGACGATCCACGAAGGGCGCAACCGCCAGGTCAAGCGGATGTTCGAAGCAGTCGGGCACCGCGTGCGCTCGCTGCATCGAAGCCGCTACGGGCCGCTGACGCTCGAAGGGCTCGAGTCCGGCCGTTGGCGGGAGCTCGAGCCCTCCGAGGTGGAGCGGTTGCGCAGTGCTACGAAGCGGGATTCGCCGCCGCGAGCGCGTGCGCCTGGTCGAGGAGGCTCTGAGCCTGGCTGATCCAGTCCTTCGCCTGACTCTCATCGAGCTTCCCATTCGCTGATGCGGCGTCGTTCAGGGCTTGCCGGATCTGGCCGGCCAGCACGTTCCGCTTCAGCGTCAGGTTCGAGATCGACGCCTCGATCGAGTCGTACTTGAGTGCGTCGCTCGTCTTCAGTGCTGCGGTCGACGCGACGAGCGTGTCGGTCGCGAACTGTCCGAACGGCGCGTTGATCTGCTTGTAGGCGTTGCCCAGGTCCTCCGTCGAGTGCCCGGTGTCGAGCCCCTTCGGAATGGCCCTGTGGTCGAGGACCTGCGTGACCACGCGACCGTCGTCGGTGTAGTTGTCCTGCAGGCCGAGCAGGGCGTTGATGGTCGGCCGGAGATCGACGTGGTCGGTCCATGTCTTGTTGTCGATGCCGTTCCGGTCGACGCCCGGGCCGACCATCCCGAACCAGGTGTTCCCGATCTCGTCCTGGGAGTCGCCGTGGTTCCACGCGAAGCTCGAGTTGACGCACTCGGGCACGCCCGGATCGGGCGACGGCCCCTTGCAGACATTTCCGATCTGGAAGAAGAAGTCGTCGTCGCCGAACATCGTGAACGACGGTGTCCGCTTCGGGTCGGAGTTGACCATGTGCAGCGTGTTCTCCTCGACCGTGTCGGCGAGGCGGAAGGTGATCGGCGTCTGTGCTCCACCCTTGTACGGGTCGGGCAGCGTTGCGGCACCCGCATCCTGTTCGAGCTTTCGCAGCGCCGGGTTCGTCCGCTCCGGCTGGCCGTTGACGTAGAACGTCGGGGCGTCGTCGAAGTGGATGTCGAAGCTCGGCTCACCCGCGGGCAACGCCGCGTTGATGTTCGCATTGACCTCGCCGATCTGGTTCGACGGACAGGAGGTCGGGGTCAGGCAGTTGGCGTGGTCGTAGACGAGCGCACCAGGGTGCGCCGGGTCGGGCTTGCCCGGGCCGCCCACGAAGTGGTCGCCCTCGTCGACGGTGACGACGAACAGCGTGTTCGACTTGTCGATCCCGTCCTTCTGGAGGCGCTGGAAGAACGTGGCGAACGCGTCGTCATACGACTTCAGCTGCGCCTGGTAGTCGGCCTCGCCGGGGCCCGACGCCCGTCCGAGCGTGTGGTTGTCGTGCGCATCCGAGATGTACGCGAACGTCACGGGCACACCGTTCTCCTGCATCTGCGCGACCTCGCCGAGCGTGTTCTTGGCGAGCGCCCCGTCGAAGCCGGGGAAGCCGCAGTTGCCGGCGGAGTCGGTGATCTTCGTGCCGTCCGTTGCCTTGACGCAGCCCTGGCCGTTGTTGATCGCCGGGTTGACGTACTTGGCCCCGAAGAGCGCCTTGTAGCCGTTGTCGGAGCCGGGGACGACGGTTGAGTCGTCCGGCTTTGCGTTCGGCGTGTTGCAGAGGGCGGCTCCCTGTGCGCAGTGAACTGCGATGCCGACGAAATCGGTGAGCGCGAGCGACTTCGTCGCAGGGGTGTTCGCCTCGTTCCATTCGGGTGAGCCCTGGCCGAAGACGCGCGTCATGTCGCCGGAGGGCGCCGTCGAATTGTTCTCGAGCTCGATGTTCGCAGCCGAGACGCCGCCGACGTTGCATCCGGCGGCGGTGTAGGTGAGCCACGGTGCGGGCGCGGTCTGCCCACCGTCGCCGACCATGTTCGGCAATGTCTCGTTGGTGCCGTCGACCGTGTCCGTCCAGTACTTGAACGAGGACGTGAACTGCGGTGCTCCGGTCGGCGTGAAGTAGTCGTAGGAGTTGGTGACGGTCTGGCCGTTGCGATCCGGGTAGAGGCCGGTCAGCGACGCGACGATGCCTCCCGCCGTGTGCGAGATCAGGATCGTGTGGTCGTCGGTCACGAGCGTGCCGTTCCCCTTGAGGAAGTTCAGGAGATGCGGCATCTGCTCGAGGTCCGACGGGACGCTCGCGTTGTCGCGCCGGTAGTGCGTGTTGTCGAACTGCAGGTAGATCACGTGCTTGATCTGGCCATCCTTGTTGCCGAGCTGGCACGGGCCGGCTGCGCTCGCACCGGCCGGGTGCGTGACGGCACCGGTCGTCAGGGCTGCAACTGCGCAGGCCGCGGCAAGTGCCGCGACGATCGCTGCACGGCGTACGAATTTCTGCATCTTGGAGTACCCCCTCCAATGGTTGACGGACAACGCCGACGCTACGTCGGCGGCCCCGACACAGGGGTGTCCGGAACCGAACGGTCCCGTGACGAATTGGAGCTGCCGCAGTCAGTGCTCTTCACGAACGACCCCCCGGTCGAGTGACTGGCGCGGCGATGGTACGAAACGAGCCCGGGCTACGGTCGGAAGAACCCCATCCGCTCGTACATCTGCTCGAGTGTTGTCGCGGAGGTTTCACGCGCTTTTTCTGCGCCGACCTGCAGCAGTCTCCGTAGCTCGCCTTCGTCCGCTCGCAGCTCGTTGTACTTCGCCTGGATCGGCTGGACGAGCGCCACGACGGCTTCGCCGACATCGCCCTTCAGGTCGCCGTAGCCCTTGCCGTCGTACGACCGCTCGACCTCGGAAATGGGGAGGCCGCTAGCGACCGAAAGGATCTCGATCAGGTTCGAGACTCCCGGCTTCTCGTCCGGGGCGTAGCGAATCTCGCGTCCCGAGTCGGTGACCGCGGTCTTGAACTTCTTGCGGATCACGTCGGGCTCGTCGAGCACGAGCACCGTGCCCTGCACGCTGCCCCCGGTCGTCGACATCTTGTTCGACGGCTCCTGCAGGTCCATGATCCGCGCGCCGACCTTGGGGTAGACGGCGCGGGGAACCTTGAACGTCTCGCCGTAGCGCGCGTTGAAGCGCTGGGCCACGTCGCGCGCGAGCTCCAGGTGCTGGCGCTGGTCGTCGCCGATCGGGACGATGTCGGTCTGGTAGAGCAGGATGTCGCCCGCCATCAGCACCGGGTACGTGAACAGACCGGCGGAGACGAACTCCTTGCTTTCGCCCTTTTCCTTGAACTGGGTCATCCGGCCGAGTTGCCCGAACCCGGTGACGGCCGAGAGCAGCCAGGCCGCCTCGGGATGGGCGGTCACGTGGCTCTGGAGAAAGAGCGTGCAGCGGTCAGGGTCGAGGCCGACCGCGAAGAGCAGGGCCGCCAGGTCGAGCGAGCGGTCGTGCAGGTCCTGCGGGTCGTACTCGGTGGTGATCGAGTGCAGATCGACGATGCAGAAGAACGCCTCGCCGTCGTCCTGCGTCGCGACGTACTGGCGCATCGCACCGATGTAGTTGCCGATGTGCTTGGCACCCGTTGGTTGGATGCCGGAGAAAACGCGCATTCAAGTCACCTCTCGTGGGTCGTGGTCGCGCCGGGTCGAATCAGCGGACGAGGCGGCTCTAGCGCAGGCCTCCGCCTCGCCCGCGGCGCCATGACCAACCGATCCGGGAGGCGAAGAGCACAGTCGGAGGATAGAGCAAATAGCGCAACTACACTGGGATCGATGACGGTGACGCCCTCGACCTGGTCGCCGCGCTCCTGGCGCGAGCGGACGGCGCTCCAGCAGCCGGAGTGGCCGGACGGCGCCGCCGTGGAGGCGGCGGTCGCGCGCCTGACGTCGAGCCCGCCGCTCGTCTTCGCAGGCGAGGCCCGGGCGCTGCGGGACAACCTCGCCAAGGTGATCGACGGCCGGGCGTTCCTGCTCCAGGCGGGCGACTGCGTCGAGTCGTTCAACGAGATCTCGACGATGCGCATTCGCGAGAAGCTGAAGATCATGCTGCAGATGTCCGCCGTCCTGACCTACGGGGCGACGCTGCCGGTGGTGAAGGTGGGGCGGATCGCCGGCCAGTTCACGAAGCCGCGCTCGGAGCCGTTCGAGCAGGTCGGCGACGAGGAGATCCCGAGCTTCCGCGGCCACATGATCCACGACGACGCACGCACCGCCGAGGCGCGCGTCCCCGACCCTCGACGAATGGTCGAGGGTTACAACCAGTCGGCCTCGACACTCAACCTGCTGCGCGCGTTCACGAAGGGCGGCTACGCCGACCTCACGCAGGTGCACCTCTGGAACAAGGATTTCGTCTCCACGTCGCCCGAAGGACAACGCTACGACCAGCTGGCGGGCGAGATCGAGCGCGCGCTCGCGTTCATGGCAGCGTGCGGCATCGACCTCGCGAACGAACGGCGATTGCATGAGGTCGACGTCTTCACGAGTCACGAGGGACTCCTGCTCGACTACGAGGAAGGCCTCACGCGGCGGGACTCGATCACCGGTGATTGGTACGACTGCTCCGCGCATCTCCTCTGGATCGGGGAGCGCACGCGCCAGATCGACGGGGCACACGTCGAGTTCTTCTCCGGGGTGCACAACCCGATCGGCGTCAAGATCGGCCCGACCGCGACGCCCGCGGAGGTGGTCGAGCTCGCCGAGCGTCTCAATCCGCTCCGCGTCCCGGGCCGCCTGACCTACTACGCGCGGATGGGCGCCGAGCACGTGCGCGAGCTGCTGCCCCCGCTCCTGCGTGCGGTGCGGGACGAAGGGCATCCGATCCTCTGGGCGTCCGACCCGATGCACGGAAACGGGATCCGCACCGCCGACGGGGTCAAGACGCGTCGGTTCGACGCGATCATGGCCGAGCTCGACGGCTTCTTCAACGCCTGCTGGGAGGTGGGCGTGTGGCCGGGCGGCGTGCACCTGGAGTTCACCGGCGAGGACGTCACCGAATGCCTCGGCGGCGCCGACGACGTGCTCGAGGAGCACCTCGCGGCGCGCTACCAGACGCTGCTCGACCCGCGGCTGAACGCCCGCCAGTCGCTCGACCTCGCGTTCCGCCTGGCCGAGCTGATGCGCGCGCCGCGCTGACCGGTTGCGGAATCTGATTCGCGCAGCGAACCAGATTCCCGAGTTGCTGTTCTCGGTGCGGGACTCGTGAATCTGGTTCGGCTGCGCCGAATCAGATTCAAGGGCGCCGGTAACCAGGTTCAATGGGGGACATGAAGGTCGCAATCGTCGGCACCGGGCTCATGGGCGCGTCCGTCGCGCTCGCCGCGCAGCGGCGCGGTGACGACGTCGTGGGCTGGGACGCCGAGCCCGCTGCGCTCGCCGCCGCCGTCGACGTCGGCGCCGTGGCTGCGACTGCGAGCCTGGAGGAGTCGGTCTCCGGCGTCGATCTGGCGGTGGTCGCGGTCCCGATCGCTCAGCTGCCGGCAACGGTCGCAGCCGTGCTGGCCGCGACCAGCGAGGCGACCGTCACCGACGTCGGCTCGACCAAAGGGTCGGTCGTCCGCGCCGCCGAGGGCTCGCCGCGCTTCGTCGGCGGCCACCCGATCTGCGGCTCGGAGACACGCGGAGCCGAGAACGCGACGGCCGGCTTCTTCGAGGGGGCAACGTGGTTCCTCACTCCGGTCGCCCACACCGACCCGGCGCGGCACAGGCTCGTCCACGGCTTCGTCTCCGACGTCGGCGCGACGCCGGTGGCGATCGACGCCGACGCGCACGACCGGCTCGTTGCGATGACGAGTCACGTGCCTCATGTGCTTGCGAACATCGTCGCGAACCAGACCGGTGCCTCACGTGTCGACGGGCACGAGCCGCTCGCGCACGCCGGCGGCTCGCTCCGCGACATGACGCGCATTGCGGGTGCCAACCCGCGCATCTGGATCGACATCTTCCTCGACAACGCCGGCGCGATTCGCGGGGCGCTCGCGGAGCAGCGTCGCCTGATCGAGCAGGTCGAAGCTGCGCTCGAGCAAGGCGATGCGGGCTTCCTCGCCCGCTGGATCGGCGAGGCGTCGAGCAACCGGCGGCGCATGCTCGAGCGCGAATACCCGGATCCCGGTTCGCTGCAGCGGCTCCGCGTGCACGTCCCCGACCGTCCGGGCGTGCTCGCAGGCATCACGCAGGCCCTCGGCGCCGAACGCATCAACATCGAGGACTTCGAGATGCACCACGTCTCGCCCGAGCGCGGCGGAACGCTGACGCTGCTCGTCGAGGGCGAAGGCGAGGCGCAACGAGCGGCGACGATGCTCGAGTCGCAGGGCTACAGCGTCGTCATCTCGGCGGTGATCGATGAGAATTGAGCCCGCCGTTCGGCTGGAGGGACATTTCGCCGTCCCGGGCGACAAGTCGATCTCGCACCGGGCGTTGCTGCTCGGAGCCGTCTCGGACGGCGAGACGGTCGTGCGCGGCTTCGGGCGCTCGGGCGACACCTCGTCGACGCTCGCCGCAGTGCGAGCGCTCGGCGCGGAGGTGGACGACGACGGCGATCAGCTCGTGGTGCACGGCCTCGGCCTGCGCGGGCTGCAGTCTGCGTCGATCGACTGCGGCAACGCCGGGACTCTGGCCCGGCTGATCGTCGGGCTGCTGGCATTCCAGGACGGCACCTTCACGCTGACCGGCGACGAATCGCTCTCGGCCCGACCGATGGAGCGGGTCGCCGAGCCGCTGCGGCGGATGGGCGCCCGGATCGAGACCACCGAAGGGCACCTGCCGCTGACGGTGACCGGCTCGCCCCTCGAGGCGATCGACTACGAGCTGCCGGTGGCGAGCGCCCAGGTCAAATCCGCCGTCCTGCTCGCCGGCCTCGGTGCGACGGGCAAGACGACCGTCGTCGAGCCGGCACCGACGCGCGACCACACCGAGTTGATGCTCCAGGACGCGGGCGCGCGCGTGACCGTCCGGCCGAGTTCGGTCAGTGTCGACCCGCCGGAGCGCTTGCGCCTCGGCGCCGTCGACGTGCCCGGTGACTTCTCGTCGGCCGCCCCGTTCATCGCGGCAGCCACGCTGATCCCCGAGTCGCGCATCACGATCCACGACGTGAACCTCAATCCGCGGCGCACGGGGCTGCTCGACGTCCTCGAGCGGATGGGCGGCCGGGTCGGGATCCTGCAGCGGCGGCGGATCGGCGCCGAGCAGGTCGGCGACCTCGAGGTGCGCGGCGCAGAGTTGACCGCGACGACGATCCATTCCAGCGAGGTGCCGCTGCTCGTCGACGAGCTGCCGCTGTTCGCACTGCTCGCATCGGAGGCACGCGGTGAGAGCTGGGTCTACGGCGCCGGCGAGCTTCGTCACAAGGAGACCGACCGGATCGACGCGGTGGTCGACGCGCTGCGCGCGATCGGCGGGCGCATCAAGGGACACGACGAGGGCTTCTCGGTCACGGGCGTGCCGACGCGCCCGAAGGGCGGCAAGGTCGATGCTCGCGGAGACCACAGGATTGCCATGCTCGGGGCTGTTGCAGGGCTGGCGAGCCGGGAAGGCGTCGAGGTGCAGGGCGCCGACACGGTGGCGATATCCTTCCCCGGCTTCTACGACCTCCTGGAGCAGATCACCCACCGATGATTGTCGCCATAGACGGACCGGCAGGCGCCGGCAAGAGCACGGTTGCCCGCAAGCTCGCGGAGCGGCTCGGCTTCAACTACCTCGATACGGGAGCGATGTATCGCGCTTTGACCTGGCTCGCGATCCGGGAGGCCCTGCCGCTCGCCGAGGGCGACGCGCTCGGCGATCTGGCACGGCGGAACCCGGTCACCTTCGACACCGTCGGCCGTGTCTTCATCGCCGATACCGACGTCACCTCGGCGATCCGCCAGTCGCGGATCGACCGCATGGTGCCGGTCGTCGCGCGTCATCACGACGTGCGTGAGGTGATGCGTGAACGGCAGCGCGTGCTGGGCCACCAGGGGAACGTCGTGATCGAGGGCCGCGACATCGGCACGGTCGTCGCGCCCGACGCCGAGGTGAAGATCTATCTCCACGCCGATCCCGCCATCCGCGCTGCGCGACGCCAGGCTGAGCGTCCCGACATCGGCGCCGACGCGCTCGCGACCGACCTCCGCATCCGCGACGCGTCGGACCGGGTGCGCATGCAGCCCGCCGAGGACGCGGAGCTGATCGACACGGCGGGCCTCGAGGTCGACGACGTCGTGTCGCGGATCGAGGAACTGATCCGCGTGCGTTCGCCGGCAACGCCTTGACGCTCCAGGACACCACGTGGCGCCTCGGCCGCGTCTACATGGGCCGGCCGACACGCTGGGTGACGCGGGCACGCGCCTACGGACGCGAACGCGTTCCTGCGACCGGCGGGCTCGTCTACGCGGCGAATCACATGCACTGGCTCGACATCCCGATCGTCGGCGCGATGTCGCCGCGCAATGTCAGCTTCGTCGCGAAGTCCGAGGTGCTCGGGTTTCCCGGGCTCGGCCGGTTCGTCGGCTGGCACGGCACGATCGCGGTCCGGCGCGGCGCATCCGACCGTGACGCGGTGCGGCTCATGCGGGAGACGGCTCGCGGGGGCGGTGTCGTCGGTCTGTTCGTCGAGGGAACCCGGCTGAAGCTCGGGCGACCGGGGAAGGCGCAGCCGGGCGCGGCGATGGTCGCGGTGCAGGAGAGCGTGCCCGTGGTCCCGATCGCGATCTACGGGACGCAGTTCTGGAAGGTCAGCGACTTCGCTCCGTGCTCGATCGCCTTCGGCGAGCCCGTGCGCTTCGAGGGGCTGCCGAAGGGCGGACGCGGTTACAAGGAGGCGACCGCCGAGATCGAGCGCCGCATCAACGTGCTCTTCGACTGGCTCGCGGAGCTGCATGCCAGGGGCCGTCCGGCCCACGCGACACCACCGGTATGAGCAGTACAGCCGTCAAGCTGGAAGGCACGGTGGCGATCGTCGGGTTCCCGAACGTCGGGAAGTCCACGCTCGTCAATCGACTGACCGCGACGCGCCAGGCGGTCGTGCACGAGACGCAGGGCACGACCCGCGACCGCAAGGAGCTCGTCTGCGAGTGGAACGGGCGCAGCTTCCTGCTGATCGACACCGGCGGTGTCGACATCGCCGACCCGAGCCCGATCACCAAGCAGATCGCGCTGCAGGCTCGCGCCGCCATCAAGGAGGCCGACCTCGTTCTGTTCGTCGTCGACGCACGAGCCGGGGTGACGCCTGGAGACGAGGAGCTCGCGCAGATCTTGCGCGAGGCGAAGAAGAACGTCCTCGTGCTGGCGAACAAGATCGACGACCCGTCCCAGGAGAGCCTCGCCTACGAGTTCCACCGTCTCGGCTTCGGTGAACCGTTCCCGATCTCCGCGCTGCACGGTTCGAACACCGGGGACCTGCTCGACGAGATTCTCGATCTGCTGCCGGGCGAATCGACGCGAACCGTCGAGGAGGATGCGATCCGGGTCGCCATCCTCGGCCGGCCGAACGTCGGCAAGTCGTCGCTCTACAACAAGCTCGTCGGTTCGGAGCGCACGATCGTCTCCGAGGTTCCCGGTACGACCCGCGACACGATCGACACGGTGATCGAGCACGAAGGACGGACGTTCCAGCTGATCGACACCGCGGGGCTACGGCGGAAGCGCAAGCAACGCCAGGGGATCGACTACTACTCGGAGCTGCGCGCGCTCGACGCCGCCGGACGAGCCGACGTCGCGCTCGTCCTGATCGACGCGGGGGAGGGCATCGTCGAAGGCGACATCACCGCAGTCGAGGTCGCGCGCAAGGCGCACTGCGCGACCTTGATCGTCCTCTCGAAGTGGGACATCTCGGAGATCACGATCGAGGACGTGCGTCCCGAGCTCGCGCGCAGGCTACGGCAGCGTCCTGACTTCATCACGATCTCGTCGCTGACGGGCCGCGGCGTCTCGCGCCTGCTGGGCAAGGTCGAGGAGCTCTACGATCGGTTCGTCTCGCGCGTCCCGACCGCAGAGCTGAACAAGTTCATTGCGGAGCTGAAGGAGATGCGGCAGGCGCCGTCCAAGGGCGTCCGCCGCCTGAACCTGCTCTACGGAGCGCAGGTGACGACCCGGCCGCCGCGCTTCAGGTTCACCGTCAACGATCCCGGGCTCGTGACACGCGACTACGCCTACTGGGTGGAGAACCAGCTTCGCGAGCGCTTCAACCTCGAGGGCGTGCCGGTGGTGGTCGACTTCCGCGAACGGTCGTGAGGTTCGTCGTCGTCGGCGCAGGCGCGTGGGGGCAGGTGTTCAGCCGCCTGCTCCGCGACTGCGGCCACGACGTGTTCGTCGCCACGCGCGTGACGCTCGACGACGCGCCGTACGAGGAGGCCGACATCGTCGTCATCGCCGTCCCGAGCAGCGCGTTCGGCGAGGTGCTGGAACGGGTGCGCGGCGGCGCGCCGATCCTCAGCCTCGTCAAGGGCCTCGACCCGGTGACCGGCAACCGGCTCTCGACCCTGGTGCAGGGTCGCTCCGTGGCGGTGCTCTCGGGGCCGAACATGGCCGACGAGGTCGCGGCGGGCCTGCCGGGCGCCGCCGTCGTCGCATCCGAGGACGAAGCGCTCGCGCTGCGCCTGCAGGACGCGGTCAACTCGGGGACGTTCCGGGTCTACGTCAACGGCGACGTGGTCGGGGTCGAGCTCTGCGGCGCTGCGAAGAACGTGATCGCCCTCTCGGCAGGCGCCGTCGACGGGCTCGGCCTCGGCGACAACGCGAAGTCGGCTCTCATCACCCGGGGGCTCGTCGAGATGGCGCGGCTCGGCGAGGCGTGCGGGGCGGAGCAGGAGACATTCTCGGGCCTGGCCGGCATGGGCGACCTGATCGCGACGTGCTTCCACCCGCTTGGCCGCAATCGCCGCGCAGGAGAGTTGATCGCCCGCGGCGCGACACCCGACGAGGCCAAGGCCCAGATCGGCCAGGTCGTCGAGGGGCTGACCACCGCGCCGGTCCTGCGTGATCTGTCGCGGCGCATCGGCGTGGAGCTGCCGATCACCGAAGGCGTCTGCGCGGTGCTCGACGGCATGCCATTGCACGAGCTCGCCGGTTCGCTCATGGGTCGGCGGCCGACGGAGGAGTAGCTAGGCTTCGCGGCCATGGCCGCACGGAGCTTCCTCTTCACCTCGGAGTCGGTCACCGAGGGGCACCCCGACAAGATCGCCGACCAGATCTCCGACGCGGTCCTTGACGCCGCGCTCGCGAACGACCCGCTGAGCCGGGTTGCCTGCGAGACGCTCATCACGACGGGTCTCGTCGTGGTGGCGGGTGAGATGACGACCGAGGAGTACATCGACATTCCGCGCATCGTGCGCGAGACGGTGAAGGACATCGGCTACACACGGGCCAAGTACGGCTTCGACGCGGATACCTGCGGCGTGATCGTGACGCTCGATGAGCAGTCACCCGACATCGCGCAGGGCGTCGACAACGCCTATGAGCTGCAGCACGACCCGAGCGATGATGATCCGCTCGACCAGGTCGGTGCAGGCGACCAGGGGATGATGTTCGGCTACGCGTCCAACGAGACTAGCGAGCTGATGCCTCTGCCGATCATGCTCGCGCATCGCATCGCCAAGCGGCTGGCCGAGGTGCGGAAGTCGGACGTCCTCCCGTACCTGCGGCCAGACGGGAAGGCACAGGTCTCGATTCGGTACGAGGTCGACGCCGACGGCCACCAGACGCCGGTGGAGGTCGAGCGCGTTCTGATCTCGACCCAGCATCGCGAGGGGCTCGATCCGGAGACGATGATCAAGCCCGACCTGGTCGAGCACGTGCTGCGCCCGATCCTGCCGCGTGATCTCTACGACGAGAAGAGCCTCGACGATCCGAACTTCGTCTTCGTCAACCCGACCGGCAAGTTCGTGATCGGCGGTCCGATGGGCGACACGGGCCTGACCGGGCGGAAGATCATCGTCGACACCTATGGCGGCGCCGCCCCGCACGGCGGCGGCGCGTTCTCGGGCAAGGATCCGACGAAAGTCGACCGGTCGGCTGCGTACGCCGCGCGGTACGTCGCGAAGAACGTCGTCGCTGCCGGTCTTGCAGACCGCTGCCAGATCCAGGTCGCGTACGCGATCGGCGTCGCGCACCCGTTCTCGATCCTAGTCGAGACCTTCGGCACCGAGAAGCTCGCCGTGGCGCGCATCGAGGAGCTCGTCAAGGAGCACTTCGACCTCCGCCCGGCCGCGATCCTGCGCGACCTCGATCTGCGGCGCCCGATCTACCAGAAGACCGCTGCGTACGGCCACTTCGGCCGCGACGACCACGACTTCTCGTGGGAGCGCACCGACAAGGCCGATGCGCTCCGCGAGGCGGCCGGCCTTGCGGCTGTCACCCCAACGGGTGTCTGACACCTAGGGTGTCAGAACCTTTTCAGGGCTGAGCCACCGTGGGTCGTCCAGGGCCAGTCTTCGATATCCGTGACCTTCCCTGCAGTGACCGCGTTGAACTCGACGTACCGAATCGTCGATGCGAGGTGTTCTTCGTCCCGAACCGTTCGCTCGGTATAGCGCGACTCGAAGAGTGCACCACGACGTTTGTGACGCTTGTTGAAGGCGCGCGCGTACGCGCCGTTCAGGTCGCGCATCCCTGAAGAGACCCGGCCGAGGGTCGGGCGGAAGACGAGGTGATAATGCGTGTCCATCAGACAGGCCGCATGCCACTCCCATGCTTCACGGATCCCGACGCGTCTGAGCCGCAGCGCGAAGTCCTGGAAATCGGCGTCGATTCGAAAGACCGGCCGGTCGTCGACGCCGCGCGCGGTCAGGTGATAGATGTGGGCCGAGTCGTAGGCGCGGGGATCGCGGGCCATGATCGGATCATGGCGCCGAGCTCAGCCGCGGCTGTGACGAGACACAGAAGTGTCTGACACCTTTTGGTGTCAGACACCCACGCGCTTGACGAACAGGCCGCCCGCGGCTTTCTCGCTTATGCCCTTCTCACTGCCATTGATCGAGACGCGGAACTGGCCTGCGGCGGGCTCGGCGGCGCGCAGCTCGACGGTGGTCCCGGGCGTCAGCCCTTCGTCGTAGAACCAGTGCAGGAGGTCGCCGTCGTGCTCGGCGAGGCGGACGATCGTCGCCTGGGCGCCCGGCTCGAGCGCGGACAGCGGCTCGAGCTCGCGGTTCTCCGCCTGCTCGAAGTCGGGATCGACCGGCCACCCGTGCGGGCAGCGGTCGGGGTAGCCGAGCTTGACCTCGGTCCGGTCGACCATGTCGTCGGTGAACGTCCCGCCGAGCTCGTCGGCGTACACATGCGCTTCTGCAGCCGTGTAGCCCATGAAATCCGTCAGCAGCCGCTCGATGATGCGGTGCTTGCGAACGACCTTGCGCGCACGCTCCGCGCCGGCGGGGGTGAGGATCGCCTCCTTGTGCTCGCCGCGCTCGACCAGGCCGTCCGCCTCGAGGCGCTTGAGCATCTCGCCGGCCGACGCGCGTGAGACGCCGAGCATCTCGGCGACCCGCGAGGCGATCGTCTGGGACGACCCGGACGTGTCCGGCCGGTACTCGCCGATCGGGAACGCGAGGAAATAGATCGTCTCGAGGTACTCGTCAGTTCCGTGACCGGCAGCCATCGTCCTGATCGTAGTGCGAAACCCCCGGGCGCCGCGATCGACCGGTCGGGCCGCCGCCGGGGCCTGGATTACCCTGGCGCTCTTGGGTCACTTCCTCCATGCGGTCAACGTCTTCTTCCACCACCTGACGGCGGTGCAGTGGCAGTTCCTCGCCCTCGCGCTCGCGTGTCATGTGGCGAAGCTGTTCCTCCGCGCCGCCGCCTGGTGCACGATCGTGCGCGCCGCCTATCCCGGTGAGCGGCTGAGGTACCGCACGGCACTCGGTGCCTATCTCGCCGGTGTCGGCGTGAACTCGATCGTTCCGGCGCGCGGAGGCGACATTGTCAAGATGTACCTCGTCAAGCATCGGCTGTCCGGCTCGACGTATGTGACGCTCGCACCGACGCTGCTCGTCGAGACGCTCTTCGACTTCGTGACCGCGGGCGCGCTGATCATCTGGGCGCTGGCGATCGGCGTGCTGCCCACGCACCAGCTCTACTCGCGAATTCCCACGGTCGATTGGAAGTTCTTCCTGCGCCACGAGCGGCCAACCGAGATTGCGCTCGCCGTTCTCCTCGTCGCCGCGGTGATCGGGTTCATCTGGGCGCGCCGCCGGTACGACGAGGTCCGGACTCATGTCCGCCAGGGCTTCGCGATTCTCGCGCAGCGTCGCCGGCTCGTCTTCGGCGTGCTCCTCCCGCAGGCGATCTCCTGGGTCTTCCGCATCCTCTCGCTCTACTTCTTCCTCAAGGCGTTCCGCGTCACTGCGAACATCCACAACGCCCTGCTCGCGCAGGTCGTCGACTCGCTCGCAACGCTCTTCCCGGCGACGCCAGGTGGCGCGGGCACGAAGCAGGGGCTCACTGAGTTCCTGTTCCGAGGGCAAGGTGTCTCGCACACTTTGCTGCTCGCGTTCAGCGTCGGCATGAACATCACGCTCGTCGTCGTGAACGTTCTCCTGGGCCTGATCGCGATCGGGCTGATGGCCAGGACGCTGTCGTTCAAGCGGCTGCGCTCGAATGCCCGCGCCGAAGAGCAAACGGCGTAGTGCCGTTCGCATCGGTGTATCCGCTCGTCACCGCGCGTGCCGTTGCGCGGGAGTTCACCTACGAGGTGCCGGCCGACGTCGCGGTGGGCGCGATCGTCCGCGTCCCCTTCGGCCGCACACGCGCACGCGGGATCGTCGTCTCGCTGCACGACGCGCCACCCGATAGGGTCGACGCGAGGCCGATCGAGTCCGTGATCGGGGAGATCCCCGCGACGCTCGTCGAGCTCGCGCTCTGGATCGCCGACTACTACGGCTCGACGCCTGCCCGTGCACTGGCCCTCGTCGCGCCCGAGACGCCGAAGCGCCGCAAGGAGCAGGCACCTCCCGCGGAACGGCAGGGGCTGACCGGCGAGGCCGAGCCGCTGCAGCTCTCCGACTCGCAGATCGCAGCGGTCGACCGAATCGTGAACGGCGACGGGAACTACCTGCTCTACGGGGCAACGGGCTCCGGGAAGACCGAGGTGTACCTGCAGGCGTGCGCCTCGATGCTCGAACGTGGGCTCGGAGCGATCGTGCTCGTGCCCGAGATCGCGCTCGCACCTCAGACGGTCGGCCGGGTGCGGGCTCGCTTCGGCGACCGGGTGGCGATTCTCCACTCGGCGCTCACCGACGCAGAGCGCCGCGACGAACGCGCGCGGATCGCGATCGGCGAGGCGCGCATCGTCGTCGGCGCCCGGTCCGCGATCTTCGCCCCGATCCGAGGACTGGGGCTGATCGTCGTCGACGAGGAGCACGACCCGTCGTACAAGCAGGACTCCGATCCACGCTACGACGCGCGGACGGTCGCGGCGAAACGAGCCGCCCTCGAAGGCGCCGTCGCGGTCTTCGGCTCGGCGACGCCACGCCCGGAGAGCTGGGCGGCGCTCGAGCATCTCGAGCTCGGCGGGCGGCTCGGTGCCGACCTGCCGCCGGTCCAGGTGATCGATCTGCGGCGTGAGGCGGGCTACCCGCTGTCGGCGCCGCTTCTGCGTGCGTTGCGTGCAGTCGCCGAGCATCGTGGCAAGGCGATCCTGCTTCTGAACCGCCGCGGAGTTGCGCCGGCGCTCCACTGCCGCGCCTGCGGAACGACCATCCGCTGCCCGAACTGCGACGTGTCACTCGTTTTGCATGGGGATACGTCCCTGCGCTGCCACCACTGCGGCTTCGAGCGGCAGGCGCCGTCGACGTGTGAGGCGTGCGGCTCCCCGGAGCTCGCCCGGTTGGGAGCCGGGACGCAGAAGCTCGAGCGGGAGCTCGCGCGTGAGCTGCCGGAGCTCGAGCTGATCCGGCTCGACGCAGACGCGGTGGCGAAGCCGGAGCTGCTCGCGAAGTCGCTGGCGCGCTTCCGGGATGCGAACGGTGCGGTCCTGCTCGGCACCCAGATGGTCGCCAAGGGCCATCACTTCGCCGGGGTCGAGCTGGCCGCGGTCGTCGACGCGGACACGGGGCTGGCGATGCCCGACTTTAGGGCGGAGGAGAGGACCTTCCAGCTGATCACGCAGCTCGCCGGGCGCAGCGGCCGCGACGCGCCCGGGCGGGTGCTCGTGCAGTCGTTCCAGCCCGATGCGCGGCCGATCGTCTACGCGGCGCGTCACGATGTCGCCCGGTTCCTGACAGAGGAGCTCGAGCGGCGCAAGGAGCTCGGCTACCCGCCGTTCTCTCATCTCGTGCGGATCGTCGTGGCGGGGCCGGAGCCCGACCCGGTCATGCGTGCGCTCGAGGAGCTGAAGGCGGGGATCACCGGCGCCGACCTGCTCGGGCCGGCGGCGCTTCTGCGTCTGAGGAGCAAATACCGGGGGCAGCTCGTCGCGAAGACGTCGCACCCGCGCCGCATCGCGTCGCAGGCGGCGCGCCTGCTCGCCGCCGCGGCGCCGAACATGCGGAAGGCGAAGCTGACCGCGGTCGTCGACGTCGACCCGCAGAGTCTCTAGCCACGTCCCTTCGGGACGTGGCCTGGGGACAGTCCCCGGTACATGTCTCCGACAGACCCGTCCCACCGAGACGCGCAACCGCACATCGGTGGCAGCCGACGGGTAGTGCACTGACCCTCCGGAACGGGCACGGCTGCTGCAGCCAGTCTGTCTGCGGCACCATGGTGGGGTCGTGAAGCAGCGGCCCGAGGACATCATCGGTGAGTGGGGGATCCGCGACGTGACGCCGCCGTCGCAGGCCGAGCGGCGGCGGCTCGAGGCGGAGCAGGATCTGAACCCGCTCGTCGGCCGCCCGTTGCCGCGGCGAATCCGCCGCTTCCGTCTCGAGGCAGACCGCCAATTCGCCTCGCTCGGCGGCCCGCTGCCGTTCATGCAGCGGCTGAAGCAGATCGACGACGAGACCGAGCGCCAGATGAGGCTGCTCGCCGACGCGTACGCCGAGCACGGTTCCGATCCGGCCGCGTGGCGGAAGATCGTCGAGCGCTGGAACTTCAGCGAGGTGAATGACCTGATCGAGCGCCACAACCGCTGGTACCCGGTCGAGGCACGGCTCCCGATGGACCCGCGGACGCGTGACTACGTGAAGGTCGGCGGGCGCTCCTACCGGCGTGACGCGCTCGACCAGGCCTGGATCCTCGAGCACTTCCCCTACACTGCGTCGCCGTGAGCGAGCACGAACACGACCATGAGCACGACCACGAGCATGACCATGACCACGACGACGAGTCCGTCGAGGACGCGCGCGCCGAGGCGGAGGCCGATGCTCGCCGCCGGTTCGCGCTCGGGCAGATCCGCCAGTACGGCGATCCGGCACTGAGGCTCGTCGCCCACGAAGTGGTGGACTTCGACGCCGACCTGCTCCGGCTCGTCGAGCGAATGACCACCCTGATGCACGAAGCGCAGGGGGTCGGGCTCGCCGCAACGCAGGTCGGTGTGCTCCGCCGTCTCTTCGTCTTCGAGCCCGACGAGGACGGGCCGCGCGTCGTCGTGAACCCGGTGATCGTCGAACGCGCGGACGAGCTGGAAACCGACGAGGAGGGCTGCCTCTCGCTGCAGGGCGTTCGCGTTCCGGTCGAGCGGTCGGTCAGAGTCACGCTCGCAGGCAAGGACGCAGAAGGAAACGACGTTCGCTGGGAGCTCGACGACTACGGCTCCCGCGTCGTGCAGCACGAGCTCGACCACCTCGACGGCGTGCTGATCATCGACCGCACCGACGACGAGCACCGCAAAGAGGCGCTCTCGACGTTGCGGCCCCGCGCCGTCTTGCGCTGATGCACATCGGGATCGCCGCGACGGCGCCGCTCGGCGCCGACGTGCTCGAGCGACTCGCCGAGACCCATGATGTCGCCTGGCTCCTCACTCGCCCGGACGCGCCGAGCGGTCGTGGCCGCAGGCTGGCCGGCCCGCCCGCGAAGGACATCGCGCTCGAGCTCGGCATCCCGGTCCACCAGCCGGAGAAACCGGAGCTGCCGACCGACGTGGACCGCGTCGTCGTCTGCGCCTACGGGCTCTACATTCCGCCCACCCTGCTCGCCCGGACGCTCTGGCTGAACGTTCATCCGTCGCTCCTGCCGTGCTGGCGCGGCGCTGCGCCCGTCGAGCGCGCGATCCTGGCGGGAGACAGCGAGACCGGCGTGACCATTCACGAGACGATCGCGGCACTGGACGCCGGCCCGATCGCCGCGCAGGAGGCGTTCCCGGTCGGTGACCTCGATGCCGGTGGTGTCTACGAGCGTTCGGCCGAGCTGGCGGCACGCTTGCTCGAACAGGCACTGGAGGCGCCGACGTTCCGGCCTCAAGCGGAGGACGGAGCGACCTATGCCGAGAAGATCACGGCCGCCGACCGTGAGCTGAACCTCGACGATGCGCTCGACAGCTGGCGACGCGTGCGGGCGCTCTCGCCGCACATCGGGGCCTGGGCGATGCTGCACGGTCGGCGGGTGACGATCTGGCGGGCGCGACTCGAGAACGGCGGCTTCGTGCCCGAGCTCGTGCAGCCGGAGGGACGCGGCAAGATGAGCTACGACGAGTTCCTGCGCGGCGTGAAGTGATCGCCCCGGCGCGCAAGGCCGCATACGAGGTCGTGCGCCGTGTCTTCGAAGAGGAGGCGTACGCGGACCGGGCCCTCGCCTCTGCCGTCGCGGAGCTCGATACACGCGACCGGGCGCTCGCCCAGCGGCTCGCCTACGGAACGGTGCAGATGGCGAGGACGCTCGACTTCGGGATCGAGCAGCTCGGCAAGCGGCCGGTGCGCAAGCTCGATGCGCCGGTGCGCGCGGCCCTGCGGCTCGGGGCCTACCAGCTCGCGTTCACGGACCAGGCCGACCATGCGGTCGGCGACGACACCGTCGAGCTCGTCCGTGCTGCGCGCCTCGAGCGCGCCGTGCCGTTCACGAACGCCGTCATGCGGAAGCTCGCACACGGCCTGCAGGGGCTCGTTGCCTCGCTTCCGGAAGGGCCTCTGAAGCACTCCTACCCGGACTGGATCGCCGAGATCTGGACGCGCGACTTCGGGCGCGACGTCGCTCTCGATCTGATGCGCGCCCAGAACGAGCCGCCCGGGCTCGAGGTGCGCTCCGAAGAGCCGGTCGGCGAGCAGACCGACGTGCCCGGGGCCTACATCGTCGAGGCGGTCGACACCTCGCGCATGCGACCGATGAGCCGTGCCTCCCAGCTTGCGGCGCTCGTCGTCGGCTCGCAGGCAGGAGAACGCATCCTCGACCTGTGCGCCGCGCCGGGCGGCAAGGCGATGATGCTGGCCGGGAGTGTGACTGCGGTCGAGATTCATCCCGGCCGTGCCCACGCGATGTCGAAGAACGTCGGTCCGAACGTTCGCGTCGTCACGGCGGACGCTCGCGAGCTCGACGAGAGTGGGTTCGACCGAGCGCTGGTCGACGCTCCCTGTTCGGGCCTCGGCGTCCTGGCCCGGCGCCCCGACCTCCGCTGGCGCGCGAGGCCGCTGCCGGAGCTCCAGCTCGAGCTGCTCCAGGCGGCCGCCGCCCGCACGAGGCCCGGAGGGACGATCGTCTATTCGGTGTGCACGATGAACGCCGACGAGAACGAGGCGGTCGTCGACGCCTCCGGGCTCGAACCGGTGCCACTCGGCGCCGAGTGGCCGCAGTACGCGCACCCCTCCCGGCCGGAGTTTCTGCTGACGCTCCCGCACCGCGACCGCACGAGCGGGTTCTTCATCGCACGGCTGAAGTCGTAGGATCGAAACGGTGGCCTGGCGGGATTGGATCCGGACGATCGAGGTCGAGCCGTCGCTCTACGGGGCGGATTTCGCCCACCTCGGCGACCAGATCGAGCAGCTGCTGGCGGCCGAATGCCGCATCTTCCATTTCGACGTCGGCGACGGCCACTTCGTCGAGCCGATCACGATGGGCCCGATCGTCCTCGCCTCGATCGCCCCGCTGATCCATCGTGACGAAGGTGCAATCGACGTGCACCTGATGGTCGAGAGCCCCGCGAAATACTTCGAGCCCGTCGCGGCAGCCGGCGGCGACAGCGTCACCTTCCACTACGAGGCGGTCACCGACGTCGCCGCCACGATCCGCGCCGCGCGCGAGCACGGGCTGCAGGCCGGGGTCGCCTTCAGCCCGGAGACCGAGCCGGAGGCTGTGGCCGCGGTGAGCGGCGACGCCGACCTGTTGCTCTGCATGGGGATCCATCCGGGCTACTCGGGCCAACGGTTCATGGAGGCGACGTACGACCGTGTGCGCCGCCTGCGTAGCGCGCTCGGCGACGCCGTCCCGATCCAGGTGGACGGGGGCGTCGGCGACGACAACATCGGCCCGATCCGTGCGTGCGGCGCGACGCTGTTCGTCGCCGGCACGGCGATCTTCGGGCACGAGGACCTCGCGGGCGCCTACCGCCGCCTGGTTTCCGCGCTCGCGTGACGCTCGCGCGTGCGATCGAGCTCGCCCGGGGCGCGTCCCACCGGGCGTATCCGAAGCCGACCGTCGGCGCCGTGCTCGTGCGCGACGGCGAGATCGTCGGTGAGGGCGTCACGGAGGCCGCGGGGCGCCACGCGGAGATCGTCGCCCTCGACGAAGCCGGCGGGCGCGCGCAGGGCGCAACGATGTACGTGACGCTCGAGCCGTGCGCACACCACGGCACGACGCCACCGTGCGCCGACGCGATCATCGCGGCGGGCGTCGGTCGGGTCGTGTTCGGGGCGACGGATCCGAACCGGGAGGCCGCCGGCGGGGCGGAGCGGCTCCGCACGGCCGGCGTCGAGGCCGAGGACGCCGACTCGTGGGAGGCCCGCAGCCTGGACGAGGCGTGGCGGACGTGGGTCTCGCTGGAACGCCCGTTCGTGATCTACAAGGCGGCGATGACGCTCGACGGCAGCCTCACCGTGCCGGGTGAGCGCTGGGTGAGCGGCGCTGCCTCCCGACGCGTCGTGCACGAGCTGCGTGCGCAGGTCGACGCAGTCGCCGTCGGCGGCGGCACGGCGCGAGCCGACCGCCCGCGGCTCGACGCGCGTGACGTTCCCACACCGAAGGGCCAGCCGCGGCGGATCGCCTTCTCGCGTGGGCCGCTGCCTGCCGGGGTCGAGCTCGAGCTGCGGGCCGGCGCCCTCGAAGACGAGCTACGCGCGCTCGCGGGCGAAGGGGTCCAGTCGCTCCTCCTCGAGGGTGGCCCGACCCTGGCCGCGGCGTTCTTCCACGCCGACCTCGTCGACAAGCTGCTCGTCTTCGTCGCCCCGACCCTCGCCGGCGCCGGGCCGCGTCTTTCGGCTTCGCTACCCTCCTCGCGCACGCTGTCGCATCTCTCCGCCAGGCGGGTCGACGGCGACGTGCTCCTCGAGGCGTATGTCCACCAAACCTGACTCCCAGCGCGCCGACGACCAGCTCGTCACACACCTGAGCCACTGGCTGACGCGCCAGCTCGGAAACGACGAGTTGCGCCGCAAGCTCGAGGAGATCGGCACCGACGAACTGGCACCCGGCGGCCGCGATGCGGTCAACGAGCTGCTCGCCGAGCTCGCGACGGCCGTCCCCGGCGAGCGCGCACAGCTCGAGGTGCTCGTCCGCGAGACGGTCGAGACGCTCGTCTACGGAGACTGAACGTGTTCACCGGCCTGATTCGCGAGGTTGGGACGGTCGTGTCACGCGAGGGCGGGCCGGACGGCGTTCGCCTGACGATCGAAGCGCCGGCCACGGCCGCCCGCGCCGAGCTCGGCGACTCGGTCGCAATCGACGGTGTCTGCCTGACCGTCGTCCAGGCGGCGGGCGACACGCTGGCGTTCGATGCGGTCCCCGAGACGCTGGCCCGCACTAGCCTGGAGACCCTCGACCACGGGTCGAGGGTCAACCTCGAGCCCGCCCTCCGTGCCGGAGAACCGCTCGGCGGCCACTACGTCCAAGGCCACGTCGACGGCGCCGGCAGCATTCGCTCCGTCGAACCGGAAGGCGACGGGAAGCGGATCTGGGTCGATGCGCAGCCCGAGCTGCTCCGCTACGTCGTCGAGAAAGGATCGATCGCCGTGCAGGGCGCGAGCCTGACCGTGGCCGCGGTCGACGCAGGCGGGTTCGCGGTCGCGTTGATCCCACACACCCTGGGCGCGACGACGCTCGGGTCGCTCGAGCCCCAGGATCGCGTGAATCTGGAGACCGATGTGCTCGCCAAGTACGTCGAGAAGCTCCTCCCCCGCTAGCCTTCCACCATGGCCGTGACCACCCCGTTCGCGACGATCGAGGAGGCGATCGAGGACATCCGCGAGGGGCGGATGGTGGTCGTCGTCGACGATCCCGACCGTGAGAACGAGGGTGACCTGACGATCGCGGCGCAGTTCGCGACGCCCGATGCGATCAACTTCATGGCGACCCACGCACGCGGGCTGATCTGTCTCTGCCTGACGGAGGAGCGCGCCGATCATCTCGGCCTGCGCCCGATGACCGAGCACAACGAGGCGCCCCTCGGCACCGCGTTCACGGTCAGCGTCGAGGCAAGGCGTGGCGTCACCACGGGCATCTCCGCCGCCGACCGCAGCCACACGATCCAGGTCGCGATCCATTCCGACTCGACCGCGCACGATCTCGTCCAGCCGGGGCACGTCTTCCCGCTGCGCGCGAAGCCGGGCGGTGTGCTCGAGCGAATCGGACAGACGGAGGCGGCGGTCGATCTCGCCCGCCTGGCCGGCCTCGATCCGTCCGGCGTGGTCTGCGAGATCATGAACGACGACGGCACGATGGCCCGCGTGCCGGATCTCGCGCCGTATTGCGAGCGGCACGGCCTGAAGATGGTCACCGTCGCCGACCTCGTCGAGTACCGGCGCCGGCACGAGAAGCTGGTGGAGCGAGGCGCATTCGTCCAGCTTCCGACCGAGTTCGGCGAGTTCACGGCGATCGCGTTCCGGGAGAAACTGAACGGCAAGATCCACGTCGCGCTAGTGAAGGGCGATGTGGACGGCGCGGAGAACGTGCTCGTTCGCGTCCACTCCGAGTGTCTGACGGGCGACGTCTTCCATTCGCTCCGCTGTGACTGCGGCGAGCAGCTCGAGCAGGCGCTCGCGCAGATCGAGGAGGAGGGAAGCGGCGTGCTGCTCTACATGGCGCAGGAGGGACGCGGGATCGGTCTCCTCAACAAGCTGCGCGCCTACGAGCTGCAGGAGCAAGGGCTGGACACCGTCGAGGCGAACCTCGAGCTGGGCTTCCCCGCCGACGCCCGCGACTACGGGATCGGCAACCAGATTCTCGCCGACCTCGGCCTCACCACCCTGCGCATCCTCACCAACAATCCGAAGAAGATGACCGGGATCGACGGCTTCGGGCTGACCGTGGTCGAGCAGGTGCCGATCGAGGTCGCGCCCCATGCCGAAAACGAGCGCTATCTGAGCACCAAGCGGGATAAGCTCGGTCATCGCCTGCACCATCAGGATCTGAAGAACCTCGAATACGAACCGGAGGCCGAGTGAGCGAGATCGACGACCAGCCCAGGGACGAAACGCCGCCGGTGGACGACGAGCCGCCGGTCGACGAGAGATCGGTCGAGGAGACACGGATCCACGAAGGGCCGATCGGTGAGGACACGGATCCCAGCGGGGAGTCGGTCGAGGAAAACGGAGCGGGTGGCGATCCGTTCGCCGGCTGGCCCGCTGCGCAGTCGGCCGGGGTGATCGAGGACACGCCACAGGACGGCGGGAGCGTCGAGCACGTGCGTGGCGAGGTCGACGTTCCCGACGGCTATACCGTGCTCGAGGGGACGCCGCGCGGCACGCGCCGCTCGGTCGGCGTCGTCGTGTCCCGTTTCAACGGCGGCGTCACCAACAAGCTGCTCCAGGGCGCGCTCGAGGCGCTCGTGGAGGCGGGTGTCTCGCAGGACGCGATCACCGTCATGCCGGTGCCCGGCGCGTTCGAGCTGCCGTTGGCGGCGATGGCGCTCGCAAAGACCCGCCGCTACGCATGCATCGTGGCGCTCGGCGCGATCGTGCGCGGTGAGACGCCGCACTTCGACTACGTCGCGTCCGAGTGCGCCTCGGGGCTGCAGCTGGCCGGGATCGAGACCGGCGTTCCGGTCTCGTTCGGCGTGCTCACCGTCGACACCGTCGAGCAGGCAGACGCGCGGATCCACAAGGCGGCCGAGGCGGTCCACTCGGCGCTCGAGATGGCGGATCTGTTCGCCCGGCTCCGGGCGAGCGCGAAGCGCTAGCCCTGCAGCCGCTACACTGCCGACCGCGATGAGCAAGATCTGCGCAATCTGTGGGAAGAAACCGGGGTTCGGCAACCACCGCTCGCACTCGATGGTCGCCACCAAGCGCCGCTTCGATCCGAACCTCCAGAGGGTCCGCGTGCTCCTGAAGGGCTCGCCGACCCGCGCCTACGTGTGCACCCGCTGCCTCAAAGGCGGCAAGGTCACCAAAGCGATCTAGCCCGCGCTCGACCTCAGCGCGTCGCGCAGGTCGGCCAGCCTCCCTGCCGCGAGCTCCGGCGGTGCTTCGAGCGCCGCGAGCAGCGCCGCCTCGTCGGCCCGCTCGGCCGTGAACTCCTGAGGATAGGGGCCGGCGCGCGCGGCGAGGATCCGGGTCACGAGCTCCGCATGGCCGCCGGGCGAGCCTTCCAGGCGGCGGATCAGGTCGTTCCCCTGCCGGAGCCGAAGCGGAAACTCGCCGGGAGCGCCGCTCAGCCGCAGGACGAGGAACGGGGGATCATCGCCCGGTACGAGCATCGCCGACGAGCCTCGCACAGCGCCTGAGGGAACGTCAAACCGAGCTGCGGGAACCTCAAACCCAGCAACCTTCTCGGCGCCGTTTCGGGTCTAATGCGCAACCCGTGGCGGATGACCTCTTCCTGGACCTGGAGCTCGGCCGGCTCACCATCGCCCGTGAGGCGGTGGCCGAGATCGTCGCCGAACGCACACTCGGGTGCTACGGCGTCGTCGGCCTTTCGGCCGGCACGCGCGTCGGCCGCATCTTCCGCCGCGAGGGGATCAGCATCGACGGCGACGCGAGCTCGCTGCGCATCCAGGTGCACATCGTCGTCGCCCACGGGCTCAACCTGGCCGAGGTCGCCTCGACGGTCCGGTCGCAGGTCGCCTACGAGGTGGCGCGCCTGACCGGGCTGCAGGTCTCGGCGGTCGAGGTCGTCATCGAGCGCGTGAGGCAGAGCGCATGAGGCAGCGCGTTCATGAGCTAGTCGACGGCGCGCGGGCGGCGATCGAGGCGAACCGTCGCCGGATCGACGACCTGAACGTCTATCCGGTCCCGGACGGCGACACGGGAACCAACCTGACGCTGACCGTGCGCGCGATCGAAGAGGCGCTCCACGAGGACGGCCCCGACGATCGCGCCGGCCTCGCGCGGGAGGTCTCGCGCGCGGCGCTCATGGGCGCGCGTGGCAACTCCGGCGTGATCCTGTCCCAGATCATCCGCGGCGCGACCGAGTCGCTGGCAGAGAGCGACGACCTCGCCCGGGCGTTCCGCTCGGCCAGCGACGCCGCCTACCGAGCGGTGAAGAAGCCGGTCGAGGGGACGATGCTGACCGCGATCCGGTCGATGGCCGACGCTGCAGAGCACGGCGCCGATCTTGCGGGGATCATCGCGCGTGGGGACGACGCCGTCACCCAGACGCGCGAGCTGCTGCCCGTGCTCAAGGAGGCCGGAGTGGTCGACGCCGGTGCGGCCGGCCTCGTCGAGATCGTGCGCGGCATCCAGGCCGCGCTCACCGGCGAGGCGCAGACGCCGCCGCTGCCGCCGGAGCATGAGGAGACGTTCGGGCTGGAAGCGATCCACCAGGAGCTCTCGCGGTATCGCTACTGCACGGTGTTCGTCGTCGAGGGCGATGGGCTCGACGTCGACGAGCTCGAATCCGAGCTCGAGCAGCTTGGAGACTCGCTGCTCGTCGTCGGTGACAGCAGCGCTCTCAAGGTGCACGTGCACACAGACGATCCCGGCCGCGCGCTCTCGCTCGGGGTCGCCCGCGGCGCGATCGCGGGTGTCGAGATCGCGAACATGCACGAGCAGACCCAGCAGCGCGAGGAACGGCTCCTCCATTCCGTGCCCGACGACCAGGCGGCCTGCGCGGTCGTCGCCGTCTCCGCCGGTGCGGGCAACCGAGCGCTGTTCGAGAGCTTCGGTGCCGTCGTGGTGGAGGGCGGCCCCACGATGAACCCGTCGACCGCCGATCTCGTCGCCGCGATCGAGCGCGCTCCGGCCCTGGAGGTGATCGTGCTGCCGAACAACGGCAACGTGATCCTCACGGCGGAGCATGCGGCCGAGAACGCAGCGAAGACCGCCCGAGTCGTCCCCACCAGGTCGCTGCAGGCGGGCCTCGCCGCGCTCGTCGCGTTCGACGGCTCGCAACGAGCCGAGGAGAACCTCCCGGCCCTGCAGGAGGCAGCCGACGGGGTCGCGACGGGTGCGGTGACGATCGCCTCGCGCGACGTGCAGCTGAACGGTGTCGCAGTGAGGAAGGGCAAGTGGCTTGGCCTCGCAGAGGGCGAGCCGGTGGCAGGCGGAGAGACGTTCGACGAGGTGGCGCGGGCCGTGCTCGAGCAGCTGCTGCGTGAGCCGCGCGGAGTCGTCACGCTGCTGACGGGGGACAGCCCGCCGCCGCTCGACGGGCTGCTGGACCGGATCCAGTCCGAGCATCCCGAGCTCGAGCTCGACGTGCATGAGGGGGGCCAGCCGCACTACCAGCTCCTGCTGGCAGCCGAATGACGCCGGTCCGGGTCCTGCTCGTCGAGGACAACGACACGTTCCGCGAGACGCTGGAGCTGCTCTTCGGCCTACGCGACGAGATCGACGTCGTCGCGAGCGTCGCGACCGGCGACGAGGCACCGCCGGTCGTGCGCGCGCTGCGGCCGGACGTCGTCCTGATGGACTACCGCATGCCAGGCCTGAACGGCGCCGAGGCCACACGGCTCGTGCTCGAGGCAGATCCGATGACGCGCGTCGTGTGCCTCACGGCCTCCGTCACCGCCGAGGAGATCGCCGAGGTCGAGCGGGCGGGCGCAGCCGCCGTCGTCACGAAGGACGGTGACTTCGACCGGCTCGTGCAGATCGTGTGCGAGGCTTCCCGGCAGTGAAGCTCACCGCCGAGAACACCGCGGTCGTCCTCGACTCCACCGCCGACTTCCCCGACGCGCAGGCCCGCTTCCCGAACTTCCGGACCGTGCCGCTCTACGTGCGGTTCGGCGACGAGAGCTTCAAGGACTACGTCGACATCACTGCCGATCGCTTCTACGAGCGGCTGCAGACCGATCCCGAGCTGCCGACGACGTCGCAGCCGACCCCTGGGGACTTCCTCGCCACGTTCGAGGAGCTTGCGGGACGGTACGAGCGGATCCTCTCGATCCAGATCTCTTCCACGCTCTCGGGCACCTTTGCGAGTGCTCAGTCGGCCGCGGAGCTGCTCGGCGGTGACGCCGTGCGCGTGATCGATTCGCGAACGGCCTCCGCGGCGATCGCGATGCTTGGGCTCGGCGTGCAGCGGCGGCTCGAGCGCGGCACGACCGACGAGGAGATCGATGAGTTCGTCACGCATTACCAGGACGATCATCACCTTCTCTTCACGGTGAACACGCTCGAATACCTGGCTCGCGGTGGACGCATCGGCCGTGCGGCGGCATTCGCCGGGAACCTGCTGAACGTGAAGCCGATCCTCACGATTCGAGACGGCGAGGTGATCCCCCTCAAGCGCGTCCGCGGCAACGCGAAGGCGTTCGCCGAGTTCAGGGAGCTGTTCGAGTCGACCTCGACGGACTCGCCGAACCTCAGGGTCGGGATCGCGCACGCCGCCGCTCCCGACCGCCTCGCAGCACTGCGGGAACTGGTCGAGCACGTGCGACCGCAGGCGGTGATCGAGATGGCGACGGCGCTCGGGCCGGTCGTCGGCACGCACGCCGGTCCGGGAACGGTGGGCTTCTTCTGGTACGAGGACTTCTAAGAATCGGAGAACCGCGGGGCCGCGCCGTGATCGTGCTGCAACGATGAGGCCATGGATGTCCTGCTCGTCGAAGACGACGATTCGATTGCGGTCCCTCTCGCCGAAGGTTTGCGGCGTGAGGGGTTCAGCGTCGTCCGGGCGGCGACGGGAGAGGAGGCGCTCGCCGCAGCGACGCCGGACATCGTGTTGCTCGACCTCCGTCTGCCGGACCTGGACGGTCTCGAGGTCTGCCGCCGGATCCGCGCGCACTCGGCTGTTCCGATCATCGTCGTGTCCGCGCGTGGGGAGGAGGTCGATCGCGTGATCGGTCTCGAGCTCGGCGCGGACGACTATGTCGTCAAGCCGTTCGGCATCCGCGAGCTGGTGGCCCGCATTCGCGCCGTGGCGCGCCGCAGCTCCGCGCCGCAGGGCGAGCCGGAGCGGATCGATGCCGGACGTATCAGCATCGATCTCCGCGGTCATCGGGCGATGGTCGACGGAAGTGAGGTCCAGCTGACCGGCCGGGAGTTCGACCTTCTGACGGTGCTCGCGCGAAACGCCGGAGCCGTCGTCGATCGTGAGCGCATCTTGCGCGAGGTCTGGCACACGACGTGGTACGGGTCCTCGAAGACCGTCGACGTGCATGTTGCGGCCTTGCGCCGGAAGCTCGGCGATCCGGGCTTGATCGAGACGGTCCGCGGGGTCGGGCTCCGGCTGGCTCCGTGACCTGGCGGCTGCTGGCGAGTTACCTCGCACTGACGATCGTCGTGTTGATCGCGCTGGAGGTGCCTCTGGCGATCGTCTACGACCGTGACGAGCGGCAGGACCTGACCTCGAAGGTCCAGCGCGACGCATTCGCCACAGCGTCGCTCGCGGAGGATGCGCTTCAGTCGGGCAAGCGGCCCCCTGGTCTCGCGCGGAGCGTCAAGCACTACGAGGCCCAGACCGGGGGCAGGGTGGTGATCGTCGATCGTGCCGGCAAGACGGTGGTCGACTCCAGCGGGATCGAGGCGAAAGGGACGACCGCCTTCGCCCGGCAGCCGGAGATCATCGCCGCGTTGAACGGGCTGACGGTCAGCGGCATCCGGTCGTCCGGCGATGACCCGCACGGCCTCTACGTGTCGATACCGGTCAAATCGGCCGGGACCGTCTTCGGCGCGGTCCGCATCACCTATCCGACCTCCGAGCTCGACCACCGGATCAAGCGCTACCGCGTCGCCCTCGTTGCTGTGGCGCTGATCGTCCTCGGGGTCGCGGCATTGATCGGCCTCCTGCTCGCGCGGTCGATCGCGCGGCCGCTCCGGAGGCTCGAGTCCGTCGCGGCGCGCGTCGGTGCCGGCGAGCTCTCGGCGCGTGCTGCCGAGAACGACGGGCCGACGGACGTACGACGCCTCGCCCGCGAGTTCAATCGAACGACGGCGAAGCTGGCGACGCTCCTGCGGTCGCAGGAGCAGTTCGTCGCCGATGCGTCGCACGAGCTGCGGACGCCTTTGACCGCCCTGCGGCTGCAGCTCGAGAACGGAGAGGCAGAGGCGGCGCTGGTCGAGGTCGAGCGGCTGGCGGGGCTCGTCGACGAGCTGCTCGAGCTCGCGCGCGCCGATGCGTCGACCGGCACCACCGGCGATCTGCCGCTCGGCGACGTGGTGGGCCGGCGGGTCGACCTGTGGTCGGCACTCGCAGACGAGCGGGGCGTTACGCTCGAGGCCCACGGTGGCGGTGCGACCGTGCGGGCGCGAGAAGGTCGCGTGGAGCAGGTGCTCGACAACCTGCTCTCGAACGCCCTCGACGCCTCACCTCCGGGCGCCACGATCGTGGTGGGGGTGAGCGACGGGCTGCTGCACGTGATCGACGAGGGCGCGGGTCTGACAGCTGAGCAGCGCGAGCGTGCCTTCGATCGGTTCTGGCGCGCGTCGAAGGCGCCGGGATCGGGTCTCGGGCTTGCGATCGCTCGGCGCCTCGTCGAGTTGGACGGTGGGACGATCGAGCTCCGTGGCGCCTCGACCGGCGGTGTCGAAGCAGTCGTGCGCTATCCGACCCACCGCTCCTGACGGATGCCATCCGGTCCGGGTCCTATGCTGCTCCCAGGTGGCGACAATGACCCGAATGCACGCGGGTTTCACAGGTGTGGTCCAGCACGAGTGGCCACGGCCGCGCGGCTGGGCGCCGCCGCAGCGGCTCGACACACTCGACGTGCTCACGCTGCCCGGGGTCGGCGCAACTCTGGCCAAGCGGCTGCGCACGTTCGGCATCCAGTCGGTCCGCGACCTGCTCTTCCACGCTCCACGTCGGTACGAGAGCGCGGTCGACCAGGTTCCGATCGCGAAGCTCGGCAGCGCCGAGGGTGAAGTCGCGATCGAGGGTCGAATAGTCAGCGCTCGCGCTAGGCCCTTGCGGGGCAGACGGACGCTCGTCACCGCGATCGTTCGTGATTCGAGCGGCGGACAGGTCAGCGCCTCGTTCTTCAACCAGCCGTGGCTCGCCGAGAAGCTGATTGCAGGGACGAGCGTGCGGCTGCGCGGCAAGCTCGGACGCTACGGGTTCGACGTGAAGAGCTACGACATCGGCGAGGCGCGCCGAACGGCGGACTTTGCCCCGGTCTATCCGGCCAGCGAGCAGATCCCGTCGACGCGGCTGCGGGAGCTCGTCCGCACCGCGCTCGCGCAACACGCGCGCAGCTTCCCCGATCCGCTTCCGGCCGAGCTCGACCTGGTGCTCCGTCGTGACGCCCTCGCGGCGATCCACTTCCCGCTCGACCTGCAGCAGGCCGAGGAAGCCCGCCGGCGGCTTGCGCTCGACGAGCTCGTGACGCTGCAGCTGATCGTGGCGCGGCTGCGCGACACCGACGCCGTCGCGCCGTCCCTCGCCCAGCCCGGGGAGCTGATCGACCGTTACCGCGCCGTGCTGCCGTTCCAGCTGACCGAGCACCAGGAGCGCGCGATCATGGAGATCGACCTCGACCTGGCTCAGACGACGCCGATGCAGCGGCTGCTCCAGGGCGACGTCGGCTCGGGGAAGACCGTGGTCGCCCTCTACGCGCTCCTGAGAGCAGTGGAATCGAGCCGCCAGGGCGCGCTGATGGCGCCGACGGAGACGCTCGCCGAGCAGCACTTCCTGACCCTGGAGCCGATCTGCGCGCAGCTCGGTGTGCGCTGCGTGCTGCTCACGGGCTCGGTCGGCTCCAAGAAGATCCGCGACGAGATCGCGAACGGCGTCGCCCAGATCGCCGTCGGCACGCACGCGCTGATCCAGCGCGACGTCGAGTTCGCCGATCTGGCGGTCGCCGTCGTCGACGAACAGCATCGGTTCGGCGTCGAGCAGCGGACGGCACTCGCCGAGAATCGTTCGACGCACGTCCTGCACATGACCGCGACGCCGATCCCGCGCACGCTCGCACTGACGATCTACGGCGACCTCTCGGTCAGCGAGATCGCCAAGCCTCCCGCTGATCGCAAGCCGATCATCACCGCGCGCGTCGGTGCCGAGCGTTCAAGCGACGCGTACAGCCGCCTTTGTGTCCATCTCGACGCCGGACGGCAGGCCTACGTCGTCTGCCCGCTGATCGAGCTGTCGGAGACGCGTCTCGCCCGCGCGGCGGAGGCTGAGGCGGAGCGGCTTCGTCGCGCCGAGCTGAGCGGCTACCGGGTAGGCCTCCTGCACGGCAAGCTGAAGACGGTCGAACGGCGCGAGGTGATGCGGCAGTTCAAGGAGCACGAGCTCGACGTGCTCGTCGCGACAACGGTGATCGAGGTCGGTGTCGACATACCGAACGCGACGATCATGATCGTGCAGGAGGCCGACCGGTTCGGCCTCGCACAGCTGCATCAGTTGCGCGGCCGGGTCGGACGCGGCGCCGACCAGAGCTACTGCCTCCTGATCTCACGGCCGCTCGAGGAGCTCACCGAGACCGCGGAGCGGCGTCTGCAGGCGCTCGTCGAGACGACCGACGGGTTCGAGCTCGCGGAGGTCGACCTCGACCTTCGGCGCGAGGGCCAGCTGCTCGGCACACGCCAGTCCGGGTGGAGCGATCTGCAGTTCACGAAGCTCCGGCTCGACCGCGGTCTGATCGAGCGTGCGCGCGAGATCGCCGGCAGCCTGCGCGGTGAGGACGGCCCGTGGCAGGACGAGGCCGACAGAATGTCCGGCGATGCGGATCATCGCGGGCTCACATAGAGGCCATCGGATTGTCGCGCCCCCGGGGCGTGACACTCGTCCGACGTCGGACCGCGTCCGCGAGAACGCGTTCAACCTGATCGGCCCGGTCGACGACGCCGACGTGCTCGACCTGTTCGCCGGCTCGGGCGCGCTGGGGCTCGAGGCCCTCTCGCGCGGCGCGGCCAGCGCGACCTTCGTCGAGTCCGATCGCGACGCGTGCCGCACGATCAACGCCAACCTCGACAAGCTCAGGCTGCACGGCACAGTTCTCTGCCAGGAGGTCACTCGCGCGCTCGCCGGGCAACGCCGCAGCTATGACCTCGTCCTGTGTGATCCACCCTACGACTACGACCACGGGAGGCTCGCGCCGCACCTGAGCGGCCTTCTGACCGACGACGGTGTGCTCGTCTACGAGACCTCCGGGCGGGCCGATCCACCCGACGTTCCCGGGCTCGAGGTGCGGACGTCCCGCAAGTACGGCTCCGCACGCCTTACGCTGTACGAGACGTGATCACCGCTATCTACCCCGGCACGTACGACCCCGTGACCAACGGGCACGTCGACGTGATCAAACGCGCCGCCCGCATCTTCGACCGGGTCGTCGTCGGCGTGGTCGGGAATCCGCATCACAAGACCCCGATGTTCTCGGTGCCCGAGCGCGTTCAGTTCCTCAAGGACGCGCTCGACGGCGTCGTGGAGAACGTCGAGGTGGCGGAGTTCAGCGAGCTCGTCGTCGACTTCGCCCGGCGCTGGGATGCCAAGGCGATCGTCAAGGGCCTTCGGGTCGTCTCGGACTTCGAGTGGGAGTTCCAGATGAACCAGCTGAACCGGCATCTGGCGCCCGACATCGAGACGGTCTACGTGATGGCGAGCGCCCAGGTCAGCTTCGTTTCCTCGAGCGGCGTGAAGGAGATTGCCTCGTTCGGCGGAAATGTCGAAGAGCTGGTGCCGAAGGCCGTCGCCGCACGGCTCAAGGCGATGTTCCCGAACGGCCGAGGCGGCGCTCCACTGTCCGACCAGGAGTAGACTGCAACCCCATGGATGTCCTCGTTTTGATCGACAAGCTCGACGACCTGGTGCACAACGCCAAGGCCGTGCCGCTCACAGACCAGGTGCGCATCGACCGCGAGGAGATCTACGACATCCTCGACCAGATGCGCGCGACGATCCCGGAGGAGATCAAGCAGGCCCGGTGGATCGTCAAGGAGCGCCAGGAGATGCTGGCCGAGGCCAAGCGCGAGCAGGACCGCCTGCTGCAGGAGGCTCGTGAGCAGGCGGTCCGCGAGGCGTCGCAGACCGAGATCGTCAAGCTGGCCGAACGGCAGGCGCAGGAGATCATCGACGAGTCGCGGCGCTCAGCCCGCGAGATGCGCCTCGAGATGGAGGACTGGGCCGACGGGATGCTCGCCACGCTCGAGACGAACCTCGACAAGTTCCTCGTCGCGGTGCGCCGCGGACGCGAGCGGCTGCATGAACGCTCGCAGGAGTCGGTCGTCGCCGGGATCGGCCCGGTCGACCTCTCCGACAACGGCTCGAACTACTAGAGCTTCGGCTTCGGCCCGCCGGTCTGCCAGTGCCCGAACGGGGCGTAGGCGTCGTGCGGCGTGTTGGTCTCCTGTTCGACCCCGGCGCCGTGCGCGAGTGCCGCCTCCGAGCGCGGGTAGACGATTCCTCGTTCCCCGACGCGGCTGCCGATCATCAGCAGCACGCACAGCGCGTCGCTCAGCCCCACGAAGATGTGGCGCGTGCCCGGCGGACAATGGAGGAAGTCGAACTGCCGCAGCCGCCGCTCCTGCTCCTCGACGACCGCCAGGCATTCGCCCGAGACGACGAAGAAGTCCTCCTGGGTGGTCTCGGCGTGGTACATGCCGGTCGGCTTGCCGGGCTCGAGCACCGCGAGCGTGTAGCCGATCTCGCCGAACATCTGCGGTTCCAGGCCGTCCCGGGCCGCCGCGACGCGCCCGTCGGTCTCGAACTTGCAGCGGAAGCCGAAAGCGTCGTGCGAGATCCAAGGCGCATCCCGGGCATTGACGACGAACCAGCCCGCGGTGACCGGCGCGAGCCCGTTGCCGACCTGCTCGAGGCGTGCCTCCTCGGTCACCCCCGGGACGATACCCTCGTCCTATGACGAGCTTCAGTCTCAGGCAGGTGAAGCTCCGTCCCGGGGAGCAGCACCGTGACGAGCTCGAGATCGAGCTGTCCGCCTTCGACTTCGGCGGTCAGCGCTACCTCCCAGTGCCGGACAAGGTCCCGGCGGAGTTCGAGATCACGCGGGCGACCACCGGGACGGTCTTCACACTCGCCTTCACCGCCCGCCTCTACGGGCCGTGCTACCGCTGCCTCGGCGATGCCGTGCTCGAGCTGCCGATCCGGGCGCGGGAGTACCAGGACGAGGAGCCCGAGGACGAGGAGATGCGGACCGAGTACGTCGAGGGAAACAACATCGACCTCTCGGCCTGGGCGCGCGATGCGATCGCGCTCGCCCTGCCGGAGCAGATCGTCTGCCGCGACGATTGCGCCGGCCTCTGCGCCGAGTGCGGCAAGAACCTGAACGACGAGCCGCACACGCACGAAGAGCAGCACAGCGACTCGCGCTGGGCCGCGCTCGAAGCGCTCCGCGACGACGCCTGACCTGTCCGTTCGAGACATGCCCTGGGGACAGTCCCCGAGACATGTCTTGTTGGGCCATGTACCGGGGACTGTCCCCAGGGCATGACCGTTTTGGCCTAGTCGACCGACGGTGAGCGGCGCTCGAGGAGCGCCGTGTCGCGCCAGACGCCGTGCTTGCGCGCCAGGCGGTCGCGGATCCCGACGAGCCGGAAGCCGCACGCCTCGTGCAGCGCCCGCGACGCGGCGTTGTCGGCGAACATGTGCGCCTGCACGGTCCAGATGCCGGCCGCGTCGGCCCGCAGTACGAGCTCCTCGAGCAGTGCGCGCCCGACGCCACGGCCGCGCGCGGCGGCGGCGACGTACACCGAGTTCTCCGCGACGCCGCGGTAGCACGGGCGCCGCGAGACGAGGGCGAGCGCGGCCCATCCGAGCACGCTCTCGCCGTCGCGGGCGACCAGCCGCGGCGCGGCGAGGTAGCGCTCGTCGAACTGTTCCCAGGACGGGACCGTGTCCTCGAACGTGCCCTGGTCGAGCCCCTCTGCGAAGATTTGCGACACGGCGGGCCAGTCGGCCTGGGTCAGGTCGTCGATCGTCACAGCTCCATTGTGCGCGTGACGGAGAGCCTGCTCAGAAAACGCCGGTCGTGGGTGACGACGACGAGACAGCCTTCGTAGGTCTCGAGTGCCGTCTCGAGCTCCTCGATCGCTTCCAGGTCGAGGTGGTTCGTCGGCTCGTCGAGGATCAGGCAGTTGACGCCGCGTGCGGACAGGAGCGCGAGGCCGGCCCGGGTGCGCTCGCCGGGCGAGAGGGACGGCGCCAGGCGGGTGATGTCGTCCGGCCCGAGGGCGAACTTCGCGAGCAACGTGCGCGCTTCGCCCACCGGCAGTCCCGACAGGCCGGCGAAGTCGTCGATGAGAACGCCTGCGAAGAGGTCGCGCGCCTGGGTCAGCTCGCCGAAGACGACGGCGCGGCCGACGCGCCGCGAGCCGCGCGCGAGCGGCAGTTCGCCGGTCAGGGCGCGGATCAGCGTCGTCTTGCCCGCGCCGTTTGCTCCCACGACCGCCAGGCGGTCGCTGAACTGGAGCCCGAGCTCGACCGGCCCGAGCGTGAACGAGCCGGCCTGCACGACCGCGCCCGTCAGCTCGACGATCGCCCCGGTGGGCGGCGCCGCGGCAAACTCCATCTGCAGCCGCCACGGCGTCCAGGGCTTCTCGACCTCTTCGAGGCGCTCCAGGTGGTTGCGAGCCTGATTGACCTTGCCGCGCAGGGCATTCGTCGCCCGCCGGTCGGCGCCTCCGGTCTGACGCGCCAACTTCCGCTCGCCTCCCAGCGTGTGCGCCTGGCGGCGCCGGTCCTCGAGCAGCGTCGTGTACCGGTGCTTCTCGTCGACGTAGTCGGCGTAGGCGGCTTCGTGCTGGGCTCGCGCCCGCGAACGCGCCGCCTCGTACTCCGTCCACGTGCCGCTGTACTCGTGGACGCGGCGCGTCTCGGCTTCGATCTCCACCACGCGATTGATCGTGCGGTCGAGGAAGTCGCGATCGTGCGAGACGAGCACGACGCCGGCAGCCAGCCCGCCGAGAAAGCGCTCGAGCCGTTCCAGGCCGGCGAAGTCGAGGTTGTTGGTCGGTTCGTCGAGCAGGAACACGTCGAAGCGGGAGAGCAGGATCGCAGCGAGCGCCGCCCGTGCGGCCTCTCCGCCGGAGAGCGACCGCACCTCACGGTCCGAGCGGCGGCCAAGCCCGACGTCGTCGAGCACCGACGCGGCGCGGGCGTCGAAGTCCTCGCCGCCCAGCGCGAGAAAGCGGTCGAGCGCATCGGTGTAGGCGGTCGCGAGGTGGTGCTCGTCGGCGAGCCGTCCCGCGAGGTCGTCCATTTCCTCCTCGGCCGCGCCGACTCCGGTTCGGCGCGCGAGGTAGTCACGTACGGTCTCCCCGGGACGGGCCTCGAGCTCCTGCGGCAGGTAGCCGACCGCACCGGCCCTGATCACCCGGCCGGCGTCGGGGGCCTCGAGGCCCGCCAGCACACGCAGCAGGGTCGATTTGCCGATGCCGTTCGGCCCGACGATGCCGACGCGGTCGCCCGGGGCGACGATCAGCGAGACGCGGTCCAGCACCTGGACGGCCGCATAGCTCTTCGAGATGTCACGTGCTGCCAATGAGCCCGGCATGGGGCGGACCTCCATTCAGTCGAAAGGGCGGAACAGCGGGGTTTCGACTTAGAGATCCGTCATGGGACGAGCCCCGGAGGACTCGCCGACGATGATAGCTATCATGGGCGGCCGCCATGGCTGTCCCCAAGAGGAAAACATCGAAGTCGCGTCGCGATAAGCGCCGTGCCACGCACAAGCTCGAGGCTCCGCGCGTCAACACCTGCCCGCAATGCGGGTCGCCGAAGCGCGCGCACCGGGTCTGTCCGACCTGCGGCACCTACCGGGGCCGCGAAGTCGAACCGCTCCGCCTCGACGTTCCGTAGGCCGTGACCCGCGTCGCCGTCGACGCACTCGGTGGTGACAAGGCACCCGGCGAGGTGATCCTCGGCGCGCTCGCGGCGGCAGCCGACGGGATCGAGGTCACGCTCTACGGTCCGGCCGGGCTCGACGCCCAGGGCCTGACGCTCGTCGAGACGACCGAGGTGATCGAGATGGCGGACAAGCCCGCCGAGGCCGTGCGCGCGAAGCCGGACTCGAGCCTGGTCGCCTGCGTTCGCGCCGTGGCCGACGGCAGAGCGGACGCAGCCGTCTCGGCCGGGAACACCGGCGCGATGCTGGCCGCTGGTCTCCTGCACCTGCGACGACTGCCGGGCGTGCTGCGGCCGGCGATCGCAGTTCCTCTTCCGGCGAACAGGGGGCCGAGCGTTCTCCTCGACGCCGGCGCGAACGCCGACGCGCGCCCGGAGCATCTGCTCCAGTTCGCCCACATGGGCTCGGTGTTCAGCGAGGAGATCCTCGACGTGCGCCGGCCAGAGGTGCGGCTGCTTTCGATCGGCGAGGAGGACGAGAAAGGCAACCAGCTGACGATCGAGGCGCACCGACTCCTCCGCGAGGACGGGTTGCTCAATTTCGCGGGCAACGCGGAGAGCCGGGACCTGCTCCGCGGTGTCGCAGACGTTGTCGTCACGGACGGGTTCACCGGCAACATCGTCCTGAAGCTGCTCGAGGGGACGATCGGCGAGCTGCTCGGCGAGCTGCGCGAGGAGATCTCCTCGACCGCCACCGGGAAGCTCGGGGGCCTGCTGATCCGGCCCGCGGCCCGGCGAATGCGCAGGCGGCTCGACCCGGACACCTACGGTGGCGCCTACCTGCTCGGATTGCGCGGCCTCGCCGTGATCGCCCATGGAAACTCGGGCCGCCAGGCGGTCGCAAACGCCATCCGGCTGGCCGCCCGGGGCGCCGAGCACCGTGTGGTCGAGCGCCTCGCCGAGCGGCTCCCGGACCGCGTCGGTGTATGATCGCCCGGATTTTCGCCCCTACGAATATTGAGGTGACATGGCAGCGTCGCGTGAAGAGGTCCTCGAGCGCGTCAAGGAAGTTCTGACGGAGCAGCTCGGAGTCGAGGAAGATCAGATCACCGAAGAGGCGTCGTTCCAGGAAGACCTGGATGCCGATTCGCTCGACCTGGTCGAGCTGATCATGGAGCTCGAAGATCAGTTCGGGATCAAGATCTCCGACGAGGATGCCCAGAAGATCACGACCGTCGGGCAGGCCGTCGACTACGTCACCTCGCACCAGTAACTCTCAGAAATCGCTGCGGGAGCTGATCGACGAGCTCCCTGCAGACCGGGCGGCGGCGGTCTTCACGCATTCCTCGTGGGCCGCCGACCGTACCGCCTCGTACGAGCGGCTCGAGTTCCTCGGGGACTCGGTGCTCGAGCTCGTGGTCGCCCGAACCCTCTACGACCGGTTCCCCGCCTTTACGGAGGGGCGGATGGCCAAGGTGCGGTCGCACGTCGTCTCCCGCGCCAGCTGCGCGGTCGTCTCCCGGGAGCTCGAGCTCGGTGAGCGCCTGCGCGGCGAGGGGTCGGACGACGCCGACAAGCTCTCTCGCAACCGCAACGTGCTCGCCGCACTGCTCGAGGCGGCGCTCGCTGCGCTCTATCTCGAGCACGGCTTCGAGGCGATCGAGCCCGCGATCGTCGAGGCCTTCGAGCCGCGCATCGAATACGCGTTGACGACGTTCGTCGATCACAAGACGGAGCTGCAGGAACGGCTCGCACGAACGGGCCGTTCGGTCACCTATGCGACCGTGAAGGTCGAGGGGCCGCCGCACGACCGCTCGTTCACCGCAGCGGCGATCATCGACGCCGAGGTGGTGGGGACCGGTACGGGCCGGTCGAAGAAGGACGCCGAGCAGGACGCGGCGCGCGAGGCGTTGAAGGGGGTCAGCCCAGCAGGCGGCGATGAAGCTCCTGCGTCGGGGACGACGGGTTGATCCCGAGGTCGTCCCGCAGCTTCGCCCGCAGCGCCTCGTAGACGAGCAGCGCCTCCGCGGTGTTGCCCTCGCGGTCCAGGGCCTCCATCAGGATGCGGTACCCCGACTCGCGGTAGGGCTCCAGGGCCACGAGCTTTCGTCCGGCGCGCACTGCGGCGGACAGCTCGGTTCCTCCGACGCCGAGCGTCGCAGCGGCGTACGCCTCGAGCGCACGCACGTGCAGCTCGCCCAGTCGCAGCCGCTCCACGGCGATCCAGGGAGCTTCCTCGCCGGCGAGGAAGGTCCGGGCGGCCACGAACATCGCGACCTGCGACGGCCCCCAGGCCGCGTGCGGCTCGCCGAGCGCGAGCGAGCTCTCGGCTCGATGGACGGCGGCTGCAGCCGCTTCGATGTCGACCCACAGGTCGTCGACTGCCGGGCGCAGCCCGTCGAGTGGGACCACGCGACGCAGCTTGGACAGGAGGGGTGCGAGACCGAGGTCCTGGCCGGACGGCCAGAGCGCCTCCACGAGCTCGTCGCGTGCGATCGTGCGCAGCCGGTTCGCGACGACGTACGCGAGCAGCAGCCGGCCCTGGCGTCCCGGGAGCTCGTCCTCGACGCGACAGTCGTCGAGCTCGACGACGAACCGTCCGCAGAGCTGAACTTTCCCACTCGACAACTCTGCGCCAACATAGACCCAACCTCTGGGGCATACAACGAGCAAACCCGATCGAAGGGAGCAGTCATGGCGAAGCAGATCACCTGTGAATGCGGCTACGTGATCCGTGGCAATACCGACGGCGAGGTCGTCCAGGGCGCGCGCGACCACATGCGCGCCGACCACCCGGATCTGCTCGAGCAGGTCTCGGACGCGGATCTCCAGGGCTGGATCGAGGAGGTCTGAGATGACGGCCACGGCCTTCGACTCGGGCGCCTACAAGGAGACGACACGCGAGCAGTGGCAGGACGCGGCGGCAGCATGGCACCGTTGGGATCCGGTCTTCGACCGCTGGCTCGGTGAGGCCACTCAGCGGATGCTCGACCTGGCGCAGGTCGGCGAAGGGACGCGTGTGCTCGACATTGCCGCCGGCTCGGGCGGTCAGTCGCTGGCGGCGGCTCGGAGGGGCGCGGTGGTGCTCGCCACCGACATCTCCTCGAACATCCTCGACGAAGCAGTTGCTGCGGCGCAGGCGGCGGGGCTGACGATCTCGACCCGGGTGGTGGACGGCGAGTCGCTCGACGTCGACCCGGCGTCGTTCGACGCTGCGATCTCCCGGCTGGGCCTCATGTACCTGCCCGACAAGCTCGGAGCCCTCGCCACAGCCAGGGACGCGCTGCGCCCAGGAGGACGCTACGCCGCAATCGTCTTCTCCGAGCCCGAGCGGAACCGCTTCTTCTCGGTGCCGATCTCGATCATTCGCCGGAACGCCGAGCTGCCGCCGCCGGCCCCCGGCCTCCCGGGGCCTTTCTCGGCGACGAACCTCGGCGAGCTGCTCGAGGGTGCCGGGTTCCAGGACGTCCAGGTGCAGCGGGTGGAGGCGCCGCTGCAGCTTGCGTCGGCCGCCGAGTGCACGCGGCTCGAGCGCGAGTCGTTCGGGGCGCTGCACCAGATGCTCGCCGGGCTCGACGAGGCTGCGCGGGAACAGACGTGGTCCGAGATCGAGGTCGCCCTGCGTGAGTTCGAGGAGGTGGGTGGCGGCTTCACCGGCCCGTGCGAATTGCTGGTGGGTGCAGGGACGAAGTAGGCGGGGCGAGCGGCGTCCTGGCCGCTCGATAGCCTGAACTTCGCGTGCACCTGAAAGCGATCAAGCTGCGCGGCTTCAAGTCGTTCGTCGAGCCGGTCGAGATCCAGCTCGAGCGGGGAGTGGCGGTCGTCGTCGGGCCGAACGGCTCCGGGAAATCGAACGTCTCGGATTCGATCCTCTGGGCGACCGGATCGATGAGCCCGGGCGAGTTGCGCGCGGAGAAGCCGGACGACGTGCTGTTCTCGGGCTCGGTCGGGCGTCAGCCCACGGACTTCTGCGAGGTCGACCTGCTCTTCGACAACGCCGACGGCGAATGGCCCGACCTCCCGTACAGCGAGGTGTCCGTCGCGCGCCGGCTGACCAGGGGCGGCGAGGGCCAGTACCTCGTCAACAAGACTCCGGTCCGCCGCATCGACCTGGTCGAGCTCCTGTCCGACGTCGGTCTCGGCGGCGGCCTCCGCTCGGTGATCTCGCAGGGCCGCGTCGAGACCGTGCTCAACTCGAAGCCGTCCGAGCGGCGCGAGCTGATCGAGGAAGCGGCGGGCCTCGGCCGGTTCAAGCGCCGCCGGCACCGTGCTGAGCTGAAGCTCGCCCGAGTGGCGGTGCAGGTCGACCGCGCACGCGATCTCGAGGAAGAAGTGAAGAAGCGTCTTCGCCCGCTGGCGCTGCAGGCGACCGCAGCCGAGCGGGCCGAGAAGCTCGGCGTCGACATCGCAGGCCTGCAGGCGGCGATCGCGACGCTCGACCTCGCGCGCCTGGGCGAGCGCCGCGCAGAGGCCGAACGGCGCCGGGCCGCAACGGCGGAGGAGCGCGCTGCGCTCGACCTGAAGATCAACGCCCTCGTCGCCGAGCGTGAGAGCGCGGAGGAGGAGCTCACCGATTCCGCCGGGGCCCGTGAGCAGGCGACCGCGGCGCTGTACCGGCTGCGGAGCGGCGGCGAGCGCATCGCGCTGCGACGCGAGTCGGCCGCAGCACTGAGCTCGTCACTCCGTGCCGAGCTCGAGGCAGCTCGGGCCTTCGACCCCTCGGCGTCGGTCGGACTGGAAGTCGCCGCACGCGACGCGTCGACGGCCGCTCAGTCGGCTGCGGCGGAGCGCGCACGCCTCACGGTCGAGGCCGAAGGACGATGGGCGCGCATCGCAGCGATCGAACGTGCGGCGCAGTCCACGCTTGCCGCCGAGCTCGACGACGTGCTCGCGCGCCGTGCCGAAACCGAGTCGCAGCTGACCGGCGGCGGGCGCGACGCGCTGCTCGCGCTCCGCGGCGCCACCCAGACACTCGGCGTCCGGCACGAGTCCGCACAGCGTCTGCTCTCGGAGCTGCAGTCGGAGCTGGCCGACGCGCGCCGGGTCCCGGCCGGCCCTTCGCCCGCCGACCTGGGCCGCCTGGCCGACGACGCCGATGCCGCCGCCCGTACGGCGGTGCGGGAACAGGAGGATCTCGAAGCACGTGTCCGCCTCGCGCGGGAACGCCTCCTTGCGTTGGAGCAGTCGCTCGCGGAGCGCGAAGGGCTTCCGCCCGCCGCGCGTGCGCTCGCCGAGGAAGGCGAGCAGCTCGCGCTCCAGCTGCTCGAGGTCGAAGCGGGCTCGGAGCGGTCGACGGCCGCTGCGCTCGGACATCGCGCTTCGGCAGTGCTCGCAGCACATCCCGCACGTGGGCTCGAGCTGATCGAGAAGGCGAAAGCGGCCGGCCTCGGCTCGGTGCTCGTGCTCGTCGGCCGCGACCCGCGCGAGCTCGTGAACGTGCCCGTGCTGCCGGTGGACGAACTGCTCGCGTCGAAGGTCACGGCCGTGACCGCCGAGGGGATCGGCTGGGACCCGGAGCACGGCGAGCTCTGGTTTGCCGGCGAGACCGCGGAGGCGGTTCTCCTCGAGCTCGACGCACGCCGCCGCGAGCTACGCGGCGAGGTGGACGAGCTTGCGACGCGCGCCACCGAGGCGGCGGCCCGCAGCGAGCAAGCCGCGGAACAGGCCCACGTAGCCGCCGAGCGATTCGCTCCGGTCGCGCATCTGCGCAACGTCCGCCGAGCCGACGCCTCGCGCCTCGCCCGCATCGCGAACGGCGCCGAAAGGCTCGATGAGACCTTGAGGGTTGTGGCGGCCGCCGCCGGCCGCCTCGAGGCCCCGCTCGCCGATCGGGCAGGGCGCCTCGCCGGTGACCTGCACGGCATCGCTTCGCGCGAGTCGGAGCTGCGCCGGGCGGTGTCGGAGGCGGATGTCCGCGCGCTCGCAGCGGAGCGCCGGGCCGGTGGCCGCCCGGGAGACGCCGTGGCGGGCGAGCTCGCCGAGTTGCGGCTGGAGGCCGAAGATCTCTCGGCGCGTGCGCTCGAAGCGGGCCAGACGGCCGAGGAGGCCGCCGACCGGGCGAGGAGCGCAGCCCGCGCGCTCGCGGACGCCGATCCGGGCCATGCCCGCCGCCCGAGCGAGCTCGTCCTGGAGCGGCTCGTGGGCGGCGCCGAGCGGCTCGAACGGGCGCTCGCGATCGACGTCCAGCATTTCGAGGCTCCGGTCAGCCGCCGGGCGGAGGCGCAGGCGGCACGCACCACCGAGCTCGGCGCGTCCCTGCGGCGGCTCGGCGCCGAGGAGGTCGAGCTGCGACAGGCTGCGGCGACGGCCGGCGAGCAGCTCGCCGCAGTCGACGTGGAGCTGGCGAGGACCGACGCGGAGCGCGATGAGGCGACGCGTCGTCTCGACGCAGCCGGGGCGGAGCCGGCAGAGGGCGAGGATCGCGACGAGCTGGCGGAGAAGCTCGCGCGCTACGAGAAACGCCGCGAGCTGCTCGGCCAGGTCAACCCGCTCGCGAAGGAGGAGTACGACGCCGAGAAGGAGCGCCTCGAGGAGCTCTCCGTCCAGCGGGCCGACCTGGAGAAGAGCCTCGACGAGCTCGAGAAGCTGCGCGACGAGCTGACGACCACGGTCGAGACGCGCTTCGCCGAGACGTTCACGGCGGTCGAGAAGCACTTCCACGAGGTGGCGACGACGCTCTTTCCGGGTGGGGAGGGACGCCTCCGCATGACCGAGCCCGAGGACGAGGACGAGGAGCCCGGCATCGAGGTCGAGCTACGGCCGGCCGGGAAGCGGGTCACCCGGCTGTCGCTCCTCTCCGGTGGCGAGAAGGCGCTCGGCGCCATCGCATTCCTGTTCTCGCTGTTCCTGGCGCGGCCCAGTCCGTTCTATCTCCTCGACGAGGTCGAGGCCGCGCTCGACGACACGAACATCGGGCGCTTCACCGAGCTCCTGCGTACCTACGCCGATCGCGCGCAGTTCATCGTGATCACGCACCAGAAGCGCACGATGGAGGCCGCCGATGTCCTCTACGGCGTGACGATGGGAACGGACGGCGTCTCGCAGATCGTCTCGCGGCGGCTGCCGCGCGAGGAAGAGGTCGCAGCAACGGCCTGAGCGCTAACGTGCCCCGGTCATGGCGCGGAGCTGGGGACAGTTGCTGGGTGATTCCGATGCGCCTGCGGAGAGCGAGGTCGAACAGCGTGGTTTCTTCGGCCGCCTGCGTGAATCGCTCGGGAAATCGCGCCGGGCGCTCACGGAACAGCTGGCGGTCGCCGCGTTCGATCCCGGTGACGACGCCTCGTGGGAGCGGCTCGAGGAGGCGCTGATCTACGCCGACGTCGGTGTTCGAGCGACGGCCGAGTTGATCCGGCGACTCGAGGCTCGCCAGGACCTCACCGAGCTGGGCGAGGCGCTCGCCGAGGAGATCGCTGCGCTCTTCGGTGAGCCGCCGACGCTCGATCTCAGGCACGAGCCGGCTGTGCTGCTCGTCGTCGGGGTCAACGGCACGGGCAAGACGACGACGATCGGGAAGCTGTCGAACAAGCTGCGTGAGCACGGGCGCACCGTGACCCTCGGAGCGGCGGACACGTTTCGCGCCGCCGCCGAGGAGCAACTCGAGATCTGGGCGCAGCGTTCGGGTGCGAGCTTCGTCGGCGGAGAACGCGGCGGCGATCCCGCCGCAGTCGCCTACGACGCGGTCGGTTCGCCGACGGATGTCGTGATCATCGACACCGCGGGCCGTCTGCATACGCAGACGAACCTCATGGACGAGCTGACGAAGGTGCACCGGGTCATCGCCGGCCGGGTCGCGGATGCGCCGCATGAAGTGCTGCTGGTCGTCGACGCGACAACCGGTCAGAACGGCCTGCAACAGGCCAGGCTCTTCAGCGAGGCCGTCGGCGTGACCGGAGTCGCGCTGACGAAGCTCGACGGTTCGGCGAAGGGCGGCATCGCCGTCGCGATCGCGTACGAGTTGGGGCTGACGGTGAAGCTGGTCGGCGTCGGTGAGGGTCTCGAGGATCTTCGCCCGTTCGACGCCGGAGACTTCGCGCGGGCGCTGGTCTCCGAATGACGATCGTCCAGGCGGACACGCTCGAGCTCGAGCAGCTCGTCGCCGTGTTCAACGCAGGCTACGAGGGGTACTTCGTGCCGATGCACGTCGACGCGGCCGCGCTCGGTGCGATGCTCGAGTTGCTGGACGTCGATCTGTCGCGTTCGCGCGTGGCCCTGCGCGACGGTGAGCCGATCGGGATCGTCAATCTCGGAGTCCGCGGCGACGAAGGCTGGATCGGCGGTCTCGCGGTCGTCCCGGCTGAACGCCGGCACGGGGTGGGGCGTGCGCTGATGGAAGCGGTGCTCGCGGGCGCGCCGGCTCGCGTGACCCTCGAGGTGCTCGAGCAGAACGAGCCCGCGATCCGCCTCTACGAGCAGCTCGGTTTCAGGCGGACGAGGGTGCTGGAGATCTGGTCGTTGACCGCCGAACTGCCCGCTGCGGAAGCGCGGAGCGCGGAGGTGCGTCCGCTCGGGCAGGCGGGCCTGCCGTGGCAGCGCGCGGACGCCTCGCTCCCGGACGGCTGTGAGCGGATCGAGGTCGACGGAGCCGCTGCTCTGATCCGGGTCAATGGCCCGCGCGTGGGTGTCGCACAACTGGCAGCGCGGGACGAGGAAGCAGCCGCGACGCTGCTCACCGCCGCCCGAGGACGTGGCGATGCGCTCCACTTCATGAACGTCCCGGAGGGCGACCCGGCGTCGGCTGCGCTGCGCCGCCTGGGCGGCAGCCTCGACCTGCGCCAGTTCGAGTACGAGCTCCGTCGCTAGCCCGTTTCGGACACGGCCGCGGTCCACATGACCGTGGTCTGACCCCTGGCCATGTCTTCGTGGGACGGTGAGCCCCGACCTCGCTGTCGTAGCTCCGATCGAGCGCCGGCGGAGCCTCAGCAATCAGGCGGTCTCAGCGCCCCGGCCACGCCTCGAAGAGACACGTCTGGGGTCTGACCCCGGTGTTCGGGCCCCGTGCGCTACGAGCTCGAGCGTGCCCAGAGGTTGATCCCGCCGTCGGTCGCGTAGCGGTCGATCTCCGCCAGCTCGTCGTCGGAGAAATCGAGCATCCTCAGCGCGCCGAGCGAGTCCTCGAGCTGCGCGACCGAGGAGGCGCCGATCAGCGTCGAGGTCATGCGCGGATCGCGCAGCGTCCAAGCCAGCGACATCTGAGCGAGCGACTGGCCGCGCCTCTGCGCGAGCTCGTTCAGCAGGCGAATCTTGCCGAGCGTCTCGTCGGTCAGCAGGTCGGGCGAAAGCGAGCTGTTCTCCGCGGCGCGTGAGTTCTCAGGGATGCCTTCGAGGTACTTGTCCGTCAGCATCCCCTGCGCGAGCGGCGAGAAGCCGATGCAGCCGACCCCCAGCTCGTCGAGCGTCGAGAGCAGCTCCGGTTCGATCCAGCGGTTGAGGAGCGAGTACGACGGCTGATGGATGAGGAGCGGTGTCCCGAGCGACTGCAGGATCGAGGCTGCCTCGCGTGTCTTCTCCGGCGAGTACGACGAGATGCCTGCGTAGAGCGCTCTGCCCGACCGGACCGCGGTGTCGAGCGCGCCCATCGTCTCCTCGAGCGGCGTGTCGGGATCGAAGCGGTGCGAATAGAAGATGTCGACGTAGTCGAGCTGCATGCGGGCGAGCGACTGGTCGAGCGACGCGAGGAGGTACTTGCGCGAGCCCCACTCGCCGTACGGCCCGGGCCACATGTCGTACCCGGCCTTCGTCGAGATCAGGAGCTCGTCCCGGTAGGGGCGAAAGTCGTCGCGGAACACCCGACCGAACGTCTCTTCCGCCGAGCCGTACGGCGGGCCGTAGTTGTTCGCCAGGTCGAAATGCGTCACTCCGAGATCGAATGCGCGGCGAAGGATCGCCCGGCTCGTCTCGAGCGGCCGGTCGCCGCCGAAGTTGTGCCAGAGCCCGAGCGTGATCGAAGGCAGCTGCAGCCCACTGCGGCCGCTGCGCCGGTAGAGCATCTGTCCATAGCGGTCCGCGGCGGCGCTGTACGGCATGGCTGGATCCTAAAGGCCCATCGATTTCAGGGGGCGCAGCTACCATGCGCGGTCGTGTTCGACAGCCTCGCAGACAAGCTCCAGAGCGCCCTCGGGGACCTCCGGAAGAAGGGCAAGCTCGACGAGGAATCGATCTCGCGTGCGATGCGCGAGATCCGCCTCGCGCTGCTCGAGGCCGACGTCAACTTCACGGTCGTCCGCGACTTCGTCGCCCGCGTTCGCGAGAAGGCACTCGGCGAGGAGGTCCTCAAGAGCCTGACACCGGGCCAGCAGGTCGTGAAGGTGGTGCACGACGAGCTGACCGCCCTGATGGGCGAGGGCGAGTCCGGGCTCGCGTTCGCCAAGTTCACGGTCATCCTGCTCGCCGGTCTCCAGGGCTCGGGCAAGACGACGACCGCCGCGAAGCTCGCGCTCACACTTCGCAAGCAAGGTCGCAAGCCCGGCCTGATCGCCGCCGACCTGCAGCGTCCGGCTGCGATCGACCAGCTCGAGCAGCTTGGCAAGCAGATCCAGGTGCCGGTCTACCGGACCGAGACCAAGGATGCCGTCGAGGCGACGCGGAGCGGGATCGAGCGCGCCCGCGCCGACGGCCTCGACACGGTCATCGTCGACACGGCCGGCCGCTTGCAGATCGACGAAGGGCTGATGGAGGAGCTCGGGCGCGTCCGCGATGAGGCGAAGCCGCACAACATCCTGCTGGTGCTCGATGCGATGACCGGCCAGGAGGCCGTCAACGTGGCGCAGTCCTTCGACGAGCGGATCGCGTTCGACGGCGTCATCCTGACGAAGCTCGACGGCGACGCGCGGGGTGGCGCGGCGCTCTCGGTCAAGGCGATCACGGGCAAGCCGATCAAGTTTGCGGCGACGGGCGAGAAGGTCGACGCGCTCGAGGTGTTCCACCCGGACCGGATGGCCTCGCGCATCCTCGGGATGGGCGACGTGCTCACCCTCATCGAGCGCGCGGAGGCGGCGGTCGAGGAGGACGAGCAGGCCGAGATGGAGAAGCGGCTCGCCGCGGGCCAGTTCACGTTCGACGACTTCCTCAAGGCGTACAAGATGCTGCGCCGTATGGGGCCGCTGCAGGGGATCCTGAAGATGATCCCGGGCATGAAGGACCAGCTCGGAGACGTCGATGTCGACGAGAACCAGCTCGGGCGGGTCGAGGCGATCGTGCTCTCGATGACGCCACAGGAGCGCCGATCGCCTATCGTGATCGACGGCAAGAGGCGGATTCGCATCGCCAATGGCTCCGGAGCGACCGTGGAGCAGGTGAACCAGCTGCTCGAAGCGCGGAAGCAGATGGAGAAGATGATGAAGCAGATGGGGCGGGGGAAGACGCCGGCCCTCCCGAACCAACAGGCACCCGAACCGCTGTCCGCAGGACGGAAGACGGGCGTCAAGCGAAAGAAGAGAAAGGCCGGACGGAGGTAAAGGAATCGAATGGCAGTCAAGCTGAGGCTCACCCGCGTGGGCTCGAAGAAGAACCCGATCTACCGTGTGGTGGCCGCCGATTCGCGCTCACCGCGTGACGGGAAGTTCCTCGAGATCGTGGGTCGTTACAACCCGCAGACCGATCCCTCGACGATCGACCTCGACGAGGCGAGGGTCAAGGACTGGCTCGGCAAGGGCGCACAGCCCACCGAGGCGGTCGCGAAGCTGATCAAGATCTCCGGCATCGAGAAGTAGCGGCGGGACCGTTCTCGATGGCGGAGTTGCTCGCGTATCTCGCTCGCGAGCTGGTCGACGATCCGGAGGCCGTGCGCGTGGACACCGAGGAGCGCGACGGCGTGTTGGTGCTCGTCCTCCACGTGGCGGCGGATGACGTCGGCAAGGTGATCGGCCGCCAGGGCAGGATCGCGCGCGCCCTGCGGACGCTCGTGCGCGCCAGTGCCGCCCGTGAGGGGCGCCGCGTGCTCGTCGAGATCGCCGATCCCGAATGAAGGTCGCCGCGCTGTACGACATCCACGCGATGCCGTGGGCGCTCGAGGCCGTGCTGGCGGAGGTCGATGCGGATGCGATCGTCTTCGGCGGCGACTATCTGTACGGCCCGTGTCCACCCGAGACCGTCGCGATCATCCGCTCGCTCGAAGCACACGTGCTGCGCGGCAACTGCGAGGACCTCGCCGAGGACTGGGAACGCGCCGAGCTCGAGGCGGGGGAGCTCGAGTGGCTGCAGTCCCTGCCGCTCGCGGTGACCGTCGACGGCGTTCTCTACTGCCATGCGGCGCCGGCCGACAACACCCCGATCACCACCGCGGAGACACCCGACGACGCGATCAGGCAGACCTTCGCCGGCCACACCGGCACGATCGTGATCGGGCACACGCACCATCAGTTCGACCGCCGTGTCGGCGACCTGCGCATCGTCAACGCGGGCTCGGTGGGCATGGCGTACGAGGGCGACGTCGCGGCGTACTGGACGCTGCTCGTCGACGGCGAACCGACGCCGATGCGCACACCGTTCGACGTCGACCGGGCCGTCCGCGAAACGAGCGCGAGCGGCTGGCCGCACTCACAGGAGTTCGTGGCGGAGAACCTCCTGCAAGCCGTGGCGCGAGAAGAGGCGATCGCCTCGCTCGAGTCGCGTCGATGAGGATCCTCATCGGGAAGGTCGGCCGCCCGCATGGGATCGACGGCGCCTTTTTCGTCGAGCAGCCGTCGAGCGACGACCGCTGGTGGAAGACGGGCGCCCGGTTTCTCGCCGAGGGCCGGGAGGCCGAGGTCGTCGCGCACCGTCGCTCGTCCGGACGTCCCGTGATCAGGCTCGACCGGCCTGTCGAGCGTGGAGCCGTGCTCGAGGTCGAGCGCGATGCGCTTCCCGCCACGGAGCCCGACGAGTACTACGCATTCGAGCTCGTCGGGCTGCCGGTGTTGGAGGAGAACGGCCGTGCGCTCGGAAGCGTCAAGGTCGTGACGCCCGGGGTCGCGAACGACGTGCTCGAGCTCGACTCCGGCGTTCTTTTGCCAATGGTGGAGGAGTGCATCCTGAAGGTTGATCTCGTGGCGGGCTCGATCACGGTCGCACAGGGATTTGCGGAGTGATGCAGCTCGATGTGTTCACCCTGGTTCCGCATGCCTTCGCCTGGCTCACCGAGCAGCGGCCGGTCGCGACCGTGCTCGGAGGCGAGCTCGACCTACGGCTCTTCTCCTATCGCGATCACACACCGCTTCGGAACGGGCAGGTCGACGACGAGCCCTACGGAGGGGGCGCAGGGATGGTGCTGCGCGTCGATGTGGTCGCCGCTGCGCTCGAGGCCGTCTATGCCGGCACGACGGGTCAGCCGGTGATCGCGCTCAGTCCGCAGGGCCGCCAGCTCACCCAGTCGGTCGTCGAGGAGCTTGCCGCCGTCGAGCACATCACGCTGCTGTCCGCCCGCTTCGAGGGGTTCGACGAGCGGATCGTCGAGCATCTCGCCACCGATGCGATCTCGATCGGCCCCTACGTGCTCTCGAACGGGGACCTGCCGGCGATGGTGCTCGTCGATGCAATCGCGCGCCGCCTGCCGGGCGCGCTGAGCGAGGGATCGGGTGAGCTCGAATCGTTCTCCGAGGAGCTGGGTGGCGGGCTTGAGTACCCTCACTACACGCGGCCTGCGGAATTCCAGGGCTGGCGGGTTCCCGACGTGCTGCTTTCGGGTGACCATGCGCGAATCGAAGGCTGGCGAAGGGAGCAGGTCCGCTGAGAAACCCGATCGATCATCTGACCGAAGGGCTGCCGCACGGCTGGCGGGTGACGATCGACTGGCTGGTGACGATCCTGGGCGCGATCGCGATCGTGCTTGCGATCAAGCACTGGGTCGTCAATCCGTACCGAATCCCGTCCAGTTCCATGGAGCCGACTCTGCACTGCGCGAGGCCCGGATCCGAGTGCGAGGCGCGCTTCTCCGACCGCGTGCTCGCCTGCCGCTTCTGTTACCGCTTCTGGTCGCCGAAACGCGGCGACATCGTCGTCTTCAAGACGCCTCCGCTGGCCGCGATCCGCTGTGGCGCGGGCGGCACGTTCGTCAAGCGCCTGATCGCGCTGCCGGGTGACCTGTGGGAGGAGAAGGAAGGGTACGTCTACGTGAACGGGAAACGCCTGAAGGAGCCGTACATCCAGCCCGATCGACGCGACGACCGCACGATCGCTCCCGAGCGGATCCCCAAGGGGCAGTACTTCTTCATGGGCGACAACCGCGCCTCGTCCTGCGACTCGCGCTCGTGGGGCACGGTTCCGAGAAAGAACCTGATCGGCAAGGTGATCGCCACCTACTGGCCGCCGAGCCGTATCTCGATCCGCTGATGCCGGCTGCTACGATTCCGCCCGGCCTCCGGCCCCTTTCGATATGAGCACGATCATCCAGGACATCGAGCGCCGTCAGCTGCGCGAAGTGCCGCGGTTCAAGGCGGGCGACACGGTGCGCGTCCATTTCCGCGTGATCGAGGGCGCGCGCCAGCGAATCCAGGTCTTCGAGGGGATCACGATCAAGCGCCAGGGTGCCGGGGCCCGCGAGACGTTCACCGTGCGCAAGAACTCGTTCGGGGTCGGCGTCGAGCGCACGTTCCCGCTGCATTCGCCGAAGATCGACAAGATCGAGGTCATGCAGATCGGCGACGTCCACCGCGCGAAGCTCTACTACCTGCGCGGCAAGGTCGGGAAGAAGGCTCGCGTCCGCGAGCTCCGCCAGTCGTAACTTCTTCGCAAACTCCGACCCACTGAGGCCGATGCCACCCGCGCGCCGGGCTATTGTCGGCACGTGCCTCCCAAGCGCCGCCAAACCGGCCAGAAGCTGCTCCGGTTCGACCGCGGGCTCGGAGCTCGTTTCGTCGCCGGGGCCGACGAGGCGGGGCGGGGGCCGCTCGCCGGGCCGCTCGTCGTCGCCGGGGTGCTGCTCGACTACGAGTGCCTGCGCGAGCACCGCGTCCGGCCGCTGGCGCTCCTGAACGACTCGAAGCAGGTCGATTCCGCGACCCGCGGCGAGCTCTACCGCGCGGTGATCTCCTGCGCCGAGGTCGTCGCCGTGCGGGTCTTTCCAGCGGCTGTGATCGATCGTGACGGCCTGCACCGGTGCAACCTGCGCGGGCTGCGCGAGGCCCTCTGGGCGTGCCAACCGGCCGACATCTGCCTGGTCGACGGGTTCAAGCTCGGCCCGGCCGCGCCGCCGCACCGTGCGATCGTCGACGGCGACACGAAAAGCGCCGCGATCGCCGCCGCGTCGATCATCGCGAAGGTCACGCGCGACCGCTACATGCGCACCGCCGATGCACTCTATCCCGGCTACGGGTTCGCCTCCCACGTCGGCTACATCACGCAGTCGCACACCGAGATCGTGCGTGAGCGAGGGCCTTGCGAGATTCATCGCAGGTCGTGGCGTGCCCGCGCCTACCTCCCGGCGGCCTAGGCATGAATCCGAGCGCCGCGCCGTCCGCTGGTACCGGCTGCGCGGCTACCGCATCCTCGACACGAACTGCTGGCTCGCCGGTGCGGAGCTCGACGTGGTCGCCCGCCGCGGCCGCGTGCTCGTGTTCTGCGAGGTGAAGTCCAAGACCGGCGACGGGTTCGGCGACCCGTTGGAGATGGTCGACGCGCGGAAAGTGGCCCGGGTGCGCCGTGCCGCGGCGGCCTGGCTGACAGGTCATCAGGAGCTCGGAGGGCTCGACGTTCGCTTCGATGTGATCGCCGACCGGGCGGGGCGGATCGAGCACCTGGCGGACGCGTTCTAGGAAGCGCCGCCGCCGCGGCGAACTCTGCGTCGTGGCAAGCACGCAGGAGCAGATCTACCAGGGCCTCGATCTCGACCTGTCGTGGTCCGAGAGCGCTCTCCCCGAGCGCCTCCGCACGAAGCACGTCCACCGCCTCCACCCCTACCTGGGGAAGTACGTGCCGCAGCTCGTGGAGGAGCTCTTCCGCCGCCACGTGCCAGCGCGCGGGCGGGTGCTCGATCCGTTCGCCGGTTCAGGCACGACGCTGGTCCAGGCGCTCGAGAGCGGCCTCGACTCGGCCGGAGTCGACATCGCGGCGTTCAACTGCCTCCTGATGGGCGTGAAGACGGGCGCGCACAATCCGTTCGGACTCGAGCATGATCTTCGCGAGGCGCTCGCCCGCTTCGAGCGCGGGGATGGAGACGCAACCGGTGCGACGCCGTACGTGCGCCGCTGGTTCGCTCCGGCCGCGCGCGACCAGCTGCTGCGCTTTCGCTCGCTCGCCGGCGAGTACGAGCACGCCGACGTGCTGCGCGTCGTCCTCGCGCGGGCCGCGCGCTCGGCCCGCCGTACGACACATTTCGACCTCGACTTCCCGAAGGTTCCACAGCTCGAGCCTTACTGGTGTCACAAGCATCGTCGTGAATGCCGGCCGGTCGAGCGCGCGGATCACTTCCTGCGCCGCTACACCCTCGACACTTTGACTCGCCTGAAGGAGTTTGCGCGGGTCCGCTCCCGGAAGTCCGCGGTCGTGCTGCACGGCGATGCACGCGAGCTCGCTCTGCCCGGCCCGTTCGACGCCGTCGTGACATCGCCGCCGTATCCGGGCTTGATCGACTATCACGAGCAGCACCGCTATGCGTATGAGTTGCTAGGCCTCGGTGACCTGCGCGAGCACGAGATCGGTGCCGCCGAACGCGGTACGTCCAAGGCTGCCCTCGCGGCGTACACGGACGGAATCGCAGCGGTTCTCGGCGCCTGCGCCGAGGCGTTGAAGCCCCGAGGACGCGTGGTGATCGTCGTCAACGACCGTCGCGGCCTGTATCCCGAGATCCTCTCGCGTTCGGGCCTCGAGCTCGAACAGCGCTATCAGCGGCACGTGAACCGCCGTACGGGCCGGCGGTCGGGCGAGTACTTCGAGGACGTGCTGGTCGCTCACCGGTAAGCGTTTCGTAACGATCCGGGCTCCAGCTCCCCGATTGCGTCGCGCGGTCCGCATAGTGGTCGCATGACCTCTCACACACCGCTCTGGATCTGGGGCCTGCCGCTTCTGTTCGCCAGCCCCTGGGTCGTCTTCAGCATCTTCCTGTGGAGGTTGCTGCCGCGCGACGGCTTCGTTCCGCCGTCGTACGCGGACCGCGCCCGCCGGCACTGATTCACGCATTCGGCGCAAAGTCGTGACAGACACGTCACGCTTTGCCGCCTAGCGTGAACGCGTGCTCGCTCGTACCGTCACGCACGCACTCGTCGGCATCGACCCGCGCCGGGTCGAGGTCGAAGCACATCTGCAGCAGGGTGTGCCGTCGTTCGCCATCGTGGGGCTCGCCGATCGCGCGTGCCAGGAGGCGAAGGAACGCGTACGCAGCGGCATCTCCTCCGCCGAGCTCGAGTGGCCGACCAAGCGCCGCATCACCGTCAACCTCGCGCCCGCAGCGTTGCGCAAGGAAGGATCGGGGTTCGATCTTCCCATCGCTCTGGCCGTGCTCGCGGCGTCATACCAGCTGCCGCCCGAGGCGCTCGAGGGGCATGCTGCCGTGGGCGAGCTCGCACTCGACGGCCGCCTGCGGCCCGTTCCCGGCGCGCTCGTCGCGGCCGAGGGTGCCCGGCGCTCCGGGCTGACGCATCTCGTCTGTGCCGCCGAGTCCGGTGCCGAGGTCGCCCTGGCCGGAATCGAGGCGGTCGGCGTGCGTCATCTTGCCGAGGCAGTTGCGTATCTCCGGGGAGAGCGCGACCCGCCGGAGCCACCGGCGCCGCCCGACGACTTCGAATCGCTTGCCGACGTTCCCGATCTCGCCGACGTGCGAGGCCAGGAACGCGCGCGCCGGGCCTTGGAGGTCGCTGCGGCGGGCGGGCACAACCTCCTGTTCGCGGGGCCGCCCGGCTCGGGAAAGACGATGCTCGCGCGCCGGCTGCCCGGGATCCTGCCGCTCCTGCCCGACGAGGCCTCGCTCGAGGTGACGCGCATCCATTCCGTCAGCGGTGTCCTCCCGCCGGGAGGCGGCCTCGTCCGTGTCCCGCCCTTTCGGGCGCCCCATCACTCGGCCTCGGTCGCGGCGCTCATCGGCGGCGGCGGCGGGATGCCCCGTCCCGGTGAGGTGAGCCTCGCCCACCACGGCGTCCTCTTCCTCGACGAGTTCCCCGAGTTCCAGCGGCCGGCGCTCGAGGCACTGCGACAGCCGCTCGAGGACGGGTACGTGTCGGTCGTCCGCGTGGCCGGGCGCGTCGTCTTTCCGGCGCGCTTCCAGCTCGTTGCTGCGATGAACCTGTGTCCCTGCGGTGCGCGCGGCGACGGTGCGGCGCAATGCTCCTGCACGCCTGAAAGGGTGCAGCGCTACCGCGACAAGCTCTCGCGCGCGCTGCTCGATCGCTTCGACCTGCTTCTCGCCGTGCCTCGGCCGCGCGCCGGTGATCTCGCGGGGGCGCCCGGCGAGCCATCGGCTGTCGTTCGCGATCGCGTGCTCGCTGCGTGCCGGCGGCTGCGCGATGACCCGCCGGAGCGAACACCGCCGGCCGACGAGCTGCTCACCCGGGCGGTGGAGCGGTTGCCGCTTTCGGGCCGCGGCCGGGCCCGCGTCGCGCGTGTCGCGGCGACGATCGCCGCGCTCGCCTCCGCTGCAGCGGTCCAGCCGGAGCATCTCGCGGAGGCACTCTCGTATCGCCCGTCCGCGGAGCTGACGGAGTGAGCGAGCTCGCCACCGCCGTGTTCGCAGCCCAGTCGGGCTCGCACGTGGTCGACGTGCCGCGCAGCGCGCGGTTCGCCGAGTTCCGCCGTCGCTTCGACGAGGAGGCGTACCGCCTCGACCTCGCCCGCCGCGGGTTCCGTTGGGCAGCACGAGGCGATCCGGCGTTTCCGGCGCGGCTGGGCGCGATTCACGATCCTCCACCGGGCCTCTTCGTGCGGGGGGATGCGCCACTTCGCCTGCTGGACCAGCCGTCCGTGGCCGTCGTCGGTGCGCGCGCCTGCTCCGCCTACGGCTCGGCTGTCGGGGTCTCGCTGGGCCGCGAGCTGGCCGCGGCTGGGGTCGTGGTCGTCTCGGGGCTTGCGCGCGGGATCGACGCTGCCGTGCATCGCGGCGCGCTCGAGACGGGTCTGACGGTTGCGGTGCTCGGGTGCGGCATCGACCGCGACTACCCGCGCGCGCATGCTGCACTCGGCGCTCAGATCGCTGCCGCCGGGCTGATCGTCTCGGAGTATCCACCGGGCGTCGAGCCTGCCCCATGGCGTTTTCCCGCACGGAACAGGCTCGTCGCGGGTCTCGCACTCGCGACGGTGGTCGTCGAGGCTCGCGAGCGGAGCGGCGCGCTGATCACGGCCGACTTCGCGCTCGACGAGGGACGTGAGGTGCTCACGGTCCCGGGCGAGATCACGTCCCGGCTCTCGAAAGGGACGAACGCGCTGCTCCGTCTGGGCGCAACGCCAGTCACCTGCGCAGCCGACGTGCTCGCTGCGGTCGGGGTCGAGCCGCCGCCTGCTCCCGAACCGCCCGCGCTGGCCGGGACGGCCGCCCGGGTGCGGGCCGTCGTTGCCGATGCACCGGCGGCAGCGGACGAGTTGATTCGCCGCACGGGCCTCTCTGCCGCCGAGCTCGCGGCGGCACTCGTCGAGCTGGAGCTGCTCGGGCTCATCGCGCAGGCGAACGGCCTCTACCGGGAGGTGATGACGCAGACATAGTCTCTGCGTCGTGGCTAGCCTTCCGTCATGGCGAGAATGCTGCTCGCCGGGGTTGTACTTGCGGTTGCGTTGGGAGGCGTCCGTCAGGCGACGGGCAATGAGTTGCCGATTCTCCGCTCCGCAACAATTCACGCACGTCACGTCGTCCTGCTCGTTGCGATCGGCGACGTCAGGCCGGTGCAGTTAACGGTTGCGACGCGCCGTGCCGTCGACCAAAGCGGCGTCTTGGTTGCGAAGAACGTCCGGCTGCGCGAGACGATCCAACTCAATCCACCGACGACCACCGGAGTCGCGCGCTGGCAGAGCCGGACGACACTCGCGCCCGGAACATATTTCGTTCAGGTGATGGCGGTCGAGCGTGGTGGCGGCATTACCGACTGTCCCAAGTTCCTGCGCAACTGCCTCGACCACTGGTCGAACATCCGGCGCGTCGTCGTTCCGACGTCAGGCTGATGCGCTACACACGTACGTCCGGCAGGGCCACAACACAAAAAGACGAGAGCAGCGGGGCCGCCATCCGGGCGGCCCCGCTGTGAAGGAAGACGCTTACTTGCTCGTAGCGCCCGGGGCGGGACACGGGTTCCCGACGACGTTGTTCTGGAAGTTGTTGTAACGCTGCGTGATGGTGAACCCGGGCGCCGGATAATCCGACAGCAGGAGGCGACCGTACTCAGTGGTCGAGGTTCCTCCGAACGTGTCGGACGTGCCGGGGATGTTGGCGCCGCCCTGCTGCCACAGGCAAGACCCACCCGCGAGGGTGGTGGTGTACAGCGGGTAGAAGGCCGGGCCATTCGGGCCAAGCGGCGGATTCACACAACCGGCTCCCGGACTCGGGTCGGCTGGGTTGCTCACGTGACGCTGGCAGTCGTTGGTGGTCGAGAAGTCCGACCCTTCGATGCGTGGGAGGTCTGCTTCGAATGCCACCGCTCTGTAGTTGGTCGGTCTGTTCCCCGGCCCCGTGAAGAGCGGGCTCGTGAATCGCACCGGCGTCGAGACGTTCCCTGCGACGGCACCCGGGCCCCCGGGCCAGGCGCTGCCCTGATACGAGGGGCCGTCGAAGTCGTCGTCGGCCTGGACGCATCCCGTCAAGCTTTCGAGCATCGCGCCCGCCGGACCGACGAGTGGATAGGGGAAACAGAATGTGTCGTCATCGTCGACGGTTGAATCAGGATTGCCCGGGTCCGTGCAGTTGCCGCCGAACGAGTCGACGGCGTTGCAGTACTCGAAGTGGCCGATTTCATCCGAGAAGGCGACGTTGTACGTGTGCGCGGCCCAGATGTTGCGCGTGTTCAGGTTAGAGGTGCTGAACTGGGGGTGGAACGCGTAGGGGACGACGGTGCACGTCGACGCGTCCGGCTGGAACAGCGCATGCCCAAAGCCGTTCGTGACGCTGGCGGTCATCGAGCCGCTCGCGCCCGTTGTCAGGTCGTGGATGACGACCTGGAAGCCGTCGGGCGTGTCGTGCATGTCGACGACAAGCTGGTCTCCGTTGTTGTACTCGAGCGTGTCGGAGGTCACAACGGCCTGATTGCCGAATCCCTCGTCAGGTCGTGCCGGCGCTACAGGACGGCCGCTCTTCGTGACCACCGCGTAGTTGACCGGCTCGGGGCCGACGAGGTCGTTGCATGCGGCGTTGTTCTGCACGCCGGTGTTCATGTTCTCCTGATCACTGTCGATCGTCAGCGCCGAGCACCACTTGCCGTCCTGGGTGCCGTTGCGATCTGTACAGCTGACGGGGCCCCAGCCCGGCGGATAGAACTGCATCTCCATGTACGCCTGCCCAGGGGTCAGGCCGAGGTACTTGGCCGACTTTGGGTTCGTGCTCGTGAAAATGTTCTGGTCGTTGTCAGGTGTGCAGGTTACGCCGGGATTGGGGGCGTCCTGGTCGTCGCACATGATCATGCCGAGCCAGAAGGTCGGGCGAAGCTGGAAGTTCCAGGTGCTCCCGGTCCCGTCCTGTTTGGGTGGAGCGACCGGATCGGTCGGCAGCGTCACCCGGTACTGATTCGAGTTTCCCGAGCCCGGTGTCGTCGAGTTGAACAGCACCGAGGGCTCGTCGTGGCCCGAGACGTACTTGTATCCATGATAGGTCCACGGATCGACCTGCTCTGTGCACAGTGCGGGTCGTTGCACACACAGAGGCCGATTCGAGACGGTGGGCGTAACCGCCGCGTCGCTGGACGCAAGCAGACCGCCAGGCGATGCGATCGCGAAGACGATCGCTCCGATGAAACCGAGACGGCGTGGGACAGGCCAACGCATATCTCTCCCCTCCTCACAAAGTTGGGCACGTTCTGTGCCGCGTTATTGGGGAAGGCCGAATCCTTACAAACGACTGCCTGGTGGTGTCAAGCCGTGACCCGGCGAACGGGGGCATCGGGTCGTTTCGTGTGAGGCCGTTGAGCTGCCGACCCGGTACAACTTCGTGCCGACCCGGATGATCTCAGCGAACCTAGAGAACCAGAAAGCGCGTGGACAAGCGGCCGCGGACCAACCGTGACCGAAGATTCGAGAACGTCATATTGGCTCGAGGAGTCGTGCGATCAGCTCCCGCTGCGCCGCTTCGACGGTCGTGCGGAGGTGGCCGTGATCGGCGGTGGCGTGACGGGGTGCTCGTGTGCTCTCACGCTGGCGGAGCGGGGAGTGCGCGTGCGCCTCCATGAGGCACGCGGGATCGCAGGCGGAGCCAGCGGCCGAAACGGCGGATTCGCACTGCGTGGTGCCACTCCACCGTACGACGAGGCCCGCCGGTTGCTGGGCGCCCACCGAGCCCGGCTCGTGTTGGAGCTCACCGAGCGGTCGCTCGATCGTCTCGAGGAGCTCGCCGGGGACGCGTTCCGGCGCGTCGGCAGCCTGAGGCTCGCGGTCGACGAGGCCGAGTGTGCGGCGCTGCGCGGCGAGCACGACGCGTTGCGGGCGGACGGGTTCGCCGTCGAGTGGGTCGACCAGCTCGCGCCGCCGCTCGACCGCCTCTACGTCGGTGCGATCCACCACCCGACGGACGGAGCACTGCAACCTGCGCGCTGGGTCCGCCGCCTGGCTGCACATGCGGCTGCGGCGGGGGCCGACGTGCGCGAGGGCGACGCGGTGCGTGTCGACGAGCTCCACGCCGACGTCGTGGTCGTGGCGGGAGACGGGTTCACTGCCCAGCTGCTGCCCGAGCTCGCCGGCGTGGTCTGCGCGACCCGCGGGCAGGTGCTCGTCACCGAGCCGCTGTCGGAACGCAGGTACGAGCGGCCGCACTACGCCCGCGCCGGCTTCGACTACTGGCACCAACTGCCGGACGGGCGGCTCGTGATCGGCGGGAGCCGGGATGCGTCACCCGCGACGGAGGAGACCGACGTCGAGGCGACGACGGAGCTGGTGCAGGGCCGGATCGAGACGCTCGTCGAGGAGCTCGTCGGCTACCGGCCGCGGGTCACGCACCGCTGGGCGGGCATCTGGGGCTCCACGCCCGACCTGGAGCCGCTGGTCGGTCTCGTCCCCGGGCGGGAGAGCGTCTGGGTGGCAGGAGGCTACTCGGGCCACGGCAACGTGCTCGGCCTCGCGTGCGGAGACCTCGTCGCGCGTGCGATCCTCGGCGAGCAACCGCCGGAGCTCGAGATCTTCGACCCGGGTCGCTTCGCGCTCGGCTAGAGCTGGTCGACGAAGACCCGGACGGGCGCGAGGAAGACGAACCCGAGCCGCTCGCAGATCGGCCGTGACATGTGGCTCGCCTGCACCGTCAGCGCCGGCGTTCCTCGCGCCACCGCGGCCTCCCAGCGCGCCCGGACGAGTGCTCGGTACACGCCGCGCCCGCGGGACTCCGGCAGCACCGACCCGCCGAACAGGTTCACGCCGGCAGCACCGAACGCGGCGTACGAGGTGCCGACGACACGCCCGTCGATCAGCGCGATGAATCCACGTCCAGGGTTGTCGGGGTTCCGATAGTCGTCGTATCCGGCGCGTAACTCGTCGTCGCTGACCGGTGGCATTCCGAACACCTGCTTGCCGACGTTCGCGGCGGCGCGAAAGTCGTCCCAGGTCTCGGTCATTCTCACCTCGACGCTTTCTTCCCGCTCGTCGGCAAGCGGCGGCGCGACGAGCGCGAGTGCGTTCTCGATCGCCTCGAACCCGGGTGTGTCCTGATTCACGAGCCCGGCCGTCTCGAGTGCCGGGACGACGTGGTCCTGATCGGGCGGTACCCACCACGCGACGATCGCCTTGCCGCGCTCGCGGGCGACTGTGCGGGCGGCCTCGACCGTGGCTTCGACATCCGAGGGGCCGTCGCCGCGCATCCCCACGATCTGCGCGGCCGGCCACCGGTTGATGTGGATGAACACGCCGTCGAGCTCCACCTTCTCCACGTCCGGCGGTACCGGCAGCTCGTGGAACGGACACAGCGCGAGCCGCCGCACGGGCTCTGGGACAGTCATGCGCCGACCCTACGGGAGACGCACGTGCCCGCGTGCCCGCTCGTCTAGAGCAAGAGTGTCGGGAGGTCGAGTTCGTCGACCTGCTCGAGAGCGGCGAGTGCGATCGCGAGGTCCTGGATCGCGAGGCCCGTGCTGTCGAACAGCGTGATCTCATCGTCGGTCTGGCGCCCTACGACGTCGCCGGTGAGGACGCGTCCGAGGTCGGTCACGTCGTCGCGCGTCAGCAGGCCCGACTCGACGGCGTGTGCGAATTCTCCTCCGTGTGAGGCCTGCTCCCAGTCGTCACAGAAGAGCCGGGCGCGCCCGAGCTCGGAGTCGGCGGCCTCCGCCTTGCCCGGTCCGTCGGCGCCCATCAACGACACGTGCTGCCCCGGTCGGAGCGTGCCCTCGGCGAGCAGCACCTCGTGCCCGGGCGTGACCGTGACGAGCAGATCTGCGGCCAGCGCAGCCTCCGGCGACGGCGCAGCTTCGGCGCCCAGCTCCTCGGCGACCTGCCGGGCGCGCTCCACGTTCACGTCCCAGATCAGCACGTGCCGGCCCCGCGCGAGAAACGTCCGCGCTGCAGCCCGGCCGTTCACCCCGGCCCCGACCACCGCGGCCGTCGCCGCGTCCGCGCGGCCGAGCGTCTCGGCTGCGAGCACCGCAGCAGCCCCGGTACGGAGTGCCGTCACCGCGGCTGCGTCGAGCACCGCTCGCAACTGACCATTCTCCGCGTCGGACAGCAGCACGACCCCGGTCACCGTCGGCAGCCCCCGTTGCGGGTTGCCCGGAAACGACGTCACCCACTTCAGCAGCGCGTGCCCCGCGCCGAGTGCAGGCATCGCTCGGAAGTCGCCGGCGGGATAGTTCGTGACGTAGACCTTCGGCAGCATCGTCCATTCGCCGCGCGCATGCGCGATGAACGCCGCGCGCACAGCTTCGACCGCGCGCTCAGGTGAGACCGCTTCCTCGACGCGGCGGCCGTCGAAGACCGGAGCCGACGTCATAGGGCCTTGACGGCCGCGGTCAGCTTGGCGACCGACTCCTTTGCGTCGCCGAACAACATCATGGTGTTCGGCTCCAGAAAGAGCGGATTGTCGATGCCGGCGAACCCAGGGTTCATCGACCGCTTGAGCACGATCACCGCCTTCGACTCGTCGACGTTGAGGATCGGCATGCCGTAGATCGGGCTGCCGGCATTGTTCCGCGCATCCGGGTTGACGACGTCGTTGGCCCCGATCACGAGCGAGACATCGGTGCGCGGGAACTCTGCGTTCGCCTCGTCCATCTCCTTCAGCGCAGGGTAGGGGACGTTGGCCTCGGCGAGCAGGACGTTCATGTGTCCCGGCATGCGGCCGGCCACGGGATGGATCGCATAGGTGACCTCGACGCCGCGCGATTCGAGCAGGTCGGCGAGCGCACGTACGTCGTGCTGGGCCTGGGCGACCGCCATGCCGTAGCCGGGGACGATCGCGACCTTCTGTGCGTACGCGAGCATCACGCCGACGTCGTCCGGGGTGGTCGGGCGAACGGCCCCGGTGCCCCCGACGGCCGTTGCGGCTGCCCCGGCGCTCACCTGTCCGAACGCACCGAAGAGGACGTTCGCGATCGAGCGGTTCATCGCCTGGCCCATCTTCATCGTCAGCAAGGTTCCCGACGCGCCGACGAGCATGCCGGCGACGATCAGCACGTTGTTGTCGAGCTCGAAGCCGCCTGCGGCGACCGCGAGGCCGGTGAACGCGTTCAGCAGTGAGATGACGACCGGCATGTCCGCGCCGCCGATCGGGAGCACGAACAGGACGCCGAACACCAATGCAGCGGCGATCGCGACCCAGAGCAGCCACTGGTCCTGCACGCCCGCGATCAGCGCAAGTCCCGCCACGACGGCCACCAGGAACACGAGCGCATTGACGATCTGCTGGCCGGGATAGGTGATCGGCCGGCCGCCGATCAGCTCCTGCAGCTTCGCGAAGGCGATCATCGAGCCCGCGAATGAGATCGAGCCGATCAGAGCGGAAAGGACGATCGCGACGGAGATGTCGACGGTCGGAGCGCCCGGATCGGGGAGGATCCGATGCAGCTCCGCGAGTGCGATCAGGGCCGCCGCGCCGCCGCCGACGCCGTTGAACAGCGCGACCATCTGCGGCATCGCGGTCATCTTGACCTTGCGCGCCGCGACCGCTCCGAACCCGCCGCCGATCAGCATCCCGATCGCGATCGCCCACCAGCTCGTCGTGCCGACGTTGATCCACGTGACGACGACCGCCAGCAGCATCCCCGCCGCACCGATCTGGTTGCCGCGACGCGCGTGCGCCGGGCTCGAGAGGAACCGCAACGCGAGAATGAAGGTCACGATCGTGACCAGATAGAGCAGGTTGGTGACGTTCGTGCTCACGTCTTCTTGCTGCTCTCCGGTGCATCAGCCGGCTTCGGCGGCTCGCGCTTCTTGAACATCTCGAGCATCCGGTCGGTCACGACGAACCCGCCGACCACGTTCGCGGAGGCGAGGATCACCGCAGCGAAGCCGACAACCCAGGTGAACGCGCCCTTGTCGGGCTGCCCGAGAACGATCATCGCGCCGACGATCACGATCCCGTGGATCGCGTTCGTCCCCGACATCAGCGGCGTGTGCAGCATCGTCGGCACCTTCGAGATCACCTCGAAGCCGAGGAAGATCGCCAGCACGAGGATCGTCACCTCGAAGACCAGCAGCGTGTTGTGGCTCATTCGGTTCCCTTCCGGGTGACGCAGGTGCCGGCCAGGACCTCGTCGTCCCAGTCCAGCGCGACCGTTCCGTCGACGACCATCAGTCCGACCAATGCCGCGACGTTCCGCGACAGCAGTTGACTTGCGTGCGTCGCCATCGTCGACGGCAGGTTTGTCGTGCCGACGATCGTGACGCCGCTCTCGACGATCTCCTCGCCCGGCCGGGTCAGCTCACAGTTGCCGCCCGTCTCGGCGGCCAGGTCGACGATCACCGAACCGGCGTGCATGGCGCGGACGGCCTCGGCGGTGATCAGCTTCGGGGCGGGGCGGCCCGGAATCGCGGCGGTTGTGATCACCGTGTCGAACTGGGGAATGCGCGCCTGCAGCTCCGCCTGCTGGGCAACCTGCTGCTCGGCCGTCAGCTCGCTCGCGTAGCCGCCCTCCGTCTCCTCGCCGTGAATGCCGAGATCGAGGAAGGTCGCACCGAGCGACTCGACCTGCTCCCGCACCGCGGGGCGCACATCGAATGCGGACACGACCGCGCCGAGCCGCCGTGCAGTGGCGATCGCCTGCAGCCCGGCCACACCGGCTCCCAGCACCAGTACCTTCGCCGGCGGGATCGTCCCCGCGGCCGTCATCAACATCGGGAAGAACCGCGGCATCCGGTCGGCAGCGATCAGCGCGGCTTTGTAGCCCGCGACTGTCGCCTGCGACGAAAGCGCATCCATCGGCTGCGCACGCGTGATCCGCGGCACCGACTCCAGCGCAAATGCATGCACGCCGATCACCGCCAATCTCTCGACTCCGGCGACGTCGGTCAACGGCGCGAGAAACGCGATCAACACCTGCCCGCTGCGCAGCCGCGCAGCCTCCTCCGCGGTCGGCGCCGAGACCTTCGCAACGACGTCCGCACCCCACGGATCCGCGATCGCCGCACCCGCGTCGCGGTAGGCCTCATCCGAGAATCCCGCCGCCTCACCCGCGCCCGGCTCGACCAGCACCTCCACGCCGTCCCCGAGCCGGCCAACGGTCTCGGGAATCAGCGCGACACGACGTTCGCCGGGAACCAGCTCCTTCGGGACTCCGAGTTTCATCCGAGGGCGACGCTATCGCATCCCGGAGCGACCCCCGGACGCAGGGTGCGCGGATCCCACCCCCGCTTAAACTGCTTGGCGCGTGACGCAGCTCCTCCTCGACTACGGGCTCGTCCTCCTCTTCGTGTTCGTGGCCGTGGAGTCGGCGGGCGTGCCGATCCCCGGCGAGACCGTGCTGATCACCGCGGCGGTGCTCGCGAACCCGCAACATCACCAGTACTCGCTCCTCTCGGTGATCGTCGTCGCGTCGCTGGCTGCGATCGTCGGCGACAACATCGGCTACGCGCTCGGCCGGTTCGGCGGCCGTGCGTTGATCAACCGGTGGGACTTCACTCGCCGCTACGCCGAGAAGGCGCTGCCTCCGAGCGAGCGATTCTTCGAGAAGCACGGCACGAAGGCGGTCTTCTTCGGGCGCTTCGTCGCCGTCCTTCGCGTCACGGCCGCGTGGCTGGCTGGTCTCAGCCACATGAAGTGGTGGAGGTTCTTCCTTTGGAACGCCGCCGGCGGGATCATCTGGGCGACGAGCGTCTCGCTGCTCGCCTACTGGGCCGGCAAGACCGTTGCCGAGGCGGTCGGAAAGTACGGGCTCTACGCGGTGCTCGTCCTGCTCGCGCTGGGCACGGCCGGATTCTTCGCCGTCCGCTGGTGGCGCAGACGCAAGCTCGACTAGAGAGAGGCCCAGACCTCGAGCTTCGTTCGGGTCAGGCGGATCACCTCGTCGGTGTACTCCGTCGTCGAGGCGCCCCCGCCCAGGTCGGCCGTCTTCGTCCCCTGCGCGACCGCCTCGAGTGCGGCCTCGCGAATCGCGCGCCCGGCCGGGCGACCCACCTCGGATTGGGAGAGCAGGGCGGCCGCGGCGAGGATCATCGCCATCGGATTCGCCATGTTCTTCCCCTGGAGCGAGGGTGCCGTGCCGTGCGCCGCCTCGGCCATCAGTGCCGTCGGCTCGAGGTTGTCACCCTCGAAGGCCACGAGCATCGACTCGGAGCCGGCGATCGACCCGAACAGCGGTAGCACGAGGTCGGAGAGGATGTCCCCGTCGCGGTTCAGCGCCGGGATCACGAGCGGGTCACCGGTGGAGGCGACCAGGAGGGCGAAGGTCGCATCGATCAGTTGCGGCTCGTACGGGACCGCCGGATGGCGTGCGGCCGCGGCGTCCATCTCCTCCTTGAGCATCCCCTCGTAGGTCGGCGAGACGGTGAACTTCGGGCCGCCGAACACCTTCGCGCCCGTGCGCTCCGCCTCGCGAAATGCGAACTCCGCGACGGCACGGCAGACGTGACGCTCGATGCGCTCCGTGCGGAACGCAACCTCGTCGTCGCCCTCGCCCTCACGCCACTCCTTGGCACCGTAGGCGTCCCCGACCGCCATTCGCACCACGGAGATGGGCGCATGGACGCCACCGAACGGCACGACGCCCGGGATCCGGCGGCCGGTGCGGACGATTACCTTTCCCCCGATCTCCTCGCGCAGGATGCGGTTCGGTGAACCGACGTCGCCGCGCATCTCAGGAGTCACCGTGGCCGCCTTCAGGCCGAGTCCGTGCTCGCGGATCGCTGCGGCAGCCTCGTGCACGACACCGTTCGAGGTCTCGCGGCGGCGTTCCAGCGAGAGGTCGAAGCGCGGCAATTCGATCTCGAGGCCGATCACGTCGGGCGCGAGCACGCGGAGAGACTCTTCGAGCAGTTCCTGCCCGGTCTGGTCGCCTTCGAGGATCACGATCGTTTTTGGTTCCACGGCGGCCAAGATTAGCGATGCTCGAATCCGAACGCGGTTACATGATGCAGTGATTTTCCGGCGGCATTCGCGGATCGACCGTGCGGGAGTTCCACCTGAATTCGCATTGTGCGCGGCGCTGCGTAAACTGCGCTGAGAAAACCGGCTCAGGAGGCGAAATTGGCACGGAAAACCATTCTGGTTTGTGACAACTGCGGGAAGGAGGTCGATGAGGCGCACGGGGCGACGCTGCGGGTGACCTACGGCGATGCCCGCCGCGGCTCGAAGGTGGCCGACCTCTGCGACGACTGCGCGGGAAAGATGCCCGGCCGCGCGGCTGCTCGGCGTGGCCGCCGGCCGAAGGGCGCCGCGGCCGCTTAGAGCGTCGTTTCCGTCGGGAGCGGCCCCGGGACCCGTCCTGCGGCCGCTCTACGATGGGAAGGTGGGGCTGCACCTCCTCGCGGGGCCTGCGCATGCGGGCAAAGTCGCGCTCCTGCTGGAGCGCTATCTGGCGCGCCTGGACGACGAACCGACTCTGATCGTGCCGAACGCGTCGGACGTCGACCGCGTCGAGCGCGACCTGCTGGCGCGCTGCGGCTGTCTCTTCAGGGGCTCGATCGGCACCTTCGACGACCTGTTCCGCCGACTGATCCGCTTCGATCCCGAGCAGCGTCCCGTCGCCACCGACGCCCAGAGGGCGCTCGTGGTGCGCCGCGCGCTCGCGGCGGCGCGGCTGAACGGCCTGGCACGGTCCGCCCGCACCGGTGGGTTCGCCGACACCCTGCTGCAGACACTCGGTGAGCTCGAGCAGGGGATGGTCGACCCCGGCGCGCTCGACGGCGACCTTGCGCAGCTGTACACCTCCTACCGCTCCGAGCTCGACCGGCTCGGGCTCTGGGATCGCGATCTGCTCCGCCGCCGGGCGGCAGAGCGGCTCCAGTCCGACCTCGATGCGTGGCACGGCGAGCCTGTCTTCGCCTACGGCTTCGAGGACCTCACCGGCGCCGAGTGGTCTCTGCTCGAGGCGCTTGCGGGACGCACCGAGGTGCACGTGTCGCTGCCGTACGAGCCCGGCCGCGTCGCTTTCGCATCGCTCCAGCGCACGGCCGACGATCTGTCGTCACTTGCGGCTGGGCGAATCGAGGAGCTGCCGCCCCGGTCGGCGGAGTATGCGCATCCCGCCCTCGCGCACCTGGAGCGTGCGCTCTTCCAGGAGTCTCCGCCGCCCCCGCCCGAGCTCGATGCCGGTCTCCGCTTCCTCGAGGGCGCCGGTGCCCGCGGAACGCTCGAGCTGGTCGGCGACGAATTGATCTCGTTGATCCGAGGCGGCATGGCGCCCGAGCAGATCGCGCTGGTCGCACCGTCGGTCGAGCAGTGGCGGGCGCCGCTCGAGACCGTGCTCGGCGGGCTCGGCGTCCCGTACGCGATCGAGTCGCGGGTTCGTCTCGGCGCCACGCCGCTCGGCCATGCACTGCTGCAGCTGCTCCGGTACACCTGGCTCGACGGGGGTCGCCGCGAGCTGTTCGCGTTCCTGCGCTCTCCCTATTCCGGCCTTGCACGCTCGGCGGTCGACTTCGTCGAGGGCCGGCTGCGAGGGCGCGCGATCCACACACCGGCGCGGGTCGAGGAGGAGGCGGAGAAGCTGCGCGAGGCTCCCGTGCCCGCGCTGGCCGAGCTGCGCAGTGCCGAAACGCCCGCGGCGGGTGTGCGCGCGCTGATCCGGTCGATGCTGCGTTCCGCTTACGGCACCGACGCCCCTCCGGCAGGCGAGACCTCGCGGCTCGACCTGCGGGCCTACGACGCTGCCCTGCGGCTGCTCGACGAGCTCGACGCGTTCGCCTCGCTCGGCGAAGACGTGCAGGCCGAGGACGTGGTCGCCGCGCTCGAGCGGGCCGAGGTGCGGCTCGCGTCTGCGAATGAAGCAGGACGGATCGCCGTGATCGATCTGCTGCGCGCGCGCACGCGGCGCTATGAGGCCGTGTTCCTCCTCGGTCTCGAGGAAGGATCTCTGCCGCGGCGCTCTCGCACGTCGCCGTTTCTCGACGACGATGCCCGCCGCGCGCTCGGCGGCCGTCTCGAGCGGCCGGACCAGGTCAGCCGCGATCGCTACCTCTTCTACACGGCGTGCACGCGAGCCACGCGCCGCCTCTATCTGGTGCGTGAGGCGGCGACCGACGACGGCGCTCCGCGCGAGCCGAGCCCGTTCTGGGAAGAGGTCGCGGCGGTCTTCGACGAGGACGACGTCGCGCGGGCCACCGTCCGCCGCCCGCTCTCGGCGCTCACCTGGAACCTCGAGGCCGCCCCGTCGGACCGCGAGCGGCTGCGCTCGCTGGCGCAGCTCTCGGTCGGCGATCCCGACGGCGCCCGCGCGGTCGCCGAGGCCAACGACTGGGGCCGGCGGCTCGCGCGTGCGCGGTCGGCACTGCGGCGCGACACGCGACTGACGAGCGACGTCCTGCTGGCGGTCTACGCCGCGAAGACGACCTACAGCGTCACGGAGCTCGAGCGCTTCGCCGATTGCTCCTCAGCCTGGCTGTTCGAGCGCATCATTTCGCCGCGCACGATCGACGCTCAGGTCGACCCGATGTTGCGGGGCTCCGTCGCGCACAGCGCCCTGCACAAGTTCTACGCCGGGCTTCCGAAGGAACTGGGACACGATCGCGTCACGCCTGAGAACGTCGAGCAGGCAGTGGGCTTCCTGCGCCGCTGCCTGGACGATGCGCTGCGGGGCGGGGTGCGGCTCGATCTCACCGACCTGCAGGAGGCCGAGCTGGACCAGAGCCTCTTCCGCGACCTGGAGGGCTTCGTCCGGGACGAGGCCGCGTCGCCGCTGCAGTTCGTGCCGCGGCGGTTCGAGGTGTCGTTCGGGTCCGACCGCTCCGCTCCGGAGCTGCAGCGCGGCTTGCACCTCGGCGGCGATCTCCATCTGAGCGGCAAGATCGACCGCATCGACGTCGATCCCTACAGCGCGCGCGGGATCGTGCAGGACTACAAGTCGGGCCGCAGCGCACACTCGGCGAAACAGATCGACGAGGAGCTGAAGCTCCAGATCCCGCTCTACATGCTCGTCCTGCGCGACCTCGTCGGCATCGAGCCGCTCGGGGGCGTCTACCGCGCACTAGCCGGTGCGCGCGTCACCCGCGGCCTGCTGCATGCGGGCGCGATCGACGACCTGCCGGGCTACCAGCGCAACGACTACCTGGACGAGATTGAGTTCTGGTCGCTCGTCGAGACCGCGCGCGATCGCGGGCTTGCCTATGCGCAGCGCATCCAGGCCGGTGACATCCGCCACGACCCGAAGGGTGGGACGTGCCCGGCGTGGTGCGATCTCTGGACGATGTGCCGCGTGGAGCGTCCCTGACGTGAACCCGGAGCAGAGAGCGGCAGTCGACGCGACGGGTGAGGTCTTCGTCTCGGCAGGCGCCGGGACCGGGAAGACCTCGGTCCTGGTGGAGCGCTTCGTCGGCGCGGTGTGCGAGCAGGGGCTCGATGTCGAATCGGTGCTCGTGATCACGTACACGCGCAAGGCGGCCGGCGAACTGCGTGCCCGCATCCGGGCGGCTCTGCACGCGCGTGGCCGCCACGACCTGGCCCGAAAGCTCGACGGGGCGTGGATCTCGACGATCCACGGGTTCTGCTCGCGTCTCCTGCGGGCGCACCCGTTCGCGGTCGGGATCGACCCACGGTTCCGCGAGCTCGACGACGAGCACGGCGCCGTGATCCGCGGCGAGGCGTTCGAGCGCGCCCTTGCAGGCTTCTGCTCGACCCGCGACTCGGAGCGGCTGCGGCTGCTCGCGACCTACGGCGCGCAGGGACTTCGCCGCATGCTGACCGGCGTCTACGAGACGCTCCGCTCGGCAGGGCGCGATGTGCAGCTCGAGCTCGGCGAGCAGGCCGGTATCCCGGAGCGCCTGGCCGACCTGCACGCGGCCGCGCGAGCACTGGCAGCCGACCCCGATGTGACCGACAAGCAGCTTGCGGCGGCCACCGCTGCCCTCGCTCTCAGGTCGAGTCCGGAGCAGTTGCTCGACCTCTCCCATCTTGCGGCGACCGGCGATCGCACGTCCGAGTTTCGCCGTGCGCGCGACCGGCTCAACCAGGCGGCCTTCGACGAACTGGCCGCACGCGACAGCCAGCTGCTGCAGGAGCTGCTCGACCTCTTCGCTGCCGAGTACGCCGCGGCAAAGGCGAGGGAGTCGTCGCTCGACTTCGAGGACCTGCAGCTGTACGCCCGCGATCTGCTGCGCGACCATGCAGAGGTCCGCGAGGCGGAGCAGTTGCGCTTTCGCGCGATCATGGTCGACGAGTTCCAGGACACGAACCGTTTGCAATGCGACATCGTGGATCTGCTGCGCGAGGGCGCGGGTGCACCCGACGTGTTCTTCGTCGGCGACGAGTTCCAGTCGATCTACGGCTTTCGCCACGCCGACGTTGCGGTCTTCCGGGAACGCCGCGAGCGTGCGGCGCTACGGCTGCCGCTGTCGAGGAACTACCGGTCGCGGCCCGAGGTGCTCGCCGCCGTCAACCATCTCTTCAGCGAGGAGTTCGGTGACGGCTACCAGCCGCTTGCCGCGTCGGGCGAGTTCTCCGATCCGGTGTTCGGCCACCCGGTGGAGCTGCTCGTCACCGACAAGCGCAGCTACCGCGAGGCGGAAGAGGGTTGGCGCGACGGCGAGGCGCGGGCGATCGCTCGCCGCGTGCGCGAGCTCGTCGACAACGGCATCGCCGCCCCGGGCGAGATCGTCCTGCTGTTCGCCGCAGGCACCGACGCCGAGCGGTACGAGGCCGCTCTGCGTGTGCAGGATCTGCCGACGTACCGGGCCACCGGCCGCGGGTATTTCGGCCAGCAACAGGTCGTCGATCTGCTCTCGTACCTTCGCCTGCTGCACAACCGCTACGACGACGAGGCGCTCGTCACCGTGCTCGCATCGCCGTTCGTCGGCGTTTCGAACGACGGTCTTGTGCATATCCGCCGGCACGCCGGGAAACGCCCGCTCTTCACCGGCGTCGAGCGTTCGCTGCCCGAGCCGCTGTCGGAGAACGACCAGCGCCTGGTGCGCGCCTTCAAGCAACGCTACGACCGGCTGGCCGCCGCCTCGATGCGGTTGTCGCTCGAACGCCTGTGCGAGGAGATCGTCTCCGCGCACGACTACGACCTGGCGGTGCTCGCCCAGTGGGACGGACGCCGCCGGTACGCGAACCTGCGCAAGCTGATGCGGCTCGCGCGCTCCTATGAGGACCTGCGTGGACCGGACATCGAAGGCTTCGTCGGCTTCATCCGAGACCAGCAGGCGGTCGGCGCCTCACAGCTCGAGGCGGTCTCCGAAGAAGAAGGAGCCGACGCGGTGCGCCTGCTGACGATTCACGCTGCGAAGGGGCTCGAATTCAAGGTCGTGATCGTCGCCGACGCGGGCCGCGACACCGGCGGAGTCCAGTCCTCCGACGAGATCCTCGTGCGTCCGGACGGCACGTTCGGGTTCCGTGTGATCGATCCGAAGTCGGGCAAGAAGCGCGGCGTCTTCAGTTACGAGGAGGTGCGCGAGGCGGAGAAACGGGAGGACACGGCCGAACGGCTTCGCCTCTACTACGTCGCGATGACTCGTGCGATCGACCGGCTGATCGTCTCCGGCGCGATCGATCCCGACCGTCAGCAGGACCGCGACACGCCGATCGGCTGGGTGCTCGACCGGCTCGGGCTCGACGGCGAGCTCGAGAGCGGCGAGCTGGAGCGCGGCGACGCACGCTTCGTGCTGGCCGTCGACCGGTGGGCGCCTCAGTCGGCCGTCGAGCCGGAAGCACTCGTGGTGGAGAGCGCAGGCCAGCTCGCGCTGTTCGCTGAACTGCCCACCGGGCCGCCCCCTCACGGGTATCGGCTGCCGGAGCTGCCTCCGCTTCCGGTGCCGCCGCTGCACCGGGTCCGCCGGCTGTCGTACTCGGCGCTCGCTCTCTTCGAGCGCTGTTCCTATCGCTATTACACGGAGCGGATCGCGGGCTTGCGCGAGGAGCGCGGCACCTTGCCGGGCTCGCACGGCCTGAAGGCGACCGAGACCGGCGACGCGGTGCATCGTCTGCTCGAGGTGGTCGACCTGCGAGCGCCGGCTGCGCCCGACAGCGAGATCGTCCGGGCGTGGTATCCAGGCGTCACGGAGGACGAGCTCGCTCGCATCGACCGGTTCGTCGCGTCCTACTGCGAATCGGAGCTCGCGGCGCGGATCGCGACGCTGGAGGGCGCCGCGCCCGAGCGGCCGTTTGCGTTCGAGCACGACGGCGTCTTGCTGCACGGGCGACTCGACGTGCTCTGGCGCGCTGGACCGCGGGCGCTCGTCCTCGACTACAAGACGAACACCCTGGCCGAGGGGACACCCGAGGAGATCGTCGAGGCCGACTATCGTCTGCAGCGTCTGGTGTATGCGCTCGCGTGCTTCCGGGCAGGCGCCGACGAGGTCGAGGTCGTCTACCACTTCCTCGAACGCCCCGACACGGTCTTCTCCACCAGCTTCGACCGGGTCGAGCTGCCCGCTCTCGAAGCAGAGCTCTCGGCCGCGATCCGCCGGATCGATGCGGGCGAGTTCGTGCCGACTCCCAGCGACTTCACGTGCGCCGGGTGCCCAGCTCTCGACCTGGTGTGTGCGGGGCCGAATCTGCGCCAGCCGCCTGGGCGGCTGGTTGCGGCCGCATGACGGAGACCCCTCCTTTCGAGCCGCGCTGGCCCGCTGCGGTCGCCGTGCTCGTGGCGGCCGGGCTGTTCGTCACGCTGCCGGACGCTCTGGTGCCCGGGCCGCCCTGGGTTCGGTTTGTCATCCCGGCGCTCGAGCTCGCAGTCCTCATCCCGCTCGCTGTCACGGCACCGCATCGGCATGTCAATGAGTCCGGTGCGCGCCGGAAGGCCGCCATGACTCTTACCGCGATGATCAGCATCGCGAACGCGCTCGCGCTCGTCTTTCTCGTTCACGAGCTGCTGTACGGCTCGGGCGTGCACGGGCGGACGCTGCTCTACGGCGCGTTCGCAATCTGGGTCACCAACGTCATCGTCTTCGCGCTGTGGTACTGGGAGCTCGACGGCGGCGGGCCACCGCGACGCCTCGCGAATCCGAAACAGCCCCGCGACTTCGCGTTCGTGCAGATGACGGATCCCGAAGTCTCCGCGGCCGGCTGGCATCCGCGCTTCGCCGACTACCTCTATCTGTCGTTCACGAACTCGAGCGCGTTCAGCCCGACCGACACGATGCCACTCACACGCTGGGCGAAGATGCTGATGATGCTCGAGTCGGTGATCTCGATCCTGACGCTGCTGCTTGTTGCCGCGCGTGCTGTCAACATCCTCCGTTGACCGAGACTGTCAGACCGAACGTCCAGCCAAGCTGCGGATCAGGCGAGAGGACGCTGACTCATGCCAGCGCGGCTACACCCACGCCCCGCTGCGGGGCCCGAGGCACGATGCGACCATGAACACGTCACAAATTCAGTCCGCGGTGGATGCGACTGTGTCGTCTGCGTCGGAGCTTGGGCTGAGCGTTGAAGATGCCAGCGTCATCCAGAACTCGAACCGGCTCGCAGTACGTCTCCTGCCGTGTGATGTGCTTGCTCGTGTCGCGGCCTCAGTTCGACGGAACCGTGAAGGTGCAGCGTTCGAGGTCGAGATGGCACGGCAGTTGGAGGAGGCCGACGGCCCGATCGCTGTGCTCGAGCATCGGGTGGACCCTCGCGTTCATGTCCGTGACGGCTTCGCGATCACATATTGGGGTTACTACGAGCCTTTGCCTGCGGCCGACACCACGGTGGCCGAGTACGCGCAGACGCTCGAACGCCTGCATGCAGGCATGCGGCGGCTCGATGCGCCTGCACCACACTTCACGGATCGAGTCGAAGAAGCGCAATCGATCGTCCGAGACCGTTGGCAGAGTCCGGAGCTCATCGAGGCAGATCGGGAACTCCTGACCCACTCGTTGCGCAGTCTTCGCCGGGCCGTCGTCGACCGCGGCGCGGACGAGCAGCTGTTGCACGGCGAACCGCACGCCGGCAACCTGCTCCGGACGACGGGCGGCCCGCGGTTCATAGACCTGGAGACGTGTTGCTACGGGCCAGTCGAGTTCGACATCGCCCATGCTCCTACCGATGTCGGCGATCACTACGCACCCGCCGATCCACTCCTGCTTCGCGACTGCCGGATTCTCATGCTTGCGATGATCGCCGCGTGGCGAGCCGATCGGGACGATGACTTCCCGAACGGACGCGCGGAGCGTGAAGCGCTGCTAAGCACGATCAGAGAAGCAAGTCGGCTCAAGGGTCATTCGTGAACTGTGGTCGCGGCGAGGTTGTGTGGCGTTCGTCACGTTGTGGACGGGCTCTAGCGCCTCTGCCAGCCTTCGTCCCGTTACGACGAGTGTTTGGAGGCGAAGCCGTCGTTGAGTGTTCGTGCTGCGCAAGTTGCCGACGTTCCTCGCATGGCTGATCTGGCGGAGGCAAAGCGGCAGCAGTATCGCGACCATGCGCCGCCGTTTCAGCGTCCCGCGCCCGACGGACGGGTCGTACACGAGTCGTTTCTGCCGAAGCTTCTTGCATGGGAGGGATTTACGGTGCTCGTTCATGACGGGGCCGGCGGCGTCGACGGGTTCATCGTTGCTCGCTTCGGCTCGGCTCCTCCCCCATACGGCGAGGGTTCCTTGTTCCACGTCGATGACTTCGCTGTAGCCGATGAAGCCGCTTGGCCAACTGTGGGAGCTGCCCTGCTTCGCGAGGTCATGCACCGAGCGGACGTCGCCGGCATCGAGACAGCCATCGTCGTCAGCGGCCCACCTTCGGTCGATGAACCCAAGACCGCATTCCTTTCCGGGCGAGGGTTGCGTGTCGATGCCGAATGGCGAGTGAAGGCGCTCACCCCGACGACGGCTGGAGCGCCCGCGAAAGACGGATTCGACGCAGCAATCGGACCGGCTCCGCCGGTCTACGAACCCGGCGGCCTGACCGCTCTAGCCCTGCGCGTCGACTATCCGGAAGCCGTTGAACGGTTCGAACAGTTCGCGGCTGCATCGGACGCAGTCGTTGCGATTGTCCCCCTACGGGTCTCCGATGCGGGCTTGCGCGAAGAACTCGACCGTCGCCACTTCGTCGTTGCTTCCGAGTGGTACGCGGGGTCAGTAAGCACATTGCCGTCGTCCTAGCGACCTTGCGCCGTGGGGCGAGTTCGATAACCATCCCGGCATGCGCTGGCGGCTGATCGTTGTTGTCGCTTTGGCAGCCTTTCTGTCGATCTCGTTCGACGGGTTCGCCGCTGCCAACGCGCACCTGACGCGTTTTTCGGACACTGCGGCCAAGCAGCCTCCACTCGGGAAGATCCAGTGGCTGCTTCGTCGCGAGCCCCGCGGCGAACCGTTGGCGAGCGCCGGGATCTCGGTCGGCACGACCAGTGGTTCGCATTGGCAACCGGTGCGCTTTGCTCGGCTGCTGTCCCCTAACCCGCGCAGTGGCTGGAAAGTCGTGGTGTCGTTGATCGGGAAACGTAGTCGCAACATCTGTCTGACGATCTACAAGGGCCGCAGGAACATCGCTGGTGGGTGTGCGATTGGCAGCCTGCTTCGACCGTTCAGCGCGATGACAACTACCAACGGCGATCAAATTGCGTTCGCCGGGCTCGCGAGCGATGGGGTGGCACGACTGAACCTTGTCCTTGCGAACGGGAAGCGACTCCAGGCTCGACTCGTTGACAACGCCTTCCTCATCGTTCTTCCGGTTCGCGACCTGCCCCTGCGCCTTGTCGCGTACGACCGAGCCGGCGCTCGGATCAGTGGCACACGAGCTTCGATCCCGAAGCTGGGCTAGTAGCCGAGTCGCCTTCACCCGGACGGCCGATCCCGCGTCAGGTTGACTGAACCCGAACGACAGGCATATAACCCCGTGCAGCTACTTGTCGTCGGAGGAAATTGTGCGGACGTGCACCAAGTGCAGGCACGGCATCGAAGATGAATTTCGCTTCTGCCCCGACTGCGGCACGGCCCTTCGCACCAAGATCGTTGAATACTTCCGCGGCGAGGATGATCTCGGAGACGGCACTCTTCGCGTGTCCGTCTATCTGACCCAACCCCAGCATGTTCGCCTGAGCATCTGGAAGGGCGAGGCGGCGCAAGCTGCACTTTCCCTTAGTCCCGTGGAGGCTGATCGTTTCGTCGCCTTCCTGCACAGGTTGAAAGTGACTCGTCGGCATCGACTCGAAGGTGAACTCCGGCGCAGCGCTCGTGCATTGGCCGGGTCGCTGGCCGGCGCAGTTACACCGCCTCGGCGGTAACACCGTGCTCAGATCGAAGCGAGGAATCTCAGCAGTTTCGGCCATGCGTCAGCGCGGGCGAGTTGATTGTCGTCGGGGGTGTAGCCGTCGCCGGTCCCACCGGTGTTCTCGGGGTAGTAGGGAATAAGTCCGCCCACATAGTGGCCCGCGCGGTGATACTCGAGCAGCGTCAGTCGATGGACGAAGTGGTGTGCTCGTAGTCGGTCGCGGATCGCCTCGTTCATCGCGCAGGACGGTCCGAACTCGTCAAGACCGTCGCACACCAGAAAGATCGGACCGTTGATCAGCTCGTCACGGAATGGGGATGGCGGCGCGGGGCTGAAGCCGAACCTGTCATAGGGGATGGGCTTGCCGTGGAACGTCCATGCGGCTCCGAGGCAGCGCACGACCTGCCCGTGGTACTGCGGGATCCCGCACGCGGACCCATTCGAGCCGACGAGCGCGATCACGCCGTGCACGAGTCTCGGGTAATGCAAGCCGAGGAGTTGGGAGGCCTCTGCGCCGCGCGAGACGCCGTAGACGACGAGCTTCGTAGGGTCGACCGTCGGCTGCCGCGCGAGGATGCGCAGCGCCTTTGCGAAGTACTCGAGCGGGATGTTGTGCAAGGCTGGAGGTAGCCCAGGCGCATGGAAGTACGCGAGCGCGAGCGACGTGTAGCCGCGTGAGGCGAGAAGCGCCGCCTCGGGTCGTGTCGAGAGCCCGCCCTCTGAGCCGCCGAACGTCAGGACGCCAGGACGTCGGTTGCGGTTGGGTGCGGTGAAGAGCTCTCCATACACGCCGTCGCGGGCGACGGTGAGCATCCTGGTGTGAACCTTTGGAGACCGGCTTATGCGCGTGACGGTCGTCTCCACCTGTCTTCCCCGCACGCCTGCCGAGAGCGTGATCGCAAAGGTTCCGCCCTTGGGGATGTAGATGTAGGGCGCGTTCTCCTTCGGCGCAAGCCTCCAGAGGAGCCGCATCGCGTGGTTCCCGCGCAGAGTGACCCGCCCGTCACCGTCTGCGCGTGCCGTCGTCGACGACCGCCAGACCTTGTCGTTCGCGTCGACCGCACGCGCCTCGAGCTCAACGGGCGCACCGGCCTTCGCGCCGGTCACAGTGATCGTGACCGGCGCGTCGAGCAGCGCCCTACCCGGCACGGCGCGGATCGTTGCGCCACCACCAGCGCCGCACCCGGCAAGAACGACGAGCACAAAGGCCGGCGCAATGAGCCTCACGCCCCGAATTGTTCCCTACTGCTTGGACAGCGCAGCCGAGCAACACCTTGCGAATCCCGCCAGCCGTAGTCAGGATCGGTGTCGGTGACTGGAGCCGCGAACACGACGGCGCCCGACGAGGTGGCTGCAATCACGGCGGCGCTGCAGGAGTTCATACCCGTGCTCGAAGACGCTGACCCTCGACAGCGCGCCTACATCTACACCGAGGACGCGACGTTCGCCATGCCTGGCGTGCCCCTGCTGCAGGGACGCGCGGAGATGCTTCGACGACTGGAGAGGGGCACGCTGCTTCGCTCGGTGACGATCACGCCTTCCATAATCGAGGCGCGCGATGACCTCGCGTATGCGTACGGGCTCTTCACCTGCGTCCAGGACGAACGTCCCGTGACCCTGCGGTTTCTCATGGTGCTGCGCAAGGAGGCCGACGGCGCCTGGCGCATCGCACGCGAATTCCTCACCGCCGACTCTCCGGCTCCTTAGGCTTCACGGTGGCGAGACTCCGAAGCTATTGGAGTTGGCTTGGTCACCGGCTTTGGCTCTCCCAGGCCGGTCGCGTGTTCTTCACCGTTGCACTTCTAGTCGGCGTTGCGGAGATTGTGATCGCTCGCGCTCACGGCGCCCGGGAGGGCGGCGCACCCCTCGTTGTGCTCGCGCTCCTGTTGATCGGCGTGGTCACGCTGGATGCTGTCGGCCGGGGAGTCGTCGCTCTTGTTCGCATCCTCAAGAGATAAGCCGGGGTCGGAGTTGTATCTCGACGGCCGACGGTGCTTCGCTCTACACGAGCCTTGGCTTCGAGCCGGCCGGGCTGCTCACGCGGTACTCCTACGCCAACTGACCCGTTGCGCCGCACCAGTGCGCGTGTGGAGCACTCCGGCGCCGTTAGCATCACGGAGTCGGGCGATCCATCGGAGCATGCTTGTGTCCAAATCCATCGCTGTGTTCGGAGCGGGCCCCGGCCTCGGCCGTGCCGTCGCCCGTCGCTATGCGCGCGGGGGTTACACCGTCACGTTGGTGGCGCGCCGCTCGGAGCCACTTGACCGTCTGGCGAAGGATCTGACCAGTGCCGGGGCAACCGCGCACGTCATCACCGCCGACCTATCCGACAGCGGTGCCACTCCCCAACTGGCCGAGCAGATTCGCGCCAAAGCCGGCAACCTTGACGCCTTTTACTATGCGCCCACTCCAAACACCGGATTCGTTCCCGCAGCCAGCCTGACTCCCAGGCACGCGCAGAGCTTCATGCCGCTGATCTTCTACACGATGCTGGCACTCGTGCAGGAGTTCCTGCCGCACATGCTCGAGCAGGGGGACGGCGCCATCCTGACCGCGCAGGGCGGCAGCACCGTGCAAGGCCTGCCGAACATGAGCGGCCCCAGTCCTGCACAAGCCGCCCAGCGCAACTACCTGCAAGCTCTGCACGCCGAGGTAGCCGAGAAAGGCGTCTATGTCGGCATGCTCTACGTCGGCGCAGCCATCGAGAACAGCGCCTTCCATGCCGAGCTCGAGGAGGCCAAAGCTACGGGCGGCCCGACCTGGGAGATGCCTACCGTCGACCCCGAACATCTCGCCGACCTGCTCTGGACCATGCACAGCGCGAAAGGACAGCGGGAAGTCATCTATCCGTAGGCCGCGTGGAGGTATCTGCTCGAAGTTCGGAAGGGAGTTGAGGACTGATGGCCGGAAGGGTGTTCTTCAGCGTGACGATGTCGCTGGACGGGTTCATCGCGCCCGAGGAGGGCAGTGACGAGGCGGGTGCGCAGCGCTGGACGGCGCAGTGGATGGAGCTGCAGCAGTGGATATTCCCGCAGCGGTTCTTCCGCGAGAACCTGAAGCTCGGCGAGGGCGGCGACGAAGGGCGCGAAAACGAGATCGTGCGAGCGACGTTCGAGCGCACCGGCGCGAGCGTGATGGGCAAGCGCATGTTCGACCTCGGCGAGCAGGCGTGGCCGGAGGAGGCCCCGTTCCACACGCCGGTCTTCGTCGTGACGCACGAGACGCGTGACCCCTGGGAGCGGCCGGGCGGGACCACCTTCCACTTCGTCAACGACGGCATCGAGCCCGCGCTCGACCAGGCCTGCGAGGCCGCCGGCGACCGGGACGTCCGCATCGCGGGCGGCGGGGCAACGATCCTGGAGTACGTGAACGCCGGCCTGATCGACGAGTTCACGATCGCGCTCTCACCTGTGCTGTTCGGCTCCGGAATCGGCCTGTTCGAGGGCGTGGACGCGGGCCGCCTGGCCCTGGAGCCGGTCCGCGCCGAGCCGACGCAGCACGTGACCCACCTGACCTACGCCGTCCGGGAGCGTTGACCGTATCGACTGGAGATCCTCGACGGGACATCAACGACGGTCCGAGCCCGACGCTCTTAGGACAGATCGCCGCCGAGCTCGCTCGAGTACGCGAGCGGGTCCCGCTCGAACTGCGGCGGCAGCACACCGGCACGACCGATCAAGCGGCTCACGCGCGGCCAGCCGGCGCGCTCTGCGAGTTGCAGGCTTCGCACGGCCTTCGCGATCCGCTCATCCGTGTCACCGAAGTTGCGGAACGCGAGGTACGTCGTACGCGGGAAGTACGGAAAGCGAACAACAGGACGTAACACGATCGCTGTGAGGATTTGGCAGTCGAACCGCGCCACCTCCTCGCGGATCTTCGGTCCGACAGTCTGTTCCTGCTCGTAGAGCAGTGCCGTCTCAAAGACCTCGGCTCGATCGCGCTCGCGTAGCCGTGTACCGGCACGTCTGGCCCGGTGGACTCGATTCAGGGCGTCGAGGAGTGCGGGCGCAAGAACTTCGTCGGCACCAGGGTCTTCGCCGTGTCGCTTCGCGAACACATAGTTCGCATACGTGTCGACGAACACGGAGCGGTTCGCTTCTTTGAACCCCTGCGAGAACCGGAACAACATGTACGCGCGACGGGCACGCTCGTCTGCGTCGTAGAAGTAGCGGTACCCGATCGCTCTGCTCACGGCCCCTCGGCGCTCGTAGAAGCTGTACGCCCACAGCGCGCCGTGGAGCGCTACCTCCGGAAAGGCGTGGTTCCCACCCGAATCGAGGAAGATCCCATGCAGCAGCGCCACACGTTGCGGGATGTCGCCCGGGCCGCCCGCGAGCCGCTCCGCGTGATTGCGGATGGCCTCGTGCTCACGAGTGAGGGCAGCCCCCATAAGCGAGCGAGCATAGCGTGAGGATAGGCGCTGAATGGCATACAGTCGCTCTGGACCCGACAAGAAATGGAGTTGAACAATGGCGATCGCCTACGTGCAGGAGTTCAAGATCAAGGACGGCGATACGAGCACCACCAACTACGACGCGGTCACCGCCGCGCTCAACCTTCAAGACGCACCCGAAGGTCTCCTGATTCACACGGCCGGCTTCGACCTCGACGCCGGACTCTTCCGCATCTTCGACGTCTGGGAGACCCGCGAGCTCGGCGAGAAGTTCATCACCGAACGACTCGGACCCATCATCGAGCCGATGGTCGCTGCGGCCGCCGAGAATCCCGATGCCAACTTCGACCCGCCGAGCCGCGAGACCTGGTACGAGCTCCACGACTCGATCAGCCGCTGAGAGCACGGGCCTGCTAGGCGGGCGCGGCCGCTTCGGCCGGTGGCTGGCCGTCCCCGTGGAAGACCGCTTCGACGTTGTTCCCGTCCGGGTCGATGACGAACGCTGCGTAATACCCAGCGTGGTAGTGCGGGCGAAGACCCGGCGCGCCGTTGTCGGTGCCGCCTGCTGCCAGAGCGGCGAGGTGGAACCTGTCAACGGTGGCCCGGTCGGCGGCGGAGAAGGCCACGTGAACGGGCGCGGCCGGAGGTTCCCCTTCTCCGATCCAGAAATCTCCGCCGCCCTCGATCGCGAACCCGGTCCCGTGCACGCTCTCCACCACCTGCACTCCGAACGGCTCGAGGGCGCGTTCGTAGAACGTGCGGCTGCGTCGCTCGTCACGTACTCGCAGGGCCAGGTGGTCGATGAGAGGAAGCGTCACGGTCAGCGGAGCTCATCATCCAGGATCGCGGGAACCGCGCTGAGGTTCTCGGCATGGCGGACGGCATGCTCGTCTTTCGAGCGGACAAGGATCGCCGGGATTCCTACCGCTTCGGCCCCGGCGACGTCGGCGATCGGGTTGTCCCCGATCATCCACACTCGTTGCGGGCACCCGCAGTGGCGGAGCGCGATCTCAAATGCCGCCCGATGTGGCTTCTCGTAGCCGGTCACCGCTGAGGAGAACACGGTCTCCACGAGGTCGAAGAGGCCGAGCGACTCCACGAGTCGGGAGAGCTCGGGGACGTGGTTGGAGACAATCACGTGCTGCCAGCCATCGGCGGTCAGCCGCTCGAGGGTCGGCACCGTGTCGTCGTACAGCCGCCAGCCGATCGAGGCATCGATGTAACGATGCCGCGCGAGTCGAGCAAGCTCGCGGGCGCGTGTCTCGTTGAGCCCGACGCCCTGGTAAGCACGGGCAAACAATGCCTCGATCGACTGCCACCAGACCTCGGGCTCAGAAAGCTCCGGGTGGGCGATCTCGGGTCGGTGCCAGGGAAAGCCGTCCCGTAGAAGCGGCCGCAGCTCCTCCGTCGTGATGCCATGACCAGGCTGGTGCTCGTCCAACGTCTCGCTGAGACAGCCGCGCCACATCCCTGGCCGGAAAGCGAGCGTGCCGTCGAAGTCCCAGAAAACGACCTGATCCAAGCCCGTCAAACCCTAGCCTCGAGCCGGCGCAGCCGCCGGGCACATACGCCGGCCGGCCCGGTCGCCGGCTCCGGCATCCCCGGCGACTGAGCCCCGGGCAAGGGCCGCGTAGAATCGCGGCGTGCCGACTGCGCGTTACGACGGCCAGACAGCGTGGTACGAGTTGTTCGCGGCGGCCGACGCGCACCAGGCAATGCGCCGCTTCGCGATCGAGCTGCTCGGCCGCGGGCCAGGGTTGTGCCTCGACTTCGGCTGTGGCACCGGTCACGCGATCCCGTTGCTGCGGGACGCCGGATGGGCGGTAGTGGGGACCGACGTATCGGCGGACCAACTGGAGGTTGCGACCAAGCACGCAAGCGGCGCTCGGCTGGTGCGCGCCGACGGCCATGACCTGCCCTTTGGCGACACGGAGTTTGATGCCGTGATCTCTCTCTTCACTCACACGGACTTCGACGACCTCGATCGTGCGCTGGCGGAGGCAGCCCGCGTGTTGAAGCCCGGTGGCAGGTTCGTGTACCTCGGTGTGCATCCCTGCTTCGGCAACCCGATGGTCGCACGCAGCGCTGCTCAGGACCTCGACGATACAGTCGCGATCCTTCGCCCGGGGTATCCCACCCCGGGGTGGCGAACTCTGCCCAACGACCCGGCCAGCGCACAGGTTCGAGCGCGCGTTGGCATCAACCATGTCCCACTGGCGATGTTGCTCAACGCCATCGTCCGACACGGCCTCACGCTCGACCGCTTCGAGGAGCCGGGCGGAGACGATCCACCTGTCTACCTGGCGCTAACCGCGCGGCGCACTCACCCGTAGCGTTTGGGGTCAACCGCAACTTCGCACCCGGTCGCGGTGAGGAGATCGACGAAACGATCCTGCGCCTCGACTGAGGAGCAAGGCAGCGACCGACCCGGCGCGCTCTATCCTCTCGCTGGTGGAGGTCATCTTCCCGGACGGAACACGGGTCCGCGCCTCGTCGCTCTCCGACCGCGACGAGCACCCGAGCGAACGCGATTTTGGGCTGTACATGGATCCGCGCTGGAATCCAACGTGGCCCGCCGAGATCATCGACTGGCCCGACTTCGGACTGCCGCCGGACGGCGCGCGCGCAGCTGCTCAAATCCGGGCAGCGTTCTCACGTGCAAGAGGCGGACAGTGGGTCGAGATCGGGTGCCTCGGCGGCCTCGGTCGAACGGGAACAGTCCTCGCGTGCATGGCGGTGCTCGCCGGCGTTGACCCGCCCGACGCCGTCGCCTGGGTACGGGAGAACTACCGCTCGGCCGCTGTCGAGACACCGGAGCAAGAGCGATGGGTGGACTGGTTCGCAGAGAGCGCGCATTAGATGGCGCGAAGCTATCTCGCAGAGGCGAGGCGCAGAAAGGTTGCTCCCAAGAAGGAGCGGATCGTGCCGATCATCGAGCGGCTCGCCGCCGAGCACGCCGATGCCCGGATCGCCCTGACGTTCTCGAGCCCGCTCGAGCTGCTGGTGTCGGTGATGTTGAGCGCACAGACGACCGACGTGAACGTGAACCGCGTCACCGAGAAGCTGTTCACGAAGTACAAGCGTCCCGAGGACTATCTCGCGGTGCCGGTCGCCGAGCTCGAGCGCGACGTCTTTGCCACAGGGTTCTACCGGCAGAAGACGAAGGCTTTGCGCGGCACCATGCAGCGGCTGCTGGAGGAGCACGCCGGCGAGGTCCCCGAGGACTTCGACGCGCTGTTGAAGCTGCCGGGAGTCGCGCGCAAGACGGCGAACGTCGTTTCGGCGGAGCGCGGCGCGGCGCAGGGAGTCGTCGTCGACACGCACGTCCGCCGCCTGTCGCAGCGGCTCGGGCTGACGAGGCAGGAAGACCCGGTGAAGATCGAGCGCGATCTGATCAGGCTCGTACCGAGGGCGGACTGGGCTCGTTTTCCACACCTGCTGATCTGGCACGGCCGCCGCATCTGCGACGCGCGCAGGCCACGCTGTGAAGACTGCCCGCTTGCGCCCGACCTGTGCCCGTCGAGCCGCCTGGGGACCTGAAGCTCGAGTGGAGGGAGCCTTCTACCCGCGCTTCGGCGTCAACGCGACGAGCAGGCCGCCGTCGTCGTCGTAGGCCGGGAAGACGTCGGCGACGATCCGCTTCTCGCTGCCTCCGCGGGTCCGGATCGAGAGCTGCTCACCGAGTCGGCGAACGCCCCATTCGCGGGCCAGGTCGATCGGCTTCGAGTCGGAGAACTGAAGTGCGTCCACGACGTCGCGGCCCATCAGGTCGGCCTCGGGAAACCCCGTCAGCTCGAACACGCCGCGACCGATCGCGAGCACCCGCCGCTCCTGGTCGGTGACGAGCAGACCCGTGTCGGGTGCCGGGTAGTAGTCGTCGAGCAGCTCGAAGAGAAAACCGAAGCCGCAGTGCCGGCAGGACGGCGCCTGCGCCGAGAAGCCCTCGCGTGCGTCGATGTCGAGCGAGCGCTCCTTGCAATGTGGGCAGATGTAGTACGGCACGGCGGGCAGGGTAGCCGGAGGCGCGGCGCGGTAGGGTCAGCGTGTGGCTCACGTCGCCTTGCAGCTCTACACGGTCCGCACCGAGTGCGATCGCGACCTCGAAGGGGTCCTGCGCGCCCTCGGTGCGCAGGGCTACGACGGTGTGGAGCTCTACGACCTGCACGGACACGAGTCGCACACGGTGCGCGCGTGGCTCGACGAGTCCGGCCTCGTCGCGGTCGGCCGCCACGCGCGGCTCGACGCGATCGAGGATGAGTTGCCGTCGCTGGCCGCCGAGCTCGCGGTGCTCGGCGCCGACCGGCTGGCGGTGAGCTGGATCGATCCTGATTCGCTCGGCGAGCCGGAGCCCGTCGTGCGGCGAGTCGAAGCGGCGGCGCGAGCGGCCCGCGAGGCGGGACTGAAGCTCGGCTTCCACAACCACTGGAGCGAGCTCCGCCCGCTCGCCGGGGGCGCGACCTTCCTCGATCTCCTGCGCGAGCTCCCGGCAGATCTGCTCTGGCTGGAGCTCGATCTCGGCTGGATCTGGCAGGCAGGCATCGATCCGATCTCGGAGCTCGAGCGGACGACCGGCCGCTGCCCGCTGGTCCACGTCAAGGACTACGCGAGCCGTGAGGGGCGCGACGACGTCCCGGTCGGAGACGGGGTCGTCGGCTACGAGCAGGTGCTGCCCGCCGCACTCGCCGCAGGCGCCGAATGGCTCGTCGTCGAGGAGGACGAGGTCGGGGACGACCCCTTCACAGCGGTCGAGCGCTCGCTGCGGGCAGTGCGCCGAATGATCAGCGCATGAGTGCGCCGATGCGCGTCGGCGTCATCGGCTGCGGAATCATCGCGGCACGCTATGTCAAGGACTCGGTTGCGTTCGAACGGTGGGAACCCGTCGCATGTGCCGATCTCGATCAGGAGCTCACGGGGTCGTTCGGGGCGGAGCACGGGCTGCGGCCGTCTTCCGTCGACGCGCTCATCGACGATCCCGAGGTCGAGCTCGTGCTCAATCTCACACCGCCCCGGGCGCACGCTTCACTGGTGCGGGCCGCCCTTGCGGCCGGCAAGCACGTCTACACCGAGAAGCCGCTCGCTGCGACGAGCGCCGAAGGCCGGGAGCTCGTCGCGGAGGCCGAGCGTCGCGGCCTCCGGCTCGGCTGTGCCCCGGACACCTTCCTCGGCAGCGCCTACGAGGCGGGCCGGCGCATGATCGACGCGGATGCGATCGGCCGGCCGCTCGGCGCGGCCGCCACCATGCTCGTCGGCGGCCCGGACACCTGGCATCCGAACGCCGAGATGTTCTACCGCGCAGGCGGAGGGCCGCTCCTCGACATTGCCCCGTACTACCTGACTGCGATCGTCTCGCTGCTCGGCCCGATCACGAAGGTCGCCGGCTTCGCGCAGACTCCGACGCCCGAACGCGTGCTCGGGGCGGGCCCTCGGTCGGGCGAGGTGATCGTCGTGGACGTCCCGACTCACGCGGCTGTTGTGCTGGAGCTGGAACGCGGTGGCCTCGTGACGTTGACCGTCAGCTTCGAAGCGCGGAACCAGTATCTGAGCGGGCTCGTGGTGTACGGCACGACCGGGTCGCTCGTGCTGCCGGACGCCAACGCGTTCGGCGGCGAGGTGGTCCTGCGCAGCGGCCGCGACGGCGGCGAGCAGGTCACGTACGAGTCGGAGGGGCCACGAGAGACGCGCGGGCTGGGGATCGACGAGCTCGTCGAGTCACTTCACGCGGGTCGTCCGCACCGCGCGAGCGGCGCGCTCGCGCTGCACGTGCTCGAAGCGGCCGAGGCCGCGGAGCGTGGCGGCGGAGACCTGTCGCCCGAGGCTACGCCTCGACCGGCGCGACCAGGATGATCCCGAAGCTGGGACGGTGGTCGACGAGCTCCTCGATGAGCTCGACCGGCACGACCCCGACGACACGCATTCGCCGGTTGTCGGGAACGCGGATCTCTTCGCCGGCGCTGGCCGGCCGGTCGAGCTCGATCTCGCCGACGACGCCGCCGGTGGGGGTGAGGAGTGTGTAGAAGAAAGCCACGGTGAGGGGACGCCACTCAGACGCGCCGGGTGACGGGAAAGTTGGTCAAAGCTCTAGCGCGACCGGCTCACCCCTTCGAGGGATACCGGATCGACGCGCTGCGAGTGAGAGTTCCTTGCGGCCGAGCGGCATGTGGGTGGGGGAGGCCTGGCTCGTCTGCGGCGACTGATCCGCTGCTTTCGCATTGGGGAGAGGAGCGGATCTCGCCTGGTCCTGATCCGGCCCGCGGTCGCGAATTTTGCCGTGCACGCACTCGTATGAGAAGGTGCGGATCAGGCGAAAGCGGCAGCGGCGGCCCGTACCTCTCCCCTTGGCCGCCGCTGTCGCTCCGCCGATCTTGCGAACCTATCGGCACTTTCGCGCGACGAAAGACCAGGTTTCTTGTCGGAGCTCCTGTCCCGTGGGCGCAGGTTTACGCAAAGAGCGACTATTCGTGGAGCGGTTCGACGATGAGGAAGCCGACGCGCGAGTCGTCGACGCCGCCGCTTCGTTCGAGTGGAACGACAGCTTGCACGCGCATGCGCTCGCCTTTGCTCGTGCGTACTTCGTCGCCTGCGCAGGCCGGTTGAGAGACCTCAACCGTGCCCACGTCAGAACCGTCCCACCGCCGCAGGGTGTATCGGAGCCGCATCCGATGCCCGGAAGTATCGCGGGGCGGTCGGATAGAGCGATCGTCGCCGGCCGCTCAGGTGCGGGTCGCTGCTCAGATCCAGCGCTTCCAGCGGAAGAACGCGAGCTGGCCGATCGTCGTCGCGATGATCCAGCCCCACGACCACCAGTAGCCGTAGCCCCACGCGAGCTCCGGGATGTGGCGGAAGTTCTGGCCGTACAGACCCACGATGAATGTCGGGACGAGCAGGAGTGATGCGATCACCGTCAAGCGCTTCATCACTTCGTTCTGGTCGTTCGCGATCTTGCCCTGGAGGTAGTCGCGGACGCCGCCGAGCGCGTCGCGGGAGGATTCGAGGGCCTCGGTCGCGCGCAGCAGCTTGTCGTAGGCGTCCCCGAACGCGATCTCGACAGGCCGCGGGAACAGCTCGCCTTCGTCGAGCTCAACCCGGTCGTCGACGATCCTGCGCACCGCGTCGCGTGTCGGGGTGAGCGTGCGCCGGATCCCCCGCACATCCTGGCGGAGATCGCGCAGTCTTCTGCCGACCACCCGCACCGGCTGGGGACCGACCATGTCCTCGAGCTCGTCGATCTCGTCGTCGAGGTCGTCGACGAGATCGAGAAAGCTCTCGGCGATCAGATCGACGAGGTGGTACGCGTACATGCCGACGTCCTCGTGCGTGCGGCACGCCTCCTTCGCAGGCTTCGGATCGAATGCCTCCTCGCGCGGCGGCGTCTTCGAGACCGTCACAAAGGTGTCGAGCGTCGCGATGAAATCGATCTCCTGGTAGTAGACGCGATCCTCATCCGGAACGGCGATCGGGATGAGGAAGATCCCCAGGACGTAGTTGCCCTGCGACTCGATCCTGGGGCGCGGCTCGTCGTCGTGAACGTGCGGGGCGAGCAGTGCACGCAACGCCGTCTCGTGCACGTTCTCGGGCAACTTGCTCTGCAGGTCGTCCCGTGACGGGTCGATCAGATCGATCCACTCGGGAGGTTTCGCCACGCCCCGAGGCTAGCCCGCGCGTCGGCTGGCTCGTCCTACCGCTGGGCGGTCAGCGCCGTGCCCGGGTGGCCCGATAACGCCGCCAGGAACCGCTCGGCGTCGAGTGCGCCCATACATCCGGACCCGGCCGCCGTGATCGCCTGCCGGTAGGTGTGGTCCTGCACGTCTCCAACTGCGAAGACGCCGGGAATGTTCGTCTCGGTCGAGCCCGCCTTCGTGACGAGATAGCCGTTCTCATCGTGGTCGAGCTGGTCGATGAAGAGCGAGGTGTTCGGATCGTGCCCGATCGCCACGAAGAGCCCATCTGCCGGCACCTCCCACGTTTCATCGGTGGCGGTGCTGCGCAGCCGCAGCGCTTCGACCTTCGCAGTCCCGACGATCTCCTCGACGACCGCGCTCAGCACGAAGTCGAGCTTCTCGTTCCGTTCAGCGCGGTCGACCATGATCTTCGACGCGCGGAACTCGTCGCGGCGGTGCACGAGGTGCACGCGCGAGGCGAACTTCGTCAGGAACAGCGCCTCCTCGAAGGCCGAGTCGCCGCCCCCGACGACGTAGACGTCCTTGTCGCGGAAGAACGCGGCGTCACAGGTCGCACAGGCGGAGACGCCGCGTCCCTTGTGCTGTTCCTCCGACTCGATTCCGAGCCAGCGGGCGCTCGCGCCCGTGGCGACGATCACCGCCCGCGCCCGGTACTCGTCGCTTCCGACCCAGACGCGCAGGGGCTGCTCGGAGAGATCGACCTTCGTGACGTCGTCGGTGATGAACTCCGCGCCGAAGCGCTCCGCCTGGCGGCGAAAGTCGGCCATCATCTCCGGCCCCATCACTCCGTCGGCGTAGCCCGGGTAGTTCTCGACGTCGCTCGTGATCATCAGCTGGCCGCCCCACTGGAACCCCTCGATCACAAGCGGTTCCAGGTCGGCACGCGCGGCGTAGAGCGCGGCCGTGTAGCCGGCAGGCCCGCCGCCGACGATGATCAACTCGCGGACGTTCTGGTCGCTCAAAAGGTGCTCCTCTCCGAACAAATCTTCTCGTAGTAGTAAACGTCAAAGGGCGGCTGGACGTTCCCGCCCGGAACCTAGATCACGCCCCCCGCAAGGCTCTTGTCGCGGTTGAGGGTCGGCTCCCGGCCCGCCCTCGGGTCGAGCACCGCGTAGAGGACGTCGACGATCAGGTTCCCGACGACCACGATCAGTGTGATCAGGGCAACGATCCCGAGCGTCAGCGGCAGGTCGATCGACGTGGTCGCACCGCCCATTGCCAGCACCGAGAGCCGGCCGAGCCCGCCGACGTTGTAGACGGTCTCGATGTAGACGCAGACCCCGATCGCGGTGCCGATCTCCATCCCGACCATGGTCAGGACTCGCAGTGTCGCGCTCGGAAGCACGTGGAGCCGCAGCACGCGGGTCTCGCCGGCGCCCTTCGCGCGGGCGGTGCGCACGAAATCCTCGTGGAGCGTCTCGGCGACGCTGACCCGGATCATCCGCGTGTAGAGAGCGAGGAAGAGCAGCGCGAAGGTGAACCACGGCAGCGCCAGGTGCCCGGCCCAGTCAGTGGGGCCCCCGCACCCGGCCACGTGCGAGAAGAGCGGGCAGTAGCCGCCGAGCGGCGGCCAGGGGAGGTGCAGGTCGGCGAAGCCCTTCTGCAGCACACTCCCGAGGACCATGGGGTGGGTGCAGACCGCGATCAGGGCGACGATCGAGATCGTTCGGTCGCTCCACGAGCCGACGCGGCTCCCCGCGAGCGTCCCCAAGGGGACGGCGAGCAGGAGCACGAGGAACGCTCCCCCGAGGATGATCGAGATCGTCGCCCCGGCCGCGGGGAAAAGCAGCGCGCCGACCGGCTTCTGGACGAGCTTGTTGCCCGGCAGCAGCTCCGCGCCAGCCCACTGATTGCCGAGGTCGCCGCGAGAGAGGTGCGCGATGTAGTCGCCGTACTGCACGATCTTCGGCCGGTCGAGGCCAAGCAGGTGGTCCGCATTGTGCAGCTGGTACGGGGTCAGATGCTGCGCCGCGGGGTAGACGAAAGACGCCGGGGTGGAGGGCAGCGCCCAGTACACGACGAACGCGAGCGCGACCAGCATCAGCATCGTGAACAGGGCCGCGGCCAGCCGGCGCGCGACGAAACCCAGGATCCGCATCAGTGCCGGCCCCACGGTTCGATCGCACCCCGGATGCCCTCGGAAACCTGATTGAGGGAGAGCACCGTGACGAGGATCGCCGTCGTCGGGATGATGGTCTGCCACGCGGTCTGGGCGTGACCGAACGCCTGGGGCGAGTAGACCGTTCCCCATGCGGTCGCGAGCAACGATCCCCACGTCGGCGTCGAGGGCTGCACGCCGACGCCGATGAAGCTGAGCCCGACCTCGAGCAGGATGTTCGTCGCAACCGCGATCGGCGCCCAGACGAGCAGGGTCGGAACGAGATGCGGGAGCAGGTGCCCCCGCAGGATGCGCGAGTCTGGAGCTCCGATCATGTGGCTCGCCTCGACGAACTCTGCGTTTCGGAGGGTCAGGAGCTGCGAACGGACGAGCCTCGTCGGATAGAACGAGGTGAAGATCCCGATCAGGAGCGCCTCGGCGAAGACGCCCGACGGCAGGAGCCAGCCGTACGAGACGCCTCGCAGAGACGGGCTGAGCTTGGCGGTCGCGAAAACCAGGAAGAGGAGCAGTGGGAACGCCATCACCGTCTCCGTGAATCGGGCGACGACGGTGTCGGTGGCGCCCCCGTAGTACCCGGCGATGGATCCGACCGGGACGGCGATCAGCAGCGCGACCAGCACAGCGCCGAGTGCGATCTCGAGCGAGGTCCGGGCGCCGTCGAGCACGCGGATCAACTCGTCCCGGCCGAGCGGCCCGTCCGCGCCGAGCACGAGCAGCGCCTGTCTCGTTGGATGGTCCGGCGGCAGGATGTTGCCGTAGCCGTCGATGTTGATCTCGTCGGTCTCGGGCACGCGCGTCCACGGCCCGACGGGCCGGAGCGCAGCGCTCGTCGCATAGGGAAACGGTCTCGAGCCGTTGTGGCCGACGATCCGGCTCGCGATCGCGCCGCCGAACAGCGCGACGAAGGCAACCGCCGCGAGGACACCCAGCGCCGCGACCGACCACCGGTCGCGGCGTAACCGCAGCCAGGTGGACCTCCACGGTCCACGTGGGCGCGTCTCGACAACGCCTCCCCCCGCCGACTCCATCAAGCCGGGAGCGTAGACGAGGCGGCCGCGCGCTCTCGGTGTGCAGGCGGATTGCCGCTTTTGCCAGACTGAGCACGACCGACGCCACTCGAGAGAGGATTGAGATGCCCGAGACGTTGAACGACAGCGAGATCGAAACCCTGCGCATGGGCGCGATGGGGTCCGGCCTGTTGGTCACGGCCAGCGACCGGAGCTTCTTCGACACGTTCAAGGAGGCGGGAGCGCTCGCGAAGCACGTCGCTGCCGCACACGAGAAGTCGGACAGCGAGCTCGTCCGGCGCGTAGCGCAAGGGCACAGCACAGGCTTCGGCGTGACGACGCCGATCGACGAGGTGGAGTCGCGCACGCTCGAGGCGTTGCGCTCGTCGGTGCAGTTGCTGGAGGAGAAGGCGCCCGACGAGCTGGACGCCTACCGGGCGTTCGTGCTCGACCTGGCCCGGTCGGTCGCAGCCGCCGCGCAGGGCGGCGACGACGCAGAGGCTGCGGCGATCGCCAAGATCGAAGGCGCCCTCGAGCCCGGCGGCAAGCCCGAGGCTGCGGCCACGTGATGCGCTAGGCGGCGTCTGCGTCGCGTTGTGGCAGAGCGACGAGCTCCGGCGCGCTGACGACGACGGGCTTGCGCTCGATCTGCTTCGTCTCGGGGAGCTCGTCGTTCGTCACCCCGTGCTCGGGGAACTTCCGTGCGGTGACGAGCAGTCGCGTCTCGAACGAGCTCACGGCCCGGTTGAACGCACCGACGGCACTGTCGAGGCCGCGTCCGACCTGCGCGAAGTGACCGGCGAACACACCGAGACGGTCGTAGAGCTCGCGGCCGAGGTTCGAGATCTCGCGGGCGCTCTCCGCGAGCGTCTCCTGCTGCCAGCCGTACGCGATCGTGCGCAGGAGGCCGATCAGCGTCGCCGGTGAGGCGACGATCACGCCCGCGGCGGCGCCCGCCTCGAAGAGCGAGCCGTCCTCGTCGAGCGCGGCGCGGTAGAGGCCCTCGTCGACGAACATCACGACGAACTCGGGCGTCGACTCGAACTGATCCCAGTAGCGCTTCTGCCCGAGCTTCCGGATGTGCTCGCGCACCTGCTGCGCGTGGCGCGCGAGATGTGCCCGCTTCAGATCCGCGTCGTCGGTCTCGACCGCGTCGAGGTAGCCCTCGATCGGCACCTTCGAGTCGACGACGATGCATTTGCCGCCCGGCAGCTGCACGACCATGTCGGGCCGGAGCAGGCGTCCCTCGTCGTCCCGTTCGCTCGCCTGGGTGCGGAAGTCGCAGTAGTCGAGCATCCCCGCGAGCTCGACCACGCGCTTCAGCTGCACCTCGCCCCAGCGGCCGCGCACGTGCGGCGCGCGCAGCGCGGTCACGAGGCTGCCCGTCTCCGAGCGCAGCTTCTCCTGGCCGGCCGCGACCTCGCGCAGCCGCTCGCCGATCGCGGTCACCTCGCGGGTGCGCTTGTCCTCGAGCTGCCTCGACTGCACCTCGAACTTCGTCAGCGTCTCCTTGATCGGCGCGAGCTTCGCCTCGGCGAGCTCGAGCAGGGACGCCTGGCTCTTCAGCAGCGCATCGCCCGTCGCGGCTTTCAGGCGGTCTTCCCACTGGCCGTGGGTGTTGGCCGTCGCGAGCTCGTCGCGAGCGCGGGCGAGCCGTTCGCGCGCCCACAGGAGAACGGCACCGCCGCCGAGGGCCAGGCCGAGCAGAAGGGTGATGATCGCTGCCACGGGCCGACGGACGATAGAGATGCCGTCGGACGGCGCCGGACCAAAAAATCAGCCCCGGCGAGTCCGAAGACCTACCGGAGCTGAGTGCCGGATCCAGCGAGTCCGAAGACCTACCGGATCCGACGGGGGGAACCTAGCCGGGACCTTCCGAAGCCGTCAAGCCGGGCCGTCTGGCGAAACGCGCAAATTGCGTATTTTCATGCGGTTTCGTGCCCGGGGGAACGTCCGTTCGCTCCCGTAGTCTGGGGGCCGATGGAGGACGTCTTCGGCCCCGGAGGGGCGCTCGCGCATGCGCTTCCCGGGTATGAGCCGAGGCGCGAGCAGGCCGCGCTCGCAGCCTGCGTCGAGCGGGCTCTCGAGACCGGCGAGCACCTCGTCGCCGAGGCGGGCACCGGCGTCGGCAAGAGCCTCGCCTACCTCGTTCCGGCACTCGAGTCGGGGCGTCGCGTGGTCGTCGCCACGGCAACCAAGGCGCTCCAGGAGCAGCTGCTCTCGAAGGACGTCCCGATCGCCGCCGCGGCGATCGGGCGCGACGTCCGGGTCGAGGTGCTGAAGGGCCGCGCGAACTACCTCTGCCGCCGCCAGCTGCAGGGCTTCCAGCCGTTCCTGCTCGCTGACGGGCGCGACGCCCGCGCCTGGGACGCGATGCAGGACTGGCTCGACTCGACCGAGACCGGCGACCGGGCCGAGCTCTTGCTCGAGCCGACCGAGGCCTTCTGGGCCGAGCTCGCGGTCGGGCCCGATCGTTGCTCCGGCCGGCGCTGCCCCTTCGTCTCCGCGTGCTTTGCCGAGCACGCCCGCGAGCGCGCCGCCTCCGCCGACCTCGTGATCGTCAACCACGCCCTCTATTTCGCGCACATCGCCTCCGGCGGCGGTGTGCTGCCCGAGCACGACGCGGTGATCTTCGACGAGGCGCACAGGCTCGAGGAGTCCGCCGCCTCGTGGCTCGGCGGCAGGGTCTCGAGGGCGGGGCTCCGGCGCCTCGCGGCCGATGTCGAGCGGGCCTGCCGCGAGGCGCAGCGGCCGTTCCCGGCCCGGCAGGTCGACCGGGTCGAGCGCACCGGCGAGAAGCTGCTTCGCGCGGTCGCCCCGGCGGCCGGACGCAAGCGGCTGCGCGAGGTCCCCGCCGAGGCAGCGCTCGTGCTGATCGACGCGCTCGGCGACCTCTCGCACGCGTTGCAGGGCCAGGGCGAGGACCTCGACGCGCTCTCCCGCCGCACGCTCGCCGTCTCGGGAGAGGTCGAGCGGTGCCTCGAGCCGGGCGACCTCGACCGCGTCGTCTGGGCCGAGCCGGACGCCCTCGTCTGGGCGCCCGTCGACGTCTCGACCGAGTTGCGCGACCGGCTCTGGGGCGACGGCCCGACTGCGATTCTCGTCTCTGCCACCCTCACGACCGGAGAGGACGCCGGCTTCGTGCGCCGTCGCCTGGGGCTCGAGGAGGCGCGCGAGGCCGTCGTCGGCTCGCCGTACGACTTCCCCGAGCAGGCGCTGCTCTACCTGCCGCGCACGATGCCGGATCCGCGCACCGAGGGCTTCACCCAACGCGCGGCCGAAGAGATCGTGTCGCTGCTTGCGCTCTCCGAGGGGCGGGCGCTCGTGCTCACGTCGAGCTACCGCGCGCTCGAGGTGTATCGCGAGCAGGTCCGCGGCCGCGTGCCGTACGAGGTGCTCGTACAGGGTGAGGCACCGCGCGAGCGCCTGCTGGAGCGTTTTCGCGACGAGGTCGGGTCGGTCCTGCTCGCGACATCGACGTTCTGGCAGGGCGTCGACGTGCCGGGCGAGTCGCTGTCGCTGCTCGTGATCGACAAGCTCCCGTTCTCGGCGCCGGGCGACCCGCTCCACGAAGCACGCTGCGAGGCAGTCGAGCGTCTGGGCGGCGACTGGTTCCGCGACTACGCATTGCCGACCGCGATGCTGCAGCTGCGACAGGGCTTCGGCAGGTTGATTCGCGGCCACTCGGATCGCGGCGTCGTCGCCATTCTCGATCCGCGGCTGCGCACGCGGCCCTACGGCCGCGCATTTCTCCAGGCGCTGCCGCGGTGCCCCGTCGCCGAGGACGCGGCCGCGGTCGCGGCATTCTTCGGCGGCTCTATGGTCGTTTCCGCTTGAATACCCGCGCCCGATGGCGAAGAAGAAGCCCCGTACCCCGGCGCCACCCAGTGTCCAGGCGCCCCAGCGCCGAACCGGCACGACCCGCAAGGGCGCGCCGGCCGACGACGCCGGGCTTGGCCACCGCACCCTGCTCTACGGGCTGGCCGGCGCCGGCTTCGTCGGTCTGATCATCGTCGTGCTCGTGCTCGCGCTCGGCGGCGGCAAGTCCGGCCTTCCGAAGCAGCTCGGCCGGGACATGGCGGCGGCGGGCTGCACCTTCAAGACCGTCACGGCGTACGTGCCGAAGGGGGAGGGGACGCACGTCAACAGCCTGACCGCAAAGTTCCCCTGGAACACCACGCCGCCGTCGAACGGCCAGCACTTTCCCGAGTGGGCGGTCTGGGGCTTCTACAACCAGGCGGTGAACCCGCGGATGGTCGTCCACAACGAGGAGCACGGGGGCGTGGTCACCTGGTGGGGCTCGAAGGTCCCGTCGTCGACCGTCGCCAAGCTGCTCGCGTTCTACCAGGAACAGCCGGACGGCTCGTTCGGAACGCCGTATCCCAGCCTCGGAAGCAAGATCGCGATCACAGCCTGGACCGGCGACTCGTCGCACTACCAGCAGAACGGCTACTACGGGCAGGGCCACATCGCGGTCTGCCCGACCTACACCGCGGCGACGAAGAAGGCGTTCGAAGACTTCCGCAACCTGTACCGCGGTCACGGGCCGGAGGGCATCCCGCTCTCCGCCGACGAGCCCGGCATGGGCCCCGCCACGCAATGAGGCTGCTCTTACCCTGACGCCCGCCGGGGTGGCGGAACTGGTAGACGCAGCCGGCTTAAAACCGGTCGTCCCTGTTGGGACTTGGGGGTTCGAGACCCTCCCCCGGCACCTCAGCTCGCATCGATCACCGGTTCGCCGAGCTGGTGAGCTCACGCAGCCGCTGCGCGAGCCCTGCGGTCAACTGCTGCGGGGAGAAGCGCCACCGCCAATTGCCCTCCTCGGTGCCGGGCAGGTTCATCCGCGACTCGTTGCCCAGGTCGAGCACGTCCTGGAGCGGTGCGATCGAAAGCGCGGCGCGCGAGCGCCACGCGAGCTCGATCAGCGACCAGGCAGGGTCGGCGGGGTCGAGCCCGGACGAGTCGCGGCCGGCGGCAGAGAGCGAGTCCCACCACCCGCGCGTCGTGTCGTTGTCGTGTGTCCCGGTGTAGACGACCGACTGCTCGTGGTGGTTCTCGGGCAGGTGCGGATTCGCCGGACCGCGACCGATGGCGAACTGCAGGACGGCCATGCCGGGGAAGCCGAGCTCGCGGCGCAGCCGGACGACGGGCTCCGTGATCACGCCGAGGTCCTCGGCCACGACAGCGAGCTCGCCGAGCTCCCGTTCGGCGGCCCGGAACACGGCGGCGCCCGGACCGCGACGCCAACGCCCGTGCTCCGCGGTGGGCGCCTGCGCCGGCACCGCCCAGTAGGAGACGAAGCCGCGGAAATGGTCGACGCGCGTCAGGTCGACGAGCTCGAACGTGCGGCGAAACCGCTCGATCCACCACCGGTAACCGGCAGCCTGCATCGCGGCCCAGTCGTAGAGGGGGTTGCCCCACAGCTGGCCTGTTGCCGTGAAGAGGTCGGGCGGCACGCCCGCGACCGCACCCGTCTGGAACAGGCCCGCGTGGGCGCGGTGGTCGGATCCGTTCTCCGCGACATAGATCGGCATGTCCCCGAAAAGGCGCACGCCGCGCTCCCCGGCGTACCTCCGCAGTGTCTGCCATTCGCGCTCGAACCGGACCTGGTCTGCGACGCTGCCGCCGTAGGCGACCCAGTCGTCGAGCCAGTACGCGTGGCGCGCGCGGAAGGCGTCGGCCTCGTCGTTCGTCACGTGCGCTCGCGGATTCGCGAGAATGCCCGGTGAGCCTGCGAACGCCGACGGCGACATGTAGGGCGAGCCGGTCAGGCCTTCGGGCGGCCCGAGCGGCAGGACCTGCCACCATGACTGGCCCGCGTCTGCAAGCCAATCCACGAACGCGAATGCGTGTTCGTCGAGTACCCCGTTCGGCAACGAGGTCGGATGGAGCAGGATTCCGGAAGCGCGTTCGAGCAGCATGTGTTCAGGACGACCCGACGACGGACAATCTCACAAGGTGCCCATTCCCAAGAGCCCCCAGCCACGTATCCAGATCCAGGCAGTCGAGCCGGTCCTCGATTGCGGCCGCTATGCCGTCAAACGCACGGTAGGCGACCGCGTCGAGGTCTACGCGACCGTCTTCAAGGACGGGCACGACACGCTCGGCGGTGCCGTGCGCCTGCGCGGGCCCGGTGAGTCGCGCTGGCGTGAAGAACCGCTCTCGCCGCTCGGCAACGACCGCTGGGCCGGTGAATTCACCGTCGACGGGCCGGGGCGCTGGGAGTTTCGCGTCGCCGCCTGGACGGATCGGATCGCCACCTGGCAGGACGAGCTAAGGCGGAAGGCGGAGGCCGGGCAGGTCGATCTCGCCGGGGAGCTGTCGGAGGGAGCGGTGCTCCTCGGAGGTCCCGTGCCGACGCTCGCCGAGGGGCTGGCCGCTGATCCGGGCGACCGTGACGGCGAGGTCGTGTCGGCCGCACTGTCGGTCGACGTCGACCGTGAGCTCGCACGGTTCGGGGCCTGGTATGAGCTGTTCCCGCGCTCGTGGGGCGGGTTCCAGGGTGTCGCCGAGGCGCTGCCGGACCTCGCGCGCCTCGGATTCGACGTCGTCTATCTGCCTCCCGTCCACCCGATCGGGGTTGCAAACCGCAAGGGGCGGAACAACGCGGTCAGTGCCGACGCGGGCGACGTGGGCTCCCCGTGGGCGATCGGCTCCGCGGAGGGTGGCCACGACGCGATCAGCCCCGAGCTCGGCACGTGGGACGACTTCGACGCCATGGTTGTCGCTGCACGGGCGGCCGGCGTCGAGCTCGCCCTCGATTTCGCGATCCAGTGCTCACCCGATCATCCGTGGCTGAAGGAGCATCCGGAATGGTTCTACCGGCGTCCCGACGGGACGCTCAAGTACGCCGAGAACCCGCCGAAGCGTTACCAGGACATCTACAACGTCAACTTCGAGTCCGACGACTGGCCCGCGCTCTGGCAGGCGCTGTGCGATGTCGTGCTCCACTGGGTCGAGCGGGGGATCACGGTGTTCCGCGTCGACAATCCGCACACCAAGCCGGCGCCGTTCTGGGAGTGGCTGATCTCCGAGGTTCGCCGCGAGCACCCCGAGGTGATCTTTCTCGCGGAGGCCTTCACGCGCCCGTCGATGATGACGACGCTCGCGAAGCTGGGCTTTGCCCAGAGCTACACCTACTTCACCTGGAAGAACACGAAGCCGGAGCTCGTGGAGTACGCCGAGCAGCTGCGCGCGTGGTCCCAGTTCTACCGGCCGAACGCGTTCGTCAACACGCCGGACATCCTCCACGAATACCTGCAGGTCGGCGGGCCGGCCGCCTTCGAGGCGCGGCTCGTCCTCGCGGCAACGCTCTCGCCCTCGTACGGGATCTACTCCGGCTTCGAGTCGTTCGAGAACAGAGCCGTATCGAACGGTTCCGAGGAGTACCTCGACTCGGAGAAGTACGAGGTCAAGCGGCGCACGCTCGACGGGCCGCTGCTGCCGCTCGTCCGGCGCCTGAACGAGGTGCGGCGGGCCGAGCCGGCCCTGCAGCGGCTCGAGAACCTCCGCTGGCTCGAGACGGAGAACGATCAACTGATCGCGTACGCCAAGGACGACGTCATCTGCATCGTCAACGTCGATCCCTTCACAGAGCAGGAGGGAGTGTGCGTGGTCCCGGTCGCGCTCGGCGTGCCGCCGGCCTTCGACGCCCACGACCTGTTGGAGGAGCGCGACTTCACGTGGCGCGTCGGCCGCAACTACGTCAAGCTCGGCCCCGGAAAGGCCCATCTGATCAAGGTTGACGCCAAGCAATGACCGACCCGGCAAACTGGTTCGAGCGCGATCCGCTCTGGTTCAAGAAGGCGGTCTTCTACGAGATCCATCTGCGCGGGTTCTATGACGGCAACGACGACGGCTCGGGCGACTTCCGCGGCCTCGCCGAGAAGCTCGACTACCTGCAGTGGCTCGGCGTCGACTGCCTCTGGCTGCTCCCGGCGTTCCCGAGCCCACTGCGCGACGGCGGCTACGACATCGCCGACTTCTTCGGCATCCACCCGGACTACGGCAACATCGAGGACTTCACCTTCTTCGTCGATCAGGCACATCAGCGGGGAATGCGGGTGATCGCCGATCTCGTCATGAACCACACGTCGGCCGACCATCCATGGTTCCAGGAGAGCCGTACCGACCCCAGCGGCCCGTACGGCGACTGGTACGTCTGGGGCGACGACGACACCCGCTGGAGCGAAGCGCGCATCATCTTCCTCGACACCGAGCCGTCGAACTGGACGTGGGACCCGGTGCGCGGCCAGTACTACTGGCATCGGTTCTTCAGCCACCAGCCCGACCTGAACTACGACAACCCAGAGGTGCAGGAGCAGATGCTGAACGTGCTCCGCTTCTGGCTCGACCTCGGCCTGGACGGGTTTCGTCTCGACGCGGTGCCGTACCTCTACGAGCGCGACGGCACGAACGGCGAGAACCTCCCCGAGACGCATGCTTTCCTGCGGCGCGTCCGCTCCGAGGTCGATGCCCGGTACACCGATCGTGTCCTGCTCGCCGAGGCGAACCAGTGGCCGGCCGACGTGGTGCAGTACTTCGGTGACGGTGACGAGTGCCACATGGCCTTCCATTTCCCGGTGATGCCGCGCATGTTCATGGCGATCCGGCGCGAGGATGCGCTGCCGATGGTGGAGATCCTGGAGTCGACGCCGCCGATCCCCGACAACGCGCAGTGGGGGCTCTTTCTCCGCAACCACGACGAGTTGACGCTCGAGATGGTCACCGACGACGAGCGCGACTACCTCTACGACGAGTACGCCAAGGATCCGCGGATGAAGCTGAACCTCGGCATTCGCCGCCGGCTCGCGCCCTTGCTGGACAATGGACGCGACGAGATCCAGCTGATGCACGCGATTCTGTTCTCGCTCCCTGGCTCGCCCGTCCTCTACTACGGAGACGAGATCGGGATGGGCGACAACATCTTCCTCGGCGACCGCGACGGCGTGCGCACCCCGATGCAGTGGACCGGCGACCGGAACGGCGGCTTCTCGCGCGCCGACTTCCAGCAGCTCTACCTGCCGCCGCTCATGGACCCGGTGTACGGCTTCCAGGCGGTCAACATCGAGGCGCAACTGCGGCAGCCGAACTCGCTGCTGCGCTGGCTGCATCGCCTGATCGCGCTCCGCAAGGACCATCCCGTGTTCGGGCTCGGCACCTACGAGGCGCTGCGGCCCGAGAACCCACGCATCTTCGCGCACGTGCGCACCTACGAGGACGACATCGTGCTCTGCGTCCACAACCTGGCACGTTCGGCGCAGGCGGTCGAGCTCGACCTGTCGCGCTGGGAAGGCTTCGTCCCCGAGGAGATGTTCGGCCGCACGCGCTTCCCCCGCATCGGCGAGCTCCCTTACCTGCTCACGATGGCGCCGCGAGGGTTCTTCTGGTTCCAGCTCAAGAGGGACGACGCAGAGTGACGACCGAACAAGAGCTCATCGACTTCGTCACGAACCAGCGGTGGTACGCCTCGAAGACGAAGGACGTGTCGCACTCGCAGATCGTCGACCGCGCAGTCCTGCATGACGAGGGCCCGCGGCTCGAGCTGCTGCTCGTCGAGATTCGGTTCGACACCGGGATGCACGAGACGTATCAGCTGCTGGCGGACGAGACGCTCGACGCCCTCGTCGATCCGCGCAGCGTGCGCGAGCTCGTTTCGCTGATGCGCCGCGGCGTCACGCTGCCTGGAGCAGACGGCGTGGTCGAGTTCGCCGCGGTCTCGGGGTTCGCCGACGAGTGGCGCGAGGCGCGCCCCGTGGGTGCCGAGCAGTCGAACACATCGATCGTGTTCGACGAGGAGTTGATCCTCAAGGTCTTCAGACGGCTCGAGGCCGGAATCAATCCCGAGCTCGAGCTGCTGCGTTTCCTCACCGAGCACGGCTTCGAGAACATCGCGCAGCTCGTCGGCTGGTACTCGTACGCAGGGCGCCAGATGGACGTGACGCTCGGCATCATGCAGCGGTTCGTCGGCGGCCGGGACGGCTGGGCGCACGCGCTCGAGACGATGGGCAGCGGCACCGACGAGTTCATCGCGAGCACGCGCCGACTGGGCGAGGTGACGGGCCGGATGCACTCGATTCTCGGCTCCGACTCGCACGACCCGAGCTTCTCGCCCGAGGAGACCTCGATCGAGTCGCTCGGGCTGCTCACCGCAACAGTCGACGAGGAGATCGAGTCGGTGTTCCTCAGCCTGCCCGAGGACGTGCCGGAGCTCGACCCGATCCGCGGGCGGGGCGAGGAGGTGCGCGAACGGCTGCGCATGCTGACGAACCTCGGCGGCGCCGGTCGCGTGATTCGCCACCACGGCGACTTTCATCTCGGGCAGACGCTGTGGGCGGGCGACGACTGGGTGATCCTCGACTTCGAGGGCGAGCCTGCACGATCGCTGCCAGAGCGACGCCGCAAACGGAGCCCTCTGCGCGACGTGGCCGGGATGCTGCGTTCGTTCGCCTACGCGGCTTCGGCGAGCCCGCTGCTGCACGGGGTCGAGCCGCCTGCAGGCTGGGAGGAGCAGGCTCGCGCTCAGTTTCTCTCCGGCTACCGCTCGACCGTCGAGCAGTCGCTTGTTCCGTCCGGCAGCGGAATGGACAGGCTCCTGAGTGTGTTCGAGCTGGAGAAGGCCGTGTACGAGCTGCGCTATGAGCTGAACAACCGACCCGACTGGGTGGGGATCCCCGTTGCGGGGATCCAGCGCATGCTGGCCGAGGACGTGCCGGTGTGACGCGGCCCAGGGCGGGGTCGGCGTTCGGTGAGCTCGACATCTGGCTGGCCCGGGCAGGACGTCATGAGGAGCTGTACGCGAAACTCGGCGCGCACGCGGTCGACGGTGGTGTGCGCTTCGCGGTCTGGGCGCCCAACGCCACCTACGTCAGCGTCGTCGGCGACTTCAACGACTGGGACCCCACCTCCGACCGGCTGGGGCCGGTCGACGAGACCGGCATCTGGGAGGGGGTCGCGCCGGGCGCGGCGATCGGGCAGCGCTACAAGTTCCATCTGGACGGGCACGAGAAGGCCGACCCGCTCGCGTTCGAGGCCGAGGTACCGCCGAAGAACGCGTCCGTCGTCTTCCGGTCGGAGCACAACTGGCAGGACTCGGAGTGGATCGACGCCCGGAGCGAGCAGCAGCCGCTCGACCGGCCGATGACGGTCTACGAGGTGCACGCGCCGTCGTGGCGGAAGGGGCTCGGGTGGCGTGAGCTCGCGGATCAGCTGGCGCCGTACGTGCGCGACCTCGGTTTCACCCATGTCGAGCTGCTGCCGGTCATGCACCATCCGTACTCGGGCTCGTGGGGCTATCAGGTGACCGGCTACTACGCGACGCTCTCCACGCTCGGGTCGCCCGACGACTTCCGCTACTTCGTCGACCACATGCACGCGAACGGGATCGGGGTCCTGCTCGACTGGGTGCCGGCCCACTTCCCGCGCGACGACTGGGCGCTCGCGCGGTTCGACGGCACGGCCCTCTATGAGCACGCCGACCCGCGGCGCGGTGCGCATCCCGATTGGGGCACGCTCGTCTTCAACCTCGGCAGGACCGAGGTGCAGAACTTCTTGCTCGCGAACGCGCTCTTTTGGCTGCGCGAGTACCACGCCGACGGCCTCAGGGTCGACGCGGTCGCATCGATGCTCTACCTCGACTACTCCAGAAAGCCGGACCAGTGGGTCCCGAATCAGTTCGGCGGCCGTGAGGATCTCGACGCAGTCGCCTTCCTGAAGGAGCTGAACGAGCTCGTGCATGCGCGCGAGCCTGGCGTCATCTCCGCTGCAGAGGAGTCGACGGCCTGGCCCGGCGTCTCACGCCCCACGTACCTCGGCGGGCTCGGATTCGGGCTCAAGTGGAACCTCGGTTGGATGCACGACACTCTCGGCTATTTCCAGCACGATCCGATCCATCGCCGGTTCCATCACCACGAGCTGACGTTCTCGCTCGTCTACGCATGGAACGAGAACTTCATGCTGCCGCTCTCCCATGACGAGGTCGTGCACGGCAAGGGCTCGTTGCTCTCGAAGATGCCGGGCGACCGCTGGCAGCAGCTCGCCAACCTGCGCGCGCTGTACGCCTACATGTGGGCACATCCGGGCAAGAAGCTGCTGTTCATGGGCGGCGAGCTCGCGAGCCCCTGGGAGTGGTCGTACGCGGATGAGCTGCCGTGGTGGCTGCTCGAACACGCCGACCATGCGGGCATTCGCGACCTGATGCGGGACCTGAACCGCGTGTACCTCGAGGAGCCCGCGCTCTGGGAGGTCGACTTCGCACCCGAGGGATTCCGCTGGATCGAGCCCAACGACGCGCTCAACAACGTGCTCGTGTTCGCACGACTGTCGAGGGACGGGACGCGCCAGATCGTCTGCATCGCCAACCTCTCGCCGGTGCCGCGCGAGGGCTATCGCGTCGGGCTGCCGGTCGACGGTACGTGGTCGGAGCTGCTGAACACGGACTCCTCCTACTACGGCGGCACCGGTGTCGGGAACCTCGGCGAGGTGACGGCGGAGTCGCGTCCGTGGCACGGTCAGCCGTTCTCGGTCTCGCTGACGCTGCCGCCGCTCTCGGTCATCTGGCTTCGGCCCGTCACGGCCTGATCGTGGCGCTCTCCTCCGACCGCCGGGTCTGGCCCGGTCAGGCGTTCCCGCTCGGCCCCGAATGGGACGGTGACGGGACGAACTTCTCCCTCTTCTCCGAGAACGCCGACCGCGTCGAGCTCTGTCTCTTCGACGAGCACGGGAGGGAGGAGCGCATCGAGCTGCACGAACGCACGGCGTTCAACTGGCACTGCTATCTCCCGGGGGTCGGCCCGGGCCAGCACTACGGCTACCGCGTTCACGGCCCGTACGACCCGAAGACCGGCAGGCGCTTCAACGGCGCAAAGCTGCTCATCGATCCGTACGCGAAAGCGATCGACGGACCGGTCGACTGGGGCGCTGCCAACACGCTGCCGTACGTTCCTGGCGGAGGCGACGACGCCGATCTGACGATCGACGAGACCGACTCCGCGCCCGCGATTCCCCGTTCGGTCGTGGTCGATCCGGCCTTCGACTGGGAGGACGACGACTGGACGCGGCCACGCACACCCTGGCACGAGACGGTGATCTACGAGCTGCACGTCAAGGGCTTCACCAAGCTGCGCGAACAGGTGCGCGATGATCTGCGCGGGACGTACGGCGGACTGGCGAGCAGCGGCGCGATCGACTACCTCAAGTCACTCGGTGTGACCGCGGTCGAGCTGCTGCCGATCCACCACATCGTCGACGAGGGCTTTCTGCACGACCGGGGGCTCACCAACTACTGGGGCTACTCGACGATCGGCTATCTCGCTCCGCACTCGCTGTATGCGGCGACCTCCGATCAGGTGCGCGAGTTCAAAGGTGTCGTCAAGGCGCTGCATCGTGCCGGGATCGAGGTGATCCTCGACGTGGTCTACAACCACACAGCCGAAGGAAACCACCTCGGCCCGATGCTGAGCTTCCGCGGCGTCGACAACCAGAGCTACTACCGGCTCGTGCCCGACGACCCGCGGTTCTACATGGATTACACGGGCACGGGGAACACGCTCAACCCGGTTCACCCGACCGTCCTGCGGCTGATCATGGACTCGCTGCGGTACTTCGTGACCGAGTGTCACGTCGACGGCTTTCGCTTCGACCTGGCGTCGGCGCTCGCTCGTGAGCTCTACGAGGTCGACCGGCTCTCGGCCTTCTTCGACATCATCCACCAGGACCCGATCCTCTCCCAGGTGAAGCTGATCGCCGAGCCGTGGGACGTCGGGCCGGGCGGCTACCAGGTCGGAAACTTCCCGATCCTCTGGTCAGAGTGGAACGGCATCTACCGCGACACGATGCGCGACTTCTGGCGCGGTCGCGCACCGTTGCGGGACTTCGCCTCCCGCTTCGGGGGCTCGGCCGACCTCTACCAGACCGACGGCCGCCGCCCGTTCGCATCGGTGAACTTCATCACCGCCCACGACGGTTTCACGTTGCGCGATCTCGTCTCGTACAACGACAAGCACAACGAGGCGAACGGCGAGGGCAACCGAGATGGGACGGACGACAACCGGACGTGGAACTGCGGGGTGGAGGGCGAGACCGACGACCCGTCGGTGAACGCGCTGCGCGCGCGGCAGCAGCGGAACTTCCTGGCGACTCTGCTGCTGTCACAAGGCGTCCCGATGCTGCTCGGCGGTGACGAGATCGGACGCACGCAACGCGGCAACAACAACGCGTGGTGCCAGGACAACGAGATCTCCTGGATCGACTGGGATAGTTGTGATGAGGAACTGCTCGGTTTCACGCGCCGGCTGATCGAGCTGCGGCGCGCCCATCCGGTCTTCCGGCGCACCAGGTTCTTCGACGGCACCGGCGAGCAGCTGCCCGATGTGTGGTGGATGCGACCCGACGGCCGCCGGATGACTCGCCGCGACTGGGACAACACGGAGTCGCGCGCGATCGGGATCTTCCTGAACGGCGACGAGCTCGGAGCCGAGACGCGAGCCGGTGAAGAGGTGCGTGACGACTCGTTCCTGGTGCTCTTCAACGCGTTCTTCGAAGAGATCACGTTCAGGCTGCCGGCCCGGCGTTTCGGCACGCACTGGGAGCTCGTCCTCTCGACCGGGAACTGCGCCTGCGAGCGCCCGGTTCCGGGAGGCGACGTGGTGGTCGAGTCGCGGTCGCTCGCTCTCTTCCGCCGCACCTGAGACTTCACCGAAGGCCCGGCTCCGGTTACCCTCGCTCTGGGGTCGGGGTGCCGCAGCCCCGGCCCCACTTGAGCTCGCCCCGCTTAAGCTCTCCCGTGTGGCGGTCGACCTGACGGAGACGAAGCGCATCGCGCACGAGGTTGCGGCGGAGTGGGGGCTGGAGCTCGGCGAGCCGTTCGAGCTCTCGCGGTTCTCGTTCGTGGCGCCCACCGGCGACAAGACGGTGCTGAAGGTCGCCTGGGCCGGTGACGACGAGTCGCTCGACGAGGCCGACGCGCTCGAGCTCTGGGCCGGTAACGGCGCGGTGCAGTTGCACCGTGCGGATCGCACCAGACGTGCGCTGCTGGAGGAGCGCGCAGTGCCCGGCGACGACATCTCGGATCTGCCCGAGGAGCGGGCGACCGCGGTCGCCGTGGACATAGCAACGCGCCTCTGGCGCCGCGCGGGGCCGCCGTTTCGCCCCGTCGCCGACGAGGTCCCAGGCTGGCTCGCCCGGAGCGTCAGCTCGTTGACGCCGTACGCGCGCGAATTATGGGAGACGTTCGAGCCGGGCCACGAGTGGCTCGTGCACGGCGACTTTCACCATCACAACATCCTCCGTCACGGCAGCCGGTACGTCGCGATCGACCCGAAGCCGTACCTGTCCGACCGTGAGTACGACCTCTTCTCGTGGCTGCGCAATCCGCTGTTCTACCGCATGATCGACCGGGAGCAGACCGAGCGCCGGATCGCCGCCTTCGTCGCCGCGGGACTGGACGACCGCCGGATTCGGATCTGGGCGATCATTCGCGGCGCGATCCTGACCGACGATCTTGAAGAGCTCGCGCTGCTGGAGTCACTTCTGGACTAGGAAGCGCCAGATGTGCGGGAGTTTCGCGTACCCTCCGGGCCGTGGCCGAGGCCGTTCATCCGGCAATGCAGCTCGAGTGGGACACGCCGCTCTACCAGCAGGCGTTGACCCAGCTCAACCACGCGCTCGAGCTCGCGGACATCCCGGACTTCGTCGCCAAACGGCTGCGCGGCCCCGAGCGCGCGGTGATCCTCATGTTGCCGGTACGGATGGACGACGGCACCTACTCGATGTTCCCCGCCTACCGCGTCCAGCACTCGTCGGTGCTCGGACCGACGAAAGGCGGCGTTCGCTACGACCTGGCGGTCGATCTGGGGGAGTGCGCGGCACTTGCCATGTGGATGACGTGGAAGTGCGCGCTCCTGCGCCTGCCGTACGGCGGCGCGAAGGGCGGTGTGCGGTGCGACCCGCGCAACCTCTCCCAGGGCGAGCTGTCCCGCATCACGCGTCGATTCACTGCCGAGCTCGCGCCGTTCATCGGCCCCGAGCTCGATATTCCGGCGCCCGACATGGCGACGAGCGAGCAGACGATGGCGTGGATGATGGACACGTACTCGATGCAGAAGGGCTATGCCGTGCCGGAGATCGTCACCGGCAAGCCGGTCTCGATCGGCGGCTCGCTCTTCCGGCACGAGGCGACGGGAGCAGGCGTCGTGATGTGCGTCGAACGTGCCTGCGAACGGCTGGAATGGGTGCTCGCAGACCAACGCTGTGTCGTCCAGGGCTTCGGCAACGTCGGCGGCATCGCGTCGACCGAGCTGCACGATCGCGGCGCGCGCGTGATCGGAGTCTCGGATGTCTCGGGTGGCGTGTTCGCACCCGGCGGGCTCGACATCCCCACGTTGCACGGGTACGTGGCCGAGCACGGATCGCTCGCGGGGTACGAGCGAGGTGTCGAGCGGATCACGAACGAGACGCTGCTCGAGCTCGAATGCGACATTCTCGTTCTGGCCGCGCGTGAGGACCAGGTCACGGGCGAGAACGCTGGCAACCTGCGCTGCAAGCTCGTGGCCGAGGGAGCGAACGGCCCCACGTCGAACCAAGGCGACCGCATCCTCGCCGAGCGCGGCATCCCCGTCCTGCCCGACATCCTCGTGAACGCCGGCGGCGTCACGGTCTCGTACTTCGAGTGGGTCCAGGACCTCGGGCGGCTCTTCTGGGACCGCGACGAGATCCGGCGCCGGCTCGAGGACAAGATGTCGGATGCGTTCGACCGCGTCTGGAACGTCTCGAAGGAGCGGGGCATCCTGCTCCGTGACGCGGCGCTCGTCGCGGCCATCCACGAAGTCTCCGCCGCGCTCGAGGCGCGCGGCGTCTACCCGTAACGATGTCCGAGGAGCTCGTCAAGGACGCGATGGTCTCGGAGCCGCTGTCGCTCGACGCCTCGTCGTCGTCGCAGGCTGCGGGTGAGGCGCTGGCCCGCCCGGACGTGCGAGCGGTGTTCATCTGCGACAACGGAAAGCTCATCGGCGTGGTCACACGGAAGACGCTCGTGCGGGAAGTCGTCGCGCCGGGCCTCGATCCGAAGACGACGACGCTGGGTCAGATCGCCGAGCCGCCGAACGCGACGATCGACGCGTCGGCTGTGCTCGCGGACGCATTCGCCTATCTCGAGGAGCACGACTACGAGCGTGTCCCGGTCGTCGACGGCGGGAAGCTTGTCGGGGTCCTGTCGCGGGCCGTGGTGCAACGCCGGCTCGCGGAGGACGAAGAGGTGTCAGACACCGAAGGTGTCTGACAGACTAGGCCGCGACGCTGACCGGCACTACCTCCGCGAGGAGCGTCTGCAAGGCCTCAGCGAGCCCGGCGCGAACATCGTCGTCGGCGAGCTGCCCCTGGTCGTCGAGCTTCTCGTGCGCGTGACCGACGGACAGCTCGGCCTCGGTGACCCGTGCGCCCATCGCGCCGAGCACCTTGCGCAGCTCGGCGGCCGCCCAGACGCCTCCGAACGCGCCGGCGCTGGAACTGATCACCGCGACCGGCTTGTTGCGAAACGCGTTCGTCGCGAGCGGGCGTGAGCCCCAGTCGAGCGCGTTCTTGAGTGCGCCGGGGACCGACGAGTTGTACTCGGGCGTTGCGAAGAAGACCGCATCGGCCTCGCGCACGAGCTCCCGGAACGCCGCGGGTGCCGCCGGTGCGGGGAAGACGTCGTCGTCCTGGTCGTACGGCGGCATGCTCTTCAGGCCGTCCCAGAGCACGACATCGACGCCCTCCGGCGCCTCCTCGCGCAGAGCGCGGAGGAGGGCCGTCGAGTTCGAAGCGTCTCTGAGCGAGCCGCTGATCGCGAGGACGCGCATCGTCTACGCCTCCTGGGCGACCAGGGTCAGCTCGGCCTTGAGCGTGACCTCGTTGGCGAGCGCGGGCTCGCCGTTCGGGAGCGGCATGTTCCAGTTCATGTCGAACTTCCTGCGGTCGACAGAGGTCTGCAACTTCAGCCCGACGCGGGTGGCGCCGAAGTGGTCGACCGCCGGGCCGGTGATCGTGCCCTTCAGGACGGCCGGCTGGGTGATGCCCTTGATCGTGATCTCGCCGTCGATCTCGACCGCGTCGCCGTCGCGCTGGAGCGCGCCGGAGAACCCGACGACGGGGTGGCGCTCGGTGTCGAAGAACTCGGGGGAGAGCAGATGTGCCTGGAGGTTCTCTTCCTTGGTCTGAATGCTCTCGATGCGGGCCGAACCGGCGAGCTTGCCGTCGACCAGCGTGACGTCGAAGTCGGTGACCTGGCCGCCGAAGGTCGCGACCGCGTAGGGCACCTCGAAGGCGACGCTGGAGTGGACGGTGTCCGCCTGGAACGTGCCGGTCGGGACTTCCGTCGTGTTCTCGATGGTGGTGCTCATTTCCCTGCCTCCTCTGATACTTGATTACGCAAGTACTTTAGCACGAGAAGGTTGCGAACGCAAATATATTGTTTAGCAGCAGGTATAGGCACCCGGCGGCGCCTCGCCTTCCTCCGGCTCGGGCAGCGCCGCAGCCTCGAGCGCGACCCCGTTCAGGAGGTCACGCGAGGACGGCGAGATGCGTTCGAGGCCCAGGTGCAGCAGCACTTCACGCACGATGAGCACGCCCGCGGCGATGACGTCGCTCCGGTCCGGCTGGAGGAGGCGTGCGCGACGTTCGGCATCGGTCGAGGTACGGAGCCAGTCCAGGACCCGGTCGATGCCCACGAGCGTGACCGAGTCGAGCGCCGCGAGCTCGGCGGTCGTTCCGTCGACACCGAGCACGCGTTCGCCGGCGAGCGCCGGCAGGTTGGCCCTGATCTCTGCTGCGGCGGCGTCCCAATCGGTTCCGTAGCGCTCGGTCAACCGGACGGAGCCGATATCCATGCTCAAGCGGAAGCTCTCGGTGATCAACTCGGTCGACCCGCCGCCGACGTCGATCACGACGGTTCCGGGCTCGAGCGGCCCGACACCACGCAGCGTCATGGCCGCTTCGTCGTCGCCGCTGAGGAGGCGGGTCCGGAAGCCGTACGACCACTCGACCTCGCCGAGAAACGCCTCACCGTTCTCCGCGTCGCGGACGGCGCTCGTGGCGACGGCCAGCGTCCGCTCGGCGCCGAGCTCTTCGAGCTCGCGGCGGTAGTCCGCCAGGACGTTCCGTACGCGGGCCACCGGGACCGGCAGTAGGCGGCGGCGCGCGTCGACGCCCTCGCCGAGTCGTGTGATGCGTGTTCTGCGCACGAGCTCGTCCACGCGCCCGTCCTCCACGTCGGCGACGAGCAGGCGCGTGGCGTTCGTGCCGAGGTCGATCGCGCCGACGCGCGTCACTTGCTCGGGACGACGCTGCGGATGCGGTTGAACGTTGCGTTCGCCTCGGCCGCCGCGGCGCGCAGCACTGCGAGCTCCGCGAGCGATCTCTTGAGGTGGTCGATCGCCTTGGTCAGCCGCTCCTCGTTGGCGGTGAGCGAGCCGGAGCGCTCCTCCGCCTTGGCGGTCTCGCGCATGACGGTGTCCAGCGCCGTCTCGGCTCGAGCGGAGAATGCACTGAAGGCACGCCAGAGACGGAGTCCACGCACGACGGCGACCGTCGCGGACGCGATCAGCGCGACCACGAGGAAGACGAGCGCAATCCAGGCTGCGAGAATCATGTGGGCATCGTAACGAGTCCCGGTTTTCTGGCTTTCCGAGCGGGTTTGGCCCCGCCCGCGGGAGCTGCCCGTTTCGACGCAGTGCTACAATCCCGGCTGCGTCGCGGGGTGGAGCAGTCAGGTAGCTCGCCGGGCTCATAACCCGGAGGTCGCAGGTTCAAATCCTGCCCCCGCTACCAAGTTTGTTTCTTGCACACCAGTGACCTCGGGATCCCGGGGTCACTGTCCGTTGGGCCTCGTTCGCGGACGCTGCAACGACCGCGAACACCTGGGTCGAGCGCGAGGCGCCAGCCGCGCTGCCGTCGGCGTACCATTCTCGGCATGTCGGGAGCATCGTGCCGGCTCTGGTCGATCGTGGTCGCGGGGCTGTGTGTGTTCGTGCCCACAGCTATTGCCGGCGCCGCGCCGCATCGCGAGGCCGGTCAGAGGCTGCTTGCGCTCGATGCGGGGATTGTCGTGCGTGCCGCGCCCGATCCAGCCGCGCAAGCGACTGCGGCGGTCGCCGGACGCACGCGCTTCACGGGCTCGCGGATGGTGTTGCCGGTCATAGCTTCGGCCGTCGGCCCCGAGGGTGGCCGGTGGTTGCGCGTCCGGCTCCCTGGGCGCCCGAACGGCGCTACCGGTTGGGTGCCGGCGACAGTCGGCGACGCCGGTACGACATCCTGGCGAATCGTCGTGCATCGCGGGTCCCGGCGAGCGCTCGTGTTCCAGAACGGACGCGAGCGGGCTGCTTTCCCGGTGGTGCTGGGGAAGCCGTCTACGCCGACGCCGCTCGGTAATTTCTTCGTCGTCGAGAAGGTGCAGCTTGCACCAGGCGTTTCAGAGGGGCCGTGGGCGTTGCCGATCTCTGCGTACTCGAATGTGCTCCGCACGTACGCGGGAGGCGTCGGCGAAATCGGGCTGCACGGAACGGTAGGCCTGCATGCCCCACTGGGCACCTACGCGTCGCATGGCTGCATCCGGTTCGGTGTGCGTGCCATCGCGTGGATCGCGGCGCGCGTCGATGTCGGCACGCCGGTGGTCGTCGTTCGCTGAAGCGAAGCCGTCTCTAGCCGGTCAGTGGCGGCGCCGTGTGGTGCGGTGGCTTGGGCTTCGGCTTCCGTCGCTGCTCGACGGCGACTCCTTTGACGCCACGGGTCGGCGGGTTGACGATCTGCGTTCCGGAGTTGACGGTGACGTTGTTCGGCAGCGGTCCCACCTTCGTCGCCTGGAGCTCGGCGACGATCGTCACAGTCTGATCCGGCTCGATCGTGCCGAGGTAGCACGTCGCCGGAGCATTCCCGAACCGGCATACGCCTTGGCTGAGTTTGACCGAGAGCACCTTCGCGTTCGTCGTCGGTGACTGCTCGGTCAGGACGACGTTCTGCGCGGCCGACTTACCGACGTTCTTCACCTTGATCGTGTACGTGACGGTGCCCCCGACCGGAACCTCATTACGATCGGCCGTCTTCGAGACATGCAGGTCGGTGACAGGGACCGGGTCCGGGTCGGGCGAGGGCGTCGGGTTCGGCGGTATCGGGTTCGGCGGCTCCGGCGGCGTGTAGGTGTTCGTGAACACGCAGCGCATTGTTGGTTTGTCGGCAGTCAACTGCACGGTGATCGCGCCCTGGCTCGAGCCGACGATCTTCCCGTTGCACACGACTGACGTGAGCGCCCAACCCTTGGAGTCGGTTCCCTCGACCGCGAACTCGTGGATCTCGTAGGAGCCGAGCGGGAGTGCCCTCGTCGAGTCGCCCCGCGCGAGGACCGCAACGCCTTCCTTGTCGACCTTCGCCTGCTTGAAGTAGACGCTGCTTGGCTCCATTTCCGAGTAAACGGCGAAGCCGACCGTCCCGACGCCGCCGAGCGTCTTCTTCAGGATCACGATCGTACCGTGCGGCACGAACCGATTCACGAACCTACACGCGAGGCCGGTGCCTGATGCGATCGTCACGCTGACCGGGGTTGTCGGTGGAAGCATCTCGCCGTTGCACTCCACACTCGTAAGCTTCCACGTGCCTCGCTTCGACTCGGGCAACGTCTCGGCGATCTCGTAGGCGCCCGGAGCAAGGGAGATCGAGTCGGGACTTGCTGCGACCTCGACTCCGGCCTCCGTCGTCGTCGCGGTAGCGGGGATCGCCGTGCCGCCACCGGCCGGGGTCACCGCGTAGTGGAAGGTGCCGACGCCTCCGAGCGTTGTTTTCGTGATGAGAAGCGAGCCCTGCGGTGGTGTCTGCGTGTCGCTGTAGGTACACGTGACCGTGTCGCCGGCGGCGAGGGTCACGGTCGTCCTCGACGACGAGACATCGGTGGTCGTCGAGCTCTCGCCGCTCTGGGAGACGCAGCTGATGCCGTTCAGGAACCAGCCCGGCGGCACGTCCTCGGTGAAGTCCCAAGGCGCCTCACCCGGCCTGGTCTCGGCGCGGAAGAACTCGGTAGAGGCCGGCGCGCCGTTGAGCACGTTGAGCTCGAAACGGTGATCCGCATTGAACGTGATGTTGCCCTCGAACGGAAATGTCTCGGTCGCGTTCGCGGGACTCGAGACTTCCTTGCGAACGATGATCGTGCCGCTTGTCGGCGGCGGCTGGATGTAGTACGCGTAACAGAACACGTGGGTCGCGCCGGAGGGGTACGCGATCCATTCGACATTGTCGCCGTTGAGGTTGTCGACGGCGCAGCGGAGCGCGGCGAAGCCGTACTGGCCAGGATACGCCTGGTCGAGGATCGGATCTGTCGGTGTTCCGCCTTGCACCCAGAGCGACGAGCCCTGGGCTGCGAGGTCGGCCTGTTGCTGGGTGAGCGTGATCGTCGTCGCGCCTGCGATCTGCTTGCCGGTCGGCTGACCCTGGTCGTTGAGGAGATCGGTCTCATCCTGCGTCACGATCGGGGTCGAGAACGGGTTCGTCACGATCGACAGGGATCCCCACGGGCCCGACACGGCGCGCGTCTGGATGCCGGTGCCGAGCGTCAGCTGCCAATCCGGCAGCGGTGTGCAGGCCGGCTGCTGCTTTGCCTCGACGTCCGGGTCGATCGGCTGTCCGGATGAATACACCGAATTCGCGCCGAGGTCCTGCAAGCTCTCCTGGATGTCGTTGCGCGCGAGGTTCGCCATCACATCCGGATAGGTCGGACAGACGCGAGCGACGAATGTGACCAGTTTCGCCTTCTCCTTCGTCACAGCGATCGTGACGGTGGCGGTGTTCGAGACGGACGTTCCCTGGCGGACGTGATACGTGAAGCTGTCGCTGCCGGAGAAGCCCGAGGCTGGGTCGTAGGTGAACGACCCGTTTGCCGCCAGCCTGAGCGTTCCGTGTGAAGGTCCGGCCACGACTTCGGTCGTAGCGCTCGAGCCTCCAGGAACCGTGTCGTTGGCGAGCACACCGGGAACGCCGACCTCGAGTGTGTGCGGCTGCTGGATCGCGTAACTGTCATCCGCTGCCTGAAGGATCGGGGGCGGCGGCGTGATCTGGAGGCAACCCCTGTAGGGGTGGTTCCTCGCCGAGCCGGCGCTATTCACAAGCGTCGCGGCGATCAGCGTTCCATTCAGTTGCGTGCTGCCGGGGAACGTGACCGTTGCGAGCGGCGCGAGCACTGTGCCCTCCCAGGCGAGGTTCGGCCCGATCTGTACCGACGTCGCATCCGGGAAGTTCCAGAGGAGGTTGGCGCGAAGAGACTCCAGGTCCGGCGACGCCGGATCAGGGATCTGCACGTAGTGGTTGCCGTCCCAGAACTTGATCGCAGCGGTCGGGAAGCGAGCCGACGAATAGGCGCCGCCGGTGACGTTGATCACCGTTGACGAGCCGATGGGAACCTTGATTTCGATCACCTGCGCACCTTCCAGTACGGATGCAGCGATCGTGAAGACGTTGGTTGCCGCGTCGGTCCCGATCAACTCGAACGCGTAAGACGGTCCCCCGGCGGTCCCGTTCGCGGCGAGGCCCCCGATCGTCTTCGATTGGCTCACGAGTTGGCTGAACTGGGCGGCGATGTCGAACGGCGGCGGCGCCTGTGTCAGCTCTCCGGCCGGCGTCGAGATCGTTCCGGTCAACGACCCGCCGTAGGTGACACTGCCGTGAGGCGCCTGCGCTCCGCCTCCTCCCACTGTCAGGCTTCCGCCGGCGATCAGGTCGTCCCGGCTCGAATCGGGCGGTAGGTCGACACCAACCGCGTAGCTGTTGATCGAGACGTTTCCGCCCGCTGCTGCGCGGCCCTTCACATCCGTGTTGCCGACCGAATAGTCGTGCTGGACGAACACGTTGAATTCCTGAGCGATGCCGAGCACATCCGCGCCGCACGTCGCGCTTGCAGCGGCGGCCGTCTGCTTGCTCGGCGAGACGGGCACGACGACCACGAACAGCGTCGGGAGGAGCAGCGCGAGGAGCCGTCCGCGCCCACTCCACCTCGTGTGGCGTGTGGCCAGCGCGACTACCTGGCTTTCTCCGCGACGGCCACCGGCCACCGGCTGTCTCCGCGGCCGGCGCTCGGAGGCTCTGGCTCGCGTGTATCGACGCGAAACGGTTCTGCCACGATCTGTCCTTACCTTAGAGAGAAGCCCTGGGACCGTGCCCGGAGGGCAGGCGGACCGGCATCACCCGAAAGGGTGATACGCGCTCTCGCCCTCCCTTCCGCTCGACGCCGCGTTGTCGCGCGATCGTCGCCACGCCGGCCGTTTACGCCCGGCTGGCCGTCGCGGTCGTGACTTGCGCCCGCACTACCTGGCGACGTTGGTCACGGCCAAGCTGGACATTCCCGCCTCCGCGCTGATCACGAGGCAGTCGTCGACCCGCGGCGGCACGTTCGCGTTCGCCGGCCGGCCGCCATTGAGCTGCTCCAGCGATTCTGCCTGGTGCCTCCATGGGATCTCGAGGCAGCAAGCCGTCGTCGGAAAGCGACGCCGTGTGCCTGGCCCAGCACGGCTACACGCGGTGGACGAGCTTTCAGCCCGCCAGGCGGTTCTGGCCGTTCCAGCTCATCGAGGCAGGCTGGCTGTTCGCGCTGTCCGCGCTGCTCATCGGTGCAACGGTCTGGCTCGTCCGTCGCCGCGCGACCTAGGTCTCGTCTCGCTCAACGACGGATGCGCTGTCCGAGGTAGAGGCCGCGTCCGATCAGGCCGTGCTCGTCATGTTCGACCGTGAGCCCTGCGGCTGCGAACGCGTCGCGGTACTCGGCCTCGGTGAAAAGCGCTGCCTCGTGGTGCTCCGAGAACTGCTGCAGGCCGTCAGCGGTCGCGACGAGATACGCGAAGTCCATGATCGCAAGCCGCCCGTCGCGCCCCGCGATCGTCATGCGGGCGATCTTCAGGTCCGGCTCGTCGACCGAGAGAAGACTCGGCCGGCCGGGCTGCCAGACATCCGGGGCAAGCCACGGTTCGACCACCAGCACGCCACCGTCGGCGAGATGAGCCGACATCGATCCGATCGCAGACGCGAGACGCTCGACGGTGCTGACGTATCCGATCGAACTGAACAGACAGGTGACGGCATCGAACTTGCGTCCGAGGTCGAACGAGGTCATGTCCGCCAGTTGGAGTGGGACATCGTCGAGGCGCTCTCGAGCGATCTCGATGAGCCCTTCGTCGAGGTCGAGTCCAGCGACGTCGGGATACCAGCGCCGGAACTGCTCCAGATGCTTGCCGGTGCCGCAGGCGACATCGAGCAGGCTCGCAGCGCCGGGTGAGCGTTCCTGAATCAGTTCGTGGACGCGTTCGGCTTCCGCTTCGTAGTCCTTGAACGAATAGACCGCGTCATAGATGCGCGCCGAATTGCTGAACATGCCCGCTACGTGAAGAGCGGTGCAAGTTGCCGCCGGGCAACGAGCTCGTCCATCGCGTCGTTCGACGGACGCGACTCGAAACGCGCCGCGGCATCGAGCACGCTCGGCAGCAGCGCGACGTCGCCGACCGTGTTGAGAAAGAAGCCGGGCCGCCCCAGGACCCAGTGGACGGCCAGGTCGATGTCGTCCTGCTCGCGCAGCGGCTCGTACCAGGTAGCGGCTGTCTGCTCACGGCCGTCCCACGGTGCGAGGGTGATGCCCTTGATCGTCTGGAGCGCGATGCTCCGTTGCTCACAAACCGCGGCGAGCTCCTCGAAGTCCGACGAGTAGCGTTCGTTCCGCAGCTGGACGTAGCTGTAGGGAGCGAGCACCGAGTCGAACGGGAACCTCTCGAGGCTGCGCAGGTGCATCCGGGCGACCGTCAACCCGTGCCCGGTCACGCCGATGAACCGAACGAGCCCTTCGTCGCGCGCTTCGACGGCCGCCTCCAGTGCACCGCCCGCGCCGAGCGCGGTCTCCCACTCGGCGGGATCGACGAGGTTGTGGAGCTGGAGAAGGTCGAGGTGGTCGACCCCGAGGCGGTCGAGCGAGCGGCGGAGCTCCTCGCGGGCGCCGGCACGTTCCCGTTCTCCGGTCTTCGTCGCCAGGAAGAACTCGTCACGGTGCTGCGCCAGCAACGGCGCGAGCCTGAGCTCGGAGTCGCCGTACGACGCGGCAGTGTCGATGTGATTGATGCCGTGTTCGATGAGCAGTTCGAACGTGGCATCGGCTTCGGTCTGCGTGACCGCTCCAAGCGCTGCGGCGCCGAAGATCGTGCGCGTGCTGTCGTGCCCGGTGCTCCCGAACGGCGCCCTTGCGATCACGCACTCACACTAGCGCCGCCGCATAGGATCGTGCGCTCGTGCTCCGTGACCTGGTTGCCGTGGGTGACATCATGCTGGATGGGGCGCTCCCCGCGCCCGTTTTGGGCCGCCGCGTCCATGGGCGGATCGAGCTGAGGGCCGGTGGGTCTGCCGCGAACGCGGTGCTCGCCGCGGTGCGCCTCGGCGCGAGCGCCGCGGTCGTCGGCCGCATCGGAGCCGACGCCGCCGGACGGCTGGTGGCCGATGACCTTGCAGCGGCGGGGGTGGAGCTGCTGCTCGCTCGTGACGAGGATGCGCCGACGGGCTCGGTCGTCGTGCTCGGAGGCTCCGCGATCGTTGCGGACCCCGGTGCGAGCGCGCTGCTCGCCCCCGAGGATGTGCCGATGGTGCTCGAGGCCGGCGCCGTCCTGATTTCCGGCTACGCGCTCCTGCAACCGGGGCCGGAAGCGGCCGCGCGGGCCGCCATCGAGCGCGCGCGGACCGCCTGGCTCGCCGTGGACGCGGCGTCGGCCAACCTGATCACCGCCTTCGGGGTCGAGCGGTTCTACGCCGCGACGGCGGCGGTCGACGTCCTGCTCGCGAACGCCGAGGAGGCGTTCGCGCTGACCGGGCTCGAGGGAGAGGCGGCGGCGCTCGAGCTCGGGCGGCACTGCCGTGTTGCCTGCGTCAAGCTCGGCAGCGACGGCGCCGTCGGCGCGTCGGCAGGCGTCACGGCCCGCGCCGTCGTGCGACATGTCGAACGCGCGAGCACACTCGGGGCCGGCGACTGCTTTGCGGCCGGGCTTCTGCTCTCCCTGGCGGGCGGTGCTGGGCTCGCCGACGCGCTGCAGGCCGGCTGCGACACGGCGACGGCCTCGATCGCCGAGCGGTCTACTTCCCGAGCATGACCTCGGTTGCCTTGATCAGCACGACCACGTCGTCGCCGACGGCCAGTTCGAGGTGCTCGGCACTCCCGCGAGTGATCGCCGAGACGACCGTCTGACCACCGATGTCCACGGTGATCTCGCTCATGATCGTCCCGAGCTTGACGTCTGTCACCTTGCCGGAGAGCTGGTTGCGGGTACTGAGCTTCATCTCGACTCCTCCTCGTTCGGTTTGCCGCTCGCGACGATACGCGTGCCTGTGGCCTTGAACGAGGCGAAGGCGGTCTGGCCGAGCTGTAGCCCGAGGCGTTGCAGCGAATCAGCGGTGATCTCTGCGCTGATCGGACCGATGGTGACGCGGACGCGACTCCCGAGCTCGGCGATGTTGTCGATCCGGCCGGTGATCAGGTTCATCGTGGAGTCCTGGGGCGCGTTCGTGGAGACGGTTATGTCCCACGGGTAGACGGCAAGCACCACATCACCGCGGCCCGTCCCCATGGTTGTGATGACGGTGCCGTCGGCCAGGCGGACGCGCGTTGCCTCCCCGGCCGGCTCGGCGTGGCCCTGGAGGAGGTTCGCGCCCGTGAACGAGGCGACGAACGGGTCGCTCGGCCGGCCGACGAGCTCCCCCGGCGTTCCCAGCTGACGAAGCTCGCCGTCGACGATCACGCCGACGCGGCCGGCGAGTGCCGCAGCGTCCTCGAAATCATGCGTGACGAGCAGGACGGGGATGTCAAGACCGGACAGCAGCTGCTGCAGCTCCGCGCGGACGTCGGCCTTCGTGTGGGCATCGAGCGCCGAGAGAGGCTCGTCGAGCAACAGGACCTGGGGATCGCGGGCCAGGGCTCGCGCGAGCGCGACGCGCTGGCGCTCGCCACCGGACAGGTCTCCGGGGTGGGCGCGCTCGAGGTGCCGGATCGCGAAGCGGTCGAGGTATTCGTCGGCCTTGTGACGGCGGCTGTACTCGACGTTCTCGCGGACGGTCAGGTGGGGGAAGAGTGCGTAGTCCTGGAACACCAGTCCGACCAGTCGCCGGTCCGGGGGAAGCGAGATGCCGGCTGCGCTGTCGAACCAGACCGTGCTCCCGGAGCTGATGCGACCCGACTGCGGCTTCACGAGCCCGGCGACCGCGCGCAGGACGGTCGTCTTCCCGGCGCCCGACGGCCCGACCAGGGCCATCGTCGACGACACGTCGAGGCTCAGCCGGATGCTGAAGGACCGAAGAGGAACAACGATCTCTTCGAGGAGGAGCCTTGCCAGGTCGTTTGCCATGTCAGTCCGATTCTGAGGCCAAGGAGCAGGACGATGCTGATCAGGACGAGCACGCCGCTCATCGCGAGCGTGGCGTCGAAGTTCTGGTCGAACTCCGCGTAGATCGCGAGCGGCAGGGTCTGGGTCACCGCCTGGAGGCTCCCGGCGAACATGATCGTGGCGCCGAACTCGCCCAGCCCGCGGGCAAACGAGAGCGCGAGCCCGGCGACCAGGCCACCGCGGGCGAGGGGGAGCACGACGCGGAAGAAGGTCCGCGCCGGGCTGGCGCCGAGCGTGCGCGAGGCCGCCGTCAGGTTCGGGTCGGTCGCCTCGAACGCGGCAATCGCCTGGCGGATGTAAAGCGGACTGGCGACGTACGCGACCGCGACGGTCACGGCGCTCTGCGTGAACGGCAGCGAGATCCCGAAGACGTCGAGCGTCGAGCCGAGCAGGCCGACGTGGCCGAAGGCGACGAGCAGACCGACGCCGGCGACGGCCGGGGGCAGGACGAGTGGCAGCTCCACGAGCGTGACAGCGAGGGAATGCCCGGGGAAGCGGTTCGTCGCGAGCAGGTAGGCGGTCGGCGTGCCGAAGAGCAGGATCAACGCCTGGGCGATCAGGCTGGTCTTCAGGCTGACCACGAACGCGTCCTTGACGACCGGGTTCGAGAGCTGGTCGATCAGCTTGCCGGGGGAGGTGTGGGCGAAGATCGCCGCGATCGGGAACGCGAGGAACGCGAGCGTGACGATGGTCATCGCGACGTACAGGAACGTGATGGCCGACCGTCTCATCGGCGGCCGGCCATCTTGCCGTCCAACTCGCTATCCCGTCTCGTGCTCGTCTACTTCTTCTTCGCGACGGGCTTTGGCTTGACCCGCGGCAGGAACCCGTAGGCGAGCATCTGCGCCTGTCCAGCCTTGCTCATCACCTTGTTGATGAACGCCTGCGCGTCGGTCTTGTCAGCGCTCTTCGAGACGACGCAGATGCCGTACTGCACCTTGGGCTGGGCCCAGGCGGGCACCTTGAGCACCTTCACCTTGCCCGGCACGGTCTTCGCGTCGGTCGAATAGACGAACCCTGCGTCTGCCTCTCCGAGGGCGACCTTGGCGAGAACCTCGCGCACGTCGGTCTCCTGGCTGACGACGTTCTTCGTCACGGCTGCTGTGAGGTTCATGTTCTTCAGGATCTGCAGCGTGTAAGTGCCTACCGGCACGCCCGGTCCGGCAACGACGAGCTTGATGCCCGGCTTCGTGAGGTCGTAGATGCTGCGGATGTTCGCCGGATTCGCCGTCGGGACGACGATCACCAGCGTATTGCGGGTGAACACCACCGGCTGCGAGCAGAGCCCCTTGCTGAAGAGCTGGGTCGGGAGGGTGAGGTTCGCCGACGCGAACACGTCGGCGGGCGCGCCGAGCGCGATCTTCGCCGCCAGTGCGTTCGAGCCGCCGAACGAGTACTTCTGCGACGGGTCGATCTTCGGGAAAACGTCCGTCAGCGAAGACGCGGCGTACACGGTGAGCTGGGCGCGCGCGGCCTCACGGGCGCGCTGCGACGCAGACGCCCGGCCGGCCACGGCGGCGAGTGCGATCAGAGCGAGCGCAGCTGCCAACGCGACGGAGATAAGGCGGCGATTGTTCATGGACACTGAGTGAACTCCCTTCAACTAGAGCTGAACCATCACGCTGGTGGACTTGACGACGGCGGTCGCCGCCATGCCGTTCTTGAGCGAGAGCTCCTCGACGGCATCGCGGGTGACGATGGCGACGAGCCGAACCGGTTCGGTGACGACCATCTCCACCTGCGCCATCAGGCCCTCGACCTTCACGTCGGTGACCACCGCCTTGAACCGGTTGCGTGCGCTGAGGTGCGTGCCTCCGCCGTCGCCGCGCAACCGGTCGATCTCGGATGCCGAGACGACGCGGCGATTGCTCGCGTCACGCTCGACGGTGATGCGGCCGGCTTTGTCCCAGCGTCGCAGGGTGTCGAGGCTGACCCCTAGCGCTGCGGCTGCCTCGCTCGCCGTATAGACCTGCTTCGCCACGCTCAGGTCTCGTAGTCGTCGAGGACGGCGGTGACGGCGTCGATCTGGAGCGACGGCGCAAAGGCTGAGCCGATCGGGGGTCGTCCGGCATCAACCGCGAGCGCGCTCACGTGCTGCGCCTCGTTCGCGGCGATCTGGCCGATCGGGAGCCGCAGCTGCGGTGCCTGCACGTTCTGCACGGCGCCGAGGTACGCCCCGAGTGTCAGGTCCTCGAGCGTGTCCGCGAGCTTCATGATCGCGGCCTGGGAGTCGTAGCTGCCTCTCGGATAGGTGAACGTGATGTCGTCGGCGGTGGCGGGCACCTGGCCCGCGCCCTCCATCAGGCTGACCAGGCCCCGGTAGTGGGCGTCCTCGTCGGCCCGCATCTCCTTGAGCAGCGCTGTCGAGGCGCTGTCGAGCTTTCCACTCGCGAGCGCCTGGGTCTGGAAGTCGATCTCGAGCAGTTCCGCGCCGATCAGCATGCGCAGGTTCGACAGGTCGTTGTCCGAGATGGTGGCCGCGGCGGCGGAGCCCGCGAGCGCCGAGACGGCGGATCCCGAGAGGAGCAGCACACCGCCGCCCGCCGCGCCTCGCCTCAAGAGCCCAGCCCTACTGAAACTTGACGTCACGATCCACAGCGCTCCTCAGTCGTATGCCGATGCAATGCCCGTCCGCGATGGGGACGTCAGCGCGCGAGGATAGCGCCTCCAGCGCGAGTTTGTGGGGAATGCTGCCTAGGCGTTGCATCATCATGCCGTAAGATGTCGCCCATGAGCTCCCCCGAGCCGGTCTGGACCGATCGCCGGGTCGTCGCCGACCTGATGCTCCGCGATCCGAAGACCCTGCCGGGCGATGCCTCCGTCGCGGACGTGCAGGCGGTGCTCGACAATCCTCGCGTCCAGCTGGTCCTGCTCGCCGACGGCGAACGGTTCCGCGGTGCAGTCACCGAGGTGCCGGCCGGCGCCGACCCTGCTGCTGCGGCGGTCGACTTTGCAGAACCGAGCCCGGTCACGATCGGCCCGACTGAATCGGCTGACGCGGCATTCGCAGCGGCGGCGGCGAGCCCGCATCGCCGCGCCATCGTGCTCGACGACCGGCGGAATCTTCTCGGGCTGCTGTGCCTGAACAAGACGATGACCCGCTTCTGCGGCGCGTCGAAGCCGGCCGAGGTCGACGCGCAGGACTGAGCGATTGGGGGTGCCCCGGTTCGACGCAGCAGCTTGACGGTTCCCTCTGCAGCACATAGGTATCGGCACATGCAGATCGGCAAAGCCGGGGAGCCTGTCACGCGCATCGCTCACGCCACACCCGATCGGGTCGAGGTTCGCGGCCGGGATCTGACCGGCGACCTGATGGGCCGCCTGAGCTTCACGGAGTACTTCCATCTCCTGCTGACGGGCCGCGAGCCGACGGAGGACGAGCGCTTCTTTCTCGACCTGACGCTGGTCGCGATCGCCGAGCACGGATTGATGCCGAGCAACGTCGCAGCCCGGATGACGCTCGCAGCGGCTCCGGAATCGCTCCAGGGGGCCGTCGCCGCCGGCATCCTCGGGGCGGGCCCCGTGATCCTCGGCGCGGTCGACGAGTGTGCGCGATTGCTCGCGGGGCTGGTGGCCGAGGGCAAGGATGCACGGGAGGCGGCCGAGGAGATCCACGCGGCCGGCGGCAAGATCCCGGGGTTCGGACATCCCCTGCACCGTCCACTCGATCCGCGCGCCGAGCGGATCCTCGAACTGGCCGACGCCCGCGGCGTCAGCAGCCGCTATGTCGCTCTCACGCGCGCGCTGCGCGACGCGGTCGCCGAGACGTGGGGCAAGCCGCTCACCCTGAACGTCTCGCTTCCGATCGCGGCGGTGCTGCTCGACCTCGGCTATGAACCCGCCGTCGTCAAGGCCGTCCCGATCCTCGCGCGCACTGCGAGCCTGCTCGCGCACCTGGCCGAGGAGCGCGAGCAGCCGATCGGCTTCCTGCTCGCGGCCAAGGGGGAGGAGGCGATCGAGTATCGCGACCACTGACGCCGAGCGGCTGCCGTGGGGCGAGCAGCTGGCACTCGACGCTGCGAGCTTCAAACGTCAGCTGGTGTACCTGCGCGAACGCTCGCCGTTCTATCGCGAGAAGCTCGCCGGGACCGACCCGGGCGCAGGCCTCGCGGAGATCGCGCAGCTCCCGCTCACCGAGAAGCAGGAGATCAAGGCAACTTGCACGCCGGAGCGGCCCTACGGGGCGCACTTCTGCGTCGAGCCGTCCGAGCTCGTCCGCATCTACTCGACGAGCGGGACGACCGGGGCCCCGAGCTACATCCCGTTGACCGAGAACGATCTCGACAGCTGGGTCACCGGTTCGGCGCGCAGCTATGCAGCGTCCGGGATCGCCCCGGGCGACCGCCTCCTCACGACCTACAACGCGGGCCCGTTCGTCGCGGGAGCTGCGCTCGACGCCTTCGCACGCGTCGGTGTCTGTCACATCCCCGTCGGCACCGGGAACAGCGAGCGGGTGCTGCTCGCGATCAGGGAGTTGCGGCCCGATGCGGTCGCGGTGACACCCTCGTACGCTGCCTACCTGCTCGAGCTCGGCGAGCTACGCGACTCGAGCGTCAAGCGGATCCTCGTCGCCGGCGAGCCCGGCGGCGGCGAGCCCGGCTTCCGGGCGGCGCTCGAGGAGGGGTGGGGGGCACGGGTCACGGAGGCGATGGGAATCGGCGACATCGGCCCGTCGCTCTGGGGCGAGTGCGAGGAGCAGGCCGGGATGCACCTCGGCGCGCGCGGGCTCGTCCATGCCGAGCTGATCGATCCGGAGACGGACGCCCCGCTGCAGCTGCGCGACGGAGCACGTGGCGAGCTGGTTCTGACGCATCTGAGCCACCAGGCCGCGCCGTTGCTGCGCTTTCGCACCCGTGATCAGGTCGAGGTCTGGACGGGCCCCTGTGCGTGTGGACGAACGGCGCCACGCGTCCGTTGCGTCGGCCGCACCGACGACATGCTGATCGTCCGCGGCGTCAATATCTTCCCCTCGGCGGTACGCGAGGTCGTCGGCGGATTCGCGCCGGAAGTCAGCGGGCGCATCCTGGTCAGGCCGAGGCAAGCCGGCGTGAAACAGGAGCCGCCGCTCCCGGTGGCGGTCGAACTGTCGCCGCATGTCGAAGCTCGCTCGCGCCTGGCCGACGCAATCCGCCTAAGGTTGCGCGAGGTACTCGTGGTCCAGATGGAGGTCGAGCTCGTGCCGTGGGGCGCCTTGCAACGCAGTGAGTACAAGTCCACGCTGGTCGACCGATGATGCGGAAGCTCCAGACCCAGGGCGTCCATCACATCACGATCGTCGGCGCGGGTCGGCAGACGTCGATCGACTTCTGGGAAGGCGTGCTCGGCATGCCGTTCGTCTTCGAGCAGCCGAATCTCGACAACGCGTCAGAGAGCCATCTCTACTTCGACCCTGGCGATGGGCGTCTGATCACGATCTTCACGAACGAGGAGCGCAGCCCCGACCCGACGCGGACGTCGATCGAACAGGGCTGCGTCCACCACATCGCGTTCTCGCTCTCCCAGGCAACGTTCCACCAGACCGTCGAGCGGCTCGACGAGCGAGGGATCCGGCACAGCGGCGTCAAGGATCGCGGGTTCATGGACTCGATCTACTTCGAGGACCCACTCGGCCTCCTGATCGAGCTCGCGTCCTACCGCTTCGAGCCGCCGTTCGGCTACACGCATTCAGACGTGCTGCTCGAGGCGCACAGGCTTCGCGTCGAGCGCGGCGACTACAACATCGCGCAGGAGCATCTCGCCGACGCGATCGAGACGCTCATCGTCCGGTCGCGGCCTTCGCTCTCGGACGACCGGTCTCCCAGGGATCCGTACTAGAGCGGAGGCCGGTGGTGCAGGAGGCAGGCTTCCTCACCACCGGCCGTGTCGCGCCTACCGCTTGATCAGGTTGTGAACCTCGACGATCTCCGGCGGGCCTGTCAGTTCGATCCCGTTCTCCTGCAGGATCGGCATCAGGCGCTCGCCGAAGGCCTCGAACTGCTCGTGCGAGTCCCAGACCTCGCTGACCCGGAAGCTGCCCGCGGAGGTGAACGCGACGTGCAGCTCGAGCCCGTCGGGCGGCCAGGGGCCGGACGCCTCGATGAGGGGCAGCGTTGCGTCGTACTTGTCGGCGCTCATGCTCGGCGCGCCGGTGAACCGGACCAGGATGCTCATCTGTTTCCTCCGGGGGTTGAGTGGTTCCACCCTACGCGGGCTGGCGCCGGCCCATGAACTAGGCGCGTTGCGGTACCGCTCGCGCAGGAGCCCGTTCATTCGTCCCCCGGGCCAGGGCGATACTGGCACCGACGATCCAGACCAGCCAGAGGGTGAAGCTCATCTGGCCGAGGTTGTCGAGAGACACGGCGGTCGTCACCAGCTGGATCACGGCGATCGCAATCGCACTCCGGCCGAGCACGCGATGACCGGACGAGAGCGCCAGTGCGCCGACGGAGAGCAGAAAGAACACGGCGAGGAACCACGTGCCGACATACAGCGCCTCGTTGACGGTGATGAGCGTGCTGCCGAGCTGAACGCTCATGCCTTTGCCGCTGCGGTAGGCGATTGCGTCGAGCAGGCCGAGGGAGGCGATGCTCAACGTCGCATAGCTTGTCGCACAGGCTCGTGCGAGCTGGCCGAGCAGACCTCCGCCGAGCTTGGCGCAGGCCCAGACCGCGAATGCGAGGAAGAACCCGAAGCTCAACAGCTCGGTGTAGGCGCCGACCCACGTCCCCGAGCCTGCAGGCGACCCGATCGCCCGAGCGACCTGCGCCGACGAGCTGGTGATCGTGAGCGTCCGGTCGTGGTCTGTGCTGCCGATGATCAAGCCGGCGAACATCAGCACCACCGAGGCGATGCCGAAGCCGGCGAAACAGCGATCCTGCACGTGCTCTGTCATCTGACTGCTCCTTTGGGTTGCTGACCCTGTCGAAGCTAGGCGCCTGGCGAACGACCGGTCGTCGGCCGCGCCGCCGATCTTGTGCTCAGCCGAGGGGCTGATCTTCCGCCTCGGACGAATCGGCCGGTCGGCTGATGACATCGGACAGTGCGCGCTCTAACGTCCAGGTTGTGGAGATGCGTCGAATCGTGCGCCTCAGCCCCGTTGCGTTCGACTGCGTTCTGGCGGCTGCGCTCCTGGTGGCAGCCGAGCTCCAGATCTGGGCCGGAGGAGGTGCGGGCCGGTTCGACGTCGTCGCTGCCACGATCGCTCCACTTCTCGCCGGGGCGGTTGCGGTTCGGCGTCTCTACCCGACGGCCGCCGGAATTTTCGCGCAGGCCGTGGTGGCGATCACGTTCGCGGTCTGGGGGGACACGCAGATCTTCGGGAACTCGATCGCCTGGTTCTGTGCGCTCTACGGGTTGACGGCCTGGTCGACACGACGCCGCTTCCTCGCCGGCACCGCATTTGTCTTTGCCAGCAACGTCGCCGCCGCCGCCGGCTCGGCCGGCACGTTGCGCAGCAGCATGCCCTTCGCGGTCGTCACGCTCGTCGTGATGGTGATCGTTCGCCATGTCCTTGGTGACCGGGAACGCCGGGTCCAGCTCGCCGAGCGCGAGCGGGATGTCGCCGCGCGCGAGGCCGTCGTCGAGGAGCGCGCCCGCATCGCGCGCGAGTTGCACGACGCAATCGCGCACAACGTCTCGATGATGGTCGTCCAGGCCGGTGCCGAGCGAAAGGTGCTCGACCCGGACAGCGGCGCGACGCGTGAGGTGCTCGAGACGATCGAGAAGATCGGTCGTGGAGCGCTGACCGAGATGCGCCGCCTCGTCGGGATGTTGCGCAGCGACACAGCGGATCCGCTCGCGCCCCAACCGGGTCTCGACGACCTCACGCTGCTGGTGGAGCAGGTCCGGGAGGCGGGGCTGCCCGTCGACCTGCGCGTCGAAGGCGAGCGGCGCGACCTTCCGGTCGGAATCGAACTGTCGGCGTACAGAATCATCCAGGAGGCGCTGACGAATGCGCTCAAGCACGCCGGCAACGCTCAGGCGAGCGTGCAGGTCCGGTATGGAGCCGATTCGCTCGAGTTGGAGATCGTCGATGACGGCGCCGGCGGCCTCGCGCGCACCGCGGGCGGCGGGCATGGCCTGGTCGGCATGCGCGAACGGGTGGCGCTCTACGGCGGCCGGCTCGACGCCGGTCGTCGTCCCAGCGGCGGCTTTGCCGTGCGCGTTCTGCTGCCGATCCGATGACGAAGGTCTTGATCGCCGACGATCAGGCGCTCGTGCGCGTCGGATTGCGCAAGATCCTCGACAGCGATGCGGATCTGACGGTCGTGGGCGAGGCCGGCAACGGTGAGGAGGCGATCACCGAGGCGCGGTTCCTGCGGCCGGACGTCGTGCTGATGGACATTCGCATGCCGTTGCTCGACGGCATCGAGGCGACGCGGCGCATCGTCCGCGAGCAGCCCGGGACTCGCGTCCTCATCCTGACGACGTTCGGGCTCGACGGCTACGTCTACGACGCCCTGCGTGCGGGAGCAAGTGGGTTCATGTTGAAGGACGCCCCGCCCGAGGAGATCGCTGCGGCGGTTCGCATCGTTGCGAGCGGCGACGCGCTGCTGGCACCGGCAATCACTCGGTCGGTGATCGAGGAGTTTGCCCGCCAGCCGGCTGCCGTCGCTCCCGAGCTACCGCCGGCAGTCGCCGAGCTGACGCCGCGGGAGCGGGAGGTTCTCGACCTCCTGGCGCTCGGTCGGTCGAATCCGGAGATCTGCGCGCAGCTCGTGATCAGCGAGGCGACGGTGAAGACGCACGTGGCGCGGATCCTGCAGAAGCTCGGGCTGCGCGACCGGATCCAGGCGGTCATCTATGCGTACGAGACCGGTCTCGTTCAGCCCGGCGGCGGCTGAAGCCGAGGGTCGAGCAGTGCACGCAGGGACGGGACCACGCGTTCCGCTCCGAGGCCCTGGAGCAGCTCTCCCTGTGCGCCCTCCCCGACCCCGACCACCGTCACGCCGGCTGCGCGGCCCGCGGCGATGCCCGCTGCGCTGTGTGTGAGCGTGACGGCATCCACGGGGCGAGTCCCGAGACGGCGGCACGCCTCGAGGAGCAGGTCAGGGGCGGGGCGAGAGCGCAGACCTTCTGTACGGATCACCTCGGCGTCGACGCGCTCGTCGACGACGCTTGCGAGACCGGCGAGCTCGAGGATCGGCAGCGTGCTCGCGCTGGCCGAGACGACCGCGCGCTTGAGGCCGGCGTGGCCGCTCGCCTCGAGATAACGGCGAGCGCCGGGAACGGCACTGACGCCGCGCTGATGCAGCCCGCGTGCCATGGCTTCGCCCTTGCGACGTGCCAGCCCGTAGGCGGTGTCCGCATCGGGCGGATCGCCGTAGCGTCCTTCGGGCAGCTGGATGCCGCGGCTCGCGAGGAACGAGTGGACCCCCTCGAGCCGGGCGCGACCGTCGATGTAGTCGCGGTAGTCGCAATCGTGGTCGAACGGGATGAAGTGCCAGCCCGTCGTCTCGCTCAGGCGCAGCAGGAGCTCGTCGAACACCTCGCCCCAGGCCCACGCGTGCAGTACGCCGCTGTCGGTGAGGACGCCGTCGAGGTCGAAGAGACAGGTGGTCACGCCGTCGGGCAGTTCGAGCATCTTCGGCGTGAGCGGGACGGGGGAGAGCCAGGGGAGCGGTTGCACGCCTGTGAGCCGGCCGAGCCGTGTGAGGAGCTGTGCTGTGCCGACCCGCTCCTGAGCGAGCTCCCGCCGCCGGCCCTCGGCGTCCGAGATCTGCACCGGGCCGTGGGCAGCGGCCAGGGCCTGGTCGGCGGCATCGAGGGCGAGCTGCCAGTGCATTGCGATCGTGTCCAGCTCGGGCGGCTGCGCAGCCCCCGGCGCCGCTTCGGTTCCGATTGTGACGCTCATCCTCCGCCCAAGCATCGAGCGGTGGTGCCGTCACCGCATCTGCAGTACCTCGCGCACACGCTGCGGGCGGGTACCGATCACAAGCGGTTGAGGACGCGATACCGCAGATGCGTGACCGACGGGGAGTCGATCACCTCCAGCAGCTCGAGGCCGGGGCCGCGGTCACCGAAGAGCCGGACGCCGCCGCCCAGGAACAGCGGCGCAATGTGGATCCGCAGCTCGTCGATCAACCCGGCGTGCAGGTACTGCTGGACGACGTTCGCGCCGCCGGAAAGCTGAACGTGCCGTGCGCCGGCCGCTTCGCGCGCCTGTTCGAGGGCGGATTCGATGCCGTCGGTGACGAACCTGAAGGACGTGCCGCCCTGCAGCTCGAGCGTCTCACGCGGGTGCTTGGTGAGCACGAAGACCGGAACGTGGAACGGTGGTTCGTCGCCCCACCAGCCGTCGGCGTTGGGGTCCTTCCCCCACGGCCCCGAGCCGCCGCTGAACATGCGGCGGCCCATCACGACCGCCCCGGCGCCGCTCTGCCATGCGTACGCCTCCGAGTCGGCGTTCTCCTCACCACCGGAGAGCCCATGCTGCGCACGGAAGCCCGCGAGTCGAAAGAGCCACTGGTGTAGCTGTTCGCCTCCCTCGCCGAGCGGCTGCTCGAGCGTCTGGTTCGGCCCGGCGACGAAGCCATCCAACGACATGGTGATGTCCAGCAGTAGGAGTGTCATGCCTCCCAAGACCATTGCAGTTCGTAGAACTCATCGCTCGGTGCACCGATGAATTGGGCGCTCTGGCGGGGTCGGAGAATCATGGGAGCAAGTTCGGCCTCACAGGCGTCGCTGGACCGCCTAGCATGGTCACCGATGCCGGAATCGTCATCCGCCGTCGCCGGCCAGCTCGAGACCCAGTTCGAGCGCTACCGCTCGGAGCTGACCGCGTACGCCTACCGGATGCTCGCCTCGCCGTTCGAGGCCGAGGACGCCGTTCAGGAAACGTTCATCAGGGCCTGGCGCGGCTTCAACCGCTTCGAGGGCCGGGCAGCGGTCAAATCGTGGCTTTACCGGATCACCACGAACGTCTGCCTCGACATGCTGAGCGGCCGCGAGCGCCGCGCGACGCCGATGGACCTCGGTCCGGCCCGCGAGCCCGTCGAGCGCAACCTGAACGTCCCGTCGGAGGTGACGTGGATCCAGCCGATCCCGGATCCCGCCGACGTGGCGGTCGAGCACGAGACGATTCGCCTCGCGTTCGTGGCTGCGCTGCAGCACCTCCCGGCGCGGCAGCGGGCCGTCTTGATCCTCTGCGAGGTGCTGCGGTGGCAGGCGACGGAGGTCGCGGAGCTGCTCGAGACCAGCGTCGCCTCCGTGAACAGCGCCCTGCAACGTGCGCGGGCGACACTGGCCGCGCGCGACGTCACCTCGACAGGTGCGTCCGCCGAGCTCGACGAGGCGGACCGGGCGATGCTTGCGCGCTACGTCGAGGCGTTCGAGCGGTACGACATCGACGCACTCACCTCGTTGATCCAGGAGGACGCGTCGCAGTCAATGCCGCCGTTCGACATGTGGCTCGCGGGGCGGGACGACATCCTCACCTGGTGGTTCGGCCCCGGGATCGGCTGCAAGGACTCGCGGGTGATCCCCACGAGGCAGGCGAACGGCTCACCCGCGTTCGGTCAGTACAAGCCGAGCCCCGACGGTGGCCACGAGGCCTGGGCGCTGCAGGTGCTCGAGCTTTCAGAGGGGCGGATCGTCGAGTTCACGTTCTTCCTCGACACCGAGACGCTCTTCCCGTTGTTCGGTCTGCCGCCGCGGCTCGACGCGTAGGACCTCCATCAGCCCGACGAACGCGATCAACTCGACGAGCGCTTCCGAGGTGTTGCGCAGGACGACATCCAGGTCGAGCTTGTGGGCGGCCATGTGGAGGCGCGCGAGGTCGGCGACGGTGCCGACGTCCGGGTCTGCGAGCGCACTGATGTCGCAGACGACTTCGTTCGGACGCGGCGCGGCCATGTGCAGGGTGGACCGCTCCTGATCCTGGAACTCATCGGTCTCGCACCGATGAGTTCGGGCCGGCGGCACGGTCGGATGGTTGTGAAAACGAACGAAAGGGACAGATGCCGTCCATGACCGCCCGCAGCCGCTGGCTCGCGCTCTACGTCTTGTGCCTCGGCGATCTGATGATCGTCCTCGACACGACGATCGTGAATGTCGCGCTGCCGTCGATCCGCGCCGATCTCGGCTTCTCGCAGACGTCGCTCGCCTGGGTCGTGAACGCCTACATCCTCACCTTCGGCGGCTTTCTGCTGCTCGGCGGCAGGCTCGGTGACCTCTTCGGCCACCGCCGGCTGTTCCTGATCGGGATCGCGGTCTTCACGCTGGCGTCGCTCGCGTGCGGGCTGTCGGGCTCGAAGGGACTGCTGATCGCAGCGCGCGCGGTTCAGGGAGTGGGCGGGGCCGTCGTCTCGGCAGTGGCGTTCTCGCTGATCATGGTCCTCTTCACGGAGCCGGTCGATCGCGCGAAGGCAATGGGTGTGTTCGGGTTCGTGATGGCCGGCGGCGGCAGCATCGGCGTCCTGCTCGGCGGCGTGCTGACGGGCTCGCTCGACTGGCACTGGATCTTCCTGGTCAACCTGCCGATCGGCGTGGTCGTCTTCGCCCTCTCGCTCCGGCTCCTGCCGAAGGCGCGAGCCTCGCTCGGCGGCAAGTCGCTCGATGTCGCGGGCGCGGTCACGGTCACGGCGGCGCTCGTGCTGGCTGTCTACGCGATCGTCAACGGCAACCAGGCTGGGTGGACATCCACTCAGACGCTCGGGCTGCTCGGATGCTCGGCCGTCCTGCTTGCATTCTTCGTCTGGCTCGAGTCGCGGCTGCGCGACCCGCTGGTCCCACTCAGCCTGTTTCAGCGTCGGAACGTCGCGACGGCGAACGTCGTCGGTGTGTTGTGGGCGGCGGCGATGTTCGCGTGGTTCTTCCTGTCCGCGCTGTATCTGCAGCTCGTCCTCGGCTACTCGCCGCTTCAGGTCGGCCTCGCCTTCTTGCCTGCGAATCTGATCATGGGGGCGTTCTCGATCGGGCTCTCGGCGAGGCTCGTGCTGCGGTTCGGCTTTCGGCCGCCGCTTGCAGTGGGGTTGGGGCTGGCGTCGCTCGGACTGCTGCTCTTCGTGCGCGCCCCCGTCGACGGCTCGTTCGTTGTCGACGTCCTGCCGAGCATGATCCTGCTCGGTGTCGGTGCCGGCATGGCGTTCAATCCGCTGCTGCTCGCCGCGATGAGCGAGGTCGACCCGGAGGAGTCGGGCCTTGCCTCCGGCGTTGTCAACACGTCCTTCATGATGGGCGGCGCGGTCGGGCTCGCGGTGCTCGCGAGCATCGCGGCGTCACGCACCGACACGCTGGCTGCGTCCGGCGCGGGCAATCTGGAGGCGCTGACCGGGGGCTATCACGCCGCCTTTCTCGTCGGCGCCATCTTCGCGGCGTCGGCCGCGGCGATCGGTGGGCTGTTGCTCCGGCAGGTGGGAGCACCGGCCCACGAGTTCGCGGGTGACGAGGCCGTCGACTTCGGCTAGAGACCTGTCCCGACGGGTGCGCTACGGGCTGCCGCGCTGCGTTCGGCGCAGCGCGTCGAGCCGTCGCCGCGCCTGCTTCGTCGGCCGTTCGCCGAGGTCGGCGCCCAGGGGCCGGGCGAGGCTCCGCTGCAGGCGTTCGCGTTCGCCGCGTTCGATCGACTCGGGCGTCTCCGCGTAGAGCGTCGCCGCCACGGTCGCTGAGCCGCGCTTGTCCGCGATGCCGGTGACGAGCACCGTGCGTCGCCGCGCGGCGATTGCAATCTCGACGGTGTCGCCGGCATGGACGTCTCTCGACGGCTTCACTCGCTCTCCGTTCACGTGCACGTGCCCGCCCAGCACCGCGTCGGTCGCCGCACTGCGCGTCTTGAAGAAGCGCGCCGCCCATAGCCACTTGTCGATCCTGGTGTTAGCACTCGTCACGGCGTGCCGTCGTGATGTGGCGGTGAGTTGCGAAGTTGACGGAGCTTGTCGTCCACGTATCCCACCTTAGGTCGCCCGCGCCAGGCTAGGGCGTGAATGCTGGTTCCGGGCTGGTGCTGCGTGTAGCTGTCGGTCGCTGGATGCTCTAGCCTCGGCTGGTGTTGGTCTGCGCGAGCTGCGGTCACGAGAACCCGGACGACCACCGCTTCTGCGCGCAGTGTGGGGCCGGGCTCGGCGGCGGCCCGGTTGAGCGCCGGAAGGTCGTCACCGTGTTGTTCTGCGACCTGGTCGGCTCGACTGCGCTTGGCGAGCAGACTGACCCGGAGGCGTTGCGGGCGTTGTTGGGCCGTTACTTCGAGCGGATGAGTGGGATCGTCGAGTCGCATGGTGGGACGGTGGAGAAGTTCATCGGTGATGCGGTGTTGGCGGTGTTCGGGGTCCCGCGCGTTCACGAGGATGATGCGCTGCGGGCTTGTCGGGCGGCGGTAGAGATGCGCGATGCGTTACCAGGGCTCGGTATTCAGGGACGGATCGGTGTGAACACCGGTGAGGTGGTGACGGGCACGGCGGAGCGGTTGGTGACCGGGGATGCGGTGAACGTCGCGGCGCGGTTGGAACAGGCGGCGGCGCCGGGGGAGGTGTTGATCGGCGCGTCGACGCATGAGCTCGTTCAAGGCTCGGTGGACGTGGAACCGGTTGAGCTGCTCGTGTTGAAGGGGAAGTCGGAGCCGGTGGCGGCGTTTCGGCTGCTCGTCGCCCATGCCGCACCCGAGCGCCGCCACGGCTCGCTGTTCGTCGGCCGCCAGCGTGAGCTCCAACTGTTGGCCGAGGCATGGGAGCGGGCAGTGGAAGAGCAGCGCTGCGAGCTGGTGACGGTCGTGGGCGAGCCGGGGATCGGGAAGTCGCGGCTCGCGGCCGAGGCGCTGGCCTCGATCGGTGCGCGGGTGGTGCGGGGACGCTGTCTGCCCTACGGGGCGGGGATCACCTACTGGCCGGTCGTCGAGATCGTGAAGCAACTCGACTTGTTGCCGGTCGATCCGGCTGCCGCGGCGGCGATCCGCTCGCTGCTGGGTGAGTCGGATGTCGGCACGTCGGCGGAGGAGATCGGCTGGGCGTTCCGCAAGCTGCTCGAGGAGCAGGCGCCGCTGGTGGTCGTGTTCGACGACATCCAGTGGGGCGAGGAGACGTTCCTCGATCTGATCGAGCATGTGGCGCTTCTTTCGAGTGGGGCGCCGCTGCTGCTGCTCTGCCTGGCCCGGCCCGAGCTGCGCGACAGCCGGCCGACCTGGCCGGTCACGAGCCGGCTCGCACCGCTCGACGAGGCGGACACGGAGAGCTTGATCGGAACAGACGTGCCGGCGGAGCTGCGGTCGAGGATCGCCGCCGCTGCCGCGGGGAACCCGCTGTTCATCAGCGAGATGCTCGCGATGACCCAGGAGGCCGGTGAGGAGGTCGAGGTGCCAGCGTCGTTGAAAGCCTTGTTGGCGGCGCGGCTCGACCAGCTCGACCCGGCCGAGCGAGGGGTGCTGGAATGTGGCTCGGTCGAAGGCGAGGTCTTCCACCGCGGCGCCGTCCAAGCGTTGACACCCGACGAGGTGCAGGTGACGCCGCGCCTCGCAGCGCTTGTGCGGCGCGAACTGATCCGCTCCGACCGGCCCCAGTTCGTGGGCGAGGACGGCTTCCGTTTCCGCCACCTCCTGATCCGCGACACCGCCTACGACGCACTGCCCAAAACGACCAGGGCGGAGCTGCACCAGCGCTTCGCCGCCTGGCTCGAGAGCCACGGTCGAGACCTCGTCGAGCGCGACGAGATCGTCGGCTACCACCTTGAACAAGCCGCCCGCTACCTGGCGGAGCTTGGTCGGCCCGATCCTGCTCTTTCGCTGCGTGCCGGCGATCGACTAGCGGCCGCGGGTCGGCTAGCCCTTTGGCGCTCCGACGATCACGGCGCCGCCAGGCTGCTCGCCCGAGCGCTCGAGCTGACGCGGTCGCTGCGGCTCGACGTCAACCTAGAGCTCGACCTCGCCCAGGCATTTTTGGCCGATCCACAACAAGCAGCATCGGTCGCCGAGCAGGCCGCAGAACGGGCGGCAGCCGCAGACGATACGGCTGGCGAGGCCCTTGCCCGCGCAGTCGCCGGACTCTACCGAGCACAACTTACCCCGACTTCGCCGGATGAACTCGAGGCGCTCGCGCTCAGAGCGCTGCCCCTGCTCGAACAGACGGGCGACCACGCTGGGCTGGCGCATGTCTGGAACGTCCTCGGCTTCGGGGTCGCAAACGGACGCACGCAACTCGAGGACATGGCGGAAGCGAGCGAGCAGGCACTCCGCCACGCTCGACTTGCCGGCCGCCGGCAATCGCCGAACATCTCGTTTCTCGAGGCCGCTCTTGTCGCCGGGCCGCGGCCTGCGAACGAGGCGCTGGCGACACTCGAGCGGCTGGTGGAAAGGCAGTCGCCGATGTCCGCCCTCTTCCGCGCATGGCTTCTCGCGATGCTCGACCGCTTCGACGACGCCTGGCCCTTAGCCGAGCAGTCGTATGCGCGCTACAACGAACAGGCCGGTACCTGGGTTGGGAATTGGCTCATGGCCGAGATCGCCACGCTTGCCGACGACCACGAGGACGCGAGCCGGAGGCTGAAGAACGTCTGCGAATGGCTCGAAGCGAGCGGGCAGCTCGGCTTCATCTCAACCTACGCGCCGATGCTCGGACGTGAACTGTGCGCGCTCGGCCGCTACGACGAAGCCGCGGAGACGGCACGAGTGGGCCGACAAGCGGTCGAGGACCATGACACCGGCGCACAAGCGCTCTGGCGGCAGGTGCAGGCGCGCGTCCACGCGAGCCACGGCGAACACGCCAAGGCTGAGCCACTCGCCCGCCAGGCAGTCGAGATGCTCGGAGCAACAGACGCCCTACCCGCGCAAGGCAACGCGCTCTCCGACCTCGCCCAAGTGCTCGAAACCGCCGGCAGACGCGACGAAGCCACCGCTGCCTACCGAGACGCACTCGAGCTCTACGCGCGCAAGCAGATTATCCCGCTCGCGCGCCGCACCCGCGAACGACTCGCGGCGCTCCAAGCTCCGACGGACTGAGAGAGACAAGCGGACTCACCGATCCACGCCGCCTGGTCAGGGAAAAGCGTCTGCCAATTCCCACTTGTCGACGCGGGCGGCGTCCATCACACAGGCGGGGCGGGGTCGTACTGGATGTAGCGGCGAACGTCACGTGCACGCTCGACCGAGTCCAGCCGTGCGACGAGATGGAGCGCCATGTCGATCCCCGCCGACACGCCCGCTGCGGTGATCACGTCGCCCGCGTCGATGAAGCGCTCGTCTCGCACGTCGACCCCGAGTGAGCGCAATCGTTCGACGGCGCCCCAGTGCGTCGTCGCCGGCTTGTCCTCGAGCGCGCCGGCCGCGTGCAGCACGAACGCGCCTGTGCAGACACTTGTCAGGAGCGCGCCCTGTTCTCGCAACGCACGGATCCTTGCGATCAGCACCTCGTCCGCGACCGGCCCACGCGAGTCGCCCCCCGGGACGACGAGCACGTCGAGCTCCGGCGCGGTCTCCCACGTGTGATCGCCGAGCACGCGCAAGCCCTTCGCACACCGAACCGGCCCATCCGTGTCGGTGATCGTGAAGACGTGCACATCGCTCGCGCGGTCGGCCCAGGCGGCGAGCACCTCCCACGGCCCGGCCCAGTCGAGCTCCTCGGCAAGCTCGTAGATGTAGATGCCGATGTTCATGGCCGGCAATCCGCGCAGGCGCCACGCAGCACGACCTCGTGCGCGACCACCGAGTAGCCGCTCCGCTCCTCGACCGCCTCGATCGCCTGCTCGAGGCGCTGGTCTGCGAACGGCTCCACCTTGCCGCACTCACCGCAGACGAGGTGGTGGTGATGTGCGGCGCGCGCCGGCTCATAGCGGACGATCCCATCCCCGAGGTCGATTCGCTGGACGAGACCCTGCTCGTCGAGCCGGTCGAGCATGCGGTAGACGCTCGCCAGGCCGATCCTGCGCTCGAGCGCCTCGTAGATCTCCTGTGCGCCACGGCAGCACGTCTGCGCCTCCAGGTACCCGAGCACCAGCGTGCCGGCGCCGCCCGGGCGGTAGCCCGCCTCGCGGAGCTGGGTGTTCGCATGGTCGGCCCAGGTCATCGGGCAGAGGATAACGAGAATCGTTATCGTCCCCGGGACCTTGATGAGAATCGTTCTCGCACTTGCACTGGTAACCGCCCTGGCGGGCTGCGGCTCGAGCACGCCGTCCCACGGACGGTCGGTGGTCGCAGCGTTCTACCCGGTCGCCTGGGCGGCGGAGCAGATCGGCGGCCAGACCGTGCACGTGCACAACCTGACGCCCGCAGGCGCCGAGCCGCACGACATCGAGCTCACCCCGAAGGAAGTGGCGGAGATCCAGAGCGCGAAGTTCGTCTTCTACCTCTCGCACGATTTTCAGCCCGCCGTCGCGGATGCGGTGCGCGCCGCGCGCGGAACGACCTTCGACGTGCTGCAGGGGCAGACGCTGTCCGCGGGCGTCGGTGACGAATCCGGCAAGACGGACCCGCACGTCTGGTTGGACCCGGTTCGGTTCGCGCACATCGTCGAGCGTATGGGGGTGGCGCTCGGCCGTCCGGCCAGAGGGCGCGCGCTTGCCGCGCGTATCCTCCGTCTCGACGGTGAATACCGCCGCGGCCTCGCGCACTGCGCGCGCCATGAGTTCGTGTCGAGTCACGCTGCATTTGCCTACCTGGCGGCGCGCTACGGCCTCCACATGGTCGCGATCACCGGGATCGATCCGGAGTCGGAGCCGTCGGCGCAGAAGCTCGCGTCGCTCGCGAAGCTGGTGCGGGACGACCACATCGGGACCGTTTTCTTCGAGCGACTCGTGTCGCCGAAGCTGGCGCAGACGGTTGCGCGCGAGGCGGGCGTGAAGACCGCGGTGCTCGATCCGATCGAGGGGCTGACACCAGGTGAGGAAAAGCAGGGGCTCGACTACATCGGTCTGATGCGCCAGAACCTGCAAGCCCTCCGCACGGAGCTCGGGTGCCGCTAGCGCTCGAGCTGACCGGGGTCGACTTCGCCTACGGCCAGGGCCCGCAGGTGCTCCAGAACATCGATCTGCGCGTCGAGCAGGGCGAGTTCGTCGCGATCGCCGGCCCGAACGGAGGCGGCAAGACGACCCTGCTGCGAATCGCGCTGGGGCTCGAGCGGCCGACGCAAGGAGCTGTTTCGCTGTACGGAGAGCCTGCGCGGAGCTTCCGTGACCGGACGAGCATCGGCTATCTCGCGCAGCGAACGAAGATCGGCCTGCACGCACCCGCGACCGTGCGCGATGTCGTGGAGGCCGGACGGGCGCCGCTGAACCCGTACGGACGGCTGCGTCGGGACGACCGCGAGGCGGTCGACGAGGCACTCGACCGCGTTGGGCTGCGTGCTCTGGCCCGGAGGCGGCTGACGTCTCTTTCCGGCGGTCAGCAGCAGCGCGCGTTCATCGCGAAGGCACTGGCCGCTCGCCCGAGGCTGCTCGTGCTCGACGAGCCGACAACCGGCGTGGACGTCGAAGCACAGGACGCACTCGGTGCGCTGCTCCACCGCCTGCACGAGGAGCTCGGCGTGACGATCCTCTACGTCTCGCACGAGTTCGGCGCGGTCGAGGGTTTCGTTGAACGGCTGGTGCTCGTGCGGGAGCGAATCGTCTTCGACGGCCCGCCGTCGGAGCTGCCCGGCCTCTGGCACGACCCATCCCACAGCCATGCTTGATCTCGAGTTCATGCGGCTCGCGTTCGCCGCTGGAGCGATCGTCGGTGTGCTCGCCCCAGCGGTCGGATTCTTCCTGGTGCAGCGCGAGATGAGCCTGATCGGCGACGGCATCGGTCACGTGGCGTTCGCCGGAGTTGCAGTGGGGTACCTGATCGGCGTCTCTCCGGTCTGGACGGCGCTCGCGGCGGCGATCGTCGGTGCGATCGGCATCGAATGGCTTCGCGCGCGCCGCAGGACCGCCGGGGACCAGGCGCTTGCGGTCGTCTTCTACACCGGCATCGCGGGCGGCGTCGTGCTGATCTCGGCGGCCGGCGCCCTCAACGCGAACCTGTTCGCGTACCTGTTCGGCTCGATCCTCACGGTGACACGGAGCGACCTGGTCGTGATCGCGATCCTCGGCCTCGGTTCGCTCGCTGTGATCGCCGTGTTTCTGCGCGGCCTGATCGCGGTCTCGCTCGACGAGGAGGGCGCTCGCGTGGCCGGGCTGCCGGTTGCGGCGCTGAACGGCCTCGTTTCCATGCTCGCCGCATTGACGATCGGCGTCTCGATGCGCATCGTCGGGATCCTGCTGATCGCGGCGCTGATGGTGCTCCCGGTGATCGCCGCACAGCGGGTTGCCTGGAGCGTTCGCTCGACCATGGGCCTGTCGATCGTCTTCGGCCTGGGGTCGGTGCTGGCCGGCCTGACCGTCTCGTACTACGGGAACCTGCCGCCCGGCGGCACGATCGTGCTCACCGGGACGGCAGTGTTCCTCGTGGCTTCGCTGGTCGAGGCTCTCGCCCGTTGAGGCGGTGCGGCTACGGCGGTGTCGAGGGTCTCGGCGGTTGCAGGGCGGGGACAGCGTGGGCGGTGGTGGGCAGTCGGTGCGTGCCGTTCATGACGGCTCCTTTCAGTGGACGTTGGTGAGCCCACTGTGGCGGCCGCGCCTGAGAACACCCTGAGCACTTCCTAGGGAGCACCTTCGAGCGGCCGCGGGTATTTCCGCAGCCTGTCGTACCGCCCGACCGATCGTTAGGCTGTGGCGCGATGGAGCTCGAAGAGCACGTCGACGAGGCCGCCTCCGCGGACGGCAGGGACCTCCAGGGTGTGTATCGCTACTACGAGCTCGCGAAGCGGGCCGAGTGGCAGGTTCGCGACCTGCCCTGGGGGGAAGTCCCGCCGATCCCGGAGTACAAGGGATCGCCGCAGAAGCTCGCACGGCGCCGCGATCTCTGGCGGTCGGTCGTCACTCAGCAGCTGCAGGCCGACGAGCTTGCGGTCGAGATGGCAGCGCAGCTCTTCTCGATCGCACCCGATCACGAGGCGAAGCTCTACTACACGACGATGGTGCAGGACGAGTCCCGCCACACCGAAGGCTGGCTGAAGCTGATCCACGAGGCAGGAGGGATGGCCGAGCGCGATCCCTACCTCGACCGGCTCGCCCAGCAGGTGCTCGACGCCGACACGCTCGAGGAGAAGGTCTTTCTGATGCAGGTCTTCTACGAGCGGCTGATCATCCCGCGTTTTCGGATGATCGCCCGGTCCTCGCGAGGGACGGTCCTCGAGGACCTGTGCAACCGGCTCGCGATCGACGACGGGATCCATCACGGCGCGGGCATGGCCTACGAGCGGGTCCTCCTGGAGGGCGCAGGCACGCGGGTGAAGACCCGACTCGTCGAGGCTGCAAACCGGCTTCTGCCGATTTTCGCGCAGCACGCACTCTGGCGGCCGAAGGCGCGCGAGTTCATCGGAGCCTTGATGCGCGAGACGGACATTCGCATGCTGCGCGAGGACCTCGAGCAGGGCATTCGGCTTGCGAAGTCGCTCGGCATCGATCCGAGCGGCATCGAACTGCCGAACGAACTGATCTAGAGCAAGACGCCCGGCGCCCGTTTGCGTAGTATTCGCGCGCCGGCTCGTCGTCGAACGAAAGGAGGGCCGCCATGGTTCACGCAATCGCTACAGCAGCTCTCTCGTTCGGCCCGTCCGCGCGCTAACCCGCGCGCGCAACACAGATGTCCTTGCCGAGCGGTGGGCTGCTGCGTCCCCGTTTCAGCGCGAGAAAGGACTCTGGTTGAGAAAAGCACGCAAGCGTGGCGCCGTCGCGCAGGACAGGCGCGTCACCGCGAGGATCAACGAACAGATCGGCAACCAGCCGGTGCGGCTGCTCGCCGAGGACGGAACACAACTCGGCGTGATCAGCGCCGACGAGGCGCGGGCGTATGCGTACGCTCGCGACCTCGATCTCGTCGAGGTCGCGGCGAAGGCGGAGCCACCCGTCTGCCGCGCCCTCGACTACGGCAAGTGGCGGTACGAGGAGGAGCGCAAGCTGCGCGCCTCGCTCCGGAATCAGGTGCACGAATCTCTGAAGGAGGTCCAGCTGCGACCGAAGATCGGTGCGCACGACTACGCCTGGAAGCGAGACCGCGCGCTCGACTTCCTCCGTGACGGATCGAAGGTGAAGGCGGTCGTGATCTTCCGCGGCCGCGAGCGTGAGCATCCGGAGCGCGGCCGCGACCTGATAGCTCGGCTCGCCGACGACGTCAAGGAGGTCGGACGGCTCGAGGGCATGCCGGTTGCGGAAGGCAGGACGATCACAGCGGTGATCAGTCCAACGGCGGTGCGGCCATGAGGTCGCAGCGCCGCCACCTCTACGCGCTCGCCGAGCTCGTCGAACGGCACGGCGACGTCGAGCGGTGCCGCGACGAGTACCTCGCGTCGCTCGACGCCGACGACGGGCTCGTCGTTCTGCTGATCCAACCCGACGAGATCAGGGCGGCGGCCGCTGCGCGTCGAGCGTGTGTGCCGGCCTCCTGTCAGCGTTGCGGCGCGCGTCTACCGGCAAAGCGGCATCGCTGCCGCCGCTGCGGCGAGGCGTGCCGTTGACCAGGCGCGGAGGACGCAGCCCGCCGGCGTGATTCGACTGTCGCCGCGCGTCCGATGCTCAGCGAAGGGCTGCCTCGAACCGGGGGTCGTCGCGTACCGCGGCAAAATCGTCGTCCTTGCGCGCCTGCTCGCGAAACGGCGGGAACAGCTCGACGCCGCGCTGGAGGTGGTCGAACGTCTCGTCGCCGGTGTCGCCCGCGAGCGCCGCGAAACACGCAAAGTTGTAATTGAGGCCCGCGTTGTCCGGCATGAGCTCGAGGCCGGCGCGCACCGATGCGAGCGCATCCGCGTAGCGCTGCTCGCCGTAGGCAGTCAGCGAGTCTCTGTGGAACGGCCACGCCTGGCCCCAGTCGATCCCCTGGTAGGCCTTGCCGGGTGTCCCGCCGAGGACGAGGATCGTGCCGTCTCCGGTCGCCTTCCGCCGCGCCTCCGGCTCGACGAACACGAATGTCCCCGCCGGCGCGTCGATCGTCTCGCCGTCGATCTCGAAGCTCGCCGTCCCGTCGAGCACGATGTACAGCTCCTCCTGGCCCGTCCCAGCTTCATCGTGCTCGTTGATCAGCAGGTCGTCCTCGCCCGGCTTGAAAGCGTTGATGCCGAATGCGTGGATCCCGAGCTGCTCGCGCACCGGGATGTCTCTGCCACGCTGCTCCATCTCGTCGAGGCGCGCGGCCTGCCACTTCGGATTACCGGTCATTCGTTCCACCTCCGTGCAGCGTCGTCCGTTCCGAGCCGTGATCCTAACTGCCTCGGTGCGGTGTCCGACTCCACTGGTGCCGATCCTGGATCGGATCAGATTCACGAGTCACGATCGAACCAGATTCGCTTTTGTGAATCTGGTTCGCGAGTTTGGGTAGCCAGTGGCGGCTCGACACTCGTGAATCTGGTTCGGCTGCGCCGAATCAGATTCAATGATCCCGGTCGGTGTGACATGTTCTGCTCCGTGACCCGCAGATTGCATCGCGCGCATGCGTGAGCTGCGCCCCGGGGTCTGGCACTGGCAGGCGCCGCACCCGGACTGGGATACGGAGCAGTGGTGGTCCGAGCTCGTCTCGTCGTACGCGATCGACCTAGGCGGCGACTTCGTCGTGTTCGACCCGCTTGCCGTTCCCGACGACCTGCGCGACCGCGCGACCGCTGTCGTGCTGACCGCGCCGTACCACGAGCGCGACGCCCGTCGGCTCGGGCTCCCGGTGCACACGCCCCCCGCCGACACCTGGCGGGATTGGGTCGAGAAGTTCGGCGTCGATCCCGACCGCGTGCGCGGGATGGAGAGTGAAGACCTCGCCTGGCTGCGCGCAGGCGAAGGCGAAGGGCACTTCCATGGCCCCGGTCCGTGGCCGTTCGGCATCAGCGCGTACGCGGCCCGCGAGGACAACGACCTCATCCTCTGGCTGCCGTCGATCAACGCGATTGTCACCGGCGACTCGCTGTCCGACTTCGGGGACGGGCTGGACGTCCAACTCGGCGGTCGCAAGCACGTGACCCGCGACGATGTCGTGCAACGGCTGCGTCCGCTGCTCGACCTCCCGGTCGAGCTCGTGCTGCCCGCGCACGGCGAGCCGACCGACCGCGCGGCGCTCGAGCGCGTGCTCGCCTGAGCGAGTGCGCTAGGCCGCCCGCAGGATGAGCCGGCGCGAGGTGCCGAGATGCAGCACGTCCTCGACGTGCACCTGCTCCGACCCGAGCGCGAGCGTCTCTCCCGCGGCCGGGACGACGTCGAGCTGGAGGCGCCCGGTGGCGATCACCGCACCGTTGCGCCGAAGTTCGTATTCGTACTCCCGCACCGCAAGCACCCCGTCCCTTCGCCCTCGAGCTTACCCTTCCGACTAGATTCCCGTGATGTGCTTCGACATCGACTCCGAGCCCCCGATCCCGCGGCTCGCGGGCGCGGCCGTCTCGCACGACGACCTCGTCCTCGCCACCGCTGACGGCAACAATTCGCCGCCTTCGTCGCGGCCCCCGACGAGCCTACGGCGACCGGCGTCGTGATCCTGCCGGACGTGCGCGGGCTCTTCCACTTCTACGAGGAGCTGGCGCTGCGCTTTGCCGAGCGTGGCCGGCTCGCGATCGTCTCGACTACTTCGGCCGCACGGCCGGAGTCGCGAAGCGCACGACGACTTGGAGTACATGCCGCACGTCGAGCAGACGACCGATGCCGGCGTCCAGGCGGATGTGCGGGCAGCGGTCGACGAGCTGCGCGCCCGCGGCGCCACCTCGGTCTTCACCGTCGGGTTCTGCTTCGGCGGACGTGCATCGTGGCTTGCCGCGGCGTCGGGGCACGGCCTCGCCGGTTCGATCGGTTTCTACGGCTCGCCCGACTCGCGAGCGCGGCGGGGCGAGCGTCGTGCAACGCGCCGCCGAGATCGAATGCCCGATCCTTGCGCTCCAGGCGGGAGACGACCAGAACATCACCGCCGAGGACAACGCCGCGTTCGAGCAAGCACTCGCGAGCGGAGGGCGTCGAGCACGAGATCGTGATCTACGACGGCGCGCCGCACAGCTTCTTCGACCGCAAGCAGGAGGAGTTCGCCGAGGCGTCCGACGATGCCTGGCGGCGGACGCTCGCGTTCATCGTCGCAGCACTCGTGATCCTCGCGATCGACCAGGGCACGACCGGCACGACCTGCCTCGTGGTCGACGAGGAGCTCCACGTCCACCGGCGCGGCTACGCCGAGCTGCCGCAGCACTTTCCGCGTCCCGGCTGGGTCGAGCACGACCCGGAGGAGATCTGGCAGAGCGTTCTCGCCGCAGCCGCGTGCAGCCGGCGTCGACGGCGTCGACACGATCGCGATCACGAACCAGCGCGAGACGACGCTGCTCTGGGACCGCGTCACCGGGACGTCCGGTCGCGCCCGCGATCGTCTGGCAGGACCGGCGAACCGCCGACACGGTGCCGTGAGCTCGACGCAGAGCTGATCCGCGAACGAACCGGGCTCGTTCCCGATCCGTACTTCTCGGCGACGAAGCTCGAGTGGCTCCTGCGGGAGCACGGTCGCGCGGGACTCGCGTTCGGCACGGTCGACAGCTGGCTCGTCTGGAAGCTGACCGAGCGGACGGACGCACGTGACCGACGTGACGAACGCCTCGCGGACGCATGCTGGCGTCCCTGCGGACGCTCGACTGGGACGACGAGCTGCTCGCGCTCTTCGGCGTCGACCGCGACGCTGCTGCCGCGGATCGTCCGCTCGGCCGAGGCGGTGGGGGAGGGCGAGCTGCTCGGGACGCACGCGTGCCGATTCGCGGGATCGCCGGCGACCAACAGGCGGCGCTCTTCGGACAGGGCTGCCACGCGCCGGGTCAAGGGCAAGGCAACGTACGGCACCGGCAGCTTCGTGCTCGTGCACACCGGCGACGATGCTTCAGCTGCCGCCGCACGGACTGCTGAGGACGGCAGCCGCGGACGGCTACGCGCTCGAAGGTGCGGTGCTGGTCGGCGGTGCGGCGCTCCAGTGGCTGCGCGACGGCCTCGGCTGATCTGCCGGTGCGGCCGAGAGCGAGGCGCTTGCACAGAGCGTCGAATCCACCGGTGGCGTCGTCTTCGTGCCCGCGCTCACCGGCCTCGGCTCGCCGTGGTGGGATGCCGATGCGCGCGGCCTGATCGCGGGGCTCACCCGCGGCACGACAACGCGCCCATCTGGTGCGGGCGGCGCTCGAGGCGATCGCGCACCAGGTCGCCGACGTCGTCGATGCGCTGCCCGATCCCCCTTCCGTCCTCCGTGCCGACGGCGGCGCGACCGGGAACGCGTTCCTGATGCAGCTCCAGGCCGACCTGCTCGGCATTCCGGTCGAGGTCGCTGCCGAGCGGGAGACGACCGCGCTCGGTGCGGCTGCGCTCGCAGCCGGGCGACGGGCCCGCGTCGCCGTCGGCGCCGTGTACGAGCCGAGGCTCTCCCGGGATGCCGCGGCAGCACATCGCCTGGCCTGGCGGGACGGCTTTGAACCGATCTCGAACTTGACGAGAAGTTCTTAGGCAGGAGGTGCATTCTTAGGTTCCGAACCCGAACGAGGAGGAGTCCGTGGACGAGGTCGGAGGCAAGCTCGAACAGGCGCTGTTCGAGATTCGGCGCGTGATCGCGGGCCAGGAAGAGATGCTGGAGCGGGTGCTCGTCTGCCTGCTCTCCGGCGGGCACGTGCTGATCGAGGGCGTGCCGGGTCTCGCCAAGACGCTGACGATCAAGACCACCGCCGCCGTGCTCGGGGGCACGTTCCACCGGGTGCAGTTCACACCGGATCTCGTCCCGTCCGACCTCGTCGGCACCCGGGTCTACCGGCCCGACAAGAGCGACTTCGAGACGGAGCTCGGCCCGGTGTTCTGCAACTTCCTGCTCGCCGACGAGATCAACCGTGCGCCCGCGAAGGTGCAGTCGGCGCTTGCTCGAGGTGATGCAGGAGCACCAGGTGACGATCGGGCATAAGACCTTCCCGGTGCCGAGCCCGTTCCTCGTGCTCGCGACCCAGAATCCGATCGAGTCCGAGGGCACCTACCCACTGCCCGAGGCGCAGATCGACCGGTTCATGCTGAAGGTGCTGGTCGACTATCCGGCGCACGACGAGGAGCTGACCGTCGTCGCCCGCTCGCTCGAGGCGGCGCCGGAGCTGGCGCAGGTGCTGTCGCTCGACGAGCTGACCGACGCTGCAGCGGCAAGCGACCAAGGTCTACGTCGATCCTGCCCTGATCAGCTGGACGGTCGACGTCGCGACGGCGACCCGGCGCCCCGCCGAGCACGGGCTCGGCGACATCGCCGACTACGTCTCGTTCGGCGCCAGCCCGCGTGGCCCGATCAGCCTCGTGTCGGCGGCCCGGGCGCTCGCGCTGATCCGTGGCCGTGACTATGTCGTCCCCGCCGACCTCGAGGCGCTCGTCCGAGACGCATTCCGCCACCGGCTCGTCCTCTCGTACCGCGCGCTCGCCGAGGAGGTCGCGCCGGACACGATCCTCGACCAGGTGCTCGCGACGATGCCGATCCCGCAGATCGACCTCGGCCGCGCGCAAGCGCGTCGTGAGCTGTCCGACGACCCGCTCGCCCCGCTTCGCACCCCCGAGCAGCCCGGGCCTGGCCCGCTCTCGGCGTCGTCGCTGCGCGCGCTCGAGCTGTCGGTCGGTCGCCGCGTCGACGGCCTCCTGGCCGGTGACTACCGCTCGGCGTTCGCCGGAGTCGGCAGCGAGCTCTGGCAGGTTCGACCGTACGAGCCTGGCGACGACGTGCGACGGATCGAATGGAACGTCACCGCGCGCACCGGCGAACCGCACGTTCGGGTCGAGCTCGCCGAGCGCGTGCTCGTCACGTGGCTCGTGCTCGATGCGTCGGCGTCGATGTCGTTCGGTACCGGCGATCGGCGGAAGGCGGATGTCGCCGAGGGCGTCGCGATCGCGGTGGGCTACGCCGCCGACGCGGCGCGGGAACCGGCTCGGCACAGTGGCTTTCGGAGCCGAGCCCGTCGTCGAGCGGCCACGCCAGGGGCGGCGGGCGCTGCTCGACACGCTTCGCCTGCTGCGCGATCTGCCCCCGGCGGGCGCAGGCACGCTGCGCGAGGCGCTCGAGCTCGCAGACCGGGTGACGAAGCAGCGCGCCCTGATCGTCGTCGTCTCGGACTTTCGCGGTCCGATCGACTGGCGTCCGCCGCTCCTCCGGCTCGCCGGACGCCATGCGGTGCTCGCGGTCGAGGTGCGCGATCCCCGGGAGCAGGAGCTTGCCGACGTGGGGGAGTTGAGACTCGTCGATCCGGAGACGGGGCGGCAGCTCCGCGTCGATACCGGCGATCGCCGCTTGCGAGAGCGCTTCGCCGCCGTCGCCGCCGACGAGCGCCGCACGCTCGTCACGTCGCTCGCGTCCGCCGGTGTGCGGCACGTCGCGCTCTCGACCGACGGTGACTGGCTGAGGCCGCTGGCCGGGTTCCTGCGCAGGGGGCGTCGCACGCGGTGAGCTTCTTCGCGCCCGCCCTGCTCGTCTTTCTGCTCGCCGTGCCGGCCGCCGCGGGCGGGTACGTGTGGCTCGATCGTCGCCGTGACCGGCGGGCGTCCGCCTGGGCCGCACCCAACCTGCTCCCGAACATGACCGACCGGCCGTCGCCGTGGCGACGGCATCTGCCCGTCGCGCTGCTGCTCGCCGGGGTCGCATTGCTGCTCGTCGGCTTCGCACGGCCGACCGCGAAGATCACGGTCAAGCGACAGGAGGCCACCGTCGTGGTGGTGCTCGACGAGTCCGGTTCGATGGCGGCGCGAGACTCGCTGCCGACGCGCCTCGCCGCAGCGAAGGCCGTTGCGTTGCGGTACGTCGACGCGCTCCCGAAGGGCTATCGCATGTCCGTGATCACATTCTCCGACCACGTCGCCGTCTCCGCTCCCCCACTCATGACCTGACCGCCGTGCGCACCGCGATCACGAACGCCAAGGTCGGCCCGCAGGGGACGGCACTCGCCGATGCGGCCGTGAAAGCGGTGAACGTCGGCCGTACGGTGACAGGAACGCAGCAGGGGAAGCGTCCGCCCGCCGTGGTCATCCTGTTGTCCGACGGCGGGCAGACGGCCGGCCGCTACAGCCCCCAGCAGGCCGGCGCCTGGGCAAGACAGTGGAAGATCCCGATCTCGTCGGTTGCCCTCGGAACGCCGGACGGCGTCGTTCTCCAGCCGCTGAAGAGCGGGTATACCGAGCGCATCCAGGTTCCAATGCAGCCTGCGACGCTGCAAACGATCGCCCGGACGAGCGGCGGGCGGTTCTACCAGGGAGCGGCGAGCGTCGACGTGAAGAGCACGTACGCGGCGCTCGGCTCGCGCGTCGGCAAACAGCACAAGACCTTCGAGGTGACCGCCGTGGCTGCGGCCGGTGGAATCGTGTTCATGCTCGCGGGAGCGTTGCTCTCCGGCGCCTGGTTCAGGAGGTTCCCGTGAAGGCCCTGCTCGCAACTGTCGTCGTCGCGCTCGCAGTGGCCGCCTCACTCGCACCGGTCGGAGGCGCCACGAACGAATGCCACGGGATCCAGTCGTGCATCCGCGTCCCTGGGCCGTGGGTGGTCGTTCCGGCACGCGGGACGACGCAGTACCTGCTCAGCTGCCCGGGTGGGAAGAGCGTCGTCGCCGGACTGGACGCACAGGTGACCTCGCGCGACGTGCGCGTCGACTTCGTCGGCCGGCTCGGTGCGCCCGTCCAGCCTGGAGCGACGACGACGCGGTACGCGCTGTTCCGCGCGGTCTCGACCTCGCCGCGGGCGCAGCTCTTCCAGCCGCTGCTCGGATGCGTGCCCGCGCAGGGTGGCGGCGGCCGCTCCACGGTGTCCGCGCGCACGGTGAGCCCGCCGGGCCAGTCGCTCGAGTTCCGGTCGCGGATCGTCGTGATCGGTCCCGGAACCGTGCGGTTCGGCCGGGTCGCCTGTAAACCGTCGGAGAGGCTCGTGGGTGCCTGGCACTCGGTCGCGTTCCGGACGAAGCAGCCCCCGCCGGTCTCGAACTCGGTCTACGTGAAGGCGTCCCACGTGATCGTCGGCAAGAAGGTGGTCGTCACCGCCTCCGCGGGGGATGCACTGTCGATCGACGTGCACGCGATCGTCCAGGTCGGCGCGGAGTGCGCGCCGTGAGCTTCGGATCGCCGTACTTCCTGCTCGCGCTGCTGCTGGTGCCGGCCGTCCTCGGGCTCGCGCTGTGGTTCGATCGCCGCCGGGCGCGTTACGCAGTCGCCTTCACGAACCTCGACCTGCTCGCATCGGTGGTTGCGGAGCGCAAGCGTCCCTGGCGGCGGTGGATCCCGTTGGCGCTCTTCCTGCTCGCCCTCGCGGCTGCCTCGACTGCACTTGCGCGTCCCCGCGCGACCGTGTCGGTCACGTCGAGCCAGGCCACCGTCGTTCTCCTCGTCGATGTCTCGGGCTCGATGCGCGCCGCCGACGTGAAGCCGACGCGCCTCGGCGCCGCGCAGCACGCGATGGACGTCTTCTCCGAGAAGGTCCCGAAAAAAGTGAAGATCGGGCTCGTCTCGTTCAGCACAGGCCCCGACGTGCTCGTGGTGCCGACGACCGACCGCGGCGTGCTGCAGGAGGGCGTCGATCTGCTCTCGCCCGAGGCCGGGACGGCGATCGGCGACGGTCTCAGCGTGGCGGTGCACGTCGTCAAGTCGTCGGTCGCCGATGCGCCGCGCGGCAAGGACGGGAAGCTGCCCGGTGCGATCGTCCTGCTCTCGGACGGTGCGCAGACGCGCGGAGTGCTGACGCCGATGCAGGGCGCGGCGCTCGCGCGGAACGCGGGGATCCGAGTGTTCACGGTCGTGCTCGGCACGGATCACGGCACACTCGGGTTCGGCCCGTTCGGCGGCTACGGCTTCGGCGGCGGCTTCGGCAACGGCGGCGGGCGGCGGTTCCCCGTGCGACCCGACCCCGTCACGCTCGCCGCGATCGCACACGCGACTGACGGCCAGACCTTCCGCGCGACCACCGCGAACCAGGTCGACTCGATCTACAAGCAGCTCGGACACAGCGTTGCCCACCACACCGCGACCCGTGAGGTCTCGTCCTGGTTCACGGGCCTCGCGGCCCTGTTCCTGATCGGCTCGCTCGGTGTCGCGCGCCTCACCGGCGAGCGGCTTCCGTGAGCGAGGCACAGCCCCGGCTCGCGCTCGTCGTGCTCGAGGCGGACGGCGGAATCGTGCTCACGCACCCACAGGGCGGTTCGCCCGAGGCACCCGCTTCGCTGCCCAGCGGCAGTGTGCTCGAAGGCGAGACGCCCGAGCAGGCCGCGGTCAGGCTCGCGCTCGAGCAGACGGGGCTCGAGATCGAGTTGGTGGGGGAGCTGACGCGGTTCCAGCAGGAGGGCACGCCGTTCGGGACGGCGGAGATGTTCGGGTTCGTCGCGAAGGCGGTTGGCGGCGAGTTGCGTGAAGGTGACGAGGGCCCGCCGCGCGTCTACCCGTTGGACGACCTGCCGGGGATCATCCCGGTCCGGGTCGCGAACCAGCGGGTGCTCGCCGCGTACCTCGGCAGCCGCTAGGGGCGAGCTTCGGCATGCATGCCCGGTGGAGGGCTCCGGCGAGATGCTCGCCGGACGACCCTCCACCGAGAGCGTCAATCGACTCAGGCGAGATGGTTCGCCTTCAGGAAGGAGGCGGCCACCTTCGCCGCACTCTGCTTGTTGACCTCAACCGCCTTGTTCATGGCAACGATCGCGTTCTGGGTGAGCGTCGCCGACACCGCATTGACCGTGTTCGTGAACTTCGAGCCCAGCGCGGTCGCAACGGTCGTCTTGACGATCGGAGCGACGTTCTGGAAGCCCGTCACATGCTTCGGGTCGTTGAGGACTGTGTACTTCGAGCCCTTGCCGAGCGGCGGGTCGGTCGAGAACACGTCGGCCGCCAGCACGCTCCCGGCATCGAGCGCCGCGTACGCCGAGATCCCGGCGAGCGGCAGGAACGACGCATTGGTGAGCCCGTACTGCTTCGTGTAGCCGAGGAAGCACGTGTTCCGCGTCTTGCATTCCGGGAACCCGCCGAGCTTGAAGCTGCCGGCCTTCTTCAGGTCGCCGATCGACTTCAGCCCGTACTTCTTCGCCGTCGCGTTGGTCACGGCGAGCACGTCCGTGTCGAAGAACGGCGTCGGCTTGAGGACGGTGAAGCCCTTCTTCGCCTCCAGCTGCTTCGCGAGCTGGTACGTGCCGTTCGCCGACTTCGCCGACAGGGTGTGATGGAAGACGTCCTGCACGATCACGCCCGTGTACTCCGGGTACATGTTGATCTTCCCGCTCGTCAGGGAGGTCTGGATCAGCTCGGTCGATCCGATGTTCTCCTTGTAGGAGACGTTGAAGCCCTTGGCCTCCAGCGCCTGCTTGTAGAGCTGGCCGAGGATGAATTCCTCCGGGAAGTTCTTCGTCCCGATGATGATCGTCGGACTGGCCGTCGACTTCGCGTGCGCCGGCCGCGCGAAGACGGCCGCGAACAAGCCGATGACAATCGCGACCCCGAGGGAAATCGCGAACGCCGCCTTGGCTGCTCGCCTCGTGTGCTTGCGGATCACTGCAGCTCCTTTCGAGAGTGGTCGCTGGTAACGCTAGTACTCCGAAGCCCCCTGGGCGTTACTGCGATCTGAACTCCAGCTAGGGCAACAAAGACGAGGGCGGAGAGCGCCATCACGCAGAGCGAGGCGGCGATCACCCCCGAAAGCCGGTAGCTCGCCTGGTTGACGATCACGTCGCCCAGCCCGCCGCCGCCGGCGATCGCCGCGATCGTGGCGGTCGCAACGATCGTGACCGCGGCGATGCGGATCCCTGTGAAGACCAGGGGAATCGCAAGCGGAAGCTCGATCCGCCGAACGATCTGCCCGCCGGTCATCCCCATGCCGCGGGCCGACTCGACGACGTCCTTGTCGACGCGGTCGATGCCTTCGTAGCTGTTGGTCAGGATCGGCCCGCTGCCGAGCACCGCGAGGGCGACCATGTTGTTGACGAACCCGATCCCGAGCACGGTCAGGAACGCCGCGATCAGGACGAGGCTCGGCAGGGCGCGCCCGATGATCGACGCTCCGATTGCGATGCCGGAGCCGCGATGGAAGTGGCCGAGCACGAGGCCGAGCGGGAGCGCAACGACGATCGCGATCGCGAGGGCGGCTCCGGACAGCTCGAGCTGCTCGACCGTCTTCTGCAGGAGGAAGCCGGGATGATCCCCGATGAACTGGATCGCGTCGATGAAGGTGTGTGCGTTGGCGGCGTCCGCGAACGTCATGCGACCCCTTTCGCCGCCCACGGCGCGAGTGCCCGGCGCAGCGCGACGAGCAACAGGTCGCAAGTGAGGGCGAATGCGACCGCGAGTGCGCCGGCCGAGTAGATCTCCGTCTTGAACGGCGTCGGCTCCTTCAATGCGAGGACGATCGGGTAACCGAGCCCGTCGGGCAGCAGGAAGGCCGCGATCGTCGCAATCGCGATCGTCGAGACGACGGCGACGCGCAGGCCGCCGATGATCGTCGGCACGGCCAACGGCAGCTCGACCTGTCGCAGCGTCTGCGTCCGGGTGAGCCCCATGCCGCGTGCGGCTTCGAGCACCTCGTCCGGAGCGCTGTTCAACGCTGCGACGAAGTTCGGGAACAGGATCACGAGCGTGTAGGCGACGAGCGCGATCTCGACCGTCGTCCAGGTGAGCCCGCTGAACGGGATCAGCAGTTGGAAGAGCGCGAGGCTCGGGATCGTGTAGAGCAGGGCCGACAACGCCCCGATCGGCTGCTCGAGCTTGCCGTAGCGGTGTGCGAGCAGTGCGAGCGGAAAGGAGATCGCGAAACCGATCACGACGGCGATCAGCGTCAGCTCGATGTGCTGGACGAGTGCAGGCTGCAGCGTGTCGCCCCAGTGGTCCTTCACCCAGCCCCAGCAGAACGTGTGGTCACCCCGGACGCAGGCGCTGCCCTGGCCGAAGTTCGGGATGACGACGGGGCCGCCTACAGCAGGGCTCCTGCGTCGTGAAGCCTGAAGATGCCGAGGACAGCGTCGCCGTCGACCACGACCAGCTGGTCCTCTCCGGTCTCGAGCATGAGGGAGACGGCGTTCCGGACGGTGATCGTCGGCGCCACCCGGGTACCGGGTACCTGGTCGGTGCCAGGTACCAGCGTTGCGTCTGCCAGGGTCTTGAGTGCGAGTCGGCGAAGCGCCCGGTCCTCTCCGATGAACTGTGCGACGAAGTCGTCGGCGGGGTGCGCGAGGATGGCGTCGGGTGTGTCGTACTGGGCCAGCACGCCGCCCTCGCGCAGGATCGCGATGCGGTCGCCCATGTGGATCGCCTCCTCGACATCGTGGGTGACGAAGATGACGGTCTTGCCGACCTCGCGATGCAGCCTTCGCAGCTCCGACTGCAGCCGGAGGCGCGTGATCGGGTCGACGGCGCCGAACGGCTCGTCCATGAGGAGCACCGGTGGGTCGGCCGCCAGCGCCCGCGCGAGCCCGACCCGCTGCCGCTGGCCACCCGAGAGCTGCGCGGGATAGCGCTTCGCGTCGTTCGCCTCGAGCCCCACGAGCTCGAGCAATTCGACCGTTCGCTCGGCTGTCTTCGCCTTCGGCCAGCCGAGCAGCCGCGGCACGGTCGAGATGTTCTCGCCGATCGTCTGATGAGGGAAGAGCCCGACCTGCTGGATCACATAGCCGATGCCCCGCCGCAGCTCGGTCGCCGGCAGCGCGTTGATGCTTCGTCCGTCGATCCGGATGTCGCCGGAGTCGAACGGGATCAACCGGTTGACCATCTTCAATGCAGTCGTCTTGCCGCCGCCCGACGGGCCGACGAGGACGCAGAACGCGCCGGCGGGTATCTCGAGCGAGAGGTCGTCGATTGCCGCCGAGTCGCGGCCCACGTAGCGCTTGGTGACGTGGTCGAAGACGATCTCTGCGGCGGTCGCTGCGCTCATGTGCGGTTCCGAACTCCGGCAATCCCGACGACGCCGCCGGCGAGGACGAGCAGCGCGGTGATCCACATCGCCAGATGGAAGCCCGCCAGGTCGAGCTGGTTCTGCGGCCCCGCGACTGCGGCGCCGACGACGGCGATTCCCAAGAGGCCGGCGACGCGCGCCACGGCGTTGTTCACGCCGCTCGCGATCCCGGCATCGTGCTCACCCGCGTCCGCAAGAACCGTTGCGGTCAGCGGTGCGACGATCATCGAGAGCCCGACTGCGAAGACGAGCAGTGAAGGCAGGAGCTCCGACCAGTAGGAGAAACCGGGCTGCAGTCTGATCACCCCGATCAACGCCAGTCCCGCGACGAACGGGCCTATGCCCATGAACCAGCGCGGGCCGTACCGCATCGACAGGCGGCCGACGCGCGGCGACAGCAAGAACATCACGACGGTGATGGGGAGGAGCGCCAAACCGCTGCGCAGGGCGGTGTAGCCCGCAAGCTGTTGCAGGAAGAGGACGAGGAAGAAGGTCAAGGTCGAGAGGCCCGCGTAGACCGAGAAGGTCTCCAGGTTCGCGAACGAGAAGTTGCGGCGCGCGAAGAGCCGCAGGGGAAGCATCGGCTGTGCGACGCGGCTCTCCCAGAGCACGAACAGCCCGAAGAGCACGACACCGCCGATGAGTGAGAAGAGGATCAGCGGATCGCTCCAGCCGCGTTTCGGCTCCTCGATGAGGGCGAACACCGGGCCGCCGAGTCCGAGGACGCAGAGCACCCCACCGAGAACGTCGACACGCGCGCGATCGTTCCCGGCAGCACGGGCAGGAACCGCATACGCGACGATCGCCGCAGTCACGATTGCGAACGGCACGTTGATCACGAAGATCCATCGCCAGCTGGCGTTGGTCACGAGCCAGCCGCCGGCGAGCGGCCCGATCACGAATGCGATGCCGGTCCACGCGGTCCACGACCCGATCGCCGCTCCCCGCGCCTCGCCGCTGAACGTGGTCGCGATCACGGCCAGCCCCGCCGGGGTCAGGATCGCGCCGAGGACGCCTTGTAGCCCGCGCCCGACGATCAGTGCGGTACCAGTCGGCGCCGCGGCGCAGATGACCGAGGTGATGCCGAAGCCGACGATTCCGATCAGGAACATCCGCCTCGCCCCGAAGAGATCGCCGAGGGAGCCGCCGACGAGGAGGAGCGAGCCGAGCGTCAACAGGTACGCGTCGACAACCCACTGTTGAAGCGCGAGCCCGCCACCCAGGTCGTCCTGGATGGCCGGAAGCGCAACGTTCACTACCGTCGAGTCCACGAAGACGATGACCGACCCGAGGATGCAGGCGACGAGCACCAGCCGGTTGCGAGTCGGCCGCTCCGGATCCGCGATGCTCACGAGCTCTTGCTTGCACGAACGCCGGAGGTCATGTGTGCGGCAGAACGTGCGCCAGTCGCGCGGAATTCCATCGCCGGGAGATTCTCACGTCAGCCGTCCGCCCGCGTGGCCAAACTGCTCTCGAGATGCAGGTGCGACGGTGAGCCGGTGAGCTACTGCTGGCCCCTTGCGCCGTTCGATCGTCAGCATCCCGTGCGGGCCTTCTTCTGCGATCCGCGCATCGGCGCCAAAGGCTCGAAGGCTTTCCACTTCGGCATCGACGTCTCGGGAGCGGACGGGACGCCCGTCTATGCCGTGCAGGGCGGGGTCATCGATGTCGAGGGCGCGCAGAACATCGCAGTCGTCGAGGGCGGCGGCGCAAGCGAGCACGGCTACTGGCACATCGTCCCAGTTGTGAAGCATGGGCAGCGGGTCGCCCAGCACGAGCTGCTCGGTCACATTGCCAAGAGCTGGGGGCACGTGCATTTCGCCGAGCGCAGGGGTGGGCAGTACTGGAACCCCCTGCGGAAGGGCGCTCTCACGCCCTTCGCGGACTTCGGCGCGCCGTCGGTCGACCGGATCCTCGTGCAGCGGGGCCGCAAGCACCTGCCCCCTGACTTCCTCACAGGAGTGGTCGCGTTGATCGCCGAAGCGCACGACATCACGCCGATTGCCGCGCCTCCACCGTGGAAGGGCCTGCCGGTGACGCCCGCGCTCGTGCGCTGGCGCCTCATGCGCGGTGGGCGGTCGGTCGTGCCCTGGCAGGTGGTCGCCGACTTCCGCACCACGCTGCTGCCGGCAGCGAGGTATCCGCATGTCTATGCGGCCGGAACGACCCAGAATCACCCGAAGGTGCCGGGCCTCTTCCGGTTCCTGCTCGCCCGTGCCTTCGATACGCGAAGCCATCCCGATGGTGGCTATCGCCTCGAGGTGGAAGTCGCCGACATCCGCGGTAACGCCTCGCGCAAGCACCACGAGCTGACGTTCACGAACGCCGGCGTCTGAGGTGGAACGGCGCGACCGAGGGAAGATCTTCGGCCTGCCGGTCGTCTAGTGATTCGAACCCGTTGGTGATTCGCTGGTGCGGATGACGACGTTGGTACAGAGCAGACGAGGGCTCCGCGGCGGCGGGGCCCTCGTCGCGTTGGCGAGGCTCCGTCACTTGCATTCCCGAGCCTGGCGAGTGTTCGATACTCGCAGACCGAAGGAGGCAGATCGTGCAGGAGTACCAGATCGTGAAGCTCGTGGAGGTGGACGACTGGCTCGGTGACTATCCGGGTGAGATGCGCGGGATCACGTATGCCATCGGGGCGGAGCAGGCGGCGTTGACCTACAGGCGGATGCCGCAGCACACCGGTAGCAAGGGCTCGTACGGCCACCGCCACAAGGAGCAGGAGGAGCTGTATCTCGTGCTCAGCGGCAGGCTGCAGTTCAAGCTGGGCGACGAGATCGTCGAGCTCGGCAAGCACGAGGCGCTCCGGGTGCCGCCCGGGACCTGGCGCGGGGTCTGGAACGACGAGCCCGAGGACGCCGAGATCGTCATCGTCTCGAAGCGGATCGACGATCCGCAGGGCGACACGGAGACGATCGACGACTTCTGGCCGGAGTGAGCTCGGAGTGGGGCCCGGCGTGCGGATCGCCGGGCCCCGCTCTCGCGCTACCGGGAACGGCCCTGTCAAGCGCTCCCGGAAACCGTCAGTTGCCGCGGGCCGAAGGGCGCCGCGGCGGCTTGCGGCGGCCGCGCAGCAGCTCGATGTGCGCGTCGGTGATGATCTTCGTGCTGATCGGGTCGGAAGGCCTCAGCATGTGCCTCTCCCTTCTCTCTCGGCCTCATTCTCTCTCGGCCTCGAATATCTTGATGTCGAGAGACTAACAGCCAACTCTCTTGACGTCAAGACTTTTGCTGTCAAGATGTGTGCGCGGTGGCCCCAACCCCCGAAGACCACATCGACCGCTTCCTGAAACGGCTTGCGGTGCTGCCGCGTGAGGTGGAGATCGACATGGACGTCGAGGCGCTCGTCGACCGGATCGGCGGCATCAACCGGCGTGTGCGGCGCGGGATGGAGGCGACGCTCGCCGAGCATGGGCTCTCGCACCCGGACTGGCAGGTTCTCACGTCGCTCCGGCTCGCAGCCGACCACCGCAGCTCCCCCGGTGAGCTCTCGGGCGATCTCGAGCTGTCGAGCGGCGCGATGACGAGCCGCCTCGACCGGCTGGAGGAGGCCGGCCTGGTTCGCCGCCTCCCGGCTCCGGGCGACCGCCGCGGTGTGATCGTCGAGCTGACGGATGCGGGCCGCGAGGCGTGGGACACGGCGGCCAGTGTCCAGGGCCGGCGCGAGGCGTTCTTCGCCTCGGCGCTCTCGAAGCCGGAGCAGAAGCAGTTGAACGATCTGCTCCGCAAGCTGATGCTCGCCTTCGAGGCACGCGAGGAAGGGCCGCCGAAAAAGGGTCACTGAATCCGAATTCGGCGCAGCCGAACCAGATTCACGAGTTCCGAGTTGACCTACGCGCTGCCGGTGCGCAAGCCTGCATCGCCGGCGCGTGAGCCGAGCGCATGGAACGACTCTCGCTCCCGGGCGCCCTCGATGCAGTCGGCGACGTACTCCGCCAGGGCCGGCCCGTGCTTGAAGCTGTGGCCGGACCCGCCGCCGACGAGCCACCACCGGTCACGCTCCGGGTGACGGTCGACGATGAAGTGCGTGTCCGCCGAGAGGTCGTACTGGCAGACGCGCCCGCCGAGGACCGGTGCGCCGGCGAGGGACGGAAAGCGCCGCGCGGCATAGGTGCGCGCCTCTGCTTCCCAGTACGGCGATGGGAGGCGGTCGAGCGTGTCGGGGTCGATCGTGTCGCTCGCCGAGTCGGGGGCGATCTTGATGCCCAGGCCCGCGACGTCGCCGTGCCCGTAGAACCCGCCGTCGTAGTCGACGAAGCCGGGGGCTCCCAGCCACGAGCGGTCGCCGCCCAGGAAGAACACGTCGCGGCGTGAGACCTCGACCGCGACGAGCTCGGGAAAGAGCTGAGGGAGCCAGGCGCCGCAGGCCCAGACGACGACGTCGCCGGGTGGGTCGTCGCCCGGGGCCAGGCGCGCCCCCTGCAGGGTCACCCCGTGCCGCTCGCCGTCCGAGACGAGCAGCTGCGTCGCGCGCCGCGCATGCAGGACCCCGGCGCCGGGCTCGAAGAGCACTCCGTGCAGATCGTCGGTGGCGAGCGACGGGAAGAGCCCATCCGCGTTGTCGGGAGCGAGCCACTCGTGCGCGATCCCGAGGCGCTCGAGGACCGCGACGCTTGCCACCTCGAACCCGTCGGGGCGTCGCGCGAGCCAGGCGAGGCCGACCCCGTCCCAGATCCGGATGCGGGTTGCCTCTTCCAGCTCGAGCCAGAGCGTGCGGGCGCGGACCGCGCTGGCCGTGTACCACTCGCTGTCGCCGTGCGCCGCGCGCAGTAGGCGTGTGTCGCCGCCGGAGGCGGATCTCACCGTTCCCGGGGTGTGCTGCTCGACGAGCGTGACGTCCCAGTCGCGCAGCGCCAGCTCGCGCGCGAGCGAGGCGCCGAACACGCCCGCACCGACAACACAGGCCGAGCTCACCTGTTCGGCGTCACCTTGAGCGTCAGCACGTCGGGCCGATGGTAGTGGCCTGCCGGGTCGAAGCGCTGACGCGCGGTGTACATCTGCGCCGGGTCGAGGTCGGCGAAGAGAATGCCCGCTTCGTCCCACAGCGGGCCGGCGAGATAGGTGCCGTCCGGGGCCAGGATCGCCGAGCCGCCGCGGCCCAGGAGCTCGTCGCCCGCGGCGAGCGGGACGTCGTCGGGGTAGCTCGCCGCGCTCTGGAACACGCAGCAGGAGAGCACGAAGGCCCGTGACTCCCTGGCGATGTGCCGCAGCGAGTCCTGCCAGCTCTCGCTGTCGTCTGCGGTCGGCGCCAGGTACGTCTCCACGCCGCCTTCGTAGAGCGCGAAGCGCGCGAGCGGCATCAGGTTCTCCCAGCAGATCAATCCACCGACGAGCCCTGCGTCGGTTTCCACGACCTCGAGCCCGCGACCGTCTCCCTGGCCCCAGACGAGGCGCTCATGGTTCGTCGGGACGAGCTTGCGGTGATGCAGCGCAAGCGTGCCGTCGGGTGCATAGACGAGCAGCGAGTTGTAGATCGTGCCGCGTTCGAGCTCGTTCACGCCGACCGCGAGCCAGATGCTCGCTTCGCGCGCGGCTGCTGCGAGCCGGTCGCTCGGGAGCGTCACCGACTCCCGGGCGAGACGTGCCCAGAGCTTCGCCCCGTCGCTTCCGTGCGCCAGCTCGCGCGCCCAGCGGTTCGACGGATACACCGGCACGAACGCTTCGGGAAACAGAACGAGCTTCGCGCCGCCGGCCGCCGCTTCCCGCGCAAGTCCGGCCAGCTTGTCCAGCGTCGCCTCGCGCTCGAACACCACCGACTCGGCCTGGACGCACGCCACGCGGACGATCTCCTTCATGCGCAGAGCCTACGCAGCGTCGAGCCCGGCGCGAAGCGAGCCGACCAGTGTGGCCAACTCGGCCGCGCCCGACTCTGCCGCTTCGACCGCGCGCGACCCGACGACGATCCCGTCGACGAGCTCACCGGCCGCGCGCGCATGGTCGGCCGTCGAGATGCCGAAGCCGGCATAGAGCGGGACGCCGGTGACGGCACGGGCTCGCTCAGCGAGAGGAGCCAGGGTGGGGGCGAGGTCTGCGCGCGCGCCGGTCGTGCCGGTCACCGTGACGAGATACAGCCAGCCGTCAGTCGAGGAGGCGGCCAGTCTCAGGCGCACGTCGGTCGAGGTAGGCGCGACGAGGTGGACCCGGCGGAGCTCCGGCTTCACGTCGGACGGCAGGTCGGGAACGATCAGGGAGGTGGCGCCGGCGGCGTGAGCGTCGCTCTCGAGCCGCTCCCACCCGTAGGCGTCGAAGATCGACGCGTAGGTCATCGGGATCAGCGGCACGGCGACAAGCGCTCGCGTCTCGGCGAGCACCTCCAGACAGCGTGCAGTGCGCATGCCGGCCGCGAGCGCCCGTTCTCCGGCACGACGGACGACCGGTCCGTCAGCGAGTGGGTCGGAGAACGGAAACCCGAGCTCGATCATGTCCGCGCCCGCCTCGACGGCCGCCTGGGCGAGCGCCGGCGTGTCAGGCATCGCCATCAGATAGACGACGAGCGTCTTCACGAACCGGGCGACCCAGGATCGAAGGCCAGCACCTCAGCCAGGTCCTTGTCGCCGCGGCCTGAGAGGCAGACGGCGACGAGCTCGGCGCCGCAGTCGAGCGCGCGCGCCAGGGCGTGTGACGACTCGAGGGCCGGCACGATGCCCTCCGTCTCGCAGAGCCGGTGGAACGCCGCGACTGCCTCGTCGTCGGTGCAGGCCACATACTCGGCCCGTCCGGAGTCGCGCAGTTGCGCATGCTCCGGCCCGACGCCCGGGTAGTCGAGGCCCGCGGAGATCGAGTGGGCGTCCATGATCTGCCCGTCCTCGTCGGCGAGCAGCGACGAGCGTGCCCCGTGCAGCACACCCGGGCGCCCGCTGCCGAGTGATGCGGCACCCGCCGCTTCGACGCCGATCAGGCGCACGTCGGCATCGGGGACGAAGTCGTAGAACATCCCGATCGCGTTCGAGCCACCGCCCACGCAGGCGACGACCGCCTCCGGCAGACGTGCTTCGGCGGCCAGGAACTGCTCACGCGACTCGCGTCCGATCACGCGCTGGAGCTCGCGCACGATCTCCGGATATGGCGCCGGGCCGACGCACGAGCCGATCAGGTAGTACGTCGTCTCGACGTTCGCGATCCAGTCCCGGATTGCCTCGCTCGTCGCTTCCTTCAGGGTCCGTGTGCCGAACTCGACCGGGCGCACCTCGGCGCCGAGCAGCTTCATGCGCTCGACGTTGGGCGCCTGACGCCGTATGTCCTCGCTGCCCATGTAGACGATGCACTCCAGCCCGAAGCGCGCGCACACCGTGGCCGTCGCCACGCCGTGCTGCCCGGCGCCGGTCTCCGCGATGATCCGGTGCTTGCCGAGCCGCTGCGCGATCAGCGCCTGCCCGAGTGCGTTGTTCAGCTTGTGCGAGCCGGTGTGCATCAGGTCTTCGCGCTTGAGGTAGATCCGCTGGTCCGGGGCGAACCGCTCGACCCGCGTGAGCGGCGTGGGGCGCCCCGCATAGTTCGTGCGCAGCCCGTGCAGCTCCGCGTGGAACGCGTCGTCGTCTCGCAGCGCCGCCCACGCAGACTCGAGCTCGTCGAGCGCCGGGATCAGCGTCTCCGGCACATAGCGCCCGCCGTAGCGCCGAATCCCGCTGGCCGGACTCATGCATGTGCCGCGGCCACCCATTCGCGGACCAGGCGCGTGGTCCTTGATGCCCGGTGCCGATTCCGTCGAGCGCGCCGAGTCGACCGCCCAGGGCGAGACGGCCGCGATCGCAGCGGCGACGTTCCCCGGCCCGAGCCCGCCCGCGAGCATCACCCGTCCCCCGGTCGAGCGTGCGCGGTCGAGATGCGACGGGTCGCTCTCCTGCCACGGCAGGTCGACGACCGTTCCCACGCGCTCTTCGCCGCGCAGCAGTTCGGCGTCACGTGCGCGATGACCGTTGTCGCGCGCGTAGAACTGCACGACATCGGCGTCGGTCTCTTCTCGTTCGCCGACGAAGACGGCGACGCGGAGCACCGTCTCGGGCGCTTCAAGGAGCGCGTCCGTCCGGCGCGGGCTCTCGGCGGCCAGGATGAACCCGACGAGATCGGCGCCCGCGTCGACGGCGGCGTCGACGTCCTCCTGGCGGGTCAGTCCGCACACCTTGACGAGCGGCCTGGAAAGCAGCTCGCGCAGCTTCATCCCGGGATCGGGCGCACGCATCAGCGTCGAGCCGACGAGCACCGCGTTCGCGCCGGTCAGCTCTGCCGCGGCCGCCTGGGCACGCGTCTGGATCGCACTCTCGGCGATCAGCACGCGGTCGCGGGGCGCGCGCGCGAGCAGCGCGAGCTGGTGGTGGCGGTCCAGATCGAACGTCGACAGGTCACGTGCGTTGATGCCGATCACCGGGGCGTCGATCGCGATTGCACGCGCGAGCTCGTCTGCGTCGTGCGCTTCGACGAGTGTGTCGAGGCCGAGCGACGCGGCCGTGCCCGTGAGGGTGCGCAGCTGTTCGTCGTCGAGGTCGCGCACGAGCAGCAGCACGGCGTCGGCACCCGCCGCTTTTGCGGTCTCGAGGTCGCTCGGCGTCGCGAAGAAACCCTTGGCGAGCAGCGGCAGCGTCGTCGCGGCCCGGGCGGCCCGCAGATCGTCCCACGTGCCTGCGAAGCGCTCGTCGACGAGCACCGACATCGCACGGGCTCCCGCCTGCTCGTACGAGCGCGCGATCTGGGACACGTCGGCGAAGGGGCGAATGTCACCCGCCGACGGCGAGCGGCGCTTGAACTCCGCAATCGCTCCGAATCCGTCCGCTGCGAGCGCCACCTGAAACCTCATACGCCCGCTCCCGCGTGCGAGAACGCGATCAGTGCCTCCAGGCGCTCCCCGGCCGCGCCGTTGTCGATCGCCTCGCGTGCCAAGCCGACACCCTCCTTCAGATCCTTCGCATGACCGCCCGCTGCGATCGCACCGGCGGCGTTCAACAGGATCGCAGAGCGGCGCCCGCCGTTTCCACCCTCGAAGACCTCGCGGATCTTCTGCGCGTTCTCGGCCGGTGTGCCCCCTCGCAGGTCCGCCGGGTCGCAACGCTCGACGCCGAGCTCGAGCGGGTCGATCTCGCGCCGGCGCACGTCGCCGTCCACGACCTCGCACACCAGGTTCGGCCCGGCGGGTGAGAGCTCGTCGATCCCGCCTGCCCCGTGGACCACGAAGGCGCGTCGTGCGCCGAGCTGCGCGAGCACGTCGGCAATCACCGGAACGAGCTCGGGGGAGTAAACGCCCATGACCTGCGCGCGGGCCCCTGCCGGGTTCGTCAACGGCCCGAGCACGTTGAAGACGGTTCGGGCTGCGAGCTCGCGCCGGACCGGCCCGGCGTGCTTCATCGCCGGGTGGTGGGTCGGAGCGAACATGAAGCCGAATCCGAGCTCGTCGATCGACTCCGCGATCCGGTCGGGCTCGAGGTCGAGCTGGAACCCGAGCTGCTCGAGCACGTCGGCGGATCCGGAGGCCGACGAGACCGATCGGTTGCCGTGCTTCGCAACTCCTGCTCCCGCCGCGGCGGCGAGCAATGCTGCGGCGGTCGAGATGTTGAAGGTCCGGCCGCCGTCGCCGCCCGTCCCGGCCGTGTCGACGAGGTCCTCGCGCTTCGGATGCACCCCGATCGCATGCGCGCGCATCGCCTCGGCCGAACCGGCGATCTCGTCCGCGGTCTCGCCCTTGAGGCGCAGCGCCACGAGGAAGCCGCCGATTTGCCCCGGTGTCGCCTCACCGGACATGATCGTGTCCATCACCTGGCGAGCCTCGTCGCGACTCAGGTCCTGTCCGTCGAGCAGCCGTGCGAGCGCGTCCTGGATCATCCCCGCATACCCTGCAGGAAGTTTTGCGCGATGTCACGGCCGAGCGGGGTCAGCACGGACTCGGGATGGAACTGAACGCCGTCGACCGGCAGGTCGCGGTGACGGACTGCCATCACCTCGCCGTCGATCGCCGTCGCGGAGATCTCGAAGCAGTCGGGCACCGACGTGGCGGCGAGCGAGTGGTAGCGCCCCGCGAGGAAATCGTCGGGCAGTCCGGCGAAGATCCCTCGGCCGTCGTGCTCGACGATCGTCGCCTTCCCGTGCACGAGCTCGCGGGCGCGCTCGACCTCGCCGCCGTAGACCTGGACCAGAGCCTGGTGTCCCAGGCAGACCCCGAGCGTCGGTACGCGCTCGCAGAGCTGCCGGAGGATCTCGGGCGTCGCGCCTGCGTCTTCGGGGCGGCCCGGCCCTGGTGAGATGACGAGCTGCGACGGCTGGAGCGCGACCGCCTCCGCGGCCGTGATCGCGTCGTTGCGGCGGACGATCACCTCGGCACCCAGCTCGCCGAACAGGTGCGCGAGGTTGTAGGTGAACGAGTCGTAGTTGTCGATCAGCAGAATCGGCATGCTGTTCAGCCCCCTGTCTCTGCAAGTTCGATCGCGGTCTCGAGCGCAGCAAGCTTGCGCAGGCATTCCTCGTGCTCTTCGTGCGGGTCGCTGTCCGCAACGATGCCCGCACCGGCCTGCAGCAGTGCCGTGCCCTCGTGGAGGACGACCGTTCGGATCGCGATGCACGCGTCCAGAGGCCCGCCGGGGAACGAGTAGAGCACTGCACCGCCGTAGGGGCCGCGCCGGTACTGCTCGAGCTCCGAGATGATCTGCATCGCGCGCACCTTCGGGGCTCCCGAGACGGTGCCCGCCGGGAATGTCGCGCGCAACAGGTCGAACGGCGAGACGCCGGGAGCGAGCTCGCCTGCCACCTCCGAGACGAGATGGGTGATGTGCGAGAACCGCTCGGCCTCGAGGAACCGCTCCACCTTGACCGTTCCGGGCAGGCACACGCGCGAGAGATCGTTGCGGCCGAGGTCGACGAGCATCACGTGCTCGGCGCGGTCCTTCTGCGACGACAGGAGCCGCTCCGCGTCGCCGTCGCCCGGGACTGGTCGATCCGGCGATCGGGTTCACCGACGCCCGCGTCCCGTCGAGCCGGACGAGCGTCTCCGGCGACGACCCGACGAGAGAGACACCGTCCAGCTCCAGCAGGAAGAGGTACGGCGACGGATTGACCCGCCGTAGCGAACGGTAGATCGAGAGCGCGGAGGCGCCGGTGCGCCGTTCTGCACGCTGCGAGAGGACGATCTGGAACGCGTCGCCCGCGCGGATGTGCTCCTTGCAGCGCTCGACGCCCCGTTCGTAGTCGGCCCGGCTCGGCGAACGGCGGGTCGTGCCGCCCGGCCGGCTCCGTTCGGCCGGCAGCGACGGCACCGCCCGTTCGAGCAGGGCGCCGACCTCGGCCGGGTCCCCCGCCAGCACCTCTGCGACCGATCGGCCGTGGTCGAACCGGACGAGCATGTCGGCCACGACGAAACGGCTCTCGGGCAGTCCACGGCCGTCGTCCGGAAGCGGGACCGTCGGCTCGAGCTGCGCCACATGGTCATAGCCCAGATAGCCGACGACGGGCTCGTCGAGGGCCTCCGCCTCGGCGAACGAGACGATGCGGTCGCCGCTCCCGACGAGCGAATAGCGGCCGAGCCGTCCCTGCTCGACGGACTCGAGCAGGAAGGCGGCGCGGCCGGCTCCGCGCAGGTGGAGGTATGCCCCGAGCGGGGTGAGGAGATCGGTGTTGAGGACGGTTGTGTTGTTCATGGATATGAAAAACGACCCTGTCGGGTCGCCGGGTGGAGCGGTTCGGGCTGCTGGGCGCGTGGTGCTTCAGGCGCGCAGGCTCCCGTCCCGCTCGTTGCGCCACGCCCACCAGTTCGAAATCGAGAAGCTCATCTACGGCCAAGGTTAGCGCGCCTGCTTGAATGCGCAAGGTCGATGGCGACACCCGAGCTTCTGACTGCGCTCCTCACTGCCTCCGGTCCTTCGGGCCACGAGGAAGAGCCGTCCAGGATCTGGCGGGAGGCAGCCGCGGCGTTCGCGGAGGTTTCCTCCGACACGCTCGGCTCGTCGTTTGCGCGGGTCCGCGCCGGCGATGGTGCGCCGACACTTGCGGTTGTCGGCCACATCGACGAGATCGGCATCGCCGTCACGAACATCGAGGAGAACGGGCTGCTTGCCTTCACGTTGCTCGGCGGCATGGCCGCCGAGACGCTGCACGGCCAGCGCTTCGAGTTGCTGACTCGCAACGGTCGCGTGCCCGGGGCCGTCTCGCGAAAGCGGATCCAGCCGGATCAGGCTCGCGACCGCCCACGCCTCGAGCTCGCCGACCTGCACCTGGACATCGGCGCGAAGACCCGCGAAGAGGCGGAGAGCCTCGTCCGCGTAGGCGACCCGGGCGTGTGGGCCGGGCCTCCGGTCGAGCTGCCGAACGACCGGCTGCTCTCGAAGGCGCTCGACAACCGGCTCGGTGCGTACATCGCGCTCGAATCGGCCCGGAGGATCGCCGAGGCGGGCGACGCAGTGGCCGACGTTGTCGCCGTCGCCGCAGTTCAGGAAGAGATCGGCCTCTACGGCGCACGGGCTGCAGCGTTCGGGCTCGAGCCGCAGGTCGCAATCGTCGTCGACGTCACGCCTGCCACCGACTACCCGGGCGGTGATGCGCGCAGGGCAGGGCGCATCGAGCTCGGGATGGGCGCGATGATCGCTCGCGGCCCGACGCTGAACAAGCACGTCACCGAGCTGCTCGGCCAGGCCGCAGAGGCCGAGGGCATCCCACACGCGTACGAGATCTACTCGCGCGTCACATCGACGGACGCCGACGAGATTCATCCCGCGCGCGCGGGCATTCCGACCGGTCTCCTGTCGATCCCGACGCGCTACCTGCACAGCCCCAACGAGATCTGCGACCTGGGCGACGTCGAATCGATCGTGCGACTGATCGTCGCGTTCGCGAAGCGGTTGACGCCCGGTCAGTCCTTCGTACGCTGATGGCGACCCACACCGTCATCGTCAGCGCCCTCCGCACGCCGTTCGGCAAGCTCGGGGGCGGGTTGGCCGGCTACGAGGCGACGCAGCTCGGCGGGCTCGCGATCAAGTCCGCACTCGAGCGCATCGGGCTCGAGCCGGACGAGCCGCAGTACGTGATCATGGGCCAGGTGCTCCAGGCCGGGGCCGGCCAGGCGCCCGCACGCCAGGCCGCGATCGCGGCGGGGCTGCCGAAGGAAACGCCGGCGGACACGATCAACAAGGTCTGCGCCTCGTCGATCCGAGCGATCGAGATTGCCGACTCGATGATCCGGGCGGGGGATGTCGACGTCGTCGTCACCGGCGGGATGGAATCGATGTCGAATGCTCCGTACCTCCTGACCAAGGCACGCTTCGGCTACCGCCTCGGCCACGGGGAGCTGCTCGACTCGATGGTCTACGACGGGCTCACCTCGACGTTCGACCAGCTGCACATGGTGGTGCAGAACTCGCAGGTCGCGCGCGAGCTCGGCATCTCTCGCGAGACTCAGGATGCGTGGGCGGCCCGGTCGCACGAGCGAGCGGCAGCGGCGCAGGACGCGGGCAGGTTCGACGACGAGATCATCGCCGTCGGCGAACTGACCGCGGACGAGGGTGTCCGCCGCGACACGACAGTCGAGAAGCTCGCGGCCCTCGCTCCGGTCTTCGATCCCGAGGGGACGACCACTGCGGGCAACGCGCCCGGTGTCAACGACGGTGCCAGCTGTGTGGTCGTCTGCTCCGAGGCGTGGGCGGCGCAGCGCGGTCTCCACCCGCTCGCGACGATCCTGTCACAGGGTTACGTCGCAGACGACTTCGCCTATCTCGCCCGCACGCCGGCGAACGCGGGCGCGATGGCGCTCGATCGCGCCGGCAAGACCATCGCCGACGTCCAACGCGTCGAGATCAACGAGGCGTTCGCCTCGGTCGCATCGAACTCGACACGGCTCCTGGGTGCCGACGAGGCGATCGTCAACGTGAACGGTGGTGCGATAGCGCTCGGCCACCCGATCGGCGCTTCCGGCGGCCGCATCGTCTCGACGATGGTGCACGAACTGCGCCGCTCCGGCGGCGGCCTGGGTCTCGCCGCAATCTGCTCCGGCGGCGGCCAGGGCGATGCGCTGCTGATCGAGGTGTAGATCTCGTGCGGCTGGTCGTGCGCGCGGCGGGCGGGATCGTCGTTCGCGACGGGTCGGTCCTCCTCGTCCACCGGCCGAGGTACGACGATTGGTCCTTTCCGAAAGGGAAGCTCGAGGGCGACGAGTCGTGGGAGGACGGCGCGATCCGCGAGGTCGAGGAGGAGACGGGGCTGAGGTGCGAGGTCGGTCCCCTCGTCGGCTCCACGCGCTACTTCGTCGCTCACGGCCCGAAGGAGGTGCGCTACTTCCGGATGACGAGCGACGGTGAGGCGTTCGCGCAGAACGAGGTCGACGAGGTGCGCTGGGCCTCGTTCGAGGAGGCCCGCGCGCTGCTCACGCACGACCGCGACCGCAGGTTGCTCGAGCGCCTCCTCGACTCTGATTCGCGCAGCGAACCAGAGTCGTGAGTTACGCGTTCACTGCCTAGCTCGTGAATCTGGTTCGGCTTCGCCGAATCAGGTTCAGGCAGTCAGCCGCTTCCGGTAGCGCACCTCGGGCGCGCGCACCCCCCAGCGCTCCTCCGATTTGCGGCCGCCGTCGGGAGACCAGCCGGCGCGTTCGTAGAACGCCCGCGCGCGGGGGTTGTCCTCGAGCACCCAGAGCGTCGCCTCGCCGAAGGATGCGCGCAGCTGCTCCTCACACCGCTCGATCAGCAGGCGGCCCGTGCCTGTCGACCATCGCTCCGGCTCGACGTAGATCGCATACAGCTCCCCGATTCCGCGCTCGTCGCGGCTGGGACCGACCGCCGCGAAGCCGGCGACGACGCCATCGTGGACCGCGACGAGCGTCGTCCAGCCCTCCGGAGGCTTGGCGACGCGTCCGCGCCAGCGCTCGGGCCGGATGAAGCCGCCCCGGTCGAGCTCGCGCGCCGGAAAGACGTGCCGGTACGCCGCCTGCCACGTCCGCTCCTGCACGTCGGCGATCCCGTCGGCGTCGGCGGTGGTTGCCACTCTGACCTCCACGGAGTGAAGGGTAGGGTCCCTCGCCGTGAAGTTCGAGCATGTGCTCGTCGTGGGGGCCGGTCAGATGGGTGCCGGGATCGCACAGGTCGTCGCCGCGTCCGGGCGCCGAGTCTCGCTGCACGATCCGTTCCCTGGCGCGGTCGAGCGGGGCCTGGCGGCGATCGAGAAGAGCCTCGGCAGGCTCGGGGGCGACGTCGAGGGGACACTCGCGCGGATCGAGCCTGCCGACGGAGTCGTCGCTTCGGAGTTGATGATCGAGGCGATCACAGAAGATGCTGCTGCCAAGGAAGAGCTCTTTCGCCGCGCAGACGGCGTCTTGCCGGACGGAGCGATCCTCGCCTCCAACACGAGCTCGATCCCCATCACCACGCTTGCAGCGGTGACGTCGCGACCCGATCGGGTGATCGGAATGCACTTCTTCAATCCAGTGCCCGTGCTGAGGCTCGTCGAGGTGATCCGGGCGGTGCAGACCTCGGACGAGACTGCGGCCGCGATCGTGGACCTGGCCCGGGAGCTCGGCAAGGAGCCGGCGGAAGCGAACGACTTCCCCGGCTTCGTGTCCAACCGCATCTTGATGCCGTTCATCAACGAGGCGGCCTACGCGCTGTTGGAGGGCGTTGCCGAGCCGGAGGCAATCGACACGATCGCAAAACTCGGATTCGCACACCCGATGGGCCCGCTCGCCCTCGCAGACCTGATCGGCCTCGACACCTGCGTCGCGATCATGGACGTCCTGCACCGCGGCCTCGGCAACCCGAAGTACGCGCCGTGTCCCTTGTTGCGCCAGTACGTGCAGGCCGGGCGCCTCGGCCGCAAGTCGGGCCGAGGCTTCTACGTCTACTAGACGACCAGCGCTGCGCTCGGCTCGCGGGGCGCAGCAAGGAGCGCGGCCGAGGCGGCTGCGAAGACATCGTCGTTCAGTGAATAGGCACTCGTGAAGTCGACGGCGCCGTTTGCCTCCAGCACGACCCAGGTCCCGTCCTCTGTCGGCAACAGGTCGATGCCGACGAGCGCACCGTCGATCGTGCGAGCTGCGGCGAGGGCGACGTCACACGCGTCCACGGTGGGCTGAACCGGCTCGCGTCGCGCTCCGAGCGCGACGTTCGTCCGCCATTCCCCGGCTGCAGCCACGCGCTTCACCGCTCCGACGACCTGGTCGCCTGCGATCACCAGTCGCAGGTCGTAGCCGCGCGGGGCGATGAGCTCCTGGGCGAGGGCACCGGTTGCCGCGTACCACGCTCTCGTCTCGAGGTAGGCGAGCGTTCGATCGATCGTCTCCTCGTCGTCGCACCGGATCACGTCCTGTCCCCAGGAGCCGAAGCGAGGCTTGAAGACGAGCGGCGGCTCGAGTCTGGGCTTCGGCAGCCACGGCGCAACATGCGTCGTGCGTGGGTGAGGGATACCGGCGCTGAACAGCGCCTGCGCCGTCAGGAGCTTGTCATGTGCGGCGACGAGTGTGCGCGGCCCGTTCAACAGCGTCACGCCCATCGTGGCGAGGCGTTCGAGCGCCCAGAGACCCGGCTCCACCCCGTCGAGTGTCGGCAGGACATCGAGCCTTCCGAGCGCAACATCGTCCGGGCCGAGCCGTGCCAGCGCCTGGGCAGGTGACAGCACGGTCCCGAGCCGGGTGTTGGTCGGGGTAAAGCGGTGCGCGATGACCACAAAGGTGCTCATAGCGGGCATCGTCGCTTTTCTGCCCTCGTTTGTGAAGGGCCGACCGCCGGTCCGACTCCTGATCGACGCGGATCTGTAACCCAAGCCAGGCAGCGCCTCGCCTATCGTCGGCTCGACGACACGAATCGCGCTCTGCAGCAGTGAGCCGACGCGGGTTGCCTGGGGAGACAGGACGGGCCCGGAGTGGGTGGGGGAACTGCAGCTCCGGGCCCGGCTGTCACGCACGTGAGGAGCGGCGCCCTTACGATCTGGCTGGATGGGCACTTTCGTCGAACGGGAGCTGAAGCTCGAACTGGCTGAGGGATTCACGTTTCCCGACCTCCCGGGTGAGCCGCTCGAATCGCGTCTGTTCACCTCGACGTACCACGACACGCCGGACCGCTCGCTCGCAGGTGCGGGAATCACGCTCCGCCGGCGGGTCGAGAACGGCCTCTCCCGCTGGCAGCTCAAGCTTCCGCGCGGCGGCAACGCACGCGCGGAGGTCGAGGCTCCCGGCGGCCCCGTCGGCCCTCCTGCGCCGCTCGCGACGCTCCTCGCCGCTCACGTGCGTCACGGACAGTTGGGCCCGGTCGCGACACTGCGGACCCGCCGGACCGGGGTGCGGGTGGCCGACAACGGCCGGACGATCGCCGACGTCACTCTCGATTCGGTCGCTGTCCTCGACGCCGGCAGGTCGGCCGGCGCGTTCGCCGAGATCGAGATCGAGCTCGTCGACGGTGAAGACGACGACCTCGACCGCCTGGGCCGGACGCTGCGCAAAGCGGGGGCGAAGAAATCCGAAGGCACGCCGAAGCTGCTGCGCGTGCTGCCGCCTCCGCCGCGCCCGCAGGCCGAGGAGGGCGCCTCTGCGATCGAGTTGCTGCACGTGTTGCTGTCCGAGCAGCTGCGCGAGCTCCTCCGGCATGACCCGGGTGTTCGGCTGGGTGACGACGCCGAGGACATCCACCAGTTTCGGGTCGCCACCCGGCGCAGCCGGGCCTTGATCCGTGCAACCGAGCCGATGCTCGGCGACCGTTTGACCTCGCTCGCGGGTGAGCTGAAGTGGCTTGCGCGGCTGCTGGGGCCGGTTCGCGACCGTGACGTGCTGATCGAGCGGTTCCGGGCCGGGGTGCAGACCCTCGACTGTGACCGTGAGGCCGGCGGGCTGCTCGTTGCGCGGCTCGAGGACGCACGGGAGCGCTCACACGACAAGCTGCTTGGCGCACTCGGGTCGCCGCGGTATTTCGAGTTGCTGGACGCGTTCGCTCTCGCCGTTGCCGCATTGCCGGAGGTGGAGTCGGCTGAGCAGGCTCGCGACATCGCGGGAGCGGAGCTTCGGGAGCTTCGCCTCGCGGCGACGCAACTCGCGCCCGTGCCGACCGACGACGAGTTGCACAACCTGCGAATCACGGCCAAACGCGCGCGGTACGGCGCGGAACTGGTGGCGACCGGTGGCAAGAACAAGCAGTTGCAGCGCTACCTCGACGCGCTCAAGAATCTCCAGGACGTCGTCGGTGAGCATCAGGACGCCGTGGTGGCCGAGGCGACGCTGCGCAAGCTGGCGCGAAAGCAGACCGGGATTGCCGCAGGCCGGCTGATCGCGGGCGAGCGGCTGAGGCGGGCCGAGCAGCGGCGTCTCTATCCCGATGCGCTCGCCGCGGTCCTCAAGCGTGGAACCAAGGCGCTCGACTGATGCCGCTTCTGCTCGTGCGCCACGCTTCCGCCGGCGACCGGACGACGTGGGAGGGAGACGACCGTGAGCGGCCGCTCGACGACCGTGGCCGCCGCGACGCCGACGGGCTCGTCGAGCAGCTCGCCGCGTTCCATGTTCAGGCGATCCTGACGAGCCCCTACCGGCGCTGCGTGGAGACGGTGCAACCGCTCGCTCATGCGCGTGGGCTCGAGATCGATGCGCGGGAGGAGCTCGGCGAGCAGCTGCAGGGCGAGCACGGGACCGGCCTCGTCCGCTCGCTCGCCGGACAGGATGTCGTCGTGTGTGGGCACGGCGGCCTCGACTGGGTCGTGCCTGGGGCGCCGAAATGGAAAAAGGGCGCGGTGTTCGTCCTCGGCCCGGAGCTCGAGCTGCTCGAGATCCTCAGGCCGCAGCGCGGCGATCGGTGAGCTCGAGCAGCGTGCCCTCGCGCACCCCGCCCCGAACCACCCGCAACGGCGTCGCGAGGCGCGACTGCAGCTCGGTCAGGATCACGGCACCCGCAGGGAGCGTGCCGACGCGGTCGGCGCCGATCCCGAAGCGCCCCACGAGCTCGGCGGCAGGCGTCTCGGCGAGCAGAGCCAGTGCGCGTTCGAGGTCATCGCGCCCCAGCCTCCCACCGACGATGCGCTTGAGCGCGCGTGCGCTCCCGCCGACCGCGAACGCGAGGCGAGGCTCGGGAGGATCGAAGTCTTCGAGATAGCCCGCTGCCTCGACGCGAGCGGCAGCGATCGCCGCGCGCCCGGGCGGGTCGGTGTCGAGCAGCCGGCTGGTCAGACGCTGAGAACCGAGGTCGATCGAGCGCAGCCACGCGGGACCACCGCGCCGCGTCCCGACGACGACCTGTGCCGACCCGCCTCCGACGTCGACGACGGCGACCAGACGCCGCGTCGGGGGCGCGGCGATGTCGAGCGCACCGGCGAACCCGAGCCGAGCCTCTTCGCCGGCGCTGAGGATGCGGGTGGGGCAGCCGGCTGCCGACCAGATCGCGTCGAGCAGCTCGTTCCCGTTCTCCGCCTGCCGGCCCGGGCTCGTGATCAGCACCGCGATGTCGACGGCGCCTGCGGCACGCGCGGCCTCAGCGTACGAACCGACGAGCCGTGCGGCGGCGGCGAGCTTCTCCTGCGGGATCGAGCCGTGCAGCTCGACGTCGGCGCCGAGGTGGAGCATCTCCCGCCGAGACAGGATCTGCCGGTCGCCCTCCGCAACGACGAGGCGAACCGTGTTCGAACCGACATCGATGACCCCGACCATGCGCCGCACATGGTGACGACCCCACACGACGGCGCTGCTCAGTGTGAGCGGGCGATGCGGCGCGCGCGTTCACGCCTGCGCATGAACGCTGCCTGTGCCGAGCGGCGGCGTTCGCTTTTCTTCGGGGAAATGCGCTTCCAGGCACCGTCGGATTGCAGTTCCCACGCCTGCGAGTTGTCTGCGAGGAGCGCCTTGAAGATCGATTCGAGCTCGTTTCGCACCTGGGTGTCCTCGACGGGCATCACGACCTCGATCCGGTGGTCGAGGTTGCGAGGCATCAGGTCGGCGCTGCCGAGGAAATAGTCCCGGCGGTCTCCGGCCTCGAAGCAGTAGAGGCGGCTGTGCTCGAGGAAGCGCCCGAGCACCGACCGTACGTGGATGTTCTCGCTCAGCCCGGGCAGTCCCGGCACCAGACTGCAGTTGGCGCGAACGATGCACTCGATGTTCACACCCGCCTGCGACGCTCGGTAGAGCTCCTCGATCACCTCGGGATGGGTCAGGCTGTTGCACTTGATCCGGATGCGCGCGTGCTTGCCGGCGGCGGCAGCATCGGCGACGTCCTTGATCCGTTCGACCAGCTTCTTGCGGAGGTTGAACGGCGACACGAGCAGGTGGCGGAACCGCTGCGGGCGGCCGAAACCGGTCACGAAGTTGAAGAGGTCGGCGATGTCCTCGCCGATCTGTGCGTCGGCCGTGAAGACGCCCACGTCCTCGTAGATGCGGGCCGTCGTCGCGTGATAGTTGCCCGTGCCGATGTGCACGTAGCGCCGGAGCTCGTCGCCTTCGCGACGAACGACGAGCGTCGTCTTGGCGTGGATCTTCATGTCGGGGAATCCGTAGACGACGTGCACGCCGGCTTGTTCGAGCGCGCGCGCCCAGTCGATGTTGCGGCGCTCGTCGAATCGCGCCTTGAGCTCGACGACGCAGACGACCTGCTTCCCGTTCTCCGACGCCTTCACCAGCGACGGCGCGATGGCCGAGTCGTCGCTCGTGCGGTACACAGTCGTCTTCACCGCGACGACCTGCGGATCCTCCGCGGCCGCCTGGAGGAAGGCCTCGACGCTCGTCCCGAACGAGTCGTACGGGTGTTGGACGATGATGTCGCGCCGCGCGATCTCCTCGAACAGCTCGTCGTGGTTCGAGACGGCGAGGCGGCGCTGTGTGAACGGCACCCACGGCGCGTACTTCAGGTCCGGGCGGTCGAGCGAGTGGAGCTGCATCACGTCCGCCAGGTCGAGCAGTCCTCGGATGGCATAGACCTGGTCGGTCGCGATTCCGAGCCGCTCGGTCAAGCGCAACAGCATGTCGCGCGAGATCGAGCCGGACACCTCCATGCGCACCACGGCGCCGAAGCGGCGTCTCCGCAGGTCCGACTCGACGGCCTCGAGCAGGTCGTCCGCGTCGTCCGAGATCTCGGTGTCTCCGTCTCGCGTCAGGCGGAAGCAGTGCGCGCTGAACGACTTCCATCTCTGGAAACAGGCGCGGCAGGAAGTGGGACAGCACCGATTCGAGCGGCACGAGGAGACCGCGCGTCCCGATCGAGACGAAGCGGTCGAGACCTTCCGGCACCTTCACTCGCGCGAAGCGCTCCTCACCGGCTTCCGGATCGCGAACGAGGAGGCCGAGGCTGAGCGACAGCCCCGAGATGTACGGGAACGGCTGGCCCGGCCCGACGGCGAGCGGCGTGAGCACCGGGAAGATCTGGCGCGTGAACACCTGCTCGAGCTCGGTGCGCTCTGCCTCGGTGGCGTCCTCGACACCCCCGACGAGGATCCCTTCGGCGGCGAGCGCGGGACAGAGCTTGTCGCGCCAGAGCGCCGACTGTTGTGCCGTCAGCTCGAGAACGCTGCCCCTGATCTCGGCGAGCGCCTGCTGCGGTGTGCGGCCGTCGGGCGAGCGCACCGACAGCCCCGACAGGACCTGGTCCTGCAGACCGGCGACCCGAACCATGAAGAACTCATCGAGGATCGACGAGACGATCCCGCAGAACTTGACCCGCTCGAGCAGCGGCTCGTTGCGGGTCGGCTGCGAGCTCGAGCACACGACGCATGAGGTCGACCTGCGACAGCTCGCGGTTGAGCAGTGTGTCGTAGCCGCCTTCGGAGCGCGGTTGAATGATCGTCGCCAAAGCGTTGCAATCCTCCCGGAACGGCCTGGACGGTGGGTGTCGATCTGGATCCCGACTCGGCCCGACCGTGCGGTCCGTATTCTACGCGCGATGACGAACAATCGCCTGCTCGCGATCGCTCGCCGTCGTCCTCGGCGTCGTCCTGATCGTCATCGCGGTGATCTACTGGGCCGAGCCGGCGAGCTCGCTGCCGAGCTTCTTCCCCGGCCACCAGGCGGGATCGAGCCACCATCACGTGAAGCACGGGATCGCAGCTTTCCTGGTGGGCCTGGCCTGTTTCGCCTTCGCCTGGTTCCAGACCGGCCCGAAGCGCTCGACCGCCGAGACGTGATCCTCGCAGACCTGATCACGTACCCGCAGGCGATCGTTCTGGGGCTGCTGCAGGGCGTCTCCGAGCTGTTCCCGATCTCGAGCCTCGGGCACAGCGTGATCCTCCCGAGCCTCCTCGGCTGGGACATCCACCAGAACGACAAGTACTTCCTCACCTTCCTCGTCGCGACGCATCTGGCGACGGCGATCGTGCTGTTCATCTTCTTCTGGCGCGACTGGATGCGGATCTTCAAAGGCCTCGGGCGATCGCTGCGTGACCGCGAGATCGCCGACGACGATCCCGACGCCAAGCTCGGCTGGCTGCTCATCGTCGGCACGATCCCGGCCGGCATTCTCGGCCTGATGCTGCAGGACTCGCTGCGCAAGATCTTCGCGTCGCCCACCTCGGCCGCGATCTTCCTGACGCTCAACGGCGTGCTGCTCTACGGGGCCGAGCTGCTGCGCCGGCGCGCGCCCGTCACCGAGGTCGACGACGACGCGCGGATCGCTCGGCACCGTGTCCTGGCGCGGCGGGTTCTTCGTCGGTGCGGCGCAGGCGATCGCGCTGATCCCCGGCTTCTCCCGCTCCGGCGCGACGATGGCCGGCGGGCTGCTCGTCGGCCTCTCGAACGAGGATGCGGCGCGTTTTGCCTTCCTGCTCGCGACGCCGATCATCGGCGCTGCGGCCGTGCTCAAGCTGCCCGAGCTGTTCGGATCCACCGGCGACGGGGTGCGCGGCCAGGCGCTCGTCGGCCGCGCTCTGCTCCGCGGCGGCGGCGTGGTTCGCCGTGAAGTTCCTGATGCGTTATTTCGAGACGAAGACGTTGATGCCGTTCGCGATCTACTGCTTCGCGGCCGGCCTCGCCTGCACGATCTACTTCGTCAGCTGACCGTCGATCCGCGATGCTCGCCACCAACCATGCGATCCGGACGAGCCTCCTGCATCATCCGGCCTACGCCGGGTGCGAGGCGTCGCTGAACTCGCGGAACTCGCCGGTGACCAGATAGACGACCTGCTCGCCGATGTCGACGGCGTGGTCGCCGATCCGCTCGACGCACCGCGAGACGACCAGCATCCGCAGGCCGTACTCGCGCTCCTCGGGTGAGTCGCCGAGTGACAGGACGTCCTCGGTCGCATTGCGATTCGCGCGGTCGATCAGCTCGTCGAGCTCGACCAGCGTGAGCGCCTTGTCCGGGTCGCGCGAGGCGAACGAATCGAGCGCGACGCGGATCATCTGCTCCGCGCGTTGGCCCATGTCCTCGATCGACTGCGCGATCCGTTCGTCCGACACGTTGAGATCGCCCATCAGCTTGGTCAGCTTGGCGACGGTCACGCAGTAGTCGGCCATCCGCTCGAGATGGAGGTTGACGCGCAGGATCGCGAGCACGAGGCGGAGATCGACGGCGACGGGCGTCTGCCGTGCGAGCAGCGACTGGACGCCCTCTTCGAGCGCGATGTAGCGGCGGTCGACCTCGTCGTCGAAGCTGATCACCTCGTCCGCGAGCTCCTCATCGCCGCGCGCGAGTGCATTCAGCGACGAACGGAGAGCGCGCAGAACGAGGTCGCCCTCCTCCTGCAACGACGCTTCCAGCTGCGACAGCTCCTCGGTGAACGAGACGCGCATGCCTAGCCGAACCGTCCGGTCACGTACCCCTCGGTCCGTTCGTCGGACGGCTGCGTGAAGATCTTCTCGGTCGCGTCGTACTCGACGAGAATCGCCGTGCCGCGAGCCGTCATCCTTCACATCGAGACTGAAGAAGGCGGTCATCTCGGCGACGCGTGCCGCTTGCTGCATGTTGTGCGTGACGATGACGAGCGTGTAGTCGTCGCTTCAACTCGTGCATCAAATCCTCGATCGCCGACGTCGAGATCGGGTCGAGCGCCGAGGCCGGCTCGTCGAGGAGGATCACATCGGGCTTGCACCGCAATCGCGCGCGCGATGCAGAGGCGCTGTTGCTGGCCGCCCGAGAGGCCGAGCGCCGAGCGTCTTGAGCCTGCTCTTCACCTCATCCCAGAGTGCCGCGCCACGAAGCGCTTGCTCGACGCGGTCGTCGAGGTTGTCCTTCATGCCGAGGATGCGCAGGCCGTAGGCGACGTTGTCGTAGATCGATTTCGGGAACGGGTTCGGCCGCTGGAACACCATGCCGATGCGGCGCCGCACCTCGATCGGGTCGACGTCGTGGCCGTACAGGTCGACCCCGTGGTAGAGCAGCCTGCCCGTCGACCTTCGCGCTCGACACGAGGTCGTTCATCCGATTCAGGCACCGCAGCACGGTCGACTTGCCGCAACCCGACGGCCCGATCAGCGCGGTGATCGCATTCTTGTGGATCTTCAGAGAGACGTCCTTGACGGCAGGCGCCTTGCCGTAATGCACTGCGAGGTCCTCGATGTCGAAGACGACCTCACGGCTGACGCCGACCGCCGACGGGGGAGCAGCAACGCCGATCGCCCGTGCCCGCTGTTGCTCCTGAGGCGAATCCATGGTGGTCACCGCGGGAGTCTCCCGGCGAGGTGTCGGTCTGGAGGGTACACAGCGATGTGAACGTCTTGTGACGGAGTGGTGAAGCATCACCCGGGGCGCTTTTCACGCTGGAATGCTCGCGGACCGATGGAAGCCGCCGACGGTCCCGAGACGCCGACCCACACTCGCGCGGACACGTCACCTCGGCGACCGGATCGGCGACGGGCTGCTCTACGGGCTGACGGCCGCCGCCGCGTTTCTCGGAGTCCTCGTCGTCTTCGCGATCATCTGGCGCGTCGCCGACGGCGCGTGGCCGGCGATCAAGGTCTTCCACCTCGACTTCCTGTGGGACAACGTCTGGAACGCGCCGCTCGAACGAGTACGGCGCCCGCGACCTGATCATCGGCACCATCGTCACGTCGTTCGGCGCGATTCTCCTCGGCCGCTCCGCTCGCGATCGCGATCGGGCTCTTTCTCAGCGAGCTGGCGCCGCCGTGGATCGAGGACCCCCGTTGGGACGCTCGTCGACATGCTCGCGGCAGTCCCGAGCGTCGTGATCGGGCTGTGGGGCATCTACGTGCTCGCGCCGTTCAACGCACAGCACGTACAGCCCGCAATCAGCGCCGTCGCTCGGCTGGCTCCCGATCTTCGCGAACGGCGAGGACAAGGTCGAGTCGACGGTGTTCAGCGCGATCGATCGTCCTGACGATCATGACCATTCCGATCACCTCGTCGATCTGCCGCGAGCTCTTCCTCAGCGTTCCCGAAGAGCTCGAGGAGGGCGTCGATCGGTCTCGGCGCGACGCGCTGGGAGATGGTGAAGACGGTTGTCGTGCCGTCGGTGCGCGGCGGCGTGGTGGCAGCGATCATGCTCGGGCTCGGTCGTGCGCTGGGGGAGGCGATCGCGGTCACGCAGGTGATCGGCAACTTCATCCCGCTCCACCGTTCGATCTTCGAGCCGGGCGACACGACCGCAAGCCGTCGTGGCGAACCAGTACCAGGGCGCGATCTCGAACATCCAGATCTCGGCGCTGATCTACCTCGCGCTCATCCTGCTCGTGATCACCTTCGTCACGAACTACGCCGCGCAGCGCATCGTCAAGCGCTTCGAGGTCAAGCGGCGGGCGGGGGCTGATGACAGAACCGGTCCTGAGCCTCAAGGCGACCGGCCGCTCTCGCCGCCGGCTGCTGGTGAACAGGATCGCCGAAGGTTCGGCGATGCTCGCTGCAGCGCTCGCTGTCGGGGCGCTCGCGCTCGTCGTCTGGGCGGTCTTCATTCGCGGTGTGGGTGCGCTGAACGTCGACTTCTTCATCAAGGGGCCGCCGCAGTTCGGTCAGACGGGGGGAGGCATTGCGCCGGCGATCGTCGGCACCCTGATGCTCGTCGCGATCGCGACCGCGATCGCGCTGCCCTTCGGCGTGCTGACCGCGCTCTACGTCAGCGAGTTTGCCCAGGAGCGGATCGGGCGGCAGATCCGGCTCTGGCTGGACGTGCTGAACGGCTTCCCGTCGATCGTGATCGGCATCTTCGTCTTCACGATCATCGTCAAGGCACCGCTCCCAATCGTGGGCTCGGGCCACCACCAGAGCGCCATCGCCGGCGGCTTCGCCCTCTCGATCATCATGCTGCCGCTCGTCGCACGGTCGACGATGGAGGTTCTGCGCGCTCGTTCCGAATCACCTCCGCGAGGCGAGCTACGCGCTGGGCGTCTCCAAGTGGCAGACGGTCATTCGCGTCGTTCTGCCGACGTGCTTCGGCGGGATCCTCACCGGCACGACGCTCGCGATCGCCCGTGCAGCGGGTGAGACGGCGCCGCTCCTCTTCACCTGCGCCATCGCCGGAGAGATCGTCAACTGGAACCCGGCCCTCTCGGTGCAGTCGATGCCGCTGACGATCTTCCAGTACTCGGAGTCGGCCGACCCGAACCAGCATCACGCAGGCCTGGGCGACGGCGTTCGTCCTGATCATGTTCGTGCTCATCACGAGCTTGACCGCGCGCCTGCTGCTCGAGCGCTCGCGGCGCAAGCTCGGGCTCACGCGCGTCAGGCGTTGCGTTCACCACCCCGTCACCCGGATGTAACACGGCGTCAGCCCACATCGCTGGGCAAGCAGGGCAGGCTGGCGGCGTCAGGTCATCATCGCACCCCCAGGGACTAAGGAGAAAGTTCATGAAAAGAGGGCTCGCCCTCATCTGCGTCGCCGCCGTCGCGCTCCTCACAGTCGCGGCCGCCGGCGCGAAGTCCAACGACACGACCATTACGGGCGCCGGAAGCACGTTCGTCCAGCCGCTCGTCTCCGCCTGGACCCCGGCACTCGGTTCGGCGTTCGGCTACGCGGTGCAGTACAGCGGCCGTCGGCTCCGGTGCCGGGATCGCCGCGATCACGAACAAGCAGGTCGACTTCGGTGCCTCGGATGCGCCGTTGACGCCGGATCAGGTGAAGGCGTGCGGCGATTGCGTCCAGATTCCTTGGGCCTTGTCCGCGATGGCGGTTGCCTACAACGTTCCGGGCGCGGCCGTCGCACCTGAGGCTTGACGGGGCGACGATCGCGAAGATCTTCCTCGGCCAGATCAGCAACTGGAACGATCCGGCGATCGGCGCGTTGAACAAGGGCGCGAACTTGCCGAACCTGAAGATCACGCCGGTGTTCCGGTCGGACGGCTCGGGCACCTCGTACGCGCTTGACCGACTATCTCTCCTCGGTCAACGGCACATGGAAGACGAAGATCGGCGTCTCGACGCAGCCCGCATTCCCGGCAGGCCAGGGCGCGAAGGGCTCGGGCGGCGTCGCCGGGTGTCGTCTCGCGCACGAGCGGCGGCGATCGCCTACGTCGACGTTGCGTACGCGGTCAAGAACCACATCCGGTTCGCAGCCGTGCAAGAACCGGCAGGGGAGTTTCTCTATCCGAGCCTGCGGCGGATCGAGGCGGCGGCACTCGCCTTCCCGAAGGTTCCGGCCAACAACGAGATGCACATCGTCGAATCCGCCGAAGTCGGCGAAGCTGGCCTACCCGATCAGCACCTACACCTACGTCATCGTGCACAAGACGACGCCACATGCAGCAGAGCTTCGGAAGATGATCTTCTGGGCACTGACGGTGGGTCAGACGCCGCAGTACGCGGCCAAGCTCACCTTCGCACCACTGTCGACGGTGAAGACCGTGCTCATCGCATCAGAGAAGACGCTGAAGACAGATCCACACCTAGACGCCGGACTCGCTCGATCGCGAAGGCGCCCTCGGCGTCGGGTGCCTCTCGCCGTATGCTAGGCGGGAAACGTGCAGCGGATGCGCAGGCCCCGGCCGGGCCCGCCGTCGGCCTCGATCGTCGCCGCCGGCGGCCGCGACGACGTGCTTCACGATCGCGAGCCCGAGACCGGTGCCGCGCGTGGTCCGTGCCGCGTCAGCGCGGTAGAAGCGCTCGAAGAGGCGGTTCAGGTTCGCGGCGTCGACGCCGACACCGTCGTCGGTCGGCGGTCAGGACGGCGAACTCGCCCGCCCGCTTGACCGAGAGCGTGAACCGCGACCCATGGCCCGGCGTATCTGATCGCATTCTCGGTGAGGTTCTCGGCGACCATCCGAAGCATGCGCGGCCGTAGCGGCACGTCGACGTCGCGTCGCCCTCGACGCTGAGCTCGATCCCGGCGCGCTGGCCGCCCCGGCCAGCTCAGCGACGACGTTCTCGAGCACCGGCAGCGCGGCCGTGTGCCCGAGCGAGACGACTTCCTTCCCGCTCTCGAGCTCCGAGAGGAACAGGATCTCGTCGATCAGGACGCCCGCGTTCTCGACCTCGGCCCTCGCCTGCTCGATCAGCTGGCCTGACGTCGGCGCCGGGCAGGTCGGCGGAATCGAGGAGCGCGAGGATCCGTGCGAGCGGCGTCCTCAGCTCGTGGGAGACCGCAGCCGTGAAGCCGGTGCGAAGCTCGTCGAAGCTGCGGTCGTACGACGAATCGTTCGACACCAGATCGTCACCATTCCGAAACCCGGAAAGAAGGCGCCTCCCAGCACTATCGTAGGGCGCGTGGCCAAGATCCTGATCGTCGAAGACGACAACGTGATCGCCGACGGGATGGCCCGGCACCTGGCAGCGGCCGGATTCGACCCGATCGTGGTCGGCCGGGGCGAGCTCGGCCTCGCCCGGCTCCGCTTCGAGAACCCCGACGTCTGCGTCCTCGACCTGATGCTGCCCGAGCTCGACGGGTGGAAACTGATCGAGACCGCGCGCGCCGAGGGGATCGGGACGCCGATCGTCGTCGTCTCCGCGCGCGGAACCGAGCACGACCGGGTGCACGCCCTCGAGATCGGCGCGGACGACTATCTCGTCAAGCCGTTCTCGATGCGCGAGCTCGTCGCCCGCGTTGGCGCCGCTGCACGGCGCGGTGTCCGGCCGCAGGAGGAGCGGCGTGGGGAGGCGATCGAGATCGAGGAGCTCCGGATCGACCCGCGAGAGGTGCAGGCGTTCGTCGACGGCAGAAGCGCCGGTCTGACGCCGACCGAGTTCAAGCTGCTCTACACGCTTGCCCTCGACCGCGGCCGCGTCGTCACGCGCGACGAGCTGCTCCAGAAGGTCTGGGGCCGGCGCGAGACGCACCGTGACCGGACGGTCGACGTGTTCGTGCGGCGGTTGCGGCAGAAGATCGACCGGAACGCATCCCAGCACTCGTTCATCCAGACGCGGTTCGGCGTCGGCTACAAGCTCGAGCCCGAGCTCAAGACCGAGGTCACGATCTAGGCAAGCGCGCCGGCCGGCGGGAACGTGGGCACGTCGACCTCGTGCCAGAGCACGATCTTCCCGTTCTTGACCTGGAACAACGCTGCGGCCTGATCGCCTGGGCCGTCACAGAAGTGCCCCGGTCGGTCGGTGAGAGAGAACACCGCCAGCACCTGGCCATCGCTTCGCGGCTCGAGCAGTGTGATCGTCCCGCCACAGGGCAGGCTCGCGTTCCACTGCACGGCATCGGAGTGGGTCGCGAGCGTTTGAACGTCGCCCTGGATCACGCGTGCGCCGTCGGCGAACAGCCGTCCCGCGGCCTCGCTGTCGTTCCGGTCGAGCGCGGCGCTCCAGGCGCGCACCACTTCGCCGGGAGAGGACGTCTTGCGGTGGCCGCCGCACGCAGTCAGGGCGAGCACGGCGAGCATGATCGCTGCGGGCCTCATGCGGATAGTCTGCCCGCCGTGGACTTCGAGCTGACTCCTGAGCAGAAGGAGATCCAGTCGCTGGCGCGCGAGTTCGCGGACGCCGAGATCGAGCCGCATGCGGCGAAGTGGGACCGGGACCACGGTTTTCCGCGCGACCTGCTCGGAAAGCTCGGCGACCTGGGGCTGATGGGCGTGTGCGTGCCGGAGGAGTACGGCGGCGCGGGAGCGGACTTCGTGTCGTACATCCTGGTGCTCGAGGAGCTGTCGCGCGCCGACGCCGGTGTCGGTGTCACTGTCGCGGTGCACACGTCGGCGTGCACGCTGCCGCTGCTCCAGTTCGGCACGGATGAGCAGCGCGCTCGGTTCGTGCCGTCGCTTGCGCGCGGAGAGCGCATCGGGTGCTTCGCGCTCACCGAGTCGGGCTCGGGTCCGACGCCGGCGCGCTCGTCACGCGTGCGGACGAGGACGATGACGGGTGGCGTGTGAGCGGCGCGAAGCAATGGATCACCAACGCCGCGTTCGGCGGCACCGTGCTGCTGTTCGCGCGCACGGATGCCGAGACGAGGAGCGCCCGCGGAGTGTCGGCGTTCATCGTCGACACCGACCAGATCACGATCACCCGCACGGAGGAGAAGCTCGGGTTGAACTCGTCGGTGACGAACGACATCGCCATCGATACGCACCTGGAGGCGGATCGGTTGATCGGTGAGGTGAACCACGGG
>CAVQFF010000006.1:0-37222 GCA_963711785.1 uncultured Thermoleophilia bacterium
CAGCTCTAGCAGCGACCTGTCGAGACCTGATGCTTCGCCCGCCCGAGCGCTGGCGCACCGGGGCCGCCGGGACGCCGTAACCCCCGCTGCCGCCGACGCGCGAGGCGAAGACCGTGGCGACGACCTGACCCGGTTCGTCGACCGCGGGCCGCCCGAATTGCCGTGGCGGATCGGGCCGCTGAGTCGCCGTGACCTCTCGCAGCGAGCCGTTCAGCAGCACGTCGGCGGTCGTCCCGACACGCCCGGCGCTGCGCGTCGAACGGGCCGTCCTCCGGGATACCCGAGGATCGCGACCGAGTGCCCGGTTCGGCGCGGCGATGCGTAGCGGCGGCGCTCGCAGCCCGGGGACGGACAGCACGGCGACGTCCTCCCTGCGGTCGACGACCAGCGCGCGGGCGGGGCAGCCGCCTGCGAGGATGCCCACGCCGCCGGCGATCGACGTGTGCCGCCGTCACGACGAGGTGCGGGCGCGCGACCCAGCCCGAGCCCTCCACGCCGAGCCCGCACGCGTTCGCGGTGATCCTGACGACGCTCGGCCGAACGGCGCGCACTGCAGGCGACGAGAGCGCTCCGGTGCCGGCGGGGCGACTTCGGCGGCGCCGGGCCGACAAGCGGCTCGAACGGGTCGATCGCGCAAACGCCCGCAGACGATCGCTCGGCGGCGCGATCGGTTCATCTGCTGCAGGATCGTCGACCGCTGACGTCACGGCGCAGCTCGTCTCGCCGGGCAGCTGTAGGAGGACTGCGCCGACGACCCAGACGGCGCCCAGACCGAGCGCAGCGCCGGCAACGAGGCCGCCGAACGAGTCGAGCATCCGCAGCGGCGGGAGCACCGACAGACCGCCGCGGGCGAACGAGCCCGCGAACCGACGCCGTCTGAAACAGCATCGCGCCGACCAGCGCGCCGGCGAGCGCGACCAGCGGCGTGTACGGCGATCGGCGCCCTCGTGCAGCACGTGCGGAGCGAGCCGCGAGCCGATCACCGCACCGAGCGCGAGGGCGCCGAGCGAGAGCGCTGTCGCCACAGCCCGCGCTTGAGGCCGGAGAGTGCCGCGATCGCGACACGCCGAGCGCGATCCAGTCGACGCGGTTCACGTGCCCGGGTTAGTCGCTCTCCGGTCGATCCTTGCAGGCCTCCGCGGCCCGTGACGCTACACTGGCGCCCGAACCGGGGGCGTAGTTCAGTTGGTTAGAACGCCGGCCTGTCACGCCGGAGGTCGCGGGTTCGAGTCCCGTCGCTCCCGTCTCTGAACCGCCTGCAAACCGGGCGGTTCTTCTTTTTGAATCGGCCTGGTGATGCAGACCTATGGAGTCCCCGGTCTGACGTTGATCCGGATCCCCTCCAGGAAGGGGATCCGGATAGGACAACGCTCTGGGACTGCACCTACGCGGCGGCGGCCTGCAACGGCGGCACGAGCCCGAGTGCGGGCCGGCGGAAGAGGACGACGCTGAGCGAGACGATCCACACGAACGTGAGGAGGATGCCGACGGGCGGCACGCGGTCGGCGACGGGCACCGACAGCAGCGAGACCGCTGCGGTGACGGCGGCGAACCAGCCGAGCCAGCGCGGCAGCAATCTGCTCTGGAGGATGACGATCGCTGCGGCGCCGAGCATGACGGCGTCGACCGTCCAGTCAGGACGAACGCGACGTTGTTCATGTCGACGAGCGCAGTTGCGAGCAGCGGGTCGGAGCCATGGTGCGAGCGCCAGACGGCGGCGAAGAGCGGCGGAGCGGACGCGAGCTTGAGGGTCGCCGAGGCGAGACCGGCACCGAACGCCGTGGCGGCCAGGACACCGTCGCCGCCCTCCGCACGCCGTAGGACAGCCCAAAGGGTTGCGGCGAACACGATCATGGCCAGGATCCCGGCGAGCTCGAGCAGCCCGCCCGTGTAGCTACCGGTCGTGGCGTGCTGCTTGGCGACCCAGGCGGCGACGGTCGCACGGGACGCGCCGAGGTCCGGGCTGCTGCCACCGATCCCGCTCCCGATGAAGACGAGGACGACGGCGACGAGGCCGCTGAGTGCGGCGAGACGAGGGATGGGACGATCGCTCATCGAGCACCTCCGGTTCGAATTGCCCGGGAGACTAGGAAGCGCCGAGCCCCGGTCATCGGCCGCCGGAGCGAACCGAGGGCCGCCGCTCGGGGGAACTCCGGTTCCGCCTCGCGGCCGATGCGATCGGGCTCGTCACCCGCTACCGTCGGGCCGATGGTGGCGCGGGTACTCGAGCTCTCTCGCGATCCTCGTCTGCAGCGCGTCGGCGACTACGCGCTCGCCGGTGTTCTGCTGGTCGGCGCGCTGATCGACCTCCTCCGTGGCGGTGAGGGCAACGGCTGGTCGGGTTGGAGGCCGCTCGAGGTCGCGGTTGCCGTCGGCGTCTCAGTGCCGTTGCTGTGGCGGCGCTCGCATCCCGCACCTACTCTCTGGATCGTCCTGATTTCCGGTGCTGCCGGCGCCGCTCTGGTCGCTCCACGGCAGGCCGGGTTCGAACCGTTCGTCGCGCTCGTCGTCGCCTACTACTCGCTCGGGGCCAACGCCGACCGCCGGATCTCGACCCTCAACGTCATCGAAGCCCTGCTCGTCAGCGCCGTCGGCGGCATCGTCACCGTCGCCGCCGGCGAAGAGAAGCTGGGCAACACGCTGCCCATCATCGTGTGGACGTTTGCCGCCTGGCTCGTCGGGCGGATAATCCGCTCCTGGCGCTCACGGGCCGCGGAGCTCGAGCAGCTGAACCGTGTGCTCGAGGAGGAACGCGAGGAACGTGCGCGGACGGCGGCCGCCGAGGAGCGTGCGCGGATCGCACGCGAGCTGCACGACGTGGTCGCCCACAGCGTGAGCGTCATGGTCGTCCAGGCGCGGGCGGTCCAGCGCGTCCTCGACGGCGAGCAAGGACCTGCGTGCGACCTCCTCGGATCGATCGAGACCACCGGGCGCCAGGCGCTGGTCGAGCTGCGGCGGTTGCTCGGCGTGCTCCGGTACGCCGAGCGCGGGCCCGAGCTCGCACCACAGCCGAGCCTCAGACAGCTGGACGACCTGATCAGCAGGTGCGCGAGGCGGGGCTGCGAGTCGCACTGCACGTCGAGGGAGAGCCCGCGGCGCTCGCGCCGGGCATCGATCTGTCCGCCTACCGGATCGTGCAGGAGGGCCTGACCAATGCGCTCAAGCATGCCGGGCCCGCGCAAGCGCCAGGTGACGGTGCGCTACACGCGTCCGGCCTCCAGCTCGAGATCGCCGACGACGGGCGGGCGGCGCGGCGGCGGGAACGGCGGCGGCACGGGCTGCTCGGGATGCGCGAGCGCGTCGCGTTGTACGGCGGGGAGCTCGTGAGCGGGCGAGGCGACGACGGCTGGCTACGTCGTGCGCGCCCGGCTACCGCTCCGCGGCGCCCATGAGCTCCGCCTCCTGCTCGCCGACGATCAGGACCCTCGTGCGCACCGGCTTCCGCCTGATCCTGAACGCCGAGCCCGACTCGAGGTGGTCGGCGAGGCGAGCGACGGCGCGCAGGCGGTCGAGGCCGCCCGGATGCTCCACCCGGACGTCGTCCTGATGGACGTCCGAATGCCGGGCTCGACGGCATCGAGGCCACCCGGCGGCTCGTCGACCACTTCCCGGTCGACACCCCGCGTCCTGATGCTGACGACGTTCGACCTCGACGAGTACGTCGTACGATGCGCTGCGCGCCGGCGCGAGCGGCTTCATGCTCAAGGACGCTGCCGCGCGATCAGCTCGTCAGCGCGGTGCGCACGGTGCGCGGCGGCGAGGCATTGCTCGCTCCGGCGAGCGACGCGCGAGCTGATCACCGAGTTCGTACGCCGGCCGCGCGTCGCCGATACCCTGCGCTCGCGGAGCTGACCATCGCGCGAGCTGGAGGTCCTCACGCTAGTCGCGCGCGGGCTGACTCAACGCCGAGATCGCCCGCGAGCTCTTCGTCAGCGATTCGACCGTGAAGACGCACGTGAAGCGCGTCCTCGCCAAGCTCGAGCTGCGCGACCGGGTGCAGGCCGTTGTGTTCGCCTACGAGTCCGGTCTGATTCGACCGGGCGACGGCGGCCGGGCCTGAAGGCCCTTGGCAAGCGTTTTAGCCGCCGGACTCGGCGGACCACCGGTCGAGCCGCTCCTGCTCCCGGGCTCGGCCGCTGTTCGTCCAGTGCCTCGCGAGACTGTCGCCGGGCATCAGGGAACGCGACAAGATGCTCGGCCAGCCGATGTCCTCGACCGAGTCCTGCGAGAGCGACCACAAACGAACCGCGGCGGCGGTCAACCCGAAGACGGCTGCCTCGATGCTCGTGCCGACCGAAGACGGGTCACTCGTGCTGCGTTGCATGTAGTCGCTCGCAGCCACGGCGATCGCTTGACCGAGGCGATCGGAGATGTCTCGCAACGCGTTCTCGCAAACGACGAGGTCGGGAAGGTAGAACGGAGTGACCCACCCTGGGCCAGATCGGATCAGCTCACGCGGGCGCCAGGCCGGGTTCTTGAGCCGCTTCCTCCAACGCACCGCAACCTCTCTCGCCAGGACCTCACTGGCCCCGATGCCTGCGAGAAACGCACGTACCTCGGAGACGGCGGGGCGCTCGCCCAGCACGAAGAGCTCCAGCAGCGTTTCGTCGAGCCTGGGCCGGTCCCGCGGCCAGAGCTCACGCGTGAGCGGGTGCTCCGAGAGCTTCGCGAGAACGGGTTTCCAAAGACTGTCGTCGGCGACGGACATGTGCGTGCCCTGGTTTGTGCCACATACGGCCGAAAACCGCCTGATGGAACGGGTTATGGGGTGATCATCCGATCAAGGTGATGCCCTCCTGCGACGCCCCTGCGTGTGATCAGCACGTCGGCGAGGCTAGGAGGAGCAATGAGCACCGAGGTCACAGCAGGTACGAGCGACGGACGGGCGGGCAAGCCGCGGCGGGTCGAGCATCCGAGCGAGTCGGAACGCGCGGCGAAGGGCAAAGCCGCGCCGGGCCGAGGTCCCGCGCTCGGCGCACGCGGCCTGGGAGCCGCCGCAGGACCGGACGAGCCCCGCTGGAGCTCCTCGAGCAACAGGCGCAGACGCGCGTGCCGGAGCTCGTGCCGATCCGCTACGGCCGGATGCTCGTCTCGCCGTTCACGTTCTACCGCGGCGCCGCCTACCTGATGGCATCCGACCTCGCGGGCGCTCCGAGGACCGAGCCTGCACGGTCCAGCTCTGCGGCGATGCGCACCTGTCCAACTTCGGCGCGTTTGCGGCGCCCGACCGCCGGCTCGTCTTCAGCATCAACGACTTCGACGAGACGCACCCCGGGCCGTTCGAGTGGGACGTCAAGCGGCTCGTCGCCAGCTTCGCCGTCGCAGGTCGCGACCGCGGCTTCGACGACAAGCAGCGCGAGACGGTCAACCTCGCCGTCGGACGCTCCTACCGGGAGGCGATAGCCGGCTACGCCGGCATGCGCAACCTCGACCTCTGGTACTCGCGCATCGACGTCGAGGAGCATACTCGCCGAGCTCACGCAGCTTCGCGACCGCAAAGGAACAGAAGCGGGCCGAGCAGAACCTCGCGAAGACGAAGACGAAGGACAGCCTGAAGGCGTTCGCGAAGCTGACCGAGATCGTCGACGGCGAGCCGCGGATCGTCGCCGACCCGCCGGTCGTGACGCCGATCGAGGACCTGCTCGGCGACCGCTCGGACGAGTTCGACGCATTCCTCGCACGGCGTGCATCCGCTCGTACCGGCGGACGCTCACCGGCGACCGCCGCCGGCTGCTCGAGCGCTACCGCTATGTCCACGCGGCCCGCAAGGTCGTCGGCGTCGGCAGCGTCGGCACGCGCGCGTTCATCATGCTGCTGCTCGGCCGCGACGACGACGACCCGCTCTTCCTCCAGTTCAAGGAGGCGGAGGCCTCGGTGCTCGAGCCGTTCCTCGGCAAGAGCGAGTTCGCAAACCACGGTCAGCGTGTCGTCGAGGGTCAGCGCCTGACCCAGGCTGCGAGCGACATCATGCTCGGCTGCATCAGCGCCGAGGGCATCGACGGCGTCAAGCGCGACTTCTACGTCCGCCAGCTCTGGGATGCGAAGGGCTCGGCGCTCGTCGAGCTGATGGAGCCGACGATGATGCGCATGTACGCGAAGGCCTGCGGAGCGGAGCTCGCACGCGCGCACGCCCGCTCGGGAGACGCGATCGCGATCGCGAGCTACCTCGGCACGAACGACACGTTCGACCGTGCGATCGCTCTAGTTCGCCGAGTCGTACGCGAACCAGAACGAACGCGACTACAAGGTGCTGATCAAGGCCGCCAACGACGGCCAGATCACGATCGAGAAAGGGGTCTAGCCGACGGTCACGTGAGAGCAGCGAACGCGCTACGCTGATCCCGTGACGGGCGTCCTTGCGGCCCTCGCAGCACTCGTGGTCGCCTCGGCCGCCGACCACGCTGGTCGCGGACGCGCTGCCGGCGTCGCGCAGCGCAGCCGGCGGCGCTCACGCTCCAGGCGACCTTCGAGCTGCAGTGCGGCCGTGTCGGCCAGGTCACCGTCGGCCTGCCGGCAGCGATGGGCGTTCGGACGCCATCGCGCCTGGCGCCGTCCTCGTCAACGGAGCCCATCCGGCATCGGTTCGAACCTCCGGCCACGTCGTGCAGGTGACGATGCCGCCGCCGCAGGGCGTGATGTGCGATTCGATCGGCCCGGCCCGCATCACGCTCCGGTTCACGCAGGCGGCCGGTCTCGTCAATCCGCAGCGTGCCGGCTCGTACGCCGTCTGGCTGCAGATCCGCACGGCCACGGCGGCCGGCAGGCTGAAGATCTCCCAGTAGAACTCCAGTCACCAAAGGGCTAAAGCCTGGGGCGAGGTTGCCGATAGAACCAAGGTGAGCCGCAGTGCCGCCGTTGGTGCGATCGTCTGCCTCGCCGTGGTCTCGATGTCCACCATGCGAGTCTCCAGTGCGAAAGCCTGGCAGACCACGGTCCGGACGTCCGCTCAGGCGACGCGGATCTCACACACGAAGCCTCATGCCCTGCGTCCGAGACGGCACCTGACGCGCCATTCGTTGCAACAGATCCTGCCGCTCCTGCGGCGTGTCGGTGCCCATCCCGAACGCTCGCGCCGCGTGCCGCGGTCCGCGCCGCCCACGGCCACCGTGACGAAGCCGGCCACTGCAGCGGCGATCCTGCCCGAACGACCCCGGCTGGACACAGCAATGGGGCCTCCGCCAGGTCGAGGCGCCGCGGCCTGGGCGCTCATGACCGGTGCCTCGCGGCAAGTCGTCGTCGCCGTCGTCGACAGCGGCGTCGATCCCGCGCAGCCCGACCTGCAGGGCGCTCTCGTGCCCGGCGCCGATTTCGCCGACTCGTCCGGGAGCACCGCAGACCAGTACGGCCACGGCACGATGGTCGCCGGGGTGATCGCGGCACGCGGAGACAACGGCCAGGGTGTCGCCGGTGTCTGCTGGACCTGTCTGATCATGCCGATCAAGGTGCTGGACGCGAACGGCAGCGGCACCGCCACGAGCATCGCGCAGGGCATCCGCTGGGCGGCCGACCACGGCGCGAACGTGATCAACATGAGCATCGTCCTGAGCGGGCCCGACGCAGGAGCGTGGCGTCGCAATCGCTTACGCCCACGACAAGGGCGTGATCGTCATCGCGGCTGCGGGCAACTCCGGAAACGGTGCTGCGACCTATCCCGCCGCCTATCCCTTCGTCGTCTCCGTCGCGGCGACGGACGACTCGGACCAGCTCTACCCGTGGTCGACCCACGGCTCGTGGGTGACGCTGGCCGCGCCCGGCTGCACGACGACGACCGCGCTCGGAGGGGGCTTCGCCGCCTTCTGCGGCACGTCCGCCGCAGCGCCGCTCGTCGCCGGCCTCGCCGCGCTCGGGTACGAGGCCGGAGCCCCCTCGGAGGCCGAGCTCGAAGCCGCCCTCGAACGGACGGCCAAGCCACTTCCCGGCGCAGTCGGCAGCGGACGGGTGGACGCGCTCCAACTCGTGACGCCAGTTCGGCCTGTAGACCGGACGCGAGGCGAATCTCGGTACACTCCCCGTCGTATGGTTCGTCGGCTTGGGGTCTTTTCAGTTTTCGCGCTCGTCGCCGCCACCGCGGCGACCGCTGCAGGCCCGCCCGTGACCCTGAAGGCGTTCGCCCGGCCCCATCACGCCTACGACAACCTTCCGGCGGCTGCCAAGTCGTTCGCACCCAACGTTGCGAACTCCCGTCGGGTCGCCACCGCGATCGACTCCAAGAAGAACCAGTTCCTGGTGTACGTCACGTTGATGAAGAACAAGCAGGTCTGCTCGGTGCTGATCCAGGGCAAGGGGTACTCGGCGCGCTGCATGCCGCAGCCGATCCTCTTCCAGACCGGACGCGAGTCGTTCTCGGTCGTCAAGGGCCTGATCGGCGGCGTGGCAGCGAACAACGTGACCCGGGTCGTCCTGGTGGGAGGCTCGAAGCGCAAGACGGTTCCGCTCACCACCGATAACGGCTACATCTTCGGCTGCCCGGCGCCGAGCACCTGCGCGAGTTGGGTCAAGACGGTCGTCGGGTACAACAAGGCCGGCAAGGTCATCTCGCGCGAGTCCGTCGGCTAACCCCGGCGAAACTGCCTATCCGAAGCCCGGGCAGAGCGGCAGCTTTGCGAAACGCGGTGTGATCACACACCACGTGCCCTTCTTCGTGTCCAGGGCGATATAGATCGAGCTCGAGCCCTGCTGCGCGCCGCACGTGCGGTTGTAGGCGTGGTGGAACGCGCCGGCGAGGTAGCCGTCGTGGTCCCAGCAGACGAGGCGTGGTCGTCTGGTCCCGAGCCTCGCCAGCACCTGTGAAGCGAGCTGATCGTGTCGGGGCCTTTCGAGCCGCTCCCGCACGCCGCGAGCAGGAGGAGGACACCGCGGCTGCGATCGCCCGGAAGCTTCATCGGTCGACCTTCGCCCAGTTGAAGCCGGTTCCTGCCGGCGGCGAGGCGCGACCGGTGATCGCAGGCGCTGACCGCTTCGTGACAAAGAAAAGGCGAGGGGCCCGCTGAGCGGGCCCCTCGCCTCATTGCGTTATGCCTTCGCGTTCCGGGCTAGCCGGTTACGCGAGCCCCACCCGCACCGACTTGACCGTCGGGGCGAGCTTGAGGTTGGCGACGCGAACCACGTGATTCGTCTTCACGGTGCGAAGAACGATGTGGCTCTTGCCGTTCTTGTTGATCAGCGTGATCCGGAGCTTGGCGGTCTTCGCCGAGCCGTTCACACGCACCGACAGGTACCGACCAGTGCGGGTCTTGATGACGCTCGCCGAAACGAGGCTCATCGCCTTGACGACCTTCGTGGTCTTGGCAACCGAGACAGGTGCCACGGTCGGAGCCGGCGCCGAGAGGGACACCGGGGACGCGAGGACAACCTGGCCGCCGCCGGAGGGGTGGAGCCTACCGAAGAGGTGGTCGTACCGCTGGTGGTGGTGCCACCGCCGCCGCCGGTTGTCCGTGCCGCCGTTCGAGCAAGCTGGCCTGACGTCGGGTTGAAGTCGACGTCACGGAAGATGCCCGCGCCGCCGTTCCGGTTGCGGTGTTCTCGACCGAGACGTCGACGCAGTCGTTCGTCGACGAGTGGACGTAGATGCCGGCCTGGCCCTTGGCGTTCGTGGTCAGGTCGACGAACCCGCCGGCGAAGACCGCACCGGTGTTGGCGGAAGGGCCGCCCTGACCGGTCGTGTCGTACGGCGGAACACCAGCAGTCGCGTCTGCTCCGAGGGTCGGGCTCGCACCCGTGAACGCCTGCGCGCTGAACTCGACCTGCGCACCCTCAACGGGGTTGCCCTGCGAGATCCTTGACCGTCTCGACGCAGAAGGCCTCGTTGGTGCCCTTCGGCACACAAGCAAGAATCTTGCTCGGGACGAAGTCGACCGTCTTGGCCAGCGCGTTCGAGATCTTGATGCCGCCGTCCCAGGTCGGAACCTGGTCCGGGTACACGGAGGTTGCCGTGATCGTCGCGTTGCCGACAAGGCTGCCGGTGTAGATGTCACAGCGACCGTTCGAGTCCGGAGTCAGGACGTTGCCTGCATCCGGGTTGAACTGCACGTAGGCCTCGCCGTGCTCGTCCGTGTAGACGGCCTCGGCCAGGTTGCCCGTGCGGCAGCGGGAACGGGTCGCCACTGACGTCGTAGCAGCCGTTGTCGCCGTCCTGCGTGATCAGCGGGAACGTGTCCCAGTAGTCGTACAGCGGTGCATGGCTGAACAGGTTGTTGTCGACGCTGGCCGGAGCAGCAACGCTGGCCGGCAGGTCGAAGCCCTGCGTCAGGAAGCTCGCATAGTTGTTCGCGAACGATGCACCGAAGACACCGGAGGTGGAACTACCGTTCCAGGCCGCCGGGATGTACGCCTTGTAGAACGGTGCGTACAGGTTGTGCGCGTCACCCGGATCCTTGGACGGCGTCACGGATGTAGATGTCGGTCTTGTCGACCTCCGAGAGCGTCCCGGCCGTGCTGGCCGCGCCGAGTGCGACGTCGACGCGAAGCGCCGGCATCGGAGCGTCGCCGGCGTCGACCTTGCCGTCGGACAGCAGCGTCTGATCGGCGCGGATCGGGTCGAACGGACCAACGGCCCAGCCGTTGGTGCCACCGAAGATGTTCGAGAACGGACCGAGATCGGCCCAGTCTTCCGAACCCACGAACCGTTGCAGTTGTCGACCGCATCGATCGTCGAGAGACGAATCGGTCATGTCGGTGCAGAAGCTGCTGTCGCGTGTGGCCTTCGGTCGTCAGGTCATCGTCGTGGATGTCCCAGCGGTTGAAGCCGTACAGCGAGCCTGCGGCGCCGGGGGACTGGCTCCCGAGCGGCGAGGCATCGACTGCGAAGTGATCCTGGAGCCACTGCCAATCGTCCGGCAGCGTCACCGTCGGCATGGCCGAGAGCCGGCCCAGTTCTGGCCGAGCGGGAACGTGCCCTTGACCTCGGCCTTGACCAGGCCGGGCTCGAAGGCGTACGAGCCGTCGGACTGCAGGACCGGCTTGAAGGTGCCGTCGCCGGCGGGATCGCCCGGGGTCGGCACTTCGGTGATGACCGGAGCCTGGGTCTGCATCCAGATGACGAGGAAGTCGTGCTCGAACAGCACGCCATGCCCACCGTCACTCTTCGAGCCTTCGAACCACCGCTCGAGGTTCGGATCGTTCACCGCGAGCTTGAGGGTCGCGAGACCCGGCTTCTCCGAGGTGACGAGCCCGGACCAGCAAAGGCCCCGGTTCCTCACCCACGAGCCGTTGACCGTCAGGCCCTGGCTGTTGGACTGGAGGAAGAACGGCGTGTTCGGACCTGCCGCGTCGTCCCCACTCCAACCGGAGATGTTCAGCGTGCCGCTCAACGAGAAGTTCAGGCCCTGGAGATCGCTCTCCTGAAGCCCGTCGAAGTTGAGGCACTTGGTGACCCTGACCGTCTCTCCGGCCCAGGCCAGGTACGGAATGTTCGTGTTCTGCGGATCAGTCGGATCCGCGTACTGGATAGAGGTGGTCTTCGTCGCAGCCGAAGCCATGCCCGCCCAGACAAACAGGGCGGTCATCGCTGCGAGCAGCGTGACGAAGGTCACACCCAAGCGAAAACGCATCTCTCCCTTTCCCCCTTGCTTCGTCGTTCATTACCCGAAATTCGAAAACACGTGCTTGATGACTACTTCAGCCTCAGAAGCTCTTTGAGGCCACCCCCTTTCGTCTTCAGCGCGCCCGCGACGGAAATCAGCGCGGGCGCCACTCACCTTTATAAACATCCCAGGCCCTGGGGACAAGGTTGCGAACGGGTAGGGTTTCCAGGGAAAAACCCTACCGGCGGTGCTCCGGGGCCGTCCGGGCGCCGGGTTGACACGGGCTGAAGCGGGCGCTGCCGAACCGGCCGCGGGAGCGCCGATCTCTGGCCTATCGAGGGCCGCGAAGCGCCAGTACATTGCCGGACATGCGGCGCGCCCTTGTAGTGGTTCTCCTCTGCCTGCTCGGGGCTCTGGCGGCGTTCGGAACGGCGTCGGCAGGCTCGGGCGACGTGACCGAGCCGAACGATCCGGTCTGGAGCTACGAATGGGGGCAGCGGCTGACCCGCGCCTCGGATCTGTGGCAGCTCACCACCGGCAACCCGAGCCATCGTGATCGCCGTCGTCGACACAGGGCTGTCGCCGCTCGCCGACCTGACGCAGGTGATCCCGGGCTGGGACTTCGTCGGCAACGACACCAACACCGGAGGACGACTTCGGCCACGGCACGTGGGTCTCGAGCGTGATCGGAGCAACCGGCGACAACGGGATGGGCATGGCCGGCTACTGCTGGAAATGCTCGATCATGCCGGTGCGCGTCGCAGCGGGCCACAGCGGGGCCCTGGCGCCGGCGGTCGCGGCGGGCATCCGCTGGTCCGTCGATCACGGTGCACGCATCATCAACGTCAGCCTCGCGAGCAACGGCTTCGATTCCGCCGAGCTCGGTGCCGTCGAGTACGCCGATGATCACGGAGTGCTCGTCGTGGGTGCCGCCGGAAACGGCGGCAACACCGCTCCGCTCTACCCGGGCGGTTACCCCGGGGTCCTCGCGGTCGCAGGCACGGACCAGAACGACGCCCTCTACAGCTGGGCGACGCGCGGCTCGTGGGTCTCGTTCGCCGCTCCCGGCTGCGGCGAGGTGCTCGATGCGGCCGTAGGGCCTGCCTACGCCTGCGGCTCCTCGTTCGCGCCGCCCGTCGTCTCCGGGATCGCCGGGCTCCTCATGTCGCTCGACCCCGGTCTGACCGTGAATCAGATCACGGATGCCCTGCGCGCGACTGCCCATCCAGTCCCCGGGATCGCCGGTGGGCGAGTCGACGCCTGGGCGGCTGCCCACTACCTCGGGCTCGCGCCGGCGAATCCACCGGTCTTCGTGCCACCGCCCCCGCCCGTTCCCCGGGAAGTGTTCGTCACGACCGGCGTCGTCCGCAACAGCACTCGCATTCGGCTCAACCTCGCCGGCGGGCCGCTCGAGCTCCAGCTCTCCGGCCCCGCCGCGATCAACTGTTCGATGAGCTTTCGCGCTGCCGGCAGCCTCTACGTCGATCTCCCGGCCGAGCGAAACGTACGGAGCCTCGCAGCCACGCTCGCGGCGGGCAGTTACCCCATCACGATCCGGTGCACCACGACGAACGCGAAGGCGTACGAGTTGACCGCCACCGGCAGCTTCAAGAACTAGCGGCATGACCGAATACGGTCGGTCGGCGCCGCCGCGAACATCGCCGCAGCAGCACCGACCGACGTCTCCCCTCATCCCCTCGTGCCCGCCGGCCGAAGCCGCTCCGCCCCCATGGGGACGTGCCCGACCTTGACGAGGCCGCGGGTGATCGCCCACTGGCTCGCCTCGAACCGGTTGCGCACGCCGAGCTTGCGGTAGGCGTTGGCGAGATGGAACTTCACCGTCTGGTCGGTCACCCAGAGCAGCTGGCCCACCTCGCGATTCGACCGCCCCTCCGCCACCAGGCGAAGGATCTCGATCTCCCGCCGCGTCAACCGCGTCCTGGCCGGCATGCCCGCGCCCTCCCGCGCAGACACCACCCGATAAGCCGAGAACGCCTCGGCGACCAGACGCGCGACCTGCCGCATCTCCGTCGAGCGGTCGACAGTCGCGCAAGCACCCGCCGCAAGCGCCGACTCCACAACCACCTGCTCGTCACCCGCGACCAGCACGACCGAGACGAGCTCGGGACAACGCTTGTGCGCACGACGAACCAACCGATACAGCGAGCGGCTGTCCGGGCTCTCCCCCGCATCGACGATCAGCAACTGACACGCGGAAACCTCCGCGAGATCAGCCGCCCGCTCCGCCGTCGGCGAAACCGCGACGACGTCGATCTGCCACGGCGCCAGCAGCGGCTTGTACAGCTGCAACCGCAATGGACTCGAATCGATCACGACAGCGGTCGCCGCGACCTTCGTGAATTCTCCCCTCATTTCTACTCTCCCTCTCCTGAATTCCGTCAACAGTTCAGCGGGCCTCGGAACTTCGAGGTCCAGACGTTCACGCTGAAACAGGAGGGCGGACTATCCGGGGCGTTCGAGCGAGAGCCGGTGCCGATATGCGCGTGGCACCGCGTTCGCCGTGGCGACGCGAGAGGTGATCAGTGACGGGAAGATGAACGCCAGTAGCGCGACGAGCGCGGCGGCGAACACACTGACGCCGCCGACGCCGCCGACGGCCCCACCGACGCTGCCGAAGACGGCCGGCTTGTCCGGCGGTGGCGGCGGGAACGAGGGCGACTTCGGAGCCGGGGTCGACCCGGCGCCTGTTGCGCCCGCCGCCGGTTTTGCACCGCTCGGCGAGACGACCGTCACGTAGTCGGCGGAAATCGTCGTGACCGGCGCGGGCGTATTGAGCGTGAGCCGCGTCGGAGCGGCTTTCGTCCGATCAGCGGCGACGACAACCGTCGGCACGAGCCGCACGAACTGGGCCGGAGCCTTCAGGTGATGGGCGACCAGCGGCCGCTTCGACGTCTTCGGCAGGACCAGCGTCGCGAGCACCGGCGCCGCGGCGGCAGGAGTCGTGGTCGCCGCCGTCGCGACGGCGGCCGGCGTCGGGGCCGGCGGATCCGCGGGGACGCTGACGGTGATGGTCTGCGTCGGCACAGCGGGCGTGGTGGGGGTGGGAGTCGCGGCGGGGGGAGTGGCCGGAGACGTCGCAGTCGGGTCGGTGACCACCGGCGGCGCGGGGGTCGCCGGGACGGTCGTGCCCGGGTCGGTCGCGGGCGGAACCGTGGTGGACGGGTCCGGGCTCGTGGCGGACGGATCCGTCGTCGCCGGCGGAACGGTCGTGGACGGGTCAGGCGTCGTCGCGGCCGGATCGCTGGTGGACGGGTCCGGGGTCGTCGAAGCCGGGTCGGTCGCCGACGAATCGGTCGCCGCCGGAGCCGTCGGGTCGGCCGCGGTCGAAGCCGAATCGGTGGACGTGGAGGGCGCGGACGGGTCCGTTGCCGTGGAATCGGCCGAGCCTGAACTGGCGGTCGTGGACGGATCGGACGGGGCGGTCGCGGTAGCGCCCGAACCACCGTCGTCGGCGGCGGCGGGCTGGGCGAACATGACCGCAAAGGCGGCCAGAGAGGCAACGAGCACCACGACACGCAGCCGCGTCAGGCGCAGCGAAAGCACTCCCACGTTCCCTCTCCCGGTCACTCCCACCTCCCCCTACTGCATCCGTGCCCTGCGCCTCGCCACGTGCAACCTAGTTCTTAGCAGCCCGACCTGTCGTCCCACAAGTCCCGTGGCCGCTCGTTCCGTAAAGACTAGCCAGCAGTCTGGGCGAAAAAGGTGCAATATACGCCGGTGCCGGCCTCGGGGAGAGGCAGCAGTCGACGCGATCCAACGAGGGGGTTCGGTTCGATGGAGGGAAAGCTCCGGCTCGGCTTGCGCTTCGCCGTCGGCGCGGTCGTAACGTTCGGGGTCCTGTTCGCCGTGGTCGGGCAGAGCGCGCACCAGGCCGCAGCGATCAGCCTCGACGCGTCCGTCATCTCGATCAGCGCATCGCCCTCGCCCGAGGTCCCGGAGGGCAGCCCCGCAACCTTCACCGCGACGGTCACGCCCGCAGCTGCCGCCGACTTCGACGTTGACTACACCTCCACCGCAGGAGGCGTCAGCGGCCATTTCCATGTGACTGCGGGTGACCCGTCCGAGGACTTCCAGGTCGCAACCACCGGCAACGGTTTTCCGGATGCCTCGCCGCGCCAGTTCACCATCACACTCGTCGACACCACCGATCCCGACAACGGCACCGTTGACGGATCTCAGGCGAGCGGCTTGCTCGACAACGTCGACCCACCGTCATCGGTCGTCGCGATCGGAAACGCGACTGCCCCGGCAACCGAGGGCAGCCCGCTGACATTCCCCGTGACGATCACTCCCGCCGCGGGCGTGGCGTTCAACGTCAACTACTCGACGAGCGCGGGCGGCGTCAGCGGCTCGTTCCACGTGAGCCAGGGCGCAAGCTCGGTGCAGGTGCCGGTCGCGACCGTCGACGACTCGACGCCGGAGGACGACAACCCGAACTTCACGGTCACGCTCACCGGAACCAACGCGACGAACGGCTCGACGATCGATTCGGCTCACAAGACCGGGACCGGGACGATCATCGACAACGACTGGACGATCACGCTCTCGCCGCTCAATCCGGCTGCGGTCAGCGAGCAGGGCGGCTCGATCCAGTTCGCCGCGACGCTCAACGCACAGGCCCCCCAGCAGCACGCGATCTCCGTCCACTATGCCGTCGCTGACGGAAGCGCAGTGCTCGGCACGAACTACACCGTCAGTCAGGCGGCGAGCGGCACGTTGACCTTTGCACCCGGCAACACGGCGAAGACCGTGACCGTGACCGGCAAGGACGACGGCGTCTACGTCGCGGGGGCCGGCAAGACGTTCACGATGACGCTCTCGAACCCGCAGGGCGCGACCATCGCCGGCAGCGCGTCGACGACCGGGACGATCAACGACGCCGACACGGCACCGCAAATGGGCATCTCGTCGTGCCCGACCGGCAAGGTGAACGGTGGCGGGCTGGCGGTCTTCCCGATCCGCGTGCAGGCCGCATCGGTCCCCGCGACCGTGACGTACACCACCGTCGGGGTCAACACGATTCCCGGTGACTTCGACGGCGGCACCGACACGATTGTCATCCCACCCGGCTCCTCGGTCCGCGAGTTCGATCTGAAGATCCCGACGCATGCGATCGCGCCCGCCGGATCGCGGATCTTCGACGTTCAGCTCTCCAACCCCCAGGGCGCGCGATTTTCGACGAGCCTGGCGCCGTGCACGATCGTCAGCAGCGGCAGCGCCGCCTCGACGGTGCCGACGCTCCAGATCACCAACCCGGTGCCCGTGGTCGAGCCTGCGAGCGGCTCGACCAGCGTGCCGGTGACGGTGACGCTGAACGCGCCGGCCGCGCAGACGACGCCGACGGACGTGCACATCCACTGGCAGACCGCCGACGGTACCGCCACCCAGCCGGCCGACTACAGCACCGGCGGCGGCGACCTGACCTGGGCGGCCGGTGACTACGGCCCTCAGACGTTCTCGGTCCAGGTGAACTCCAACCAGGCGCGAAAAGCGCAGGGAACGTTCACGATCGCGTTCACGTCCCCGGATTCGAGCGCGGGCTTCGTCGGCGCCCCGAGTGCAACGGTCACGGTGCTGCCGATCGGCTCGACTGCCTCCGTGCTCTCGATCGCGGGTGCCTCCACGCCCGAGAAGCAGGGCTCCATCCCGGCCGTCGTGACGCTGACGCCGACGGGAGCGGCTCCCGTGACGGTCGACTTCGCGACAGCCGATGGGACCGGCGCCAAGGGAGCGGTCGCGGGCACCGACTACACGGCCAAGAGCGGCACGTTGACGTTCTCGCCGGGCCAGTCGACACAGACGATCTCGATCCCGATCACCGCTTACTCGATCGTCCAGCCGAACAAGTCGTTCCAGGTCGTCCTCAGTAATCCGGTTGGCGCGACGCTCGCCAACTCGACGGCCACGCTCACGATCCTGAACGACAACGTCAAGCCCGTTCCTCCGCCGATCAGCAAGGGCGGCACGCAGCCCCAGAAGAAACCGGTGCAGGTCCCTACCAAGCGCCCGGACACGGATCACCCCGTGCTCGTGCAGCTGCTGACCGGCGAGAGCCGCGCGAACGCCAAGGGCCAGGCGACCTATCGCCTCAGCTGCCCCGATGTAGTGATCCGGCTCTGCGCCGGCACCGTCATCTTCGACGTCCGGGTGCAGGCGAAGCCGAAGAAGGGCTCCAAGAAGAAGCCGACGCTCACCAACGTCCGGGTGGGGAGCGGAACCTTCAGCGTTCACACCGGCAAGACAGGGACCGTGGTGATCAAGCTGACGAAGCCCGGCCTGACGCTCGTCAAATCCGTGAAACGGTTGAAGGTGAAGGCGACGATCAACGCGAAGGACGGTGCAGGGGTGAAAGGCGTGACCGCATGGTTCGTCTCGGTCGACGCCCCACCGCCGATCGTGAAGAAGCCGACGGCCAAGAAGCCGACGGTCAAGAAGAAATAGCCTCGGTCAGGGCACCTTCACAGCGAAGACCTGCAGCCCCCGGGACGAGCCGTCCCGCACGCTGACCCAGCCGTTCGCGAACGAGCCCGCGCTCAACCGCCTCGGTAGACGCCAGGCACAGCGCGCCCGGCCCGACCGGAAGGCGTTCACCACGACGCGCAGGTGGCGCTTGCCGAGCACCGCGGCGCACTTCACGCTCCCGGAGCGAACCGGCTTGCCCGAGCTGACGACCTTGGTCGTGAGGACGAGCCGTCGTGATCCGGTGGTCGCGACCTTGAGCGAGGTGAGCGCGAGAGCGCCCGCCGGTGCAACTTTCTTCGGGCCCGGCGACGTGATGGTCGGCGCTGTCGTGCTCGTCTTCGTCGTGGTCGGCGTCCTCGTGGTCGTTGTCGATCTCGTGGTGGTGGTCGTCCTCGCGGTGGTCGTCGGCGGAGGCGTCGTGGTCGTGACGCGGGTCGTCGTCGGTGGTGGGCTGGAGGTCGTCGTGGGCGGCGGCGGTGACCCGCCGTCCGCAACGAAGCCGAAATCCTGCACCCAGTAGATGGCGCCGTTCGCCGCTTTCGCGGCACCGAGGCCGGTGGCGACGAACGATGGATTCTCGATGTTCGCCTTGTGCCCAGCCGAGTTGAGCCACGCATTCACGACCGACGCGGCATCCGGGAAGCCCTCGGCGATGTTCTCGCCCCACGAAGAGTGATAGCCGCAGGTCGAGATGCGGTCGGCCGCCGTCCGGGTGACCGGCGGAGACACGTCGTCGTGCGAGAAGACCCCGTACTGGGCCATCTGGCGTGCTTTCCAGACGGCCGAAGCGGTGAGCGTCGGCGAAGTGACGAGCTGTCCGAGCCCGAGCGAGGAACGGTGCTGGTTGATCAGCGACATCACCTGGGAGTCCAGGCTGCCGTTGTTCGCGGGCCAGGAGGCGGCCGGCGTGCAGTCACCGGTCTGAACGGCTGCGGCGACCGGCTTCGTCGAGCCGCCCGAGAGCCCGACGGCGACCCCGAGCACGGCGATGAAAACGAAGAGCGCTGACCGGCGCGAGGTCCGCAGCGGCGCCCTGACGGCGGCCTTGCGGAGGGCTGTGGCGGCGGCGTGATGCATTCTGGGAGGGACACGGCGGGCACAGAAACTGCCCGGCGAGCACCCTACGGGGTTTTGACTGACAGCCGGTTGATCGGCAGTCGAAGCGGGGGACTTTAGCCGGTCTACCCTCCGGCCGGTGGTTCAAACCAACGTGTGGTCAGCGGGAGACCCGGTTCAGTGGATCAGCGTGACGGTCGTCGTGTGGGTGAGCGCGCCGCTCGTGCCCGTGATCGTGATCGTGCTCGGGGTCGAACCGCCGCCCGGGCCGGTCAAGGTCATCCTGGCAGTCGTCGTCGCCGGGTTCGGTGCGAACACGTATCTGAAGACCGGCGGCAGCGGGCCTACTTTCAGCGTAACGGCCCCCGTGAAGCCGCTCCCGCGCACGACCGTGATCGTGTAGGAGGTGCTCTTCAAGCCTGCGGGAGCCTTCTGCGACGCGGGCGACGCGCTGAGCGAGAAGTCACCGCTGGGAGAGGGCGCCTGAACGACCAGGGTCGCCGACGCCGTGTGCGTGAGGCTCCCGCTCGTCCCGGTGATCGTGAACGGATAGCTGGCCGGGGCGAGCAACGCTGAGGTCGTGAGCGTCAGAGTCGACGCCGCCTTGGTCGACGCAGGACTGAAGCTCGCTGTCACGCCGGACGGCAGGCCGCTCGCGCTCAGGGCGACCATCCCGGAGAAACCGCCGCTCGGAGTGACCGAGACGGTGAACGTCGTGGAGCCGGTCGCCGTGACGGTCTGCGAGCCAGGCGATGACGCTGAGCGAGAAGTCCGCCGGAGAGCGGCGGCCTGCACGACGAGGGTTGCCGCGCCGAGTGCGTCAGGCGCCGTTCGTGCCGGTGATCGTGAACGGATAGCCGGCCGGCCGCGAGCAGCGCAGACGTGGTCATCGTCAAGGTCGAGCGAGCTGGCGCAGGGGACGTCGGGTTAAAGCTCGCGGTCGATCCGGCCGGGAGCCGCTCGGCACGAGATCGACGTTGCCCGAGAAGCCGCCGCTGGCGCTGACGATGACCGTGTAGGTCGTCGGCCCGCGCCGACCGTCACCTTCTGCTCCCCGGCGAGCGCCCAGGCGAAGTCGCCGCCGGGACGCTCGGCCTGGACGACCAGGGTCGCGGCGGCCGAGTGAACGAGCGTGCCGCTCGTGCCGTGAACGTTGAACGGGTAGCTCCCGGGGCCGACTGGCGCCGGTCGTGCTGATCGTGAGGGTCGAGCCGAACTGCTCGTGCCGAGCGAGGCCGGCGCGAAGCCGGCCGACGCTCCGGACGGGAGCCCGGTAGCCGAGAGCGCGACGGTCCCGGAGAAGCCGCCGTAGACGCCCGATGCGACCGAGTAGGTCGTGCTCGCGCCGGGCACGACGGTCTGGCTGCCGGGGCGCGTGGCGAGCGAGAAGTCCTGAGCCGGCGGAGGGTGGACGAGCCGGATCGAAGGCGCCGATGCCGTTCGGCGTGCCGAGGCCGGTCGGGCCGTCGAGACCGGGGCCGCCTTGCAGAAGTAGGCCGTCGGGCAGACCCCGTTCGACCCCGAGGTGACGTCGTGGAGGGACGAACTGTGTGCGTACAGGCCCGAGGCGTCCTGGACAGCAGCCGTGTTTCCCGCGAGCACGTAGGTCGGAGCGACAGCGGCGTGGCGAGGCTGGTGCCGCCGACCTGGAACCAGCCGGTCTGGCCGCAGTAGGGACCGTGTCGTAGACGGCCGCGCCGGTGTTCGGGTCTGCATCGGCCGACACGTCGGCGACCGTTCGGCGGGCGCAGCCGGTGTCGGTCTGCCAGGCCGGCTTCTGGATGTAGAGCGAGCAGCCCGAGCCGGCCCGAGCTCCAGGCCTTTTCGCCGAGATAGCTGCCGTCGGACCGAGCGACAGCGTCGTCCCACCGACCGCAGTGACGTAGCGCGAAGCAGCCGGAGAACTCGACCCCGTACCCGTTGTCTCCGGTTGCCGCGGTGATCGCAACGCCGGGATGGTTGAAGTACGTGGCATCGTCGGTCGCCTCGCCCAGCGTACTCGCGCGCGCCCCACGAGTTCGAGATCGCGTTCGCGCCGAGCTGCGGCGGCTTCGTTCTCTGCCCTGCCGAGATCGGCGAGGGAGGCCGACGATGCCTCGACCAGGAGGATCTTGCAGTTCTGGCAGATCGCGTGCACGGTCTCGACGTCGAGCGCGATCTCGAGCGACCAGCCCCCATCCTTGGTCGGGTAGGTCGTGCCGCCGATCTGGTTCACCTTGCGGAAACAGCCGTTCGCGGTGGTGCAAGGCGGCAGGTTGTAGAGCGCGTCGAAGACCGCGAGGTCCGACTTCTGCATTTGGGGTCGTCGTAGGCGTCGACGATCGCAACCGTCCCTGACGACGGAGCAGTCAGAGGCAGGTTGTAGGCCGAGTGGAACTGGGCCGGCGTGAGGGCGCCGGCCGGAGGCGACGAGCCGGCGAGCGGCGCCCCGGCGGCGTTGGCGATGACTTCCGCTCCGCAATTGGCCGTCTGCGCAACCGCGGCCGCGCAGACGCGCTTGCTCTGGCGGATGGCGCTGTGCTTCGACGAGCCGACAGCCGCCGAACCGGCGCCCGCCGCAACGACGAGCACGAGCAGCAAAGCTCCTGTGAGCGCAGCGATGCGCGAACTCTTCAAACCTCTCCCCCTCGAAAAGACTTGCCGGCCGAAGCTAGCACACGCCAGATCACCAAAAAGGGTGGTTTTCCCCGTTCCCGGACGGCTCCGGCTCAGCCTGCCGCATCGCCCGGGCCTGCTGCCGGCGGATCGACCGGAGCGGCGGCGGGGGGCGCTTCGGCCGCGACGGCGGGCTCGGCCGCGGGCGCGGCGGCCGGCTCTGCTGCGGGCGCGGCTGCCGCAGCCGGCGCGCCCGCGCCGGACGGCGTGACCGACGACTTCAGATCGGAAAGGGACTCGCCGGCCTCCTGCATGTTCAGCCAGGCGCCGACGCCCACGACGATCGCGAGCACGAGCCCGACCCACGCCCAGGTCGCCACGTAGTCGTTCGTGAGCACCTTGATCAGGGTGAAGAGAATGAGCAGCGCGGCGAGGAGGATGGTCACCATCGTCGGGCTGAGTGGACCGACTTCGATCTTCGTCTCGGTCATCTGGACGGCTTCCCAAGCAATGATCGCCAGCAGCACGAGGCCGATCAGCACGCCCCAGCCGTGCCACATCGAGACCCCGGCGGAGATCGGCCCGAAGTTCACTTCTTGCCAGTGGAAGAACGAGTCGACGAGCAGGAGGATCCCGGCGCCGGCGATGATCTTTGAGCCGAGGGTGAGCTTGGAGAAGTCCATTGCACGTCCCTTCAGATCGAGAGCCAAATGGAGGCAACGGCGATCATCTCACGTCCGTCGGCTGGGTTCACTGCCGCGGCGGCGACGGAGCACGACGAAGCCCACCGCAACGAGCAGGAGTGCTGCCGCCGCGGCACCGCCCGCGACCCCCCACACGAGCGTGCTCGACCCTCCGTTCTTCCCCGCCGGGCGAGGGGCAGGCACCCGCACCCCCGCCGAAGCGGCGAGCGAGCGCACGCCGTCGATCCCGGCCTGCACCAATTGCGCGCCACCGGCGCCCGGTGCCGGCAGCCGGTCGACGACCCGCTGCTCTGCCGGCAGCGGCTTGCCTGCGCGGGACACGCCGAAGCCGTTCGGCATCACGACGAGCAGCCGGCCGTGGTAGACGAGCGTCAACTCGGTCCCGAGGAAGCGCGCGTACTGCTTCGGCTTGCGGTCGAGCGAGACCACCGAGCCGAGGTCGTAGGCGCTTCCGATCAACGCGACGTGGATCGGGTAGCCCCGCGACTGGGCGAGCGCGACCGTCGCAGAGAGCCGCGCGGCATCAGCGGTCGAGATGCCGAGGTCGGGCGGCACGAACGTCGAGCGGGTGAGCAGGTAGTCGCTCGCCGGATCGCCGTCCGCCCGCGCAAGCGGGACCACTGCGAGCGCGCGACCAGCGCGAGCAGCAGCAAGCGCGTGTTCCCGAGATCTGTTCACGGTTTGACGGCCAGGGTGAACGGCGCGGTCAGGATGTGACCGTCCACCTGGGTCTGCAGGAAGAGGCGCCACTGCCCCGCGACCGGAACGAGCACGCCGACGGTCAGCTTTCCCGGCGTCGACGAACTGCCCGTCACCTTGGTCGCGCCGAGGAAGCTCGTGCAACCGGACGCGCCGGGCGCACAGACATGCGTGTGGAAGTAGTCGAGCGTTCCCTCACGGAAGAAGATCGCGTGCGCGAGCGCGCCGTACCAGGGCGTGAACTCCGCAGGCTTCCCATCCGGGGCGGTGACCGTGACCGTCAACGTCGCCCGCCTGGATCGCATGCAGCGTCGGTTGACCGTGCATCGTGATCCGATAGCCGTCGACCACGTCGGTCGAGGTGAACGGAGGGAGCTTCTGCGGGCGGTAGACCCCCGCGACGCGCAACGACGGCTGTGAGCTGGAAGTTCGGTTGCGGCCCTGTTCTCGGATAGACGTCGACCACGACGCGGTACGGGCCCGGTTTCGTGAAGACGACCGTCTCGCTGATCGTCCCGTCGGGCGCGATCGGCGGATGCCGGTGGATGATCGTCGCGAGGTCCTTGCGCACGATGATCAGGTGCACGCCGGTGTGCGGGCCAGGGCCTTGCTTGAACTGCGTCAACGTCTGTTCCGTTGGGCTGCGGTGATCTTGAACGAGACTCGCGTCGGCTTGCCGACCGCGACCGGAGCCGACGGCTGGAAGTCTGTCAGCGCGTACGTGCGCGCCGCACCGATCGTCGGCAGGCTCGGCTTCGACGAGCCGCCACAGCCGGCCGTGACCACACGAGCGCGAGCGATACCGAGCAGCAGGCGCCGGGTCATCCGTCTCCTTTCGGGAAGAGGTAGCTGGGATGAGGTGCGACGTAGCCGCCGACCTCGAGCACGATCTGGGCATGTCTCGTCAAGCGGAACGGATCCGCGGATCGCCGAGCCGGCGTCGGCCGCCGACGAACACGGAGACGCGTTCGGGAAACGAGAGCAGAGCCGAGGGCGAGAGCCGCCGGCCCCAGACCCGGAACAGGTCGCCGAGCGTCATGCCGCGCCGCGCGACATGCACGACGCCCGTCGGCGCGGTCGTGTGCAGCGGATAGGTGCAGCCGCGCGGCCCGGCGCCGATACCGGGCGGAACGATCACGACCTGGCGGTGGGCGAAGAGCTCGATGTGCACGGCGAAGCTCGTCCCGCCGCTCGTAGCAGCGCAGGCGCGCCGATCGGCCGGCCGGAGCTGACGGCGGGGTTGTACGCCGTCGGGTGGTAACGAGGGCCGACGCCGATCGGCCACGGGTAGACCGGCGGCGGCGACGCGATCACGCCGCCCCCTGGTGGCCGATGAACGCCGCTACGGCCGCAGGCGATCCCGGCCGCGACGGCGAGCGCACAGACGCTGCGGCTGGCCACACCCGGGAAGCACCGAGACGATCACGCCGTGGCGAAAGACTCCCAGCGAGCCGAGGCTCGCGGCTGCCGCTGCCGCGCCGACGAGGCCGGCGAGGACGAGCCGGCGCTCGCCTTGCAGCCGAAACAGCGCGACCGCGACGGCTCGCGGCCAGCGCGAGCCCGAGCCCGATCTGCGCCCAGGCTGCCTGCCCGTTCGGTGCGTCGGCGACGCCGAACGTGACGAACGCGGTCAGCGCCGCGATTCCGGCGAGGATGCCGAGCGCGAGCGCGAATGGCGGCCGCAGCCTCGGCACGAGGCGCGTCGCGGCGACGGCCGCCGCCACCGCGATGGCGACCCCGGCCAGCCAGGCCCAGGGCGACGGCCGGCGGTAGCGAACGAACGCGCCGCCGAGCGTGACGTGCTCGCCGTTCAGCGTGGCCGGGATGACGAAGCGCGCGACGGTCCCCGTCCGCCCGCCGTCGTACGGCGGCGGCGCGAGGCGATGGTCGTGCCACGTGAACGTCGAGCCGCCGATCCGGCGCCAGCCCGACGCCGGGCCGGGTCAGCCGCGCCGCCTGGGCGGTCACCGAGGACTCGTCGACCCACGCCCCGGACGAGTCGATGCGAAGCATCTGCTCGCCGAGGTCGCCGAGCACGACCAGGCGGCCGTGCCGGACGCCGATCCGCAGCGAGCGGTCGCCGTCGAGGATCCGCACCGTGACGCCGGGGAGCGCACGCGTCGCGCGGTCGAGCACGAGCCGGTAGTCGAGCGCGACGGTCGCCGACTTGGGGTGCGCGGAAGCGATCGCCGGAACAGCGAGCGTGACGAACGCCAGCAGCGGCGCGAGCAGTCGCTTGTCAGCCGCCACATCACCCGAGGACCGTGCGGATGACGAGGATCACGATGATCGCGGCGGTCACACCCGCGCCGAGCGCGAGCAGGGCTGTAAGGAGCCTGATCTGGATGCCGCGCGTCGTGTTCGTGTTCTGGCTCATTTGATTCACCCGGTTGCGTGGTCGACGACGAGGACGCTGAACGGCTGGCCGCCCCTGGGCGTGATCGTGTAGGTGAGACCCCAGTGCCCGACCATCACGAGCGCCGGGGCGGGCCGCGTGTAGATGCCCGGGCTCGTCTCGGCGAGGTGGAACTCCTGGTTGGCCATCTCCATGTCGAGCATCGCGAACTGGAGCGTCACGTCGGCACCGCGAACGGGCGTCGTTCCCCTGGTGAGCTGAAGCGCGAAGCTGTTCGGAACCGCGGCCCGGTTCGGGGAGACGAGGATCTTGATCGTATAGCCGTTCTTGTGACCACCTGAACGACGCTTGCCGGGGCCGACGTGAGCAACCGCCGACCCCACCTCGGCGAGCGCTTTGGCGGGTGGCGCGAGGCTCGAAAGGAGCGCCGCCGCGAAGACGGCGCACACGACGATCACGGCCTCGCCGGTGACCAGCCGGCGCAACATCTTCGCTGCCGGGCGGCCCGAGCTCCGGCCGCTCTCGCGCTGCAGCGAGATGGGGCTTCGTGCGCAGAAGGTTGAAGGCGGCGAGGAGCATGGCCGCCGAGCAGCAGGCCGATCTTGACGAGGATCGTCTTGCCGTAAGACGTCTGCCAGAGCGCAGCGAGAGTCGGCATGTGGATGATGGTCGCGCCGGTGCCCGAGGCGATCAGGACGAGGACCGAGACGAACGCGACGTTCGAGAAGCGCGGGACCGTGACGGTGAGGCCGGCGACGCGGCTCGGCGCGCGGCAGAGTGGCCCAGACGATCAGCAGGCCGACGAGCCCGCCGAGCCAGATCGAGCCGGAGACGAGGTGAAGCCAGTCGAGCAGCAGCGAGAGGCCGCGCGGCGAGGTCTGGCCCGCGTGCCCCGACGTGCCGGGCAGAACGAGCACCGCCGCCGCGGCGATGAGGGCGCCCGAGGTGGCCGCCAGCTCGGCGATCGAGCGGTGCTCGCGCTGGGGGCGGTCGACCCAGACCGCGATCCAGGACGCGACGCAGAACAGGGCGAAGCAGATCTCCATGTCGACGTAGCCGCGCCCGAACGCGGTCACGCGGAACAGCGGGACGAGCGTCCCCACCGCGAGGTCCGACCGCAACGAGTCGATCGAAGTCGCGATGTCGAGGTAGACGGGAATGGCGAGCAGTCCGAGGACCGAGCACGACACCATTGCGATCGACACGGCGCGGAGGCTCGTCCCTTCGACCCGCCGCAGGAGCGGCCGGGCGATCGCGATCCGCATGACGAACAGGCCGATCGAGATCATCACGGTCAGGAAGAGCAGCCAACGCGCGACCAGCAGCTTCGGGCGTGGTCGCGGTCTCCGCGACCGAGGGCACCGGGAACTGCGGCTGCGGGCCTGCGTTCGGACCGACGGCAAAGGTGTACGCGCCCTGGACGGGGTGCCCGTCGACGGAGATGGCGCGCCAGTAGACGAGGTACCAGCCCTCCGGCAGGTGCGGGCGCAGGGGCACCACGAGCGTGTCGGGATTCGCCGGCGAGCGGCTGACCGGTGCCGTCGTCACCTGACGGCCCGCGGCGTTCGTGACCGAGATGATCGCGAAGCGCGGCTCGACCGCCTCGTCGAAGGTGAGGGCGACGGCCGGGGGCGGAGCATTGAGGTTCGCGCTCGGCGCAGGCACCGTCTTCACGAGGTAGGCGTGCGCCGACGCCACCCCCGGAAGGATCAGGGCCAACACGACGAGCGTTGCGACGACAACGCCCCGCCCCCGCTGCGTCACGCGAGGTCCCGTTTACCGCCGCCGCGCGTGAACAGCGCAACCGCCGCGAGGATGACGCCGAGGGCTCCGAGGACGATCGCGATGATCGTCGCCACCGGCGTGCCGCCCCCGCCGAGCGACGACTTCGCCTCGATCGTCGGGGCCGGCGATTCGGACGACTCCGACCCCGACCAGTTGACGATCGAGCCATCCGAGTACGTCTGCTGAACCTGGAACGTGTACTTCCCACTCGACGACGGCTCGGCGAGGAACTGGAACAGCGAGTCGTCCTCCGTCGGGACATCGCCTCCCGTCCAGGTCACCTTCTGGATCACGGCGTTCTCGCCCGACCCGGTCTGCTGCGAACACGCGATGCCAGCCGGGGCTCGGCACGAACGAGTCGATCGAGAACCCGGAGGGCACCGTCAGGACGATCTTCGTGGTCGTCACGTTCTCCTTCTCCGTCGGCACGACGAGGCTGTAGAGCTGCAGCTGCTTCGCGAGCGAGACCGGCGGGCTGACCCGTGCGTGCGCGAACGCCGCCGTCGGCAGACGACGAGCGCGGCGAGGGCGGCGGCCAGATAGGGCATTTTCTTCACGTCGATGGCTCCTTCGTTCACCACTCGTTGTCAGATCGAGTCGGAGCGCACGTGCTCGCAGGTGACCGACCCTGCAACGGCGCGAGCTGAATCCAGGCTTCGCGGGCAGGGCCCGCGCTTCGACTATCGAGACGGCAGCGTGAGCGGAGGCGCGCGGCCCGCGTAGGCGCGGGCGAGCGGCGCCGGAGCGATCGGCGAGTGTCCGGCGGGAACGGCGACGGAGAGCGAGCGGGGCCAGAGACGCAGCCGTGTCTCCGCCGCGACACGCAGCACCGCACGCGCGACGCGCAGGCAGAGGGTGACGACACCGGCGACGGCGGCCGCGACCGGCACGGCCCAGAAGCCGCCATGGCCGAATACCCCGGCGAAACCGCCCGGATGCCCTGAGGCGAGCAGCTCCTCCAGCAGCTCCTGCAAGGCATAGATCGCGACCAGCCCCACAAAGGCGAGCAACCAGACCGTCAGCGAAGAGCGGCGCGAGAACACACCGGCATCACCGGTGCGCAACGCCAGAGTCGCGCGGCGAAGGAAGAGCGCGAGACCGATACCGAGCGCGAAGACGAACCAGGGCGTCAGCGAGTAGAGATAGGAATGCCCCTGCGCGGTCAGCTCGGCATTTGCGCGCGAGCCGTACGCGAGCGTGTAGCGCAGCTGGTGAACGACCAGCGACGCCGCAGGCAGCAACAAGAGACCGCTGCCGGAGGGGAGCCTGCCTCGCAACGACGGCGAGCGCATCCCGGAACGCTACCTGACCGACAACTCCGCGCAGATCGTCGGGCTCCGGTTCCCACTCGGATCCGTCGCCCGCGCGCAGTAGGCCAACACATGGTGCGCCGCACTCGCCGGGACCTGCCACTTGACCGAGTACAGAACGCCGGGGACCGCGACCCGCACCGGGAGCCTGAAGACGGCGAGCCGTCGGCTGCCGTCGAAGACCGTGAGGGCGACGGCTGCCCGGCCGCTGTCGTCGCTCGCCTGGTAGAGAAGCTCGAGCGCCCGGCCGGCGCGCCCGTGCTCGACGCGCGGCGTCGCCGTCGGCTTCTTCGTGTCCGTGTAGGCGAGCGCTCCCACGCGGGAAAGGGCGGCCACCGTCTGCGCTGCTGCATGCGTGAGCCCCACAGACGACTTGTCGCCGATCGAGAGAGCACCGAGCACCGCATCGGCTGCCGGCGTGGGCCGGCCGTCGAGATAGAAGCCGTAACCGGCAGGCATCACCACGAGCAGCGCGCCGTCGTAGGAATACGAAAGCTCCTGCCCGAGGAACTTGGCGTAGTCGCCAGGCCGCCCGAAGAGGCTCGGGATCGAACCGAGATCGGTCGGCGACGCGATCACAGCCACCTTCACCCGGCCGTGCTCCTTGCCGACAGCTGCGATCGCACTCGTCAACTGTGCGCGCGCAGCAGTCGGCGGCGGCGGGTATGGCAGATACGCGTCGCCGACGATCAGGTAGTCGCTCGCTGGATCGCCGTCCGCGAGCGCGGCCGCGGGAACGATGAGTGCAGCGAGGCACGCGAGACAGACCACGAGACGCACCACGCCAGTGTGCCAGCGTCAGTCGTCGAGAAACGGCGCCCAGGCCGTCAGGTCGACGTCGCCCTTTGCCGGGAGTGCGTCGCGCGCGCAGACCGCGGTCGCGAGCAGCTCGCCCTCCGCTCGGTTCAGCCAGCGCTCGTAGACGTCGTCGCGGGCGAAGCGCCCGAGCACGCGGCGGGCGACCTCGCGCGCGTCGGCGAGCGGCAATCCGAGCAGCGGCAACGGCGGTCCGAGCGGCCGGACGGCGAATCGGCCGTCGGCGGTGTCGATCGACGAGCTCCGCGTCTGCGGCAAGGTGAACACCTCGTCCGGCGCGATCGTCTGCACGGCGAAGCCGCGCGAGGCATCGCCGAGCCACGGTGCCTCCGGCACGACCGAGACGAGCCTGACGCGGGTCGCCGCGTAGGTGGCGAGGAAGGCCGTGACCTGCGAGGAGCTGGCCGGCCGCGGCCGGAAACGCTCCTCGACGCGATCTCGAGCCAGGCGGTCGCCGATGATCGCGCGCGCGTCCGAGACCGTCAGGCGGGCCGCTGCCAAAGCGGCCCGGTAGCGCGCCGAGCTTCGGCCGAAGCGGTCGCGCACGATCGCCCGCTCGGCGGCGAGCACTGTCTGCGGGTCGACCGGCTCCTCGCTTCGCAGGACGGCCCGTTGGAGCAAGGCCGTTGCCGCCGACTGGAGGTCGCCGGTCAACGCGGCGGTGCGACCGACCTCGCTCTTCAGAATTCGCACCGGCCCGAGCGTGCAGCGCACGCCCGCCGGCAGCGCCAGCTCGCCCTCCGTGCGCGACGTGTCGAAGCCGGGGCCAGCGAGCGCAGGCCCGTCGCAGAGACGTGAGTCGCGCGCCCAGAGGTAGACGCACGCAGCCGCCGGCTTGTCGGGATCGTTGCCGGCGGTCGAGAAGGACGGCCAGCCCCACGACCAGATCCCCTGCACCGGCAGCTCGCGTGCGACCTGCTTCGCCGCGAGGGCCTCGAGCTTGACGAACTCGAGCCACGCCGCGGTGGGCTCGAGCCCCTGCCGCCCGCCCTCGCCGGGCGCCGACTGGAACTGCAGCTCGAGCGCGACACGGCTCGCCGGGATCCCGATCTGCCCGAAATGAGCGACCAGCCCGCGCATGCCCTGCCGCATCGAGCGGCTCGCGCGCTCGGGACCGAGTGCGTAGAGGCCCTTCGGCCGCGGGGAGGTGAAGAAGACCTGCCGGACGAGGATCGACTCACGGGCTGCGTCGCGCCACCAGTCCGCAGCCTCACCCTCGATGTACGGCGGGTTCGCGATCGTGACCGCGGTCGTCGCGCCGAGGGCGTTCAGCGCCGCGAGCAGCGCGAGAACGTTCGCCCGGTACTGGGTTGTCGTGGCGGTCCACGGCGTCGGCGTCTGCGCGCCGAAGAGCTCGTTCTCCGCGATCAGCGGCGCACGGCAACCGGTCACCGCCACTGCGAAGTCGAACTCCTTCTGCGCCTTGGCGGCGATCGTCGCCGGATCCGCCGGGGCGCTCGGGGTCCCGACCCGGTCGTTCAGATGCAGGTCGAAGAAGATCGTCGCCGCTCCGGCCGCACGGAACTGCGCCGGCAGGACGGTGCCCGACGACAGCGCGAGGATCAGGCCCGGCTTGGGGACGATCGGCGCGTTGTGGCCGGCGTAGTCGATCCACAGCGGGCCTTTCGACGGCAGCCCGCAGTCGGCGGGAGCGTCGGCTCGGCCGTGCGCGGTCCCGAGCGCGAGCGCTGCCGCAGCGACGACGGTCAGCGCGGCGAGCCCTCTCATGCGGATCAGGGTAAACGGGAGGCCCGCGGTTGCACGCGGTCGCGCCTGACGTCCGCGGGCGAGCTGCAGCCGACCAGTTTCAGTGCGACAAGGATCTCTTCACGGAAGAGCTCGAGCACGGCACGAGCTCCCGACTCGCCGTCGACCGCCAGTCCCCAGAGCGGCGCGCGTCCGGCGAGGACGGCGCGTGCGCCGAGCGCGAGCGCCTTCACCACGTCAGTGCCACGGCGCACGCCACCGTCGAGCAGCACCTCGATGCGCCCGTCGACCGCGTCCACCACCTCCGGCAGCGCGTCGATCGTCGCCGACACGCCGTCCAGCTGCCGCCCGCCGTGGTTCGAGACGACGAGGCCTGCAGCGCCGTGCTCGCAGGCGAGACGCGCATCCTCCGCGGTCAGCACCCCTTTCACGACGACCGGGAGGCCCGATTCCGACGCAAGGCGTTCGATGTCGCGCCACGAGACCGACGGAGACACCTGGGCAAAGGCCTCCGCCGGTGTGACCCCGCCCTGCCCCAGCGAGGCGACCGTGATCTCCGGTGGGATCGTGAAACCGGTGCGATGATCGCGCTCGCGACGTGCGAGCACCGGCGTGTCGACGGTGAGCAGCAGGGCCGTGAAGCCCGCATCGCGTGCACGCGCGACGAGTTCGGCGGTCATCTGCGCGTCGCGGAACACATAGAGCTGGAACCAACGCTGCGCTCCGGTCTCGGCGACCTCCTCGAACGTCGACGTCGCCATCGTCGAGAGGGAGACCGCCGTCCCGGCCGCGCGCGCGGCGCGGGCCATCCCCACCTCGCCGTCGGGATGAGCAACGCGCTGGAACGCGACGGGAGCGATCACGAGCGGCATCGAGAGCTCATGGCCGAGGACCGTCGTCGCGGTGGTGCAGCCTGCCACGTCGACGAGCACGCGCGGACGAAGCTGCCAGCGCTGGAACGCGGCGACGTTGTCGCGCAGTGTGAGCTCGTCACCCGAGCCCCCGGCGTAGTACCCGTGTGCACCTGGATCGAGCCGCTCCGCGGCGAGCCGTTCATAGTCCCAGACGCTCAACAGCTGCACTCAGCGCCTCCTGCCGAACCAGCCGCCGCGCGGGGGGACCGGCTCCTCTCCGAGTGCGCGCGCACCCGCGACGAGATCCTCGGGCGTCAGGCACATCAGCTCCGCGTAGCCGAGTTGCTCGACGTTGCCCTCCCCGAGTCGGAGCGCCTGCGCGTTCAGCGACTGCTCGAACAGCGTGCGCGCGAAGCGTGCGTTGCCGAACTGCTCGTCGCGCTCCGCCGCGCCGAAGATCGACTGCAGCGCCTCCCTGGTTCCATCGCCCAGCGTGTACTCGGCATCTGCAGCGAAGCGGCTGAAGATCGCCACCAGCTCGTCTGCCGAATAGTCCGGGAAGTCGATCTCACGCGAGAAGCGCGAGCGCAGGCCCGGGTTCGATTCGAGGAACCGGCGCATCAACCGCGGGTAGCCGGCGACGATCACGACCAGGCGGTGGCGGTTGTCCTCCATCCGCTTCAGCAGCGTCTCGATCGCCTCGTCGCCGAAATCGAGGTGCTCGCCCTCACGCGCAAGCGCGTACGCCTCGTCGACGAACAGCACGCCGTCGAGCGCCTTGCGCACGACTCGCTCGGTCTTCACGGCGGTGAGGCCGACGTACTGTCCGACGAGCCCGGCCCGGTCGACCTCCACCAGCTGGCCGCGCTTCAGCAGGCCCATCGAGCGATACATCTGCGCGAGCAGCCGCGCGACGGTCGTCTTGCCGGTGCCCGGATTGCCGAGGAAGACGAGGTGCTGCATCGTCGCCACCTCGGAGAGCCCCGCTTCCTTGCGCCGCGCCTGGACCCGCAGAAAGGCGACGAGCGCCCGCACCTGGTCCTTGACCGACTCGAGGCCGGGCAGCGACTCGAGCTCGGCGAGCAGCTCCTCCAGCGGGCGCGCCGGCTCCTGGCGGCGCAGGACGTCGAGGTCGAGCTCCTCTCCGATCTGGGCGCGCAACTGGTCCCCGAGCGCCTTCAGGGAGTCCAGGGGATTCGGCATTGCCTGACCGTAGCGATTAGCGTCTCCCCGGATGCGGGCAGGACCGATGAAGCCGGACGAGCTCCGGCGCTACGCGGAGCTGGTCGTCCGCGGCTGCATCGCGTTTCAGCGAGACGACACCCTGGTCGAGATGGTCAGCCTGGGTCATCGCGAGCTCGCAGTCGCGCTTGCCGAGGCCGCCTATCGAGCGGGCGCACTCGCCGTCGAGGTGGACTACGAGGACAACCGGATCTACGCAGCGAAGATCGAGCACGCGCCGCAGGGAGCCCTCGGCCACCGAACGGCATGGAGGAAGGCACAGTCGCGCGCGCTCGGCGAAGAGAGCGTCGCGATCGTCCAGGTGATGGGCGAATACGAGCTCGACGTGGTCGCAGACCTCGCGCCCGAACGCGTTGCCGCCGACCACGGCCGCCGCAACCCGGAGTTCGCGCGGATCCGGCGCGAGGCCCGCCTGCGCGGCACGATCTGCGCCTGGCCGACCGACGCCTGGGCGGCACGCGTCTTCCCCGGCGTCGAAGCCGGAAAAGCAACGCGGCGGCTCGCACTCGAGCTCCTCTGGTTCTGCCGGCTCGGGCCCGGCGACCCCCCGGGCCACCAGGGCTGGACACAGCATCTCGCCGCGCTCCGCAAACGCGCCTCCCGGCTGACGAAGCTCGACCTGAAGGAGCTGCACGTCGTCGACGAAGGCACCGACCTGCGGCTGAAGATCGCGCCGTTCTCGATCTGGCGCGGCGGCGGCGAGGAGGATCACTGGGGGCGCAAGATCGCGATGAACGTCCCGACCGAGGAGTGCTTCATCTCGCCGGACGCTGCCGCGACCGAGGGGACGTTTCGCTGCTCGCGGCCACGCAGCTTCGGCGGCCGGATGATCGAGGGGCTCGCAGGAGAGTTTCGCGGCGGCAGACTTGTCCGGCTGGAGGCGAAACGCGAGGCCGACCGCGACTGGCTCGCCCGCTATCTCGCTGCGACGCCGAATGCCGACCGGCTCGGTGAGATCGCCCTCGTCGACGCGTCGTCGCGGATCGGCCAGACGGGGCGGATCTACTACAACGGCCTCCTGGACGAGAACGCGGCAGCACACATGGCATTCGGCTCGGGCTTCGCGAAGACCCGCACGGTCCCGATCGGCCGCCGGCGGTTCGGCGTCAACCGGTCGAGGACGCACATCGACGTCATGGTCGGGACAGATGCGCTCAACGCCTTCGGAGTGACGCAGAAGGGACGCCGCGTGCCACTGGTCTCCGACGGCGCCTGGCAGTTTTAGCTATGATAGTTAATGAGGTTAATGATTCGCGTGATTAACGACCCGATGACGATTGCCGGCCGGCTCCGCCCGGTCTTGCTCCGGCTCGCACGAGAGCTTCGCCGGGAGATTCACTCTCTCGGCGTCACAGGCGGGCAGGTCTCGCTCCTCTCTGCGATCCAGCACACGCCCGGCATCACGGCGAGCGAGCTCGCCGAGCGCGAGCGTGTCTCGGCGCCGGGAATGTCGGGGCATCTCGTCCGCCTCGAGGCGGCGAAGCTGATCGAGCGCACCCGCGCATCCGACCGCCGCCGCATCGGCCTCTCACTGACGCCCGAGGGCGAGAAGGTGCTGAAGTCGGTGCGCAAGAAACGGACCGCGTGGCTCGTCGAGCGCCTCGAGCGCCTCGAGCCCGAGGAGCGGGAGAGCATCGAAGGGTCGATCGACGCGCTGGAGAAGTTGCTGGGCGACGAGTAGTTGGCCCTGTTTCGCATAGCGTCTCGCCGCACGTTTGCCTCGCTGCGACGTCACCGCAACTATCGCCTCTTCTTCGCCGGCCAGCTCACGTCGGTCGCGGGCACGTGGATGCAGAACATCGCCCTCGCCTGGGTGGTCGTCCAACTCGCACCGCACTCGCGCGGGCTCGCTGTAGGTCTCCTCGCGATCTGCCGCTTCGGGCCGTTCACCCTCCTCGGCCTCTTCGCGGGCGTCGTGACCGACCGGCTCGACAACCGCCGGGTGGTCCTCGCGACCCAATCCGTCCAGATGCTCTTCTCCGCGGTGCTCGCAACGATCACACTGCTCGGTCACCTGCAGCTGTGGGAGGTCTACGCGATCGCCGTGCTCACCGGCACCGCGCTCGTCTTCGATGCGCCGTCGCGGCAGAACCTGACCTTCCAGATGGTCGGCCGTGACGAGCTGCCCAACGCGATCGCGCTCAACTCGAGCCTGTTCAACATCGCGCGCATCTTCGGTCCCGCGCTGGCGGGCGTGGTCATCGCCACCTGGGGCGCCGGCTGGGCGTTCGCGATCAACACGGCCAGCTTCGTCGCCGTGCTGGTGGGGCTGCTTGCGATGCGAAAGTCCGAGCTCTACCCGCTGCTCGACCGCCGGCACCCGACCTTCTGGCGCGGCACCCGCGAGGGGTTCAGCTATGCGCGCCGCAATCGAACGGTGCTCGTGATCATTTCGATGATGGCCGTGTTCTCGGCCTTCTGCTTCAACTTCAACATCGTCCTGCCGTTGCTCGCCAAGGACACGCTGGACGCGGGGCCGCGCACGTTCGGGATCATCTCCGCGTGCTTCGGCGCAGGCGCGCTCGTCGGCGCCCTGTCGGCGGCGATGATGGCGACCACCCGCTGGCGCGTGATGTTCATCGGAGCGGCGGGCTTCGGCCTCTGCGAGCTCGTGCTCGCTCCGCTTCACTCCATCGCGCTCGCGGGCGTGGTGCTCTTCGTCTGCGGAGTCTTCTTCACGAGCTACTCCGCCAACTCGAACACGGCGATCCAGCTGGCGAGCCCCGACTACATCCGCGGCCGGGTGCTCGGGCTCTACTACTACGCCTGGAACGGCCTCGCGCCGTTCGGCGCACTGCTCGTCGGCTTCATGTGCGACCGCGGCGGCACGGAACTGGCGTTCTTCGTCGGCGGCGCGAGCGCGCTGTGCATGACGGCGCTCGGAGCAGCAGCGGTGAAGCTGCCCGGAACGCCTGCTCCGGCCCGGCTTCGCGCTGAGCCCGAGCCCCAGCGGCTCGCGGCGTAACGCGCACCGAGTTTCGGCCGTTCTCCAACTGGACAAATCGACCTGTGACGGATGGCGCAGGTTGCTTTCGACCGGGTCAGCAAGATCTACCCCGACGGAACTCGGGCCGTCAACGACGTCACTCTCGAGATCGAAGACGGGGAGTTCATGGTCCTCGTCGGGCCGTCCGGGTGCGGAAAGACGACGGCGCTCCGGATGGTCGCCGGGCTCGAGGAGGTCTCCGAGGGGACGCTGACGATCGGAGACCGGGTCGTGAACTACGTCCCGTCCCGCGACCGCGACATCGCGATGGTGTTCCAGAGTTACGCGCTCTACCCGCACCTGTCGGTGTACGAGAACATCGCGTTCGGCCTGCGCCTGAAGAAGATGCCCAAGTCGGAGATCGACGCGCGCGTCCAGCGGGCGGCATCGTTGCTCGGGCTCGAGGACCTGCTGAAGCGCAAGCCGCGCGCGCTTTCCGGTGGCCAGCGACAGCGCGTGGCGATGGGGCGCGCGATCGTGCGCGAGCCTGCCGCGTTCCTGATGGACGAGCCGCTCTCGAACCTGGATGCGAAGCTCCGCGTCCAGACGCGAGCAGAGATCGCGAAGCTCCAGTCCGACCTCGACGTGACCACGATCTACGTGACGCACGATCAGATCGAGGCGATGACGATGGGTGACCGCGTCGCGGTGATGCGGAAGGGCGAGCTGCAGCAGGTCGCCGATCCCCAGACGCTCTACGACCGGCCCCTGAACCTGTTCGTCGGCGGCTTCATCGGCAGCCCCGCGATGAACCTGCTCGACGCGATGATCGAAGCCTCGAACGGGTCGCTCTCGGCCAAGATCGGGACGCAGACGCTCTCACTGGGCGCCGAGACGCTGAACGCGCGCCCTGGGCTGCGGGACTACGTCGGGAAGTCGGTGATCATCGGGATCCGGCCGGAGGACCTCGAGGATGCCGCGCTCGAGACGGGCGCCCCCGCCGGGCGCATCCTCGAGGGCCGACTCGAGCTTCGGGAGGCGCTCGGCTCGGAGATCATGGCCCACTTCGCGATCAAGGCGGCGCACGCCGAGTCGGATGAGATGCGTGAGCTTGCCGAGGATGTTGGCGCAGCCGACGCGACGTCCCAGATCGGCGTCGACGAGAGC
>CAVQFF010000007.1:0-76289 GCA_963711785.1 uncultured Thermoleophilia bacterium
ATCGCCGCTCTTCCCGTTCCACGGCTGGCTGCCCATCACCTATCGCGAGTCGCCACCCGAGGTGGCCGGCGTGCTCTCCGGCGTCGTCGGCAAGGCGGGCCTGTACGGGCTGCTACGGATCGCGATCCCGAAGTTCCCCACGGTCGCGCACGACTGGCGGTACGTCCTCCTGGTCCTCGCGTCGATCTCGCTGATCTACGGCTCGCTGCTCGCCTTTCGCGCCCCCGATTTCCGGGGTGTCGTGATGTACTCGTCGCTCTCGCAGGCGGGGCTGATCGTGCTCGGGCTCTTCGCCTTCAACGACCTCGGTTTCGACGGCGCCGTCCTGCAGATCGTCAACCACGCGCTGATCTCGGCCTCGCTCTTCCTGCTCGCGGGCATGGTCGAGCGTCGGACGTCCACGGGCGAGTTCTCGCGGCTCGGCGGCATGGCACGTGGTCGGCCCGCGCTCGCGACCGTCGTCATGACGACGGGCGTGATCGCCCTCGCCGTGCCGTTGTCGACATCGTTCGCCGGTGAGTTCCTCATTCTCGCCGGTGTCTTCCAGCAGGGCTGGTTCTGGGCCGTGATCGGCGCCGTCGGGATCGTGCTCGCGGCGATGTACATGCTGCGCGCGATCTCCGGCGTCCTGCACCAGGAGCCCGGGCCGGCGGTCTCCGACGCCGCGCTCGACCTCCGCCTCGGCGAGCTCGCGGTGGTCGTGCCGCTCGTCGTCTGCCTCCTCGGCCTCTCGGCCTGGCCGAATCTGATCTCGGGGCACGCGTCCCGCGGCAACCAGGCCAATACGACCGTCGTGGAGGGGCTCGGCAAGTGATCGTCAAACCGCACGTCGACTGGTTCGCGATCTCGCCGTCCCTGTCGCTGCTCGCGGCAGCGGGGCTGCTGCTGATGGTCGCGGTCTTCGTTCCGGTCGGGCCTCGCCGCGCCGTCTCCGCGTCCGTCGGGTTCGCCGGCTTCGTGACCGCGTTCGTCTTCGCGGTGCTCGTGGACGTGCGGAGCCCCGTGGCGACGACGATCATCGACGATTCTCTGTACCGCGACCGCTGGGCGGCGCTCGCGCAGGTCTTGATCGCCGGAGCGGGCGGCGTTGCGGTGCTGATCGCCTACCGGGAGCGCATGCGCGACGAGCACATCGCCGAGTACTTCGCGCTCCTGACGGCTGCCGGTGCCGGGATGGCGTTCTTCGTCCAGGCGGCGAGCCTCCTGACGCTCTTCCTCGGCCTCGAGTGGTTCTCGATCGGGCTCTACGTGCTGACGGCGATCGACATCGACCTGATCGGATCGCTCGAGGCAGGGCTCAAGTACCTGGTCGTCGGCGCTGTCGGCTCGGCCACGTTGCTCTTCGGCTCGGCGCTCGTCTACGGGCAGACCGGCCAGCTGTCCTTCGACAAGATCGGGGCGTACGGGCACGGCAGTGCCTCGATGCTCGTCGTCGGGCTCGCGATGATCATCGTCGGGCTCGCGTTCAAGTCCTCGGCGGCGCCGTTCCACATGTGGACGCCGGACGTGTATCAGGGCGCGCCGACACCCGTGACCGCATTCATGGCGTCGGCGACGAAGATCGCAGCGCTCGCCGTCACGTATCGGGTGCTCCAGACCGCGTTCCCGCAGGACGAGCATCTCTGGCGCTACGCGATCGCGGTGATCGCATGCATCTCCCTCGCCTGGGGGAACATCGGCGCACTCGTGCAGTTGAACGTGAAGCGGATCCTCGCGTACTCGTCGATCTCGCATGCGGGCTTCATGCTGATCGCGATCGCGGCTGCGAGCCGGCTGGGCGAGGAGGCGCTGATGTTCTACCTCATCCCCTATGCGGCGATGTCGCTCGGAGCATTCGCGGTTGTCGCTGCGCGCGAACGTGAGCTCGGCGCGCCGGTCACGCTGCAGAACCTCGCAGGATTCGGTTGGGAGAGGCCGTTCCTCGGCGTCTCGATGTGGGTCTTCCTGCTCGGGATGCTCGGCTTCCCGCTCACCGGCGGCTTCATCGCGAAGTTCTACGTCTTCGCCTCGGCCTACGATCGCGGCTTCTGGTGGCTGATCGTCGCAGGCGTGATCGCCACGATGATCTCGGCCTACTACTACCTCGGGATCGTCCGGGCGATGTATTTCCGCGATGCAGCGGAGCTGCAGCTCGCACCTGCCGGAGGTTCGCCGCCACGTGAGCTCCTGCTCGGCCTCGGTGTGACGATCTGCGTCGTCGTCACGATCGGCTCGTTCTTCGCCGTGCAGCCGCTGATCGACGTCGCCCGTTCGGCTGCCGACGCGCTGCCGCTCTAGGGCTTCGCCGGCTGCAGAGCCAGGCGCCGCACGATGCGGCACGCCGGCGAGCAGGACCTTGAGCCCGAACACGACGAGGCAGGCGACGAGCGCCGACGCTCCAAGGGTCGGCAGCGTTTGCGTCTGGGCCGCAGGTGAACGGGCGGCGCACGAGAGCACGAGAAAGGCGAGCGCGAGGCCCCAGAGGAGCGACTGGAAGCCGGCCAGCGAGCCGGACCGCTGCTCGAGGTACTCGCCGAAGCAGATCAGCCCGAGGACGGCCGTGAACGGGACAGCTGCCAGGAGCGCGTCGAACGCCAGGCCGTGTGCGCCGCGGGCATCGGCCGCCGCCGCGATGATCGCGAGGAGAGCCGGAAGCGCTCGACGTCCCACGAGCACCTAGCTTCGACCTCGGACCGGACGGTCCTTCTATGCTCATTCCGTCCAGAACCCGGCGAAAAAGGAACGCATCGATGGCAACGTTGACATGGCTGGGGCACGCCTCGTTCCGGCTCGATACCGACGGCGGAAAGCGCATCTACGTCGATCCGTGGCTCAGCGGGCCGACCTGCCCCGACTCTGAGCGTGAGCCCGAGCGGGCCGACGTGATCGCAGTCACGCATGGGCATGGGGATCACGCCGGCGACGTGGTCGCGCTCCAGCAGAGGCTCGGCTGCAAGGTGGCCGGGATGGTCGAAATGATGGGGTGGCTCGCTGCGAACGGCGTCGCAGACGACTCGGTCGTCGCGTTCAACAAGGGCGGGACGGTCGACCTGGACGGCGTCCGGTTCACGTTGACCAACGCATTCCATTCGAGCTCGGCGCCCGACGGCACATACACGGGCGAGCCTGCGGGGTTCGTCATCCGCGCCGAGAGCACGTCGATCTACTTCGCGGGCGATACCTGCGTCTTCGGCGACATGCAGCTGATCGAACGGCTGTATCGGCCACGGGTGGCGGTGCTGCCGATCGGCGACCACTACACGATGGGGCCCGAAGAGGCCGCGCTGGCGCTGGAGCTGCTCGGCAACCCGCGCTGTGTGCCGTGCCACTGGGGGACCTTTCCGCTTCTCACCGGCACGCCCGACGCGCTCGCCAAGCTCACCAGGTCGCAGGTCGATCGCATCGAGCCCGGCGACACGGTCGAGCTGTGAGAGAGCGCTGGTTCGGGGCGACCGGAAGACGCGTGCCGGAGATCGCGCTCGAGGGTGACCTCGAGCTCGACGACGCGCTCGTGCTGGACGCGGTCGAGATCGACGCGCTCCAGGCGGCGCACCGGCGCGGCCGTCCGGTCGTCATCCGGACGAGCACTCCGGAGGAGATCAAGGCGGCACTCTCGCGACCCGAGGTCGCGTGCGCACTCGTCACCGACCCGGCGCTGCTCGAGCTCGACCTGACCGAGCTGACGTATGGCTAGAAGCGCTCCCGTCGTCGCGACCTACTCGATCGCGGCGTGCGACCTCGAGGCCGGACAGTGGGGGGTCGCCACCCAGTCCAAGTTCCTCGCGGTCGGATCGGTCGTGCCCTGGGCGGAGCCCGGAGTAGGCGCGATCGCAACGCAGGCGTATGCGAACCCGCGCTACGGGCCGGACGGGCTCGGGCTGCTGCGCGACGGCTCGAGCGCCGAGGAGGTGGTCGGCCGGCTGACGGCGGCCGATGCCGACCGCGAGCACCGTCAGCTCGGTGTCGTCGATGCGACCGGCGGCAGCGCGACCTTCACGGGCACCGACTGCATGGACTGGGCGGGCGGCATCGCCGGCCCTTGCTTTGCCGCCCAGGGCAACATCCTCGTCGGGGCCGAGACCGTGTCGGTCCTCGCATCGACGTTCACGGCGACGGCAGGCCGGCCGCTGGCCGAGCGTCTGCTCGAATGCCTCGCCGCCGCGCAGGCGGCAGGTGGAGACCGGCGCGGCCAGCAGTCGGCGGCCCTGCTCGTGGTCGAGCGTGACGGAGGCTACGCCCAGCTGAGCGACGTGCTGGTCGACCTGCGGGTGGACGACCACGAGCTGCCCGTCGCCGAGCTGGCCAGGCTGCACGACATCCACTCGCTGCTCTTCGGGAAGACGCCGCGAGCGCAGTGGATCGAGGTCGACGACGAGGTGCGCGCCGAGCTCGTCCGGCGCCTGCACGCGCTCGGCTACGACGGCAGGCTCGAGCAGGCCTTCGGCGACTGGTCGGGCACGGAGAACCTCGAGGAGCGCGTCGACGGCCTCGAGCGGATCGACCCGGTCGTGCTCGCAGAGCTGCGGGCAAGATGAACGAAGCAGGCTACGAGATCCTCGGCCTGGATGACCTCGACCGGCTGCCGTCGGCGGACGGAGCACGGTTCCTGCGGCCGCTGCGGCGCCGGCTCGGGTTTCAGCCTTTCGGGCTCAACGCCTGGGAAGGCGAGCAGACGGGTGACCAGCTGATCGAGCCGCACCGCGAGGAGAGCGGCACGGAAGAGCTGTACATCGTGGTGCGCGGCTCTGCCCGCTTCACGCTCGGCGAGGAGACGTTCGACGCCCCGACGGGCACGCTCGTGCATGCGCTCCCGGGACGATTTCGCTCCGCGACCGCCACCGAGCCGGGGACGATCGTGCTCGCGTGCGGCGCCGAAGCCGGCAAGGCGTTCACGCCTTCGGGCTGGGAGGACTTCTACGTCGCGTTCGCGCTTCTGCGGGACGGAGAGCCCGAGCAGGCGCGCGCGACGGTGCAAGAAGCACTCGCGCGCGAGCCGGATGCCTGGCAGGGCCAGTACAACGCCGCGTGCTTCGAGGCACTCGCGGGTGAAACCGATGCCGCCTTCGACCACTTGCAGCGCGCGATCGTCATGAACCGCGACGTTGTCGAGTTTGCCGCCGGCGACGCCGACCTCGCTTCGCTGCGGGACGACCCGCGGTACGCAGAGGTTCTCCGATGAGCTGGACGCATGTCGACGAGCTCGATCGCATCGAGATGCCTGACGGCTTCGTGTGGCGGCCGATCCGCCGCCGCTTCGACATCCGCGCCTTCGGCGTCAACGCGTATACCGCGCTCGCGGCGGGCTCACCGATCGTCGAGACCCACACCGAGAACCAGCTCGGCCATGAGGAGATCTACTTCGTTCTCCGCGGACGCGCGCTCTTCACGATCGACGGCAACGAGCACGAGCTCAACGCCGGACAGCTCGTGTTCGTGCGTGACCCTGCTCTGAAACGCGGCGGTGTTGCGATGGATGCCGACACGGTGGTGCTAGCGTTCGGCGGGAAGCCGGGCGCTGCGCACGAGGTCTCGGCGTGGGAGGCGATGTTCGCCGCCGTCCCGGCCGCCAACCGCGAGGACTGGTCCGAGGCGATCCGCATCCACGAAGAGGCGCTCGTCGAACGACCCGAGCATCCGGCGCTTCTCTACAACCTCGCTTGCATGGAGGCGCGCGGCGGCCGTCATGTCGATGCGCTCCTGCACCTCCAGCGTGCCGTCGCGCTCGAGCCGAAGTGGGCGGAGCACGCCCGGAGCGATCGCGACTTCGACGCGATCCGCGGCGAGCAGGGCTTTCCGGCCGGCCGCTCCGGTTAGCGCGCGTCGAAGCCGGCGACGCTCGTCGTCCGGTCCTGCCAGTGGTCCACCAGGGGAATCGACGCGACGGCAACGAATAGCCCCGTGACGAGCGCGCCGGCGAGCACGACCTGTCGCAGACGCCGCCCGCTCGCGCCGTCGCTCCGCCACCAGTCGAGTGCAACCAGGCGCGGGAGCTTGAGGACGTGGGCCAGCACGTGCACGGACATGGCCCCGGCCCAGAGGATGAAGCTCGCCTTGTGGAGGCCGAGCAGAAGACCACGCCGGCCCAGGGCGACGACCGCGACGCCGGTGGCAAAGAGCGAGATCGTCGAGACGACGACGAGCGGGCCGACCAGCACGCGGAGGAGGACGGCAGGCGGCCCGCGACGTACGTACTCGTCGACGCGACGGTAGTACGCCGTCATCCGCCATCCGGTGCTCGCGAGCTTGAGCAACACCAGCGGGATCAGGAGAAAGCCGAGGAAGACGTGCGGCAGCAGAAGCTGCCGGACCCCGAGCAGGGTCAGGCCTTCGGCCGCGAGGAGCACGAGCAGAACGAGCGCCGTGGCGGCGGTGAGGCGCTCGTTGCCCTCGCTGCCGCCGCGAAGGAGCCGGCGCAGGCGCTCAGGCACGGCGATCACCCGGTAACCGTACCCCGCCGGCCAGCTCGCGGAACGCCGGCACCGGGTCGGCCTCGGGCTGCGCGACGAGCAGGACCGCGCCGTAGTCGTCTCCCGGGTCGAGTGCGTCCACGAGGAGCTGCAGCCCGACCGCCAGCGCAAACGCCTTGTGGGCCTGGGCACCGCCGAACGGGATGAGCTCTTCGGGCTGGGCCCGACCGGCGAGGACGTCGCCGTGCGTGACCGCGCCCATCGAGACATCGGCAACGATCGGCTCTCCCTCGCTCGAGGGGATTGCGACAGCCAGTGGATTCGTGCCGGTCAGTGGCGGGCCGCCCGCGGGCGGCGGCAGGCGCCGGGGCGAGGTGGCGGTGAGCAGGGCAACCAGGCCGCCGTCCGCCAGCTGCCGCGCCCAGTAGCCGAGGGTGCCGGTCGGGAACGTCCGGGAGCAGACGACGAGGCGGGCGCGATCGGGCGGCGCCTCGAGCTGGGCGCCGACGACAGCCGCGAGCGTGAGGTAACCGAGCGCGCCGTCGCCGTCCCAGCGCTCGTACCCCGCGTCGGACACGACACGCCTGGGCCGCGCGGACACGTCGAGCTCCGGCCACGATTCGAGCCACTCGATCCGCGCGAGGCCGTGACTCGGCCGCCCCGCCGCCTCGGCAGCGATGAAGTGGGCGGCGAGCGTCTCGGCGTCGCCGGCGGCGAAACCGAGTGCCTCGAGCCGCGGCCGCGCCTCCTCGGGCTGCAACGTCAGGAGACGAGCGGGAGGACGCTCGTGAAGCCGCCGGCCCGGCTCGCGTCGATCGCGCGGGCCAGCTCGACGATCGCCAGGGCGGGCTCAGACTCCGGATCGCTCGTCACCAGCGGGACACCGGCATCGCTCGCCTCGCGCAGGCGGGCGTCGAGCGGCACGCTGCCGAGCATCGGCACACCGAGCTCATCGGCGAGCCGGGCGCCCCCGCCCGAACCGAAGACCTCGGACGTCATGTTCTCGATCACACCGACAACGCGCATGCCGGTCTTCTGTGCCATGACGGCGGCGCGTGACGCCACATCCTGCGCGAGCGGCTGCGGCGTGGTGACGATGATCGCCTCGGCGCGCGGCAACAGCTGCCCGAGCGAGATCGACACGTCGCCGGTCCCGGGCGGCATGTCGACGACGAGCACATCCAGCTCGCCCCAGTGCACGTCTTGCAGAAACTGCTCGAGCGCCCGGTGCAACATCGGCCCGCGCCACATGACAGGCTGGTTGTCGTCGAGGAAGAACCCGATCGACATCAGCCTGAGATCGTGCGCGACCGGCGGGAACGATCATCTTGTCGACGACCATCGGCTTCTGCGTGATGCCGAGCAGGTGCGGGATCGAGTGGCCGTAGATGTCGGCGTCGAGAACACCCACCTCACGTCCCAGCGCAGCCAGCGCCGCCGCCAGGTTGACCGAGAGCGACGACTTGCCGACACCGCCTTTGCCGGAGGCGACCGCGAGCACGCGCGTCTTCGGCGAAAGCCGGATGCCTTTCGTCTCGGCACCCCCGCGCAGCTTCAGCGTGAGGGCGGCGCGCTCGTCGGGTGACATCACATCGAAGTGCAGCGCGACCTGCGACACGCCGGGCAACGTCCCCACGTGCTCCGCAACCTGGTCCTCGAAGCTCGACCGCAAAGGGCAGCCGACGACCGTCAGCGCGATCGTGACGGAAACCTCGGAGCCGTCGATCGCGATCTCGCGCACCATGTCGAGCTCGGTCACCGGGCGCCGCAGCTCAGGGTCGATCACGCGCCCGAGCGCGGCGAGAATCTGCTCCTGGGTGGGCACGGTTCGAGGGTACCGCCTCAGCCGAGCAGGGCGGCCGACAGCCGCCCGCAGAGCTCCTTGTTCAGGGCGGCAGTTACCCGCGAGCGCGCGACGAGGTCGAGCGGCGCCGACCCGAACGGCGGTGCCTCCGGCAGGTCGATGCAAAGGCCGCGCTCACGGACGAGCAGCTGCGCCGCGGCAATGTCGACCGACCGTGCTCCCTTGAGCGAGACGACACCATCGACGCGACCGGCGGCGAGGTGGCAGAGCGTGATCGCAAGCGACCCCATGATGCGCAGCCGGTGCGCAACCCCGTCGAACCGTGCGGCGTTCTCGGAGACGTAGGCGGTCGTCGTCGCCTCGAAGGAGAGGATCTCGAGCTCGTCCTTCGGCAACTCGGTCAGAAGCAGGCCGTCCAGGCGAGCGCCGCCGCCGCGCGTGGCGGTCCACTCCTCGTTCGTACCGAAGTCGTGCACGTACGCGAAGACGACGTCGTCCATCGTGTCACCCTCGGCGACGGCGATCGAGATCGAGAAGAACGGGATCCCGCGCTTCGCGTTCAGCGAACCGTCGATCGGATCGACGACAACGGTGAAGCGCCCGTTGCCGAGAACGCCCACCTCCTCGCTGACGAGCTTCACGTCCTCGCTGCGAAAGCGTTCGAGGATCACCTCCTCGGCGGCGGCGTCGATCGCGGTCGTGTCGTCCCCGCCCTCGCCGTGCCCGACCACCGGCTCGCGCTCGGCGCGGCCGGGCAGCTCGGCCAGCACGCGCGCGACATCGTCCCGCGCCGAGCGGCAGAGCTGCAGCCAGTCCTCAGGCATCTACCCGGGGGGCCAGCGGATGGAAGAGGAGGCCAGACGTGAGCTTCGGGTAGAAGAACGTCGACTTCTGCGGCATCGTCTCGCCGTCGTGCGCGAAGCGCGCGACCTGCTCGACGGTGACCGGCTGCAACAGGAACGCGGCCGCTGCCTCGCCGCGGTCGACCTTCGCGATCGCCTCGTCGGCGTGCGCCGTGTAGGAGACACCCTGCGGCGCGAACGACTCGACGACCCGCGGCCCGAAGTCGTCGTCGCTGGTGACCCGCGTGAACGTGCCGTCGCGATAGAGCGTCACGCCGCCGTCGGGCGCCGCGACCTGCTCACCGGGCACCTCGCCCACCTGCTGCACGACTCGGTGGGTCGGGAAGATCTCGAGGCCGGGCTCGCGCGACGAGACGAGGATCGCAAAGGTGTGCGTCGCTTCGGGATGCTCCTGCCGGTAGGCGACGGCGGTCTCGTAGCGATGATGGCCGTCGGCGATCAGGAGCGGGGTCGCGAGCTGGAGGTCGCCATCTTCGACCGGCCAGATCCGCGTGCGCACGCCCCCTTCGACGACGTCTGCAGCCGGGCCCCCCACCGGTCGCTCGAGCAGCGGTTCGTCGTCGTAGAGCAGGAAGATCGGCTCGAGCTGCGTCCGGGTCGCGCGCAGGAGGCGCAATCGTCCTTCCTTCGGGCCGGCATGCGTACGCTCGTGCGGGAGAACGACCCCGTCCGCGTAAGGGACGGCCGGCACCGAAGCAGCGAGGCCTTCGCGCGTGCGCTCGATCCCGTCCGGGCCGGTGTAGTCCTGCGCCACCCACCAGTAGGCCTCCGGCGCCTCGACCAGCACCCCTCCGGTGCGCCACTCGGTCAGGTCGCGCGCGGCCTGTTCCTCGGAGTCGGGGAGCGTCAGGTGCACGACGTTGTAGGGACTGCGCGCGAGGTACTCGAGCCGCTGCGCCTCCGAGATCACATCGTAGGGAGGTGCGACAAGAGCGCTGAGTGGGCCGGCGACGGCAGGGTCGTAGCGCAGGGCGCGAAATGGCCTGACCGTTGGCACTCCTGCAGACTAGACCGCATGGTGCGCACGCTGGAGGAGGCAGCAGCCTTCGTCGACGACGTCGGGCTTGCGCTGCTGCTGCCGAAGGCCGACGTCGTCCTGCCGTCGCTCTGGGAGCAGGTGAACGGGAGCCCCGAGCGCAACTGGGCGGTGCGCGGGCCTGACGGAACGTTCGAGCGCTGGAGCGAGGAGATGAGCTTCCTCTGGGGCGCAAAGGACGAATTGCCCGCCGCGGGCCTCGTCTGCGTCGGCAAGCACCTCGCGCGGGCCGTCGCGTGCGTCAGCCCCCGGCTCGTGCCGATCCTCGTGGCTGCCAACGGGACGGAGCCGGAGGGCACGGCCCTACTGGTCGCCGAGACCGTGCGTGACGCGGGCCCGCTCACAGGGCCTGAGCTCCGCGAGGCGACCGGGCTCGCGAAGAAGGACATCGACAAGGCGGTCGTGGCGCTCCACCACGGCGTCGTGCTCACGAGCTCCCACCTGGTGGAGCAGGACGGGCCATGGGGAGCACTCGCACACGACCTGGTGGAGCGCAAGTGGCCGCTGTCCCGCCGCCTGCCGGCGCGTGACGACGCACGCCGCAACCTGGCCGGCGTCGTGCTCGAGCGAGCCGGCGAGCTCACCGCGGCCGACCTCGCGGGTGCACTCGGCTGGCGGCGCAAGGAAGCAGCCGCGGTGCTCGAGGAGGTCGGCGACGGGCAAGACGAGGAAGGATTCCGCATCTGGACGCGCCGATAGGCTCCTGCTGATGACGATCGCCGAGCTGACGGAGGACCGGGTCGTCGAGGCCGTCTACGCCGTGCGATTGAAGCGCAAGCTGCGCACCAAATCGGGCGCGTCGTACCTCGCCCTGGAGCTCGTCGATCCCACCGGGACGATCGAGGCGCGCATCTGGAAGGACGTCGAGCTCCTCGACGGCCGGTTCGGCGAAGGCGACGCGGTGCGAGTCCTCGGCCGCGTCGAGAAGTTCCGCGACCGGCTGCAGCTGGACGTGCGGTCGCTCGAGGCCGCCGATGTCGATCCGGCTTCGCTGACCCCGTCGATGCGGCGGGACGGGGAGGAGCTCGCAGGCTTCCTCGAGTTCCTCGTCGCAGACGTCAGCCACCCGGGCCTGACGAGAACGGTGCGGGCGGTGCTCGGCGACCGCGAGCTCGCAGCCTTCCCGGCAACGGCCGACGAACATCACTCGTACGCGGGGGGCCTGCTCGAGCACACGGTCGGGGTCGCGACGCTCTGTCGCGAGACCTCGCAGCTACATCCGCGGCTGCGCCCGGATCTGCTGCTCGCAGCAGCGCTGGTGCACGACGTCGGCCGCACGGTCGAGCTCGGACGCGGGCCTGCGTTCGCCGTGACCGACGAGGGCAGGCTGCTCGGGCACGTGCACCTCGGCCTGCGACTGGTCGAAGAACGCGCGGAAGGACTGACGCCCGGGCAGCTCGCCGAGCTGCTCCACTGCGTCGCGGTGCATCACGATCTGCGCGGCGCCAAGACCGCGGAAGCCGCCGTGCTCTACCACGCGAACCAGCTCGACGCGGTCGCGCAGACGCGCCGGGTCGATTGACGCCACTCCTGCTCGCGCTCGGCGCGAGCCTCGCGTGGGGCATCTCGGACTTCACCGGCCCTCTGTTCAGCAGGACGCTCGGCATCCTGCGCGTGCTCTTCTGGGGCCAGCTCGGCGGCGTGCTCGCACTCGCCATCGCCGTGGTGATCCGCGGCGAAGCCCCGGCCGGTTGGCAGGTCCTGTTCGCGATCTTCGCAGCAATCGGCGGCATGCTCGGGCTGGTCGCCTACTACCGAGGGATGGAGATCGGCGTGATGAGCGTCGTGGCGCCGATCGCCGGCGTCTCCGCGGTGATCCCGGTCGTCTTCGGCATAGCCACCGGCGACAACCCGTCCCCGTCACAGTTCGCCGGCATGGCCTGCGCGCTGCTCGGTGTCGGCCTTGCCTCGGTCGAGCACAGCGGGGGTCGTCCGCGGATCGCGGCGGGGGTCGGCCTGGCGCTCCTCGCCGCGCTCGGCTTCGGGTTCTACTTTCCGTGGATGCATGCCGCCGGGAAGGTCGACTTCTGGTGGGCGTCGCTCATCTTCCGCACGACGGCGCTCCTGATCGTCGGCGCTGCGGTTGCGGCCAGGCGTCCGGCGCTGCGGCTGTCGCCACGCAACCTCGCGATCGTCGTCGCGGTCGGGCTGGGCGACACGGTCGGGAACGTGCTTTTCGCGGCGTCGGCCGGACACGGCCTCGTGAGCCTGACGGCGGTGCTGGCGTCGCTCTACCCGGTGGTGACCGTCCTGCTCGCTGCAGCTGTGCTGCACGAGCGCGTCGCACCGATGCAACGTGCAGGAATCGTCCTGACGCTCACCGGCATCGTCTTGATCTCGGTCTGAGAGCTAGGAGAACGGCGGCGGGTCGTGATCTCCCTGGAAGCCCGGGGAGCCCCATCCGCCGAGACGCTCGCTCGCCAGGTTGTCGGCGGCGATGTCCTCCATGCTCTCCGAGGCGAACCGGCGCTCGTCCGGGCTCATCTCCTCCAACTCGGCCTCGTGCTTCTTGGCCGCGTCCCCGGTGCCGATCAGTTTGCCCCAAAGGTTACGTAGCATCGTTCGAGTCTAGCTCAGCTCAGAGCGTAGATTGAGCCGATGTTCACCGGCGCGGACTCCTACGACCGGTTCATGGGGCGCTACTCCGTGCCGCTCGCCCCGCTGCTGGCCGATTTTGCCGGCGTAGTCGCGGGCGAGCGCGTGCTGGATGTCGGCTGCGGCCCGGGAGCGTTGACCTCCGAGCTCGTCCGGCGCCTGGAGCCCGGATCGGTTTCCGCGGTCGATCCCTCGGAGCCTTTCGTCGAAGCGGCGACCGCCCGGCATCCGGGCGTCGACGTCCGCCGGGCGCCGGCCGAGCGGCTGCCGTTCGAGAACGGCGTGTTCGACGCGTCGTTGGCCCAGCTCGTCGTGCACTTCATGGCCGACCCGCTCGCCGGCCTCGCCGAGATGGCGCGGGTGACGCGGGGCGGCGGCGTTGTCGCGGCGTGTGTCTGGGATCTCACGGAGGGTGGCGGGCCGCTGGCCCGCTTCTGGACTGCCGTTCGTGAAATCGATCCGGACGCCGATGACGAGTCACAGCGCGCCGGGGGGCGCCGGGGCCACCTCGCGGAGCTCCTGCGAGAGATCGGATTGAACGCCGTCGAGGAAACGGCGCTCACCGTCCGCGTCCATCATGCGAGTTTCGAGGAATGGTGGGGACCGTTCACGCTCGGCGTCGGGCCGGCGGGGAGTTACCTCGAGTCCTGTGACCCGGAGCAGCGCGACCGGTTGCGCGAGCGGTGTGCTCGGGACTTTCCAACAGGTGGGCTCACCGTCGGCGCCCGAGCCTGGGCAGCTCGCGGCCGGTCGGCTACGCCGTCGAGAGGCTGAGAGCGTCCGGGGCGACGGAGTGAAGTTGCCACTCGCCGGGCACTCCCTTCAGCGTGGCCTGGCCTCGTTCCTCGAACCGCAGCCCTGACCCCGCGACGAGATCTTTGACGGTGGAGGAGACGAGGATCTCGCCCGGCCTTGCTTCCGCCGCGACCCGCGCGCCGATGTTCACTGCGATTCCGGCGAGCTTGTCGTCGACGACCTGGCACTCACCCGTGTGCAGACCCGCGCGGATCTCGAGGCCGAGCTCGCCGACACCCCCGGTGATCGCCTGAGCGCAGCGCACGGCACGGATCGGGCCGTCGAACGTGGCGAAGAAGCCGTCCCCGGCCGTGTCGACCTCGCGCCCGCGAAACCGGCCCAGCTGCTGGCGGACGAGCGCATGATGGCGCTCGACCAGTTCACGCCAGCGAACATCGCCGAGCTGGGCGAGCTTCGCGGTTGACCCGACGATGTCGGTGAAGAGGACCGTTGCGAGCACCGTGTCCGGCTCTTCGAAGCCGAGCGTGTTCACAAACCGCTCGAGCTCCGGCGCGAGCTCGGGCTGGAAGTAGACGCCGCCTGGCCCAGGGAGCTGGAACCGCCGTGCGTCCGAGATGCGCGAGGCGACATAGGCAACCTCGTCACGGTCCTCGGGCGGGTGAAGGAGAAGCGTGGGCACGCGGATTGCCCCGAGGATGTCGCGAACGTCGACGTCGGCCATCATGCGCATGATGGTGGCGACTGCACCCGGGCTCGCGGAGAGCCGCCACCGACGCGCAAGCGCGGCGATGAACGCGGGCTCATCTGCGCGTGCGGCTGCGTTCTGTCGGGCCCAGCGTTCGGCCGCGGCGTAGGTTCCCCAGGCGTTGCGCGTCTCGTCGATGTCGCTGCGCCACTCCTCGAGCGTCAGGCCCCACGGATAGTCGGGCGCGCGTGTTCCTCTCGCGAACGGACCAAAGAGGGCGAGCCCGAGAGTTCGGTCCGGATAGGTAGCGGCAAAGAGCATGCACATCGCCGCGGCCTCCGCGGTCCCGAACAGGACCGCGCGGTCGACCTCCGCCGCGTCGAGCACCGCCCGTAGGTCGTCCATCCGAGCCTCGAGCGTCGCAGGCTCGCGCAGACGGTCGGAAAGGCCCGTTCCTCGCTTGTCGAACGTGATCAGGCGCGAGAACCCGGCGAGCCGGTCGTGGAGGGCCCGCGGTTCCGGCGTCTCCCACTCGATCTCGATGTTGCTGACGAAACCGTGCACGAAGACGAGGTTGCGTGGACCGGCCCCCGTGACCGAGTAGGCAATCGTCACATCGCCGCTCTTCGCATACTTGAACCGGTCGCGGTCGGGCATCTTTGGAGTCTCGATGCCCACGGCCGACAGCGCAAGAAAGAGCTGCCGTCGGCGTTGGCTTGTACATTCAGGCGCGGCGGATGCGGCGAATCGGACTCGTTCTTCTTGTGTTGCTCGGCGGAGTCGCCGCCCCGCGTGCCTCCGCTGATGATGCCTGCGGCATTACCGCCTCGAACGTCACCGGCCGGTCTCCGCTGACCGTCCAGTTCACGGCCTCCTGCGCGTCGACGGCATACACGTGGGATTTCGGCGACGGCGTGCAGGCGACCGGACAGACGGTGCAGCACGTTTTTCCGGCGGGCGTCTTCCGGCCAACGTTGACGAGCGACCTCGGGCAGGACGCCTCCCCGGCGATACGGTCGATCTCACTGAAGGTGTCGGCGCCGCGGAAGGCTCGCTATGGGCAGTGGGTCGTGTTGCATGCGGCCGTGGTGCCGCGGCTGCCGGTGTTGCTGGGAGGCCGTAGGTTCGGAGCACGAGGGAACCTGCGGGTCAGAGTGCTCGGGCCTGCGAAGCTGGTGGCGACGGCAGGAGGCGTGGCTGCGGCACCTGTGCAGGTGCAGGTGATCCCGACTCTCTCCATGAGATCGGAAGGAACGCCCCTCGTCGGCGGACGGGTCCGGGTGATCGCGACCCTGCACCCGGCGAGCGCCGGCAAGGTTCTCGGTCCGAAGCTCGTCGACACCCGGACCGCGCACGTCGCGCATCTTCTCGCCCGGTCTGTTCCCGCACGCGGTTGGGCGCCGGTACATGCGCTGCTCGAGCTCGACATCGTCATGCCCGAGCTCGCGCTCGGAGATCACGGCCTCAGCGTGCGCCTGCTCGAAAGCCGCCTGGTCGCGCTGCACTATGCGGTCCAGCGGGACGGCCTGTTCGGAAGCGACGACGTCGAGGCGATGTACGCGTTCGAGAAGGTCGAGGGCCTTGCGAGGACAGGCACTGTCGACGCCGCCGTGTGGCGGCGTCTCGAGCACGCGCAGGTCCCCCATGCGCGTTATGGCGGCGACCACGTCGAGATCGACAAGGCCCGGCAGGTGCTGTTCGTCGTCCGCGACGGGAAGGTCGCGCTCACGGTGGCGACCTCGACCGGTGCGACCGGAAACACGCCGCTCGGTGAATGGCACGTGTACCGGAAGGTCGCGGGCTTCGACTGGGTTCTCTACTACCCGAGCTATTTCTTGCGCGGGTTCGCGGTGCATGGATACCCGGACGTGCCGCCTTACCCGGCATCTCATGGATGTGCGCGCATCCCGATGTGGATCGCGCAGACGGTCTACGGCGACATTCCGGATGGCTCAGCCGTCTACGTCTACCTCTAGCCCGCGACGCGGGAGCGACCCAGTCGCGAACACCTCGATCCCTTCGACGACTCGCTCGAAACGCGGTGAGCGGAAGAGGTCGAAGGAGTGCTGGGCGCCGGGCAGTTCGGCATAGACGACACGACTCGTCGAGACATTCCGTAGCGCTGCGACGAATGCCCGAGCGTCCTCGACGAGCACGATCGTGTCACGGTCGCCGTGCGCGACGAAGAACGGCGGGGCATCCGCGTGGATGCGGGCAAGCGGCGACGAGAGAGAAGCGTCGCCGCCGTAGCTGCCGTAGTAGCCGTAGAGGCAGACAGCGGCCGCAACCGAGGTGTCGGCATGCTCGAAGCCAGGCTGCAGTTTCGGGTCGCTCGGCGTCAGTGCCAACATCGCGGCGAGGTTGGCGCCGGCCGAGCTGCCGGCCACGACGATCTCCGCTGCGGCGCCGTGCTCGTTGCCGTGCTCGCGGGCCCACGCGACCACCCTCTTGGCATCGACCAGATGATCCGGGAACCGGGCAGACGGTCCGAGCCGGTAGTTCGCGCTGATGCACACCCAGCCGTGGCTCGCCAGACGGTAGAGGAGCAGGCGCGCCTCCTTGTTCTTGCGGCCGCCGCGAAACGCTCCACCATGGAGGTGGACAAGGACCGGACAGCCCGTTGGATGAGCCCGGTGCCTGTAGACGTCGAGCAGATTCCACTTGCCGGCATCGCCGTACTCGATGTTCGCGATCCGCTCGACGCTGCCCGTACGGACGGAGAAGGGTGCGAACAGGAGCGGCGCAAGCGCTGGACGACGGGGGAGCTGTGCTGCCGGATCGACTGCTTGCAGAGCCGACTCGACCGTGGGCCCGGCCCGCAAGCCGCGCCGGACGACGACGGCCAGTCCCACGCTCGCCAGGACGGCGATGCCGAGTGCGATCAAGCCGATCGGTGAAGACAGGTCACCCTCGACTGCCGCGAGGACGGTGGAGGCCAACAGCCAGTAGAAGGCGACGAACGGCAGCTCGTTGATGAGGAAGCCGAGCCAGTAGCTGACGTTCGACGGGCTCGAGTGCGCTGGACGCGGCGGCGCGACCGCGAAGACCGTGAGGACGGCCATGAGCGTCGTCGTCGTCAGGTAACCGAACGGCATACCGGGCTGCTACCCGACGCGCCGGAACCCAACCGACCGGCTCAGCTTGCTTCCCGCGAGGATCGAGCCGCAGCCGCCGTCTCGACCATGCCGGTGCCCCTTTGCCACCTGCACGGTCCGCTCGTCGATCTTCACGGTCACGAGCTCAGGCGTGCTCAATGAGCCCCCACCGTCCCACCGACCTGTGAAGTGTTTGTTGCAGTCCGGTAGACCTTGGTCTGACCAAGGGACCTGTCGAGATCAGGCGCCTCGCGTAGGGCCGGAGCGGGGTTTGCAAACCCGGGGCAGCCGGTGGCTGTGGAAGACCTGTTGCAGCTCGCCTACCAGGCGACACCGACCCGCTCGCGAGCGTGCGTGTTCTGTTCGACCAGGTCGGCGATCGCAACCGCGTAGTCCTCGGCACTGATCTCGCTTTGCCCGTTCCCGTCGACCAGGAGCTGCTCGCCGCCGAGCCGATAGCCCTTGCGCTCCCCCGGTTGGATCAGCGCGGCTGGACTGACGAACGTCCAGTCCAGGTCGTCGATCGAACGGTAGAAGGCGAGCGCGTCGATCCCTTGCTGCGCCTCCGGCCGCCATTCGTCGTGGAACTCGGGCGTGTCGAAGAGTCGCACGCCAGGCGCGACCTCGAGGCTCGAGGCACCGCCGACCACAAGGAGTCGCCGGACGCCCACGCGGCGCAGGCCATCCGTCAGCCCGTTCGCGACGTCGACGAGGGTCGACCCGCCGTCGCGCCGCGAGACGGCGCTGATCACGGCGTCTGCGCCGGCGACGGTCTCGGCGACGGCTGCCGGGTCGGTCGCGTCGATGCCGCTCGTCCGGCTCGCGCCGGTCACGTCGTGGCCACGCTGCTCGAGCTCGGCGACGATTCGGCTGCCGATCATGCCGTTGGGGCCGAAGACGACGATCTTCATTGCATCCTCCTGAGCTCGACTGGGATCAGATCTCGCCTGCATTTTGACCGTGCGCCGCTCATCGAGCACATCGTGCCGCTTGTCGACGCGGAGCTTGTGCCGGCGAGGCCGCGGCGCCATGGTTCCGCCATGCGCAGGGGTGGTGACAGCGAGGAACGCAGTGTTCCGTCAGCCGCGCAGTTGTACGACACCATCGGAACCGCCTACACCGTGACGCGACGCACCGAGCCTCGGATCGCCGCGCAGGTCTGGGCTGCGCTCGGTGATGCGCGGACCGTGCTGAATGTCGGGGCCGGCACCGGCTCGTACGAGCCCCCCGACCGTGAGGTCACCGCGGTCGAGCCATCGGCCGTCATGCGTGCGCAGCGTCCAGCAGGCGCCGCGCAGTGCATAGCTGCCACCGCTGAGAGCCTTCCGTTCGAGGATCAGTCCTTCGACGCGGCGATGGCTTTTGCCACCGTCCATCACTGGCAGGAGCCGATTGCCGGCCTGCTCGAAATGCGGCGCGTGGCTCGCCGCGTAGTGGTGTTCACGTGCGACACCACCGACCGGAGCTGGCGAGGGCGGTTCTGGCTGACTCGTGACTACCTCCCCGAGGTCGCTGCCTCCCGGATCGGCCTCGCTACAGGACTGGCCCGCGCGATCGGCGCCCAAATGGAACCGGTGCTCATCCCGCGGGACTGCGTTGACGGCTTCTTCGAGGCCTACTGGGGGCGGCCCGAGGCGTATCTGGACGAGAACGTCCGTCGGGGAATGTCCGTGTGGACGGGCGTCGGGCCGGACGCCGAGCAGAGGGCGGTGCGCCGCCTCCGTGCCGACCTCGCATCTGGTCGGTGGGCGGAGCGCAACCGCGAGCTCGCCGACCTCGACGCGGCAGAGCTGGGCCTTCGCCTACTTGTCGCGTGAGCTCGGTCCCAGGGGAATCAGCCGCTCGATCTCGTCCAGGATGTCAGCTGGCAGCACAAGCGAGGCGGCGCCGGCATTTTCGTGCAGGTGGCTGCCGCTGCGGGTTCCCGTGATCGCCGCGGCGACTCCCGGCTGTTGCAAGACCCAGGCGGTCGCGACCTGGGCGACGGTTGCGTCGAGACGCGTGGCGATCGGACGAAGGCCGTCGGCGACAGCGAAGCTCTGCTCGCCGTTCCCCGGCCCCAGCAGTTGCTTGTACCAGGCGGACTCGCGCCAAGGCCCGACCCAGGTCGCTCGGACCTGTTCCAGCGTCTTGCCGCCGAGGATGCCACCGGCGAGTGGCTCGAAGATCGTGACAGCGATTCCGGCCTCGCCCCAGGCCGCGATCTCGGCCCGGTCGTCGAGGTAGTCGACAAGGTTGAGCCCGACCTGAACCGCATCGACGTACCGTTGCCGGTGGCAGCGCGCGACGTCCTCGGACGAGTAGTTCGACAGCCCGATCGACCGAACCAGCCCCGCCTCGGCCAGTTCGACCATCGCTCCCCAGGTCTCCTCCACTGGGACACCGCTCTCGTCTGGCCAGTGGAGGAAGTAGACGTCGAGCTGATCGCGCCCGAGCCGTTTCAAACTGCCACGGCACGCGCTCAGGACCTGGTCTCGGCGGAACCCGCTGCCCCCGCCCGTCACACCTGGGCGCGGGGCAACCTTCGAGGCGACCAGGATCTCCTCACCCACCTGTGCGAGGGCCGCGCCGATGACTTCCTCGTTGTGCGTTCCGAGGTAGTTCTCCGACGTGTCCAGCCAGTTGATGCCGCTGTCGATCGCGGTGTTGATGACATGAACGGCGCGCGCGATGTCCGGCTCCTCGCCTGGCTCAGGACCGAGCTCGTAACCGCCGAGACCGATCCGCGAGATCCCGACACCACTCGAGCCCACCTGCCGGCGATCCATGCCTGCCACCGCGCGAACCTACCGCCCGCATCGTCCGACAGGCAAACCCGTGGCCCGAGAGGCTTTCTGCGAAGCCCCTCGATGGGTGATGCCGGATCTGCTCCCGCGGGCCGACGTTGTGGGGATGGACGACAACGTGCGCACCCTGCGGCCGCCGTGGGTCGACGAGCTGCTCGACGACCGCTACCTGCTCGACACCCTGATGGAGCACATCCCTGACCAGATCTACTTCAAGGATGCCAAGAGCAGGTTCGTCCGGGTCAGCCGAGCCCTGGCCTCGCGCCTGGGCGTCGAGGACGCAGCGGATGCCGTCGGCAAGACCGACTTCGACTTCTTCGCAGGTGAGCACGCACAGAAGGCGTTCGCTGACGAGCAGCGGCTGCTGGAGACGGGTGAGCCGCTGGTCGGGATCGAGGAGCGCGAGACGTGGCATGACGGACGCGAGGCCTGGGTGTCGACGACGAAGGTCCCGCTGCGCGACCGCAGCGGCCGGATTGTCGGCCTGTTCGGGATCTCGCGCGACGTCACCGACAAGAAGCTGGACGAGCTGCGGCTCGTCGAGCAGGCGGCACAACTCGCCGAGCAGGCACGCACGCTCGAAGAACTGACGCTGCTCGACGAGCTGACCGGTCTGAACAGCCGACGCGGGCTGCAGGCGGTCGGAGAGCAGGCTCTCTACAGCGCCCGCCGGTCCGGCACGCCGGTTGCGCTCCTCTTCATCGACGTCGACGGCCTGAAGCAGGTCAATGACACGCACGGCCACGCGGCCGGAGACGACGCGTTGCGGACGATCGCGCAGGTGATCCGCCAGTCGATCCGGGACGGCGACGTCGCGGCGAGGATCGGAGGCGATGAATTCTGCGTGCTGCTCCTCAACACGGGCGGTGAGGCAATCGACCGGGTGCGGGAGCGGATCACTGCGGGCGCACAGGCTGCGGGCGAGGAGCGCTCGCTCCCCTTCAGGCTCTCGGCGACCATCGGCGCATGCGAGGTCGATGCCCGGACGCCGGGGTCGCTCACACAACTGCTGGAGCACGCAGACAGCCTCATGTACGAGGAAAAGCTGCGAACGAGCTCGCAGCTGTTCGCGGCCGAGCAGCCCGGCCGTCGACAGGCCGGCTAGCCGCTACGCGCCATCGCCCGGCTGCCGCCGGGAGGTGCTCGACGGCGCGGCGAAGGATGTCGCGGAGGGTGCGCTGGTCCGCGGGGGAGAGTGCAGCGATCGCGGCGGGCGGTTCGCTCATCAGGTCGGAGACGCGAGCACGCAGCTCGACGCCGGCCGGTGTGAGCGCGAGCGTCTTGACGCGGCGGTCCGCGCCGAAGCTGCGGCGCTCGATCAGGCCGCGTGCCTCGAGGCGGTCGGCGATCCCCGTGACGTTCGACGCGTCGCACACCAGCAGATCCGCAAGCGAGCTCATCGGCGACGGCCGCTCAGGGTCGAGCAGCCGAAGCGCATGCGCCTGCGCGAACGTCAGCCCGAGCTCGGCGAACGCGGCGCCGATGCGCGTGCGCTGGACCATCCCGATCTGGAAGAAGAGCCGCTGCGCCTCGCGGGCTACCGATGTCCTTGGGGCGGTCCTCATTGCCACGCCCCGAATGATACTTGAAGACGTTCATACTTTCCTAGCTCAAGTATCTAGGTAGACTGGCCCGCTGTGAGCAGCAGTCTCGCCATCGAGGCCCAGAGCCTCGTCCGGGAATTCAAGAAGGGGCCGCGCGCCGTCGACGGCATCGACCTCGCAATCGTGCCGGGCGAGATCTACGGCTTCCTCGGCCCGAACGGAGCAGGCAAATCGACCACGGTGTTGATGCTCGCGACGCTGCTGCCGCCCACGTCCGGGGTAGCACGCGTCGGCGGCTTCGACGTGGCAAAGCAGGGCCCGGAGGTGCGCAAGTCGATCGGCGCCGCGCTGCAGGAGGCCGCGCTCGATCCGCTGCTCACGGGCCGCGAGCACCTGCGCCTGCAGGCGAGCCTTCAGGCGCTGCCGCGCTCCGAGCGCGGCCCGCGTTCAGACGAGCTGCTCGCCCGGGTCGGCCTCGAGCACGCGGCCGATCGCAAGGTGCGCGGCTACTCGGGCGGGATGAAGCGCCGGCTCGACCTCGCACTGGCGCTCGTCCACCGCCCGCGCATCCTCTTCCTCGACGAGCCGACCACCGGCCTGGACATCCAGAGTCGGACCGCGCTGTGGGAGGAGGTGCGCCGCCTGGCCAAGGACGAGGGCGTGACCGTCTTCCTGACCACGCAGTACCTCGAGGAGGCCGACGTGCTTGCAGACCGTGTCGGGATCATCGACCACGGGCGAATCGTCGCCGAGGGTGCGCCGGACGCGTTGAAGGCGGAGATCGCCCGGCCAACCGTCGAGGTCGTTCCCGCAGACCCTGCCGAGGGTGATCGCGCGACCGCGATCCTCGCCCGCTTCGGTGAGCCCGTTGCGTCGATGCGCGGAGTCGCGGTCCGGCTGCAGACGGGACAGGCAGACCTCGCCGAGATCGTGCGCGCTCTCGACGGTGAGCAGGTTGCGGTCGCACAGCTCCAGCTGCACCAGCCGTCGCTCGACGACGTCTTCCTCGCCAAGACCGGTCGCTCGCTCGAGGGCGCCGACGACGACGGAGAAGAGCAGCCGGTCGGCGGGCTTGCAATGGAGCCTGCCTGATGCCGGCGGCTGCCGACCAGGCCTATCTGCTGGCACGCCGCTCGGTCGTGCGCACCGTGCGCCAGCCGGCGAACATCATTGCGCCGGTCGTCTTCCCGCTCATGCTGCTCGCGGTCAACTCGGCCGGCCTCCGCGCCGAGACGCACATCCCCGGGTTCCCCACCGGGTCGATCGTCGCCTTCATCCTCGCCGTGCCGTTCATCCAGGGCGCTCTCTTCGCGACGATGAACACCGGCACCGACTTCGCGCGCGACATCCAGACCGGATTCCTGAGCCGTCTCTCGCTGACGCCGATGCGCGGCGTCGTGCTGCTCGTCGGCCAGCTCGGGGGGACGATCACGCTCGGCCTGTTCCAGGCGATCGTGTACGTCGCCGTCGGCCTGGTGATCGGCGTCCGCTTCGCGTCGGGGCCGCTGGGCGTGCTCGTGCTGCTCGCGCTCTTCATCCTCGTCGTGCTCGCGTTCGGCGCACTCGGCCTCGTGGCCGCGCTGCGCACCGGGTCGGGCGAGGCGGTCCAGGGACTCTTCCCAGCATTCTTCGTCTTCCTGTTCATCTCGTCGATGGCAATTCCGCGCAACCTGATGACCCACGGCTGGTTTCGCGACGTGGCGACCGCGAACCCCGTCTCCTATCTGATCGAGGGCGTGCGCAGCCTGATCATCACCGGCTGGGACGGCCAGGCGCTCGCGCTCGGCTTCGGGATCGCAGGAGCGATCGCCGTGGTCGCGATCGCCCTGGCCGCAGCGTCGCTGAACGGAAGACTGGCCCGTTCGTGAACCTCCTCGCCGTCGCACAGGGTGTCGCCTGGCGGAGTCTGCACAACTTCACGCACAACAAGTCGCTGCTCATCCCGTCGCTCGCCTTCCCGCTGTTCTTCTTCACTGCCTTCGCCGGGGGCTTGGCGGGGATCTCACACGCTCCGGGCTTCGTCTTCCCGGACGGCTACACGGCGTTCCAGTTCGCCTTCGTCGTGGTCCAGTCGGCAGCGTTCGCCGGTGTCTTCACCGGCTTTGGGATCGCCCGCGACTTCGAAAGCGGGTTTGCGCGGAGGCTGCTGCTGGCGGCGCCGAACCGCAGCGGCATCATTCTCGGGTACGCAGGCGCAGCGCTCGGACGCTGGGTTGTCACCGTGTCCGTCCTCACCGCAGTCGCGCTCGCCGTGGGCATGAAGGTCGGCGGGACCGGAGTAGACCTGTTCGGGCTGTACGGGCTCGCGATCATGGTCAACTTCGCCGCCACGACGTGGGCCGCGGGAGTGGCGATGCGGCTCCGCTCGATGCAGGCCGGGCCGATCATGCAGATGCCGGTCTTCCTCGTGCTCTTCTTCGCCCCCGTCTACGTGCCGCTGGCGCTGCTGCAGGGTTGGATCCACGGGGTCGCAACCGTCAACCCGATGACGCGGGTGATCGAGTCGGGACGCGGGTTCGTCGCGGGGACTCCGACCGAGGTCTTCGGGGCCTTCGCCGCCGCAGCCGCCCTCGGCCTGCTGTTCTCGATCTGGGCGTTCCGCGGACTGCGCAGCGCCGAGGCCGCCGGCTAGCCGCCGGCTCTAGACGTTGAAGCGGATGTTCAACACGTCGCCGTCCTTGACGACGTAGGTCTTCCCCTCGAGGCCCTGCTTCCCGTGCTTCGCGACCTCGGCATGCGAGCCGAGCTCGACCAGGTCCTGCCAGTTGACGACTTCGCAGCGGATGAAGCCGCGTGCGATGTCGGTGTGGATCGCACCGGCCGCGTCGAGGGCGGTCTGGCCGTTGCGCAGCGTCCAGGCGCGCGTGTCCTGCTCGCCCGCTGTGAAGAACGTGAGCAGGTCGAGCGCGTTCGCGAGCCTGCCCGCGATCTCGTCCAGCGCCGACTCGCTGCCGTCGCGAAACGCGGCGGCCTCCTCGTCGGGCAGCTCGGCGAGCTCCGCCTCGAGCTTCAGGTCGATCCCGCCCGGGCCGTTGACGATCGCCAGCAGCGGCTTTGTCGTCAGCGGTTCGAGCTCGGAAGGCAGCTCGCCGTCATACTCCGCGAGCCCGCCGCCCCCATCGACATGCGCGAGCACCCGCTTCAGCTCCTCGAGCTCGCCGCGGATCTTCGCGTCGCCGGACTTCGCCTGCTTCTCGACGCGCTCGAGCCGCCGCTCCACGTGGTCGCGGTCCGCAACGAGGAGCTCGAGCTTGAACGTCTCGAGGTCGTCGTCGGGCGTCGCGCCTGCACCAAAGCCGCGCAGCACGACGAGCAGCGCATCGACCTGGCGCAGGTTGCCGAGCTGGGCGTCACCGGAGCCGGGAACATCCTGGACGCGGATCGTCGCCGGTGTGATCTTGCGCGCCTTGACGACCTCCGCGAGCGCGCCGAGACGCCTGTCGGTGATCGGTGCCATGCCGACGTTCGTCTTCCCGTATTCGCCGCCGCCCGTCTTGGTGAGCGCCGTGAAGAGCGCGGTCTTCCCGGAGCCGGACGGGCCGACGATGCCGACCTCGAGTGCCATCGGCCGTGGAGAGTAGCTAGGTCGCTGCCCCCGACTTCTCGATCTGCTTCTCCAGCGAGACGAGCGCGCGGTGCTGCAGCGACTTGATCGCTCCTTCGGTCTTGCCGAGGATGATCGCGACCTCGGCGTTCGCGAAGTTGAAGACGAGCTTCAGCGTCAACACCTGCTGCTGCTCGGGTGACAAGCCCTCGACCAGTTCGCGCATCGACTTCCGTCCGATCGACTCCAGGGCTCCTGTCTCGGCGGAGGTCGCCTCGTCGGGCTGTGGCTCGGGAACTTCCGCCAGCGGCTGCCAGCGCTTGCCCGAGCGGAAATGGTCGATCGCGAGGTTGTGCGCGATGCGGAACAACCAGGCCGAGAACGGCACCGACTGCCAGCGGAACCGTCCGATCGACTCGAGCATCCTGACGAACGTCTGCGTCGTCAGGTGTTCGGCGTCGTGACGGTTGCCGACGCTGACTTGCAGGTAGCCGTAGATCCGGTCGAAGTGGATCAGGTAGAGCTCCGCGAGTGCCGCACGGTCGCCCCGCTGCGCACGGTCGACCAGGCCGCGCACCTGCGTTGTCTCGCTCGCCTTCTCCGCCGCCCGTGCCTCGCTCATCCCGCCGAATCTGCTGCCCCTGCCAGGGCCTCGCGTAACCTCCTACGCAACAGCCCCGAAGCCGACGCGGCTCTCGCGGGCAAAGCGCTTGACGTACACGACGCGGCCGAGCAGAACGGTGTAGCGCCCGTCGTCGGCGTCGAAGGAGTAGGCGGAATCGTGCCGGTCGGCGAGTGCGCGGTCGAGGTCGTCGGCCGTCTGGGCCGATACGAGCACCGACAGGACCTGCTGGCCGTCGAGGGCGATCTCGATGCGGATGCGTTCAGTTGGATTCATCACCGACGAACTCTGCCAGAACGCCACCGGTCGCCTCGGGGTGGATGAACGCCACCTGCAGGCCGAACAGGCCGATGCGAGGCGATTCGTCGATCAGCCGGATGCCGTCGGCCCGCAGACGGTCGAGCTCCGCCCCGAGATCCGCGACCTCGAAGGCGACGTGGTGCAGCCCCGGGCCACGGTTTGCGAGGAACTTTCCCACCGGCGTGTCGGGCCCGAGCGGGCGAAGCAGCTCGACTCGAGAAGCGCCCACCCGAAGCGAGGCAGCCTCGACCCCCTGCTCGCCGACGGTCTCGCGGTGCTCGACCGTGGCGCCGAAGAGAGCACCGTATTGCGCGATCGAGGCGTCGAGGTCGGCGACGGCGATCCCGACGTGATGGACGCTCAGCGCCATGTGTCGATGACCTCGCCGGCGGTCGCGAACCGAACGCCACCCTCACGCCACTTGGCGACATATTCCGCCGTGCGCGCATCGTCGAGCCCACGGGAGGCCTCCTCGACGAAGGTCACGGCGCGTCCGCGGGCGAGCAGACCGCGAATCGCAGCCGCGTTGCACACGTCGGTCGCCACCCCGAAGACGATCACTTCCTCAGGGTTCAGCAACTGGAGAACGCGGTCGGCGTTCGGATTCGTGAAGACGTCGAAATGCTTCTTCAGCAGAAGGTACTCGCGGCCCCGCAACCAGTGCTCCGGCACCTCGGTGAGCGCGAGCGGCACGGGATCGTCCTGCCGCGTCTCGGGGATCTTCTCCGCGCCACGGGTGCCCCTGAGGCAGTGCGGCGGATAGGTCAGCGCATAGTCGGGCGCAGCCGAGATCTCGTCGTCGGTCAGCTCGTGATCGTCCGCGGAGGCGACGTGCGGCACACCGGCAGCACGCGCGGCGGCGACGAGCCGGGCCATCGCAGGCACCGCAGCGGGTGCATCGGGAACGGCCAGCTTGCCGGCCGCCTGGACGAAGTCGAACTGTGTGTCGACGTCCCAGAGAATCGACTTCATGAGACGAGCTCGAGCCGCGGATTCGTCCGCAGACCGCGCCCGAACTTCGCAGACGGCTGCCCGTCGGTGAGCACGATGTCGCCGGTGAAGTCGTTCGAGCCGCGGATCAGCGACGAACCGACGCCATAGGCGTCGACCGGCACACCGCTCGCCTCGAACTCGCGGATCTTGTCGACGGTGAAGCCTCCGGAGACGACAATGCGCACCTGCTCGAAGCCGGCGCCGTCGAGCGCCTCGCGCACCTTCCCCACCAGGCGCGGATTGACCCCCGTCGGCTTGAAGTCACCGAGCTCGCTCCAAAGCGAGCGGTCGACCAGTGACTCGGAGGTGTCGAGCCGGACGCCCCAGAGGCGAGAGCCGAGCGCGTGGGCGACGTCGAGCGCCGTCCGCACCGAGTCGTTCTCGAAGTCGACGAGCACGGTCAGGTTCATGTCCGCCGGCGCCCAGTCGGCGAAGTGCTTGGCCGCCGCGACCGTGTCGCCCCCGTACGACGCGATCAACGCGTGCGGGACGGTGCCGAGGCCGGTGCCACCCCACCATGAAGCCTGTTCGTCGGTCGTCACGCCGACGGGCGCTCCGACGATCTGGCCCGCAACGTACGCGGCGTAGCCGTCACCGGTCTGCACGCGGTGGTGATCGTGTCTTGCCGGCATGAAGATGACATGCTTGCCGTTCGCGGCGCGCAGGACACTGACGACGTTCGTGGTGATCAACGTCCGCCGCGCCAGCGTTCCGAGATAGACGGTCTCGAGATGCGCGAAGGTCGTGTAGTCGCCCTCGATCGTCAGCACTGTCTCGTAGGGCGCGATCGCATCGCCGTCGTAGAGGGCGTGAACCGTCAGCGCGTCGTAGTCGTCTGCGCACAGCTTGAGGATCGCGAGGGCCTCGTCCATCCCGCCGAGATAGGAATGGCTCTTCTGGAAGACCTGCATCAGAACGCGGGGCTTGCGGCCGTCGTGGCGGAGCGCCTCACGCGTGTGGTTGAAGTACGCATCCGTGTACCAGCCGGCGCGCATCTTCTCGACCGGCAGGTCGAAGATGGTCGGGTCGAGCCGCTTACGCGTCGTGATCATGTTCGAGTTCGAGACAGGCCTGGAGCGCCGCGTCGGCGACCTCGAGCTGCGCCGCGCTCGGTTCGCGCGTACCGAGCCGGTGCTGCAGCTCGTGGCCCGGCTTCGCGAGTGCGCGTGCGAGCGGATGGCCTGGATGACGTGTCATCCAGCCGAAGAGCTCGACCGACGCTGCGACCGCTCCGATCACGCCGACGGCACGTGCGGCCGGCCGGTAGCGCACCGGCACCTGCTCCGTGACGAGGTTGCTCGCGGCGTTGGTGAGCAGCATCGGACCGATCAGGTGCGAGCCGCAGCGCTCGTGCTCCTTCGGCCGCGAAGCACCATGCTCGTAGGTGCCGATCGAGATGTGCTCCGCGCCGTGGTACTCGGCGAGCTCGCCGCTACGCAGCGCGAACACCGCGGGCGCCACCGATAGGGCGCTGGTGATCAGCTCGCGTGCAAGCGGGCGAATGGCTGAGCGCTTGACCGCCCTCAGCACGATGGCGCTCCCGATCATCGATGCGAGCACCGTCGTGCCCTCCATCGGAAGCCGCGCCGCGGGCAGGGAGCGCTTGACCTGTGGGAGCAGCGCGAACGCCTCGGCGAGCCGCGCCGGCCCACGCAACAGGGGATTGCGCACCGACGCCGCGCGAAAGCGCTTTGGGCGGGCGACGACTCTCAGGTTGCCGTCGTCGGTCCGCACGGCGCACGCCCAGGCCTGTGGGCCGTGCACGAGGACGCCGTTCGCAAGCGCCATGCCACCGAGCCGGACGGGATCGCTCACCCCGTGGAGCGTAGCCGCAAGGCGGACTGCAGCCGCGCTGCAGCCGGGCCCGGCGCACCGTTGCCGATCGGCCTGCCGTCCAGCGCGACGACCGGCATCACCTCCCGAATCGACGAGGTGAGGAACGCCTCGTCGGCTCCGGCGAGCTCGGTCAGCAGGAAGCTTCCCTCCGTGGCGTCCTCCAGCTCGAGGACGAGCTCGCGTGTCACGCCGGGTAGAACACCGGGGCGTGCGGCCGGCGTGCGCAGCTCGTCTCCGCAACGCCACCAGATGTTCGCCGTGGCAGCTTCGAGAACGAGACCGTCCGCAACAAGAAGCGCCTCGTCAGCTCCGTCACGCTCGGCCAGGCGCCGGGCAGCGAACGCCTCGCCGTAACTCGTCGTCTTGGCGCCCGCGAGGAGCGGCGCCGGCGCCCCGACGTCGACCGAGCGCAGCGAGAGACCGTGCGCGCGGAGCTCCTCGAGCCCGTCGGGCAGGCTCGCCGCCGTCGCGACGAGCTGCCTGTCGGTGCGGTACAGCCGGAGCACGTAGTCGGGCGGTGCCACGCCGGTGATGAGGTCGACCAGCTCGGCGACGCCCTCCGCCGACGGAAGCGCGAGCGCGTCGATCGAGAACCGAAACCGCCGGATGTGCCGGTCGAGCAGGAACGGTACCCCGTCGTAGGAGCGGACCGTTTCGAACGCCGCACCACCCCGTAGCAGCGCCTCGTCGTCGGCGCGAAAGACCGCTGACTCCGGGTCGACGAGCCCTCGCCCCGAGACCGCAACCGCGAGGAGGCTCAAACCGCGACCTTGCCGCTGACGGCCGCGAGCAGGGGGCGGGCCTTCACCCACGACTCCTCGATCTCGGCCTCGGGCTCGGAGTCCCACACGATCCCGCCGCCAACCCAGAGGTGGATCCGCCCCGCGGCGACGGCGAAGGTTCGGATCGTCAGTGCGAGCTCGAAATCGCCGTTCGCCTGGATCGTCCCGAGTGCGCCCATCGCTGCGCCACGGCCAACGGGCTCGAGCCGGGCGATGTGATCGACCGCGGCGATCTTCGGCGCGCCCGTGATCGAGCCGCCCGGAAAGGTCGCGTGCAGGATCTCGGCAAGGCCGGTGCCGGGCCGCAGGCGGCCCTCCACGGTCGAGACCAGGTGGGTCACGCCCGCAAGCTCGCGCTGCACCATCAGCTTCGGCCAGCGAATCGATCCGACCCGGCAGACGCGCGAGAGATCGTTGCGCTCGAGGTCGACGATCATCATGTGCTCGGCCGCATCTTTCGCGTCGTCGATGTCCTCGCCGATCGGACGGGTGCCCTTGATCGGCATCGTCCAGAGCCGCTCGCCCCGCCGCGCGAGGAAGAGCTCCGGCGACGCCGAGACGATTGCCCAGCCGTCGCCGATGAACGGGCGCGGGTGGAGCGGACGCAGGTGCACGAGCGCAGTCGCGAGGGCCGCCGGGTCGCCGTCGAAGCTCGCGGACAGGTGCTGGACGAGATTGACCTGGTAGACGTCGCCGCGCGCGATCGCGGCACGCACTTCGCAGACGGCTCGGCCGTAGTCGTCGGGCGCCCACGTCTGCTCCCACTCCCCGATCCGGAAGGGCGATCGTGCCGGACACTCGTCTTCGTCTTCATCTGCGGCCCGGATCCGGGCTGCGGCGACAGGCAGCGGGCAGGGCTCCGGCGGCGCGGGCCAGGGCTCTCGCCGCAGCGTCTCCGCCAGTCCGTAGCCGAGGTAGACGTCGGCAACGAGCCCGTCGCTCAGCCCGCCGGTCACGTACTGCTCGAGCGCCTCGAGCGCCCCCTCGGGCCGCCAGAGCTCAAGCACAGACGGTTTGTGCGGCATGGCGCAGGAACCGCACGCCCAGTTCGAGATCGCTCACCGGCACGCGCTCGTTCGCCGAGTGGATCAGCCGGGCAGCGGCCTCGGCGTCCAGAGCGCGCGCCGGGAAGAACCCGTAGGCGACGGTGCCGAACGCCTGCCGCAGCCAGTGCGAGTCCGTGAAGCCCGCCACACAGACCGGCGCCGCCAGCGCACCGGGCTCTTCCGCGTCGACGAACGACTGAACGGCGTCCCAGAGCGGCCCGCCGATCGGAGAACGCGTGCCTCCCTGAGCCTCCAGGTTCACGAGCTCGTAGTCGCCGTCGCCGAGCCACGCCCGCAACGACGCCTCCGCGCCCGCCGGAGTCTCGCCCGGCAGCAGCCGGACGTCGACCGTGATCTCACAGACTGCGGGGATGACGTTGCGCTTGTCGGAAGCGTGCGCCCTCGTCGGGGCGACCGTCATCCCGAGGAGCGGCTCGATCAGCTCGCCGGCGAGCGACGAGACCGCGCGCGCCGCCGCGAGCGCGTCGGCCGGGGCCGGCACGGAGCCGAGCAGAACCTGCAGGAAGCCCTGGACCTCCGGGATCAACTGCGGCTCGGCTGCGAACTCGCCGAGCCGCGAGACCAACGGGGCCGCCTTCACGAGCGCGTTGTCGGCGATCGACGGCATCGACGCGTGGCCGCTGCGTCCGTGGACGCGCAGGAGAAACGGTGAGCTCATCTTCTCCGCGGTCGAGCACAGATAGAGCACCTTGCCGCCGAGCTCGACCCGGTCGCCTGCTCCTTCGTTGACCGAGAAGTCGGCGCGCACCGCGTCGGGATGCGCCTCGACCAACCACTGCAGGCCGAACCCGTCGCCCACCTCCTCGTCTGCCGCCGCGACGAAGATCAGGTCGCCCGATCCCCGCCAGCCCTCCCGTGCAAGCGTCGCGAGCGCAACGGCGGACGCGGCGACCTCCCCCTTCATGTCGAGCGCGCCCCGCCCCCAAACCTCATCGTGGACAAGGTCACCGCCGAACGGCTCGCGTTCCCACTCGCGCGGGTCGGCGAGCACGACATCGGTGTGGGAGAGCAACGCGAGCGACGGGCCGTCGCCGTGCCCTCGGATGCGCGCAACCAGGTTGGCCCGTTCCGGCACGCGCGCGTAGAGCGAACACTCGACGCCCGCCTCCTCGAGATAGTCACGCAGCACCTCGGCCGCGAGTGTCTCGTTGCCCGGTGGATTCGTCGTATCGAGGCGGATCAGCTCCTGCAGGAGCCGAGCGACCTCGCTCATTTGCGTCGGCCGAGGATCAGCAGGTAGCGGCGCGGCGCGCGCACCCCGCCACCTTCGGTGCGGTACCCCTCGTAGAGCTCCACGAACGCCTCGTGGAACTCCTCCCGCCGGCCCGGGTCGAGGCGCCGCAGGAGCGCGATCACGGGCGGCGCGGATTCCGAGAACAGCCTCCAGATCTCCTCGCCGGACTCCGCCTCGAGCCAGAGCGTGCCGTCCTCGAACTCGAGCTCGAAGTCGTCGCCGAGCATGTCCTCGACGTGGTCCTCGCGGCCCCACTCGTACGCCTCGCGGCCTTCGATCGGCTCCTCCGTGAAGCGGCGGTACAACTCGCCGAGCTTCGAATTGGGCTTCCAGGCCGTGAAGCCGAGCCTCCCACCGGGTCTTGTGACGCGCGCCAGCTCCGAAGCGACGTTCGCGTGGTCGGGAGCGAAGACGACGCCGAAGTTCGAGACGAGCACGTCGAAGCCAGCATCGTCGTAGGGCAGGTACTCGACATCGCCGAGCTCGAAGGCCACCGTCAGGCCCTCCTCGGCCACCGAGGCTCGGGCCTTCTCGAGCATCGGGCCGGCGATGTCGATCGCGGAGACGTCCGCCCCGAGCCGGGCGATCCGGCGTGCCACCTCACCCGTCCCGGTCGCCAGGTCGAGGACCCGCTCGCCCGCCTGGATGGCGAGCCGGTCGACCAGCTCGTCCTGCACCGGCGCAAACCGCGACGCCAGACGCTCATACGTTCCCTCGCTCCACACCTCACTCATTCGCACTCCGGCTCATCCCCCAGAGCATACTTCTGCCCGTGGGAGACCTCTTCAGCGAGGCTGCGAACCGCAGGCTCGGCGCGTCAGCGCCCCTCGCACAGCGGCTGCGGCCGCTGACGCTCGACGATTTCGCAGGGCAGGAGCACGTGATCGGGCGCGGGCGCGCACTGCGCCTTGCGATCGAGCAGGACCGTGTGCCCTCGATGATCCTCTACGGGCCGCCGGGCTCGGGCAAGACGACGCTCGCGCGGATCGTCGCGCAGACGACGGGCGCCGCGTTCGAGGAGCTCTCCGCCGTGTCGGCGACCGTCTCGAACGTTCGCGACGTGCTGGGGCGGGCACGCGAGCGGCTCGGGGCAAACGGGGAGCGGACGATCCTCTTCCTCGACGAGATCCACCGCTTCAACAAGGCCCAGCAGGATGCGCTGCTGCCCGGCGTCGAGGACGGCCTGCTGACACTGATCGGCGCGACGACGGAGAACCCCTACTTCGAGGTCAACTCCGCGCTCCTGTCACGCGCGCAGATCTACGAGCTCGAGCCGCACTCGATCGACACACTGCGGGGGGTCGTGCAACGCGGTGCGGCCGCGCTCGAGGTCGATGTCTCACCGGAGGTCGAGGAGCTGATCGCCACCCGCGCCGGCGGAGACGCGCGCAACGCGCTGAACATCCTCGAGCTGTCGGTCGAGACCGCACGGGCGGAGGGTGGCGTGCTCGAGGAGCGTCACGTGGACGACGCGGCACGCAAGCGGCCGCTCGCATACGACAAGGGAGGCGACAAGCACTACGACTTCATTTCGGCGTGGATCAAGTCGACGCGCGCGAGCGACGTCCAGGCCTCCGTCTACTACCTGGCTGCGATGCTCGAAGGAGGCGAGGATGCGCGCTTCATCGCGCGCCGGATGATCATCCTCGCGTCCGAGGACATCGGCAACGCCGACCCCCAGGCCCTCGTCATCGCCGTGTCGGCGGCACACGCCGTCGAGCACGTGGGCCTGCCGGAGGCTCGCCTCAACCTGGCGCAGGCGGCCGTCTACCTCGCACGGGCACCGAAGTCGAACGCGTCGTATCTCGCGATCGGGAAGGCAACGCAGGTGGTGCGAGAACGCGGCCACCTGTTGCCCCCGGCCGCGCTCCGGTCCGCCTCCTACGCCGGCGCGAAGAAGCTCGGCCGCGGCGAGGGCTACATCTACCCACACGCCGACCCCGCCGGCTTCGAGATCGACTGCCTGCCCGACGAGCTGAAGGGGACCGTGTTCTTCGAACCGTCGGGGAACGGCGACGAGGTATAGAGGCTAGAGAATCCGGGCGCCGAGGGCGCTCGCAACGAGCTCGACCGCAAGCTCGGCCGTCTCGTTCTCACGGTCGAGCACCGGATTCACCTCGACGACGTCGAGCGAGTCGAGCAGCCCGGACTCGGAGACGAGCTCGAGGGCGAGGTGGGCCTCCCGATACGAGAGGCCGCCGCGCACGGGCGTGCCGACGCCGGGGGCGAACATCGGGTCGACGGCGTCGAGGTCGAGACTGACGTGGACGAACGGCGCGCCGCCAAGGAACTCGAGCGCCTCGGCCATTGTCGTCTCGACGCCGTGCCGGTCGATCTCGCTCATCGTGAACACCTTCACGTCGAGCTCGCGGATCAATTCGCGTTCGCCCGGGTCGAGAGAGCGAATCCCGAACAGCGCCGCACGCGTCACGGACGGTGTCGGGAAGGACTCGCTGTTGAAGGCGTCGCCCGCCGCACCGAGCGCGGCCGCCAGCGGCATTCCGTGCACGTTGCCGCTCGGCGAGGTGCCGGGGCGGTTCAGGTCACCGTGGGCGTCGATCCAGAGCGTCGCCCCCGGCCCTCGGGACTTCGCCATTCCTCCGAGCGTGCCCATGGCGATCGAGTGGTCACCGCCGAGCACGAGCGGGACGAGCGCCTGGCCGGCTGCTTCGCCCACGAGCCCCGCCACGCGCTCGCACGCTTGCATGATCGGCGCGAGGTAGCGGGCCGAAGGGTCGCCGACGTCGGTCGCTTCGGGCACCGGCGAACGGATGTCGCCCCAGTCGGCGACCTCGTGCCCGATGTCGCGGATGCGCGCCTCGAGCTCGGCATAGCGAATCGCCGACGGCCCCATGTCGACCCCGCGGCGCCCAGCACCGAGATCGAGCCCGGCCCCGATGATCGCGATCCGCCTGTGCGGTTCCTGCCCTCCCATGGCGAGGGAATGTACGCCACTTCCGTCGAAGCAGCGCTACCTCGGCGAACGTGAGGTGGCGAGGGCCGGACTTGAACCGGCGACACCACGGTTTTCAGCCGTGTGCTCTACCAACTGAGCTACCTCGCCCTGCGGGTCGCAAGTGTAGCCGCACGAAAAGAGACGTCCGGACCGGTGCTACCGCGTCGCGAACGTCTCTGTGCACCGAACCTTACGCCACCTCGTCCTTGCGGGCAAGGAGCGCCAGGCCGCCGCCGGCGGAGAAATCCGCAACGTGGGCGAAGCCGCGTTGCTCGAGGCGGGCGCGCACGGTCGGCAGGGGCACCCAGATCGGCGTCCGGTCGCCCATGCTGAACGCGATCGCGACCAGGCCGCCGGGCCGCGTCACACGGTCGAGCTCGTCGAAGAACGGGATCATGTTGTTCAACGTCACGAGATCGAAGCTCACGTCGTCGAACGGGAGCTTGGACGCGTCCGCAACCTCATAGTGCTCCTCGCCGAGCCGCCGCGCCTCGGCGATCATCCCGGCCGAGGCATCCACACCGAGCACCTCGGCGTCCGGCCACAGTTCTGCAATCAGCCGCGCGACCGCTCCGGTCCCCGTGCCGACGTCGAGCGCCCGCGCCGGCGGATCGGGCAGCGACTCCAGGGCCGCGACCATCGGCGCAAGCCGCTCGCGGCTCACGCGGGTGGCGTCCCAGTCCGGAGCGAGCCGGTCGAAGTTGCGGGTCAGCGGCCGCCGGAAGACCCGCCAGAGAAAGGGCGCGCGGACGACCGCCGTCGTGACCAGCCGGGCGAACCGCTGCCCGGGTGTCACGTCGCGGCGATCCGCAGCTCGTCTCCTGATGCGGCCCCGGTCAGGCGGCAGGCATCGCCACTGCTGATGGCCAGCGTCACGAGGCCGTAGGAGTCCTCGTACAGGATCAGCTCGCCCACCGCGGTATCCGCGAACGTGTCGGCGACGAATGCGAAATAGCGATCGAGCCCGATCCGCACCTCGACGCGGTCTCCGTTCACGAGACCGAGCGCCTCGATGTGCACCCGGCGGACATTCGTCGCGATGTTCCCGAACCGGTCGACCGAGAGCACCGTCGCCGAGATCTGCGACGTCCCGACCGCGGGGTCGGGCAGGTCGATCCGGACGAGCGAGCCGGAATCGAGCGGCGGGCCGAGCTGCTCGAGCGCGACTCCGGTGGCAAGGTGCGCAGCCGCCGGTGCGAAGACGTCTCGTGCGTGGAAGGTTCGCGACACCTGCGGCAGGCGGTAGCGCTCGTCCGCGAGCTCGTGAGCCGCCGCGACGCCGAGCTCGTCCGCGGTGAGCATCAGCAGGCCGTTGTCCGGGCCGACGAACAGGCGGCCGTCCTTCGTGGCGACCGCCACCGCGCGGCGGCCGCCGCCGACGCCGGGGTCGACGACGGCAAGGTGCACACCCACCGGTTGGTAGCGCGTCGTGTTGCGCAGGACGACCGCACCCTGGAGCACCGCCTGCGGCTCGATGCCGTGCGTGACGTCGATGATGCGCACGTCGGGTGCGATGCCTGCGATCACGCCGTGACAGGTGCCGACGAAATCGTCCTGCAGCCCGAAATCCGTGAGGAACGTGATCACCGTCACCGTGCGGACTTCATCAGATCCGAAACGGCGGCGACGAGCCCTACGAGATCGTGCGTGGGCGCCTCGGCCACGACCCGGAGCCCGGCCTCCCGCGCGATCCGGGTCGTCTCGGGGCCGATGGTGACGGCGGGAGCCGAGCCGCCGATGCCGGCATAGGCGCTCGCTGCGGAGCCCGAGGCGAGCACGACCACGTCTCCATCGGGCGGCGCCGGCGTCAGAAGCCTGGTGCGGTACAGCGGCACGAAGTCTGCGCCGAGTGCTTCGATCGGGCCGCGCCGGGCCCCCTCTGCCGCTGCAAAGAGCACGCGGCCGGCCGGGCGCGGGAACTCGCGGAGCAGGCCGTCCTGGGACGACTCACGCGCCACGAAGGCCGGTTCGAGGCCGTGCAGGCGCAGAGCCTCGGCGGTCCCCGGGCCGACGGCGGCGATCGCAGGCAGGTTGCGTCCGCGCGCGGCGAGCTCGTCGGCTCCGTTCGGGCTCGTGACGATCACCCAGTCGTACCCGGCCGCATCGACGGGCTCGTCCGACATCCGTTCGATCTCGATCAGTGGGCACTCGACGACCTCGGCACCGGCGGCCTCGAGTGCGGCGACGAGCGGCCGCGCCTGCGCGCGCGGCCGGGTCACGATCACCCTCATCGCGCGGCGGCGAGACCCGCCAGTTCCTCGGCGAGTGCCACCGGGTCGTCGCCTGAGCGCTGCTCGATCCAGGCGCCGTCCTCGTCCGCGATCAACGCTCGCAGCTTGACGCCGTCGTGATATGCCGCGACGGGCGCGAGGCAGCCGCCGCCGATCGTCGCCACGCACAGGCGCTCGGGCTCGACGCGGCGCCGGCTCTCGGCGTGATCGGCCCGGCCGACGAGGTCCTCTTCGCCCGCACGCACCTGGAGCGCCAGCGCACCCTGCGCGGCCTCGGGAAGCATCTGCTCCGGCTCGAGCCTGGCACCGATCTCGGCGGCGAGGCCGAGCCGGTCGAGGCCGCAGGCGGCCAGGACGATCGCGTCGAGCCCCCGTTCGCGCCGCTTGCGGATGCGCGTCTCGACGTTGCCGCGCAGCGGCTCGATCGAGAGTGACGGCTCCAGGGCCAGGAGCTGCGCACGGCGGCGCGCCGACGCCGTGCCGATGCGCATCCCGGGTCGGATCTCCGTTGCGCCGATCAGAGCATCGCGCGGATCGTCGCGCTCGAGATAGGCGCCGACGGCGAGCCCCTCCGTGTCGGTCGACGTCATGTCCTTCGCAGAGTGCACCGCTACGTCGATCCGGCGGGCGAGAAGCGCCTCCTCGATCTCCTTCACGAAGACGCCACGGTCGCCGATCTCACCGAACGGCCTTGTCCGGTCACGGTCACCGGCGGTGGTGATCGGCACCAGGGCGATCTCGACGCCGGGACCGCGCAGTGCCGCAGCCGCCTGCTCGGCCTGCGTGAGCGCGAGCCTAGATCCGCGGGACCCGATGCGGACGAGCACAGACGGCCCTCCCTCCACGCGCCGAGCGGCCGCACGCCGGGCGGGCGCGCCTGACGCGCAGGAACGCAGACGGGACGAGGGAGGGCAGCGGCGAGACGCGCCTGGCCTTCATTCGTCCTCCAGCCCGAAGAGGTGACGCACCGCATCGGCATAGGCCGCTCCGTCCGGGCTGACTGCGGCCTCCTTCATGCGAATCGTCGGCAGGTGGAGGAGCTTGTTCAGGATCTGGGAGGTCACGGACTCGATCGTGCGGCGCTCGTCGTCCGAGACCCGGCCCTTCAGCTTCGCGAGCTCGGCGTTCCGGATCTCCTCGGCCCGCGCGCGCAGTGAGGTGATGGCCGGCACAACGTCGAGCGATGCACGCCACGCCCGGAAGCGCTCTGCCTCCTCGGCCACCAGCTCCTCGGCGCGCTCCGCCTCGGCGCGCCGGCCGGCGAGCGTCTCGGCGACGACCGCCTCGAGGTCGTCGATGTCGTAGAGGAAGCAGCCGTCGAGCCGCGCGATCTCCGAATCGAGGTCGCGCGGCACCGCGATGTCGATGAAGAAGAGCGGCGTGCGTCGCCGCCCGGGCACGTCCCGCGCGTGGAGCACAGGCCCCGGCGCGCTGGTCGACGAGACGATGACGTCGACCTCGCCCAGCGCCGGCGCGAGATCGTCGAGCGTGAGCGCCTGTCCCCCGAAGCGCTGGGCCAGCTCGTGCGCGGTTTCGAGGGTCCGGTTGGCGACGAACGCGATCTCGGCACCTCGCGACGCAAGGTTCGAGGCTGCGAGCTCGCCGATCCGGCCGGCGCCGATCAGGAGGACGCGCCGGCCGGACAGGTCACCGAACACCTGCGCCGCGAGCGCCGCGGCCGCGGACGAGACCGAGGCGGGGCTCTCGCCGATCGCGGTCTCCGTGCGCACGCGCTTGCCGACGGCGAGCGCCTGCCGGAAGACGTGGTCGACCAGCGAGCCCGCCTCGACGGACTCGTAGGCGGCGCGAACCTGACCGAGGATCTCACCTTCACCGGGCACGAGAGAATCGAGCCCGGCCGCGACCCTGAAGAGATGCAGCGCTGCGGCATCCTCGTGCAACCGATAGACGACGCCGTCCAGCGGCTCACCGGCGATGTGCTCGAGCGCGGCCAGTACCTCGGCCTCGTCGATCCCGTCGACGTACAGCTCGGTGCGGTTGCAGGTCGAGAGACAGACCGCGTCGCCCAGCGAGCGGGCGAGTGCCGCCGCCGCCTCGAGGTCGAGCGTCACGCGCTCGCGCAACTCGACCGGTGCCACGTGATGCGACAGGCCCACCAGCGTCAGCGTCATGTGAAATGGCTCCCTGCGAGGACGAGCCGCGCGACGATCACCAGCAGAAACCCTCCGAGGGCGAGATAGGCGGCCCGGCGCCCGGTCGGCCGAAGCGCGAGGAAGCCTCCGTAGACGAGCCAGGTGACGAGTGTGACGACCTCGAGCGCGTCGAGCGAGCCGCCGCGCTCACGCTGCCGGACCACACCGGCCGCGAGACCGAGTGTCAGGAGCGGCAGTGAGACGGCGATCGTCCGCCACGTGAGCTGCTCGAGCGACGCGAGCGGCGGCAGGCGCAGCCGGAGAATGTCGGCAGCGCGCCGCTTCAGCCGCCGCTCTTCCCAGAGGTAGAGCGCAGCGAGCGCGGCGGCCAGCGTGAATCCGGCGAACGCGGCGAGCACCAGGCCGACATGGAGGCTGAGGAACACGTTTCCGTAGCCCGACTTCACGCCGGCGTCGGTACCGCCGCCGATTCGCGCCACGAGGAACAGCGCTGCTGCGAGCGGCATGACTGCCAGGCCGAGCAGGCGGAACCGTGGCCGGCAGCCCCAGATCAGATACGCCCCGACGACGAACCAGACGAACAGGTTGAGCGAGCCGGCCCAGCTCGACCATGGGAAGGCGTCTGCGCCGGCGGCCTGGGCGGCGAGCAGCGCAGTCTGCGCGAGCCAGCCGATCCGCACACCCCACGTCGCCGCGCGCGACGTGCGAGCAGACGCGTAGGCGAACGCTGCCTCTCCGTAACCGAGCAGCGCCGGCCAGAAGAGCACCTCAACCACGGTCGCGGGCCTTCTCGACCAGCTCGCCGAGCTGCCTCTGCAGCCGCCCGAGCTTTGCAGCGATCAGGGCGACCCACGCGAGCACGGTGACGAAGACGACCAGGTAGGCCGCCGCGACGTACTGCCACTCGGACGGAGGGCTCGGGCTCATGTCAGCAGCTCGCGCAGCTCGCGCACGTGCGCATCGAGACGCTTGCCGGCGAGCTCGACCTGGTAGAGGGTGGCAAAGAGCGAGAGCACCGCAGCGAACGAAACGCAGAACACGAAAAACTGGGAGCCCGCCATCTGCGGTCCGTGCGAGTTGAAGACGACCGGGTGGATGAACTTCTGCGAGAGCCGGATCGCGAGGAACGACACCGGGATCAGCACCACGCCGAAGAGCGCGTACACCGCGCTCATGTTGGCGCGAGCTGCGCCGGCCTCGACCGAGAAGCGCAGCATGAAGTAGGCGCAGTAGAAGAGGAACAGCACGAGGAAGAGAACGAGCTGGTTCTCGCTCCACGACCACCAGACGCCCCAGGAGGCCTTGGCCCAGATCGAGCCCGTGACGAGTGTGAGCGCACCGAAGATCACGCCCTGATGGATCGCGACGTAGCTCTCGAGGTCGGCGCGCTCGTCACGCGTGCGCAGATACTTCAGCGCCTTCCAGGCGCCCCAGCCGAAGCACACGTAGGACGTCAGTGCGATCGGCACATGGAAGTAGAAGATTCGCTGTGAGAAGCCCTGATCGGCGTCGGTCGGCGCGTAGAAGAACACGAGCACGAGCGCGAGACCGGTCAAACCGGTGCTGACGAACGCAAGCGCAGGCAGTCTCAGATGCGTCTTCACGGCGTCTGCATCGTAGTCCGCGGCTCTTAGGTCTCCGACACGACGTACTCGAACGCAGCCCAGCTGAGCACCGCGAAGATCGCGTCGTAGAGCAGGAGGAACCACAGGTACTGCCCCACGCCGCCGACCACGATCGGGATCGCCATCGGCAGGAAGAGCAACGGCAGCAGAAGCTCCCGCGCGCGGCCTGCGACCGCCATCGCGCCGAACAGCGTGCCCACGGTGGCGATCCCGATGTTCGCCAGAGCAACCGCCGCAACGGTGCGGCCGTCGATCCCCGAGAAGAACGCGGCGAACGCCGGCAGCGCGACCAGCTCGGCCGCGACGAGGAACGCGAGCACGGCGAGCGTCTTCCCGAGCCAGATCGCGCTCCGGTCGCACGGGGCGAGCACGAGCGCGTCGAACATCCCCTGCTCGCGTTCGGCGACGAACGCACGCGTCAGTCCCAGGAGGGCCGTGAAGATCAGGGCGGCCCAGAGCAGACCGAGCGCGGCCTGATGGCTCGCTCCGTGCGGCAGGGCGAAGTGAAAGATCGTCAGCGCGGCCAGCACGAACAGCAGCATCGACGGAAGCGTCTCCTTGGCGCGTAGCTCCAGAAGAAGATCCTTGCGCGCGAGCGCCGCGACGTCGCGCGCGTAGTTCACGCGAACGCCAGCCGCTCGGTCGCCCGCCGCTCGACACGCTGCGGCTCGTGCGTCGCGACGACCCACGTCCGCGGTTCGTCGAAAATGCCGTCGAGCAGTTCGGCGCCCTGCAAATCGAGCGCGTTGTACGGCTCGTCGAGCAGCAGGAGCGAAGGCTCGTGCAGCAGCACCCGGCACAGCCCGAGCCTTTGCTGCATTCCGCGCGAGAACGTCGAGACGCGCTCGTGGCGAACGTCCCAGAGCCCGAACCGCTCGAGCAGCATCCCGATGCGCTCCCCGCGTTCGGGAAGCCGGTAGAGGCGGCCGAACAGGGTCAGGTTCTCGAGCGGGGAAAGCTCGCGGTAGACGAGCGGCTCATGACCTAGGTAACCGACCGTGCGGCGCTCCGGCAGGGTCAACGCGCCGGCGGTTGGTGCCGCGAGCCCCGCCAGCACACGCAAGAGCGTCGTCTTACCGGAGCCGTTCGGGCCGGTGACGAGCAGAAAGCCGCCCGAGGCGACATCCAGGTCGAGGCCGGCGAAGACGCGCCGTTCGCCGTAGCGCTTCGCCAGGCCGCGCGCGCTGATCACGAGCGGAAGACCTCGGCAGCAGCGCGGTGGAACCCGTCCGGCTTGCCCGCGGCCGCGAACGTATCGGCGATCTCCTCCATCTCGCCCACCCACCGCCAGCCTTTCGTCGCGGCGGCACGCTCTGCGCGCGGCAGCCCCTCGGCGACTTCCGGCGCCGCGAGCCGCCAGTCCTCCTCGACGCCGAAATGTTGAGCGACCTGTTGGATCGAGAGCAACAGGGCGGTCGTGCCCTTCGACCAGGCGGCGTAGACCATCTTCAGCGCCGACGCGTTCGCGACGACAGCTGCGGCGAGGACCGACCCGGCGAACAGCTGCGCAACAGAGGCTGCGCCGGGCCCCGAGAGGTACAACGTCGTCCCCGGCTCGCGCGGCGGCCCGCCCACGATCCCTCCGTCGACGTAGCGCGGATGCAGTGCCGCGAGGTCGGCAGCGTGCGCCGGCGAGATTGCATTGGCATCGACGTAGATGCCGTCGAAACCTTCGACCTGCCGCGCTACGTCGAGCGCCGCGTGCGGCGGGCAGATCGAAAGGATGAGCTCCGCCTCCCCGGCAAGCGCGGCGACGGTGCCGGCGTCGCGAAACGATGTGGCGCGGGAGCGCGTCGCGTCGCTGCGCCCCTCGGAGGCCCAGAGGACCTCGTGGCCGCTCGACTGCAGGACCAGCCCGACTGCCGCGCCCATCTCTCCCGGATGAAGCACTCCGACGATCACAGCACGTCGGCGAGCACGAAGACGAAGAACGCGAGTGAGATCACTCCGTTCATCGTGAAGAACGCCGCATCGAGCCGGCGCAGGTCACCCGGCCGAACGAGCGAGTGCTCGTAGACGAGCAGTGCAGCCACTATCCCGACGCCGATCCAGTAGAGGAGCCCGACGTCGAGTCCGATTCCCGCAGCCGTCAGGAAACCGATCGTCGCCAGATGCAGGACACGCGCCGCGGCGAAAGCACCGCTCTCGCCGAAGCGCGTAGCCCAGGAGTGCAGCCCCTGTTCGCGGTCGACGTCGACGTCGAAGAGCGCGTAGAAGAGATCGAAGCCGGTGACCCAGGTTGCGACACCGGCGCCGAGTGCCCAGGCCTGCCACGGCAGATCGCCCTTGATCGCGGCCCAGGCGCCGACGGGCGCGAGACCGTCGATCGCACCGAGCCAGAAATGGCACAGCCAGGTGAACCGCTTCAGATACGGGTAGATGACGAAGGCGGCAACGGGGATCGGTGAGAGCGGGCGCACGAACGGGTTCAGTTGCCACACAGCGAAGAGGTAGACGGCCAGCGAAACGAGGCAGAAGATGATCACGGCCGGGCCGGTGAGCGCGCCGGACGGAAGCTCCCGTCCGGAGGTGCGCGGATTGGCGGCGTCGATTCGCGCATCGATCAACCGGTTCAACGCCATTGCGAGCGACCGGGCACCGATCATCGCGACGGTGATCCAGATGAGGTCGTGCGCGGACGGAACACCGCCGACCGCGAGGAACGCCCCGACGTAGGCGAACGGCAGGGCGAAGATCGTGTGCTCGAACTTGACGAGCCGGTAGTAGAGACGTGCTGCTCTCATGCGCTACGTCTGGCGGTGGGAGGTGGCGTGGTCGGCGAGCAGCGCCACCGCGTGACCGAGCGCCGGCTGCAGCACGGCGTACCCGTCGCGGCAGCCGCCGGTCGAGCCGGGCAGGTTGACGACCAGCGCGCGTCCCACCACGCCCGCAACGCCACGCGACAGAAGACCGTGTGGTGTCCTGGCGATCGAGTCGGCGCGGAGCGCCTCGGCAATCCCGGGGGCCTCGCGCTGCAGCACGGTGCGTGTGGCCTCCGGCGTCACATCTCGCGGCGCGAGCCCCGTCCCGCCGGTCGTGAGCACGACGTCGGCGGACGCGGCGAGATCCTCGATCGCCGCGGCGATCTCGTCGGCCTCGTCGGCGACGACCCGGCGCTCGACGTCGTGGCCGTCCGCGCGCAGGAGCTCCTCGAGCAGATCGCCGCTCGCATCGTCCGCCTCCCCGCGCGAGACCCGGTCCGACACCGTGAGGACCGCGGCAATCATTCCTTCCTCTTCTCGACCAGTTCCACGGTGAAGGTCATCTGCTTGTCGATCGCCTTCGCCATGTCGTAGATCGTCAGCGCCGCGACGGAGGCGCCGGTCAGGGCCTCCATCTCGACGCCGGTCTGCGCAGTCGTCTCCGCCGAGGCGAGGATCTCGACGCCTTCGGCCAGGACGCGCAACTCGACGGCGACGTGCGTGAGCGGAAGTGGATGACAGAGAGGGATCAACTCCGACGTTCGCTTCGCCGCCATGATCCCGGCGAGCTGAGCGGTGGCCAATGCATCGCCCTTCGGCAGCCGGCTCAGCCGTGTTGCGGTCTCGGGTGCCATGTGCACGACGGCCCGTGCCGCGGCACGTCGCCGCTGGGCCGGCTTGTCGCCGACGTCGACCATCTTCACCGACCCGCCCTCGTCGACATGGGACAGCTCGTTCACGCGCAGATCCGCCTCACCATGGCGGAAGGTTACGTCGCCACGGGCTCCAGGTCGTCGAGCAGGCCCGCGAGCCAGTGCGCGAGGTCGTGCTCCCGCACCTGCTCGCGCAGTCCGTCCGCCCGCCGGCGACGCTCGGACGGCTCCATCTCGAGCGCCTCGTGCAGTGCCTGTGCCTGCCCCCACACGTCGAACGGGCTCACGCCGATCGCCCATTCCGCAAGCTCCGCATAGGCACCGGCGTTCTCCGACAGAACGAGCACCCCGTCACGCTGATTGACCAACGGCCCCTCCTTGGCGACGAGGTTCAGCCCGTCCGACACCGGGTTGACCAGGAGCACGTCGTACTGTTTGTAGGCAGCGACCGACCGCGGGAAGTCGTCTGCGACCTGCACGTCGATCACCGGCCCGAACCGGTCGTTGACCTCGCGAACAGCGCGCTCGATGTCGGCCACGTACTCCACGTATTCGGGAATCGCCTGGCGCGAAGGGTCGAGCAGTGCGAGCATCGTGACGCGTCCGTGCCACTCGGGATGCTCCTCGAGGAAGAGCGCGAACGCGTGAAATCCACGCACGACGTTCTTCGACGGGTCGGTGCGGTCGACCCTGACGATGAGCTTCTCGGGGCGCGGCAGCATCCCTTCCGCGGCAACGACAGCGTCGCTCTCCCGCAGACGCTCGAACTCGTCCACATCGACCGAGAGCGGATGGTGCGTGACGTTCGTCCCATGCGTTCCACCGACGACGTCCTCACAGCTGCGCATGAAGTTCTGCGCCCAGCGCATCGTGTGGAAGGCGACGACGTCGTTCGCGAGCAGGCCGTCGTGCACCGCGCGTCTCATCGGCTCGGGCAGCACCGACCAGTCGACCGGCCAGGGTATGTGCACGAAATGGGCCAGGCGCGCGTCCGGCCTCGCGGCGCGCACGAATGCCGGCGCGAGATAGAGGTGGTAGTCGTGGAAGAAGACCGTCGCTTCCGGGTGGTCCTCGAGCGCGCCGACGACCGCGTCGGCAAACGATCGGTTGACGCGCTCGTACCCCTCGTGCCAGGCATCGTGAAAGGCGTGGCCGAGCTCCGGCCGGGACGCCTGGGCCCACAGCCCGTGTTGGATGAACCACAACATCGGATTGGCGACGACGTTGTAATAGCGGTCGTACACCTCAGGCTCATGTGGGACGAGCACGACTTCTCCGCCCGTCGCCTCACGCGCAACGACCCGGTCCTCGTCGGTCGTCGCGCTGGCGATCCAGATCACGGAGCGCTGCTCTCGCACTCCGCGTAACGCCGTCACGAGCCCGCCCCCGCCGCGGCGCTCCACGCGGCGTCCGTCGACCTTGTCGTAGGTCACGGGCCCGCGGTTCGACACCACGATCAATGTTGACTTGTCAGACAACGGTGATTCTACTCTCGCCGGTGTCGTTCCCGGTGAGCTTGTTGAAGAGAACGAGCCAGTCGCGGAGCAGACGCGGTGTGAGGAAGTGCGTGCGCACGTGCTCTTTGCCCGCCAACGCGCGGGTACGCGCCTCGTCCGGGTCGCGGAGGATCTCGACACAGGCCGACGCGCACTCCTCGACGGAGTCGACGAGCCAGCCCGTCGTTCCGTTGTCGATCTGGGCAACGATGCCGCCGACGCGGCCTGCGACCATCGGCCTCGCCTTCCAGAGAGCCTCCGTCACGGTGAGCCCGAAACCTTCCTTCGTCGACTTCTGGATGAGCGCGTGCGAATGAACCTGGAACGCATTCACCTCGACCGCACCGACGTTGTTCATGTTGCTGAGGATGTAGATGTCCGGATCGCCGTCCGCATGCTCGACGGTGCGTTTGTAGTAGTCCCAGCCTTCCGGATCGTCGTGGGCCATCGACCCCACGAGCGCCAGCTGTACCTCCGGGAAGCGCTGCTTGACCCCGCGGTAGGCGTCGATCACGCCGAGCGGGTCCTTCCACGGGTCGAAGCGTGACACCTGCGTCAGCAGCGGCCGCTCGACGTCGATGCCGAACTGGTCGACGATGTACGCGGCGTCCTCGGGAGAAAGGGCCATGTTCTTCGGCATCAACGGGTCGATTGCCGGCGGCCACACCACCGCCATGGACAGGTCGGCATGCGGCACGTAATCGCGCATGTGGAAGATCGCCGCGTCGAACCGGCGGATCGACGGCAGCAGCACGTCGAAGACCTGCGCATTCGGCGTCGAGAAGTCGATGTGGCCGCGCCAGATCCACTTCGCGCTCCGGCCGGGAAACGAGTCGATCATCGCAACCGGCTGTGGGTCGTGGATGATCACGAAGTCGTAGTCCGCCTCCGAGAACTGCGCTGCGTTCTCGCGATTGAACCGCGCGAAGATCGCCTGCTCCTCCTCGGTCAGCGGTCGCGCCGCTCCCTGCAGGCCGTTGTGGATCGCCTTCGTCACGTTGAAGAACTCGTCTTCCCCGTGGATGATCCGCCACTCGACGTCGAGGCCGGCGTCGGCCATCAGCGGCACGAGCGTGTAGTTGATCTCTGCAACGCCGCCGCCGAACGCGGTCGCAGAGACGTGCACGACGCGCTTGCCCTGCAGCGGCTCGGCCAACCGTTGGATCTCGTTCATCAGACCGCGCGAGACCAGCGTGGCGTAGTCGCCGAGCGCCTTGTGGCCCACGTTGACGAGTGGCAGCAAACCTAGAGCAGCTTGACGAAGCGCAGGGACGACCCGCCCTGCTCGCGCTCCCGGATCTCGAGCTCGTCGGCGAGCGCCTCGATGATCGCGATCCCGAGGCCGCCTTCGTTCAGCTCCTGCCCGTCGAGCACTGCACCGGGATCGACGGGCGGCTCGAACCCGTTGCCGTCGTCGATCACCTCGACCACCAGGCGGTCCGAATGGAGCTCGTAGATGATCTGCACGCTGCCCTCGCCGCCGGCGTAGGCATGGCGCACCGAGTTGGTGCAGGCCTCGGTGAGCGCCAGCTTGAGGTCTCCCAGGACTTCCTGCGAGAGGGGCTCCGGCCGGAGACGAACGAGGCCGGTCAGGGCGAGGCGGCCGAGCGTGATGTACTCCGGCTTGGCCGGAATCGTCAGCCGGATGGCCCGGGTGCTCCCGTTGACGTTCACTGACGCAGTCTGTTCCCGTTGGATTCGCAAGATAAACCTCAGAGATTCTGCCGAAACCTACGCGAACGAGATTCGGCGTACTGGCCCGATTCCCTCTCTGCGGTGTTCCTAATCCGACTCCTAGCCGTTCGGTCGCTCGCCGAGCGTGACGCGCACGACCCGGCGGTGCTCACCGCGGACGACGGTGAAGGGCACGGTCTCTCCCGGCAGCAGCCGTTCGCTGACGATCCGGACCACGTCCTCGGCGTTCGTGACGGGGATCCCGTCGATCGCGACCACCGCGTCGCCGCCCACTTTCAGGGCTTGACCCTCGTACACGGCGTCGATCGGGCCGGCGACGAGCCCCGCGTGGGCTCCTGCGCCGCCCTTCGTGACCGCGTCGATCAGCGCACCGCGGCGGGCGGCGTACCCGAACTTCTTCGCGATCGCAGGGGTCAAGTCCTCTGTCGTGATCCCCACATAGGCGTAGCGGACGGTCCCGTTCGCGAGCAGCTGCTGCATGGAGCGCCGCGCGGAGTTGATCGGGACTGCGAACCCGACGCCCTCGAAGCCCGAGCCGGTCCCGCTCGACCGGATCTGGGCGTTGATCCCGATCGCGCGGCCGCGCGCATCGAACAGCGGGCCGCCGGAGTTGCCGTGGTTGATCGGGGCGTCGGTCTGGATCGCGTCGACGAGGTTGTACTTGCTCGTCAGGGAAGGGATCGAGCGGCGGATCGCCGAGACGACGCCGACCGAAAGTGAATCGGTGTTCCCGAACGGGCTCCCGATCGCCGCCACGGGCTGGCCGACGACCACGCGGTTCGAGTTGCCGAGCGGCACGGGATCGAGGGCGTGCAGGGCCGGGTCGACCCGGATCACGCCGACATCGTCGTACAGGTCGAAGCCGACCACGGTCGCGGGCACCCGGTCTCCGTCCGAGAACTCGACGTAGACGGTGTGAGCCGGCGCTGCCTTCCCGAGCGCGACCTGGGGCAGGCCCGCGTTCGTGATCACATGCGCGTTCGTCAGCACGAGGCCCTGCGGGCTGACGACGAAGCCGGAGCCCTGGGCCGCGGTCGCATCCGGCACGTTGCCCTCGTCGAAGTACGAGAGGATCGTCACGACTCCCGCCGAGCGGGAACGAAAGATCTGGGCGGGCGCGAAGCCGTTGCCGGTGAGCGGCTTCGCGACGACGACCGGGGCCGCGTCGCCCGTCCCGGACGGGGACTGGGCGACGACGACGGTCTTCGTCGTCGTGCCGCCGAGCCAGCCGGTCGCCTTGCCGACGGCCAGCACAGCGACGCCGCCGAGCACGGCAGCGACGAGGGCGATGGCAGCAGCAGAGCTCGAGCGCACCGGCGGCCCACTGTAGCCGCGCCGCCAGGCATTCGCACGGATTTGGCTCAGAGACGGCGATTGCGCCGTTTCCACGTTTTGTGGCCCCACCGGCTGGGCCTCACAGCTAGACGAGATCCGGGGCGGGCTCGCGTTCCAGGACGTCCGCGCTGAGCACGAGCGTGAACGACGTCCAGCCGTCCTCGGAGTCGACCTCGATGCGGCCGCCCATCACCTCGGCCAGCTCCCGGGCGATCGCCAGGCCGAGGCCGCTTCCGGAGGCACGGCCCCCGTCGAGGCGGTAGAAGCGCTCGAAGATCCGCTCGCGCGCCTCAACCGGGATCGCGGGGCCGTCGTTGGCGACGGTCAGCGTGGCGCGGCCACCGTCGACCGCGGTCGTGACCCGCACGATCGTGCCGCGAGGCGTGTGCACGAGGGCGTTCTCGACCAGAACCCGGCCGATCTGGAGGACCCGCCCGGCGTCGCCCTGGGCGGGCGCACCCGGCTCGGCCGGAGCCTCGAGGCCGTGCCCGGCTGCGACCGCCCGGGGGCCGAACTCCGCTGCGAGCTCCAGGGCCAGCTCGGAGAGATCGAGCGGCTCGCGGGCGACCGTCAGCCGGCCTGCGTCGAGCCGCGACAGATCGAGGAGATTCGTCGCGAGCCTGGTCAGACGCGCGACCTGTTCGCGCATCTGACCCACGAACTCGTCCCTGGTCGGCTCGTCGAGCTCGGGGTCGTCCAGCAGCTCCAGGAACCCGGCGAGCGAGAAGAGCGGCGTGCGCAGCTCGTGGGAGGCATTGGCGATGAACTCCCCACGCGCCCGCTCGAGATTCGCGAGGCGGAGGCGCATCCGCTCGAATGTCCGGGCCAGCTGCCCCACCTCGTCCGAACCGTGATCGACCACCGGCTGGTCGAAGCGCCCCTCGGCGATCCGCTCGGCCGCCGTCTCGAGCCGGCGGATCCGGCGCGTGATCAGGCTGGCGCCCGCATAGCCGAAGAGAACGGCAAACGCCATGGCCAGGCCGCCCGCGACGAACACGCGCCTGCGGACGAGCGCGACGGCCTGGAGCTGGTCGTGCAACGGGGCCGAGAGCATGATCGCGGCGTCCCCGACGGGGTAAGCCACCTCGGCGTAGCTCTCACCGTCGCGCCGGACCGTGCCCCGGGCCGCTCTGCGGTGCTGGACGGCTGCGAGGGCCACGGGATCGTTCTGGAGCTCGGTCGAATCGCGCTCGGTGGCCGAGTCGGCGAAGGCCTCGATCAGCGTCGGTGTCTCGCTCGTGAGGGTGAAGACGACCACGCGGGCGTTCGTGGTCTGCGACACATTGTCCGCGAACTGCTGCTGCAGATAGGACTCGGGCGGGAACCGCGGTAGCGCAATCTTCTCGAGCGAGGACTGCAGCCCCTTGAGCTCCGTGTTCTCGAGCGACGTCCGGTAGGACGGCACGACGATCAGGTAGACGATCGCGAGCACCCCGGCCACCACCAGCAGGAGCGCGAGCGCCAGCTTGCCGCGCACGCTCGAGAGCGGGCTCACCGGTCGCGGAAGCGGTAGCCGACCCCGCGCACCGTCAGGATGTACTCCGGCGTCCGCGGCTCGGCCTCGAGCTTCTCGCGCAGATGGCGCACGTGGACGTCGATCGTGCGCGGGTCGCGGTAATCGGCGCTCTTCCAGAGCGCCTCGAGGAGCATCCGGCGGCTGAAGACACGGCCGGGATGGGCCGCAAGCGCACGCAGCAGTTCGAATTCGACGTAGGTGAGCTGCACGGGCTCGCCCCTGACCTCGACCACGCGACGCGGCACGTCGATCGCGAGCCCGTCGTGCTCGATCAACTCGTCCAGGCCCTCACCGGGCGCCCTTGGGGCCCGGGCGCGACGCAGCAGGGCCCGGACGCGGGACCGAAACTCACGAATCGAGAACGGCTTCGTGATGTAGTCGTCGGCGCCGAGCTCGAGGCCGATCACCTTGTCGAGCTCGTCGTCGCGCGCCGTCAACATGATGATCGGCACCGTGCTCGTCGAGCGCAGCCGCTTGCACACTTCGAGCCCGTCGAGCCGCGGCAGCATGATGTCGAGCACCACAAGATCAACCGGCGTGTCGGCAAAGCGGCGCAAGGCCTCCTCACCGTCGGCCGCCTGCACCACGGTGTACCCGTCCTTCTCGAGCGGGAACGCGAGCACCTTGCGGACGGCGTCCTCATCGTCGACGAGCAGGATCGTTGGGGTCGATTCGGGCATCGGGGTCGGCCTGCTGCCAGGATAGCCCTCGCTATGGCGATGGCCCGGACCCCCGCACGCCGTCGCCGCGCGCGTCGCGGCTCACTCGAGCGCCCGATCAACGGACGGCTGTACCGCGGCTCACTCCTCATCCTCTCGCTGCCGCTCCTGATCCTCGCCTTCAGCATCACGCGGCCGGGCGCCTTGCCGGCGCCGCTCCTGCCGCCCAACTTCGACGGTCCGGCGACCCGGCAGCTCGCGACCGAGCTCTCGAGCCGGTATCCGGACCGGGTCCCAGGCGGTCCAGGCTCCCTGAGCGCCGAGCAATGGTTCCGCGACCAGCTCGCGCCGTACGGCCTGCCCGTGTCGTCGGACACATGGAAGGCGGATGTGCCCGGACTCGGACGCGTCCGGCTTCGGAACCTCTGGGCAGTCGCACAGGGACAATCCTCCGATGCGATCGTCGTGATGGCGCACCGCGACGACACGGGCACCGGGCCCGGCGCGAACGACGACGCAAGCGGCACCGCCGCTCTGGTGGAGCTCGCACGCGGTTACGCACAGGCCGGCACTCCGGCCGGCCAGCGCGTGCGCTCCGCGCACACGATCGTCTTTCTCTCCACGGACGCAGGCTCCTTCGGCGGGCTCGGTGCGCTTCGCTTCGCCGAGCACTCGCCGTTCCACGTCGTCGCGACGATCAACCTCGACGCCATCGCGGGCCACGGACCGCCGCGCATCGTGATCACCGGGGACAGCCCCCGTTCACCCGCGGCCTCACTCGTCGAGACAGCCGCGAAACGCGTGCTCGAGCAGACGGGCAGGCAGGCGAAGCGGGCGGGGCCCTTGCAGCAGCTGATCGATCTCGGGTTTCCGTTCACCCTCTACGAACAGGGGCCGTTCGTCGCGCGTGGCATCCCGGCCGTCACGCTGACCACAGCCGGCGAGCGCCCGCCCGCGGCGTTCACGGACCGCGCTGCCGCGCTCAACACGGGCCGGCTGACCGGGCTCGGCCGGGCCACGCAGGAGCTCATCGGCTCGCTCGATCAGGGCCTCGAGCTGGCGCAGGGAACGACGAGCTTCATCTGGATCGGCGACCGCATCGTCCGCGGTTGGGCGATCGAGCTGTTCCTCGTCGCTCTACTGATCCCGTACCTGGTGGCCGTCGTCGACCTGTTCGCGCACTGCCGCCGGCGGCGGATCGGCCTGCTCCCCGCAGCCCGTAGCCTGCGCAGCCGGCTCGCGTTCTGGCTCTTTCTCGGACTCGCCTTCCTCGCGTTTCGCGCCTTCGGAGCGTGGCCGTCCGGTGTGCCGCGGCCACCGAACCCGGCTGTTGCCTCATCAGGCGACTGGCCCGTGCTGGGACTGGTTGCGCTCGGTCTCGTCGGCTTCGTCGGCTGGCTCGTCGCACGTCAGCGGCTCGTCCCACGACGCCCGGTCGGCACCGACGAGCAGTTGGCGGGCGCGACCGCGGCGCTGCTCGGCCTCGGAGTCGTCTCGTTGCTCGTTCTGGCAACGAACCCGTTTGCATTGATCTTCTTCCTGCCGGCGATGCACGCCTGGCTCTGGTTGCCTCAGGTCCAGAGCAGCAAGGCGCCGACGCGCGCGTTCATCTTCCTGATCGGGCTCATCGGGCCGCTGCTCATCGTCCTCTCACTGGCCCTTCGCTTCGGCCTCGGGTTCGACGCACCGTGGTATCTGCTCGAGCTCGTCGCCGTCGGCTACGTGCACCTGCCGGCGGTGGCGATCACGCTCTGCGGTGCGGCCTGCGCGGCGCAGCTTGCAGTCGTGACTGCGGGCCGCTACGCGCCGTATCCTCCGGCCGGCCAGCGCCCGGAGCGAGGGCCGCTGCGAGAGCTGGTGCGGCGCCTCGTGCTCGCACAACGCGCCCGCCGGCGCAGAGCGCAGGCACGACGCCCCGCCGTCGAATAGCACTCAGATCGGGAGGTAGGCGACCTCGGCCCCCGACGGCAGCTCTCCCTCACCACGTGGGATGAGCACGAGTGCGTTCGCGGCAGCGGCCCGGACGATCATGTGGGAGTCCTGGCCGCTCAGTGGTTCGAGCCGGTCGCCGGTTCGACGCGCCCGCACGAGCTCGTCCCGCTCCAGGGTCCGCTGCACGGCGCGCGCCAGCCGCCCAGGCAGAAACTCCGGCCCTGGCTCCCGCGCGCCCTGCAGTGCGCGCAGCGCCGGACGGACGAACAGCTCGAACCCGACGAGCGACGAGACGGGGTTCCCGGGCAGGCCGAAGACGAGCGCCTCTCCGCGCACGGCAAAGGCGATCGGCTTGCCGGGCTTCACGGCGACCCGCCAGAAGACCTCCTGCGCACCGAGCTCCGCCAGGGTCGCGCGCACGAGGTCGTGCGGCCCGACCGATACGCCACCCGTGGTGATGAGCACGTCGTGCTCGAGCGCCTGCTCGAGCGCCGCGCGTGTCGCAGCCGCGTCGTCGGCGACGATCGGGAACACCGTCGCGATGGCGCCGGCCACGTCGAGCTGGGCCGCAACCAGGACGGAGTTCGACTCGTAGATCTCGCCGGGAGCAAGCGGCTCACCGGGTACGCGCAACTCGCTTCCGGTCGAAAGCACCGCAACACGCGGCCGGCGTCCGCAGCGCACGACGGCGACTCCGGCCGCGGCGAGTGCAGAGACCTGCGGCGGCCCGAGCAGGCTCCCGGCCGGCACGACGACGTCACCGGCCCTCGTATCGCCGCCCCGCGGCCGAACGTTGTCCCATTTGCCAACGGTTTCCACCACCACGTCGCCCGCGGTCCGCTCGACCGGGACGACGGCATCCGCGCCCGCCGGGACGACGGCGCCGGTCGAGATCACAACGGCCTCACCCGGTCCAACCGCCCCGAGCTCCGGCCGCCCGGCCGCGGAGTGGCCCACCACCCGCAGCGCGCCCGGCGTGTCGGCGGCACGGACCGCGTACCCGTCCATTGCGGAGCTGTCGAACGGCGGCAGGTCGGTAACGGCCCGCCCGTCCTCGCCGAGCACGCGGCCGGCGGCAGACGCGACGGCCACGTCCTCGAGCGGCAGCGGGCGGACGTGCGCGAGCACGAGCGCGAGTGCTTCGTCGATCCTCGGCAGGTCGCTCATCGTGGATCACGATAATCCCGCGGAGATGACAGGGGAGTCGATCGCCGACCGATACCGGCTGCTGGAACCACTCGGCCGCGGGGCGATGAGTGCCGTCTGGCTCGCGCACGACGACGAGCTCGAGCGGCAGGTCGCAGTCAAGATGCTTGCGCCGAGCGCCGACCGCGCGCGGTTCGAGCGTGAGGCCCGGGCGGTGGCCGCGCTCTCGCATCCGAACATCTGCTCGCTCTACGACTACGGCGAGGCCGACGGCCGCCCGTACATGGTGCTCGAGTACCTCCCGAACGGCTCGCTCGAAGACCGGCTCCGCGACGGGCAGCAGCAGCCGGATGCCGAGACGCTCCGGATCGCGACCGGCATTGCGGCAGGTCTCGCACACGCGCACGCCCGCGGCCTCGTCCATCGCGACCTGAAGCCCGCGAACGTTCTGTTCGACGCGGAGGAGCGCGTCAAGATCGCCGACTTCGGGATCGCTCGGATGGGCACTGCAGGGACGCTCACCGAAGCGGGGACCGTCCTCGGCACAGCGTCCTACATCTCGCCGGAGCAGGCCGGCGGGCTACCTGCCGGCCCGCCGAGCGACGTCTACTCGTTCGGCGTGATCCTTTACCGGATGCTCACCGGCACGTTCCCGTTCGTCTCCGGGAACGCGATGGAGCTCGTGCGCATGCATCGGGACGACCCGCCGCCGGCCATCACCGATGTGCGACCGGACGTGCCCGCGCCGCTCGCGAGCATCGTCACGGCGTCCCTCGCCAAGGATCCCGCGGCGCGGCCGCCGGACGGCGAGGCCCTGCAGCGCGCCCTCCGCCATCAGGACGAGGCCGCGACAGTGGTTGCGGGCACAGCTGCGCTTCCCGACGCCACGGCCGCAACCCAGGTGCTGCGTGCCCCTCCTGCCCGACGCAGAGATTGGCCGATCGTTCCGGTCGCCGCGGTCACCGCCCTGCTCCTCGTGGCCGGGGGAGCGCTCGCGATCGTTCTCACCGACAATGGCTCGAACGGCGGCTCCCAGCCGCCGGCATCGCTACCGCTGCCGAGCGTCCCCGTTGCGCCGGCGACGACCGCGGCCACGACGACAGCGCGGACGACGACCACCGCGCCTCCGCCCACGACGGCGCCGTCGACCACGACGGCAGCGGCGCCCACGACCGCTCCGACGACGACAGCAGCGCCTCCTCCCACAACCACAGCAGGCCCGACGACGACGGCGCCGGCCACGACCACGGCTCCGACCACGACGGCGCCTCCGCCCACGACCACCGGCGCTGACACGACGACGGAGACGACGCCGTCGACGACCGGTCAGGGCACGACCACGACCGCCCTCCCGTGAGGGTGCTCTATTTCGGCACGTACGACCGCGCGCACCCGAGAAACGTCAACGCGATCGCCGCGTTGCGCCTTGCGGGCGCCGAGATCGAGGAGCGCCAGGTTCCGATCCGCGGGGGCGGGCTCGCCGGGGCATTCAACGTCTTCGCCGCTGAATGGCGGCTGCTCGCGCCCCGGCCGCGCGACTTCGACATCGTGATCGTCGGCTACCCGGGCCACTTCGACGTCCCCCGGGCCCGCCGCCTCGCGAGGAAGCGCCCGCTCGTCTTCGATGCCGTCCTGTCCCTCGAGAACGAGCTCGTCGGCGTACGGCGCCACTTTCGCGACCGGTCGACGGCGGCAACCGTTCTTCGGGCCGCCGACTTCCATGCTTTCCGTCTGCCGGACCTGGTCGTCTGCGGCACCGACGCGGAAGCCCGGCACCTGTCACAACTCGGAGCCAAGGAGACGGCCGCGGTCTTCCTCGGCGCGGACGAGGACCTCTTCTGCGAGACCTGGTCGCCGACATATCCCTTCACGGCCCTGCAGATCGCCGATGCGTCGGCGGAGGTCGTGCTCGCTGCGGCCCCGCTGGCCAAGACGCCCGTGCGAGTGACCGAAGCACACGAGATCTCGCCCGGCTCGCGCGGGATCACGCTCGCCCACGCCGGCATCGTGCTCGGTGGTTTTCACGAGTCGCGGGCAATTCCGGCCGTCGTCTTCGAGGCGCTCGCCACGGGCGCGCCGGTGATCACGGCGGACACCGACGCCGCCCGCGAACTGCTCACTGACGGTGAGTCGGCCCTTCTGGTCGAGCCGGAGAGCCCGGCGATGCTCGCCGAGGCGATCGACCGGCTCGCACGCGACGAACCGCTTCGTCGCCGCATCGCCGCCCGCGGCCGTGAGGTGTTCCACGAGCGGGCGAGCCGGCGCGTGCTCGGCGAGCGGTGGCTCGCGCTGTTAGGTCAGGCGCTGGGGAAGTAGGTACGCGCAAAGACCGAGGGAGAGGAGCGTCGCGGCGTCGTCGTCGTCCCAGGCGGCCAGGGCAAGCGGCCAGATCACGTACCAGCCGATCAGGTACGGCAATGCAAGCAGCAGCAGGCCGAAGGCGAGCCCGAGCCGAGCCCGGCCGCGAGCCGCCTGCCACAGAAGCCAGACGTAGGCGACGCCGTAGGCCGCGAGGAGGACCCACGGCGGCAGGCCCAGGCGGTGCGGCAGTGCGTAGTGCGTCTGCCGGCGTGCGTCGTGCGTCAAGGGCGTCACGGCCTGTAGCCAGTGGAACTGCCAGAGGAGCGTCGCAAGGCCGAGCGTCGCGACGATCGTGACGGCAAACCCGAGGTGACCGACCCGGCGACCGGTGGCGCGGCCCTCGAGCGCTCGGAGCGGCAGCAAAAGCAAAGGCACCCACTTGATGAGGACTGCAAGCCCCCAGGCGACGCCTGCGGCTTGCACGCGCTTGCGCTCGCCCAGCGCAAGTGCCGCCGCAACGAGCGCCATCATCAGCGCGTCGTTGTGGCCGCCACCGGCGAAGTGCATCGCAACCAGCGGATTCCAGCCGACGAGCGCCGCCGCAAACGCGCGGCGCCGGGCAACCAGCCACGTCGTCGCGAGCACGCAGAGTGCCGCGCTCGCACGCAAGAGCCAGGCAGCGTGCGCGGCCGACTTCGTCAATCCCACCGGCCGAGAGGCGAGCGAGAACGCAGGTCCGTAGGGCGAGGTCTCGTGCAGGTATGCCGTTCCGGCATAGCGTGACGAGACGCGATCCTCCGACGGCGTATCGGTGTACGGATCGTGCACGCGCGCATAGCCCCAGTACGTCCACGCATCCGACGAGAGGAAGACCGGGCCGGCGAGCGGCACCAGCTGGATCGCGCAGGCGAGGACGAACACCTGGCCGAAGCGGGCACCTCGGCGGGCGAGGAGCAACGCCACGAGATAGACCGCGAACGCGGCCGCGAAGAGCGCCAGGAAGAAGAACGCGTCTGCATCGAGCCGACCGCCGGGAGCGGGCACCACGGACGAGCCCGAGGTCCGCTCGACGACGACGAGCGCGACGACGAGCGCCAGCGTCAGCGCACCCGCGGCGAGGGCGCTACGGGGCTTGGCCAGGGGAAGGTGGCGGCGACTCGGTGGTCGTCGGTGACGGCGACTCCGTCGTCGTCGGAGCCGGCGGGGGTGGCGGTGGGGGCGGCGTCACCACCGGCGTCGTGTGCGGCGACGTCTTCGGCACGGCGGTGGTCGTGGCCGTTTTCGTCGGCGCGACCGTCGTCGTGCTGGTGGGGGCGGTCGTCGTCGAGTAGGTCGAGGTCGGGTAGTAGCCGAAGCTGCCGTAGCTCCCGCGCGTGAGGTAGTGCCACGTCGGATACTTGTTGGGAAGGTCGAACGGGAGGGCCTTGCGATGCCAGAGAGCGGCCGCCATGTACTCGTGCCAGATCGGGACGGGGAACGTGGCGCCCGCGACCGCGACCCCGTGCACGTCCAGCATCGGGATCTCGCCCCTCGGGTAGCCCATCCAGACGACGGTGGTCAGTTGCCGCGTGTAGCCGTCGAACCAGGCGTCGGCATGGTTGTCGGTCGTGCCCGTCTTGCCGGCGTTCACGTGGATGCCGTCGCCGGACCCGGCCCCGGTCCCGTAGAGGGCGTTCTGCTGCAGGACGTCGGTGACCTTCCAGGCAACGCCCTGTGAGAGAGCGCGCTTGGTCTGCGGCTTGCCCCAGCCCGAGCTCGTGTCGACGTGGGCGCCCGGCAGGATCACCTTGGTGATCGCCATCGGCTTCGCGTAGATCCCCATCGCAGGGAAGGTCGCGTAGGCCGCGGCCATGTCGAGCGGCGAGACCGCAAGAGAGCCGAGGCCGATCGACGCGACCGGTTTGTCGGGCGACATCTGCACTCCCAGCCGGTGGGCCATCTGCCACACGTAGCGTGGGCCGACATCGAGCGTCAACTGGGCGTAGACCGTGTTGTCGGACTGAAGCGTCGCGCGCGTCAGAGACTCCGACCCCGAGTAGTCGTTCCCGTACGTGTGCACCTCCCACGGCGGCTGGCACCACGGGCCGATCGAGCACGTGAACGGCGCCGACGTGTAGTACGTCGTGTCGGGATCGACGCCCTTCTCGATCGCCGAGGCGAGCACGAACGTCTTGAAGGTGGACCCCGCCTGCCGCGCCGACTGGGCGACCAGGTTGAACTGGTTGCCGGTGCTCCGCACCACGGCCGTCATCGCACGGATCGCGCCGGTGCCCGGCTCGACCGAGACGATCGCCGCTGCGGGGTCGGTCTTGTACGGCAGCACGTCGCGGATCGCCTTGTTCGCGAGCCGCTGCAAGCGCGGGTCGATCGTCGTGTACACCTTCAAGCCGCCCTCACGCACCGTGTTCGCCCCGTACTGCCGCTCGAGCTCGTCGATCACGTAGGAGAAGAAGTAAGGCTGCTTGATGCGGGTGTAGATGCGTCCCGGCTTCAACCCGAGCGAGGTCGAACGGATCGCCTGCCGGTAGCGGGCGAGCGTGATGTCGTGGTTCTCGTACAGCGCGCGGAGCACCTCGTCGCGACGGTCGAGGGCGGCCTGCGCGTTGTGGAACGGGTCGTAGACCGAAGGAGCCTGCGGCAACCCCGCGAGCAGGGCGGACTGCAGGAGAGTCAGCTGGCTCGCGTGCTTGGAGAAGTACGTCTGCGAGGCGGCCTCGACGCCGTACGCGTGGTTCCCGTAGTAGACGGTGTTGAGGTACTCGTTGAGGATCTTCTGCTTCGGCCACCTTCTCGCGAGCTTGATCGCGAGGCACGCCTCCTTGATCTTGCGCGTGAACGTCTTCTCCTGGCCGGTGTAGAGGTTGCGGACGAGCTGCTGCGTGATCGTCGAGCCACCCTCGAGGACCTTGCCCGCGGTGAGGTCCTTCCAGGCCGCCCGCGCGATTCCGACGTAGTCGACAGCACCGTGCTCCCAGAAACGGCGATCCTCGATCGCCGTCGTCGACTTCGGCAGCCACGGCGACATGTTCCTGGTGGTGACCGGCTCGCGGTTCCGCTCGGCCGGGATGGAGCCGAGCAGCGACCCGTCCGACGCATAGACGAACGAGTTCTGGCCGATCTCGACGGGGCGAAGTGCGTTCAGGTCGCAGCTCGCCGAGAGGGCAGTCCCTGCACCGAGCCCCACGGTGGTGACGGCAGCCGCGATCACGAGCACGATCGTCGCGGCAACGACGCCTGCCCGGCGGCGGCGCTTGATCCGATCCGCCCGCTTCCGCTTGCGTCCCCGGTGAGCGAGGATCAGGTCGAAGTCGTCGCGCCGGCGCGTCATCAGGCGTCACCCGCCACGCGCTCGGCGATCGCGAGCCGCAAGTCGCTCGACGCGCGATCGGCTGCGTGCTCGCCCGAGATGCGCTTGCGCACCACGACAGTCGCGTTCTCACCCACCAGGTCGGTCACGTACACCTCGTCACCGTCGGCACCGAGCGCCTGCACAACTTGCCGTAGTTTTGCATCGGCGGGCACCGTCACCGTCGCCTCGGCAAACGTGTCCGAGCTACGGATGGTCGAGTTCCGGATCGTCTCGGAGGCGAGCCGCTCGTTCGGGACGACCAGGCGGTCGTTGTCGCGGGTGCGGATCCAGGTGTAGCTGAGCCCGATCTCCTCCACGACCCCGCGGGCACCCTGCACCTCGACCTCGTCGCCGATCCGCAGCGGCTGGCTGATCGCGATCAGGATCCCCGCAACGAAGTTCCCGATCGTCCGCTGGCTCGCGAAGCCGATCACGAGCGCAAGCACCGCGGAGGATGCGAGCAGGCCGCCTGCGACGGCACGCACTTGCGGGATGACGAGCAGCGCCGACATCACGCCGAGAAAGACGATCGCAGCAAAGATCGTGCGCCGGAGAACCCGGTAGCGCGTGATGATCTCGGGCGGAAGATTGCGCCGCGAGATCCGCCAGTCGACGAACTTCGCCACCAGCCACGCGATCGCGATCACGGCGGCCGCGATCAGCACGTGCTGCCAGAACTCGGGCATCAGGCCCTATTCGTCCCAGTCGATCGGTTTCCGGCCCGCGTAGCCCTCGGCGAGCCCATGCCAGGTCGAGACGGTCTCCTCGCCGACGTACCAGCAGAGCAGCACCTCTGCACCGTTGCGCTCCGACGGGAAGTCGAGCAGGCCGAGGTCGAGATCCTTGATCGTCACCCCGAGCTCGGTGAGCCGGTCGACACACGCGGCGGCCGCCTCGGCGAGCCCGGCCAGCTCGGACTGTGCGGCGTTCAAGTCGCTCGCGGCATAGCCGCCGCCGTTGCCGCCGATCGCCAGCACGAGCTCGCCCTGCGAGCGCTCGAGCTCGCGCATACGGGCGCGCACAGCGACCAGTCGCTGCGCGACAGGGCGCACCTCCGCGAGGGCGCTGTTAGCCTCGGAGGGAGTGAAGGAGCGATCGGGCACGGCGCCGCCGTATCGTATGGACGACGGGCGGCGGCTCGTATTTTGGCTTGCCCTCGTCGCCGCACTGATCGCGCTCGGATACGGCTCGCGCGCCTCGGCCGGCAAGCCCAGCCCACAGGTTCTCTACGAATGGTCGACGGCGATCGGCGGGCTGATCCAGGACGGGATCCTGCTCGTGCTCGTGCTCGCGATCGCCGGCTTCAGCAAGCGGCTGCTGGCGCTCCGCCCGCCGCGCTCCTACCCGGCGGCCGCGTGGGCGCTCGGCGGTGCCCTGGTGACGATCTACGCGTTCGAGATCGTCTACGGGCGGCTGGTCCGGGTCGGGAACGAGCAGGGGCTCACGCCGAGCCACTGGGAGCCGCACCACGCCGCGGCGTACATCGCCAACGCAATCGTCATCTGCACGTGGGTGCCGTTCGTCGAGGAGCTGACCTACCGCGGCCTCGGCTATTCGCTGCTCGAACGCTACGGCCGCTGGCCGGCGATCATCCTCGTCGGCCTGCTGTTCGGGCTCGCCCACGGGCTGATCGAGTCGCTGCCGGTGCTTGCCGTGTTCGGTGGCGTGCTCGCCTGGATCCGGTCGCGGACGGACAGCGTCTACCCGGGCATGGTCCTGCACGCGCTGTTCAACCTGGTCGCGCTCGTCGCAGCGGTCACGCTCTGAGCGTGACGGGACGACCTACTCGTCGTCGGGCTCGCCCTCGTCGTCGCTCTCTGCGAGCTCGTCCGCTTCCACTTCGGCGCCGGCGAAGTCCTCCGCCGAGACCTTGTCGAGGAAACGTTTGAACTCGTCGACGATCTCTTCCTCGTTGACCTCGTCGCCTTCCATCTCGATTGCGGACTCCTCGATCACGTCGTCTGCTGCGAAGATCGGCGCGTGCGCCCGCACCGCCACCGCGATCGCGTCGGAGGAGCGGGAGTCGATCTCCACCTCGTTGCCGTTCTGGGCGACGGTAATGGAAGCGTGGAACGTGCTCTCGCGCAACTCGGTGACCGTGACCCGCACGATCTCGACGTCGAGCTCGCCGAGGATGTTCACCAGCAGGTCGTGGGTCAGCGGGCGAGGCGCGTTGGCTCCCTGGAGCTTCATCAGGATCGCAGCGGCTTCCGGATGGCCGATCCAGATCGGCAGGTAGCGGTTCCCGTCGGCCGTCTTCAGCAAGACGATCGGCTGCTTGCCGACCAGGTCGAACGAGACTCCATAGATCGTCATCTCGACCATCTGCCCCTAGATTACCCCCGGCCTATGAGGCCAACGTGCACGCAGCTATCATGCGCCGCGCGGGCGATTAGCTCAGCTGGTTAGAGCGCCGCTCTGATAAGGCGGAGGTCCCTGGTTCGAATCCAGGATCGCCCATCCCGCAGAGCGATCAAAGCCCTTCTCTCCCGTTCACCCGCTCGGCTTCGCGCCGGCTGCGCGCGCGAGCCAGAACGTGTCGGCCGTGGCGAGCCGGACGCAGATGTAGTCGCAGGTCTCGGTCCGGCCGAGCACCATCGACCCGCGGGGCGGAACTGCGCCGTCGGGAAGCCGCACGACCCGCGACAGAGGCAGCCCGTGGGACACGGCGTACCACTGTCCCATCGTCAGCGCATACGAGTCGTCGTGGTCGACATAGACCGTGCGGCCCCCGGCAAGCCCCCGTTGCACGAGAGCGGGAACGTCGGCTTCGAACGCCAGCGTCCGGCCGCCGCCGGTTGCGTTGAAGTGGTTGACGAAGAACCCCCACTCGGCGAGCGTGGCGACTGCCAGGGCTGCGGCCACGGCGTAGAGCAGCGGGCGGCGGATCCGTGCGACGACCTCGAGCCCGGGAATGGCGAGGACGGCCACGCAGACGGGCATCGCGCTCAGCCGCAGCGCCTGATGGCGGTCGACCGTCAGCGATGCGGGGACAGCGCACAGCAGATAGGCGGCGATCGCGTAGAGCCAGTAACGGTCGCCGCGCCGGTGCCACACGATCTCGACAACACCGACGGCAGCGAGGGCGGCGACGACGGCAAGCAGTTGCGGAGCGCCCCAGACGTCGACGTAGGGCTTGCGGTCGCCCGAGACGATCCAGTGCCACGGGTTCAGGTCGTGCAGATAGTTGAAGAACGCATGACCCACGATCCCGGGCAGGGCCATCCCCTGCATCGGGAACGCCGTCTCGTGGTAGCGCGCGGTGAGACCGGAGGGATGCCGGATGCGGTAGAGACCGAGCGGGATCAGGAAGACCGCGTACGTAGCCCACGCCGCGACGAGGGAACGCCACGGCACGCGTCGCACGAACAACGCGAGGGCGGCGGCAAGCAGCGGCCCGTAGAGCCGGCCGGCGCTGTAGGTGTACGTCAGCAATGCGAGCGAGCCCCCGAGCGCAATCGACCGCGCGAGGAGCCGGCGACTGCCGCGCGCCCAGACGTCGGTCGTGAACAGAACGAGCGCGACCGCAAACGGAAACACGCTCGTGTCGAAAGCGACCCGGCCGAGCTGGAAGAGCCAGGGCGTCAGCCCCGCACCCACCGCTGCCGCCACCCCGATCCACGGCCCGGCCCGGCGATAGCCGATCAGTCCGACGAGGAGGACCGCTGCGAGGACGAACACGGCGGCGACTGCGCGCGCGACACTGTCCTTCGGGCCCAAGACCGCGATTGCGGGTGCCAGGGCATAGCTGAACGTTGCGCTCTTGTAGTCGCCGAACGACGGGAACAGAACCGGCAGCCGAGCGCCGTTCTGGTCACGCAGCCCGTGAGCGATTGTGTACCCGGTGAGCGCAAACGACGCTTCGTCGTCGAGGAAACCGGGCGGATTGTGCGGCGAGATCCACAGCTGGAACGAGACCACCAGCACGACCGCCGCGGCGGCGAGGAGCTGCGCGGCGCGGGACGTCTGCACCGAGGCAGGGTACGCGAGGGGCGTCGCGCAGGCCTAAGGCCCTACGGCGTGCCGAGCCGCTCGAGGGCCTCGGCGAGCTCCTCCAGCTGGACGTCGCCGTCGACCGGAACCTGCAGGCCTGCGGCGCCGACCTTCGCTTCGAAACCGGTCAGGAGCCGGAACGCATCCTTGACGCGCGCCGCGAGTGCAGGGTCGACGGCCGAGACGCGACGCTCCTTCGTCCGCGCTCCCGCCCAGCGAGCCGCGCGCTCGGCGGCGCGCACCGAGAGGCCTTCCCCGACGATCCGCTTGGCGAGCCGGCGACGGCCGTCCTGGTCGGGGACGGCGAGCACCGCGCGGGCGTGGCCCTCGGTGAGCTCGCGGCGGGCGATCATGCTCAGCACGTCCTCCGGAAGCTCGAGCAGCCGGATCCGGTTCGACACCGTCGGCTTCGAGCGGCCCACCCGTTCGGCGACCTCGCCGAGCGAGAACCCGAACTCGTCGATGAGCACCGCGAAGGCGCGCGCCTCCTCGATCGGAGACAGATCCTCGCGCGCGACGTTCTCGACAAGGCCGAGCAGCAGCGTGTCGCGATCGTCGGCCTCGCGGACGACCGCAGGAACCGTCGTGATTCCGGCCTCGCGTGCGGCGCGCCAGCGGCGCTCGCCGGCGATCAGCTCGTAGCCGCCCTCGAGCCGGGGCCGCAGGACGACCGGCTGGATCAGTCCCTGCGCCTTGATCGACTCCGCGAGACCGGTGACGCCCTCGCTCTCGAAGCGCTTGCGCGGCTGGTTCGGGTTCGGATGGATCTGGTCGACCGCGACCTGAGCGAGCTCGGGCGCTGCACCGCCGATCAGGACCTCGAAACCGCGCCCGAGACCTCTCCACTAAGAACGCTCGACAAGCTCCATCGCCACCTTCCAGTAGGCCTCGGCGCCGCGGGAGCGGCGGTCGTAGTGGGTCACGGGCAAGCCGTGGCTGGGCGCCTCTGCAACCCGAACGGAGCGCGGCACGACGGCATTGAACACGAGCGCGCCGAAATGCTTGCGGACTTCGGCCTCGACATCGGCGGAGAGACGCGTGCGTCCGTCCGTCATCGTCAACAGGACCCCTGCGATCTCGAGCCTCGGGTTGAGGCGTGCCTTGATCAGGTTGATCGACTGCACGAGCTGCGCTAGGCCCTCGAGCGCGTAGTACTCGGTCTGCACGGGCACGATCACGCGATCGGACGCGGCGAGCGCGTTCACCGTCAGCGGACCGAGCGACGGCGGACAGTCGAGCAGCACGAAGTCGAAGCCCTCCGCGTGCTGCAGCGCCTCCGCGAGGTAGCGCTCGCCGTCATCGCGCTGCGACAGCTCGACGGCTGCGCCTGCGAGCTCGGGCTTGGAAGGGACCAGGAAGAGGTTCGGGAACTGGGTCGCCTTGGCGAGTGACGCCAGCGGAACACCGTCGAGCAGGTCGTAGGTGGACGTCCCGTTCGCGCGCATTCCGAGACCGGAGGTCGCGTTCGCCTGGGGGTCGAGGTCGACGACGAGCGACCGCTCACCAGCCTCGGCGAGACACGCCGCGAGGTTGATCGCGGTGGTCGTCTTGCCGACCCCGCCTTTCTGGTTCGCGAACGCGTAGACCTTGCTCACCTGGCCAATCTAGCGGCCGAGCCGGATGCCAAAATCCGCTTGAGCAAAGGCTTCGCAGCGGTCGCCAACACGGCTCTGGAACTAGGCGAGCGGCCGCTTCTTGGCCACGCCCGTGCGGCGGGGAAAGCCGGGCGGGGTCGGTCCGGTCTTTCGAATCACCGCAAAACCGGGAGGGGAATCCTCGACCGACCCCGCGACCCGTTCGGCCGCAGCCGCGAGCCGGGCCCGGTCGGCGGAGGGGCCGAGCCAGAGCACGACGGCTCCGCCTTCACGCACGAGCGGCAGGCACCACTCGGCCGCGGTCGGCGGCTGGGCGAGGGCCTTCGCGACGGCGACTCCGGCCCAGTCGGTCTCCTGCTCCTCGACGCGTCCCCAGACGACTCGCGCATTCGGCGGGGCGACCGACTCGAGGAAGTCGCACTTGCGGCGCTCGGCCTCGAGCAGCACGACCTCGCGGTCGGGAAAGGAATACGCGAGCGGGATCCCGGGCGCGCCGCCGCCGCTGCCGACATCCACGATCGTTCCGTCGAAGCGAGCAACGAGGTCCGCTCCGGCGAGGGAGTCCTCGAGCAGCACGCGGCGAGCTTCGGCAGGATCGCGGAGCGCCGTCAACCCTCGAGTTGCTACGACGGCCGCGAGCCAGTCCTCAAGCGGGGAGGACGACGACATACCGATTCGGCTCCGTCCCCTCGCTCGCCGTCTGCACCCCCGGCACTTCCTTGAGACGCTCGTGCACGACCTTGCGCTCCACCGGGCTCATCGGCTCGAGCAGCACGCGCTCGCCGTGAGACGGCGCGTTCGGCGCTGCGGTCGGCGATCCCCTCGAGCGTCTGCCGACGCCGGTCCCGGTAGCCGGCCGCGTCGACCGTCACCGACTTGTGCGTGCCCGAGCGGTAGACCGCAGCGTTCGCGATCGCCTGCAGTGCATCGATCGTCTGGCCGTGCTTGCCGATCAGCAGGCCGAGCTCGCCGCCGCTGCAGGTGACGAAGATCTCGTCAGCGGTCTCCTTCGCCTCGACGCGTGCGGCGATCCCCATGGCGCCGACAACTCGCTCGACGAGCTCGCGCACATGCGTCTCGGCGTCGCTCTCGTCGGCGCGTGGAGCGGTCGCCTCCCGTTGCGGCCCTGCGGCCGCCGTCGCGACCACGCGCGCCGGGGCATACCCGACGCCGAGCAAACCGCGCTCTCCCTCGGAAACGACCTGGAACTCGACCGCTGCCTTGTCGAGACCCGGCGCAAGGCGTTCGAGGTCGCGCAGCGCCTTCCACTTCGCTTCGCCGACGGTCTCGCCCGTCGCTTCGACACTGACCTGCTCAGTGTCGCCGCCGCTCACCGCTTTGCTCTGCCCTTCTTCTTGACCCGCCGCGGCTGCGAGGGCGGCGGCTTCGGAGCGGGCACAGCCGCGTTCGCCCCGTTGCCCGCCGGGGCCTCCTCCTTGGGCGGGTTGCGAGACGAGCGTTTCGGTCCCGCAGGCGCGGCGGGCAGCGTGCCTGCCTTGGCCGCCTTCGGCACCAGCCTCCTCGTGACGAGGCCTTGCCCGACCGTCCAGAGGTTGGTCGTCATCCAGTAGAGAATGAGACCGGTCGGGAACCGCGAGACGACCGTGAGGAAGACCAGCGGCAGGAACATCATGATCGTCCGCTGCGTCTTGTCCATCGTGGTGCCCATGAAGTACGTGGAGGCGATCTGTGAGCCCGCGTAGATCGCGAGCAGCACGAAGCCCGACCAGTGCGCAGTCGCCTTGTCGGAGATGTTCGGGACGACGTGAAGCCACGACCCGGTGATGTGCTTCGTACCGTGCTTGAGCGTGAAGTACAGCGCGATGAACACCGGGAATTGCGCCAACAGCGGTAGGCACGAGGCGGCCGGGTTGATGTTGTTCTCCTTGTAGAACTTCATCAGCTCTTCGTTGAGCTTCGTCCGGTCGCCCTTGTACTTCTGCTGGATCGCCTTCATCTCAGGCGCATGCGCCTGAAGAGCCTGCATCGAGTGGATCTGCCTCACCGTGAGCGGCACGAGGACGATCCGCGTCAGGATGGTCAACGCGACGATCGACCACGCCCAGGGCAGACCGACCGAGCCGTGGAAGAAGTCGAGGATCGACTGCATCACGTTCTCGAGCGGAGAGAGGATCGAGAAGATCAACAGGGGGCCCGGGGTCATGGGTAGTCGACTCCTCCATGCGACCACGGGTTACAGCGGAGCAGGCGCCAGCCGGCACGCGGCAGGCCGCGCAGCACGCCGTGCTTGCGAATCGCGAGCGCGGCGTACTCCGAGCAGCTCGGGTGGTACTTGCACGTGTTCGCCGGGATGAAAGGCGAGACGAGCTTCTGGTAGATGCGGATCGGGAGGATCGCGGCCGTTCGCAGGGCCTGCGTCATGCCGCCGCCTTTCCGAGCACCTCGTCGACGCGGGCCGTGAGCCAGTCGTGCCCGTTCACCTCGGCAGCCTCCGGTAAACCCTTACGCACGACGAGCACGTAATCGTTCGTCACGGGGACGGCCTCGAGCCGGTCTCGCACGATGTCTCGCAACTGGCGCTTGATCCGGTTCCGGACGACGGCGTTCCCGACCGCCTTCGGGACGGCGAAGCCCAGACGTGGCGCGCCGATCGACTCGTCGCGCGCGAACCAGTAGAGCGTCAAGAACCGCGTGGAGACCGACCGCCCCTGGCGGTAAACAGCGTCGAAGTCGCGCGAGCGGGAGAGACGGTTCCGGCGCTGCACCGGCGGCACTACGCCGACAGGCGCTTGCGGCCCTTCGAGCGGCGCCGCTTGAGTATCTGCTGGCCGGCACGCGTCGACATGCGGGCGCGGAAGCCGTGCTTCCGCTTCCGCTTGCGCACATTCGGCTGATAGGTCCGTTTCATGGCGTCCGAAAAGAGAGTTCTGGCCAGCAAATGCCGGCCGCGGGCGAGTATAGCCGGACCGCTTCCCCACCCGGTTGTCCACAGGCTCGCCGAGCCGGAAAAGCCGTGGAAAGGAGGCATACCGCACGGATGCGACACAGACTTTCCACACCTGTGGAGAGTCGTGTGGAGCCGAAAGAAATCCCTGCAAATCAGCCCAATCTGCTCGGATGGACAGGGCGTGAAATCCTCATTGAGGCCTCGCCTGGACGCTGCTATGCTCGCCACCCCGAAGGGTCGAACGAACGGGTCGAACAAAGGAGAGCTGAACCGGGTGGATGGGCAAATCGAGCTGACGGCGGAAGACCTCTGGAGCGACGTGTCCGCCCGGCTTCGGGAAGCCCTCAACGACACGACCTACTCGACCTGGTTTGGAGAGGTCAGCGGCGCCGAACTCGACGCCGACACGTTCGCGATCGCGGTCCCGAACGACTTCACGCGCGAGTGGATCGAGGGCCACTTCCTCGACCTGATCCGGGCTGCCGTGAAGGACGCCGGCGGTGCCGATCTGCGGGTGCAGCTGCGCGTGCTCGAGGAGCCCCCGCTGCCCGTCCTCAACGCCCAGTCCGCGCCGAGTGTCGCTCCGACCGCGGTCCGGCCGCTCCCGGCCGAGGTGACCGCGGTTCGCACCGACGTTGCCGGGATCAACCCGAAATACACCTTCGATTCGTTCGTGATCGGCTCGTCGAACCGCTTCGCGCACGCTGCGGCGCTTGCCGTGGCCGAGGCGCCGGCCCAGGCGTACAACCCGCTGTTCATCTACGGGCACACCGGCCTCGGCAAGACTCACCTCCTGCATGCCGTGGCGAACTTCGTCACCGACCACGGGGGCGGTCTGACCTGCCGCTACGTGACGTCCGAGACGTTCATGAACGACTTCATCAACAGCCTGCGCGACAAGCGAATCGAGGGATTCAAACAGCGGTATCGCACCTACGACGTGCTGTTGATCGACGACGTGCAGTTCTTCGAGCACAAGGAGCGGATCCAGGAGGAGTTCTTCCACACCTTCAACTCGTTGTACGAGGCCGGCCGTCAGATCGTGATGTCTTCCGACCGGCCGCCGCGCGACATCTCGACGCTCGAGGAACGCCTCCGCTCGCGATTCGAATGGGGCCTGATCACAGACATCCAGCCCCCCGATCTGGAGACGCGAATCGCAATCCTGCGCAAGAAGGTCAAGAACGACCAGATCGAGATTCGCGAACCGGAGCTCTTGACGTTCATCGCCTCACGAGTCTCGACGAACATCCGCGAGCTCGAAGGCGCGCTGACGCGGGTCGTCGCGTTTTCCTCGCTGACCGGGCGGCCGCTGTCCGTCGACCTCGCGCAGGACGTGCTCAAGGACGTATTCCCACAAGGCGAGAGCGCCCAGATCTCGATCGAGCGGATCCAGGAACTCGTCTGCGAACGGTTCGGTGTCACGATGCAGGAGCTGACCGGCGACCGCCGCTCACAGAACATCGTCTATCCCCGCCAGGTCGCGATGTACCTCTCACGCGAGCTCACCGACTCCTCGCTCCCGAAGATCGGGAAGGAGTTCGGAGGTCGTGACCACACGACGGTGATCCACGCCACGTCCAAGATCGCCCGTCTCATTCGTGAGGACAGGTCTGTGTACAACCTCGTCCAGGAACTCACAGCTCGCGTCCGTCAGGCTCGGTGAGCCGCGACCCTGTGCACGAGCTCGACTTGTCCCCCGTCCGCACCCACAGCGAAACTGGCTCTCGCAGAGGGAACGAGGAGCTTCTCCCCGGACCCACAGGGCTTATGACTACAACGAGGTTTCATTTAAATGATTGACTCAGAAACAGTGGTGGGCACCGGATTGAGGATTACCGTCGCCAAGGACGAGCTCGCGGCCAAGCTCGCCGTCGTTGCGCGTGGTGTTTCGAGCCGAACGACGGTGCTCGTGCTCGGCGGGATTCAGCTCCGAGCCGAAGGAAACCGGTTGCATCTCGCAGCGACGGACATGGAGGTGTCGCTCCGTGCATCGGTCGAGGCGCAGGTCTCCGACGAGGGAACGGTCGTCGTTCCCGGCCGGCTCCTGCTCGACATCGCGCGTTCGCTCTCCGACGGCGAGGTGTCGCTCGAACATCATCCGGACGAGGCGGTCGTGGTCGTCGCGGCAGGCGGAGCGACCTACCGGCTGCACACCTACTCGAGCGAGGACTTCCCGCGGCTGCCGGAGGTCGACACGGGCGCGCTGCACACGATCGACCGCGACGCACTCGTCGAGACAGTCGCTCGGGTTGGACGAAGCGCGTCGCGTGATGAGAGCCGCCCGGTGCTCACAGGCATTCTCGTCCGTTTCGAGCCGGGGAAGATCGTGATGGCCGCGACCGATTCGTACCGTCTTGCCGTCAAGGAAACGCCCGTCAGCGGCACACTCCCCGACCTCGAGGCGATCATTCCGGCGCGTGCCTTGCAGGAGCTCGGGCGCATCGCGACCGGAGCCGACGAGATCCAGCTCGGCATGCAGGAGAACCACGTCGTCTTCGGAGCCGACGGAACATGGTTGACGACACGCCGCATCGACGGGCAGTTCCCGAACTACCGGCAGCTGCTGCCGGAGCAGTTCGAGTACGAGTTGCCGCTTCCCCGCGAAGAGGTGCTCGAGGTGGTCAGGCGCGTGTCGCTGATGGCGCAGCGCAACTCTCCGCTCCGGCTGCGTTTCGCCGAGGGCGAGTTGACGGTGTCGGCGATCACACAGGACGTCGGCGAGGCGCGAGAGTCGGTGCCGGCCCCCTTCACCGGCGACGCGATGGAGATCGGATTCAACGCCGAGTTCCTCCGCGACGGGCTCGAGTCGGTCGACTCCGAGACGATCAAGTTCAAGCTGATCAGCCCGCTCCGGCCGGCCGTGCTCGAAGGCGACGCCGACGACTACGTCTACCTGATCATGCCGATCAGGCTCGCCGGCTGAGCTACGCGCGCGTTCAACTCCGCCAGTACCGCTCATACGCGTCGCTCGACCTCGCACTCGAGCCGGGGATCGTGCTCGTCGTCGGCCGCAACGGTGTCGGCAAGACGAACCTGCTCGAGTCGCTCCACGTTGTGACGCAGGGGTTCTCGCCGCGCACCCGCCAGGACGCGCAGCTGATCCGGTTCGGCGAGACGGGCGCGCGCGTGGTCGCCGAAGGCACGCGAAACGGAGCCCCGCTCGAGCTCGTCGTGACGTTGCGCCAGGGTCAGGCGAAGGAGGCACGCGTGAACGGCGCGAAGCTGTCGTCCGCGGAGTCGCTTCGACGGGAAGTCTCAACTCTCGTCTTCACGCCGGACCGCCTGGCGGTTGTGAAGGGCGGGCCCGCCGCGCGCCGGGCGTACTTCGACCGGGCGCTGGCGCGCCTCTTTCCAGCGCGCGCGTCGGTGCCGCCGGACTACCTCGCAGCGCTCGCGCAACGAAACGCCGCGCTGCGCCGGGTGCAGTTCGGCCTTTCCGGACGGGAGGCGCTCGAGCCTTGGACGGAGCAGGTCGTGACGCTCGGTGGCGAGCTCGTGGCCTGCCGCAGCGAGACGCTCGCGGCGGTGGGGCCCTCGTTCGCGGAGCGAGCGGAGGAGCTCGGGCTGCGCTCGGCGCGGCTCGGGTACGACGCCGAACCGCCGACGCGAGAGGCGCTCGAGCTCCGGCTCGCCCGCGATCTCGAGCGCGGTGCGACGGGAATCGGCCCGCACCTCGATGACGTTGTGATCGCGAGCGGCGATCGCGATCTGCGCCAGTTCGGGTCACAGGGCGAGCAGCGGCTCGCGGTGCTGTCCCTCCTGCTCGCGGAAGCAGAGCTGCTCCCGGCCCCGCCCTTGCTTCTGCTCGACGACGTGCTCTCGGAGCTCGATCCCGGCCGCCGGCAGGTTCTGGCGGAGCGCATCGCGGGGATGGGGCAGACCATGATCACCGCGACGCACAGGTCGGCTCTGCCGATCGAGCCCGCCCAGATCGTGGAGGTCGAAGCTGGATCCGCTCGCTAGCCAGATCAGGTCCGAGCTTTCGCGGTTCGGGCCTCAGGCCGGCATGGCCGAGCTTGTCGAGCGGTGGCCGGATGCGGTCGGAAACGGGATCGCCCGCAACGCGTGGCCGGCGCGGATCGCCCGCGACGGGACGCTGCATGTGAACACGGCCGATTCGGTCTGGTCGTTCGAGCTCGGGCAGCGGGCCGCCGAGATCGCCGACAAGCTCGGCGTGCCCAGGGTGCGCTTCGCCCCAGGCCCGCTGCCGGAGCCGGATTCCGAGCCCGTGGAGAGCCGGGTCGAGGTGAGCCCGGAGGACGCCGAGCGTGCGCGGGCGATCGCCTCCGCGATCGCCGACGAGAACCTGCGCGAAAGTGTGCAAAAAGCGGTCTCTTTGAGCCTCGCTCGGGGGCGGGTCAACCGCCGAATCTGATACACTTTCGGTGCCTCGCAAAACCGTTGTTTTGCAGGCATTTCTTGATTATGGCGAAGACTCAGGCGAAGGCCGGATACTCGGCCAAGGACATCACCGTGCTCGAAGGCCTCGAGCCGGTCCGTCTGCGGCCGGGCATGTACATCGGCTCGACCGGCCTACGGGGGCTCCACCACCTGGTCGAGGAGATCGTCGTCAACTCCGTCGACGAGGCTCTTGCGGGCTACAACGACTCGATCGAGATCACCATCCACCCGGACAACTCGGTCACCGTGCGCGACCGGGGCAGGGGGATTCCCGTGGACGTGGTGGAGGGCACCGGTACCTCGGCGCTCGAGGTGATCATGACCAAGCTGCACGCCGGCGGGAAGTTCGGCGGTGACGGCTACAAGGTCTCCGGTGGGCTGCACGGTGTCGGCGCGTCCGTGGTCAATGCGCTCTCGGAGTGGCTCGTCGTCGAGGTCTCGCGCGACTCGAAGGTTTACCGCCAGGAATTCGATCGCGGCGTCCCGCGCGGGCCGATGCAGATCGTCGGAGAGTCGACCGAGAACGGCACGACGACGACCTTCCTCGCCGACGCGGACATCTTCGACGAGACGGTGTACGACGCGACGACGATCGTGTCGCGCTTCCGCGAGATGGCGTTCCTCACGCGCGGCCTCAGGATCACGTTCACCGACGAACGCGCCGGCGCCGAGCCTCCGGTCGAGTTTCACTACGAGGGCGGCATCAAGGACTACGTGTCCTACATCAACGAGTCGAAGGACTCTGTGCATCGGCACGTCGTCTACTTCTCCACCGGCAACGACCAGGGTGAGGTCGAAGTCGCGATGCAGTGGAACACGTCGTACCAGGAGTCGGTCTTCTCCTTCGCCAACAACGTCAACACGCACGAGGGCGGCTCGCACCTCTCCGGCTTTCGGTCGGCTCTCACCTCGACGATCAACAAGTACGCCCGCGACAAGGGGCTGCTGAAGGAGAAAGAGGACAACCTCGAAGGCGAGGACGTGCGCGAAGGGCTCGCCGCGGTCATCTCGGTGAAGCTGCAGGATCCACAGTTCGAAGGCCAGACGAAGACGAAGCTCGGGAACCCGTGGGTGAGCGGCCTCGTCTCGACTGCGGTGAACCAGAAGCTGTCGGAGTACTTCGAGGAGAACCCGACCGACGCGCGGCAGATCGTCAGCAAGGCGATCTCGGCCCAGCGCGCGCGGCAGGCCGCCCGCAAGGCGCGCGAGCTGACTCGGCGCAAGTCGGCGCTCGAGTCGATGTCGCTGCCGGGCAAGCTCGCCGACTGCTCGATCAAGGATCCCGAGGCGGCCGAGCTCTTCATCGTCGAGGGCGACAGTGCCGGCGGCTCCGCCAAGATGGGCCGCGACCGCACCTACCAGGCGATCCTGCCCCTGCGCGGCAAGATCATCAACTCGGAGAAGAACCGGATCAACAAGGTGCTCTCGAACAACGAGATCCAGGCGATGATCACTGCCATCGGCACCTCGATCGGCGAGGAGTTCGATCTGGAGAAGCTGCGGTATCACCGCATCATCGTGATGACCGACGCCGACGTCGACGGCTCCCACATCCGCACGCTGATCCTCACGTTCCTCTACCGCCAGATGCCCGCACTGATCGATCAGGGGCACATCTACATCGCGGTGCCGCCGCTGTACAAGGTGAAGCTGAGCGGCCAGGAGTTCTACTTCGAGAAGGACGCGCAGTTGGAAGAACTGCTCGCACGGGAGCGGATCCCGAATCTCGAGATCACCTCGCGTGACGGAGACGCGCTGAAACTGACCGAGGCGAAGTGGAGCCGCTTCGTCAAGGACCTGCAGCAGTACGAGGGCTACTACGCGCGGCTCCGCTCCGACTTCGGGGCCGCAGCGACCGAGCTGATGATCCTGCACCGGCTCGTGGAGCACGACATCGAAGGGCCCGGTGACCTCTCGAGCGCGATCTCCGCGATCGGCGAGAACGGCTATGCCCTGTCGGTCCTCGAGCACGCCGACGACGAGTTTCGCGTGCGCGTCGTGGAGACGGAGACCTCTGCGGGGCGCAACATCGCCGTCCCGGTGGAGCTGCTCGCCTCGCCGATGTACCACGGGCTGCGGGCCGCGTACCAGAAGCTCGTCGCGCAGCTCGGGCAGCCGCCGTTCACCGTGCGCGTGGGCAAGGAGCTCCAGGTGGCCGAGACGTTCGACGTGCTCCGCGAGCACGTGCTCGAAGCGGCCAAGCAGGGGATCCAGGTCTCGCGCTTCAAGGGCCTGGGCGAGATGAACGCCGAGCAGCTCTGGGAGACGACGATGGACCCGGCGAAGCGCCTGCTGATGCGTGTCGACGTGGAGGACGCCTCGGCGGCCGACCGAGCCTTCTCGATGTTGATGGGCGATCAGGTCGAGCCGCGCCGCCAGTTCATCGAACAGAACGCGAAGGACGTCAAGTTCCTCGACGTCTAGCTCGCGCTGGACGTCCAGAAAGAGCAAACGCATGAGTGAGCTAGAGACAGGGGCACTGGGGCCGGGCCGGATCGAGTCGCGCGAGCTCGAGCAGGAGATGCGCTCGAGCTTCCTCGGCTACGCGATGCACGTGATCGTCTCGCGTGCGCTCCCGGACGTGCGCGACGGGTTGAAGCCCGTCCACCGGCGTGTCCTCTACTCGATGTGGACGAACGGCAACCGCCCGGGCCGTCCATACGTGAAGTGCGCCAACATCGTCGGCTACGTGATGGGCAACCATCACCCGCACGGCGACCAGTCGATCTACGACACGCTCGTCCGGCTCGCGCAGCCTTTCTCGCTCCGCTACCCCCTCGTCGACGGGCAGGGCAACTTCGGCTCAATCGACGACGACCCGCCCGCCGCGATGCGCTACACCGAGGCGCGCCTCGCGAAGCTCGCCGAGGAGATGCTGAGCGAGCTCGACTCCGACACCGTCGACTTCGGGCCCAACTACGACGAGTCGAAGCGCGAGCCGCTGGTGCTGCCGGCGCGCTTCCCGAACCTGCTGGTCAACGGCAGCTCGGGCATCGCCGTCGGCATGGCGACGAACATCCCGCCGCACAACCTGAGCGAGGTGATCGGCGCGATCGTGACCTTGATCGACAAGCCCGACGCGAACGTCGAGGACCTGATGAAGCACGTGAAGGGACCAGACTTCCCCACAGGCGCGATCATCGTGGGCCGGTCTGGCATCCGTGACGCGTACCGCTCGGGCAGAGGCCGCGTTGTCATGCGCGCGCGGGCACACATCGAAGAGCTGCGCGGCGGCAAGAGCGCGATCATCATCACCGAGCTCCCGTACGGCGTGAAGAAGGGCGGCGAGGGCGGCGTGATCGCCAAGATCGCCGAGCTCGTCAACGACAAGGTGCTCACGGAGATCTCCGACCTCCAGGATCACTCCGACCGTACGGGCATGCGCATCCAGGTGGAACTGAAGCGCGACGCGGTCCCGCAGGTCGCCCTCAACAAGCTCTTCAAGCACACGCCGCTGCAGTCGACGTTCGGTGTCAACACCGTCGCGCTCGTCAACGGCGTTCCCCGCACGCTGTCGCTCCTCGAGCTGCTG
>CAVQFF010000008.1:0-252762 GCA_963711785.1 uncultured Thermoleophilia bacterium
GGTCATGGATCAGGTTTGGACAGCTCGACGCTCGTGCACGAAGTCCGGCAGGGCGATCCCCGGCGCAAGAGGTGCGCGGACAAGTCCGTCCGGCCCGACCCGCGATTCACGGACTACCGGGTTGGACTTCACGAGCGACTCGTAGTAGGTGCAGTTTGGAATGGCCATGCAAAGGTGGACAGCCGGCTCGGTCGGGCCGTGCACCTCAGCACGCAAGAGGAACGAATCAGCGAGGTGCGCGATCCGCATGGCGCCGGTCATCCCCCTCGGTGATTCGCGCTCGTCCTCACATAGGTAGCGCAGCCGGACGCGATGAAGTCGCGGTGTTCAGATGGCTTCCGTCCGAGGTCTCGCCGACGAGCAACGGCACGTCAACGCGCTCTGCGAGCCGCCGGTACGCCGTCACGCTGAACTCGCGCATCGGCTCCTCGTACCAGCGGTAGCCGGCCTCTGCCAGCGCACGTCCGAGGTACTCCGCGTCCGGCAGGTCGAAGCCTGCCGAGCCGTCGTACATCAGATCCACGTCGGCACCAACATGATCTCGTACGCGCTGACAGAGGTCGGCATCCGTCCGTGCGTTCCCCCAGGCGTGAAGCTTGATCGCTGGATAGCCGAGCTCCAGGCATTGATCGATCACCTCAAAGTACTCCCCGAGAGTCGAGAACGTCGTCGTGGATGCGCACGCCGGAATCGAGTCCCGGTACGTTCCGAGCAGGCGGTGCACGGGAACTCCAAGCACGCGGCCCTCGAGATCCCACAAGGCGACGTCCACGACCCCGAAGAGCCAGATCGGAAACTCCTCGGTCCGGTCGAGCTCCCAGAGGCGATGCCAGAGCCATTCCCGCTGATCGGACCGCTCCCCGACGAGCTCATCACGCAGAACGCGGTCGACGATGTCGGCGAGCATCGGGCCGCTCCACTCGTGATATGCCTCGCCGACCGCACCGTCTTCTCTCGTGATCCGGAGGACAGCTGTCGTGCGGGCCTGCGCCGAGCCGCGTAGACCGTTCCGCCAGGCGAACGGAGGTTCGACCGCGGGGAGGGAGATCAGGTCAACATCGATGGCCGCGATGTGCATCGCGGATGATCATCATACGAATGATGCCTTCTTGTCAAGGGTCGAATTCTTTTTCTTCCGCTCGGCCCACGCGGTGGCGATGTGGGCGGAGATCAGTTCGCCGGCCCGTTCGCCGTCACCCGCCGCCAGCGCGTCGTAGATCGCGCGATGGTCCAGCACGGTTCGCTCGAGGAGATCGCGTGACGAAGCCGCGGAGAGGGAGGGTGTGACGCCACCGTGGCGGTGGATCGTGCGGACGATCGTCAGGCCGACCTCGTTGAGGGACGCCTTCATCACGATGAAGTGAAACGCAAGGTCGAAGGTGCGGTAACGCTCATAGTCGTCGTACGACGCCTCCATCCCATCGATGTTCTCGGCAAGAGCGCCGAGGTCACCGACAGAGAGGCGACTGGCGCCGGCCCGCGCCATCTCCTGTTCGAGCACCCGCCGAACGGTGATCAAGCTGTCGAGCAAGGACATGTCGTGGTCGTATTCCAGAGCGATCCGGATCACGACCGGGTCGAGGAAGTTCCACATGTTGCGCGCCTGAGCCGTCGTTCCGCGCCCTTGCTCGACGCGCACGAGTCCGCGCTCCTCGAGCAGTTTCACCCCCTCGCGAATGACGGTACGGCTGAACCCGAAGTGCTCGCAGAGCGCCGGCTCCGTCGGCAGGATCTCACCCTCTCGTAGAGAGCCACTGATGATCTGGTGCGCAAGCTCTTCGACAACCACGGAAGCCAGACGCCCTGGCCGCCACGTAGGTCGTCCGTCGCGGGCGACATGGAACGGCGCACCGAACGGCGGACGTTTCTTGCTCATTGAGACATCATATGTTCGGCGGCTGCCGGCAGCCGCCCGGGCGAGCCGCCAGCAGCAGCGGAGGGCAAGCACATGGTCAACGGTCCACGCGCGGCGCGCGACCGGCGACCAGACGCTCGACCTCAGGACGCGTCGCCATCGAGGTGTCGCCCGGTGTTGTCATGGCGAGTGCCCCGTGTGCGACACCGTAAGCCAGGGCCTGGTCGGCCGGCCGGCCTTCCAGGAGCCCGAAGATCAGCCCCGACGCGAACGAGTCGCCGCCGCCTACGCGGTCGAAGATCTCGAGGCCGTCGAAGCTGGGGCCGCGATGGAAACCCTCACGCGTCATGCAAACGGCACTCCAGTCGTTGACGCTTGCCGTGCGCGCCTGGCGAAGGGTCGACGCGATACACGACAGTCGCGGATTGTCGTGAAGCACGCGTTCGAACAGCCGCTCGTACTCCCGAACGTCGAGCTCGAGCAGGTTCTCATCTGCTTCCAGGGGGTAGCCGAGACCGGCAGAGAAGTCCTCCTCGTTGCCGAACAGGACGTCCACGGCAGCGACAATCTTGCGATTGACGGCAGCTGCCGCGGCTTCGCCGCCGTGTGACTTCCATAGGGACGGGCGGTAGTTCACGTCGTAAGAGACGACGGTGCCGTGACGCCGCGCGGCTTCGATGGCCTCCTGAGCGAGCGCAGCGGAGCTCTCGGACAGGGCACAGAAGACACCGCCGGTGTGGAGCCAGCGAACACCCTCGACGGCGAACAGCCGCTCCCAGTCAACCTCGCCGGGTTCCAACTGGGACGCAGCGGAGTTGCCGCGGTCGGAGCAGCCGACAGCTCCGCGAACACCGAAGCCCCGCTCGGTGAAGTTGAGGCCGTTTCGAACCTTGCGCCCGACGCCGTCGTAGCCACGCCACGCGAGCCAGGCCTGCTCCACGCCCCCCTGCAAGATCAGGTCTTCGATCAGCCGCCCGATCTGGTTGTCCGCCAACGCGGTGACGATGCCGGTGCGCAGACCGAAGCAGCGGCGAAGGCCGCGCGCGACATTGTATTCGCCCCCACCCTCGGAAACGGCGAACGCGCGGGTCGTGGCGATCCGCCCGTCACCAGGGTCGAGGCGAAGCATTACCTCGCCAAGCGCGACCAGCTCATAATGGCACTCCTCACGTGGCCTGAGCGGCACGAGCGGCGTCACGGAAGGAGCGCCTCGACCGCAGCGCGGGCCCGCCGTGAAACCTCTTCGAAGCGACCCTCCTGGAGCAGACGCGGTTCGCAAATCCAGCTGCCACCGCAGGCGACAACAGCGGGCACAGCCAGGTACGAGGCGAGCGAGCCGGCGTCGACGCCGCCGGTGGGGATGAACCGCGCCTGCGGAAACGTCGCCGAGATCGCCCGAACGAACCCTGGCCCGCCCAACATCGACGCTGGGAAGACCTTCATCGTCGTTCGCCCGAGGCGGAGCGCATGACCGACCTCGGACGGCGTCGCGACACCGGGAAAGAATGGAAGGCCAAGCTCGGCACAGGCCCGAACCACGTCGTCGTCAGTACCCGGCGCGAACGCAAACGCAGCGCCCGCCTCGGCAGCGGTACGTGCTTGCCCAACCGTCAGCACCGTCCCGGCGCCCACCAACATGCCCGCCACCTCGGAAGCGGCGGCGAGCGCGGCAGGCGCGGCGTTGGTGCGGAACGTGATCTCGATACACGAGATGCCGCCGTCAAGCAGCGCCGCACAGAGATCCAGAACGACACCCGGATCTTCGAGCACGACCACGGGCAGCACCCGAGCCGCCGCGAGAGCGTCCAGGACCGTCTGCTCGTCGACTGCGGCCGCCGCGTTCATCGCCCCAGCCAGCCCCCGTCGACCGGCAGCACCGCTCCGTGCACATAGTCGGCGGCCGGCGAACTGAGGAAGACGATCGCCCCGGCGATGTCCTCCGGATCCGCCCACCGCCCGGCGGGGATACGAGCGAGAATCTGAGCGTGGCGTTCCCGGTCATCCTGGAGTGCCTGCGTGTTGTCGGTGCGCACGTAGCCCGGCGCCACTGCGTTGACGTTCACGCCGCGGCTGGCCCATTCGTTGGCGAGCGCCTTCGTGAGCCCGGCGATCGCCGACTTGCTCGCCGTGTATCCCGGAACAGTGATGCCGCCCTGAAAGGAGAGCAGCGACGCGATGAAGATGATCTTCCCGGCTCCACGGGCGAGCATCTCGCGGCCGAGCTCGCGCGAGAGCACGAACTGCGCGTTGAGATTCACCTCGAGCACACGATCCCAGAGGTCGTCCGGATGCTCAGCGGCGGGGACTCGTGCAATCGTCCCTGCGTTATTGACGAGGATGTCGACTTGCTCGACCTCAGCGCGTACCGACTCGATGAGCCGGTAGAGCGCCGAGCGGTCGGCGAAATCACAACGATAGGCACGAAAGGCGCGTCCTTGCGCCTCGACCGCTGCACCAACCTCGCTCCTTCCGTCGAGCGACGCGCTCACTCCAACGACGTCGGCGCCGGCCGCCGCAAGCGCGACGGCCGCTGCTTTTCCGATTCCGCGCCTGCAGCCGGTGACGAGCGCGGTACGTCCGGACAGGTCGAACGACCGGCCGGTCACGCGCGGCAGTCCACGAGGATCTTCATCGCAGGCCGTCCCGCCCGCAGTTCATCGAACAGAGCGGGCACCCGCTCAAGCGGCTCGACGGCCGTGATCAAACGTTCGACCGCGAGGGAGCCCTCGGCCAGCAGCGCCAGGGCCGCGTCGAAATCTTCGGGCTCGTAGACACGAGCGCCGCGCAGCTCGAGTTCCTTCCAGAAAAGGTCGAAGAGGGCAACCGGCTTCGGCTCCGGAAAGATCGCGACGACCACAACGCGTCCGCGAAGACCTGCGTACCTGGTCGCAGCCAGGATGCCCGACGCCGAACCGGACACCTCGAACACGACCTCGGCTCCGGCATTACCGGTCGACTCGGCCACCGCGCCCGCAACGTCGTCGGCGGCGGGGTCGAACGCGGCGAAGCCGAGCTCCTCGGCAAGCGCCCGCCGCGTCTCGTCCGGCTCGACCACGAGCACACGAACGTCGCGGGCACGTGCCACGAGCGCAATCAGCAGACCGATCGGCCCGCCACCAATCACAACCGCCGACTCGCCGGCGCCGAGCTCGCTGCGGCGGACATCGTGACAGGCCACAGCCAGCGGCTCGGCCAGAGCGGCCAGGCGCAGATCGAGGGTCGGCGGCACCGCATGGATCGTGAACGCCGGCACGGTCCAGGAGATCTGGAGCGCACCAGGAGCGTCGATCCCGAGGAACTTCAGATTCCGGCTGATGTGGCTGAACCCGCGGTCCGCAGCCGTCTCGCCACGCGCGTCGAGCGGCCGGACAACCACCCGATCGCCGACCCCAAGTCCTTCGACGTCTTCCCCGATCTCGACGACGAATCCTGACATCTCGTGACCGATCACCTGGGGCACCTCGATGCGTTTGTCCATCGCGCCGTGCGCGATGTGCAGATCGGTTCCGCAAACGCCGCAGTAGGCCACGTCGAGCCGTACCTCCCCAGCCGCAGGGTGCTGCACGCGGCAGTCCCCGACCGAGAAAGAACCGCCGCCTTCGTAGTAGATCGCGCTCACGGCGGCGCCCCACAGACCTTCTGGCGCTCAGTTCCCAGACCAGATGACATACTAAGATCATACCTTTGTTGTTCGGCGTGCGACACATAAGACCAGCGGAGCCTGTCCGCACTCGCCACCGCCCACGACCAGCACCGGCCGGTTCGATCGAACGCTTGTCACGCCACCCCAGCGCAGGTCACTCGAGATCGGCCGAATGACCATCATCCCCAGCCCTGGCCGCCGCACGGCGCTCGCGGTGCGCATGATTGTCCTGCTCGCGTTCGCAGTCTTCTTTGTCGTCCCGCTCGCCTGGCTCGTACTAGCGCCGACGAAGACCGACTACCAGCTGCTGACCGAAAGCCCGTTCGCCGTTGGCAGTTTCCACAACGTCTGGATCGCGTGGGAGCAGCTGAACGGGTTCAGCAATCACATCTACCGGCGTTGGATGGAGAACTCGCTCCTCTATTCGCTGAGCGCAACCGCGATAACGCTCGCGACCGCGATCCCCGCCGGATACGGGCTCGCTTTCGGCAGCTTCCGGGGGCGCAAGCTGATCCTCAAACTCACGCTCGTCGCGATGCTCATGCCGGCATCTACGCTCGTGCTCCCACTCTTTCTGGAGCTGAACGCGCTGCGATTGATCGGCAGCATCTTCTCGATCATCTTGCCGTTCTCGTTCTTCCCGTTCGGGGTCTATCTCGCCCACATCTACTACAGCACGGCGCTCCCGGCGGGGCTCCTCGATGCGGCCCGTGTCGATGGCTGCAGCGAATGGGCCACCTTCCGCCACATCGGAATGCCTCTGGCGCGCCCCGTCGTCGCCCTCGTCTTCTTCTTTAGCTTCGTAGCCAACTGGACCAACTTCTTCCTTCCCTACGCGTTCCTGGCGGACGATAGGCAGCTCCCGATCCAGGTGGGGCTGTCCGACATCTTCAGGTCGACGCGACCCGCAGTAGCGCTCGCGGCGTTGATTGCGGCGCTTCCGATTGCCATCGTGTTCGTCGTCTCACAGCGTGCACTCGTGCGCGGGCTGGTCGGAGGCGCCACCAAGGGCGAACGCTCCAGGCTTCGCACCGAAGTGATCTCACCCAGCCCAAGCAGCCGCGCCAACCGCTCGGCGTCCCGCCGGTCCGTTTTTACCCTGTCGGCTGCCGGCCTGATCTTCGACGGCGCCGCGACAACGCAACTCATCCCCGCCCCGGCACACGCACGCGCAAGCCGGTACCCGGTCGGCCCCGCCTCGTACACGACCCGGACCGGCGCCAGCAGCGTCTTCAGCCACTCGACGGTCTCGGCGGACCCGGCCGGCACCCGCAGCGACCGCACCTTACCGCTCCCCGCATCGATCACGCCAGCGACCACCGACCGAGCGTGCACATGTCCGACCCAGCTACCTTCAGACATCCGGCGTCCTCGTAATTGCGGCTCTACCGCCGCGCCAACCGCGACGGCAACCCGCGCCAACTTACGTAGCGAGGCGCCGGCACTCCATATGGTCTGGCCCATGCGTAGGTGTCGTCCGTCGGCTAGCCGCCGAGCGACGGTCCGCAGGCAGGCACGCCGGCCCTCCCGGCCGGTCGTCAAGCAGGTCGAATGGCTCGGCGCGTAGGCCTATGTGTAGGTTCGGCTCGAGCACGTGGTGCGACGGACTACGGTGGCCGCTGTGCTGATCTCGTTGGACGCCTGTACCCGTAAGCGCACCTGCAGTCGCAGCACGATCGTGATCTACACGTCAATTGAGGCGTCTTCTGTTCGTCGTCAACTCCGGAGGAGGAATCGCTGCGTATGGCATCTGGGTCGCGCGTGCGACGGAGTAGGGTCGGCTATCTATTCGTCGCCCCGTACGTCTTGCTGCTCATCGCCGTGGGGATCTATCCCGTGGGCTATGCGCTCGATCTCGCGTTGACATCGTTCACGGCTCATTTCACCGGGCTGGGGAACTTCATCGGCTCCTTCGACAATCCCTTTTTCGTGTCGGCCCTCGAGAACGTCGCGGCATTCCTGGCGATCTGGCTCACAACGCTGGTGGTCTTTGTCGTCGGCCTGGCGCTCATACTGCACTCGATGAGCAGGCGCATCAGCGCTGCGTTCCGCTTCGTCTTCTACCTGCCGGCAGGGCTTGCCGGCGCGGCAAGCGTGATGCTCTGGCTGTTCATGCTGCAGCCCGGCACGAGCCCGTGGAGCTTCGTCTTGAACTGGCTTGGCTACCACTCGCTCGGCGACTCGCTCACGTCTCCGAACCTGCCGGCGATCTTCGCGCTGATCGCGTTCTGGAGTGGTGCAGGGATCTGGATCGTCGTGATGCACGGCGCACTCGCGACTATTCCCGAGGACGTGCTTGAGTCCGCGAAGCTCGACGGCGCAGGCGCGTGGCGAACCGCGGTCCACGTGAAGCTGCCGTTGATCAAGAAGTGGATCGCATACATAGTGATCGGCGCGTTCGCCGCCGGGTCGCAGCTGTTTGTCGAGCCGGAACTCATCAACGAGACGACGGGTGGGGTCACGAATCAGAACTGGTCGCCGAACCAGGTTGCCTTCGGCGTCGCCTTCCGTTTCGGCAACTTCAACTACGCCGCAGCGATCTCCATCGACCTGCTCGTTGGTGCCCTGATCTGCGCGGCCGTCATCCTCCTGCGCACCGGCCTGTTCGAGGTCGGCGACTAAATGCCGACTCACACGAACTGGGTCACGCGGCGGCTATCGCCGGGCCAGCTCGTCTCCTATGCCCTCGCTACGCTCGCTGCAGCCTTCTTCGTCGTGCCGATCGGATGGCTCATCTCGGAGGCGACGATCGGCGGCCACATCGGACGGTGGGTGTTCAACTCAGCGTTCTACTCCGCGGCGGGAGCCGCGATAGCCGTCGCATTCTGCGTTCCAGCCGGTTATAGCATCGCGACCCACGACTTCCGCGGCCGACGCGCACTCTTGATCCTCACGATGGTCGTCATGCTGATCCCGACCAACGCGCTCGTGCTGCCGCTCTTCCTCGAAGCGATCTCATTTCATATGCTGACCAGCCCGCTGGCGGTCATCTTGCCCTACGGTCTTTTCCCGTTCGGCGTCTACCTCGCCTACATCTACTTCCACACCGAACGATTCCACGCCGTGATCCAGACGGCCCGCCTCGACGGCTGCAACGAATGGCAGGTGTTTGCTCGCATCGCGGTTCCACTTTCGGCGCCAGTCGCCGGGCTGATCGTGTTCCTCGACTTCGTCGCGAGCTGGACGAACTACTTCCTCCCGTGGATCATGTACTCCGCGTTCAACACGACGAGCCGCTACCCCCTAGCGCTCGGCATCGCCCAACAGCTGTTCGAACGCCAGACGTCCGGGAACATCCCAGGCCTGCTCAACCTGCACACGACCTCGCCGCCGAGCACGATCGCCTTCTTGCTGCTCGTAACCGCCGCCCCAATCGTGATCGTCCTCGGCCTCGCGCAACGCTGGATCGGGTCTGGCGGCTTCGTGGGCACCTTTCGATAGAAGCCGCGGTCGAGGGCGCCTGGCATCAGAGCTTCAACGCCTCGTCTCGCGAACCCTCTATCAGGCCCACCACGTGACACTCCAGCATCACTCATCTGGAATGCGGCCTGTCAACCGGGCAGGTGATTCGTCCCGCTGCCTGCGGGTGTTGATCGGCGGGGGAAGCGCATCGGCTGTCGTCGACGTTTGTGTCGCGACTCATATGCGCGGGTTGGTGCCGCATGACCGGGTGTGCGAGATGAGGAGCGGTGCCGTTGTCACCGGTCGGTACTGAGCTGGAATAGCTCCGCGATCGTGATCGCCTCCCCAAGCGACGGCGACGACTTGCCGTTCATCCAAGAACTCATCGTCGCCCCCGAAACGCCGAGCAGGCCGGCGGCGAAGTTCTGGGATAGGGCGTGCATGCCGAGCAGCCGGACGAAGTTGTCCGTAAACCCGCAACACCCCACCATCACCCTCAAGATCCTCAAGTTTCCTTGACATAACTTCAACCTGGCCGAAGCCGAGATCCTCTGCTCGCCGGACTACTCTCCCGCACCGACCGACTCTCCCGTGCGCGCGGGAGCGGCTGTCAACGGGCGCGCGAGCGCCCGTTCGCCCGTGTAGCGTCGCCGGATGAGCACGGCCAGCTTCACCGTCGACCCAGGCTTCGCCGTCGGGGCCATCGACGATCGCGTCTTCGGCAGCTTCGTCGAGCACCTCGGCCGCTGCGTCTACACCGGGATCTACGAGCCGGGCCATCCGACGGCGGACGACAACGGCTTCCGCGGCGACGTCCTCGCGCTCGTCCGCGAGCTCGGCGTCACCACCGTCCGCTACCCCGGCGGGAACTTCGTCTCCGGCTACGACTGGGAGGACGGGATCGGGCCGCGCGCGGAGCGGCCCGTCCGGCTCGACCTCGCGTGGCGGTCGATCGAGACGAACCAGTTCGGGACGGACGAGTTCCTCCGCTGGACGGCGCTCGCCGGCGTCGAGCCGATGCTGGCCGTCAACCTCGGCACGCGCGGCGTCGACGAGGCACGCGCCCTCGTCGAGTACTGCAACCACCGGGGTGGAACGACGCGCTCCGACCTGCGCGCGGCGAACGGGTACGTTGCGCCGTACGGCGTCCCGCTCTGGTGCCTCGGCAACGAGATGGACGGGCCTTGGCAGATCGGCCAGAAGACGGCCACCGAGTACGGCCGCCTCACCGCGGAGGCGGGAAAGGCGATGAAGCTCGTCGACCCGTCCATCGAGCTCGTCGCCTGCGGGAGCTCGGGCCGCGCGATGCCGACCTTCGGCGCGTGGGAGGCGCAAGTACTCGAGCAGTGCTACGACGCCGTCGACCACATCTCGCTCCACGCCTACTACGACCCCGAGGAGACGGACGTCGACAGCTTCCTCGCAAGCTCGGTCGACATGCAGGCCTTCATCGGGAGCGTCGTCGCGACCTGCGACCACGCGCGCGCGAAGGCGCGCAGCGACAAGCAGCTCGGCCTGTCCTTCGACGAGTGGAACGTCTGGTACCTCTCCGGCTTCCACGACGAGCCCGATCGGCCGTGGGCGGAGCATCCGCGGCTGATCGAGGACACATACACGCTCGCGGACGCCGTTGTCGTCGGCACGTTGCTCATCACGCTGCTCCGGAACGCGGACCGCGTAAAGATCGCCTGCCTCGCCCAGCTCGTGAACGCGATCGCCGCGATCAGGACAGAGCCGGGCGGTGCGGCCTGGCGCCAGACGGTCTTCCATCCGTTCGCGGCGGCGTCCGCGGTCGCGCGCGGCGGCGTCGTCCTGCGCGTCGAGCTCGACGCGCCGCGGATCGAGACGGAGCGATACGGCAGCGTGCCCGCTCTCGAGGTGACGGCGATCTGGCACGACAGCGACGGGACGCTCGCGATCCTCGCCGTGAACAGGCACCGGTCCGATGCGCTCGACCTCGACGTCGACGTCGCCCGGCTCGGGGACGTCGCCTGCCTGGATCACACGACGCTCGACGGCGATCCCGCCGCGACGAACACCGCCGGCGCACCGGACACCGTCCGGCCGCGCGCGCTCGCCGGTGCGGAGGTGAGTGGCGGGCACCTCCGCGCGCAGCTCCCGCCGCTCTCGTGGAACGTCCTGCGGCTCGGCCGCTCCGGCTGACGGTACGCCTCCGACGTCAGCCGGGATACCAGACGACGCGCGCGTCGTCTGGCGCCCGCTCGTACGTCCACGACTCCTCGACGAGGCGCGCGAGGTCGTGGCGGGGGCGCCACCCCAGGACGAGCTTCGCCTTCGCATTGTCGAGCCACACGGAGTGGTACGGCGTCGGGATCCGGACGCTCGGCAGGCCGCGCGTCTCCGCGAGATACGCGGCGAGCTCGCCGTAGTCGACGGGCTCGTCCATGCAGACGTTGAACGTCTCGCGCCGCGCCGCGGGGTTGTCGAGCGCCGCCGCGATCGCGTCGACGAAGTCCTCGACGTGGACGAAGTTCCGCTTCACTGGGAGCCCGCCCGGGTCGAGCATCACCGGCACGGTGCGGTCCGCGACGTAGGCGTCGGCGCGCTCGGCGCCGACGAGGTCGCGCCAGCGCGGACCGCCGAAGACGTCCTCGCCGAACGAGAGCTGGTAGCGGAAGTCGTCCATCTCCATGATCCATGGCGCGCGCAGGCAGCAGACGTTCAGGTCGTACTGGATCCCGGCCTGCTCGACCATGACCTCCTCCAGCACCTTCGAGAGCGCGTAGCAGCCCGGATAGGCGCGGTGCGGGTGCTCCTCGGTGAGCGGCACGTCGCGCGGATGGAAGAAGTGGCCGACGCTGGCGTCGCCGCCGACGAGGACGAGCTGCTGGAACGTCGCGCTCTCCCGGGCAGCCTCGAGGAGCCAGAACAGGCCCTTCACGGCGACGTCCATCACCGTCTCCGGCGTCTCCTTCGACGTCGCGAGGTGCAGGACGTGCGTGACGCCGTCCATCGCCTCGTCGACCACGTCGCGCTCGGCGATCGAGCCGCGGACGACCTCGAGCCGCAGGCCCGGGTCGAGCACGCGGTTGTGGCACAACGCGCGCACGGTGAGACCCGCGAGCGGCCCGACGTCGGCTGCGAGTGTCCTCCGGATGAAGGCTTGCCCGACCTTGCCCGTCGCGCCCGTGACGAGAATGCGACGGCGTCCGGCTTCCACGCGCCGAGTATGACGGTTCAGGCCCGCGCCTTGATCCCGTCCGGTGCCGCTCTGTAGAGTCGCGCCCGGAGGCAACGCTCAGGCCTCCGGCCATCGACCGCGGCTCACCTTCCGGGCAGCGGCTTCCGGCGTTTCGTCGTTCAGGACATCGAGCGCCTGCGCGCCGAGATGTTCGAGCAGGTTGCGCCCGCGACCGAGGGCCTGACCGTGAACCCGGGCCGCAAGCGCAGCGGCCGGCTCGTCTTCGGCGACGCGACCGAGTAGTCGAACCGGGGTTGGCCGGACGCGCCGATAGGCTGGCGAACCGATGCCATCGAGACCCGAACGACCCGCCGACGCGGACTACTACGAGCGCGACCGCGTCGAGCTCATCAGCCAGGGCGACGTGTTCCGAGACGTACCGCTCGCGTACTCGTTGCCGGCCAACGAGCTTGTCGTCGAGGCGGGAACTGGAAGCAGCCGAAGCTTCCTGAGCGGCCCGCTCGAGTTCGGTCCGGCGATTCTGATCACGCCGAGTTGCTCGCTCGGCGCCCAAGGCGCGGCTGGTTATGGCCATCCAGTTCGGACATTGGTGCCGGGGCTCCCGCTGGCCCATCTCGTCGAACGCGGCGTCGTCAAAGAGGCGGCGCTCCCAGGCATACGGCGCTTTGACCTCCTAATCAACTACATGTACCTGCCGTCGCTCGACGTCGACGAGCTCGAGTTCTCAATGCCGGAGAGCGTCGCGCTGCTCTATATGCCGGTGAAGCATCGCCGGGCTCGGCGACGCAGACCTCCTGGTCACGGACGACGGTGTGCCGGCCGACGCGTACTCGATCCTCTCGGACTCGATCGCCGAGGTCGGGCTCGCGCCCGCCCGGAGCCGCCGTGCGACTGCGGCGCCGGCGTCGAGGCGATGACGATCCGCGAACCGCGCCCGTGATCGCAGATCCGCTCGAGTCCTTGCTCCATCCCGGCGGACGGAGAAGCTGGGAGAACCCCGAGCTGACGAGCCTCAACCGACTTCCGCCGCGCGCGACGCTCGGGCGAGCCGCCGGTCTCGAGCGCTCGCTCGACGGCGACTGGGAGTTCAGGCTCGTTGACCGACCCGACGACGCGACGCGGGCCCTCGGCCTGACAGGTGGTTGGGACGCGGTGCGGGTTCCGAGTCTCTGGACGATGCTCGGCTACGACGTCCCGAAGTACACGAACGTCGTGATGCCGTTCCCGGAGCAGCCTCCGAACGTCCCCGAGGAGAACCCGACGGGCATCTACCGGCGCTCCTTCGCGATCCCGCGCTCGTGGGCCGGGCGACGCGTCGTGCTCGGCTTCGGCGGCGTCGAGGGCGTGCTGCACGTCCTGCTGAACGGACAACCGGTCGGCATCGCCAAGGATTCGCGCACGCCCGCCGAGTTCGACGTCACCGACCTCGTCCGCCGCAGCGGCCGCAACGAGCTCGTCGCGGTCGTCGTACGCTGGTCGGACGCGAGCTTCGTCGAGGACCAGGACCAGTGGTGGCATGCCGGCATCTCACGCCACGTCAGCGTCTCGGCGGAGGGGTCGATCCGGGACGTGTTCGCCCGTGCCGGGGCCGATGGGCGGCTCACCGTCGACCACGACCGCGCCGGCGAGGTCGAGGCCTCGCTCGTCGACCCGGACGGCCGGGTCGTCCTTTCGGAGCGGTTCTCGGAGCGGCTCAAGGCGCGCGTTCGCGCCCCGCGCCTGTGGTCGGCCGAGGAGCCGGCCCTCTACACGCTCTTCGTGAGTGACGGGGACGAGACGGTCTCGTGCCGCGTCGGCTTCCGCACGGTCGAGGTCAGCGACGGACGGCTGCTCCTGAACGGCAAGCCGCTGCTGATCCGCGGCGTCAACCGGCACGAGCACGACGACCGCCACGGCCGGGTCGTCTCGCGCGAGCTGATGGAGACCGACGCGGCGCTGATGAAGCGATCGAACCTCAACGCCGTGCGCACGTCGCACTACCCGAACGACCCCTACTGGCTCGACCTCTGCGACCGCTACGGGCTGTACGTGATCGACGAGGCAAACATCGAGTCGCACGCCTTCTACAACGAGCTTTGCAACGACCGCCGCTACGCGGGCGCCTTCCTCGAGCGCACGGTCAACATGGTCGAGCGCGACAAGAACCATCCGAGCGTCATCTGCTGGTCGCTCGGCAACGAGAGCGGCTACGGCCCCAACCACGACGCGACTGCCGGCTGGATCCGAGGCCGCGACCCCTCGCGACCTCTGCACTACGAGGGCGCGATCAAGGACGACTGGGCGGGCGGGCACCGCGCGACCGACCTCGTCTGCCCCATGTATCCCGAGCTCGACGCGATCGTGGACTGGGCCGAGAGGGGCGAGGACACCCGGCCCATGATCCTCTGCGAGTACTCGCACGCGATGGGCAACTCGAACGGCGGGCTCTCCGACTACTTCGCGGCCTTCGAGCGCTACGACCGCCTCCAAGGCGGGTTCGTCTGGGAGTGGCTCGACCACGGGATCCGACGCACGGACGCGAAAGGCCGCGACTACTGGGCCTACGGTGGCGACTTCGGCGAAGAGCCCAACGACGCAAACTTCTGCGCCGACGGCATCGTGTGGCCGGACCGGACGCCCCACCCCGCGCTGGCCGAGCTCAAGTTCCTGGCGCAGCCCGTGCACGTCGAGCGGGTCGACGACCGCCGTTTCCTGATCCGGAACCGACACGACTTCGTGAGCCTCGACCGGCTGCGCGGGACGTGGGAGCTGACGAGCGACGGCGAGGGGGTGGCCGCCGGGAACCTCCCGCGGCTCCGCGTCGCACCGGGGGAGGCACTCGAGGTCGAGCTCGAGCTCCCGCCCGGCCCCGGGGAGCGGTTCGTGACCTTCTGCTTCTTCCTCCGCGCCGCCACCGACTGGGCACCGGCCGGCCATGAGGTGGCATGGCAGCAGCTCGCGCTTCGCTTCCGGCCGAGGCGTCGCACGGCCGGACGCACGGCGGCACCTGGCGCGTCCGGAATGCTCGAGGCCGGCGGCACACGCGCGGTCGTCGACGCCCGCACGGGGACGCTCTCCGAGCTGAGTGTCGACGACCGGAACGTTCTGATCGCCGGGCCGCGCCTCCAGCTGTGGCGGGCTCCGACCGACAACGACGGCCTGCGGCTGCTCCCCGACCGGCGCTCGGGTGTGCTCTGGCGCTGGCTCGAGCTCGGCCTCGACCGGCTGGAGCAGCGCCTGGAGTCGTTCCGCGTCACGCGGAGCGGGATCGAGTCCGTACACCGCGCGTCCGGCCGCGGCGACTGGCGCGACGCGACGCATCGTCAGTCGTACCGGCTGCTCGAGAACGGCGGCCTGCTGGTCGAGAACGAGGTTCGTCTCGGGCCGGAGCTCCGCGACTTGCCGCGCGTCGGCGTCGCGCTCGCGCTCGAGCCCGCGCTCGAGCAGCTCGAGTGGTACGGGGCCGGGCCGTGGGAGAGCTACCCCGACCGGCGTGCGTCCACAGTCGTCGGACGCTTCCGCAGCACGGTCTCGGAGCAGTACGTGCCGTACATGCTCCCGCAGGAGCACGGACACAGAAGCGACGTGCGGACGCTCTCACTCACCGACGGCGAGGGCCTCGGCCTCACGGTCGAGGGCCGCCCGACCCTCGGCTTCACCGCGAGTCACTTCACCGCGGCCGACCTCTACGCCGCGCGCCACACCTGCGACCTCGAGCCCCGCGCCGACGTCATGCTCAGCCTCGACCACGCCCAGCGCGGCCTCGGCACCGCGAGCTGCGGCCCCGACACGGCACCGCGGTACAGGCTTCTCGCGCGCGTCTACCGGTTCGCCTACGTGCTGACGCCCAGTGCGTCCCGCCACGAGAAGTCCGGCTCGTAGCCGAGCTGTCTTCGCGCCCTGCCGATCGAGAGGAGCGTCTCGAACTCGCCCACCTCCCCGCGCAGCTCGACGCCGGGGGAGACCTCCGCCAGAAGCTCCGCGCTCGGGCGGTTCATGACCGTATCCGCCGCTGCGACGATGACGACCTCGGCGCCTGCCGGCTGCAGAGGCCGATCTCGTGCGGCTCGGCGCGCGCGTCGAATTCGCGCATCCCCTGGTCGCTCGGCCGCCTACCAATCTGCGACGACCGCGGATCGCCGCCGAGTACATCGCGCATTGGCCGAGGCCACCGACCAGGAGCGGGACCCTGACCGGCGCGCCTGGCATCTCGCCCGCGCGGCAACGGCGCCCGGCGAGACCGTCGCCGCCCAACTCGAACGCTCGGCTGGGCGTGCTCAAGCTCGTGGTGGCCTCGCTGCGGCAGCGGCCTTCCTAGAGCGAGCGCCCTGTCCCGGGCTCAGCGAGACGAGCGCAACGCGCGCTCAGGGCTGCGGAGGCGAAGGAGCTCGCGGGATCGCCTCGAGCCGCTTTGACACTCCTCGCCGTTGCAATGGATGGCTCGCTCGACGAGCACGAGAGCGCATTGGCGCTGCGCCTTAAAGGACAGACAGATCGCACTTGACCTCCGTCACGGCGGAGAGGCGACGCCGCTCCTGCTCGAGGGCCGCCTCCCGGCTTGAAGTGTTCGAGCCGAGGGCCGCGCGCACGACATATCTGGCGGCGCTGTTCGCGGCAAGCTTCGTGGATCGGTTGCCCGCTGATCCCTCGTACCGCGTCTTCCCGAGAATTACGCGCGGGTGGCAGCCGTCGAGTCTGGGCTACCGAGCGACGGTTTCCACGCTTGTCGTCCGTCGAGGCCGATTGAATCCCGCGACACTCAACGCAAAGGAGCAAGCAATGGCTCTTACTCAGACGCAACTGGCGGAGGCGGTGGCCGACCGGTCTGGCCTCTCGCGCGCTCAGGCCAAGAGCGCGATCCAGGCCCTCGAGGAGGTCGTACTCGGCGAGATCGGAAACGCCGAGAAGGTCAAGATCGGCAACCTCGTCCAGCTCACCGTGCGCGTAAAGCCCGCCACCAAGGCACGCAAGGGCAGAAACCCTGCGACAGGCGAAGAGATCACCATCGGCCCGAAGCCGGCATCGGTCGATGTGCGAGCCCGCGTCCTCGCGAAGCCCAAGTCCGCTCTCCCATCTGTTCAGAAGGCGAAGAGGCGGCTCGCTGCCTGAACCGGAAAGCTCACTTGCGCTCGTGACTGGTCGGTGGGGCGCACGAACGGGCCACACCGACCAGTGAGGCGAGACCACTCCTGCCAATGCACCACCTCCAAAACTCGCTAGAGGTTGGGAGAGCGAGAACTCTCCACATCTGCCGCACGCACTTGGAGCTCTGGCTCCCCCAACGTCTGAGGAGGCGGTTGCCGTAACCGCTTGCAGCCTCAGCACGTCGTTGCCGTAACCGCTGGCACCCAACCACCACCCTCGACTCGACGGCGCCCCCACCGACACGGCGCAGACGGGCGCACGAGATGGGTGACAAGGTCGTAGAACCTGCACCGACGCGGGAAGCGCGAGCTGAACGTTGCCATTCTGTTGCCACCGGACCGCTCCGCACTCCAAGGTCAGCTCGGATAGACGCACGAAAGCCCCGGGCTAGCGGGGCTTTCGTGAATGGTCCTAACTGGGCATCTTTCAAACCCGCCGGAACCCCTCGCAAGCCTCCTGTCTTTCCTCGAGGTAATCCACGAGAGACCTGCCAAGAGACCTGGTACGTAACTATTGTAACAAGTCTAGGCTTGCGCTGAATCAGCTTCTAATGGGCGAATCATCGCGACGCCAAAGCGTCCTCGGCCGGCGCCCGCCACGCTGAAGCCCGTCCTCATATACAGCCGGACGGCCGGATTCAGCAGATGCACATTCAAGGTCAGAGCGTCAAACTCCCCCTTGGCTCTATCAGCTAGAGACTCGATTAGTGCCTCACCTACACCCTCGCCCCTAGCGTCCTCTACTACGGCAAGCGCGATCTCGGGTAGCGGTTCGCCTGACTCGTCGAGAAGTAGGGGTGGTTCGTGAATGAGCCACCAGCCGGCCCCGAGCGATCGATCGTTCTCGCCAACGGCGATGAGGGCAACATCTAGAGAACGAGGCATGAGACTTACGACGTCCGCTGCGGCAGGAAGCGGTCGGCCTTCCAGCGTCGATGCGAGGCGCGTCATCTCGGTCACGAACTCTCTGTCTCGTTCTTCGGCTGCGCGCAGCGAGTACTTCAAGGGCTCATGGCCATTTGGCGCTTCGTTGTGCAACTCATCCATACTTCAACTATGAGCTATGTCGTCCAATTTGACAACGAATCGAACTGGGCATCAAACCAAAACGGCCTCTGTTACAGAGGTCGTCGGTTTGATTGTGTTGTCTTGTTTGACAACGGTGGTGGTCCTAACTGGGCATCTCTCAAACCCGCCCGAACAACTTAGGCACATCCTCGCCCAACTCGGGCCACCCCAGCGCGAAGGTTCTGACTTGAGCGCAACCAACTGATGCATGCGGGCGTCAGCGACCAGGGTTCGTCGGCCCGCATACTCCGCCGCGCATGCCATCGATGGCGAAGGCGAGCTCTGCGAAACTCGTCGTAGTCGGACGGCGACTCCGCGTACATCGCGCTCGTGCCTGCTTCCTCGCACACCACCAGGCCACCGGGCTCGAGCGCGTTAAGCAAGAGGGGCCGGGCGCTCAACGCGCCCGGCCCCGAGTACGGGACTCTGGCTACTTCGGGTGGACGAAGACGTTGCCGTTGATCACGGTCGTCTGATTCGTCGCCGATCCGGTGCCGTTCTGCGCCACGTCGCCCGTGTGTGCCTGGTGGAAGACCGATCCGTTGCGGTAGACGGTGAAGCCGACCGTGTCGGTCGAGCCGCCGACGCCCTTGTCGCTGACGTCGACCCTGAAGGTCGCGTTCGTGAACTCGAACTGGCTGTAGTGATGATGGTTGGCGGCGTCGACGAACTGGACGCCGGCCTGCCCGGTCACGAACCCGCTTCGCGGGTAGCCGTTCGACACCGTGCCGGTGTTGAGTGCGGTGATCTTGGTGCCGAGGATCGTGATGTCCACGTCACGGCAGCTCGAGCTCAGGTTCGTGCAACTGACGATGTTCGACATCGTGCTGGTCGAGACGTTCATCCGCATCCGGTAGACGTAACTGACGCTCCCCAGAGGGATGTTGTTGACATCGAGGACGTTGACGGCGAACCGGCCGCGCTTGTTGCCGGAGTTCGAGGTCGAGTCCGGGGAAGTCTGTCCGGCGCCGGCGATGAACGTGCCCGACGCCGACGCGACGTCGAGAGTTGAGGTTGCGTCCTCGGCGACGATGTACCCGTTCGCGACCAGGGTCACATCCACGATGTAGGTCCCGGCTGCGAGGCTCTTCGGGCCGGCGATCTGCGCGACGCCGGTGCCGGTCGACGACCAGTCGCTCCGGTTCTGCACCTTCACGTTTCCTGACGTCCACGCCGGCGTGGTACTGCCGGCCGGGTAGACGCTGAACACCTCGTAGACGTTCACCTTGGTGAAGTCGACGTACTCCGTGTCCGCTGCCTCCGGTGCCTGACTCTGGCTGAGCGTGCCGACCATGTTCGGCCCCGCGCCGCCGACGATCACGTACTGGTCGCCGTCGGACGACAGCTGCGTGGAGCCGTCGAGCGATGTGTCTGCGTTCTCGCCCTCCTGCACGACCGCGACGCTCTGCGTCTTGCTGCTACCGGCGTAGTTGCCGCCGACCGCCGGAGTGAACGTGACCGAGACGTTGTACGAGCCGGCGCCGTTCGGGATCACCGTGTTGTCGAGCCGGATGTCGACCGACTGCGTCGGCGCGGTGTTCGAGACGGCACGGGTGAGCGCCGGGCTCGGCTTGCCGTTGACCTGGAAGCTGAGCGTCCCGGAGAACACGCCGTTGCCGGTCGCGGTCGAGGCGGGAGCGACGCTCGCCGAGACGGTCACGGTGTCCGAGAACTGCGACGTTGGATTCGACCCCTTCGCCGACACGGACACAGACGTCGACGTATTCGCCTGGCCGATCGTGAACGACTGGGCGACCGACGTTGCCGCGTTGTAGCTGCCGTTCCCGGCCTGCGACGCGGTCACCGTGCACGAGCCGACGCCGGTGATGTGCACCTTCCCGCTCACAACCGAGCAGTTTCCGGACGCGGCGTAGCCGGCCGGCAGTCCGGACAAGGCGGTCGCACCGGGATCGAAGTCGGCGTCGCCGTACGTCCTGCTGCTGATCGCTCCGAACGTGATCGTCTGATTCGCCTTGCCGGCGCTGACCGACTCCGTCACCTCGGGAGCCGCCGCGTAGTTCGAGTTGCCCGCCTCGTCGTACTTGACGGTGCACGTCCCGGTACCACTCGTCATCGTGAACGACGGGCCGATGTTCGAGCAAGCGCCGGCGCTGGAGAACGTCACCGGGTTGCCGGAGCCGCCACCCGACGCCGCGACGCTGAACCCTGTACCGAACGTCGCCGTCGACGGAGCGTGGGTGGTGATTGTGATCGCCTGCGCTGACGGCTGTGCGTTCACCGTCTCCGTCACCTCCGGCGCCGCGGCGAAGTTGCCGTCGCCCGCCTGGTCGTACTCGACGGTGCACGTCCCGGTACCGCTCGTCATCGTGAACGACGGGCCGATGTTCGAGCAAGCGCCGGCGCTGGAGAACGTCACCTGGTTGCCGGACCCGCCACCGGTCGCCGCGACCGTGAAGGCCGAGCCGGCGGTCGCGGACGCCGGTGCATGGGTGGTCACCGTGATCGCCTGCGGCGCCTTCTGCGCGTTGACCGTCTCCGTCACCTCAGGAGCCGCGTTGTAGCTGCCGTTGCCCGCCTGGTCGTACTTGACCGTGCAGGTCCCGGTACCGCTCGTCATCGTGAACGACGCACTGCCGCCGCCGTTGGAGCAAGCGCCGCTCGAGGAGAACGTCACCTGGCTCCCCGACCCGCCACCGATCGCCGCCACGCTGAAGCTCGTTCCGTACGTGGCAGACGAAGGTGCGTGCGTCGTGACCGTGATCGCCTGGTCGAGCATCACCGTGGTAGCCACTGTCTCGACGACCTCGGGCGCGGCCGAGAAGTTGCCGTCGCCAGCCTGGTCGTACATCACCGTGCAGATGCCGGCACCGGTGACCGTGAACGTCGCAACGCCGTTCGTGCACGAGCCCGAGCTCGCGTACGTCACCGGGTTGCCGGATCCGCCGCCGGTCGCCGCGACCGTGAACGTCTGACCGGCAATCGCCGTCGCCGGCGCGTGCGTCGTGACGGTGATCACCTGGGAGGCCGGCTGCGCGTTCACCGTCTCCGTCACCTCGGGCGCCGCGTTGTAGCCGCCGTTGCCTGCCTGGTCGTACATCACCGTGCAAGTCCCGCTACCGCTGGTCATCGTGAACGTCGCCCCATTGTCCGAGCAGGCACCGGAACTCGAGTAGGAGACGGGCCCGCCGGATGCGTGCGCGGCCACCGTGAACTGCGTACCGGAGGCGGCATTCGCTGGAGCGTGCGTGTCCACCGTGATCGTCTGGTCAGCCTTCTGCAGGATTGGGGTGTATCCGCAACTGACGCGCGTGCCGTTTCCGACGTTGTCGAAAATCGTCGGGCCTCTCGTGCTCCGCCGAATCCGTTATTGAATTGCGTGTCAAGCTGGAAGCTTCCGGTAGCTGTCGCTGGATCGGCCAAACCTGACCCGCTGTCGCTTGCCGTCCACGTCCCGTAGACCGTCGAGTCTGCGATAACCGGGTCCGGACAGCTCACGTGGACGACAGGACCTTTGCTGTCGAACTGCATAGTCGACGGCAGTTGGAGTGTCGCTGCCTGTGACTGATGGCCGGCGCGGTCCGTTACCGTTGCGGTGAAAGTGGCGCCGGGCGTGTTAGCCGCGAATGGACCCGGGACTGACGAAGGATCGACGCCGCTGCCGGGGCTCCCATCAGGCAGGGCCGGATCGCCGTTGTCGTGGACGTTCAGCTCGAACGGGTGCCACCAGCCACCGCCTCCGGAATAGTCCGGCGGTGGAATGCTGTCGATCGTCGGCGGCGGCGGTGCGGTCTTGTCCACCACGACCAGGTTGAAGGAAGACCGATACGGACTGATCACGCCGCTACTGCGCACCGCACGGACACGAAAGGTCCAAGTGCCCTCGTCTTGGGCTGGATTGCCCCCGGCGCCGAACGTATACGAGGTCGACTCTAGACCGGTTGCCACCTGCGACCAGACACGCGCCTCGGCCTGAGAGGTGTTCTCCTGCTCGAGCGTGTACGTGACCGTGCCGCCCGGATCCGGGTCGGGAGCCGCAGACCAGCTGATGGTGAACGTCCCGTCCGGGGAGAGCTGACGGTCGGTGTTCGGCGCCCCTGGCGGGTCGGGAACAACCTGATACGTGACCGTTTTCTCGCTCTCGTTGCCCGCACCGTCGGTGGCATGAATCGTCAGCGTGTAATCACCGAGCGTCGACGTGTCGATCGGGTCGCCGCTGTGGACGGTTTGCGGCCCGCCGCCGTTGCTTGACGTCAAGATTCCGTAGCAGTCTGCGACCCCGGTCGGGCCGTCCAACTTCAGCGACGTGAGGGTCGCCTCGAAGCCTGGGTCGGTGCAGTGGAAGTCATAGTTGTCGCCGACCGCGGCATCGATCGACCCGCCGATGGAGTTCTGCGCGAACAGCTGGCAGTCGAAATAGTTGTCGACGTTGATCACCGGCGGAGTCACGTCGGGATCAGCCGGCTCATAGACCGCCTGAAACGAGGCGCTGTCGGTGCTCACGTCCTCCGGAATCCAATTCTCGGCGGCGACCAACCCCGCGCGTTGGATACCTCGGTCGCCCGAATGGCAGTAGCCAGGGAGCCCCGGCATCTCGGTCAAGTTCGTCAGGTTCCAGTGGTCGAAGACGACCGGGGTCGTTCCGTCCGACCCAGTTGCCGTCTGCGGGACTTGCCAGCCCCAGGCACCGCCGCCAGCACGATTGTAGGAGCCATTCGCATCCGAACCCGCGCCATTGTCGTCACGGCCTTGATCGCCAACGAAGAAATACTCCCAGCAAGTGCTCAACGGCAGGCCATCGGTGTAGTCGTTGATTCCGTCCGTCCGCAGACCAGCTTCGATGTTCGCTTCCTCCTGGGAGCAGCGTCTGTCGAGGCCCAGGAAGAAACCATTTGGGATCGGATAGAGCTCGGCAACCGGCGATGCCTCCGGGATAAACGAATCCGATCGGAAGCCTTCGTTGCCAGCCCAGTCGACGACACCGCCCGAACCGCCGAAGAACGCGAAGGCTCTCACGGTGATCTCCGTGCCGGTCGAGCCGTCGACGGCGCTCACCGTTTGGCCGGCGAACACAAACGACGCACCACCGGCAGACGCCAACACGAGCGCCGCCACCGACACAGCGGCAAACACAGCCGCCACGGATGCTGACCGCTTCCTCCACCGGCCGCCGCCCACCGCCGAACCATCGCAGCCTGCCATCGGAACCTCCTCCGATCCGTGTGTCGGCATTGCGTTCGCCTCCCCGCCAGTTCGTGGTGCTACGGGTGGCCTGCGGCCGGTGCACGGAACCGCCGGCGTCAGGTGTCGCGAGCGTAGGCATGCCGATTGCCGGTGACTTCAGGGATATCCCGGACCTTTCCGAGGATCAGGGATTGCCCGTACGCCTCCTGGGCTCGTTCGTACTTCGAGTCTTCGCGTGGGTTGATGGTCGCGGAGATTCCCTACAGAATCCTCTGGTGGCCGCTGCGGAGCCTTACTCGATCACCGGGAGCCCCGCGCGCAGTCGGCACTCGCTGCCGGTCTGGTGGCGGACCGGCCGCCGAACGCCGCTCTGGTGGCTCGTGCTCGTGGTCGGCTCGTTGCTCCTCGCCGCCGACAGCGCTCTCACGTTTGGGCGGCACACGTCCCCGACCAGGTTTCTCGTGGTGGGAAACGCCGGTCAGGTAGCCGAGTTCACGGTCGGGCTTCTCTTCTGGATGTGGCGGCCTCGAAACATCGTCGGCCCGCTGCTCGCGCTGTGGCCGCTCCTCGCCCTGAGCAACGACGTTCCGTCGCTGTTCGACTACTCGCAGTGGTCGTGGACGGTCTTCGTGGCGCTGACCGGCCTGTACGGCGCGGTCTACGTGAACGCGGTCCTGCTCTTTCCGAGCGGCCGGCTGCGGAGCCGGTACGAAGCGGTTCTCATCGCGTTCGTCTACGCGGTGCTCTGGCTCCATCTGGCGCTGCCGGTGCTCCTGTTCGGCGGCTTCCCCGGCGCGCCCCCGTTTCTTCATTCGCTGTTCGACGTCGGACACTCGTGGTCGGGGATCGGAACGTGGCTAGACGCCTGGGCCGTGGCCGCGATCGCGACGATCGTCGTGGTGGACTGCCTCCTCGTGGCGCGCGTGGTGCGTGCGGCGCCGGGCGTGAGAAGGCGGCTGGTGCCGCTGGTCGCGGTCTTCGTCGTCCTCTGGACCTTCGTGTTCGTCTTCACGAGCCTCGTCACCCTCGGGGTAGCCCACGAGGCGGAGTGGGCGCTGTATCCGTTCACCGCCGTGTACGGCCTCTCGGCACTTGCGGCCGCAATCGGCCTTGCGGCGGTTCGGCGGAGACGAGGCGACGTCGCCGACCTCGTCGTCGAACTGGACAGCGTCCGGTCGGGGGACGTTCGCGCGAGGCTGGGACAGGTGCTCGGCGACCCGTCGGTGGTCGTGGCGCTGCGCTCGGCGGAGCGGCAGGCGTGGCTCGACGGGAGCGAGCAGGAGGTCTCGATCCCGGGCGACGGCTCGCGCGGGGTGACCTACGTCGGGGACGGGCGCGGGGTCGTGGTCCATGATCGTGATCTCCTCGACCAGCCACGGCTGGTCGAGGCGGCCGGCTCGGCGGCACTGCTGGCACTCGAGAACGACCGGCTCCAGGCACAGCTGCGCGCACAGATGGCGGAGGTGCGCGACTCACGTACCCGCCTGGTCGAGGGCGACGATCGCGAGCGGCGAAGCTTGCAACGTGACCTTCGCACCAGGGTCGAGCTGCAGCTCCGCGAGCTCGACGCCGGCCTCGCGGCGCTCTCCGGCCGGCTCGACGTCACTGGCGATTCGCTGCTCACGGACGTGCGCGGCGAGCTGGCCGTCGCACTCACAGAGCTCGACGAGCTCGCGCACGGGATCCATCCCGCCGTCCTTGCAGAGGCCGGGCTGGCCGGCGCCCTGCGGACGCTCGCGGACCGGACGCCGGTCCCGGTCGACGTCCGCTCGTGCCCGGGGAGGTTGCCTGCGTCGGTCGAAACGGCGGTGTACTTCCTCGTCGCCGAGGCGCTTGCAAACGTCGCACGCTACTCGTGCGCCACTCGGGCATCGGTCGAGGTGCAGACCGACCGAGGGCTCGCACGGATAGAGATCCACGACGACGGGATCGGCGGCGCCGACCCGGACCGCGGCTCGGGTCTCCGCGGCCTGTCGGAGAGAGTGAGCGCGCTCGGCGGGAAGCTTCGCGTCCACTCGCCCCCCGACGGGGGGACCACCCTCCTCGCGGAGATCCCATGTCCTTCCTGACCGCCACCGGCACCCGCCGCCCGGATGCCCCGCAGCGGGGGCGAGCCGCTCGCCGAGAAAGGCGCACCGTCGCAGACCTCGTGGTCCGGCTCGGTGAGGCGGAGCCGGGCCGGGTACGCGACCTGATCGCGAGAACGCTCGGCGATCCGACGTTGCAGCTCGGGCTCTGGTACGAGGAACGCCAGACCTGGGTGGACGAACACGGACGCGAGCTCGACCTGCCGACCACACGCGGGGTCACCTTCCTCGGCCAGGACCTTGCGGTGCTCGTCCACGACCCACGCCTGTTCGAGCAGCCGCAGCTCCTGGAGTCGGTCGGCTCGGCGGCGCGCCTGACACTCGAGAACGAGCAGCTGCAGGCCGCTCTTCGGGCCCAGCTGACGGAGGCACGCGAAGCGCGCGAGCGGATCGTCCGCCGCGGGGACGAGGAGCGCCGCCGCCTCGAGCGCGATCTCCACGACGGAGCGCAACAGCGACTGCTCGGGCTCGGAATGACGCTCCAGCTCCTACAAACACACACGCTCGGCGCCAGCGCCGACGTCGACCTTGCCAACAGCATGCACACGCTTCGGCTGGCCCTGGGCGAGCTGCGCGAGCTCGCGCGCGGGATCCACCCTGCGATCCTGACCGACCAGGGGCTCGCGCCGGCTCTCACGTCCCTGGCGGCCCGATCACCGATCCCGGTCCACCTGGACTGCAGCCCGGCACGGTTTGCCGCTCACGTCGAAACAACCGGGTACCTGATGGTGGCAGAAGCGCTCGCGAACGCCGCAAACCACGCCCATGCGACAGCCGTCTCGGTCTCCGTGCGCGACCAGCAACCCTTCGTCTTCGTCGAGATTCGCGACGATGGGATCGGCGGCGCCGACCCGTCGGGACCAGGGCTCGTCGGTGTCGCCGACCGCGTCGGCGCGGTCGGCGGAACCCTGAGCATCTACTCGCCCCCCGAGCGTGGAACCCGCCTCCTCGCGAGAATCCCATCTCACCGGTGACAACGCCCTCCACGGATGCACTTCGGGTCGTGATCGCCGATGACACCGCTCTGTTTCGGAACGGCATCGCGCAGATGCTTGCGGAGAGCAACATCGAAGTGGCCGGGCTTGCACAGGACGGCACAGAGGCAGTCGCACTGGTCGAGCAAGAACACCCCGACGTCGCGATCCTCGACATCAGAATGCCACCGAACCACACCGACGAGGGACTCGTGGCGGCGGACGAGATCCGAAGGCGGTTCCCGGCCACCGCCGTCCTTGTCCTCTCTCAGTACGTCGAGAGCGCTTACGCCCTCCGCCTCATCCACGACGGCGAAGGAAAAACTGGCTATCTCCTCAAGGACCGCGTGTTGGACTCGCAGCATCTCGCCGATGCGATCCGGCGAGTGGCCGCCGGGGAAACCGTCGTCGACCAGGAGCTCGTGGCGACGCTGATCAACCGCCGGCGCGAAGACAGCCCACTCGACAAGCTCACCGACCGCGAACGCGAAGTTCTCCAGCTCGTGGCCGAAGGTCTCACCGATCGTGGAATCGGCGAGCTGCTCTGGCTCACGCCTCGCACGGTCGAAACCCACATCCGCCACATCCTGCGGAAACTCGACCTCCCGAACGACGCGAACCAGAACCGCCGCGTCCACGCCGTACTCGCCTACCTCCGCGGCTAGATGGCGCGGGAATCGCGAGGCCGACCAGAAAACCCGCCGTTTTCAGCGGGTTTTCTGGTCATGGGCGGTACTGGGCTCGAACCAGTGACCCCCAGCTTGTCGAGCTGGTGCTCTCCCAACTGAGCTAACCGCCCAAAACATGCCTATTTGCAGGCATTTATATATTTCCGCCGTAAGAAATGCTCTCCCAACTGTTGGAGAACGAGCCCAGAATACAGTCACCAGGCTCGCGGCCTACTAATACGCCATGCCGGACCCGCGCAAGCGGTTTCCTAAACCGCGTGCACAAGGTCGATTCTTGACCTGACCGTCCCCGGAAATAGCGCGGAGTCGCCCTTCTGCTGAAGGGCAGCCGCCAGAGCGAAGAGAAAGGCCGCGACGAAGGCTTCGCGACAAATTGGCGCACGGGCACCGAGGTGCCGCCGCCAGGAGACCGAGGACGCTCGTGAGGAACCGCAAGATCGCCGCAGACAATCGATGACTCATCTTCGTCGCGAGCGATTTCAGGCGCATCCCTGGATGGGGGCCGAGTTATCTGCATCACGAACGCGCGCGTGATGCAGCGATTTCGTCTTTTGGCGAGTTTCCCCGCCGAACCTTTCCAGCGGACAACGAGGTACCCGGGACGCGTCTAGGTGATCGAACACACAGAGGCGTCGGGCGCGGGAGGGGTCAGCGATCCTTTCTGCCGGGCTGAGTCGGCGAGCTTTGGCGTTCTCCTGTGATGGAGGCTAGGTCGGCGGCGATGCTTCCCGAGCTTGTCGCGCGCGCTTTGAGCGTCTTGGCGAGAGCGCGGATGCCGTCGGCCAGCCCTTCGTTCGCGTGCTTGGCGAGCTGCTGTTCGTCGATCTTCGGTCTCTGGAATCCGTGCTTGCGATAAGCGGCGGCGGGTTCCAGCAATGACGATGCCAGGCCGCCGGCGACGGCGCGGACGAAGAGACCGGGCTCGAGGCCATCTACGTCCGGGGCGGCAGAATCAACGTGCCCGTCAACACTGAAAAGCTGTCTCAGGTCTGCGGTGAGGTACGCAGACGCGAGCTCGAGCATCGAGCATTCAGATGCGGTGCGACTCATGACCTCGAGCGCGCGACGGCCTATTCCCCACAAGGTGTCCGGGCGCGCTGCCGGGAACGCCATCGGGTCAGACACGACGACACCCCACATCGCCGCCACGAGCATCGTCTGGCGCTGCGAGGGCCGCGCAAGCCAGAGGGCGACATTGCGGTAGTAGGCCTGCATCTTCTCGAACTGAGGCACGTTGCTGGCCTGGAAGCCGTGCAGGTTGTAGCTGAACCAATGATGCCAGGTCGAGTCGACGACTACACGACCGATCCCGGCCGAGTCACCGTCATACGCCCCGACGAGCCCAAATCGCTTACCAACACGAACTCCAGGGAACGGAAGGCCACCCAGCAGCGGCGACCCGGACGCCTCGGCCGTGGAAGCCGCGGCGATGACCGGCAGCGGCGGCAGAGGGATCGTGGTCCTGCCGTGGGCGAGCACACGTGGGACAGGCCGATAGTTGATGACCGTCACACCATCGGTGGCCACGAACCGCGCAACCTGCAGAGGAAGAGCAGGCGGGAACTCGGGACGGTCGTATCGGGGAATGTTAAGCGGCTGATCGAGCGCGACGTCGCCGTCCTCGATCACCTCCCCTTCGTGCATGTGATCGGGGAAGTGGTCGACGACACCACCGCCAGGAACACAAAACAGCGGATGCGGCGAAACCGGTCGCAATAGGATCGAAACCGGCCGCCGGGTGTAAACGAGCTCGATCGGCTGCGGCACGCTGTCGCCTTCGCGAGCGTCGTCGCCGTTGACGAATGTCTCGGTGCCTTGCAGGGTTTCGTTGCGATAAGGGCCCATTTGTGGCGGCACGCCCTGGGCCACGGTCCACCGCCGCATCGATCGCACCCTTGGGATGTGCGCACACATCGACGCACCAAGGTTGAAATGGTCGCCTGTCGCGAACACCCCGCCACCCCGATCCATCCACTCAGCAACGATCCGAACCTCATCGCCTTTCAGCGGGTGAAAGCCCTCCTCGTCGGGATCGCCAGCTTCGTTCATAGGAAAGTCACCGAAAAACCAGATCTGGTCGAACCCGTCGATATCGAACCCGCTCTCACGGAAGTCGAAGTCGGTCTTCGAAAATGCAAGAGCTTGGCTGTTGAAGAAAACGTCTTGATCAGGATCATCCAGGTCGCGATCGGAACCGTTGTCGCGGCGTACGACGGTGACCTCATGACGCACCCACCAAGCCAACGAAGGATCCGTCAGCGTTTCGATGACGAACCCAAGCCCGAAGCTCGACGAAACGGTGCTCGTGTTGATGCGGCCGTCGAGCACGAACAAGATCCGCACCGTTCCAGACCACAACCACGGGCCTGGACGCACACCCCAAAGACCGTAGAGCACGTCACTCTCGTTCACCGCGGAACTCGCAGCCACTCAGGTCACCTCCCGACGTCGCGCGCGTGTCGTCTGTGCGGTCTCACCTACAGGAGAGGAAGCCATAAGCCCCAATCAATCACCGTAGCGTCTACCGTACTAGCCACCGCAAAGCGGGATGCTGCAAGCCCGTTAGGCCTGTGTGACGTTCCGACGTGGCCGACCGAGACGGGAGACACAAGAACGGGCTGTTGGGCCTTTACGCGATCAACACCTGGAGCCACGGGGTTGATGAGCTCGCACTCTCCCAACTTCGGCGTGCTTGCTGGCGACCGGTCGTGACTCCGTTGCCAGTGCAAGCGGTCTGACACACCGCTTGCAGTGTCGGCGGAGATCTCAACGGCATGTGTCACGCGTAAGGGCGCTCGCCCACGTCAGCGCGGTTGGGCGCCGGCTGGTTCGCGGGCCTTTCGTCGGCCAGGCGAGGAGCTTGGGTGGTGAATCCACAGCGAGGCGTGTGCTGGTTGCATCGTCTGGATGACCACGGTCATGAGTTCGGCGGGGAGTTCGTCTAGGTCGACTTGGTTACGGAGTCGCTCGGAGAAGCGTTCGAGTGTTTGTTGGGCGTCGTACTTCCGTCGGTAGAGGCGCCGATCGACGAGCGCTTGAACGCGGCGACGCACAGGTCGGAACAGCGTCGCAACCACAAGTGTCGAAAGCGCCACCGCATAGGTGCTTCCGCCGGTCAGCGGGCGAAGCAAGAGTTGGAAGAACAGAACGAAGCCTAGGTAGGCGACCAGCAGCAGCGCGGTCAGCACCCCGTAGACGAGCGTCCGATGAATGACGACGTCTATGTCATAGAGGCGGTAGTGGAGGATCGCGACGCCCGCGGCCAATGGGAAGGCGGTGAGAACGAAGCCCAGCGCAGCCATCCCTGTCAGTCCTGGATTGTGGGGCGTGACTCCGCCGCCCGGCGCGGTCAGCCAGCCTGTCATCAATACGACGGCCACTAGCCCAGTGAGTGCTCCGACTGAGAGGACGAGCTTGAGTTGCTGCCGCTCGACGCCGTGTGCTCGCCGGAGGCGAATGACCAATCCGGCAGTTCCCAACGCGAGCCCGACCAGGACAAGCATCCAGCCGCCCAGGTCGACCGCGTTGATCAGCCCGTTGTCTACACCCGGCAGTGCGAGCGGGTTGGACTGCGAAGCAAACGGCTGCGCGTAGTGCCCGGGGTAGAAGAGACCGGCAAGGACCAGCAAGGACACGCCGCCGAGCAGCGCCCAGAGCGCCGGACGCCAGCGCCACGACGGAAGCTTTCCATCCGGAAACAGCAAGAGCGAGAGAGCAAGCAACCCAGCAGTCGCCTCACTGATGACCTTGTTGACTACTGTCGCGGCAGCCGTGCCAGGCAGGGCGTGGGAGTGGAGTCCGACATCCGCGTAGTTCCAGGTGAAGAGCTGAATGATGCTCACGAACCCCGTCAGACAGAACACCAAGCCAATCCGGTTTTCCGGGACACGCATCGCCACAACCACTCCAACCGAGGCGAACGTGAGCGACAACACCAAGAAAGCGAGGCCGCCGGCGCCTGAGAAAATGTCGCTCGGGAGCACCGTCCCAGGACCGATCGCGATCGCAATGAGCGTCGGCACCGCCAGCAGGACGCAGAACGCCCACATCACGACGCTCACTCGTCGCGTGGTCAAACCAGCACTCACACGGTCAGCTTGTACGACAGCCGTCACGCTTCCCCTTAGCTCCCCTGTCGGACCGCGCCCCTCGAACCTGCAGGCCTAGGACCTATCACAGCGGAGCTTGAACGACGCCCGTCACGAAACCGTTACGGCCCCGCACGTGCCTGAGGCTGGAGTCGTCCAACACGTCCGTTGTCATGCGTTTTCGCGTTCCCGCAGTTCGATCCGACGGATCTTCCCGGTCAGTGTTTTCGGAAGCTCATCGACGAATTCGACCTTGCGTGGGTAGGCGTAGGCCGAGAGACGGTCGCGCACGAAGGCCTTGATCTGGTCTGCCAGCTCCTCGGATGGCTCACTGCCTTCAGCTAGCACAATGAACGCCTTGACGACGTTGCCGCGTTTCTCGTCGGGGGATGCGACGGCTGCGGCTTCGCGGACGGCCGGATGCTCCAGACACGTCGATTCGACCTCGAACGGTCCGATTCGATAGCCGGCCGAGATGATGACGTCGTCCGCGCGCCCGGCATACCACACGTAGCCGTCCTCATCGACCGTAGCGGCGTCCTTGGTGTGGAACCACTCGCCACCGAATGTCTCACGTGCCGCTTCTTCGTTGCGCCAGTAACCCAAGGGGTAATGGGGATTCGAACGAGCCCGTAGACAGATCTCTCCTCGCTCCCCGCTGGCAACCTCTCGCTCGTCTTCGTCGAGGATCCGGACATCCCAGCCTGGCATGGGTCGTCCCATCGAGCCTTCCCTGACCTCCATCCACGGGAAGTTGCCGACGAGCGGGTACGACTCGGTGAGTCCGTAGTAGTCGAGAACAGTGACGCCGTACTCCTGCCGAAACCACCGAATCGCTTCGGGGTTCAACGGTTCGCCCGCGGAGCAGACGCGCCGGAACTCGCATGGATAGCGAGCGCCTGCGTCCTCGACGGCCATCATCGACCGCATCGCTGTCGGCGTGGTGAAGACATTCGTGACTCGGTGGCGCGAGAGAAAGTCGAGTTGTTTGTGCGGGTCGAAGCCGCCGGCACGCCGGTAGACGTGTTGGACCGCGCCGAGCCTCCACGGTCCGAGCAGCGGCGCGATCCCGGCAGCCCACGCCCATTCGCCCATTCCGTGGAATCGCTCGCCATCTTGAACCTCATGGCAGTAGGTGAACTCCTCGTGGCCGAGGATGTAGCGATGGGCGTGGACGATGCCTTTCGCCAGTCCCGTCGTTCCAGACGTGTAATAGAGCTGCGCGGGATCGTCTGCCTTGGTGGCACAGCTGATCTGCTCCGTTGGAACCTCGACCAGAGTCTCAGCGGTAAGGATCAACAACGGCGGTGCCGAGCTGAGCTTGAACCGCGGTGCGTTCTCTTCATCGGTGACAAGTAGCCTCGGCTCGGCATCCTGAAGCCGGTGTCGAATGCCCTCGTCGCCGTAGAGAACCGACATCGACAGAAGGATCGCGCCGAGCTTCCAGACGGCAAAGAAGATCGCAGCGGTCTCCGGTGTCGGAGGCAGCACGACAGCGACGCGATCACCCCGCTCTACGCCCCTGCCCGCCAGGACGTGCGCCGCCTGATTCGCAAGGTCCTGCAGCTCGCCCCAAGAGAGCTCGCGCGACGCACCATCGAAGCTCTCCCAGACCATCGCCAACTTGTCGCGCGAATGTTTCTCGCAGACATCCTGCGCGATGTTGTAGAACTCGGGCACCTTCCAGCGGTGCTCGCTAACGACCTCTTCGTATCGCGGCATCGACGCCGCTCGACGTTGAGTCACAGCGAAAGGCTACTCCGATAGCGAACGAGCGACCGATCCTCGGCACCCAACGATGGCGGAGCGCGAATCGAGACTCTCTGCCCTGGGCAAGCGTCCCTTCACACAAAACGGCCCTTTCATCAAGAGAACTGACCGGTTCATCAAGAGAACTGACCGGCCTCCCGGCCCGTTGACAGAACCGGCCTCCCTGGTCATTCGACCGACGCCTGACGAGGCGCGCCTCGACGGGATCATCGACACGAGCGCGCACCTTGCGGATGCCTGACTGGTTCAGGGACTGTTTTCAGCAGTTTGGTATCTGGCGGACCTGCGCCGCCGCAGGTCCGCAGTGTCACACGAGCGTGACGGGCCCCATGGGCGCGGAGCCGCGAGCCTGGAGCCACTCCGAAGGCGGTTCTTCGAGATCGATCCGTTCGATCTCGACTCAAACCGCACCGTCGTCTTCCTCAACGGTCGCGCAAGCGCCGAGAACGCCCTGGACGGGTCGCAGTCGATGCCGTTCCAGCCCGACGCGATCACCGAGTTCTCCACCTTCAACGAGGCGAGCCGGGGGTACTACCGTGAATGCGCTCGCGGAGGGAAGAGGCCCTTACTGTGGGGGTACCTTTCCGCACGTGCTCTATCGCGACCCGCTCGACACGCGGGCATTGCCGATCATCGAAGTCTGAAGAAAGCTTCGCTCAGGCAGCGGGTCTCGCCTGGTCGAGTGGTACGGAATGACACCGGAGCGAGCGCGACTGCGATGCTGGCGCTGTGAGTGTCGGCGGTGGCCTGGGTTCGGTGGAGCGGCGGGGCGATTCCGTTCACCGTAGTGCGGGTGAATGGACGCCGGCAGTTCACGCGCTGCTTCGGCATTTGCGAATGGTCGGTTTCGCGGGAGCGCCGCGGCCTCTTGGGCTTGTCGATGACGTCGAGATCTTGACGTTCGTGCCTGGGGGTGAGGCGATTCATTCTGACGAGGAACTGGTGTCCGTGGGCAGGCTGATCCGTGCGTTTCACGATGCAAGTCGGTCGTTCGCGGCACCACCGGGTTCCCATTGGCAGTTCATGGTCGGGGCGCCACGAGGCGGTGATGTGATCTGTCACAACGACCTCTCGCCGGACAACACCGTCTTCGAGCCTCGTGGTCACGCATCAGCTTTTATCGATTGGGATCTGGCCGCGCCAGCGCCGCCGCTGTGGGATCTGGCGTGGGCGGCGTACCGGTTCGTCCCGCTCTATGACGAGTCAACTTGTGTGCGCCTCGGCTACCCGATCGGTCGGCAGGCTGAGCGTCTGCGGCTCCTTTGCGGATCCTATGGTCTTGACGAACGGGAGGAACTGCTGCCATCAGTCTGTAAGCGGATCCGCGTGCTGTACGACACTGCGCGCCGTTGGGGGGAGGACGGCCGTCCCGGGTGGAGCGAGGTCTGGAGAAGCACGCGCGGCGAGCAGTGGCTCCGTGGCCTGCGCTACGTCGAGGCGAAGCGCTCTGATTGGCAGCGCCTCCTCTAGCGCCAACCCGAGTCCGCGATGCGGAATGTCGGGCTTGGATAGAGATTGGCGGGGGCGGTGTTGGCCGCCCCCGCCCCCCAGACCCGCAGATTGCCTAGGCTGTCTGCGGGGACTTGCGGGCGATGAGCAGCACGCCGGTGGTGGCAACGGCGAGTCCGATGCCTGCGAGTGCGCCGACCGCGCCGTCGATCCAGTTGAATGCTCCGCCGGATGAGGCGGTTGATAGGGCTGGTTGAACGAACGGAGGTTCGTTCTTGGGCTCACCGCGCGGCGGCAACGTGGCGGCGATCGCATGAGTTGCCGGTTTTGCTGAACGTTCACCTATTCGGCGGGTGAATGGCCATTCGTTCTTGGGCTCGCCCTGAATCATGGTCGATGCTGTCCCGGTGGGCCCGGCGCTCTGCTGGGCGCGTGTCGTCACGGATCGTGTGAACGGCCATTCGTTCTTCGGCTCTCCTGCGCCCGCTGCCATCTGCACGAACAGCAGTGCAACGGCTGCGATGACGGCGGTGATGCTGAGACGATCGATTGCGGTCACGGTTGCCTCGCCTCCTGTCTGACGGCCACGGGACGCGACCGATGCGATGACGGTGAACGAGCCGGGTAGAAGCAGGGCTGATCGGCCTTGAGGCGAGGTAAATCTGGCTGCTCTTGGCAGGATTTACCGTGGGTGATAGCGTCGCTTGGGGTGGAGTTCCGGCTGCTTGGTCTGCTGGAGGTTGTTGCCGAGAATGGGCCGGTTCGGATCGTGCGCGGTCGTGAAAGCGCGCTCCTTGCCTTGCTTCTGCTGCATCCGAATCAGCCGCTTGCGACCGATCAGATCGTCGAGGAGCTCTGGGGTGCGAGCGCGCCCGTCAATGCTGCGAAGAGCGTCCACATCTACGTCTCGCGGCTGCGCAAGGCGCTCGGCGCTGACCGGATCGAAACCACCGCGGTCGGGTACCGGATCCGCCTCGAGCCCGGAGAACTGGACAGCGACCGCTTCGCGCAACTGGCGGCAGAGGGAAGGCGACAGGAGGCACTCTCGCTTTGGCGGGGAGAACCGCTCGCAGATTTCCGATTCGACGCCTTCGCGCAGGCGGAGATCCGACGCTTGGAGGCGCTTACGGGACGAGGTGTGGATCGACGAATGTGAGGCGGAGATCAGCGACGGCCGCGTCGCGCAGGCGATTCCTGAGCTCGAGGCGCTGATCGGCCGACGGCCGCTTTGGGAGCGGCCGCGTGAACAGCTGATGCGAGCGCTCTACCTCGCCGGTCGACAAGCGGATGCGCTCGAGCTCTACCGCTCGACCAGAGTTCTCCTGCGCGACGAGCTTGGAGTGGAGCCTGGGTCGGAGCTGCAACGACTCGAGCGGGAGATTCTCAACCACGATCCAGCGCTCGGCACTCCGTCGCGGCCGGCGCAGCCGCTGCACCGGAAGCACGGTGTCCGCCTGGCCGCGGTCGGCGGGATGTTGCTGCTGATCGCGACTGCTGCTGTCGTCGCCCTCGTTCTGACACGCCCAGGCTCGACCCGCGCGCTGCCTTATGTCCCTAACTCGCTGGTCCGTCTCGACACCCGCACAAAACGCGTCGACGCCACACTCCCGATGGCCGGCCCGCCAGCCGAGCTGGCCGTCTACGGCAAGCGTCTGTGGATCGCCTCTTTGGGCCGCACGGTGTCGGTGGTCTCCCGCTCGCCGCTCCGTCTGCAACCCCCCGTCACGTTGCGCTTCACCCCGGAGACGCTGCTCCCCTCAGGCGGCCGGATCTGGGCGACCGGAGGGAACTCGATCACCGCGATCAACCCCGTCTACGGTTCGGTCAGCCACCCGATCGTTCTGCGAGCGGCGCCCGGCCAAGGCCCCAGCATTCAGGCGGCGCCGGCGCCCGGCGGCGGAATCTGGGTCACCAACGGCACCAAGGTGCTTCGCCGCTACAGCGCAGCCGGCCGCCCGACCGGCGCCGTCAACCTGCACGCCCCGCTCTCCGATCTGACCGACGGCCTGGGACGGCTCTGGGTGCTCTCCAGTCAGAAGGCAACGCTGTTCGAGATCGACCGCTCGACGGGAGCAACGATTGTCTCGATTAAGCTCGTCGCTCGGCCTGGGTATGCGGCACCGGACCCGGTAGCAGTTACCGTCGGTGCCGGGTCGGTCTGGGTGCTCGAAGGCAGCCCGCCGAGCGTAATCCGAGTCGATCCCCGAGGCGACGTGGTCACAAACGTGATCCCGCTCGGAATCGGCAGCGATCCGGTCGGATTCGCTGCCGCGGATTCGGGTGTCTGGGTGGCGGACTCCGGCGACGGGACAATCGGCTGGATCAATCCGGTAACAAACGTGCTGCATCGGATCGTCGTCGGAGGCAGCCCAGTCGGGATCGCCGTCTCGGGCGCACACGTCTGGGCGACGATCGAAGCCGGGCTCGATGCAAACACCGGCGGTGTCCCTTCCCCGCTCGTGACCGACGAGCGCGCGGGTCTTCCCGCGGCGCTCTGCTCGCCCGTCTACGGGGAGGGAAGACCAGACGTTCTCCTCGCCGCCGACCTGCCGCTGCAGGGATACGGAAGCAACGCCCTGACAATCCAGATGTCGAACGCAATTCGCTTCGTCCTCGCCCGCCACCACTTCCAAGCTGGACGCCTCAAAGTCGGGTATCAACTCTGCGACGACTCGAGCGCCGAAGCAGGCTCCTGGACACGTCCGACGTGTCGCGCGAACGCGGAGGCGATCGCCCGCCAGGCACGCGTGGTCGGCGTCATCGGGCCGTTCAACTCCGGCTGCGCGTCGGTCGAGCTGCCGATCCTCGCGCACGCAAAGTCGGGAGCGGTGCCCGTGATCTCGCCCTCGGCAACCTACGTCGGTCTCACCCACCACGGACCGGCCACCACGCCCAAAGAGCCCGGTCTGTACCGGGCCCGCGGCGCCCCGATCTTCACACGCGTCGTCGCGGCCGACGACGCCCAAGGCGCAGCGAACGCCATCATCGCAAAGCGACTCGGCCTCCACCGCCTCTTCCTGCTCGCGGACGGCAGCCCTTACGGCCGCGGCCTCACCGCCGCCGTCGCGACGACCGCGCAGCAACTCGGAATCCGCATCGTTGGGCTGGCTGACTGGGACCAATACGGAGATCTGGGGAAGCTCGCTCGCAAGGTCGCAACCGCCCACCCCGACGGCGTGTTCCTCGCCGGCACAGTCGACGAGGGCGGAGACCCGCTGATCGTCGCCCTTCGAAACGCCCTCGGAAACCGTCCCCACATCCTCCTCTCCGACGGATTCACGCCGTTTCCCGCACTGCTCGAAACCGGGCCCGCGGCGGAGGGAGCCACCGTCACGGTTCCCGTCCGCGCGCTCTCACGCCTGCCTCGAGCCGGCAAGGCCTTCGTTGCATCGTTCGGCAACGCCATCGGCGGTACACCCGAGCCCTACTCCGTCGCCGCAGGCGCGGCCGCAGAGACGATGCTTGCAGCGATCGCGCGCTCAAACGGCACCCGGGCATCAGTCAGAAAGGAACTCTTACACGGTGCCTCCGACGGAATACTCGGCAACTTCCGCTTCGACCACAACGGTGACACAACCCGACCGATCGTCTCGGTCTACCAAATCACAAACGGACAGGCAGTACTCAAAACGACAATCGTCCCTCCCGGCATATAAGCGTCCGGAACACAGGGCACCGACCGGACTCGCCGCAAACTCATCTGGAAACGACTCCGAGCGCTGACGTGGGCCAGTGTTGCTCCTATGTCAATAGTGGCTCGTTTTTGAGTGTTGTGTAGACGGTTCGTGCGAGCTGTCGTTTCAGGCAGCGGAGCGCTTCGCGTCGGCTTTTCCTTCGGCTTGTTTGCGCTCGAGGTAGGCCCGCGCCGGCGGGTGCACGCGGCTCTGTGTGATCGCGATCCGGTGGAGTGCGCAGTTCAGTTGCCGGTTGCCGCCGCGGTCGAGGCGGTGCCGTTGGTTTTTTCCTGAGCTTGCTTGGAGCGGCGCGACGCCGCCGTGGCGGGCCAGTTGTGCGTCGGTGCGGAAGCGTTCGATCGGGCCGATCTCGGCCAGCAGCTTCGCCGCGGTCAGTCCGCCGCAGCCCGGGAGCTCGAGTAGCGCCGGGGCCATCTGCGCGCTCAGCGTCTCGAGCTCGTCGTCGAGCTCAACGATCATGCGGGTCAGGGAGCGACAGCGACTGACCAGGTCACGTGCCAGGCGGACCTGCACCACGCGCGGCTGGCGAGTCAGCCAGCGCCCGACGCGTTCGAGCCAGACCGCCCGGTCAAGCGCCCCAGCGGGCACGACAAACGCGGCGTCGATCTGATGCAGGTGCCAACGCAGCCGCTGCTGGGCGCGGCGGCGCTCGTCGATCAGATCGTCCCGGTAGACGACCAACAGCTTCAGCTCCCGGTAGCGCTCCTCGCCGGGACGCGGCCGTGGGAGATCGGGCTCACGCAGCGCCACCCGGGCGACCGCGAGCGCATCGATCGGGTCAGACTTGCCGCGCTCCCTGCCAGTGCGGCGCGCCACCCCCGTCAGCTTCGGCGGCACCCGCACCAGCTCTTCGCCGGCAGCCAACAACATCCGCTCGAGCGCGCCGGTGACATGGCGGCAATCCTCGAGCGCCCACAGCCGCTCGCGACCGAGCCCAGCCGCCCAAGCAAGCAACGACGGCTCGCCGCAGGAGAGCGTGCGCCCCTCGAGCACCCGCCCGGCATCGTCGACGGCCACCGCCGTCAACGAATGCTTGTGTACGTCCACCCCAACCACGATCATTGACATCGCCTCCAACAAACAGAAGGAGACGACCGGCGAGCCGACAGGCCTCACTCGAGGCAGCTGCCAAGCTCCTATCAAGTCACGCTCAACGGTCTCGGGAAGGCGGCGGCGACACAACACTGGCAAGTCGGCACCAACCGACAGTTCCGAATGGAGTCAGCCGCCGCCAACCCGAGTCTCTTGCCCACACCGGACGCCACCGTCAACCGAGAATGACAGTGAGTTCCTGAACGAGCCTGAGCGTCGGGTGTTGCAAAGCCTGTGTCTGGGTGGTCGATGTCGGCTGCAGTTCCACCGTTCAGGCAATCGCGAACAGGCGCCATGTCCCTTCGAGCCCTTTCAGTGCGTGCTCGCCGCTCTCGGTGAATTGGAGACCCGATCCGCCGCAAATGTCCTTGGTGGTTTGCGAGACGAGGATGTCACCTCCGGTGCCTTTGGCCATCACTCGGGCAGCGACGTGGACGGCGATGCCGCGTAGCGCTCCGTCGCGTTCGACGACCTCGCCGATGTGGATGCCTGAGCGGACCGCGATGCCGATTTCTGCCGCGGTCGTTCGAAGTCTCTGGGCGGTGCGGATGGCGTTTACCGGTCCTTCGAACTCCGCCATCAGTCCATCACCGATCTGGTCGACGATGCGGCCGCCGTAGCCACCGATTACTTTCTTGGCCATCGATCCGTACTCGAGTAGTAGGTCGGCCCAGCGTTCGTTGCCGAGCTCGTTGGCGAGGACGGTGGAGCCTTCGATGTCGCTCTGGAGGATTGCGCGGACGACGCCCGGCTCGGGTGTGTGCGGACGAATGCCAGTTACGAATCCTTCGATCTCGCCACACAACGCCTCGCTGTCCCCGAGCCAGAGGATGTGCTCATCGCCGTCGAGTTCGACAAACCGTGCGCCGGGAATTCGGTCAGCCATGTACTGGCCGGCTGCCGACGGCCCCACCGGGTCGCCGCGGCGATTGAGGACCAAGGTCGGAACCCGAACAGACGGCAACAACGAACGGATGTCAAGCAAGGCGTTTGACCGAGCGAGGGCGACTGCGGCAGCGGGGCTTGCCGCCGCCTGGTTGTAGAGCGCCACGCGTCGTGCGAAGTGCGGTTCGGCGTCGGGATCGGTCATGAGGACAGCCTCAACCGTTCCCCACGTCGACTCGAGTTCTAGCTCCCAGCTGTCGTCTTCCTCCGGCGGGTGGCCAAACGGGTAGTCGTCACGGCGAACAAACGCTGCCTGAGTGCCGTAGAGGATGAGGCTCATGACCCGCTCTGGATGCGCGGTTGCGAGCATGACTGCCAGTGGACCGCCTTCGCTCCAACCCATCACGTGCGCCTGCTTCAGCCCCGCCGCAACCATCACAGCCTGTGCGTCTTCCATCCGTTCGTCCGGCGTCGGTATCCCCGGAGGGCGGTCGCTCAACCCGGTTCCACGCTTGTCGAAGCGGACGAGACGCGCGAAGGAGGTCATTCGCTCACACCACCGCACCCACCGCGGCTCGTCCCAGTCCAACGCGAGATGCGAAACCCAGCCCGGAATCATCAAGACGTCTACAGGCCCATCCCCGACAACTTGATAGGCAATGTTCACACCCGAACTCTTTGCGTATGACACCGCGGGCGGCATTCGAGCAACCCTACGCCTCACCTCGCGTCATCACCATTTACCCCAAGCCACCCATCCGACCCAAGGGTAATCCAAGCAAAACGCCTCTTTTCGTACAAGCAATCGTCGCGTCGCCCGCCTGAGCGGGAGAGGTTCCGACGCGCGATCCGCTGAGTTGCCGAGAACAAAACGTTACGCCTCGATCCGTCGCGGCCCAGGCCGGGATCGCCCGCAACTGGGATGCACTGCCGGAACTCGGCATCCGGGCCGGATCGGTGTGAATACGGGTGAGGTGGTGACCGGCACAGCGGAGCCGCTGTGACCGGAGACGCGGTGCACCCGTGAACGACTCGCCGCGCTCCAAGCTCCGACAGCCTGACAGAGAAGCCGACGCTGATCCCCGTCTGGGAGTGCCAAGCGAGGTCACGCGCGGGCACACTCGAATCCTCGACGCTGCCGGACTCGCTCGCTGCGCCCGCTAGGACAACTCTGTTCGCACGAAGACAGTTCCAGCGTTGCGGCGCGAAACGACGCTGCTCCCGAAGCGACGTAGCTTCTGATCAGTCGGTTGCGCAGGGTGACCGGAGTCGCGAAGGGAGATCCAAAATGTCACGCACCCGGAACGCAAACAGCATCCTCGTGGGAAACACGTCGGAGGAGACGATCGGTGCACGGAAGGCTACGCAGGTGCTTGCAGCCACGATCTTCGCGGCGCTGTTCGCCGTGCCGGTCGCCTCGGCTCTGATTAGGCCGCCGGTGCAGCCGGCAGCACCACCGTCGCGACTTGCGTCAACAGCGCCGCTGCCGAGCAACGTACACACACCGGGCGTCCAGTCCGAGCCCGGAGCGCCGCCGGCGCCCCGCGCCCCGCATCGGATCTACCTTCTCGGCTCCTTCGCCCACGCCTCGACTCTTTCGCCTGCGAAGGTGAAGGCGAAGAAGAGCACCCTCCTCAAGCCCACGGCAGTCAAGATCGCTGCCAACCCGACGGGCGGATCCGCGAACAAGGTGCAGCAGGTGTTCTCGATCCATTGACGACGCCCGGCGGCGTCGCCGCATGGCGGCAAGCGGTCGCAAAGATCATGGCAGCTACTCGCCGGCGCGGTCTCCGCGTCGGCGAGTAGGCAGGTCCAGTCGAACCTCCACCTGGCTGCATCGCCCCGTCTCGGTGCAGCCTCCTGGTCGGTGCCCCGGGCCGTGGAGCATCCTGGCCCGTTGATCGAAGATGGGCTCCTGGCGGTTTGACAGAATCGGCCCTGGCGTCGCCCGCTCGAACTGTGTCGCTTAGGCGCGCTGGGCGGCCCCGGCCCGTCGCCGCTCGATCTGCTGGGGACCGGGGCGTTTGACGTCGGAGGCAAGGCGGAGCTTCTCCATCCCCCGGATCACAAGTGCGGAGATGTCGAACTGGCCGGGCTCGAGGCCGTGCACGGCCGAGGCCGGAAAGGCGTGATGTCCGTTGTGCCACGACTCGCCGAACGAGGGGATCGCGAGCAGCCAGACGTTCCGGCTTTCGTCGCGCGTACGAAACGGCTGTGCGCCGAAGAAGTGGCAGATGGAGTTGATCGAGAAGGTCACGTGCTGAAAAAGAAAGATTCGGACGAGCCCGGCCCAGACCAAAGCCTCGAGACCCCGCTGCCAGCTTCCCCCGACGAGGTAGCCGGCAAGGAACGGGAGCCCGAGCGTGAGGACGACCCAGAGAAGGTAGAGGCGGTCAACTCGACGCACCAGGGGGTCCTCGTAAAGGTCACGCCCGTACTCGACCCCACGCTCGAGGCCTTTCGTCGAGAACAGCCAGCCGATGTGTGAGTGCCAGAGGCCGAGCAGGTGTTCAGCCAGGGAGTCGCCGTGCCCGGCGTGCGGGGAGTGCGGGTCGCCGGGCCGGTCGGACAGCGCGTGGTGCTTGCGGTGGTCGGTGACCCACTGTGTGAGCGGGCCTTGCATCGCCATGCAGCCGAGGATCGCCCACATGGCGCGAAGCGGGGCGCTCGTCTCGAAGCTCTTGTGCGTGAAGAGGCGGTGGAAGCCGACCGTGATCCCCAGCCCGCAGGCCACGTAGAACGCCCCGAGCAGCGCGAGGTCGACCGGGTGGACGCCCCGATTCCAGAGCAGCCAGACCGCAATGAAGAGCCCGAGCGGCGGCACGGCGACCGCAACGATTCCTGCGAGCTGGCTCGGCTTGCTTGTCCGCTCGCGGACGGTCTTGATCTTCACGTTCGGCTGGATCATCGGCGTAGGTTGCGCGCTATACGCGCGGCGTAAGGGCGGGCGAGCGCGCCGGGCGCAGAGCCGAGCAGCTTCATTGCGAGCGCCATCTGGAAGGGAAAGGAGATCTCCGGCTTCCCGCGCTCGAGCCCGTCGGCAATGATCCGCGCGGCTTCGTCGGCGTCGATCAGGAACGGCATCTCGAAGGAGTTCTGTTCGGTCAGCGGCGTGCGCACGAAGCCCGGATTGACCACAGTGACCGACACCCCGCTCCCGTCGAGATCTGCGCGCAGCGAGTCGCACATCGAGACCAGGAACGCCTTCGTCGCCCCGTACGCCTCGGCGCGCGGCAGAGCGGCGAATCCCGTCACACTCGCCACGACGGCGATGCGCCCGGCCCGCCGCCGCAGCATCTCAGGCAGCACCGACTCGATGCAGTGGACGGTGCCCATCACGTTCACCTCGAAGTGCGACCGGAAGAGCTCGGCTCGGAAGTTCTGCGGCGTCACCGGCGCGTAAGTTCCGGCGTTCAGCATGGCGACGTCGAGCGGCGCGATCTGGTTTGCGATCCATCGCATCGTCCCGCGGTCGGTGACGTCGCCTGGTATCGCCTCGCCCGGCAGCTCTGCGAGCTTGTCCGCGGAGCGGGCGGTGAGGAAGAGCTCGTGTCCGCGAGCCGCGAGCTCGCGCGCGGTCGCGGCGCCGATGCCCGTGCTCGCACCGGTGATCCAGATTCTCAAGCGGGCTCCTCGAACGGTCGGGCAAGGACGAGTTGCATGTCGCGGATCGCCCGCGTTCTGAAGAGCGCCTCGCAGGACGCAAGGTAGAAGTCCCAGATCCGGATGAAGCGGTCGTCAAAGCCGAGCGCACGCACCTCCGGGAGACTCTCGAAGAACCGCGCGCGCCAGGCCCCGAGCGTGTCCGCGTAGTGTGGCCCGATCTCCTCGAGCCCGACGACCATCAGACCCGAGGCGCGCGTCATCGCCGTCTGTAGCGCCTCGAGCGAGGGCAGCAGCGACCCGGGGAAGATGTAGCGCTGGATCCAGTCCTCCTTGCGGCGGTAGCGCTCGAAGCGCTGATCGGGCATCCCGATCACCTGGATCGCGGCGAGGCCCCCGGGTGAGAGCAACCGGTCGCAGGCGGCGAAGAAGGTCGGGTACTGCGCGTATCCGATCGCTTCCAGCATCTCGATCGACGCAATCTTCGAAAACCGTCCGTCGAGCCTCCGGTAGTCCTGGAGCCGAATCTCGATCCGGTCGGCGAGGCCGGCCGCGGAGACACGCTCTGATGCGAGCTCGAATTGCTGCTGCGAGAGCGTGACGCCCGTTACCCTGGCCCCGTACTCACCGGCCGCCAGGAGCGCGAAGCTGCCCCAGCCACAGCCGATCTCGAGCACGTGGTCGCCGGGCCTCAGTCGCAGCTTCTCGCAGATCGCCCGCAGCTTCCGCTCCTGCGCCTGCTCGAGGGTGTCGCCCTCCTGCCACAAAGCGCAGGAGTAGGTCATCGAATGATCGAGGAAGAGCCGGTAGAGGTCGTTGCCGAGGTCGTAGTGGTACTGGATGTTCGCGCGGGCCTTGCGCAGGCCCTGGCGTGGCGACACATGGGGGCGGTGTCGGTCGAGCCGCGCGAGCCGCGAGCCGGCGCGCCACGTCTCGAGGTTGCGGACGACGAGCGCGATCAGGCCGGGCAGGTCGTCGGTGTGCCAGTCGCCGGCGGCGTAGGACTCGCCGAAACCGAGGCCGGGAGAGCGCGCGAGCCGGCGGAAGAGATCATTCGAGGTGACGGCCACGACGATCGGGTCGCCGCTCCCGGCCCGGTGCACGCTCCCGCCGGGGAGCCGAAGCTCCAGTGCGCCGTGCTCGACTCGGTCGAGCGCGCGGATCGCTGCGCGCTCGGCCAGGCGGATTCCGAAACGGCGACCGGTGGGAAGCTCGCGCAGCGCCGCGGTCATCTCCTCACCGATCCCTCGCCGGGGATGAACGGCGGCTTATGGAAGAACGGCACCCGCTTCAGCCAGAGGCGAGCCGCCTGGAGGTGAATCAGGGCCGTCACCTGCAGCGGCATCAACGGATAGCGGAGCAGCGCGCGGGCGAGGGTCGCATCGGTCAAAGGACGACGCCGCCCCGTGAGCGTGGCGAAAAACGGCCGCGCTCCGCCTTCGCTGAGGTCGATCCGGACGTCGAGCTGCTCACCGGGCTCCGAGAACCACCACTGATAGCTCTGCTCCAGGCCGAAGAACGGCGAGACGTGCAGCTTCTTGTCGTGCCGGTATGAGAGGCGTCGCTCGCGCAGGTCACGGTTCGCAGGCGAGAGCAGGTACGGAAGCCGCTCGCCGAAGGTGTTGCTTACCTCGGCGACGATGCAAGCGAGCTCGCCTCCCGAGTAGCAGTAGAAGAAGCTGACCGGGTTGAACACGTAACCGAGGACGCGGAGGTTCGTCAGGAGCAGGATCTGGTCGGCCGCGACGCCGTGCGCCGCGAGGTAGGCGCGCACGTCGAGGTGGTCGCGGTCGTGCAGGCTGACCACGTTCCGACGGTTCCAGCCGAAGAGGCGCACTTGGCGGTCGAGCTCGGGGAGCTCGTCGAGGTCGAGCAGGTAGAGACAGACGCGGTAGCGAAAGACGTTCTCCTTCGGGGTCTTGCGTGCGTGCATCACGGTGCCGGTGTAGAGCGCCGACCTCACGAGGTGACTCCGATCGCGGCGGCGGCGGCAAGACCCGAGCGCAGGCCGTCCTCGTGAAAGCAGTACCCCTGCCAGGCGCCTGCGAAGGCCGTGTGTCGCGGGCCGTTGAGGAGCGGCAGCTCGGACTGGGCACTCATCGACTCGAGGGTGACGAGTGGGTGGCGGTACGAGAAGCGGCGGATGATCCTGTCAGGGTCGATCTCGGGCGTGCGGTTCAGCGTGACGCAGTAGTGCTCGTCCTCGTCGAGACGCTGGAGCTTGTTCAGGTAGTAAGTCATCGTCGGACGCCCGTCGTCGCAGCCGCAGTCGCGCAGCTGGTAGTTCCAGGAACCGCGGGTGGTGACGCGGCGGGGCAGGAAGCGGTCGTCCGTGTGGAGGACCGTGTCGTTCTCGGTCGTGCCGAAGGCTCCGAGCAGGCGACGCTCGTCCTCGCTCGGATCCTCCAATAGCCGCAGCGCCTGGTCCGCGTGGGTCGCGACGACGACGCCGTCGAAGTGCCGTAGCTCGTCCCCTTTGAGCCGGAGCTCGACGCCACCGTCGAGGCGGCGGATCGAGCGAACCTCGGTCGACAGGTTCACGCGCAGCCGCTCCTCCAGCGCGCGCACGTACGTCTGGCTGCCGCCGGCGACCGTCCTCCAGCGGAGCCGCCGGAAGCCGAGGAGCCCGTGATTCGCGAAGAAACGGACGGCGTAGACGAGTGGTAAGTCGAGCGTCCGGCTCGGAGCGGTCGACCAGAGCGCGGCGCAGAGTGGGACGAGGAAGTGATCACGGAACCGAGGCGAGTAGCCCTCCTCGGCGACGTAGCGGGAGAGGCTCCACTCGGCGCAGCGCGGGTCGTCGAGCGCGCGGCTGCCGAGGCGCAAGAAGCGGGCGATCTCCAATGTCAATCGTGTGAGCGGCGGACGGCTGCCCGAGTACTCGAGGCCGTGCCGTTCGCAGGCGACCGAGAAGCTCATCTCGGAGGGTTGCGTGTGGACGCCCAGCTCACGGAAGAGCTGAACCAAGTTCGGGTAGGTGTCCTCGTTGTGGACGATGAAGCCGGTGTCGAGCGCGATCGTCCGCCCGGCGACCGTGTGCTCGACCGTGTTCGAGTGGCCGCCCGCGCGGTCGTCACGTTCGAACAACTCGACGTCGTGGCCCTTCGAAAGTGCGTAGGCCGCGCCCAGGCCCGAGATGCCCGTGCCGATCACCGCGATATTCATCTGGCTTCTCCACCCATAACTTAGACAATACCTATACAGACCTTCATCATGCGCTGGTAGGGTGGCGAAGACCCAGATGGCCCGCTACGTCACCAAGATCGAGTCCTCCCTACCCCAAGCCGAGGCGTTCGCCTATCTGGCCGACTTCGCCAACACCCGCGTCTGGGACCCCAGCGTGAGCGAGGCACACCGGGTCGGCGATGCGCCGATCGGTATCGGGTCGACGTTCGACCTGGTCGCCCGCTTCGGAGGACGTGACGTGGCGCTCCGCTACGCGATCGTCGAGTACGACGCACCGCGACGCATCGTGCTCGAGGCGCAGCGTCCGGGCTTCGTCTCGAGGGACACCGTCACGGTCGAGTCCGCCGGAAGTGGATCGGTCGTCGGCTACGACGCGACTCTTGCGTTCACCGGAATCGGTCGGTTGTTCGACGCGGTGATGCAACGGCTCTTCAATCGGGTCGGAGCCCGGGCGACGATCGGGATGCGAGCGGCGCTGAACTCGTGACGCGCTCATCCGCCTCCGACCTCGTGGCTCGACGCTCGAGGCGAGCCGGCGCCTCTGGGCTTAGCGCATCGATCCATTCACGGCCGGTGCTAGAGGACGACCAGCGAGCTCGGACTTGTAGTCGTCAGGTTTCGACCGTGGCAGCTGCGATCCGTTGCAGCATTCCGCCGAAGACGTAGCTGTGGAGCGGCCAGAGCGTGTACCAGTAGGCGAGACCGGGCACACCGGCCGGGTCGAAGATGGCGGTTTGCCGAATGATCGAGCCGCCGTCGTCGTTCGGCTGGACCTCGAACTGGAGCCATGCTCGACCGGGCACCTTCATCTCGGCGACGAGCGCAAGTAGTCGGTCCTTCTCGAAGCGGTCGACACGCCAGAAGTCGATCGTGTCGCCGACCCGTATGCCGACGGGGTCACGGCGGCCGCGCCGCAAGCCCGGACCGCCCACGAGGACATCGAGCGCTCCGCGCAACTCCCACAGTTGGTCGCCGAGGTACCAGCCGGTGTGACCGCCGATTCGCTGGATCGGCGCGAACGCCGCGGCGGGTGGGCGCGCCACCGTCACGCTGCGTGAGTCGACGAGTCTGGAGCCGTAGCGTGCGCCGCCGTATCCGGGGCTAGGCGCGGATGCCTCATCCGACCAGCGGGTCTCGGCGATCTCCTTGTCCTCGTTCGCAAGCGCCCGGGTGATTGCATCGGTCGAGCTCCGCGGCCGCACCGGGAACACCTCGAGCGCCCGCGAGTCGTTGACAACCGTCTCCGTGCGGAGACTGTCGACGAGCTCACGTCCGACTCCCGCATACACGGGCGTGACGAGATGAAGCCAGAGGCTCGAGAGCCGCGGTGTCAACACCGGGACCGGCACCATCTGTCGCCTCAGACTGCGTTGCTCGGCGTACGCGTGCATCAGGTCGAGGTAGGAGCAGACGTCGGCGCCGCCGATTTCGAAGATCTCGCCTCCGCTTGGCTCGTAGTCGAGGGCCTCCAGTAGGTACTCGACCACGTCCTCGATCGCGATCGGTTGCGTGCGCGTCTTCACCCAGCGCGGCGTGACCATCAAGGGCAGCCGCTCGACGAGCGCGCGCAGCATCTCGAACGACGCGCTCCCAGACCCGATCACGATCGAGGAGCGGAACTCGATCGTCGGCACACCCGACTCACGCAGGATGTAGCCGACTTCCTGGCGCGAGGCGAGGTGCTCGGAGAGCTGTCCCGCCCCGAGCCCACCGAGGTAGATGATCCGCTGAACATCTGCGGCGCGCGCAGCGCGCCCGAAGGCTGAGGCGGCCTCGCGATCAGCCTTGGCGAAGGAGCCGCTCGATCCCATCGAGTGCACGAGGTAGTAAGCGGTTTCAACGCCCTTGAGCGCCGCGCGCAAGGTCTCGGGTCGCGAGACGTTGCCATGGACGACGTCGGTGCGGGGCCCGACGCGGGTCGAAAGGTACTCCGGGCGACGCGAGAGACAGCGAACTCGCTCGCCACGCACCTCGAGCGCGTGCAGAAGACGGCCGCCGATGTAGCCGGTGGCGCCCGTTAGCGCGATCAGCTCGGCCACGTGCACCAGGTCATGTCCGCGCAACCTCGTCTGCCGCCGCTACAAGATCCCCGTCCAGGTAGCGGGCGCCGAGACGGGCGCTGAGCTTGTCCGTTGCGCCGGGGCCGGCGAGCGCCAGCGGCACTGCCCGAGCCAGCCGGCGGAGGCCGGCGGCGTGCGCCTCGAGCAGAGCGGAGTCGAAGCTCGAGACGACGACGAGTTCCGGAAGCGTCGTCTCGGCCGCGCGGGCGAGCGTCGCGATCGGCGTATCCCCCCCGAGAAAGAGGATCCGCCAGGAGTGAGAGCGGAGAACGAGCGCGAACGCGAGCAACGTGATGTCGTGCAGCTCGCCGGGCGCACAGGCGAGAAGCGCAAGCGGCCCAGTCCCGCGGCCCCAGAACCGCGCAAGCCCAAGGAGCCTGCCGCGGATCAGGTTGCTCGCGAAGTGCTCCTGGCTGACCTCGATCTTCCCCCGCTTCCAGCCGTCACCGACCTTCTTCAAGGTGGGCAACACCACCTGGCGAAGCGACTCCTCGAGGCCGAATGCAGCAAGGCTCTCGTCGAGCACCGAGTGAGCGGCGGCTTCGTCGTACCGGCCGATCGCGTCAAGTAGGCGAGCGGCTAGATCCTCCAGCATTCCCTCAGACGGCCGCTCGTCCTCAAGCGCGGCACGCGCGGCCTCCGCGGGTGAAAGACCCTGCTCGAGCCCGCGCCGCATGCGCTCCACGCGAGCCGCGTCGGCCGCCGTGAAGAGCCGGAAGCCGCCCGGCGAACGAACCGGCCGCGTGAGCCCGTACCGCGACTCCCACGCGCGCAGCAGTTCGGGCGCGACGCCCACTCGGCGGGCGAATTCGCCGATCCGAAGCTGCCCAGAATCGCTCGCCACCAACAGCATCATACAAACATTGAACAAACACTTGACAGCGATCAAGTCGCGTGCGAGCAAGCAAGAAGTAGAGGTGCCGCACCACGGGGGTACCGCACTCGCATTGGACGTGCCAGAGCTCCGATGTGCGCACTGCAGACTTAGAGAGTTCTGGGTCTCACCAACAGCCACACTCGCACACGGGAGAGTTGCGGTTCTCTCCACTCCAAGTGCGAATGCGACCTGGCCGCTCGCAGAGCTTCGTGTCGAGAATGATGAAGTGCTGGTGAGGCTTCGAAGCACACCGCTGCGGCGCTGGCTTCGCGTGTGGTTTCCCAGCTTTCGCGCGCCCGTCGCCGAGACTCAGATCGAGCGGGTTACCTCCGCGTGGGGATTCGCCCTGGGGCTGGTTTCATGACGACGCGACGATGGTCTTCTGTTGCAGCACTGGGCGACAGTGCCGCGAGATCGTGAACGTGCTGGGAGAGGCGGGCGCAGGCTTTGCGGATCGAAGTCGCTTCGTCTGGTAGCGGTCGTCGCTGACATGGGCCAGCGTTCGGGAACGACCCAGAGTGACGCCAATGCGACGTGCTCCGCGTGACTCCGAGCTTGACCGCCGGGTGTTTGTTTCGACTGCCCGGTTCAGTCCGATGCCCATCATGATTGGTGCGTTCTTCGGATGGACGATTGCGGGCGCGGGCGGGGCCGTCGTCGGTGCCGGCCTCATGGTTGTGTTCATGGCGACTGCGGGACTCCTCGCATTTGCGCTTTTGCGGTCGCGGCCTGCCGGTCGTCGCTGACATGCGCGAGTGATGCTTCTATGTCTGTCAAGTCGCGATCGGCGGTCCGTGTTCGAGTAGGCGGTAGAGGTTGCGGGCGAGGTAGCGCTTGAGGCAGCGGTTTGCTTCGCGTCGGGTTTTGCCCTCCTGCAGTCGCCGTTCGATGTAGGCGATCGTGGCGGGGTGCGTGCGTTTGCGTGTGACGAGGATCTGGTGGAGGGCGCGGTTGAGTTTTCGGTCGCCTGTTCGGTCGAGGCGGTAGCGGATCGTCTTTCCGGATGAGGCGGGTATTGGTGCTGCGCCGGCGAGCCTGGCGAAGGCCGCTTCGGAGCTGATCCGGCCTTGGTGTGACCAGGAGAGGACGAGTTGGGCGGCTGCGTGCGGTCCGACACCGGGCTGGTTGAGCAGCTGCGGTGCGAGCTTGCGGGTCAATGTTTCGATCTCGCGTGCGAGCTCGCGTTCCTCGGCGGTCAGTTGCAGCAGTCGGCGGGCGATCGAGCGGAGGGCGAGCAGGCTGCCGCGCAGCTCGGGGTCGTGGCGGCCATGGGGGCGTGTTGCTGCGAGGCGCTGCAAGAGCCGTGCTCGTGTCAGCAGCCGCAGCTCGCTTCGCAGCGGCTCGGGCGTCGTGACCAGCAGGTCGCGCAGCTGACAAAGTCCAGCGCGCTTGGCGTTAACTGCTCCCTCTCGAGCAGCGACGAGCGCTTGCAACGCCTGCCGTTCCCCGCCTGTGCGTGGCGTCGACGGACGCTCGTTTGCAAGTGCGCTGCGCGCGGCACGGACTGCGTCGAGGGCGTCGGTCTTGCCGCCTGTGCGCCGTTCCCGTCGTAGCCGACCAACCTCGAGCACTTGTTCACCGCGGCCGGTCAGGAAGCGGGTGAGCCCCAGACCGTAGGAGCCTGTGCCTTCAATCGCGAACGCGCGTCGACCTGGCGCATGCCGCTCGGCGAGCTCCAATGCTCCTGCGTAGCCGTCGTTGTTCGCGATTACCGTCGACTCGAAGATGACAGCGCCACTGACGACGTGCACGATCGCGAGCGCGTGCGAGTCGCGGTGCGGGTCGACACCGACGATGTAGTCCAGCTGATCTGCGAGCATCTGTTTACCGACCTCCAGCCGAGTGTTGGGGGAAATCCGGTGTCGGTCTGGGGATGGAAACCGCGCGCGGCATAACTGTGACGGGTCACGCCCACAGGGCGGACAGGCTTCTGATCAGGCCAGCAAGCGGACGCCAGGCCGACACCGGGCTCTCCGCTCGGACAAATCACTGGAAAGACACCGCGATAACGGGTCATTCAAGAATCGAGTCACGACCAAAGAGCACCGAGCGTCAACCTGACAAACGCCCCAGACGGGACCGAACACACACTCACAGTTCCGGAATGACCCCCGACCGCGGTTCAGGGGCCGCACGGGTTCGCGACTGTGTGGCTAGCCTGTGCCCGCGACTGCCGACGCCAAAGTTGGCCTCAGACGTGAAGATCAGGCGGTGAAGCGGAAGGACCGACGGACGGCCTGGAGCTCGGCGCGATACGTCGCAGTAAAGACCCCTCCTCCCTGTGTGTGCTTGCCGAAAAGCATGAAGTAGCCACGTCCGTTGTCGACAGCGTTGACCGCGGTCCCAATAACGTCGAAGCACCTGAAGGTGTACGTCTTGGCGGGCACACCTCCCAGCGTCGTGTTCGACACTGGCGATGTTTTCGGGCAGCTGAGGTCGCCCGGGATGAAGTACGCCGTCCAACTCGCCGCGGTCGGCTCGATTCCTTGCGGGAGCTTCTGCGCGCCGAAAAGGAAGAAACGGTCTTGTACCTGGTCGGTGAGCGTGTCGAACTGCGGCTCGCCGGGAGCGGGCTGTTCCTGCGACCACCGGCTGGTTGCGGGGTGCAGGGACCAGTGGCTTGCCGGAAGCACGAGCGAATAGCCGTACAGTTTGGACGCGAACTTCATAGGGCCAGTCGACGTCTGCGCAGAGGAGCTTGAGGCGAACAGCGCAACACATACGAGGCCCACGACGAGGGCTACTCCCGTGAGAGCACTGACCTTTGTGTGCATCGTCGCCGTTTCAACAAAAGGTTGCGCCGCTCACCGGAATCGGGGCGGATGGACCCGCTGTCTATACCTTCCCGGAAGGCTTTGCAAGCCCAACAGGGCGGTGGGTCGAAAGTCGCGAGTGCGAGTTCCGGCAAAACACACGCCCGCCGATCGTGCACGAGACAATCAGAGTAAGCCTTAGAACTGCGGCGTGGGCCAGCGTCCTCTCACCCGAGGGGCCGGGCGGCGATCCGAACACCGCGAGACTTGCCCTTCGGGTGATTTCTGCCCGCCTTCAGTCTCGTGCGCAAGCGTTTGCGGCACAGGAAACAGAGGTGTCGGTAGGACCGCGGGTCGCTGCGACAGGCGTGGAACTCGTCAAGAGAGCAGCGTACGAAGTCGTGTTGCGCCTCGGAGCCTGAACGAACGCGTACACGCCTTAATACCGCGCACTCTGAAGAGGAGTAGCGTGCTTGTACTGACGCTGCATCTAGCTTTCGGCCCTGGCCCGCAATCCACCGACGCGCCACGCGCGCGAGGCGACGAGCCTTAGGCGAACGGAGCCTGATGCAGGGTCAGCCTTTCTAAGGTTCCCGAGCTCTCAGAGGGAGGAACGATGACCAAGCTGAATCAGCTGCTGGCGCGGCTGCGCGCATCCGTCAAGATCTAACCGCGAACTGTCTTCAATGAGCCCTAGACGAATCATCCTTACGGGAGTACCGTGAGGGTTGGTGCGCGTGGCGGGCCGGTGGGGAGTTGTCAGCCTGCAGCGCCGCTCGGAAGCTAGGGATGCGTTTGACGGGGTTCTTCCTCCGTATCCCTGGCGCTTCGGTTGAGCAGTGCTGCTCGTCGCGCTACTTCTGAATCAGTCGCCTTCGACGACCTAACCAATACGCATGGTCGAGGAGTTCGTCCGCCGGCCAACTCCCGGACGGACACGGCCCGACACACTCGACGAGCTCACCGAACGCGAACTCGACGTGCTCAAGCTGCTCGCGCGCGGCCTCTCCAACGCCGAGATCGCCACCGCGCTCTTTCTCAGCGAAGCAACCATCCGCACGCACGTAAGCCGCATCCGCACAAAGCTCCAGCTCCGCGACCGAACCCAAGCCGTCGTCCTCGCCTACGAAAGCGGCCTCGTCCAAACCAGGCGACGCCCGCGCATAGATCCCCACACGAACCATGAGGCGACATAACGCACGCTCCATGGGTCAGCGTCCTCTCACACGAACGGCCTTTGATCAAGAGAGCAAACCGGCCTCCTGGCCCGTTGACAGAAAACGGCCTCGGGAGCCCCATCAGATGCTGGTGTCTCCGTGAGTGAGATACCAAGACTCGAGCCGCCCGACGGCGTCTCCAGCTCGAATCGAGAGAGGGCCGCACGCCATCCGCGCTCCACCTTTGGGACTCGGTATGAACCCGGAACGGAGCATTGCTCGTTTCGTCCACCACCGCGGGTCGTAGTACGTGCACGTCACGCTGTGACAACCCTCCATCATGAGACTCGACCACGCGTCGGTCATGAGCGCGCGCATCGCGGCGTAGTCGCGAACGAGCAGATCCGCGATGACGCCGCGCCGACCAGCAGACTCCTCGACTGCTCCGATGACGACGAATCCACGAAGCGTGCCTCTTGGATCTCGAACTGCGCGAATGCGCCAATCAGCACCCGGCTGCTCACTCCAACGCCAATGAATATACGCCGCATCCCGCACACGAATGCACCGCGCAAAGCCCGCAGAATCCCGCGCGAGGTCGTCGACGTCCTCACCCGGAGCCCCGAGATCCTCCACTGTGAGATGTGGTCGATGACCACTCAATACCGCCCCACTGACCCGTAACGGACGCGTGAGCGAGGCAGGAAGCCTCTCGTCACGATCGTGGTAGCGGATCCAGTGCCGAGCTCTCCTCAACCGAACCGACCCTGCGTATTGTGTGAAGACGTGCCCCGATCGGTCATTGACGTGGCCGAGGTTCAGGTCGAACCCGTGGTCGGAGCCGAGGAATGCCTCGACGAGTTGCTGCGATCCGCCCCGTCCTCGGCACTCGGGGGAGATCATCAGGTCGCACCCGGTCGCCAGGCGAAGTCTGTGTCCGTCGACCCAGACCGACGTCGGAATGTGGGCGATCGAGCCGACCGGTCGCCCGTCGTGCTCGAGAATGCCGATGAGAGCCGGCCCCTCCGGCCCCTGCTGGAACAGCCAGCGCCACTCGGCCAGCGACCGCTCTCGAAAGATCGCCGAGTACAGCTCGACGAGCGATGCCTCGTCCCCCGGACTGTAGGGCCTGACCCGAAGCCCGGTTGACCACTCCGGAACGGTCTCGGAAACTCGAAGGACGATAGACGCCGAAGGCACGACAACTCTCCCTTGCGTGCAGGACTCGCCAGGGTTATCTCAACGCAACTCGGCATCGCGCAAGACCCTCCCCACAGACCTGGCCGCAAACACCGGCTTTCTTGCCCCGATCGTAGGCACGAAAGATCGGTCGCCTGCATCGACCCGTCGAGCGGCAACTCCCGGAGCTCGCCGGTCGGCCGGCGAGCCTCCTGGCCGTTGACCGAAACGCATCGCCTGCAGGGCGTTGACCGACGCGGGCAGCCTAGAGACAATTCCCGAGGCCTGCCGGTTCCCCGTCTGCGGCGAAACCGATAGTGGTTAGTCCTGCGTCGCGGTGATGCTCTGCCAGACGTTCGCGAGGGTGCCGCGCAGTGTGCAGTCGGCGATCGGCTGGCCGCCCTCGTCACTGTCGTCTGCTGTGGAGATGTGTGCGACGACGCGGTAGCCGCTGCAGAAGACGGCGGCGCGCCGGGAGTAGCCGACCACGAGTGCCCGCCGTCCCGCCACTTGTGGGCGCCAGTAGCGCATCGTCACGTCAGCCGACGCGACCGGGGGCAGCCCGCTTCCGAACACCCTGAGTGCTCCGGCCTCGCCGTAGTTGTTGGCCACGATCACGTCGGCGCCCGCCGCGTGCCGCTCGACCAGACGCGCGTAGGTGGGCCAGCCGACCTCCGACTGGTAGTCGCCGCGTGCTTTGACTACGCCGTGGCGGACGGCCGTGTGCAACGGCAGCACCGGTAGCGAGATCGGTAGCACGGCAAGACCGACCGCCACGAACACTGCGCTCGCAAGGAGAAGACGGCGCGATGTCGCCCACCGGTCGAGCGGGATCGAACCCGCGGCGAGTGCGAACACCATGACAGGCAACGCGTAGTAGGACTTGCCTCCGAGGACGAAGTACGCGACGACCGTGCCGACAATCGTCCAGCCGAACGGCCGCAGCACGCGATCGCGGACGAGTGACACGATGCCCGCAACGGCGACCGGAACTGCCGCCCCGGTGAGCAGAATCACGTTCGCGATGAACACCGGCCGCGTCTCATCGCTGCCGCTCGGAGGCGGGTCAAGGAACCAATGCACACTCGTCCAGCCGTGCCCCGCCTGCCAGATGAGATTTGGAACAAGCAGGACGACCGCGACGGCCACCGCCAGCAAAAAGCCGCGCGTGCTGACGAGGTCGCGGCGCCAGACAAGGAACGTCGCGATCAGCAGGACGAGGACGACGGCAAGCGTGTACTTCGTCTCGAGCCCGATCCCGACGGCAAGCCCGAGCAGGAGCCAGGAGCCGCGGCCGAGGGCGAGCCGCAGCGTGAGCCAGAGAACGACCATCGTCGTCAGCTGGTCGAGCGCGACCGGCTGGAAGAGCAGATTGGTTGCGAGCATCGCCGGCCCGAACCCGATCATCACGGCTGCAAGCGTCTGCGCACGGCGCGACGCCCCGAGCTCGCGGGCCACCAGGGCACCGACCAGCACCGTCCCCGCGCTCGCAAGAATCGTGAAAGCGCGCAGGCCGACCAGCGACCAGCCGAACAGCTCTCGGGCCAGCGCCGCGAGCAGCGCCGTCGCCGGCGGGAACTCGACGTAGCCACCCTGGAGATGCAGCCCGGCGACGGCGTAGTACAACTCATCGCGGTGCCAGCCGTATCGTCCGGCGACAGCGAGTTCCAGCGCGCACTTCAACGCGACAACGACGAGGACAGGCCCCGCCGCGAAGACGACCGAGCCCTTCTCTACGCGCCTCTGCGCCACGGCCCCAAGCCTAGAACCTGACAGTCATACGACACCCCCGATCTAGCCTGCGCCGGTGTTCGCAATGTCCCCCGGCCAGCGGCGACCTTCGCTGAGCGCAGTGGGCTGAGATCCTGCGCCTCGGTCACCGAGCCCAACACGCGCGACCGATGTAAGCGGCGTGAGATCCGAACCCGGCGGGTCGGCGTAGTAACCCGCAGGGTGCGATGTCCTCCTACCGATGGATTGGACCATCGAGGAACTCGGTAGGCACTTCCAGGAAGCTACCTAGGAGGCGAGCAATGACGGAACCCAGTCTGTACGACCGCCTCGGCGGCTCTTTCGCCATCGCAGCGGTTGTTGACCACTTCAGCGACGCGGTCGTGCGCAACCCGATCACCGGGCAGGGATCGGAGGACCCCGAACTAGACGAATGGAGCACTAACGATCTGGGCAGACTTCCCGGCCTGAAGTTCATGCGCACTCTCTGGGTCTGCGACATTGCCGGCGGGCCTCAGAGCTATGCGGCCACGAAAGCGGGCAGTACTCATCTCGGCTTGGAAGAAGCCCATCGGGCGCTGAAGATCTCTCCCGCGATCTTCGACGAAGTCGCGGCTGAACTTGGGCGATCGCTCGATCACTTCAACGTGCCCGAGCAGGAGAAAGCGGAGGTGCTGGCTGCATTCGCCGCACACAAGGGCGAGGTGACCGAGGGACACTCCGAGTAGCGCCGGCGGAGGCCAGCAACTCGGAGGGCAGTTCCGTCCTCGTCATCGCAGTGCGATAGTCGAAGCGGGTACCGCAGCCTCGGTGCGTTTCTGGGCGGGCCCGCTGTACGAAGCCGGCGAATACGCCGAGGCCGCCGACCGCGCTCGCGGGGTGATCGAGGCGCACCCCGAGGCGGTCGGAGCTTTCTTTTGCCTTGCGTGCTGCGAGGCGCTGGCCGGCCGCGCGGACCACGCCGCCCGGCATCTCAGGCACGCGCTCGAGCACTCGGAGCGGCTGCGGGGCCCCGCCCGCCGCAACTCCGACCTCGACTCGATCCGCGACCGGCCCGAGATCGCTGAGCTGCTCGCCGGGTAGAGAACCCCCGAGCCGGCTAAGCCCTCCGTCGGATCCGAATGAGCATGCCCGGTGCCCTTACTCGGCGCGCGGGCGAACGAGGCCACTCTCATAGGCGAGCACGACCGCTTGCACGCGGTCACGCAGACCGAGCTTCGCGAGGATCCGCGTCACGTGCGTCTTGATCGTCGTCTCGCCGAGAAAGAGCTGCTTCGCGATTTCCGCGTTCGAGAGCCCGCGGGCGACGAGCACCAGGACCTCCCTCTCGCGGTCGGTCAGGTCGTCGAGCTCCGTCGGAAGCGAGCCGGGTTCCGGGCCGCGGATGAAGTCCTCGACGAGCCGGCGCGTGATCTCGGGCCCGAGCAGCGCGTCGCCACGCGCGACCGTGCGAACTGCCACGGCAAGATCCTCGGGCGGCACGTCCTTGAGCAGAAAGGCGCTCGCGCCGGCTTTCATCGCCTGCCAGACGTAACCATCCTCGCCGAAGGTGGTCAGCATCATCACGCGGGTGCGTGGCGACGCCATGACGACCCGCTTTGTGGCTTCGATCCCGTCGAGGTTCGGCATGCGGATGTCCATCAGCATGACGTCGGGCTGGAGTGAACGCGCGAACTCGACGGCCTCGTTCCCGTCGGCGGCCTCACCGACCACGTCGAGGTCGCTCTGTGCTTCGAGGATCATCTTGAAGCCGCCGCGGACGAGCGCCTGGTCGTCGCAGATGACGACCGTTGTCACGCCGGCCCAACCGGGAGTCGTGCATGGACGCGGAAGCCGCCGTTCGCGCGCGGCCCAACCTCGAGCGTGCCGCGGTAGAGCTCCACGCGCTCGCGCATTCCGACGAGGCCGTGGCCCCCGACGCTCGCGTGGCCGCCGCGCCCTTGGTCGAGGACCTCGACCTCGACCGCGTCGGGCGCATAGAAAACCCGCAGTTGCGCGGTCGTCGGTCCTGCGTGCTTGATCGCATTCGTGAGGGCCTCCTGCGCGATCCGGTAGGCGGTGAGGTCGACGCCAGGAGCGAGCTGCAGCGGCTCGCCCACCAACTCGAGCTCGACGGGAAGTCCGGCTGCGCGTACTTGCTCGACAAGCGCCCCGAGATCGCCGAGTCCCGGCTGCGGGCTGAGCTGAGGCTCCGCCGAACCTTGCCGGAGCATGCCGAGGAGCCGTCGCATCTCATCGAGTGCCTGCCGGCCGGCGCGCTCGACGGCGAGGATCGACTCGGACGCTCGCGGCGAGCCGCCGTTCAGGGACATCCGCGCCGCGCCGGCCTGGACGATCATCACCGACACCGAGTGCGCAATCACGTCGTGAAGCTCGCGCGCGATTCGCGCCCGCTCCTCCGCGAGCACACGCTCGCGCGCGGCCTCGAGTTCGTCAGCGCGCGCGAGCGCACTCCGTGCTTGCGCTCCGCGCAGCCGCAGGGCGGTTCCGAGCGAGACGGCGATCGCGATGATCACGATCGAGAACGGCAGCTCGGCTTCGTAGTGCAGGTCGTCCGACCGGTTGATGATCCCGATCAACACGAGCAGCACGTAGGCCGCGGCGGCGATCGTCACACGCAGCGGTTTGCGACTCGCGACGCCGAAGAGCACGAAGATGACCGCGATGAACCCCGCCAGGAACGACGACGTGCCGCCGAGCCACGTCTGCACGATCCCGATCGGCCCCATCGCGAGGAGCGCGGGCAGCGGCGCGCGCCGCCAAAAGAAGACGAGCGCGTCGAAGCAGAGATAAAGGAGGCTCTGCACCGCGCGCGAGCCGTGCGGGGAGACGTTGCTGTCCTGCAGCGCCTTCCAGGCGACAAGCTGTCCAACGATGATGAACGCGCCTGCGACGAGCGCGTCGACGAGAGTGCTTCTCCGCATCGGCATGGGCTCACGCTAACGCGGCGAGGATGAAGCCGCGTCCTCCTGAAGTGCGATGCCGATCCTCCTTGAGTCGGACGACGGGCGGAAGGCCGCCTCCTACCGTGGCGGCACACCACTCGACAGGAGGACATTCACGTGAAGCACGCAGTTCTCATCGGCACACTCGTCCTTGTCGTCGCCGCTGCCATCGCGGTCACGGCACAGGGCAAGAACGCGAGCACGCTCGCCTACACGACGAAGCAGCACGCGTTCGCGCAGGTCGACACCGGCAAAAAGGGCTTCTCGATCGGCGACTCGTTCATCTTCAGCGAACAGTTGCTGCAGAACGGCAAGCAGGTCGGCTACGACCACGTCGTCTGCACCCACGCCGCCGACTGGCCGTCGAGCGCCGAAAGCTGCGCCGGCACGGCCGTCCTCGCGAACGGCACGCTCCAGCTGGGCGGGCTCTCGAAGCGCGGATCGTTCACCCTGGCAGTACTCGGCGGCACCGGCAGCTACGCCGGGTCACGCGGGACGGCGAAGATCACTTCGCAGGGCGAGACAGGCACACTCGCGATCTCGCTGCTCTAGGACGAACACGCCGAGGTTTTGCGAAGGCCCGCCTCACGGCGGGCTTTCGCATGTCCTGGGCGCCGCGGCACGAGTGTCCGAGACTGACACTGAGCATGCTTCGGGCGTAAGGACACTCGCCCAGGCGAGCGGCCTAGACTCGACCGGTGTCCTCGTCAGGTCGATCACGGGTCGGCTTTGCACTGATCTGTCTGTGCGGTGTGACCGTCGCAGCCGGTTGCGCGACACACCGATCTGACTCGGCAGTCGGGGCATGTTCGGGTGCTTCACGCCTGCAAACGACTTTCGTGCGCCTCAAGGACTTCGACGTTTACGGCGCTTCGAGCCGCACGGCCAAGCACGCCAGCGATCCCTTGTTTCCCAAGTACCCAACCGCGCTTCTGCCGCAGAAGTTCCGGCTGCAAGCTCGACATCGGCTGACCGCGCCGCTACAGGTGACCGCGCTCGACTGTCGCAGTCACCAGCCCGTTCTCTTCTACGCCAAGAGCGGCCTGCATCAGCCGTCAGAGACCCCGCAGCGATTCAGACACAACGGTGTCCGCAGTGTCACCCTCTCCTGGCCGCCGACTCTCACCGCGCCCGATCCGCCAAGCTGGTTCCTCACCCCGCTCTTCTACGAACCGGGGACCGGCGTGATCACATTCTCACGCGCAGGCAAGGTGATCGAGCAACTCTCGCTCCGCATCTGTATCCCCAAGTCCGGACCCAGCGGCGACTGCTGACCGCTCAGGGGGTCATTCCGAAACACTGGCCCAGCCGAGCGCGGACATCACGTCTCGATTCGCGTTCCGCTGTCGGGTGCGATCTACGCTGTGCGAAGTATGCGCAGGCGCTCTTTCCGGTGAAGTCGCGAGCGACCGGACAACTTGCGCTCACGCAATAGCGCCACGTTACGCTCCGGACCCGTGCCCCGCATCCACCTTTCCCCGCCGCATCTCGCCGGCAACGAGCTCGAACTGTTGGCCGACGCGCTCAGCTCGAACTGGGTCGCGCCCCTTGGCCCTCACGTCGACGCGTTCGAGGCCGAGCTCGCCTCCGTCACCGGCGTACCGCACGCGCTGGCCCTGTCGAGCGGCACCGCGGCGCTCCATCTGGCTCTGCTCGTCCTCGGCATTGGGCCAGGCGACGAGGTCGCCTGCGCCGACCTGACCTTCGTCGCGACGGCGAACGCCATCCGCTATGTCGGCGCCGAGCCGGTCTTCATCGACTGCGACGAGAGGACCTGGACCCTCGATCCGAACCTGCTCGGGCACGCGCTGGCCGAGCGCCCGCGCGTCGCGGCCGTCGTCACCGTCGACCTCTACGGCCAGTGCTGCGACTACGACGCGATCGCCAGCGTCTGCTCGCCGCGTACCATCCCCGTCATCCAAGACGCGGCCGAAGCGCTCGGCTCGACGTACCGCGGCGCGCCGGCCGGCGCTCAGGGCGACCTTGCCGTCTTTTCTTTCAACGGCAACAAGATCGTGACTAGCTCCGGCGGGGGCGCGCTGCTCGGGCACAACGAGGAGTGGCTCGATCAGGCCCGCAAGCTCGCAACGCAGGCCCGTGAGGCGGTCGTGCACTACGAGCACAGGGAGCTCGGTTACAACTACCGCTTGAGCAACCTGCTGGCGGCCGTCGGACGCGCACAGCTGGCGACCCTGTGCGACCGCGTCGCCGCGCGGCGCCGGATCAACGCGCGCTACCGCGAGCTGCTCGCGGACGCCCCCGGCATCACGTTCATGCCCGAGGCCTTCTACGGATGCGGCAACAACTGGCTGAGTTGCGTCCTCGTCGACCGCGATGCCTTCGGCGCCGACCGCGAGGCGGTCCACCTCGCGCTCGAGGCGGCCGACGTCGAGGCCCGGCCGCTGTGGAAGCCGATGCACCTGCAGGAGCTTTACAGCCACGCGGCGATCTACGGTGGGGCCGTCTCGACCGCACTTTTCGAGCGCGGTCTCTGTCTTCCGAGCGGCTCGGCGCTGACAGACGAGGAGCAAAGCTTGATCGTCGAAACGATGCTGACCGCCCGCTGCTAACAAGCGGTGCAGCGCGGACGCGGTTATCGCTCCGCCTCAGGGTGTATTCGCGAACACTGGCCCAGCCGAGCGGCTCACGCCGATGACGGTCGCTATCCCTGATCTTGGCTACCGCGTCAGCGGCTAGTTGTCCTACCCACGGACGTTGTGAATGCGGCTGATTGGTGGCCGGTCTGCGAGTGAGCTGTGTGGTCTTCGCGTGTTGTAGTGGTCGAGCCAGTGTGGCAGCGCCTGGTTGCGTTGTCGATGTGAGCGGTAGCTGAGCCCGTATGCCCATTCGCGTGCCATCGTCTGGTGGAAGCGCTCGACTTTCCCGTTCGTGCGTGGCCGGTAGGGCTCGGTCCTCAGGTGTCGGATGCCGTTGCGGGCGAGCAGCTCGCGCAGCGAGCGGTTCTTGACGTAGCTGAAGGCGTTGTCGGTCATCAACCGGCTCACGGCGATCCCGTGCTCGGCGAAGTAGGCGAGCGCACGCTCGACAAAGCCGGTCACGGTCGCGGCTTTCTCGTCGTCGTGGAGCTCGACGTAGGCCAGGCGGGAGTGGTCGTCGACGATCGCGTGCGCGTAGTCGTAGCCCACCCGTGTCTCGACGCTGCGCCCCCGCCGGGCCTGAGAGCGGTCGCCGGTGACCCGATGGCCGGGCCGCAGGAAACGCGGGTAGGAGCAGACATCCATGTGCAGCAGGTCGCCGGGGCAAGGCCACTCGTACCGGTTGGCGGGCTCCTTGACCGCCCCCGGCCGTCGCGAGAGACCGTGCCGGCGGAGCACCTTCCAGACCGTTGAGTGCGCGAAACCGGTCGCGCCCGCGACCAGACGCGGCCCCCAGCCGGTCCGGCGGCGACAGTCGCAAATCCGTCGCTGCAGCTCCGGAGCAAGCAGCCGTGGCGAGCGGTGCGGCCGACTCGAGCGATCAAGCAGTGCGCTCGCCTGCCGGCCACCATCGAGCCACCGATGCCACCAACGATGCGCCGTCGCCGGCGACACGCTGAAGCAGGCTGCAGCCTGCTTCAGCGTCATCCCCTGCTCAACCGCGCGCACCAGCGCAAGACGGCCAGCCAGTCCGAGCTTGGCGTTAGCGTGCAACAACATCCGAGCCCTCCTTTGAGCGTGAGTCCGGGAAGACCCACAGCCTCAAAGGAGGGCCGGATGAACCTCAACCGTTCACAACCTCTGTAGGCAGGACAGCTAGTCAGCCCACCAGTCGCGTTGGCCGTCGACGTCTTCGCGCGGATCCTCCCCGAGGTTGGGAGCGCCGATGACGAGGATCTCGAGGCCTTCCGGTCCCGCCTCGTAACCTCGCCACATGCCGGCCGGGATGCGCACTGCGTCCCATTCCTCGAGTTCGACAATCTCGTCGTCGACTTTCATCCGCCCGCCCCCGCGGATGACCACGTACACCTCCTCCTGCTTCGTGTGCGTGTGGCCGTACGGAAAGCGATAGCCCGGCGGGACGCGCTGGTAGCTCAGGGCGGATTTCTCAAGCTTGAGCGCCTTGGTCGCAGCGCGGAACTCCAGGTCCGGCGCGCCGTCGAACCCAGGGCCGATGTCCTCGAGATCTTCCTTGATGTTCCTGAGCGTGAACGGCACGGCGCAATCCTATGGCGTCCGACTCTCGCAAGTCGCGACGACGACTTTCGTCGCGCTCGACATGCCTGACGCCTCCGGTACCAGGTAAACAGGCTGCTTCCTCAGGGCGTCGTTCCCCAGGGCCGCGTATCTCCGGTCTTAGCTCTTGGAGTGACGGCGAGTTCGCCGCGGGGATGGGCATGATCTCTTCGTGCGGTCTTTCGAAGACCTGGTTGCCGAGGCGGCCGCGGCTGATGTATCGGGCTGGGCATTCGACTGGCTGAGCGGCCGTGCCGTTGAGGAACGACCCCCGTGGGGATATGCGCGTCTCCTGAGTTGCCGTCTTGGTCAGGCCGAGTCTGCCCTCGACATAGACACGGGGGGCGGGGAAGTCCTCGCGGAGGCGGTCACGTTCCCGCGGCGGATAGTCGCGACCGAGACGTGGCCGCCGAACGTGCAGCGAGCCCGTGAGCTACTTGGGGCGCGGGGTGACGGATCACGATCAGGATGGCTAGAGAGCAGACGACGCTAACGCGCTGTGGTGGCAGGCAGGTCGCCTGCTCGGGCACTCGCCGAAGAGCGACGCGTACATCTGCACCACCGCTGTAGGAGCTCACGCCCCGAGGCCGCTCGTGTCGATCGTGAGCTGCTGGTACTCGGTCGTCTGGACGGCACCAGGACCCACACGGGATACTTGGTTGATGAGCGCCGATACGCCCCCGACGGTACGGCCGTCGTGATTCGCCTCGCTCGGGCGAGCGAGCCGGAGCTCAGCGCGCGGACCGAGGCAGCAAGACGCCGGATCGGCGAGCCCAACGCCCCATGCCTGCGCCAGGTCGGCGGCGACGGCTTCGTCGCCGAGGATCCCGGCGAATGACCGCACCGGCCGGGCGGATCCTCGTCGTCGACGACAACAGGATGAACCGGCTGCTCCTCGGCCGTGTGCTCGAGGACCAAGGGCATACGGTCGCGTTCGCCGAGGACGGGCAGGAGGCGCTCGACCGGGTCCGCAGCGAGGCGTTCGACCTGATGCTGCTCGATGTCGTCATGCCACGGGTGGACGGCTTCGACGTCCTCAGAGCGATGAAGGGCGAGCTGCGCCTGCGCGACTTGCCCATCATCGTCACCTCGGCAGTCGACGAGTTCGACAACGTGGTCAAGTGCATCGAGCTCGGTGCGGAGGACTACTTGACCAAGCCGGTCAATGCCGTCCTTCTGCGAGCTCGGGTCACATCGAGTCTCGAGAAGAAGCGCCTCCACGACGAGCGGCGTGAGCTGATCAGCAAGTTCACGACCCGCGAGGTGGCCGATGACCTCCTGACGTCTGGTTTTTCACTTGGAGGGAAAGCCGTAGATGCCGCCGCGCTGTTCTGCGATATCCGCTCGTTCACCTCGATCGCAGAGGCGCAGACTCCCGCCGAGACGATCGATCTCCTGAACGCCTACTACACGCTGATGATGGACGCGATCGGAGGCGAGGGCGGCATCGTCAACCAGATGGTCGGTGATGGGCTGATGGCGATCTTCGGCGCCCCGGTTCCTGCGCTCGACTTCCGCCTGCGCGCCGTCAACGCGGCCCGCCAGATGGTCGAGCTGGTCGACATGTTCAGCCGAGAGCAGAAGATGCGCGGCAAGACGCAGATCACGATCGGCGTCGGGATCGCATCCGGACGCGTGATCGCCGGCTACACCGGAACACAGCACCGGGCCACCTACACGTGCGTCGGAGACACTGTGAATCTTGCTGCCCGGCTCGAGTCGCACACGAAGGTCATCGGCCGGCCGATCCTCATCGACGAGGAGACCCGGAACGGCCTCGACGGTGCAATCGACGTCGAGGCGCACGGCGAACTGATGGTCGCGGGCAAGACGCGTGCGGTGAACGTGTTCTCGGTGGCCGACCCTCCGAGCACCGACTGATCACCGGGGCAACGCCGGCCGGTGGCTCTGCGGCTGGTGCTCCCCTATGCTTGGCGCGATATGCAGGCGATTCGCACGAGCCTTCCGGGCCGTGACTACCACGCTCCGGAGATCTTCGCGCTCGAGCGAGAGCGGATCTTCTTCCACCAGTGGATGTACGTGGCACGGGTCGACGAGGCCCCGCGAGCGGGTGACTTCGTGACGGTGGACGTCGCAGGCGAGAGCATCATCGTCGTTCGCGGCAAGGACGGCGAGTTGCGCGGCTTCTACAACGTCTGCCGACATCGCGGTTCGCGGCTGTGCGACGCCGAGGCCGGGGGTCACGCGCAGGGATCGCTCAAGTGCCCGTACCACGCCTGGAGCTACGCCTACGACGGCCGGCTGATCGGAACGCCGTTCGTCGCCAAGGACGAACTCGACCGCTCCACGCTTTCGCTGTGGCCGGTTCACCTCGACACGTGGCAAGGGTTCGTGTTCGTCAACCTCGGGGCAGAGCCGATGTCGCTCCGCGAGGCGCTCGAGAGCCAGTACGACAACCCCCTGCAATATGAGCGGTGGCAGATGGACGAGTTGAAGACCGCTCGCCGGACGGTGAGCGAGCTGCACGCGAACTGGAAGATCCTCGTCGAGAACTACAACGAGTGCCTGCACTGCCCGACGGTTCACCCCGAGCTCTGCGCGGTGGCACCGACCTTCGGAAAGGGCCTCGCCTTCGAGCCCGGCCGGACCGATTGGGGCGTCTCGATCGCAGACGGTGGCGTCGGGTACACGGCGTCGGGCAGAACCAGCGTCCCGGTCATGCCGGGGATCGACGAGCAGGCCGCGAGCTCGATGTACGGAGCGACGGTACTTCCGAACATGTTCATCGATCTCACAGGCACTGTCGTGATCGCGACGCGCCTGCAGCCGCGCTCTGCGACACACACCACAATCGTCACCGACTATCTCTTCAGGCCGGAGGTCGTCGACGACCCCGACTTCGACCCGACCGACGTCGTCGAGTTCGCGGAGCTCGTCGCGCATCAGGATTACGCCGTCTGCGAGCGCGCTCAGCTCGGCGTGACGTCTCGAGCCTTCGAGCACGGCGTCTACCCGGAGAAGGATGACCTGCTGTACGGGTTCAACCAGCGGTATCTCGCGGCCCGCGACGGCCACGAGACCTAGCCGCGGCCGTCGGCTGGTGATCGGCGACACACGATGACCTCCGGCCCCCACAGCACGCTCGTCGCAGACGCCCTGCCGCTCGCGGTCTACACGAGCCGGCCCGGCGACGCGACGTCGTTTGCGTACGTGACCCCTCGCGTCGAACAGCTCTTCGACTACCCGGCCGCCGCGTGGCACGACGACGCGTTCCTCGAACGGGTGCTGCACCCCGACGACCGTGAATCTCTCCTCGCGAAGCGCATCGCTCTGCTCGCAAGCGGCGAGGCTTCGACGACGTTCACCTACCGGATCGCGACAGCTGCGGGCCGCTACGTGTGGGTTCAGGACGACGTCGTGGCGCTCGAGGGAGAGGACGGGCGTCACCTCCAGGGCATCCTGAGCGACATCACCGCGGCGGTGCACCAACACCGGGAGCTCGACACGATGCGGGGCATCAACAATGCGCTCACCGCGCAGCCGGCCCTTGATGAGCTCGCCGAGTTCGTCGGCCTGCTGGTCGAGGAGACACTCCGGCCCGGAGTGACAGTCGTCGCGCTGTACACCGCCGACGACGAGTCACTCTCGTACCCGTTCGCGAGCGAATCAGGTGAGCGCGTGTCGGAGCCGAGGTCTCCGCTCGCCCGCGACGCGGTCTCCGCCGTGATTCGCAACCGGATGGTCGTCCGCACTGACGACGGCTCGTTCCTCGGTGTCCCGATTCGTGCGGGAGACGAAGCGGTCGGTGCGCTCGCCGTCGAATCGCCCAGCGCGACCGGTTTCGACGACGCAGACGCTCACCTCTTGGCAGCGATTGCGGCCGGCATCGCCCCGGCCGTCCGCGGCGCCCACCTGCTGCGCGCGCTGCGCGCGTCAGAGCTGCACTACCGGCGTCTGGTCGAGGCGATCCCGGTCGCCATGTACCGAGCCGCGGAAGACGAGCAGAACAGCTCCGACTACATGAGCCCGCGCGCGGTCGCGATGTTCGGCTACCCGCTCGAGGCCTGGTCGGATCCGGACTTCTACGGCCGTGTCCTCCACCCCGACGATCGCGACTGGGTGCTCGCGGAGAACGATCTGCCGCTGACCGACGACGACAGCATCTGGGTCAGCGACTACCGCATGCTCACCGCCGATGGGCGCACGATCTGGATCCACGACGAGTCGTGGACGGTTCGCGACGAGAACGGGAAGGCGCAGTTCGTCCAGGGCTGCATGATCGACGTCACGGAGCAGAAAGAGGCCGAGGCGAAGCTCGCGGCTGCCCTCGATGAGATCGGCCGTCAGAAGCAGTACTTCGAAGCCCTCGTCGAGGTGAGCCCTGTCGCGGTCGTCGTGACGGATCGGGACGAACGGATCACCGGTTGGAATCCCGCCGCGACCGCGCTGTTCGGGTACGTCCCCGAGGAGACGGTCGGACGCACGATCAATGACCTTCTGCTCGCGGACGGGCGACTCGCGGACGAAGGCGACGATGTCCGACGCGAGGCGCTCGCGTCGGGGAAGGCGACGAGGATCACGAAGCGGTCGCGGAAGGACGGCTCGCTGGTGCCGGTCGAGATGTTGATGGCGGCGCTCGCGGTCGACGGCGAACACACGGGCTACTACGCGATCTACCACGACATCACCGAGCTGTTGCGAGCCCAGGAGGAAGCGGAGGCGTTGGCCGAGGCGAAGAGCACGTTCCTCGCGACGATGAGTCACGAGATTCGGACGCCGATGAACGCGGTCATCGGGATGACCGGGCTGCTGCTCGACACCGAGCTGGACTCCGAGCAGCGCGGGTTTGCCGAGGTCATCTCGTCCAGCGGTGACGCCTTGCTTCACATCATCGACGACATCCTCGACTACTCGAAGATCGAGGCGGGAAGGCTCGAGCTCGAGAAGCGTCCCTTCGTGCTCCGTGATTGTGTCGAGGGCGCACTGACGATCGTCGCGCCTCGCGCGGTCGGGAAGGACGTCGAGCTTGCCTGCCTCATCGAGGATGACGTTCCCGGGTTCGTCGTCGGCGACTCGACGCGGCTTCGCCAGGTGCTGCTCAACCTGCTCTCGAACGCGGTCAAGTTCACCGAGCGGGGAGAGATCATCGTCACGGTCGGCCGTCCGAAGGAGGGGTGGCTCGCCCTGTCGGTGCGCGACACCGGCATCGGGATTCCGGAGGACCGGATGCACCGCCTCTTCGAGTCGTTCACACAGGTCGATGCGTCGACGACCCGCAAGTACGGCGGCACGGGGCTCGGCCTCGCGATCTCTCTGCGTCTGGTCGAGTTGATGGGCGGAACGATCGACGTCGAGAGCGAGCCCGGCGTGGGGACGACCTTCCGCGTGACGATCTCGGCAGACGCGGCAGAGCAGCCCCTGCCGGCACCGCACGCCCGGACTCGTCAACCGAGCCTCGAGGGCAAACGCGTCCTGATCGTCGACGACAACGCCACCAACCGCGAGATCCTGTCGCTTCAGACCGCGTCCTGGGGAATGCTTCCTGAAGCGATCGAGGCGCCCACGGAAGCACTCATCCGTCTTCGCAGAGGAGCGGACTACGACCTCGCGATCCTCGATATGCAGATGCCCGAGCTGGACGGACTGACTCTCGCGCGCGAGATACGCCGCCTGCGCGAAACGCTGCCGCTCATCATCGCCAGCTCGCTGGACGGCCTGCAGACGGCACGATCTGCGACGGAGATCGCGGCGCAGCTGACAAAGCCCGTCCGCGCTTCGGCTCTGTACGAGGCGCTCCTCGAAGCCCTCGGAGTCGCCGAGAGCCTCGACGAGCTCGAAGCTGGTGACATGTCCGCCTCCACTCAAGCCTCGACGTTACGAATTCTCGTCGCCGAGGACAACGCCGTGAACCAGCGCGTTGCGAAACTCATCCTCGCCAAACTCGGTTACACCGCCGACATGGTCGGGAATGGGATCGAGGCGCTCGCGGCGCTGAGTGAGCAGCAGTACGACGTCGTGCTGATGGACGTCCAGATGCCGGAGCTCGACGGGCTCGAGACGACCCGACGGATCATCTCGACGTACGGAGTCGAACGGCCGCGCATCGTCGCGATGACGGCCAACGCGATGGAAAGCGACCGGGAGGAGTGCTTCGCAGCGGGGATGGACGACTACGTCGCCAAGCCGATCCGACCCGACGACCTCGCAGCCGCTCTCGCGCGCTGCAAACCGTCACCCTAGGCGCGCGGCTGCGCGACGGCTGTTCGCTTCGCGAAGAGCGCGCAACCGGTTAGGCTCAGCCCGAAGGCAGGCATTGATGGAACTGGAAAACCCGATCGACACGAGAGCAATCGCCGAGCTTCGGGCCAGTATCGGCGGTGACGGCGAGTTCCTCGCGGAGTTGATCGACGAGTTCCTCGCCGATGCGCCGGTGCAGCTCGAGTCGTTCCGTGAGGGGCTGGGCTCCGCGGATGTGGAACGAGCTCGACGCGCAGCCCACACCCTGAAGGGGACGAGCCGTACGTTCGGAGCCGACACGCTCGAGCTCCTGTGCCAGGAGGCCGAGTCCGCGGTGGGTGTCGAGGAGACCGACGCGAGCCTCGCTCGCCTGGACGGCATCGACGCCGAATGGGCGCGGGTCCGTGCCGAGCTCGTCACGCTTCGCGCCGACGCCATCTGATCCACGCAGCGAGGTCGTCCACCCTTCGCACGCCAACCATGGCAGAGCGCGATGTCCCTGTTCTGGAGGGACGTCGCGCTCTGCTCCGGTCCTCAGATGCCCGGGCAGGTGCCGGGGTCGGGCTGGTCGATCCGCGTGGCGCCGCCCGGCGGCACCAGCGGGAACGTGACGTACAGGATGTACGGGCTCGTACCGGTGTTGACGACCTGATCGACTTCGCCGGGCGCCTCGATGAACGCCTGCCCAGCGCTGTACGGCGTGATCTCACACCGTCCGTACCGACCCTTGCCAACCGAGCGGTACTTGGTGAGGCTGCCCTGCGCCACGACGATGATCGCGCCGCCCGGGTGCGAGTGCCAGCCCGAAGAACCTCCCGGGTTGACGGTGATCTGGGCCATGACGACGTCCGTCCCGGCGAGTGGGACGATCGCATGTGGCGGGAATGTCCCACGCCCCAGCTGGAGATTCGTCAGCCCGACCGGCGGTGTGGCCGACCCAGCTGTGACGAAGATCGCTGTCGCTGTGATCACGCCGGCAAGCCCGACGCTCAGCAGTGCCCATCTAACTGCACGGTTCATGCTTCCTCCTCCTTGGTTCGAGTTGTCGCTTCGCGAGGGATCGTGGGTGGCTGCTTCGCGTCCAGTTGAGCGCGAAAGGCGAGCTGCAGCGCCTCGTCGTGCGAGAGCGCCATCCCGTGTGCCTCCAACGCATGACGCCGGACTTCCGCGACGAGCCCGTCTTCGTCGGTGGCGCGGGCTTCGAACCCGCAGTCGCAATGAAGCATCAGGTCCACAACTCCTCTGGAGCGGAAACTAGGAGAGCGCCTCTAGATCAAGGCAAGATGCGGGCAAGAGAATGGCTAGCGCCTTGCAGCTCAAGGTTTTCCTCCTCGGTCGGGTCGCAGTCGAGACCGACGGGACGGTGATCGACGAGGCGCGCTTCCCAGGCCGACAGGGCCGGCTCCTCTTCGCCTACCTGGTGGCCGAGCAGGGCAGGCCCGTGCCGCGGGACGAGCTTGCGGAGGCACTCTGGGGGGAGTCGCCGCCGGCGACCTGGGAAAAAGCGCTGACGGTGATCGTCAGCAAGCTGCGCGGCCTGCTCGCGGCCCACGGCGGCGGTGCGACCGCGTTGACCAGCGCCTTCGGCTGCTACCGGCTCGTCCTGCCGGAAGCGACCTGGGTCGACATCATCGTCGCGGCGAACGCGGCGCAGGAGGCGGACCAGGCGCTCGCCCGCGCCGACCTGGAGCAGGCAAAAGCGTCGGCCGAGCTGGCGGCGAGTCTGCTGCGGCAGCCCTTCCTGCCCGGGGACGCGGGAACGTGGGTCGAGGAGAAGCGACGTGAGCTCACAGACGTCCGCGAGCGCGCGTTGAGCACACTCTCGGATGCGTGCCTGCGGTCCGGTGAGCCGGAGGAGGCAGTGAAGTGGGTCGAGCAGACGATCGCGCTCGCGCCGTTTCGCGAAACCGGATACCGACGTCTGATGGAGGCTCACATCGCTGCCGGCAACCGGGCCGAGGCGCTGCAGGTCTACGAGCGCTGCCGTCGTCTGCTTGCCGACGAACTGGGCGCCTACCCGTCACCCGAGACGGAAACGATCTACCGTGGCCTCCTCCAAGGGCCACCCCCCGACAACGTCGCGTCCGGCGCGCACGAAGCGAGCGAGCCCGACGTGGCCGAACGCCGTGCCCCGGTCAGAACCGCTCGATGGCGGCTCAGGGTCGTGCTCATCTGCGGAGCAGTCGTACTCGTAGTCGCAGTCGCCGGCTGGGAGCTCAGCCGCGGCTCGGCCCGTGCGGTCACCATGATCAACCCGGACATCTCGTCGGGCTCGATCGTGGTCGATCGCGATGTCGGCTGGGCGACGAATGCTGCGACGAACAGCGTCTCGCGGATCGACCTGCGCACGAACACGCGTGCGGGGACGGTTCCCGTCGGAGACAGTCCGGCCGGGATCACGACCGGGGGCGGATTCGTGTGGGTGACGAACAGCCTCGGCGGGACTGTCACGAAGATCGATCCACGCGGAGGCGGCGGCAGCGGAAGCATGGCGGAGACAATCGGGGTTGGAAACGGGCCGTCCGGGTTGACGTTCGGCGACGGGCGCGCCTGGGTCGCCAACTCCCTCGACCACACGGTCAGCGAGATCGCTCCTTCGTCGACGAGCGCTTCGAGGCGGATCGCAGTGCCGGCCGGGGCGGATGCGATCTCCTACGGCTTCGGCTCGCTCTGGGTCGTGAGCGGATCCGCAAACACCGTGACCAGGATCGACGCCCGGTCACACGCGGTGCTGGCACGGATCACCGTCGGCAACGAGCCGACCGCAATCGCGGTCGGTGGGGGTGCAGTCTGGGTTGCGAACAGCCTGGACGGGACCGTCTCCAAGATCGACCCGAGCACGGGAACGGTCGTCCAGCCGCTCGTGTACGTCGGCGGCTCCCCGACCAGCATCGCGGCGGGGCGTGGGGTCGTCTGGGTCGGCGACCCCCGGCTGGCAACGCTCACCCGAATCGACCCGGACCGCGACAAGGTCGTCGAGACCATGCACACGACCGCCCCTCCGCAGGGACTGGCCGTTTCCGCAGGCAGACTGTACGCGACGGTCGGGCCGCCCTCGTCTGCGCACCGAGGCGGAACGCTGACCGTGCTCACGTACCCCTTCGACTCGATCGACCCCGCTGTCGCATACGAGCTGCAGAATTCCTGGCCGGCGTTGGGGATGACCAACGACGGGTTGCTGACGTATCAGCGGGTCGGCGGAACCGATGGGATCAGGATCGTCCCCGACCTGGCAACGTCGTCGCCCGCGATGAGTGACGCCGGCAGGACGTACACCTTCCAGGTCCGACGGGGAATCCACTACTCGAACGGCACGCTCGTCCGGCCGGCGGACTTTCGCCGCGCGATCGAGCGTGCGCTGCAGCAGCACCTCGGCGCAGGCTTCTACTTCGAGCAGATCGTCGGTGCCACGGCCTGCATCAAGAAGTCCGAACGGTGCGATCTCCGCAGGGGCATCGTGACCGATCCCTCGCTGTGGACCGTCACCTTCCACCTGACCCATCCCGACACGGACTTCCTCGACAAGTTGGCACTGCCTACCGCCGACGCTGTTCCGGCGAACACTCCGTTCAACGCGCGCCTGCCGTTGCCCGCCACCGGCCCGTACATGATCGCCTCCTACGACGCCAAGCGCGGAGCCACACTCGTCCGCAACCCCAGCTTCCACGAGTGGTCCGCTTCCGCTCAGCCTCTGGGCTACCCCGCCAAGATCGTCTACAAGTTCAACGAGCCGGAACAGGCGAGCATCAGCGCGGTCGAGCACGGCCTCGGCGACTACACCACGATCGAGGATCCCGGCGCAACGGCCGCACTCCGACGCGACGGCTACGGCAGCCAGGTGCACACCAACCCGGAGCTCGCCATCTACTACTTCTTCCTCAACACGACGATGGCGCCTTTCAACCGCGTTGACGTGCGTCGTGCCGTGAACCTCGCCGTCGACCGGGATCGCCTCGCCCGACTCTACGCGGCCGGGACAGGCCTGACAGCTCAGTCGACCTGCCAGATCCTCGCACCCGATACCGTCGGCTACGTTCGCTCGTGTCTCTACCCGAACGACCTTGCCAAAGCGAGGAGACTCGTCGCTAAGTCCGGCACGACCGGACGCACGGTGACGGTCTCGACCGGACCGCCCGGACTCAAGGCAAGCACCTATCTCGTCTCGGTGCTCAATAGCCTCGGCTACAACGCCCGTCTCAAGGCATACAAGAGCGTCGACGCATTTCACGCCGTCCGTGGTCGAGGACAGGTCGAGATCGGCCCGGCCAGCTCGGGCGCCGACTTCCCCGCACCGTCCGTCTTCTTCACCCAGCTATTGACGTGCGTGACCGCTCGTAGTCCAGCCCTGAATCGTGCAGCGTTCTGCGACCCGAGGATCGACCGGGAAATCGATCACGCGAGCACGCTCGCAACCGATTCCCAAGCGGCGGCGGTCGCGTGGAGCAAGATCGACCACGACATCATGCAGGAAGCTCCCTGGATTCCGATCGCAAACGGCACGGAGGTCGATCTGATCTCGCGCCGCGTCGGCAACTACCAGTTCAACCCTTTCTGGGGTGTCCTTCCCGACCAGTTCTGGGTCCGCTGAGCACGCGGCCGGGGAATGCTCCAGAAGGAGCGATCTCCGGCGACGGGCGCCGCTCGCCGGACTGCTGCCGTTGCGCTTGTGGCGCCTCGTGCAAGACCGGCGAACGGCGCGTCCCTCGCTACCGCGCGCCGGCCTTCTCGCGCTGAGCCGCGTGGATCCCTTCCGCGAACTCCTCGATCATCTTCACGTTGAAGGCAGGAATGTCGTCGGGCTTGCGGCTCGTGACCAGGCCTCCGTCGACGACGACCTCCTCATCGACCCAGTGGCCGCCGGCGTTGCTGATGTCAGTTCGCAATGTTGGCCACGAGGTGAGCTTGCGGCCCCGGACGACGCCTGCTTCCACGAGCATCCACGGCCCATGGCAGATCGCCGCCACCGGCTTCCCCTGCTCGAAGAAGGCGTGCGTGAACGCGACCATGTTCTCGTCGCCACGCAACAGATCGGGGTTGCCGACTCCGCCCGGAATCAGCAGGCCGTCGTAGTCCGCCGCGTCCGCCTCCTCGACGAGGCGATCGACCTTGTGCCTGTCCGCCTTATCGAAGTGATCAAAGCCCTGGATGGTTCCGGGCGTCATCGAGATCAGCTCGGTTTCCGCTCCGACTGCCACAAGTGCCCTCCGCGGCTCGACGAGCTCGACCTGCTCGACCATGTCGGCCGCGATGATCGCGATTCGTTTGCCGCTCAGCTTCGACTCGGTCATTCAGGTTCTCCTTCCAGTCGTGTGCGTACCCAGGCCCTTGATTCGGTCGTCACGCGGAGAGGAGCCGCTCGAAGAACGCGCGGTAGCGTGTCATCGCCACGCGCAGATCCTCAGTCGAGGGGTCGGCGCTGTCGTTCCATTTGCTCTCCAGACCATTGCGGGTTTCGGAGAACTGTGCCGCGAGCGACTGCATGAGATCTGCGACAAGACGGTCCGCTTGCTCGACTGCCTCGCGGGGCTGGTCGACGAACTCGCTTTGCACGCTCCTCCATTGGTCGCGGTAACGGTCGGCATCTCTCGATGAGAACAGCGGCTCGGTGGCCCTGCGGTCGGTCGGCGTCCGTTCCTCGATGCCGGCTGCACCTTTCGCGGATCCTCCAATTGCATTGTCGGCTGTCGTCAACTCTTGCTCCGGCATCTACTCCACCTCCCGTCCGGCTGCTCCAACCCGCTCGCTGTCGGTCCTTGCCGGTTGGTCCGTGTAGGCATCGCTTGCAGAATCGCGCAGCAGCGGCTCATCGGCTGCGCCGTCGGAGAGAAGCTCCTCGAAGAGCGAGCGGTAGTTCTGCATCGCCTGCCGGAGATCTTCCGTCGTTGCCTCGCCGCGCGTTGACCGCGCTGAGATCGCGTGCGCCTGACGATAGTTCTCGACCACGACGGGATGGTCGACGGACACGTCGCCTGCTCGTTGGTCGAAATCATTGATCGGATAGCCGCGATCCGCCATGACCGCGTTCACGAGTCCATCGGCGGCTGCGATCGCCGCGGGCGGCGAGTCCACGAACTGCGTCTGCACGCTCTCCCACTGCCGCGCATATCGCTGCCGCGCCTCGGCGGGCAGCGTACGAATGACGAGATGCTCACGCCGCTCACGCCGCGCCGCAAGCTCAGCTTCGGCCTTTCGCTTGTCGCCAACAGCCGTCGTTGTGCGGTCGTACTCCGGCCCAAACCCTTCGCGCAACGAACGTGTTCGTCGAGCGGCCAACGCCCGCCACATCACAACCGCCACGACAACCACCGCCGCAACGATGACTACTGCCCATCCCCATGCCGGCATCGCTCCTCCTTAAGCTCCGCTATCAATTTGCTGATCCCAACAAATGCCGCGCATTGCTCACTCCCCCCGCCCCGTCTCGCGAAACATGCCGGGTGATGTCGTAGTGCAGAACAAAGAAGTTGCCTCGATCCTCGACGAGTACGCAGCCCTGCTCGAGCTTGCGGGAGCGGTTCACTACTCGGTACGCGCGTACCGCCGGGCGGCCGACTTGATCCGTAGCCTGCCCTCGCCCGTGCTCGGGCTGGTGCTCGCCGGTCGCGGACGCGAGTTGCGGGGGATCGGGCCTGGAATCGAGGCGCGTCTGCTCGAACTTGCCGAGCATGGTGAGATCGCAGAACTCGAGCTTCTGCGCCAAACGACCTCGCCCGAGCTTGCCGCGCTCGGAAGGCTGTACGGGTTCAGCCCCAAGCTCGGGTCGCAGATCGCCTTCACCCTCGGCATCAAGACCGAGCAAGAGCTCCGAACGGCGGCGGCGCAGGGACGGCTGCAAGAGGTGCCCGGCATTGGCCCGCGCACCGAGGCAAAAATCCGAGCCGCGCTCGAAAACGTGAACGCAGCACCGAAGCGGCCGCTGCTGCTCACCACCGCAAGAGCGCTGTCAGACCGGATCGCCGAAGCCGTCGGCGGCCTGGTCGCGGGCGACCCGCGCCGCTGGAACGACCAGCCACGACAGCTTGCGATCGTCGTCGGCAGTGACGACCCCGCGGACGTTCGGGCGCGGTTCGCAGCGGCGGACGACATCGTCCTGGTCAAGGGCGATGTCGGGTTGACACGTGAGGGTGTCGCAGTTGAGCTCGTCGTCTCGCCTCCGCTTGAGCTCGGCGCCGCACTCCTGCGAGCGACGGGGCCGACCGAGTACATCGCTTCGCTCGGGCCGCTGCCGGCAGCGCCGGACGAGCAGGCTCTCTACCGGGCTCTCGGTGTTCCGTACCTCGAGCCCGAGCTTCGCGAGTCGCCACCTTCGGATCCGGTCGCGCTGCTCGAGCTCGCCGACGTCCGCGGGGATCTGCACTGCCACACGGTCTGGTCGGACGGCAAGGCAACAGTGCTCGAGCTCGCGACCGCCGCGCGCAGCCGCGGCTACGACTACGTCGCGATCTGCGACCACACTCGCAGCGTTCGCGTCGTCCCCGGACTCGACGGCGACGACCTCAGGCAGCAGGCCCTCGAGATTGCCGCGGCAAACGAGCAACTCGCGCCGTTCCGGGTCCTTCGGGGGACTGAATGCGACATCCGCGCAGACGGCTCACTCGATCTTCCCGACGATGTGCTGGCAGGCCTCGAATGGGTGCAGCTCTCGCTTCATGCCGGGCAACGGGCACCCCGGCGGGAGCTCACCGCAAGGGTGACCGAGGCGATGAGGCATCCAGCGGTGCGATGCCTCAGCCATCCGACAGGACGACTTATCGGTCATCGGCCCGAGAACGCGCTCGATCTCGAGATGACTATCGCAGTGGCGCTCGAGACCGGCGTCGCGCTTGAGGTGAACGGCCTACCGAACCGTCTCGACCTCCGCGGTCAGCACGTACGGGTCGCAGTCGAGGCAGGCGTCGCGATCGTCTGCTCGACCGACGCGCACTCCGTCGCGGGCCTCGACAACATGGCGCTGGCCGTGCATACGGCGCGCCGAGGACGTGCCCACGCCGCAGACGTTCTCAACACGCGGCCGATCCAGGCCCTGCTCGACCGGTGAAGATGGATCAACGACACGGCGGCGCCGTATTCGTTGCGCACATCGGTGTGTCGCGGCAGTCCCGCAGGGCAATCACCTGCCCGCGCCACGGCAGCCGGCGGCCGACGTCTTGATCAGGTCGCGTTCCGCAGTGGGTCACGCTGCTCGAACCCCGGATCGACGACGCGCTGGGCTGCAGACGACGCCGCGGCTCGGGCGGCCAGCTCCGCGCCCGCGCCAAAGCGCAGGATGCGGCCGCCGAACGCAATCGAACACACAGCAAACCAGGTCCAACCGAGTGCCAGACCCGCGATCACGTCGGTCAGCCAGTGGACATCGAGCAACACACGGCTCGCCGCCACCGCGACCGCGGTCCCGGCAGCCAGCCCGATCAGGGCGGCTCGCCGCCTGCGCGGCTGTCTGCGACCGATCAACAATGCAGCCGTCGCATAGAACGCAGCGGCGGTCGCCGAGTGACCGCTCGGGAATGACGGCCCGAGCGTCGCGGCAGCCGGATTGAACGCTGGTCTGACCCGGTCGGCGAGCTGCTTCACCGTGAAGACAAGCACCTCCTCGCCCGCCATCACGGCAAGGATGAAGGCCACTACCCAGGCGCTGCGCTGCAACGCGGTCTCGACAGCCGCGAGAATCAGGCAGAAGACGATGACGACGTAGATATTGCCGAGTTGCGTGACGCCGTTGAGGACGTGAGTCGACAATGGCGCTGCGTGTGCGTTTCCCCAGCTTGCGACGCTCTGGTCGATCCCGAGGAGGTGCGCATTCGTACGCACCAGGTACGCGAGCACCCCGAAGAGAACGCCGCCGGCGATCGCGAGCAGCAGCGCAAGGGTCAGCGCGAGCCCCGTCGCCACCTCAGGATCGAGGCGAGGAGCAAGCGCAGCCCGCAGACCTCGATGCGCCTGGGCCTGTTCGCCGACCTTTCGCGCCGCGCTGCGTGCCGGGTCGGCGGCGCGCGGATACCTCCACGCGAGCAGGCCGGCCGCGAGGCCGGCGGTCAGGGCGAGGGTCACCAGGAGCACGATTGGCATGTTCGGTTTGTTCGATCCGAAGATTCGGGAAGCGAAAGATGGGGATATGCCCCCATCATCTCTGTCAAAACTCAACCGACTACTGCGGCCAGCCGCACCCTCACACTCCGTTCCTCGGGCTCAGATGAGCAACGCGGTGTCGGCGTGCTCTTTGCGCGGCCCGGCGGCCCGGCGCAACGGCTCGCTTCACGCCTCAGCGCGAGCCCCGTGGTCGTCTTCATGACCGCGATGCTCGCCGGGCTCCTGGTGATCACGGCCGTTTCGATCGGTGCCGGCCTTCTCGTCACGCGGGCGATGGAACACGCGTGGGGCATCGGCGCGGCCGACGAGCGGGTCGACGTGTGGCTCGCGGCGCATCGCACCCCAGGCCGGACGCACGCGTCGCTGATCGGCTCGATCATCGCGGGTGGCGTGGTGCTTCCGATCCTGGTCGGTGCGATCGCGTTGCTCTGCGTAGTGCTGCGCAAATGGCGAATCGCGGCCTTCGTCGTCTTCGCCCTCGCCGTCGAAGCAGCGACCTACCGGCTCACGACCCTGGCCGTTCACTCCCATCGGCCCCGCGTCGTTCGGCTGGAGCAACTGCCGGTCGACGCCAGCTATCCGTCGGGGCACACCGCTGCGTCTGTCGCCGTCTACGGTGGGCTCGCGCTGCTTGTCACGTCCAGGTTCAAGAGCGGCGCGGCACGCGCGGTCGCGTGGGGGCTCGCCGTCGTACTGGTGTCGTTCGTCGCGCTGTCGCGCATGTACCGCGGTATGCACCATCCGCTCGACGTTGCCGGCGGCCTGCTCGTGGGTGTTGCAGCACTGGCCGTGCTCGTCTTCGCATGCCGCCTTGCAGGCGCAGTCTACGACCAGCGACATGGCGGCAAAGCATGAAGGTCGCAGTCGTCGCCCACTCCGGCAAGACGATTGGCGGCGGCCTCCCGGAGCTCCGGCGCATCCTCGAGGCCGAGGGCGTCACCGACCCGTTCTGGTGTGAGGTCCCGAAGAGCCGCAAGGCCCCGGCACAGATTCGGCGCACAGTGGCGGAAGGCGCGCAGCTCGTCTTCGTCTGGGGTGGAGATGGAATGGTCCAGCGCGCCGTCGACGTGCTCGCCGGTTCGGATGTGACACTGGCGATCGTCCCGGCTGGGACCGCGAACCTGTTCGCTACGAGCCTCGGCATCCCCAAGCACATCGGGCGTGCCGTTTCGATCGGCCTGCGCGGTGCGGACCGCAAACTCGACGTCGGACGATTCAACGGCGAGCGCTTCGCGGTCATGGCGGGCGCAGGCTTCGACGCCGCGATGATCCGGGACGCCGGCAGCGGCGGCCTCAAGGAGCGACTCGGTCGCGCCGCATACGTCTGGACGGGCTCGAAGAACCTGCGTTCGAAGCCGTTTCGCGCCAAGATCGAGGTCGACGGCGTCCGCTGGTACAAGGGGAAGGCCAGCTGCATCCTGCTCGGGAACACGGGCGCGCTCTTCGGCGGAGTCAGCGCGTTCGAGGACGCGCGACCCGACGACGGGAGACTGGAACTGGGTGTCGTCACGGCCGAGGGCCTCGTCGAGTGGAGCCGGATAATCGCGCGCGCGGCCGTCGGCACCGCGAGCAAGTCGCCGTTCGCACGGACGACGAAAGCGCGCTCCGTGAAGGTCGAGTTGAACCGGAAGACACTGTACGAGCTCGACGGTGGCGATCGCTCGAAGGTGAAGTCGTTCAAGGTCAAGGTCGAGCCGGCCGCCATCACTGTCCGCGTTCCCGGCGACGACCCGTCGCCTCGCCCGGTCACCTGAAGTCCGTCTATCCAGAGAGGAAACGTTGCATGAACGACCTACGATCGAGCGCACAGGTCGGCGTCGTGAAGGGCGCCGGCGCCAGCTTTGTCCGGACGCCCGCCTTCGAGTGGCTCTCACGGGCGGGGTTCGTCGCGCGTGGAGCGGTCTACGCGATCATCGGAATCCTGGCGTTCAAGCTCGCCATCGGTCACGGCGGCAAGCTGACGAACCAGCAGGGAGCGATGCGCACATTGGCGCATCAGCCGTTCGGCAAGTACCTGCTCACGCTGCTCGCGGTCGGGCTCGCGGGCTACTCGCTGTGGCGATTGTTCCGGGCCGCGCTCGGTCGTGGGCCTGAGGGCTCGGATCAAGGCTTCGACCGTCTCGCTGCCCTGGGTAGCGGCCTCGCCTACGGTGCGATGTGCGTCCTCGCGGTCGAGATCCTCCTCGGGGCCGGCTCCTCGAGCAGTGCATCGCCCAAGAGGTCGACGGCCGGTGTTCTCGGCTGGCCCGCCGGCGCCTGGATCGTCGGGCTCGTCGGGGCAGGCCTGGTCGGGATCGCTCTCTATCAGGGGTACCGCGGCGTCTCGCAGGCGTTCCTCGACGACTCGAAGGTCGAGGAGATGCCGCCTGCCGTGAGGACGTGGATCGGACGGCTCGGGACGGTCGGGCATCTGGCACGGATGGTCGTGTTCGGCCTCATCGGGATCTTCCTCATCAAGGCTGCCGTCGATTTCAATCCGGACAAGGCGGTCGGCCTCGACGGCGCGCTGGCCAAGCTGGTGCATGCCGCGTACGGTCCCTACCTGCTCGGAGTCGTCGCCCTCGGTCTGATGGCCTTCGGGGTCTTCTCGGTCAGCGACGCGCGCTACCGAAAGATCTGACCGTGCCCAAGCGGCTCGATCCGCTCAAGCGGATGCTGTACCCGCTCGAGTGCTGGGTGGGACAACAGATCTCTGATGAGATTTGCCGTCACCATCGGAGGCGACTCGGCCGGATCGGTTGGTCGCATGCCCTCGAGCCCAGGACGAGCGAGTGGGCGACGGGGGCGTTTCCGCCTCGGCCCGGTAACAGTGTCGACATTCTGATCGACGGCGCGCAAGCGCTGCCGTCCATGGTCGACGCGCTGCGCAGCGCAAAGTCGCACGTTCACATCACCGGCTGGTATTTCACCCCCTCGTTCGCACTCCAGCGCGGCAGCAACGACCCGCTCGTGCTCCGGAACCTCCTCGCGGAACTGGCAGAACGGCTCGACGTGCGCGTGCTCGCCTGGGCCGGGGCGCCCCTTCCTCTCTTCCGCCCCTCACGTGGAGACGTCTCGGCGATGCGCGACCGGTTGACCGCGCACACGAAGATCCAGTGCGCTCTCGATGCGAAAGAACGGCCGATGCATTGCCATCACGAGAAGACGATCGTGGTCGACGACCGCATCGCGTTCGTCGGCGGGATCGATCTCACCTCGGAGTCGGGCGACCGGTTCGACACCAACGATCATCCGTCCCGCTCCAACGTCGGCTGGCACGACAGCTGTGCGCGGATTGAAGGCCCTGCCGTCGGTGATGTCTCAGAGCACTTCCGCATGCGCTGGCGTGAGGTGACCGGCGAGCACCTCGCCCCCGCCACCCCGGCAGGGACTGCGGGCGACGTGGAGCTACAGATCGTCCGCACTGTGCCCGAGCGTATTTACAACGCGAAACCGCGAGGCGAGTTCACCATTCTCGAGTCGTACGTGCGCGCGCTCGAGTCTGCGCAGCGCTTCATCTACATCGAGAACCAGTTTCTCTGGTCGCCCGAGATCGAAAGTGTGCTCTACCGGAAGGTCATCGATCCGCCCCGCTCCGACTTCCGGCTCGTGCTGCTGCTGCCGTCGAAGCCGAACAGCGGCGCCGACGACACGCGCGGCGTGCTCGGTCATCTGATCTCCGCCGATCGAGACGCCGGTCATGTGCTGGCCTGCACGCTCTTCGCGCGCGCCGGCGATCTCGCGGATCCCATCTACGTCCACTCCAAGATCGCGATCGTCGACGACGAATGGTTCACGATCGGCTCCGCCAATCTGAACGAGCATTCGCTGTTCAACGACACCGAGATGAACATCGTCAGCCGAGATCCGGGGCTAGCCCGACAGACTCGCCTTCGGCTCTGGGCCGAACACCTCGAGCTGGCCGAGGAACAGCTACCGAGCGACCCCGTCGAGGCGATCGACGAGCTGTGGAAGCCCATAAGCAAGGAGCAGCTGGAACGCCGTGACATGGGGCGCCCGCTCACTCACCGGCTCGTCCGGCTCCCGCACGTCTCACGGCGGTCGGCCCGCGCGCTTGGCCCGGTCTCGGGAATCCTCGTCGACGGTTGATGCTCGCGACGGCGACGCGCTCGATCACCCTGGTCATAGGTTTGACGCAATGTAAGTCCGGAAATAAAAGACCCGACCGGTCTGTCTTGCGAATGTCAGTCCGGAGCTCAATCGAGATCTCTTCCCGTTTTGCCGTTCGGCAATCACGTAAAGCGACCGACAACGCGGGGAAAAGCGGCCCTTGGAGGTTCGAATGTCCGTGCTTGCAGAAACCCGGTCTGCGTCCACGAAACGACTCGCAGAGACCAGGACCGGGACCGCGCGACCACTGCTGTGCTTCGTCTATTCGCCGACGTCGGGCCCGTCTCGGCGGGCCGAAGGATTTCTCGCCCAGGTCCTGCAACGACGGAAGAACCATCGGACGTTCGTCGTGCAACGCGTCAATTGCGTCGAACGGCCCGACCTGGCAAAGAAGCTCGGAGCCGAGACAGTGCCGTCATTGGTCGTCGTCGAGAACCGACGGGTGCGTGCCCGCCTCGAGACGGTGCGCGGCTGCAGGGACATCGAGCACCTACTGGAGCCGTGGCTGGGCGTCTCGGATTCCGACAGGGCGTCGACGGAGCCGCTCGACGACGCGGACGAGGCCACCCCGCCCTCGCCTGCTCCCGTCCCCGAGCCTTACCCACCGCCTGACGAGCTCGACCTCCCGAGCCCCGACCCCGCCCCCGGGGACGAGGACGACGACGAGTAGGCCCGTCAGCGTGAAGCGTTTGTCGGCCGCGCGGAGCGGAGATTGGACGTCGAACAACAGATCCGAGGAGGTAACAAGATGCCGCCAAGAGGCGTGAAGAAGGGAACCAAGCGGGCCCGTCAGTACGAGCACATCAAGCAAAGCGAGCGCCGGAGCGGCGTCTCCGAGGCACGCGCCGAGGAGATCGCCGCCCGGACGGTCAACAAGGAACGCGCGCGGTCGGGTGAGTCGCGCACCAGCTCGTCCACCTCGACGAGGGACATCTCGTCCGGGCGGCGTGGCGGCCTGCGCTCGGGGACGAAGAGGGACAAGGGCCGCACCTACGACCAGCTCTACGGTGAAGCCAAGAAGCTCAACGTCCCGGGACGGTCCACGATGAACAAGGCACAGCTTCAACGAGCCGTCGACGGGCGGAAGCGGTCGCGTTGAGCCTCCGCTTGCTCTTCTGATAGTTGCGCAGCTTGGACGAAGAACCGTGGACCACGGCTACGACCGCGCGACATGCCTTCGTCGCGACGATCGTGGCCCTCCTCGTGATCGTGGTCGCGATCGCCTTGTGGCAGCTCAAGGTCGTGCTCGCACTGATCCTCCTCGGCTTCACGATCGCTGCAGCGATGCGTCCCGGGATCGATCGCCTTGCCTCATGGCGGATCCCACGTCCGGTCGGCTTGCTCCTGCACTACCTCGCCGTGCTCGCTGCCGCGGCGGTGTTCCTTTCGTTCATCGTGCCGACACTCACCGATCAGGTTCAGGCGGCGCTGCACGCTGCACAGACTCACCATCAAGGGTCGGGCGACGGCATCAAGGCGCGCGTCCTCGACGTCCTCTCGCGCCGCTTGCATCGCCTTCCGGCCGCCGACAAGCTCGTCCAGCCGGCCCTGTCGGCCGGAGAACAGGCGCTGAAGGTCCTGATCGGCATCCTGTTCACCTTCACGGTCGCCGCCTACTGGATCTTCGAGCGCGAGCGCACCGTCGACCTGGTCACCAGTTTTCTGCCCCGGCCAAGGCGCAAGAAGGTCCGGGACACGTGGACGCTGATCGACCAGAAGCTGGGCGCGTTCGTGCGAGGCGAGCTCGTGCTGATCGCCTTCGTGTCGACGCTCGCGTCGATCGCGCTGTGGATCGTCGGCGAGCCCTACTGGCTGCTCATCGGAATCGCGGTCGGGGTCCTCGAGATCGTTCCCGTGGTCGGACCGCTCGCGGCGCTCCTGCTTGCGGTCGGCGCCGGCCTGACCGTGTCGTGGCACACGGCAGTGCTTGCGGGCGCGGCACTGCTCGTGATCAGGCTGACCGAGGACTACCTCGTCACGCCGCGCGTGCTCGGTGGTGCAGTTGGCCTCTCTCCGCTCTTGACACTGATCGCGGTCTCGGTGACGGGGGTCCTGCTCGGCGGCTTCTACGTGCTGCTCTCGGTGCCGATCGCCGCGGTCGTCGCGACCGTCGTGGACGTGTCACTACGCGGAGTCAACCCCGCAGAGGTCGATGTGCCCACCGTCATCTTCCCGTCTCCGGACGCGGGCTGACCCGCTTCCGCGAGGTCGCCACCGGTCTCGCGGCACATCGAGCAACGGCCCTGAGCGTTTCTGCTTGACATAGAGGATAACAAAGTCGTATATTTTGATTCCGGTATCAAGTTGCGTACCACCGGTTGACTCGACACCTACCAAGGCCAGCCAGTTCCGAGGAGGGATAATGTCGCTCACAGTTGACTCGACGTCGATCGCCGACGAAATCGCGCGCGCCGGCGGGCGACAGGTTCGCCGTTATGTCAACGAGTCGTTGTCTCGCACTGCGAGACAGGCCGGTGGGAGCGGGATCGAGCAATGCGATTTCGTGTGCGAGTGCGGTTCTCTGAGTTGCACGGAGGTCGTGCGTATGCCGCCCTCGAGCTTCGACGAGTCGTCCCCGCCGGGCTCGATCGTCGGTCACGACGGAGGCGTCGACATCCCTCCTGCCTGAGGCGTCGGCTGACTCAATAGGGCCGGGCTCGTCGAGGTGGTCGAACCGCTCTGCTCGGTTGACATCCGATTCCGGCAACGCTCATCCCCCGGAGCGCCCAGTACGATCTCTACGTGGAGGCGGGAGTGCGTACCGGCGGATGCCTCTGCGGAGCGATCCGTTACAGCGTGAGCGGTGACCCTGTCCACGTAGGGCGCTGCCACTGCGCGGATTGCAGAAAGGAGTCGGGCAGCGCGTTCACTGTGTATGGGCAGTGGCCTGTCGAAGCGTTCGTGATGAGTGGTGAGATCTCGACCTATGACGGCCGGGGCTTCTGCGCTCTCTGTGGGTCTCGACTTCTGAATCCAGTCGATCCCGCCGACACCCTCATTGAGATTCGGCTTGGAAGCCTCGACGCGGCGCCCTTCGATTTAAAGCCCGAAGCCGAGATCTGGGTCAAGCGGCGCGAGAGCTGGCTTCGGGCGGTCGAGGGGGCTACGCAACACGACGAAAATCGTCACTGACGCCTGGCTGACCAGTGTGGTACGGCGCAAGGCCTCCGTCGCGGAGTTGTTGTGCGCCCTACCGCTCGACGAACGTGGTGTTTGTTTCGCGGTCACGGCCGAAACTGCCCCAACTGGACCAGAACACCATCGAGGTGACAAGGCCGATCGCCCCGACGAGCATCAGGATGACTCCGATGGTGTGGATGTTGAACGTGCTAGAAGAAGCGTGAAGCGCAAAGGTCAGGATTGCGCCGGCGGCAACCAAGACGAGACCTACTGCGATGCCCATGACGACTCCTTTGTTTGAGTCCGCTGGTTTCCGCAGGGGAGTCTTTGGCCATCTAAGCCGTAGGAGGTTCCTCGTGTCCCCCGGGTGGATGAGGTCGGACTTCGTTTGGTAAAGTATTGGGTGTCAGTAAGTGAGGTTTTATAATACACGAATCAAAAGATACGACAAGAAAGTCCTATATGTCAAGTGCAGAAGAAGCACAACATTCGTGGCGGTTCATCACCAACCACACACAGGTGCTGCTCTGCATCGCCGAGAATCCCGAGATCCGGCTTCGAGAAATCGCGGCTCAGGTCGGAATCACCGAACGCGCTGCGCAACGGATCGTCGCCGACCTCGTCGACGCCGGCTACGTCACCCGACAGCGCACCGGCCGCCGCAACAACTACACGATCAACCGCGACCTCGAAATGCGCCATCCCGCGCAACTCGGCCACGAAGTCGGCCCGCTGCTCGACTTTCTCCAACGATAGGACCCGGCCCCGCCACGGCTCTTCCGGCCGTGTCAGACGAGCCCGTCACGCGGACTCCGAAACGAAGGCTCACGCAACCTCCCGTGCTCGTGCGTTCCAGGAACGCAGCAGACTCAGGGTCGCTCGCTCCTCCGGATCGAGCCCGGTGTCCCGTGCGCCGACAACCCGGAGTTTCCGCGGCCGGAAGTCATCGATGGTTCGTCCCTCGAGGTACTGCTCGATCACGGCCGGGCTCACGTACGAGGATCTGGCAACTGCGGGTGTGTTGCCGAGCTGCCGGCCGACAATTCGCATCACCGCCGAGATCCGGCGCCTGGCGTCGCCTTCCGAGGGCGGGCCTTGTTCGGCAAACGCGATTGCGGCGATCAGCGTCCCGCCCCAGGTCCGGAAGTCCTTTGCGGTGAACTCGACGCCGAGGTGGGTCTGGATGTAGCCGTTCAGGCGCCGATTGTCGAGGTTGGATTGCACACCCTCACGCTCGAACGTGAAGAGCCGGCTACCGGGAACCTCCAGCAACGCTTTCACCGATGCTGCAAGCTCGGCATCGACAACCGCGCTGTGAATCAAGATGTTGTGTTTACCGCGATAGCGAAACGAGATCCGCGAGCCACGCACCGCGACGTGACGCTTGTGCAACGTCGTGATCCCGAACGTGCGCGACGATTGCGCGTAGCGATCCGAACCGACACGGAACCAGCCGAGGTTGATCAGGCGCACTGCGATCGCGGCGACCTTCTCCTCGGGCAGGCCGTCGAGCGTCATGTCGTCAGCCATGACTTCTCTCAATGCCGGCAGACGTTCGGCAAAGCGGATGAGCTTGTCGTACTTCGCCTGATCCTGCCGGGCGCGATAGGCGGCGTGGTAGAGGTACTGCTTCCGCCCCGCCGCGTCGTATCCCGTCGCCTGCAGCTTCGCCCTCGCGCCCGGCGCAATCCACACGTCCTTCCATGCCGGCGGGATTGCGAGCGAGCGAATGCGTTCGAGCTTCCCCTCGTCCGTGATCCGGCGGCCGCCGGAATCGACGTAGCGAAAGTGCCTCTTCGACCCTAGGCGGCGCCAGCCGCTCCTGCCCGCCATCGATCTCTCCTTCCCATTCGGGCTACATTCGACTCGGTCGAAGCTGAACAACCAGACGTTTTCGGAGTCGCTCGGCGGGCAATCACGCGGTCAGTCGACCCGTCAGGAGAACGCGATGCCCATGCGCCGCGGAGGGCGAAGTCTCGGTGAGTGACCGCCTTGGGGCGGTCCCGCTCGAGTCCGGCCAGGTCGAATTCCGTGTGTGGGCTCCACACGCACGCGCCGTGAGAGTTGCCGGCCGACTGCTGGAGGCGGAAGCGGAAGGATTGTTCTCGGCGCGGCTCGAGGTGCCCCCGGGCACGGACTACGGGTACTCACTCGACGACGAGCCGCCGCTTGCCGACCCGTGCTCACGCTGGCAACCGGGCGGGTTACGTGGCCTGTCTCGCATTCTCGATACCGCCGCCTTCGAGTGGGCCGAAAAGGCAGTCACCGTGCCGCTTGACGACCTCGTCGTCTACGAATTGCACGTCGGCACATTCACACAGGCGGGCACGTTCGATGCCGCGACCGCGCGTCTCCCGGAACTGGCGGCGCTTGGCGTGACAGCGGTGGAGGTGATGCCGGTGGCCACGTTCCCCGGCGAGCGGGGCTGGGGGTACGACGGCGTGCTCACCTGGGCGCCACATCGGGCTTACGGCGGCCCAGAGGGCCTGGCCCGTTTCGTCGACGCGGCTCATGCAAGCGGTCTCGCGGTGCTGCTGGACGTCGTCTACAACCACATCGGGCCGGGCGCGGAACTGCTCGCCAGATTCGGGCCGTACTTCACAGATCGTCACGAGACGTTCTGGGGCGACGCGATCGACTACTCGCGGGATGCGGTGCGCGAGTGGGCGATACAGAACGCGGAGCTGTGGGTGCGGGACTACCGCGTGGACGGCCTCCGGCTCGACGCTACGCATGCGATTTTCGATGCCGGTGAGCCGCATGTGCTCCGCGAGCTCGCCGAGCGTGTCCACGCCGTCCGCCCGGGTGCGCTGGTGATCGCCGAGACGTCGATCGGCGACCGCCGTCCGATCGACGAGTGGGGCCACGACGCCCAGTGGGACGACTCGTTCCATCATGCATTGCACGTCCTCCTGACCGGAGAGCACGACGGCTACTACGAGGGCTACGGGACCGTCGCCGATCTCGCCAGGGCAATCGAAGCGACCCCGTCCGACAGGCTTGTGTTCTGCGCGTCGAATCATGACCAGATCGGCAACCGCGCCTTCGGTGACCGGCTACCGCCCGCCGTGCGGCGTCTCGCCGCGGCGTGCCTGCTGTTCGCCCCGCAAGTGCCGCTCCTCTTTCAGGGCGACGAGAACGGGGAGGCGGCGCCGTTCCGGTTCTTCACCGACCACGACGATCCCGAGATCGCCGCCGCAACGCGCGCCGGCCGCCGCCGCGAGTTCGCCCGCTTCGTCGGGTTCGCGCATGACGATCTGCCCGACCCGCAGGCGCGCGAGACCTTCGAGGTCTCGAAGATCCGTCCGGAGAGCGGTGACCGCGAGCTGCATGCCTTCTACACGGACCTGATCGCCCGTCGCGTGCGGCTGCCGCGCCAGATCGAGACCCAGGTCGACGAAGCCGCGCGGGTCCTGCGGGTCCGGCGCGGCAATGTCGAGCTGATCGCCGACTTCGCCCATCTGAGCGCTGAACTGCGAAACCTCGGCTGAGTGGACCTGCGCGCCACCTACCGGCTTCAGCTCGGCCCCGACCTCTCCTTCGCCGAGGCCCGGGCGCTCGTCCCGTACCTCGCCAGGCTCGGCGTGAGTCACCTGTATCTCTCGCCGGTTCTGCAGGCCCGGCACGGGTCGACCCACGGCTACGACGGCGTCGACCCACGGCGCGTCTCGAGCGAGCTGGGGGGCGAAGAGGCGCTACGAGAGCTGAGCTCGGCCGGGCTCGGTGTCGTGCTCGACATCGTGCCCAACCACCTCGCCGCGAGCGAGGAGGAGAACGAGTTCTGGCGCGACCCGGAGCTGCGTAGACGATTCTTCGACCTCGACCCCGCCGGTGGTCACCGCCGGTTCTTCGACGTCGACGACCTTGCTGGGCTTCGGATGGAGGACCCCGAGGTCTTCGAGACGACCCACGCACTCGTGCTCGGCCTCGTTCGCGATGGCCTCGTGGACGGCCTCCGGATCGATCATCCGGACGGCCTCGCCGATCCGCGCGGCTACCTCGAGCGCCTCGCCGCCGCCGGCCCGGATCGAATCTGGGTGGAGAAGATCCTGGAGCCCGGCGAGGAGCTCCGCGACTGGCCTGTCAGTGGTACGACCGGCTACGACTTCCTCAACGATGCCCAGGCGCTCTTCGTCGATCCCGCCGGCGAGGAGACGTTGACCGAGCTCGCGGGCGAACCGCGCCCCTGGCGCGAGGTTGCGTTCGAGGCGAAGCTCGAGCAGGCGGAAACGACGTTCGGGCCGGAGATCGCCCGGCTGCGACGGCTGCTCGACCTTCCCGACCTGCCGCGGGCGCTCGCTTCGCTGCCGGTCTACCGCACGTACGTAGAGCCGAGCACCGGCCTGGTGGAGGATGCCGACCGCCGCGCAGTCGCAGGCCTACCCGACGAGCTGCGGCGGGTCCTGCTGCTCGAGGTGACTGGTCATGACGAGTTCGTGACCCGCTTCCAGCAAACGTCCGGGCCTGTCATGGCGAAGGGCGTCGAGGACACTGCCTTCTACCGATACGTGCGGCTGCTCGCTCTCAACGAGGTCGGCGGCGATCCCGGCCGCTTCTCGCTCGAGGTCGACGGGTTCCACGCAGCGAATCTGCGACGCGCGGAACGCTTCCCGCACGCGCTCCTTGCGGGAACCACGCACGACACGAAGCGCAGCGCCGACCTCCGAGCACGGATCGGAGCAATCGCCGCCGTCTCTGTGCAATGGCGCGAGCACGTTCTGAACTGGCATGCGCTCACCACCGGGCTCCGTGACGGGCCGGCGCCCGACTGGACGGAGGAGCTTTTCGTCTACCAGACCCTGATCGGAGCGTGGCCGATCGACGCCGATCGACTGTCCTCGTACCTCCTCAAGGCGCTGCGTGAGGGGAAGAAAAACACGAACTGGGTCGAGCCCGACGAGGATTGGGAGGCCGCGGTGATCCGCTTCGCGACCGGCCTGCTCACGAGCGACGAGTTCCTGGCGAGCTTTCGCCCCCTCGCCGCCGAGATCTCGGCGGCAGGCGCGCGCTCTGCTCTCGCGCAGCTCGTCCTGCGCTTCACCTCGCCGGGGGTCCCCGACATCTATGACGGCGAAGAGCTGCCGCTGTTCACACTCGTCGACCCCGACAACCGGCGGCCGGTCGACTGGGAGCGACGGCGACGCCTCCTCGGCGAGCTCGGCGCGACGCCTGCCGCGGCCAGTGTGAAGCTGTGGGTCATCCGCGAGCTCCTCGCGCTTCGCCTCCGGCAGCCGTTGGCCTTCGCAGGTGCGTACGAGCCTGTGCCAGCGGGGTCTGGCACATGTGCGTTCCGCCGTGGGAGCAACGTGCTCGTCGCAGTCTCCCTTCGCGGCCAGCAGCAACAGATCCGGCCGCCGAGCGACAACTGGCGCAACGTCCTGAGCGGTCTTCCGAACTCACCGGCTGCCGTGTTCGAGCGTCTCTAGCCAGGGGCTCGCACGATGATCCGTTTGCCTTCGATTTTGGTGATGGACGACCAGGGGATCTCGGTTTGCTTGCGGCTGCGGATGCCGAGCCGGTCGAGGTAACCGGCTCTACCGATGCAGAGAGCGGTGACCTGGAGCGTGGTGGCTGTGAGCTCGGCGCTCAGATCGTGACAGCGTCCGAGTTTGGTTCCTTGTTCGGTGACGACGTGACGGCCGATCAGCGAGGAGAGCGTCCTCATCGGTGTGCCCCTGGGATTTTCTCGAGGAAGGGTCGCAGTCGGTCGTCACCGCTGCCGAGTCCGTACTCGGTCGCCTTGGCCCGTAGCTCGATTGCCGAGTCGACTCGTTCGACTTCACGCCAGGGGACTGTTGTCCGTTTTGCGCCGCCGATCCATGCCGCGAATCTGCCGATTCGACCCGATCGTTGCGGCCAGTATCCGGGGCCGACGAGGATCGCGACGACTTCGGCGGTTTCGCCGGCGCCGCCTTCGATCGCGAGGTCGTCGACGTTGCCGCAGCGTCGTCCTTCCTCGTCGAGCAACTGGTGGTCGAGGATGTTGCGTCCGAGGTAGATCTGGCTCATCAGTTCTGCCCGACGTTGGTCAGGAGCATCAGCGGGATCGCGGCAATCGCAATGATGATGATCACGAACAGGTAGATGGTTCCGAGGGCGTTGGCGAGTCTGCCGTTGCGGTATGGGCCCATGTATTTGCGGTCGTTCGCGACGAGCAGGATCGGGATGTAGGTCAGTGGCAGGGCAACAGCGGAGAAGATCACGGCGTACTCGGTCAACATGACCGGGTCGACGCCGGTCAGCAGGATCGCGAGTGCCAGCACCAGCAACGCGAGCCAGGTGAGCGTGAACCGTGGCGCGCCGGAGGGATGGCGGTAGCGGCCCCATTCCCACCCGAAGAACTGCGCGAGGTTGTAGGCGCCGGCGAAAACGGTGTCGATCGAGGCGCCGCCGACCGCGAACAGGATCCCGACCAGGGCGAGCAACAGCCCGAACTTACCCAGCGGCTCCTCCGAGCCGAGCGCAACGGTGCCGAGGTGCTCCGGGCTGATCCCGTGGCGGAGAAACACGGCGGCGCCCACGATCATCAGCGACAAGGAGAGGAAACCTCCGAGGCTGTAGCCGGCGATCGCGTTTGCCCGGTTCAGGCCGATGTCTTTCGTCGACCAGCGGTCCTCGATCCCGCCCGAGGAGTAGAAGTAGACCTCATAGGGCGTCATCGCCGAGCCGAGCAGACCGACGACGAAGTACGCATAAAGCACCGGGCTGTTCTGAGTCAGATGCGGGATGAATCCGCTTCCCACTTTGGCCCAGTCAGGGCTCAGTCGGACCGCTGCGACGGCGAAGACCAGCATGCAGAGCCCGCCGTAGCCGAATATCTTCTCGATCCAGTCGAGCTTGACCGTCCAGATCATGACCGCCAGCCCAATGATCGCGAGCACGATCAGCAGCCGGTAGGGAAGGCCGGAAAGCAGCTGGAGCGCGATCGCGACACCCCCCACCTCTGCTGCCAGCGTGAGCAGGTTCACCAGCTCCGACGAGACGAGCGCGATCAGGCCGGCGGAGAAGCCGGTTCGTTCGCGGACGGCGTCGAAGACCGCTTTCCCGGAGACCGCGGCGACACGGCCGCACATCTCCGAGTAGACGATGATCCCGACCACGCCCACCGGGATCACCCAGAGCAATTGGTAGCCGAAGGTTGCGCCGGCCGCCGAATTGAAGACGAGGTCGCCGATGTCGACGAAGCCGCCGATCGCCGCCAAGATCCCGAGGGCCAAACTGAACCACTTGCTCACGAACAGCGCCCCGCCCGCTTGAACTCACCAGTCAGCGCATCCGCAGTCGAGCGACTGGTCGGGTGTGCGTGCAGGCGGTTCAACCTCCGCGCCAGCGTCGCTGCGTTTCTCGCCCGAGCCCGCACACGACGCTCCAACCCTGCAGCGGTCGACCGCGTGCTCAACGCGTCAGCCAGGTTCGCCGCTTGAAGGTGAAGCGCATCGGCCTGCTCCCGCGTGTAACTGGTAGTCACTCGGTCACGAGAGACCGCGCGCGCCAACAGCCAGCTCTCGCAATCGATCGATCCGATCGTCGCCGAGTCATTGGTCAGCGCATGCCGATCCACTGTTCCGCCGTTGCAGCCCGCCACCGCCACCACCGCCCCGGCGAGTGCCAGCCATCTCAGCGCGCCCCTCCTGGCCCGGCCGCGACCGGAGCCCGACGCGCAGCGGCGCATCACGCTGCCAGGAAGTCGAGAAGGATCGCCGCGAGCTCGTCCGGTGCTTCCTCCGACATGTGGTGGCCGCAATCGATCGTCTGCCCGCGCACATCGTCGGCCCAGGCCCGCCAGATCGCAAGGGCGTCATCGGCGTAGCGCAAGTCGGGATCGTCCTGCAGCGCGGAAACGAAGAGCGTCGGACAGATGATCCTTCGCCCGTTCGTCCGGTCGTCCTCGTCGGCCTCACGGTCAACGCCCAGCCCGGCGCGATAGTCCTCCACCATCGCGTGAACGACATCGGGGTTGCGCAGCGCCCGGGACAGGTCGGCGTACGCCTCCAAGCCCATCCGCTCTGCGTTGACCTGGTACCAGGCGTCCGGATCGGCGTTGATCACCGGTTCAGCGGGCTTGTCTGTCTGAGCGAGGAAGAACCAATGCCACCAGCTCAGCGCGAACCGCCAATCGGTGCGCTCGAGCCGCTCCACGAGAGGCATTCCCTCGAGCACGCACAGTTTGGCTACCGCGTCGGGATGGTCGAGCGCGAGCCGGTAACCGACATACGCTCCGCGGTCATGACCAACTACGCAGAACCGCTCGTGGCCCAGCAGCGCCATGAGCCGAACGACGTCACCTGCCATCGCCCGCTTCGAATAGGTGGCGTGATCGGGCTGTTCAGGTGGATGAGACGACTCACCGTATCCGCGCAGATCGGGGCAGACAACCGTGTGCCGCTGAGCCAACTCCGCGGCCACCGCGTGCCAGGTGACGTGTGTGCGCGGATGCCCGTGCAACAACACGACCGGCAAGCCCGACCCACCCAAGCGCACGCGAAGTACTGCCTCTCCGGTGTCGACATGGTCAAGCCTGAACCCTTCAAAGAAGTCCATACAAGGCAGATGCCTGGCCCGGCAAGATTCCTTTCCCTAACTCGAAGTCGGCACGCGTGTTCGAACTCAATCGACGTGGCGAGGTTGCGCCGGGAGTTCTGAGGGCGAAGGCGGGGTCCCGGCCAGCGCCCTATGACAAGAGGTCTCCAGGGCGTTTAGCGACAAACCCCGAGGTGAGACCTTCCGGTCGACTAGTTACCGGACTTGAATGCCTCTTTGACCTTGTCGGCCGCGTCGTCCACTTTTTCTTTTGCGGCTCCCGCAGCGCGATCGACCTTCCCTTCGCGCTTCAGGTCGTCGTTGTCCGTCAAATCGCCGGCGGCTTCCTTGATCCGCCCCTTGGCATCGTCCGCGTTGCTCATCGCGATTCCACCTCCCGTTTGAGTGCTTGCGTCGTTCATTCCCGGCCGAGACCAACAGCAATCCCCATCGGGTCGTCTTCCGCTCTCGCTCCCGCCGGCGGTCGGCCCGGGACTTGAGCTAGCGCGGGAATCGAAATTTGCGCTGCGATGTGGAGTCGGCCCGTCACTCGAGGCCACATCGCCAGCGCAGGAGCGTTTCGAGCTCGCGGGGCAACGCCTCCTCGGGCTCGGCTAGCTCGGAGTGCCAGCGCTTCTCCCACTCGACCGTCAACCAACCGTCGTAGCCGGCCGCCTCGAGGGCAGCGAGGCTCTCGCGCACCGGCACCTCGCCTGCTCCGAGCGGGACGAGCTGCCAGTCGTCGTCGCGGCGGCGAGCGTCCTTGAGGTGGACGAGCCTGATGCGCGAGCCGAGCGCGCGCACGACGTCCTCCGGCGACTCGCCAACTCGGTACGGATGGTGCACGTCCCACAGCGCCGCGAACGACGGGCTTTCCACGCGCCGCAGCAGTTCGGCGACGAGCGCAGCACTTGCGAACGCGTCGTGCGTCTCCAGTGCAACCGTGACACCGAGCTCCTCCGCGACGCCGAGCACCTGGTCGAGCGACAACGCGATGTCGTCGAGCGCGCGGGCGGAGCCGCCGAAGACTCGCACGGTCGGTACGCCCCACTCCGCCGCCAGCCCGAGCGCCACCTCGAGGTCGCGCGCGAACGGCCGCGCGAGCTCGATCGACGTGTCGATCGAGACGAGCGACACCTGCGTGCGCGTGAGGATCCTGCGCGTTGCGTCGTCGACGGCCGATGGGTCGATCGGCTCGCCGTCGAGCAAGCGCAGCTCGAGACCGTCGTAGCCGTACTCAGCGACGGCTTCGAGTGTCCGCTCGAGGGTCCATGCGGGCGCGGCGAGGTTCGAGAACGCGACGCGCGTCACAGCACCGCAACCCCGGACCGCAGATCCGCGAGAAGGGTCGCGTACGCGTCGCGATCGACGGGCAACGTCACCACCTGCCCCGTGTGCGTCGAGAGCACGATCGCGTTCGCGACCTCGAGCGACCACAGTGCGTCATGGGCCGGGACGCGCGGGACGCCGCCTGTCCGCACGGCAGCGGCGAAGTCCGCGTGGACGTCGACGTGGTCGCCGCGTCCGGCCGAGAGCTCGACGCGTTCCGGCACACGATCGGGTGCATCAAACATCCCGGGCGCTGTCCCGAGGTGCTCGGACACGGGAGGCTCGAACTGCTCGAAGGCAATCGACTCTCCGACGATCTCGATCCGCCCGCGATCGCCGACCAGCTCGATGCGCTGCACGCCCGGTTCCGTCGTCGACACTGCGAGCGTGCCGACGGCGCCGTTCTCCCATTCGAGGAGTGCAGTGGCCGTGTCCTCCGCCTCCATCGGCTGCGACCGCCGCTGGGCCTTCCCCCGCACCGTCGCCGGCGGCCCGGCGAGATGGCAGAGCAGGTCGAGCGTGTGCGGAGCCTGGTTCATCAGCACACCGCCGCCCTCGCCCGCCCACGTGCCGCGCCAGCCGGCCGTCCCGTAGTAGCTGTTCGGGCGATAGAGCGCGTCGACGATCGACAGGCGGATGAGCTCGCCGAGCCGCCCGGCCGCGACCATTCCCCGCGCCGCGGCGATGACCGGCCGGAAGCGCTGCTGGAAGCAGACGCCGAGCACGCGGCCGGCGTCGTCCGCTGCGGCGATCATCGTGTCCGCCTCGCGTACCTCCACGGCGAGCGGCTTCTCGACGAGCACGTGCGCGCCTGTCGCGAGCGCCTCGATTGTCAGCGCTGGATGGGACGGATGCGGCGCCGCGACGACCACGACGTCGAGGCCGAGCCTGAGCAGCTCGCCGTTGTCCGTGAACGCCCGCGTGCCGGCGTCCTCGGCGAGCGCCTCGGCCCCGTCGGGCGCACTGATTCCCACGAGCTCGACGTCGTCGAGCGCGGCAATCCCCTGGAGATGCATCGGGACCACTACGCCCGCGCCGAGGATCCCGTAGCGAAGTGTCACGCGCCGAGCTCCCGGAGGGCCGCGACGCAGTCCCGTGTCGCGAGCTCGCTGCTCCCGTCCCGCTGGTAGTGCGTCTCGAACGAGAGGTAGCCGTCGTATCCGGTCTCGTCGAGGTAGCGGAGCAGCTGCGCGAAGTCGACGATGCCGTCGCCGATGCGCGTCCACTCCTGCGACGGAGTGACGTCCTTCACGTGCACGTGCACGACTCGGTCCGAGATGTCCTCGAGACCGCCGAGGCCGGTGAACGCAGACGGGTCGAGCATCGCGGCGTTACCGGGGTCCCAGATCAGACGCAGGTGCGGCGAGGCGGCGGCGTCCAGCGCAGCCCGGGCCTCCGCGCTCGTCGCGACGTTGCACTCGTGCTCGTTCTCGAGCGCAAGCGTGACACCCGCGGCGTGTGCACGCTCGGCCGCAGCGTGCAGCGCTCTCCCCGCCTCCGGGAGCGCCGTGCGGGGATCCTCTTCCCGCCAGTAAGCGAACGCGCGGACGATCGGCGCACCCAGCACCTGCGCAGCCTGCAGGGTCGCCGAGAGCACGGCGTCCTGCAGCTCTCCGCGGCGACATTTCATGAACGGTGACGCGATCACACTGACGGCGAATCCACGCCGGTCGAGCTTCGCCCGGATGCTTCGAAGTTCGGCGAGGCCGAGGTCGACGACCTGCACCCGGTCGAGAAACCGGAGCTCGACTGCGTCGATCCCCAGCTCCTCGCAGACGTCGAGCGCCCGGTCGGGGCCCGGGTCGATCTCGTCCGTGATCACGCTCAGGCGCACGACCGTGCTTGTATCAAGCCTGCGGACCGAGTGGCCGCTGTTACGAGGCCGTCCGGGCGTCTCCGCTCGATGCGAGCCTGCGGGTCGCAGCCCGGTCGTCGGCTCGTCGACCGCGGTGAACCGACCCGTCAGGCCGATCTTGCTTCGCAAGCTCCAGAGGGAGATCCCTTATCGTGCCTCGGTGCAGACGGATGCCATTGACACGTATGTCGCTGCATTCCGTGCGCGGTGCGACCTCCGACGGCGGCCAGGCCGGCCCGAGGTCGAAGCCCCCGGCGTGCACGGGCTCCTGTCCGGACACAATGATCCACTCGCGCGGCTGCTCGTGACGGACGACGGAGCCTACGACCTGCTCGCGGCGCTGCTACCAGAGGTGCGCGCCGGGATGATCGGGGTCGTCCACACGGCGACGCGTTGTCTCCGACTCCTGACGAGCGCCTCGGCATGGACGGCCAATACGGTCACGGCGATGGTCTCCCGCGACCTCGAGGACATCCCGGTCACTCCACTGCCGAAGGAGCTCACATTGCGACCTGTGAGACGCCTCGCCGATGACGAGGCCGACGGCGTCCCGCTCGAGGATGCCGTGGCGGCAGCCATCTCGGCCGATCCTCGAATCGAAGACGAGCCGCGAGCGTTCGCCGACTACCTTCGCTCGCTTCCGCCGAACTTCCGGCTGTTCGCCGCAATCGAAAGCAGCACCGCGGTCCGCGCAACCTCAGGATCTGGTGTCTTCGGCAGCTACGCGAACGTGATCTTCGTGAACACAGACCACGAGTGGAGGCGCCGCGGCATCGGACGAGCGATGACCGCTGCGGCGCTTCGTGCTGCTCGCGAATCAGGTGCGACTCGAGCGTGCCTCGACGCAACGGCGGAAGGGAGAGCGATCTACACCCGGCTCGGCTTCGAGGTCGCCGCCGAGGTCACACGCTTCTTCCGACCGACCGCCGCCGACATGTAATTCACCTCCTCTCTTGACATTGGACACTATTGTCTGATTTATTAGATCAGACAGTGTCGTCCAATTTGAAGGGAGTCAAGCCATGCACCACAAGCCGAAGCACACACAGCACCACCGCGCGACTCAGCACCACGGAGTAGACGGCACGGACGGCGGCGCCACGACTCACCGCTGGCTTCTGCCGGTGCTGCTCGTCGCTCAGCTGATGGTCATCCTCGACATCACGGCGGTTAACATCGCGCTCCCGCACATCGCAACGGATCTGCAGCTGAGCGGCTCGAAGATCAGTTGGGCGATCACGAGCTACTCCCTGATCTTCGGAAGCCTCCTGCTATTCGGCGGCCGCGCCGCCGACCTCCTTGGGCGCCGCCGCATGTTCCTCGCCGGCCTCGGCATCTTCACTGCCTCATCGTTCGCCTCGGCGATGGCAGGCAGCGCAGCGATGCTCTTCGCTTCTCGCGCAGGGCAGGGGCTCGGAGCGGCGCTCCTCTCCCCGGCAGCTCTCTCGATCGTTACATCGTCCTTCCACGGAGCCGCTCGGGGGAAGGCGCTCGCTGCTTGGGGCGCAGTCGGCGGAGCGGGCGCAGCCATCGGCGTTCTCGTCGGCGGCGTCCTCACCCAGTTCACCGACTGGCGGACGATCTTCTACGTCAACCTCCCGGTTGCGGCAGTCCTGCTCGTCGCCTCGATGAAGGTCGTTCCGGCCGACATCCACAAGCCGCGCTGGCGCGGCCTCGACCTCGCGGGCGCGACCCTCGTCACCACCAGCCTCGCCGCAATCGTCTTCGGGATCACCCAGGCGAACTCCGCCGGCTGGACGTCCATCCAGACGCACGTCTGCGGAGTCGGTGGCCTCGCGGGACTCGTAGCGTTCGCGATCTACGAGCTGCACATCGATGCGCCGCTCCTCCGCGTCGGGCGCATCGCCGACCGCGGGATCGGCGGCGGCCTCGTGCTGATGCTCGCGACTGCGGGCACGATCTTTGGGCTCTTCCTGCTCTGCTCGCTGTACCTCCAGAACGTACTCGGCTGGGGTCCGCTCACTACTGGTCTCGCCTTCGTCCCGCTCGCCCTCTCAGCAGGAATCGGATCGCACGCGGCTGGCCACCTCATCGCGAAGCACGGCGTTCGTGGCCCGCTTGCCGGAGCGTTTGCAGTCGCAGCGCTCGGCATGTTCCTCCTCTCCCGTGTCGGCGAACACGGCAGCTACCTCACCGATGTCCTGCCCGGCATGCTGATCGCCGGGGTAGCCCTCGGCGTCGCAACCGTGTCCGTCTCGATGGCGATCCTGACCGGAACAAGGCAGGAAGAAAGCGGAATGATCTCCGGCCTCAACTCGACCGGTCACGAGATCGGCGGCACCCTAGGCATCGCGATCTTCTCGACGATCGCCGCCGGGTCGAGCACTGCCATTCTCGGCCCACAGGCAGCCTCGGGAATCGGGCGTGCGTTCCTGATCGCCGCTCTCGTCGCTAGCCTCGCCAGCGTGGTGGCACTGGCAGTTCTCCCTCGCGCGCAGCACTTCCTCGCGAAGCTGCGGCTCAACCCGCAGGCGATGCCCGTTCACTGAACCGATGACCAAGACGAAGCCAAAGACCGACGCGTCCGCCCCGAAACGTCGCCGGGCGGACGCCGAGCGCAGCGTCGCCTCTATAACGAATGCCGCCCTTGAAGCATTGTCAAGCGACCCCGATGTCAGCATGGCCGAGATCGCCCGCCGTGCCGGGGTCGTCCGCGCGACGATCTACATGCACTTCCCGACCCGCGAGGCGCTGCTCGACGCCGTGATGGAGCACGCAACGGGCCGGGTCGCCGATGCAATCCGGAACGCCGAGCCCGGTCGTGGGGAGCCGAAGGAAGCGCTGGAGCGAGTGCTCCTCGCGACGTGGCGGCAACTGAGCCAGTTCCACAGCGTCTTGCAGATCAACATCAACCGGCTCTCCGCCAAGGAGCTCCGTCGCCGACACCTCCCGATGACAACGCAAATCGTCCCTCTCCTCGAACGAGGCCAAGCGCAAGGCGTCTTCCGAAGCGATGTTTCCGCGGAGTGGCTGATCGCGGTCGTGCGCGCGATCGTTCACGTAGCGAGCACCGAACTGCAAGCCGGACGACTGTCCGAAGTCGACGTAGAGCGGACGATGTTGACGACGGCGTTTGCCGCCATAGGCGGCACGTAAACGGCCATGGATGGAGAACGCCATGACGTAGTGGTGATCGGCGGTGACGCCGCCGGGTTCAGCGCTGCACTCCCGGCCAAACCGACGTCGAAGTAAGCCGAGGAGCCCGCAGCCACGGAGATAAGGCTCCCGTTGTAGCCGGGAGTGTCGCGTGCGAGGTCGCCGGAAGGACAGCCGCGCCGACAAGGACTGCCGCGACCATGACAACTCTCCGACGCGCGCTCCAACTCCGATCCGACGCGAAGCGGCGATCATGTCAACCCGCGCCACACAATTCAACCCTTCCGCGCTCGGTCTGGAATGTGGGATCGAGATTCGGGCAGCCCAGGACGCGGAGGCACCCGCGGTCATACCGATTCTGCGCGCCGCCGACGAAGGTCTGCTTGAGCAGGCTGCGCACATCGCGATGCGGTGTTCAGTGCGTGATCGTGCACGCTGTCAAAGGACGGACTCCACTCTTGTCCGTCCGCAGACACCGATTGAATGCCGCGGCACTCAACCCAAAGGAGCAAGCAATGCCTCTCACTCAAACCCAGCTCGCGGACGCGGTGGCCGAACGGTCCGGTCTCTCGCGCGCCCAGGCCAAGGGCGCAATCCAAGCGCTCGAGGATGTCGTACTCGACGAGATCGGAAACGCCGAGAAGGTCAAGATCGGCAACCTCGTCCAGCTCACCGTGCGCGTGAAGCCCGCGACAAAGGCGCGCAAGGGCAGAAATCCTGCAACAGGCGAGGAGATCACCATCGGCCCGAAGCCGGCATCGGTCGACGTGCGCGCGCGCGTCCTTGCAAAGCCCAAGTCCGCACTTCCCTCTGTTCAGAAGGCAAGGAAGCGGCTCGCCGCCTGAACCAGAAGCTCAGTTGAGCTCGTCACTGGTCGGTGGGACGCACAAACGCGCCCACCGACCAGGGCGCAGAGCTATCGCTCGTACGTCTCAAACCGCCTCGAGGAGCCTAGGCGTCGAGAGGGACGGCCTCGATCGCGATGTGACCGCGCCCGATCTCGAAGCGGACGAGGTAGCGGGAGCCACTCTCCGACTCGATGGTGAGGAGCAGGCCGCCCTCGTCGTAGTGATCCACAGCGATGAGTTTCACCTCGCCTTCGTCGCGGATCTCGAACATCACGCCGTCTTCACCCGCGAGCAGTTCCCGGAAGTGGTCGGTCGCGATCCCGGCGATGCGGTCCCCGACTCCTTCGATCAGGCGCTGCTCGAATTCGTGCCGCTCGATCATGGCTCTCCTTCTAGCACGTCCGGAGGTTCGATTCTTGCTGAAGGCATCCTTCGGACTACGCTTGCTGGGTGTTTCTGCTGCTCGCGCTTGTCCTGTTGATCGTGCTGCCGTCGCCGTGGGGTTTCGTCGGCTTCGGCATAGCTCTCGTGTGCTTCGGCGGCGAGGTCCTCTATTGGCAGCGTAGGGTCCGCGGACGGCGTGCGGTTGTCGGCGCACACACCTTGATCGGCGAGGTCGGCACCGTCGTGTCGCCCTGCCGGCCGAGCGGCCAGGTCCGCGTATCGGGCGAGATCTGGGCCGCGAAGTGTGAGCTTGGCGCCGATCGTGGGGACTCGGTCGTGGTCGTCGACCGTCGGAACCTGACGTTGATCGTCGAGGGCGCTTCCGGAGCGGCTGAACGTTCCCCCTGACGGGCTGACCTCGGTTAGCGTTCGGCCTGTGACTGAGGTGCTTGCCGAGCGCGAGCAGCGCGTGACGCCGCTCGAGCTCTTCTTCGATCTCGTGTTCGTGTTCGCGTTCACGCAGGTGACGCTGATGCTGTCGGACAATCCGACGTGGAGCGGTCTCGGTCACGCCCTTCTGATCCTCGGCGTTCTCTGGTGGGCGTGGTCGTCCTATGCCTGGTTGACGAACACCGTCGATCCCGGTCTCGGTGCGGTGTCGGCGGCCATGTTGGTTGCGATGGCGGCGATGTTCGTCGCGGCCATCGCCGTCCCGGATGCGTTCGGAAGTCACGGCGTCCTGTTCGGGATGGCCTTCTTGATCGTGGCCGTCATGCATCTGACGCTCTACGCGCTCTCAGCACGTCGCGATCCGGATCTGCTGGCGGCGATTCTGCGCATTGCTCCCTCCGAGCTCGCCGGAGCTGCCCTGATCATCATCGCCGGTTTCGTCCCCGGCGAGCTCAAACCGATTCTGTGGCTGGCCGCGCTCATCGCCGCATACGCCGTGCCACTCGTCGTCGGGACGCACGGCTGGCGCGTGCAACCGGGGCATTTCGCCGAGCGCCACGGGCTGATCGTGATCATCGCAATCGGCGAGTCCTTGATCGCGATCGGCGCAGGCGAGAAGGTCGGCGGTCTGAACGGGCAGGTGATCGTCGCCGCCGTCCTCGGGTTTGCGGTCACGACATCGTTCTGGCTGGCGTACTTCGATTTCTTCACGATCCGGGCGCGCCAAATGCTGACCGACCGCAGCGGCGATGAACGCGCGGCGCTAGGTCGCGATGTCTTCACCTACCTGCACTATCCGATGGTGGCCGGAATCGTCCTCTTTGCCTTCGCGATGAGGACGACGCTCGCGGACGTCGGCGGTGACCTCTCCGTCGTGCCGGCACTCGGCCTCTGCGGAGGCCCTGCGCTCTACCTGTTTGCCTTCGCAGCGCTCCGGCTACGCGTGACCGGCACGGCCCGCGGCGGACGCCTGATCGCCGCTGTTCTTTGCGCCCTCTTGTGGCCGGTGGCCGTGGTGGTACCGGGGCTCGTCTCTCTCACCATGGTGGCGCTCGTCTGGTTCGGACTTCACGCGTACGAGATCATCTGGTGGCGCGAGGCCCGCGCCGCAACGCGCGCGCTCCAGGTGCCGGTCACGTAGCTCTCTCAGAGAGCCTTGCCGGTCGACGGATCGAAGAAGTGCAGATTCTTCGGGTCTACCGCAAGGACCAGCCGGCCGCCCTCCTGCACCGAGGTCTGTGCGTGCAGCCGGGCGACCCACGTCGGTCCAGACGGGGCGACCTGGAAGTGCACGAGCACCTCCGAGCCGAGCGTCTCGCGCAAGACACAGACAGAGACGATCTGCGGACAGCGCGGCAGCACCGCTGGATCTTCGAAGTCCTCCGGCCGGATGCCAAGGACGACCGGCGCACCGTCCTCCCCCACCTGCCCGAGTCGTTGGTCGACTGCCAGCTCGTAGCTGCCAAAGACGACTGCGCGTTCATCACCCGTCCGTGTCACAACGGCGTCGACGATGTTCATCGCCGGCGAGCCGATGAACCCCGCCACGAACTGGTTCACCGGGTGCTGATAGACGCGATCGGGGGTGTCGACCTGCTGGAGGGCCCCGTCGCGCATCACAGCGATCCGGTCGCCCATCGTCATCGCCTCAGTCTGGTCGTGCGTCACGTAGATGGTCGTCACGCCGAGGGAGCGCTGGAGCTTCTGAATCTCTGCACGCATCTGCACGCGCAGCTTCGCGTCGAGGTTCGAGAGCGGTTCGTCCATCAGGAAGGCCTGCGGCTCGCGGACGATCGCGCGTCCCATCGCGACGCGCTGCCGTTGCCCACCGGACAGCGCCTGCGGCTTGCGCTCGAGGTACTCCTCGAGACCCAGGGTCTCGGCCGCGTGCTGGACGCGCCGCGCCACCTCGCTCCTCGCGACCTTTCGCAACTTGAGGCCGAAAGCGAGGTTCTGCGCGACGGTCATGTGTGGGTACAGCGCGTAGTTCTGGAAGACCATGGCGACGTCGCGGTCTTTTGGCGGCAGGTCGTTCACGACCCGGTCGCCGATGCGCACCTCACCCTCTGTGATCTCCTCCAGGCCGGCGACCATTCGAAGCGCGGTCGTCTTGCCACAGCCGGATGGGCCGACGAACACCATGAACTCGCCGTCGTGAATCTCGAGCTCGAGGTTGGCGACAGCGCGTGGACCATCCCCGTAGCGCTTCGACACATCCCTGAACTGGATCTCTGCCACGCGTGCTCCTATCCCTTGATCGCGCCGCCGAGGCCGGACCCGCGCAGGAACGACCGCTGGAAGATGAGGAAACCGGCAATTGGGACCAGGCAGGCGATGAACATCGCGGCGAGGAACACCCCAAGCTCCGTTTGCGACTGGATCGTGGGCAGCCGCACCGAGAGAGGCTGCTTGTTCGGGTCGGTGATGACCAGGTACGGCCACAAGAAGTCCTTCCACGACGCGAGCACCGCGAAGACCGAGACGACACCGAGAATCGGCCGCGACATCGGCAGCACAATCTTGGTGAAGAGGCGCCACGGTCCCGCGCCGTCGATGCGCGCCGCCTCGAAGATCTCGCGCGGCAGGCCGTCGAAGAACCGCTTCACGAGGATGACGTTGAACGCGCTCGCGCCGGCCGGTAGCCAGACCGCCCAGTAACTGTCGATGAACGAGTGATGGATGAGCGGCGGATGCACCACCTCGATGTACAACGGCACGAGCAGCACCACAGCCGGCACGAAGAGAGTGGTCAGCAAGAGCCCCGTCAGCACCTTCGCGTACTTCGGCCTCAGCACCGAAAGAGCGAACCCGCCTGTCGTTGCGACGATGATCTGGACGAGCCAGGATCCGAACGCGATCACGATCGTGTTCCAGAAGTAGCGACCGACGTCGACGTTCGACCAGGCCTCGCGCAGGTTGCCCCACGCCGCGCCATGCGGGAACAGCGACATCGGATGGGAGATCGTGTCGTTGGTCGGCGTGATCGCCGACTTGGCCAGCCAGAGGATGGGACCAAGCCCGATCACGATGAGGGCGACGAGCAACAGGCCCTGCGCGCTGCCGACTCCAAGGCGAATGCTGGCGCGACGCCACTCGGCAGGCGAGATCAAGCCCGCCTGCGCCGCGGACGACCGCGCGCGTCTGCGACGCCGCCCGGCGATCATCCAGTGCTCCAGGACCGCGTGGCGCGCAGGTACACGAGCGAGAACAGCGCGAGGAAGCCCGCAAGCATCAGGCTGAGCGCCGTCGCGCTGCCATAGTCGCCGCCGAGCGAGTTGCCGAAGGCGTAGTCGTAGATCAGCAGTAACACCGTGAGCGTGGCGTTCGCCGGCCCGCCGGACGTGAACAGGTAGGGCTCGAGGAACACCTGCGCGGTCCCGATGATCTGCAGGATCATCGTCACGAGCAGGACTCCGCGGAGCTGCGGCAACGTGATGTGCCAGACCTTGCGCAGGACTCCAGCGCCGTCGACCGCCGCAGCCTCGTAGAGGTCGGAGTTCACAGTCGTCAACGCTGCGAGGTAGATGATCACCGTGGCTCCTGCGTTCGCCCAGGTCGACTCGAGTACGAGCGACGGCATCGCGGTGCTCGGAGATTGGAGCCAGGGGTAGGGCCCGAGATGCACCCAGCCGAAGATCGTGTTGAAGACACCGACGGAGCCACCGTCGTAGAAGGTCTTCCAGAGGAGCACCGCGACGACCGGCGGGATGACGACCGGCAGGTACGCGAGCGCGCTGTACCAGCCGCGCGCCCGCCGCACCTCGCTCATCAGGACGGCTGCGATCAACGGGATCGGATAGCCGAAGACGAGTGCGAGAAGAGCGAAGTACGCGGTGTTCTTGACCGCGACCGGCAACAAGGGGTCGTGCAGGACCTTGCGGAAGTTGTCGAGCCCCACCCAGGTCGGCGCCTGCACCAGGTTCGTGTGCTGCAGCGACATGATCACGGTGCGCACGATCGGATACCACGAGAAGGCACCGAAGACGAGCAGCATCGGGAGCAGGAAGAGGAGCGTGGTCAAACCGCCGCCGCGCACCCAGGTCGCGGGCGTGCGCCGGACGCGACGGCGGGGCCGCACGTCTGCAACTGCGGCCCCTTCCATCTCGACCTCACTCTGCGTAAGGCTGACGGCCATCTACTCCTTCCTGGGCCGTAGGTGGCGGCCGGCGGCGAGCCGAAGCCTCGCCGCCGGCCGTACTGCCCGCAAGTTAACCGCCGCTGGAGATCGCGGCCTGGGCGGCGCTGTTGGCCTGCGTCAACATCGACTGGATATTGGCGTTCTTGTCCGTGAGCACCGCTTCGACGACCGCGTCGAGGGAGTGGTACACGCTCTGCGTCGCGGCCTCAGGCTCCGGGACGAGCGTCTGGTTGAAGATGCCGGTCGTGAACGGCTTCATCTGTGCCGTCGGCACGTTGATGTACGGCTTGATCCACGTCTGCGACAGGTCGTACTGCGACTTGTTGAAGAGCGGAAGCGCCGGCACGCCGACAGGCTGCTTGTTCGCAACGAGCGTCTTCGCGTTGCGGATCGCCTGTGCCTTGGAGATCAGCGGCTCCTCGTAGAAGAAGTCGATCCACTTGACCGCCGCCGCCTTCTCGGCCGAGTTCGCGTTCGGCTTCACACCGGCCAGCGTGCCGCCGCCGAGGACGCCCGCCTTCTTGTTCTTCGCGAGCGGCAGCGCCGCCAGGCCGTAGATGGACGGATCGATGTTCGAGGCTTGCACGAGGTTCGTGTAGACGTCCGACCCGCTGATGTACATGCCGACGTTGCCGGCGGCGAACGCCTGGTTGATATCACTCCAGCCGTAGTCGAAGTTCGAGCCCATCGAGTTGTCAGTCCACCGCATGTGATGCAGCAGATTGAGCGCCGCGACGGTCTGCGGGTTGTCGAGCGTCGCCTTCGCCTTCGTCCCGATGCCCTGCTCCATGCGGCCACCGAGCGCGTAGACGAGGGTGGTCAGGATCCAGCCGGCGGTGTTGTCGTCCTTCGCCATCTCGACATAGCCGGCCTTACCAGTCTTCTGGGAGATCGCGAGCGCGTCCTTCTCGACCTGCGCCCACGTCGTCGGCGGCTTGTTGGGGTTCAGGCCGGCCTGGGTGAACAGCTTGCGGTTGTAGTGGAGCGCCTGCGCGTACGCACCCTTCGGCAGCGCCACGATCTGGCCCTTCGAATCGGTGCCTTCAGCGAGGACCGCCTTGTTGTACTTGGAGAAGTAGGGCAGCGCCTTCACGTAGGAGGTGAGGTCGGCAAGCTGGCCGTTGTCGCCGAGCGTACGGGCGTCGGTGAACGGCACCTCGAACACCGTCGGCAGCGTGCCGGCGGCGAGCTTCGCCGCAAACGTCGGCCCGGTCCACTGGTACTCGACCGGCTTGACCTTGATCGAAGGGTTGGCCTTTTCGAACTGAGCGACCTGCGCGTTGAACTGCTGGATCGCCAGGGGAGTGCTCCCGGGGATGAGGGATGCGACACTGATCGTGACCGACTTCGTCGTCGACCCGACGGCGGCCGCGGTGGCACACACGGCCAGCAGCGCCACGACCGCGACGGCCGTGGTCATACGAATGGACTTCATCGTCCTTCCTTTCCTTGACCTATCGGGTTCTGGGGTTCGTTCGGAGGGGAATTGGGGGGCTGTTCCTCGGCCTGGCGGAGCCAGACCGTCGTGTCTTGTAGGACGACACCTCCTTCGAGCTTGTTGCTTGAGATGAGGACGTCGGCGCCCGCCGGGAGCTCCACCGGCTCAGGCCCGAAGTTGACGAGACAGGAAAATCGGTCGCCGCGCTGGAATGCGAGGACGCCGTCGGACGTGGGCAGCCACTGCACCGTTTCGGCCTCGCCCCACGGCGCGAGTCGCCGTTCGGCGAGCCCGGAGCGGTAGAGCTCGAGCATCGAATCCGGTGCGCCGCTCTGCGCTTCGACGGTCAGAGGCGCCCAATCGCCGGGCTGCTCGAGCCAGGGAGTCGCTCCGTCGCTGGTGAACCCGTAGGTGGGTTGGTCGCCGGCCCACGGCAGCGGGACCCGACAGCCGTCGCGGCCGGGGTCGACTCCGCCCGAGCGGAACCACATCGGGTCGAGACGGCGCTCGGCGGGAATGTCCTCGACCTCGGGCAGACCGAGCTCCTCACCCTGGTAGACGTACATCGAGCCCGGCAAGGCCATCGAGAGCAGCGCCGCCGCACGCGCGCGGCGTGTGCCGCGTGCGAGATCGGTCGGGGTCCCTGCACGTCGGTTCTCGAACGAGAACGACGTGTCGGCCCGCCCGTAGCGAGTGACCGGCCGCGTGACGTCGTGGTTGGAGAGCACCCAGGTCGGCGGTGCGTCCACCAGGGCGTGCGAGGCGAGCGCCGATTCGATCGAGGTGCGCATCGGCCCGGGCTCCCAGGGACACGCGAGGAAGTCGAAGTTGAACGCCGTGTGCAGTTCGTCCGGGCGCAGGTAGCGCGCGAGCCGCTCCGCATCGGGGAGCCAGATTTCTCCGACGAGCACGCGCTGCTCGTCGTAGCCGTCGGCCACGGCGCGCCAGGCACGGTAGACCTCGTGCAGCTCGTCGCGATCCATGAACGGGTGCTCGCCCGGCGCGGGGTTGGGCGGCTCTTCGCCGAGCGCGGGATCCTTGACGAGCAGCGCCGCCGAATCGATGCGTACGCCTGCGACGCCACGATCGAACCAAAAGCGCAGAACGTCCTCGTGCTCGATCCACACATCGAGGTGTGTCCAGTTGAGATCGGGCTGCTCGGGGGTGAACAGATGGAGATACCACTCGCCGTCGTCGACACGCGTCCACGCAGACCCACCGAAGATCGACTGCCAGCCGTTCGGCGGGTCGGCCCGGTCCTCGCCCTGCCCCGGCCGGAACCAGAACCGGGCACGCTCGGCCGAACCGGGAGCCGAGGCGAGAGCCTCCTGGAACCACGGGTGCTCGCTCGAGACATGGTTGGGGACGACATCGACGATCGTGCGAATCCCGAACTCGCGCGCCTCCGCGATCAGTTGCTCGGCTTCGTCGAGCGTCCCGAACGCCGAGTCGATCGCGCGATAGTCGACGACGTCGTACCCGTTGTCGGCGAGCGGTGAGGGGTACCAGGGGCTGAACCAGAGAGCATCGACGCCGAGGTCGCGCAGATACGGAAGCTGGGTGCGCACACCGGCGAGATCCCCGATCCCGTCCCCGTTCCGGTCGGCGAAGCTCCGGACGTACACCTGGTAGACGACCGCGTCGCGCCACCATGGGCGTTCCGGCCGTTCGGGGCTGGGAACCTCCCGGGCTCCGGGCTCGGCTACCGCACCAGATGAGGAAACCGTGTCAACCTGCGTCACGCCGGCGACAATGGCACAGCGGACAAATTATTGCAAGAGGATGACTTAAAGTCGCAAATTTCGGATTATTTGCGACATTTTTGCGCAAACCTAGGTGCGGACGAGGGCGACGGGGACGTTCGCCGTCGACCCGCGAGCGACGATCTCCGGTTCGAAGAAGAGCTCTTCCGCCGAGACGGACGAACCTTCGATCTGGCCGGCAAGCATCTCCACCGCCGCTCTCCCGATCGCCTCGATCGGTTGTCGCACCGTCGTCAGCGGCGGGTCGGTGCAGCTCATGAAGATCGAGTCGTCATAACCGACGACCGAGAGATCCGCAGGCACCGAGAGACCCGCGCGGCGGGCGGCACGGATGGCGCCGAGAGCGAGCGGATCCGACGCGCAGACGACGCCTGTGACACCCCGGCCGATCAGCTTCGACGCGGCCGCATGACCCCCTTCGAGCGAGAAACGCGTCCGCTCGACGAACTCGTCGGGAAGCGGCGCTCCCCCCACGCGCAGGACGACGCTCGCCAGGGCGGCGAGCTTTCGTCTCGATGGGACGTGGTCCGGCGGCCCAAGGATCAGGCCGATGCGCTCGTGGCCCAGTGACGCAAGATGCCCGTAGGCCTGCTCCATCGCGACGGCGTCGTCGGTCGAGACGCGAGGGAAGTCGAGATGATCTGCTGCCGCGTTCACGAGCACCACCGGGAGCCGCAACTGGAGCAACCGGTTGTAATGCTCGTGCGGCGCGTCTGCCTCCGCATACTGGCCGCCCGCAAAGATCATCCCCGAGACCTGGCGCTCGAGCAGCATCTCCACGTACTCCGCCTCGGACATGCTCCCGGTGCGTGTGCACAGCACCGCGTTGAACCCCCGTTGGGCGAGCGCACCGGCGACGACCTCGGCGAGCGCCGGGAAGATCGGATTCTGAAGCTCTGGCACGACGAGACCGACCATGCGCGCTCGCCGACCGCGCAGATGCGTCGGCCGCTCATAGCCGATCACGTCGAGCGCGGTGAGCACTGCTGCGCGGGTCGCCTCGGAGATCCCCGGCCGGCCGTTCAGCACGCGGCTGACCGTCGCCTCGCTGACGCCGGCCTGTTTCGCGATGTCTGCAAGCTTGCCGGCCACGCTGCAACTTTACGGCAAATGGCCGCAACAACTTGCAAGATCGAGCGGTTACGGCTGCGCCGCTTGCCGGGTGAGCCTGATTCGGCGCAGCCGAACCAGGTTCACGAGTTCCGAACCGCAGTGAAACTTGCGAATCAAGATTCAGAGAGCGAATCTGGTTCGTGCGCCATCCGCCGCCAGGTGAACCTGATTCGGCGCAGCCGAACCAGATTCATGAGTTCCGAACCGCGGTAGCGAATCTGGTTCGTGCGCCGTCCGCCGCATCTTCTCTTCTCAGCTCTTATGCACGCGGGGGGAACAGCTTCCAGTGCCCTTCGGAGACGACTTCGACGGTGCCGTCGACCACTTTGATGGCGGTCTCGTCGTCGATTGCGTACGTCGGCACCGGTATCCCGGAGGCCCATATTTCTGCGTTGGCCATGGAATTGTCCGGGGAGCCCTCGAGATCGAGGTGCGGAAACACCGAAAAATCAACCAGCCCCAGCGCTCGATCGTCGGCGGCGGGCAGATCATCGGCCGGCGGCTCGCGACAGAACCAGCCGTCGTAGGGGGCTCCGAAGTTCGGGGTCAGCACCATGCTCCCGGAACTCACCCCCACGTACACCGTCTCACGAGGCAGCAACGGCAAGAGGTCTGCCAGTCCGGATTGCCGCAGCCAGTGGCACAGATACAGGACGTCGCCGCCCCAGACCAGCAGGACGTCTGTCTCCTTGACCGCGTTGACCCACTCCTCTTGTTTGATGCTGGGCAGCGCGGTCAGCTCCAGCACTCCCAGCGACTTCCAACCCAAGCCGCACATTGGGCCACGGGTCGATCCGCTGATGAACCGGTAGACGTGTGAAGGTCCGTCCGGGGCGGGCTGGACCCCGGTGGGAATGCAGAGGGCGCTGGACTCGGCAATCGGTTTGCCCAGCAAGTCGACCAACGCGTCCTGGATGCTTGCGTTGCTGATCCCGTTCGATGTGAGAAGAAGCTTCATGGTGCCTCCCGGAGTCGGTACTTCAGGGCGAGACCGCTCGCGCATTGCGGATCCCGTACGCGGTAGAGACTGGCGGTTCGCCGAAGATTCATCGACGGCCCTCGGCTAGCGTATGGCCGTGATCCCTGCACCGGCGATGCCGCTTCACAAACGCATCGCGTTGATCGCCCACGACAACCGAAAACCCGACCTGGTCGAATGGGCGCTCTACAACCGGGAAACGCTCGGCCGGCACGAGCTGTACGGGACCGGCACGACCGGGGCGCTGGTCGCTGCCGAGCTCGGCTTGCCCGTCCATCTGTTCCTCAGCGGCCCGCTCGGGGGCGACCAGCAGGTCGGGGCCGCGATCGCCGAAGGCCGAATCGACTTCGTCGTGTTCTTCTGGGACCCGCTCGAGCCCCAACCACACGATGTCGACGTCAAAGCGCTTCTTCGACTCACCGTGGTCTGCAACATCCCGATCGCCTGCAACCGCTCTACCGCGGACTTTCTTCTCTCGAGCCCCCTGATGAACGAGGAATACCAACCCGCAACAGCCGAGGTCTAGATCCGTGCCCATGCTGGTTCGCGACAATCCGACGGAGCTGCGATACGAGCTCGTGGACGGCGACCGAGTGATCGGGGAGATTCGCTACCGCCGAGAACCGGGCGCTGTCGTGCTCGTGCACACGGAGGTCGATCCGGCCCACGAGGGTCACGGCCTCGCGGGCGAACTGGTCGAGGGCGCATTCCGCGACCTGCGCGAACGGGGTCTGCGCGTCGTGCCCCTTTGCCCGTACATCCGGGACTGGTTGCGCCGTCACCCCGAGCAGGCTGACCTCGTCACGCTCGATCCCGCAGTGCCCGAATAGGCCGGGCGATGCGTGCCGTCCGGCTGTACATTCCGCCTGGGCGCTTGACTCTGCCCCGTCGCGTCGTTTATTTATACTGAACAGTGAGCGCAAGTCAGGACCCGCGTTCGGCCGTGGGGTTGATTGGACTCGGCAACATGGGCAGCGCGTTCGCAGAGCGCCTTCTCGACGCCGGCCATCAGCTCGTGGTTCACAACCGGAACCGCCAGAAGACCGAGCCCCCGGCTACGCGCGGCGCGACCGTTGCGGAGACCGCGGCCGGGCTTGCCGCTGCTTGCGACATCGTGCTCACCTCGCTCTCGGACGACGACGCATTCGAGTCCGTGGCGGCCTCCGTCGTCGGGGCCGCACGGGCCGACACGGTCCTCGTCGACACGAGCACGGTCTCGCCCGGGGCCTCGGCGCGAGTCGCAGCGCTCGCCGAGCGGGCGTCGATCCTCTACGTGCGCGCTCCCGTGAGCGGCAATCCGAGCGTCGTTCGAGCCGGAAATCTCGCCTTCATCGTCTCGGGCCCGAGTATCGCCGTCGCGCGCGCCGAGCCGGTCCTGCTCGCGATCGGGCCGACCATCCACGTCGTCGGCGACGCGGAGCAAGCGCGGATCGTCAAGCTTGCGATCAACCTCGTCATTGCCGGCCTCGCGCAGTTGATGTCCGAAGCGCTCGTTCTCGGAGAGGCTTCGGGGGTCTCGCGAGCTGCGCTACTCGAGACAATGGGCAATTCGGCCGCCGGCGCGCCGTTCGTGAAGTACAAGACCGAACCGCTGCTGCGCGACGACTATTCGGCCACTTTCACCACCAACCTCCTGGAGAAGGACATCGACCTGGTCCTCGAAGCGGCCGAGGCCGCCCGCGTCCGGCTGCCGCTGGCAGGAGAGATCAAGACACTGGTGCACTCCGCGATCGAGGCAGGCTACGGGGACGATGACTTCATGGCGCTCTTCCTCCATCTGCGGAACGAGGCCGAACAGGAGGTATTGCGATGACGATGCGAAGCAGATCGAGCGGCTCGCCCGACGCCACGCGCGCGGTGGACTGGGAGCAGAGGATCGACTTCCCGAAACTCCGCAGCGATCGGCTGGCGCGCGCGAAGGCTGCGCTCGACGCATCCGACCTCGGCGGATTGCTGCTCTTCGACCCGAACAACATCCGCTACGTCACGAGCACGCACATCGGCGAGTGGGCGCGCGACAAGAACGCGCGTTACACCCTCCTCCCACGCGGCGACGACCCGATCCTCTGGGACTTCGGCTCTGCAGCCCGTCATCACCAGCTCTTCGCCCCCTGGCTCCCACCCGAGAACTTCCGCGCGGGGGTCGCGCCGATGCGAGGCGCGATGCCGGTGGAGACGGGGATCCCCGACCGGCTCGGTGAGCGGATCGCGCTCGAGCTTCGCGAGCGTGGGCTCGCAGACGAGCCACTCGGGGTCGACATGGCCGACCTCGTCACGATCGAGGCGTTGCAGCGCGCCGGCGTGCACGTCACCGACGGCTCGCGGGTCATGCTCGAGGCGCGCAAGATCAAGACGGCGGAGGAGATCGCCCTGCTCGACCAGTCGGCCGGGCTGGTCGACGCGGTCTACGAGGAGATCTACCGGATGTTGCGGCCCGGCGTCTACGAGCACGAGATCGTCGGGCGGGCACATCAGCTGCTCTTCGAGATGGGGTCCGAGCACGTCGAGGCGATCAACGCCGTCTCGGGCGACCGCTGCAACCCGCATCCGCACGTCTTCTCGGACCGGCTCCTGCGCCCCGGCGACCAGGCCTTCTTCGACATCATCCACTCGTTCATGGGCTATCGGACGTGCTACTACCGCACGTTCAACGTGGGCGGGGTCAACTCGGCGCAGCTCGACGCGTACAAGCGCTGCCGCGAGTGGCTGGACGCCGCGATCGCCCTCGTCGGCCCGGGAATGACCACCGACAGGATCGCCGAGGTATGGCCGACCGCCAAGGAGCTCGGCTTTGCGGACGAAGAGACGTGTTTCGGCCTGCAGTTCGGGCACGGCATCGGCGTCGGTCTGTACGAGCCGCCGATGATCTCGCGCGTGCACTCGCTCGATCATCCCGTCGAGATCGAGGAAGGAATGGTCTTCGCGCTCGAGACCTATTGCGCCGCGACCGACGGCCGCTCGGCTGCGAGAATCGAAGAAGAGGTCGTCGTCACGGCCACCGGCTGCGAAGTGATCACGCGCTTCCCGGCCGATGAGCTGCTCGTCGCGGGCAAGACGTACGTTCGCGGCGCCGATCTGCTGCCGAACGATGCGGCCGGAGGCGACGGGGTCGCCGGCGCTGTGGCCGCGTCGGCACTGGTGGGAGCCGGCTCCGGCGCATGACCTCCGACACCGGTACGCGGTACCTCGCTGATGGCCTGCCGTCGTACCGGCTCGTCCGGCGCGAAGACGTGCAGCTCGTCGAGGGACTTCCCGGCCGCTCGAGCAACCTCGAGTCGTGCCGCCTCGTCGGCGGATCGCTCGGTTCGACGCACATGGCACTGACGCTGGTCGCCCTTCAGGGCGGTCACGTCGACGAGCACGTCCATTCGTTCGAAACGGGCTTCTACGTGCTCGAGGGCGAGCCCGTGCTGTACCTCGACGGCCGTGGCGTGCAGCTCGAGCCGGGCGCCTGCGGAGTCGTGCCGGTCGGCGTCCCACACGCGTTCCGGTCCGACGCCCGCGGGTTGTGGATCGAGATGGCGGCACCTCGCCCCCGCCTGGACGGGAGCGATACGTTCTTCCTCGGCCCGGCGCCGGACGCCCCGTCCGAGCGTCTGGACGTCCGCGACCCGCGCAACCGCAACCTGTTCCTCCTCGGGGAAGGGCAGATGGACCTCGACGTCCTGAAGCGTGGCGCCACCGTCGGCGCCCCTACCGTCTCGTCGAGCATGGCGACCGCGGTGCTCGCCTACAGCGGCATCGCGGTGAAGATGCTCGTCGACCAGCGCGTGGACGCGCAGCTGCACACGATGTTCATGGTCGACTACCAGCCGGGCGCCGTCGCGCACCCGCACGATCATCCCTTCGAAGAGTCGTACTACATGCTCGAAGGCGAGGTCGACGTCGTCGCGAACGGTGACCGTTACACGCTTCGACCCGGCGACGTCTTCTGGACCGCCGTCGGATGCGTGCATGCCTTCTACGAGGTGCAGGGCAGTCGTGTGCGCTGGCTCGAGACGTCGGCGCCGGGACCTCCGTCGCGGCACTCGTACCGGTTCGAGCGCGACTGGGACTACCTCGCCGAGCGGCTCGCTTCCGAGGTCGGCGCAGCATGAACGACGTAGGCTCGACCGAGCGCGTGCTCGACGACCTCGAGCTGTATACGCGGATCTATCGGCAGATGCTCCTCATCCGCGGCTTCGAAGAGCTCGTGCAGTCGCTGTTCCTGAAGGGCGAGGTGTACGGCACGACACACCTGTACTCGGGCCAGGAGGCAGTGGCGACCGGCGTTGCGAGCCTGCTCGAGGAGCGCGACCGCGTTGCCGCCACGTATCGCGGGCACGGTCATGCGCTCGCGCTCGGCGTCGACCCGCAGGCGCTGCTCGACGAAATGCTCGGGCGCGCGACGGGAGTGAACGGCGGGCGAGCCGGCTCGATGAACGTGACGTCGCCGGCCGACCGCCTGATCGGCTCGTTCGGGATCGTCGGCGGCAGCATCGCCGCCGCCACCGGGGCGGCGCTCGCGCTCTCGCGCACCACCGGCGGGGTTGCCGTCGCGTACTTCGGCGACGGCGCGATGAACCAGGGGTACGTCTACGAGTGCCTCAACTTCGCTCAGGTGCAGAGGCTGCCGCTCGTCCTCGTCTGCGAGAACAACGGCTACGGCGAGTACACGCCGTTCCGCTCGGTCACCGCGGGCGAGATCCGCGCCCGTGCCGAGGTGATGGAGGTCCCGGCCGAGACGGTCGACGGGATGAGCGCCTGGACCGTTCGCGAGGCAGCAGCGCGCGCGATCGACCACGCCCGCTCCGGCCAAGGCCCCGCCTTCCTCGAGGCGCTGACCTACCGCTACTTCGGGCATTCACGCAGTGATCCCGGCGCCTACCGGCCCGAGGGCGAGCTCGACGAATGGAAGACGCGCGACCCGATCGTCGTCCTGCGCGCACAACTCGAGGACGACGGAGCCGGCGCATCGGCCCTCGACGAGCTCGAGCGCGAAGTGCGCGACGACCTCGAGCGGATGCGCGAGCAAGGCCTCGCCGCCCCGTTCCCGTCCGGGCTCACCGTCGGCGAGTTCAAGGATTAGTGCCCTCATGCCCGCCGAGCTGACAATGCCGAAGCTCTCCGACTCGGAAGCGGACATCGTGATCGTCCGGTGGCTGAAGACGCCGGGCGAGGGCTTCCGGCGTGGCGAGGCGCTGATGGAGGTCGAGACGGACAAGGCGACCGTCGTCTTCGAGGCCGAAGACGACGGGACGCTCGAGGCGATCCTGGTCTCCGAGGGCGAGTCGGCGGCCGTCGGGCAGCCGATCGCGAGGCTCGCAGGCGACGGAAGCGCAGCCCCGGTGGAGCAACAGCCCGCCCAGAGCGCGACGAACGGCTCGCCGCCGGTCGGGACGCGCCCGAACGCGACCCCGGTCGCGCGCCGCGCGGCCGTGGAGCTCGGCCTCTCGCTCCACGACGTCGCCGGGACCGGGCCAGGCGGACGGATCACGAGCGAGGACGTGCAGCGCGCGGCGGAGAGTGCGCCGGTCCGGCCGGTGGGAGATGCCCGCGGAGACGCCACCGTTGTCGAGCTGACGCCGACGCAGCTGACCATCGCGCGTCGCATGTCGGAGTCGGCCGCGGAGATCCCGACCTTCACCGTCTCTGCCGACGCCGATGTGTCGCAGGTCGTGGCGCTTCGCCGTGGCGCGCGGGAGGAGAAGGAATCGCAAGCCGCACCGTCGCTCAACGACTTCGTGGTGAAGGCCGCGGCGCTCGGTCTGCGCGAGTTTCCTCGATTCAACGCGTCGTACGTCGACGCGAAGATCGAGCGCTACTCGCGGGTCAACGTCGGGGTCGCCGTTGCGGCGGATGACGCACTGCTCGTCCCGGTCGTCACGGACGCCGACCAGAGGAGCCTCGCCGAGATCGCCACGGAGACGCGGCGGCTGGTGGAGGGAGCGCGCAGCCGTTCGCTTCGGCCCGAACAGCTGCGCGGAGGGACATTCACCGTCTCCAACCTCGGGATGCTCGGGGTGCGCTCGTTCACCGCGATCGTCGACCCGCAGCAGACGGCGATTCTGGCAGTCGGCTCGGTGCGCCGCGAGCCCGTGGAGGACGACTCGGGACGGGTCGTCTTCCGCGACGTGATGACGCTCACACTGAGCTGCGACCATCGGGTCGTCTACGGCGCCGACGGCGCCCGCTTCCTGTCCCGCGTTTGCGAGCTGCTCGAGCGGCCGCTGGTGCTCGCCCTCTGATGGCGCCGATCGCCTTCCGCACCGCGATCCGGGACGCGCTCGACGAGGAGCTCGACTTCGACGAGCGGGTGATCCTCTTCGGGGAGGACATCGCCGTGGCCGGCGGCGTCTTCGCCACGACGCCGGGCCTCTACGAGAAGTACGGCCCGCAGCGCGTCTTCGACACGCCCATCTCGGAGCTCGCGCTCGCCGGCGCCGCCTTCGGCTCGGCGGTGACCGGCCTTCGTCCCATCGTCGAGATCATGTTCGGCGACTTCCTCACGCTCGCGATGGACACGGTCGTCAATCAGGCGACGAAGTACTGGTTCCTCACAGGGGAGCAGGTCAGCGTGCCACTCGTCTTCCGCTCGGTCGTCGGCGCAGGCGGCCGATTCGGCGCGATCCACTCCCAGATGCCGGCCTCCTGGTTCATGGGCGTCCCCGGACTGAAGATCGTCGCTCCCTCGACGCCGGCAGACGCGAAGGCGCTGCTCAAAGCGGCCATCCGCGACGACAACCCGGTGCTCTTCTTCGAGCACAAGCGCCTGTACGGGATCGAAGGAGAGGTCGACGGTGCGGTCGGCGAGCTCGGGCAGGCGGCCGTGGTGCGCGAGGGCAGCGACGTCACGCTCGTCACAGCAATGAACAGCGTCCACCACGGTCTCGAAGCAGCGGAACAGCTCGACGCAGACGGCGTCTCCGTCGAGGTGATCGACCTACGCACACTGCGCCCGATCGATCTCGACACTATTCTCACCTCGGTCCGAAAGACGAACCGCGTCGTCGTCGTCGAGGAGGGGCCGCTGACCGGCGGCTGGGCCGGCGAGGTGCTCGCCTGCGTCACCGAGCAGGCGCTCGGGCATCTCGACGACGCATGGCGGATCGCGACGCCGAACACGCCGATCCCGTACAGCCCTCCGCTCGAAGACGCGTTCCTGCCCGGGACGGATCGGATCGTCGCGGAGATCCGGAGGCGGTTACGGTAGGAACCGTGGCCACCACCGAACGCAGCTTCGAGTCCTCCAAGGTCGGGAGCCGTCTGCGGCAGGAGCGGGAACGGCGCGGCATGAGCCTGCGCGAGCTCGCGCGTCGCGTCGGCGTCTCCCCCAGCCTCGTCTCGCAGATCGAGCTCGACCGCGTCAACCCCTCGGTGAGCACGCTCTATGCCCTCGTCTCCGAGCTCGGGATGACCATGAGCGACGTGTTCGGCGACGGAGCGCAGCCGGCGCCGCAGGTCCGCCGCTCACACCCCGATGACGACAACGGTCTCCTCACGCACCCCGACGCGCGACGCGTGATCAACCTCGCCTCCGGCGTGCGGTGGGAGCGCCTCACTCCACGGAGCGACCCCAATGTCGAGTTTCTCCAGGTCATGTATCCAGTCGGCGCGGAGTCGTGCCCGCACGACGCGCTCGTCACCCACGGCGGCCGTGAGTACGGCTATGTCACGAGCGGAAGACTGGGCGTTCGCGTGGGCTTCGACGAGTACGAGCTCGGCCCCGGCACCTCGATCGTGTTCGACTCCTCGTCGCCGCACCGACTGTGGACGATCGGCCGCGAGCCCGCGCACGCGGTCTGGGTCGTCATCGGCCGTGCGGCCGACGCGCGCGCCGAGGTCGGCGGGCCTGCCGAACCGTCCTAGGAGGAGGTCGCGGGCGTCTCCACGGGGTCGACGCGGCGTCGCGCGCTCCGGAACCGCGCGAGCAGCTCGGGCGACTGGTAGAGCAGGAGTGCGAGGAGGATCAGCACGCCGATCGCCATCTCCGCGTATTCGGTCGGCTGCTGGAAGAACGGGAGGACGTTGTTGATCTCCGTGAGGAAGAACGCCGCCAGGAGCGTCCCGAAGAACGAGCCCTTCCCGCCGGCGAGACTGGCACCGCCGAGGACGGCGGCTGCGATGCTCTCGAGCGCCTGATTGCCGATGATCGGCGAGCCGACCTGCACCTCGGCGGCGAGAAAGAAGCCGGCGATGGACGCCATGACGGAGCAGACGACGAATGCGAGGATGATCGTGCGCCCGGTCGACATCCCGAGCCTGCGCGACGACGTCTCGTCGAGGCCGACCGAGCGGAGCGCGAGGCCGGGCCGCGAGCGGTACAGCCAAAGGTCGGCGAGGGCAGCGAGAACGACGACGCCGATGAAGGCAAGCGGCATCCAGCCGAGGCTCTTCGTCAGGTCGTTGGTCACGTCGGTGTTGATCGCGCCCTGCGGGTAGGAGCGAAGCCAAAGAGCCGCACCTTCGAGGATGCTGAGCGTGCCGAGCGTCGCGACGATCGACGGGAGCCGCAGCACCCGGATCAGGAATGCGTTGAAGAGACCGGTCGCGATACCGACTCCGATCAGAGCGAGCGAGCCGGTCACGAGCGCGAAACCAGAGGTCGTCGGTGTCAGCGTGAACGATGCGATGACGACACACAGCGTCATCAGCGCCGCGACCGAGACGTCGAAGCCGCCGACGAGCAGTGCGACCGCTTGACCCATCGAGACGATGATCAGCGGCATGGCGGCGAGGAGCAGGCTGCTCAGGTTCTCCTTGCTCAGGAACGCGGAGGAATGTGCATCCGCGTAGACACCGAGCGCGATGATCAGCGCCGTCATCAGCACGAGCGGCAGCCAGCCCCGCGTCACGTGCGCGCTCCTTCGTCCGTCGCGGACGGGGGCCTTGGCACCGGTGCGCGAGCCGACGATCGCCTCGATGATTCGCCGCTCCCCGAGCTCGTGGCGCGGGATCTCCTCGACGATGCGCCCGCGCGACATGACGATGACGCGGTCGCAGAGGCCCGCGAGCTCGAGCGGGTCGCTGGACTTGACGACGGCGGCGATTCCTTCGTCCGCCTTGGCGCGCAACGCCTCGTAGATGTCGAAGCGCGCACCGACGTCGACGCCTTGTGTGGGCTCCTCGGCGAGGATGACCTTCACGTCTCCGCGCAGGAACGGGCGGATCAGCGACACCTTCTGCTGGTTGCCGCCGGAGAGCGACTGCACGGGCTGCTCCTCCGACGCCATGCGGACCCGCAGGCGCTCGACGAGCCCCGAGATTGCGCGCCGCTCGCGGCCGCGGCGAGACGATGCCGCCGCGGGCGAGTCGCCCGAGAACCTGGATGGTCGCGTTCGCGCGGACGCTCAGCACGGGGAACAGAGCCTCGCCGCGCCGGTCGCCGCTGAGCAGGACGACTCCGGCGCGGAGCGGTCCCGCCGGCGAGCGCGTGTCGAGCTCGTCCCGTCGCACGATGCGCTGCCGGTCGCGGGCTCGACGCCGGCGAGCGCTCGGAGGAACGGCACCTGGCCGTTGCCCTCGGCGCCCGCGATCCCGAGGATCTCGCCCTTCCTGACCTCCAGATCGACCGGGCCGAAGCGCTCACCCCGCAGGCCCGAAACTGTCGAGCACGACGTCGGCTTGCTTCGGAAGCGCGGGGCGCTCGGGGAATGCGACCGTGAGCGGCCGGCCGATCATGAGTGCGACGAGCGCGTCCTCCGAGACCGACGCTGCCTCGAACGTCCCCTGCCCGACGCCGTCGCGGAGCACGGTGACGCGGTCCGCGACCGCGAGCACCTCGGGCAGGCGGTGGCTGACGTAGACGACGCCGACTCCTGCTCGCACCTGCTCGAGCACGAGTGTGTGGAAGCGCTCGACGTCCTCCGGTCCGAGCGCCGTGGTGGGCTCGTCGAGGAGCAGCACCTTCGGGCGGGTCAGCAGGGACTTGGCGACCTCGAGCAGCTGGCGCTCGGCCAGGGGGAGCGAGCCGGTGAGCGCCGTGACGGGGACGTCGAGGCTGAAGGTCGCGAGCGTCTCCTCCGCCCAGCTCTGCATGCGCCCGTACGACGGCCGCGCGTCGGCGGGCACGGCGAGGTAGAGGTTCTCGGCCACCGAGAGGTCGAGGACGTGCGAGTAGTCCTGGTAGGCGATGCCCAGGCCGAGGCGCCGCGCCGCGGCGGGGGAATGGTGCGTGAGGCGGCTCCCGCCGATCTCGACGGCTCCCTCGTCCGGCGCGAGGAAGCCGCTCGCGATTCCGAGCAATGTCGATTTCCCGGACCCGTTCTCCCCGACGAGGGCGTGGATCTCGCCCGCGTGGCAGTCGATGCTGACGTCGCGGAGCGCTTGGACCGCTCCGAACGCCTTCGACAGCCCGCGAACGGACAGGACGTCGGATGTCACGGGCCCGGGATTCGACATTGCTGGATTCAGCTTCTCGTGCGCGATCCTCCTATGGGTACATCTGGTGTAGGAGGCTCAGCGGGATGAGCGAGGTCGGGGATGCCGTGGGTGGATACCCCTTCGTGCACATGTCCCGTTTCGCCTGGTTCTGCAGCTCGATCGGGAGGACGATCGTGGGCGGGATCTTCGCCCCGGCGAGCTTCATCATGTCAGCGGTCAGGGCGATTCGGATCTGTGAGTTGCCCGCTGTGTAGTAGAAGACCTTGAGCGCCGGGTCCTTCAGCTGGTCGGCCAGGCAGCCCATGCGCAGACTCGTCGGTCCGGTAGGTGAAGACGCCCTTGTACGGGATGCCGGCGGCCTTGTACGCCGCGTAGCCGCCCTGCGACATGAAGAGCGCGTCCTCGTAGCTGATTCCCTTCAGGTCCGGGTACTTCGCGAGGATGCCGGCGACGATGCCCTGGACCTTCGACGGATCCCAGTTCGTCGGCTCGTTCGCGACGACATGGATCGAGGGGTTGAGCGCCGCCTGCTCGCACTTCTGCCAGCCGAGCGACAGCGGGTTCCCGGGGAAGCCGCCGAGGAACGCGATGTTGCCGGACTTGACCTGCGTGTTCATCACGTACGCGAACGTCTTGCCGAGCTTGCACGTGTCCTCGCCGACCACCGTCGTGTAGTTCGTTCCCGGGCCGGTCACGTAGCCCCAGGCGTAGGTCGACACGGGAATGCCGGCCTTCGTCGCCTGCTGGAAGACCGGGATCATGGCGTCGCCGAAGTCGGGGTAGGTGACGATCGCGCTCACGTGCTGCGCGATCACCGACTTGAAGTCCGCGATCGCCTGGTTCAGGTCGGAGTGTGCGCTCATGTAGATGATCTTCCCGATCTTGTGGATACGTGAGCGCCTGGAGGATGAACTCCATCTTCGACATCTGACGGTAGGTGTTCTCGCCGAAGCCCTCGACGTACGCGACGGTGAGCTTGCCGCCCGTTCCGGTGTTACAGCCGTTGTTCTTCCAGCACTTGAGTGCAAGTGCATAGTTGACCACCTGCGGCGACCGTCCGAACGCAGCCAGCGAGATGTTGCGCGCCGTCTTGTTCGCGGGCAGAAGGGTCGCCTTGAAGAGCGTGTGCTCCAGGGTGGCCGACGGCGCCGAGTAGGTCTCGCCGAAGCCGCTGCCCTTTCCGACCGTCACCCCGCCCTTGCCCACAACACCCGAGGGGCCCATGGCGGTCGAGTGTGTCGCCTCCAGCGGTGCCGCTCGCGGCCGCGATCAGGGCGATCGTTGCCGCAGTCGCGACAAGCAGCACCCCAAGGATCTGGCGCTTCCTTCTCATCCGTGACTCCTTCCGTCGGTTCATCATTGACGTTCTTTTGGGGCGTATGGCTGTTGCCCGCGCCTAGGCGCCGCCGGCCGCTCGTGCAGTCGGCGCGGCGACCCGCAGGCCCCAGGCGAGGACGGCGGCAAGGCGATCGCCGGAGACGACCATTCCGGCGATGATCGCGATGCCGAAGACGATGTACTGCATCGCCGACGAGAGCCCCATGATCAGGAGCATCTGCGTCAGCAGAGTGAGGGCGAACGCGGCGATCCAGGTCGAGGTCGCGCTCGCAAGGCCGCCCGAGAGCGATGCGCCTGCGATCACCACCGCAGCGATCGGCGCGAGCAGATACGCCGAGCCGAACGCGGGGTCGATGCTGAAGCTCACGCCTGCGAGCAGGATCGCGGCGACCGCGTAGAGCGTGCCGGCCGCCGTGTAGGCCAGGACGACGTACGTTCGGACGTGGAGCCCCGCCATCCAGGCCCCTCTCGGGTTCGCGCCGACAGCCTGGAACCTGCGGCCGACCACCGTGTAGCGAAGGACGAGCGCGAGCAGGATCGTGATCGCGGCCCCCACCCAGAAGACGCTGCTGACTCCGAGCGGCTTCGCGGTCGCCCACGTCGACAGCCCGCTCGGCACGTTCGGGCGGTTGGTCACCACGTCGCGCGAGTACTTGCTGCTCCAGGCGAGGACGATCAGGCCCACCGCCAGCGTGACGATCAGTGGGTTGAGCCGCAGCAGGCCGACGAGAACGCCGTTGACGAGACCGACGAGCACGCCGACGCCGAGAGCGGCGAGGATCGCGACGGGGAGCTTGTGGTCCGAGCCCGCGCCGATCCCGGCGATCAGGTTTCCTGCCGCGGCCATCACCCCGGGCGTCGACAGGTCGATGCCCCCTTGAATGACCACGAGCATCTGGCCGAGCGACGCGATCGGCGAGGACGGTCGCGATCGGGAGGATGTACGAGAACGAGGTGTGCCCCAGGGCGTCAGGCGCTGCGATCGCAGCGATGACGAGGAGCGCGCCGGTGGCCAGCCACACCGGCAGGAAGCGCGCGGCGACCGTGGCCGTGCTGACGAGTCGTCGAACGTGGGCGGCCGTGAATCGTCCCCTCGGGGGCGGCGATGGAGTGCTGGCCGCTACCACGGGACATTCTGACCAGGTCCGGCGAACAGTGTCAATGATGGCTTAACGATTCGAGGCACCAACGCATCTACGTCGTTGCGAATATCTTTGGTTTGCCGCATCGCCCGTTGACGTCGCACGCCACAAGCGTTTATGGTCGCTGTACATGCGGCGGCGCGAACCACCGCACCGGATCCCTGTCTGAAGAGGCTAAGGAGAAAGCATGAGCTCGCAGCGGCTTTTGATCCGCAACGGCTTCGTCGTCTCGATCGATCCCGAAGTCGGCGACCTTCCGGATGGGGAGGTCCTCGTCGAGGACGGCAAGATCGTCGACATCGGCACGAACCTCGGCGTCTCGGACGCGGAGGAGATCGACGCCACCGGGATGATCGTGATGCCCGGCTTCATCGACACCCATCGGCACACCTGGCAGACGCCGGTCCGCGGCGTCCTGCCGTCGTGCACGCTCGACCACTACTTCGCGGTCATGCTCGGCCAGGTCGGGGGCTTCTATCGGCCCCAGGACGTCCACATCGGCGACTACGCCGGATCGCTCGAGGCACTCAACGCTGGTGTCACGACGCTGCTCGACTGGTCGCACATCAGCAACACACCCGACCACTCGGACGCGGCGATCCAGGGCCTGAAGGACGCAGGCATCCGCGCCGTCTACGCGCACGGCATGCCGACCGGCGGCGAGTGGTGGTCGTTCAGCGAGCTCGAGCACCCGGCCGACATCCGCCGCATTCGCGACACGTACTTCTCATCCGACGACGGCCTGATCACGCTCGCCATGGCCGCACGCCAGCCCGGCAACGTGAACTTCGACGTCGCGAAGCACGACTGGGCACTCGCGCGCGAGCTCGGGATCCTGATCAGCGTGCATGTCGGCATGCGGCTCCACACGCTGCACTACACGCCGGTGAAGGACATGCACGACCTCGGGCTGATGGGCCCGGACGTCTGCTACATCCACATGACCGACCTGAACGACGAGGAGCTCGACTGGATCGCCGAGACGGGCGGGAAGGCGTCGATCGCGCCCTACGTCGAGATGCTGATGGGCCATGGGCCGCCTCCGACCGGGAAGATGCTTGCCCGCGGCGTGCGCCCGTCGCTCAGCGTCGACGTCGTCTCGAGCGTTCCCGGCGAGATGTTCACGCAGATGCGAACGGCACTTGCCTACGACCGGATCCTCGAGTTCACCGACACACCGGACGTCGCGTTCGCGCCGAGGCTCACGCACACGGACGTGCTGGAGTTCGCGACCATCGACGGGGCACGGTCGATCATGCTGGAGGACCGGGTCGGCTCGCTCACACCCGGCAAGCAGGCCGACATCGTGCTGCTCAAGACCGACGTGATCAACACCGCGCCGGTGCTCGACCCGAAGGCGACGATCGTCACGTTCGCCGACACGTCGAACGTCGACTCGGTATTCGTCGCCGGCCGCGCAGTCAAGCGGAATGGACAGCTCGTCGGCGTGGACATGAAGTCGGTCATACAGAAGCTCGAGGAGTCGCGCGACCACATTCTCGGGCAGGGTGGTCTGCTGCCCGACTGGGTCATGGAGAAGGCAGGCGCGCACTCCCACTGAGAGCCGGATCGGAGGGGCGGGCCACGGCCCGCCCCTCCGGCCCCGAACAAGGAGAACCGAAAGATGGCGAGCAAGAGCGTCGTTGTCGTGGGCGGAACGCGCGGTCTGGGACGTGAGGTCGCGCAGTTCTACGCGGATCAGGGACGCGACGTCGTGATCACCGGCCGCGACGCGGCCGCAGCCGAAGCGTGTGCCGCGGAGATCGGCGGCTCGACACGCGGCCTCGGACTCGACCTGGCGGAGCCGCAAACGCTTGCGGAGCGGCTCGCGGACGTGGGCGAGGTCGAGTACCTCGTCCTCGCCGCCATCGAGCGCGACAGCAACTCGGTGAAGGACTACGACATCGCGGCGGCGACGAGACTCGTCGTGCTCAAGCTCGTCGGCTACACCGAGGTCGTCCACACGCTCCTGCCGAGGCTCGCCGACGACGCCGCGATCCTGATCTTCGGCGGCCTCGCCCGCGATCGGCCCTATCCAGGCTCGACGACGGTCACCGCGGTGAACGGCGCGGTCACGAGCATCGTCCGGACGCTCGTGGTCGAGCTCGCACCGAGGCGCGTGAACGCCCTCCATCCCGCGATCGTCGGCGACAGCCCGCAGTGGAAGGACATGCCGGACGAGCGCTTCCAAGCGCTCGTCCAGCGCACGCCGATCGGCCGGCTCGTGACGATGGCGGAGGTCGTGGACGCCTGTCGCTTCCTGCTCGAGAACGGCAGCATCAACGGCATCAACCTCGCGGTCGACGGCGGCTGGCTCTGCATGTGAGCTGATCCGGCGGTACCAGGTACCAATCCTTCGAACCGCCTAGTCTCTCCGCATGCAGAGCGCCGTCGCCGCCGCGGTGGCAGTCGCCAGGTCCTACGGCGTGCCTTGCGACGAGCCCGTGGTGCTGCGCGAGGCGTGGCACGTGCTCGTGCACCTGTCGCCGTCTCCGGTCGTCGCGCGGGTGACGAGCGGGGCTCCCGGCGTCGACCCGGACGACGTCGAACGGGAACTCGGGGTCGCGCTGCATGCGGCCAACGCCGGTGCACCGGTCGTCCCACCAAGCGACCTGCTTCCGCCTGGCCCGCACTGCCGCGACGGACACACGCTGGTCTTCTGGCAATACCTCGTGCAGGCCGGCGATGTCGACCCGGCCGCCGCCGGCCGAGGGCTGCGCACGATCCACGAGTCGCTGGAGGACTACGAGGGCGACTTGCCCCGCGCCGGCCGCGCAGCTGAGGTGCACGCGATGCTCGCACCGTTCGCGCAATCCGACGATGTCGAGCTTCTCTGCGAGCTTGCTTCACGCGAGCTTCCCGAAGGACAAGCGCTACATGGCGACGCCCACCTCTTCAACTGCATCCAGACCGCTGACGGGCCGACCTGGCACGACCTCGAGACGGCGTGCCGCGGGCCCCGCGAATACGACCTTGCCGCGCTCCTACTGCATGACCGCTCGCAAGATCCAGAGCCGGACGCTCGAATGGCCACCGCCGGGTACGGGCCCTACGACGAGGACATTCTCGAGCAGGCGCTCCCGGTGTACGCATCGTGGGTTGCTGCGTCGTTCATGGTTGCGGTCGCCCGCCGCCCGGACGCCGCGCCGTCCCTCGAGCGACAGCTGCAGTTTCTGCGCCGTTACCGGCGCTAGAGGGTCAAGGCCGAGGATGCGCCGGCCAGACCGGCGTTCAGCTCGCGAGCGCTCACGACCCGCCTTCCAAATGGCACGAGCGCAGCACCGGCCATCTTGATGTCCGCGATCCCGAGCGGGATTCCGATGATGGTCAGGCACAGGGCGATGCCGGTCAGCAGGTGACCGAGAGCAAGCCACCAACCGGCCAGGACGAACCAGAGAACGTTCCCAATCACGCTCAGGCCCTTGTGCCGCGCCGGACTTTGAACGAGCGCGCGACCGAAGGGCCAAAGGGCGTAGCCGCCGAGCTTGAGGGATTGCTTCGCGAAAGGGAGGCCGATGATCGTGATCGCGAGGAGGACCGCGGCGACGAGATAGCCGAGAGCCATCCACGCCCCGGCGAAGACGAGCCAGATGATGTTGAGAAGCGTCTTCACTTTGACCCTGCTGCCGAGCCCTGCCGGATTGTAGTGTCACAGCAGAGGCGTATCAGTGAGCACGCAGTCGCAAAAGCAGCTCGTCTTGATCCTCGCGCGCGCGTTCGCCTCGAACCTGTCCACCCCGACGCTGCTCGCCGACGCACGTGGGTACCTGGTCTTCTACAACGAAGCGGCCGAGGCCGTCGTGGGCAGACGCTTCTCCGAGACCGGAGAGATGCCGCTCGACGACTGGATCGCCGCCTTCGAGCCGAGGACGACCGAGGCCGACCCGCTACCGGCCGACCGCCGGCCGGCGCGAGTCGCACTCGACGAACGCCGGCCGGCCCACCTCTCGTACGTCGTGACGAGTACGGACGGAGTGGAGCGCGAGATCGAGGTGATCGCGCTGCCGCTCTTCGCGCACAACGACGAATTCGTGGGGATCATCGTGATCTTCTGGCGGCGCTAGCCGGACGTGTCGGTGCAGCTGAAGATCTGGGGTTGTCGTGGCTCGGTGCCCACGCCGGGCGCCGGCACGGAGATCTACGGCGGCAACACATCGTGCGTGGAGGTGCTCCTCGACGACGGGGCGGCGCTCGTCCTGGACGCGGGCACCGGCATCCGGGCGCTCGGCCTCGACCTCCTCGGACGTGGCACCCGGCGCATCCACCTCTTCCTGACCCACCTTCACCTCGATCACCTCGAAGGCCTCCGCTTCTTCGCGCCGCTCTGGGACGACCGCGTGAGCATCGACATCTGGGGCCCACGCTCGCCGGTGCTCAGCCTCCACGACCGGATCCTGCGGTCGTTCTCGCCGCCGCTCTTCCCCCTCGACCTGCGGGACGTCCCTGCGCGGGTCACGTTTCACGACCTCCCAGCCGAACCGTGGCAGGCCGGCGGAATCTCACTGGCCGCCGACCTCGTGCTCCACCCCGGAGCGACGCTCGGCTTCCGGCTCGAGTCCGGCGGCTCGACTCTCGCCTACCTGCCGGACCACGAGCCCGCGCTGGCGGGCATCGGCGAAAGGCCACTCGACTGGATCTCGGGCGGAGCGCTCGCCCACGAGGTCGACGTCCTCCTCCACGACGCCCAGTACACCGAGGAGGAGTACGCCGGGAAGATCGGCTGGGGACATTCGAGCGTCGCCGACGCCGTCGCCTTCAGTCACGCAGCCGGCGCGGGCCACCTGGTGCTGTTCCACCATGAGCCCGAACACGCCGATCGCGACCTCGAGGAGCTCGAGCAACGCTCCCGCGACCTCGTGGGAGCCGACCGGCAGCCTCCGGTGCTGGCGCGCGAGGGGATGGTCATCGAGCTGAGCTAAATCGAGCGATCGGCAGCGGGGATGCAGTGGTTCGCGAGGAACAGCTCGCCCGGGTCGTAGATCGACTTGATCTCCTGCAGACGCTTCCAGCTCACCTCGGGGAAGATCGTCCGCGGGTCGGCCTGCGACTCCGTGAAGTTGAGGTAACGGCGACCACTGTTCCACGGCTCGAGTCCCGAGAGCAGGAGATCGACGTGATGGTCGACGGCCTCCTTCATGGGCGCGTCGCCGGCGATGCCGAACGTGAAGAACAGGAACGGCTGGTCGATCGTGTCGAGGCAGCCGTGATCGGGCGAGCCGACGCAGAGCGCGCCGCCAAGGTGGCGAACCTCGGCGTGAAGTAGCGGCGACCCGACGAACGACTCGACGAGCACGTCGGTCGCCGCGGGCGAATAGTCCGCGAGCAGGATCCCGTCACCCGCGTAGGGAAGCGGGAAGTCCGGATCCATGTTGACCAGGCTGAGGTCGCGCGCAGGCATCATCTTCACGTTGTCGAGCTCCGGCGCGAGATCGCGGAACGGCTGCACAAGCGCTGCGCCGTCGCCCTCGCTGCCGAGGAACGCGACCTCGACCAGCGCGAACGACCGCCCGCGGAGATGATCGGGCAGGAACGGCAGGTCGGGGAGCTGCAGGAGCCGGCCGATCGACTCGCACTCCACCGGGACGGATTCGACCCAGGCGCGCCAGGCGTTGAGGATCTCGGCCGCGCGCTCGATCGGCCAGAAGAAGGCGCCGGCATAGACCTGCTCGATGGGGTGCAGCGCGAACTCGATCGCCGTCACCGCCCCGAAGTTCCCGCCACCGCCGCGCACCGCCCAGAACAGGTCGCTCTCGTGCTCGGGGTCGGCGCGGACGTGCCGGCCGTCCGCGGTGACGAGCTCGACGGCGAGAACACTGTTCACCGCCAGACCGTGCTTGCGGATCATCCAGTTGAAGCCGCCGCCAAGCGTGTAGCCGACGATGCCGACGTCGGGCGATGTGCCTGCGAGGTACGCGAGGCCGTGGTCGCCTGCCGCGTGCGCGACCTCGTTCGCAAGCACTCCCGCCTCGGCCCTTGCGCGCCGACCCTCGACGTCGATCTCGAGCCCGCGCATCCGCTCCATCTTCAAGAGGAGCGCGTCTCGGCTCCAGTCGATCGGCCCCGCGTTGTGGCCTCCGGCGTTGAACGCGATCCGCAGGCCCTGCTCGCCGGCGAACCGAACCGTCTCGACCACGTCCTCGACCGACTCGGGGAACACGACGGCGACAGGCCGCTGGTCGACCGCGAGGTTCCACGACTGCCGTGCCGCCTCCCACGACTCGTCATCGGGGAGGACGACGTCGCCCGACAGTCGGTTCCTGAGCGCGCTCGTGTTCGCAGTCTGGTCGGTCGTCATCTCGAGTGCTCCCTCGTCGACAGCCTGATCGCTCGGCCCGGTGCTGCCAAAGCCAGGCAAGTCAACCCGAACCGACGACCCAATTCAATCGACCAGCTCGGTCGAGGAGGGGCGCAGGGCGCCGCACCGGCTGCACCCAGGGGCGAGCACGCGGTTTTGGTTCGCCGGGAGCCGGGAACAACAGAGGCATGGTCAGCGTCACCAAGCACGTTCTGGCCGGCTCCGACGGCTACCGCGTGCTCAGCGCGGATGAGCAGCTTGGCTGGGTGGAGGAGCTCTGGCTGGGAGCGGCCGACGAACCGGTCGCCGCTGTCGTCCGGCTCGCAGACGAACGCCGAGGCCTCGTCGTCGCCGAAGATGTCGCCGCGGTCGCAGCCACCGAGCGATCGCTCACTCTCGCCCCTGCCGCGCGCCTGATCAGACTCGACCCGCCGCACGTCGAGCAGCAGGCCGACGGTCTGTCGTCCGCGACCTGGCGCGCAACCGGCGAGCTGCTTCAACTTCCCGCGACACGGCCACTCGACAAGCAGACTGAGCCGCGCGAGCGACCCGTCTGGATGACGATCGCCACGCTCTATTTCATGCTCGGCGGAATCGTCTGTTTGGTCATCGGTTTGGACTTCCTGCTCGCCTACCTCGTGGCCGGCTCGCCGCCGTACTGACGCCTCGAAGTCCGGCACAGCACCGTGTCGAGGGCGTCGGTGAGAGCCTGCACCGACGCCCCAGCTGCGTCGACAGCACGCCACGCCACGAATCCGTCGGGACGCACGAGCACAGAGCCGCCAGGCGTGATGCCGTAGGCCGAAGAAAACGCATGGTCCGGGTCGCCGACCGAGCCGGGTGCACCGACTCGGTGCACCGCGATTCCCGCTGCGCTGGCGGCCTGCGTCCAGAGATCGGCGTCCGGGCCGGCGAGCAGCACGAACCCCGCACCAATGAGATCCAGCGTCGAGATCCGCTCGCCCCCGCGGTCCAGCCAAAGATGAGGCGCGCGCGTGCCCGGCGCCCCGTGCGACTCCCGAGGGTCGACATAGACGGCTTCTTCTCGGGACTCTGCGACGATCGCGCGCGAGTGCAACCGCACACCGAGGTCGATCTCGAGGTCGCCGACGATCGACTCCATTCCGCCGGCGGCGAGGTACGGCGCGGCGCGCGTCACGTAGCGCGCATACGCCTGCTCGGTGGTAAAACGTGCGACCGGCCTGCGCTCAGGGTCGTAGGTGGCCAGCAGCTTCGGCGAGGCCTCACCGTCGATCACCGCGGCCAGCTTCCATGCGAGGTTGTGCGCGTCGTGGATGCCGGTGTTGCCGCCATCGCCACCGTAGGGAGGCATGACGTGGGCCGCATCGCCGGCCAGGAAGATGCGCCCATCCTGGAAGTTCTCGGCGACGTCGGCCATCGCCTGCCACTGCATCACGTCCTCTATGGCGACGTCGACCGCATCGGTCCCGAGCCCAGCATGAACGAGATCGACGCAGCGCTGCTCGTCGAGGTCCCAGACGTCGGTGACCGGATTCGTCGGGTCGCCAACCGAGTGAACCACGAGGAACCCCGAGCGGTAGGGCTTCTCGATGCGAAAGAACCCCGCAAACGTGTCGTTCATGACCAGGACAACGCTCAGATTGCGCTCGCGCAGCAACGGCTCGACGTCGGCCCGGAAGTAGATCGTGATCGCCTTGGAGAACACGCCGCGACCGGTCATCGGGATGCCGAGCCGCTCGCGCATGGGGCTGCGCGGGCCGTCGGCGGCGACCAGGTACTGCGACCGCACAATCGAGGTCCGATCACTCGAGCGGTCGCGAATGACGGCGGTCACTCCGTGCGCGTCCTGGTCGCAATCGACCAGCTCCGTGCCGAAGCGGACATCCGCCCCAAGCTCCTCTGCGCGGGCGCACAGCACGGGCTCCAGGCCGATCTGGGTGACGAAGAGCCGTTCCGACGGGCTCATGTCGCGCACACCGTCGTTGAGGTTGCGGATGTGCCACCCCAACTCCTTCCCGACGAGCGTCTCGACCGACATGATCGCCCCGTCGGCCTCGAACTGCGCATACGAGCTCTCGCGCACCTGATCCTCGATGCCCGCCCCGCGGAAGATCTCCATCGAGCGCTGCATGATGAACGCAGCCCGTGGATGGATGGCCGCCCCCGGGTGGCGTTCGACGACCATCGATTCGATCCCGTGCCTGCCCAGAAGCATCGCCGTGGTCATGCCGACCAGGCTGCCGCCGGCGATCAGGACTGGGACCTCCTGGTTCTCCACCCGAGCTCGAACCTAGAGCGACCGTTTCGGCCTGTCAACAGACCGCACGCTCTCGGGGTCAGTCGAAGACGATCAGCGCGCGGCCGCGCAGGCCGCCTCTCTCAATCAGCCGGTGCGCGTCGGCCGCGCGTTCCGGCGGGAACGTCTCTGCGACCCGCAGGGCCAGCAGCCCCTCGGTGGCGAGCGCGGCCAGCTCCCCGAGCCAGCCCGTCCGTTCGATCACATCTGCGATCTGAACGCGCCGGATGTGGATGCCGTCCTCGACGTCCTCACCGTCCCAGGTTCGGACGAATGCGAGCGCGCCCCCGGGCCGGATAGCCGGGAGCAGAGCGCGGCCGAGCAGCGCCGTGTCGTACACCGCATCGACACCGCCCGGCGCCTGCGCACGGAGGGCGGCCACGAGACCGTCGCCGCGGGGCAGCACCTCATCCGCACCGAAACTGCGGACGAGCTCGTCGTCTTCGGGCTTCGCGTCGGCGAGCACCCGCAGTCCCTGCCGCTTCGCGAGTGGGATCACGTACGACGCAAGGAGGCCCGCGCCGCCGGTCACCGCGAGCGTCGCGCCCGGTTCGAGGGCGAGCAGCTCGAGCCCCCGGAGCGCCGTGAGCCCGTTCATCGGAAGCGTCGCGGCCTGCTCGATCGTTGCACCCACCGGCGCCGCCACGACCGACGCCGCAGGCACGACCACCAGTCCGGCCTGTGCGCCACCTTCGGGCCGCCGCGGCATGACGGCCGCCATGACCGGGTCGCCCAAGGTGAGTCGCTCCACCCCGGGGCCGACCGACTCGACCGCACCGGCGGCGTCCATGCCGGGCACCCACGGCGGACCGAGGCCCTCAGCGCCGCGCTGGCGCAGGCCGAGGTCGGTGGGATTCACCGCCGCGGCTCGCACGGCGAGCCGAACCTCGCCGGCGCCCGCGTCGCGCACCTCTCGTTCTGCGACCCGCAGTACCTCGGGGCCGCCTGGTTGCGGAATCTCGACAGCGCGCGTCACAGCCATTGCAGGAGCTCCTCCACGGTCGAAATGGTCAGATCGGGCCGATGCGTTTCCGGGACTCCCGCGAGGTCGAGCTCGCTGCTGATCCCGGTCCGGACGAGCACGGTGGCGGACCCGCCGAGCCGGCCGAGAGCGATGTCGAGACGGAAGTCGTCGCCGACGACCGCGACCTCTGCGGGACGCACCTCGAGCCGGCGACCGTATTCGCGCACCGCCGCCCGTGAGGGCTTCCCGACGACGATCGGGCGGGTGCTGCTTGCCTTCGCAATCGCCGCGGTGACCATCGCGCCACGGCTCAGGATCGGTCCGTCCGCCCCCGCATACGCGCTGACGTAGCTGCCCGTGAGGAGCTGCGCACCGCCGATCACGGCCTGCGCCGCGCGCTCGAGCTCTTCGAACCCCGTCCAGTCGGTGTGGGCGACGAAGACGGCATCGACGTGTCCGTTGTGCCCGTCGACGAGGTTGACGCCGCAGCTCTCGAGATAGGCATGCGCTTCCTCCGTCAGGAAGCCGAGCACTGCTGCATCCTGCCGGCGCTCCAGGTGCGTCTGCACGGAGCAGAGCGGCGTGATCACCTGACCGTCGTCGACCGGCAGACCGGCCGCGCGCAGATCCGCCGCAAACCCTGCGGGCGCCTTGTGGCTACCGTTGGTGAAGATCGCGAATGTCCTGCCCGACCGGCGAATCCGGTCGAGCACCTCGCGGGCGCCGTCGATCGCCTCGACCGTGTGCGGGCCGGAGCGGTGCACGAGCGTCCCGTCGACGTCGAAGACGAAGCCGCGAGCGTCCTCAAGACGCACGACGCCACACCACCAGATCGTCGTCCTTCTGCACGCGCACGTAGGAGATCGCCTGCCGGCGCTGGAGCTCCCGCAGCAACCGCACCACCGGTGTGCCCTCGCCGGACGGCGACGCGCTCTCCGCGAGCGGCCGCATCGCGTCCACCTGCTCGGCCGGCATGACGAGGCGGAGCAGCAGCTCCTCCTCCGAGATCCGCGCGCCAAAGCGCTCACGCGCACCGTCGAGGCTCACGGGCCTCGCCGTGCGCAGCTTGTCCGCCTGCGGCAGCGCGAGCACCCGAGCGGCGATCTCCGGATCGACGGGCGCCGCGAACTCGCCGTAGTGCCCGAGGAAGTAACGGACGGTCTCGTCGGAGACGTTCGTCCAGCGCCCCTCGTCGATCACGTTTCGCATCGCCTGCGTCACCATGAACTGCGAGACAGGCGTGACGAGAATCGGGTAGCCCATCTCGGCGCGGACGCGCGCGATCTCCTCGAGCACCGCATCGAAGAGCTCCGGCCGGCGGATCTCCTCGAGCATCCGCTGGGTCGTCGTCACCATCCCACCCGGAAGCTGATGATGGTAGTAGGCCGCGTCGTAGACACGGGGCTCGCCGGGCGGCAGGCGCTTCTCGCGCGCCAGCTCGGCGAAGTGCGACGACATGCGCGCGAGCGCCTCCGTCTGGAGCGCATGCGCGTAGCCCTCCGCCTCGAGATTCGCAAGCGTCGACTCGGCCGTCGGCTGCGAGGTGCCGTTGCCGAGAGGACCGACCGCGGTGTGCAGCACGTCGAACCCCGCCTTCAGCCCCCCCATGTAGACGAACGGCGCGAGGCCGATCGTGCAATGGCTGTGCAGCTCGACCGTCCGGCCGGTGGCGAGGAAGTGCGGCGCGAGCTCGCGCACCGCGTCGGGAGTCAGCAGACCGCCGGGATCCTTGAGGTAGAAGCGGTCGATGTCCGGACAGTCGGCGAGCGCAGTGAGCCGTTCTGCGTAGTACGCATGCGTGTGGACCGGGCTGATCGAGTACGTCATCCCGACGACGATCTCCTCGACACCCTCTTGCCGCGCCATCCGCGCGATGCGACGCAGCGCCTCGGGCGAGTTCGAGGGCTCGGCGATCTGGAAGCGGCGAATGCCGTTCCGCACGACGCAGCGGAACGCGAGCCGCATCACATCCTCGTCGCAGGGCTGCCACGTGATGAAGCGCATGCCGGTGGTGATGAAGTTGAGCAGCGTCGTCGGTAGAGCCGCGCGCAGCAGGCGCAGCAGCTCCCACGGGTCCTCGCGGTGGAAACGGACCGAGACGCCCATGTGGGTGCTCGATGTGAAGTCGAGCGCGTGAAAACCGACCTGCTCCATCGTCGGTGCGATCGAGAGGATGTCGTGGGCGGTGAGCCCGGTCGCGCTCCAGAGGCTCTGGTTGCCGTCGCGCGTCGTCGTGTCGACGATCTGAATCGTCTTGCTCACGGCTTCACCCGGAACAGCGGCTGTCCATGCTCGACCAGCTGCGCATTGTCGACGCAGACCTCCACGATCGTTCCCACGACACCTGCGGAGATCGAGCTCATCATCTTCATGACCTCGATCAGGCAGACGGTCGTGCCCGCGTCGACGCGTGTTCCGACGTCGACGAACGGCTCTGCGCCCGGCGCCTCCGCCCGGTAGAAGGTCCCGAGCATCGGCGACTCGATCGTGAGGACGCCGTCGAGACTCGCGCCAGGCGCGGTGGAAGCGGGGTCAGCGCCGGTGGCGTTTCCGGGGCCGCGAACGAGGTGCAGCGAGAAGCCCTGGGATTCGACCTGCAGCTCGTCGAGCTCCGATTCGTCGATCAGCCGGAGGATCTCGCGAACGTCGTCGTTGTCGAGCGGCATCAGCGGCCCTTCCCCACGCCGAAGGCGCCCATGACAAGGTCGATCGCCGAGCCCGGCGGGGGCTCCGGCTCGTGCCGCGGCAGGGCCGTCACCGGCCGTGCCTGCAGGATCAGCAGCTCGCGGTCGGGCGCGAACGCCCACTCGATGTCCTGGCGGGCGCCGAAATAGCGGTCGACGCGGACCCCGGCCTCGACGAGGGTCGCGAGCGCAGCATCGTCAAGGCAAGAGGCCGAGCGCAGCTCCTCGGGCACCTCTTCTCGTTCGGCTCCCTGCTCGCCGGCCACGTACCTGACTGTTTTCTCCGCGATCTGCCGGCGCACGACCTCGCCCGTGATCTTGCTGACGAGGAAGTCGTCCGGCGTCACCTCGCCGCCGACGACCGCGAGCCCCAGCCCCCAGCTCGCATTGATCGCGACCACGCTCGGGTCGCCGCTGACCGGGTTGCACGTGAACATGACACCTGACACCTCGGCATCGACCATCACCTGCACCGCGACGCCCATCTCCGGCAGCTCGGCGCCACCGAGCCGGGCGCGGTATGCGATCGCCGGCGCGCTGTAGAGGCTCGCCCAGCAGTCGCGCACCGCAGCGCAAACCGCCTCCGGCCCGCGCACCCAGAGATACGTGTCCTGCTGCCCCGCGAACGTCGCCTCACTGCTGTCCTCGCCGAGCGCACTCGACCGCACGGCGACAGCCTGCGAACCGAGCTCGGCACAGCAGTCGGTGATCTCCTCCCGGAGCGCGTCCGGAACCGGCCACGCGCGGATCGCGGCGCCGATCGCGTCCGCCGCCTCTTCGATCGTGCCGACGTCGTCCAGCACGACGCGCGCGAGCTCGGCGTCGATCGTCTCGCGGAGCCCCTCGTGCTCGACGAACGCACGATACGCCGAGGTCGACACGGCGAATCCCGGCGGCACCGGGATCTCCGCGGCGAGCAGCTCGCCGAGCGAGGCGCTCTTGCCGCCGAAAGCAGCGCTGTCTCCCGCGCGGAGCTCCGCGAGCCGGACGGTGTGCCCCATCAATCGAGGATAGTCACGGTGCCGGCAGAGCCATCGACCCGGATGCGCTGACCGGTCTGGATCTGCGAGGTGGCACGCCCGGTGCCCACGACAGCAGGCAGCGCGTACTCGCGGCAGACGATCGCGGCATGGGACATCACACCGCCGATGTCTGTCACCGCTGCCCTGATCTTCGAGAAGATCGGAGCCCAGGCCGGCGACGTGATGCTGCAGACGAGGATCTCGCCGTCGCGGACGTCGCCGATCTCGCCCACGGTCTTCACGACGCGAGCGATGCCTTCGACGATCCCGGGCGAGGCCGGCGTGCCGTTCACCTCGGAGCCGCCTTCCTGGTGCTGCGCCCAGGCGTGGACCCGCTGGGTGGTGACGCCCCAGAGCATGATCAGCGCCGGATCCAGCACCGCCTCGGGCACCGCGCCGACCGCCGGCGGAGGCGTCCAGTCGGCGAGCTTCTCGAGCAGCTCCTTGCGGCGCGCGACGATCGGCGGCCAGTACGTCGGCCCGCGCGGACGCCCACCGGTCGCCCACGTCAGCAGCAGCTCGTCGAGAGCCGATTGCACCTCGAGGCGCGACAGCTGGAACACGTCTTCCCGGTCCTCGAGGAAGTCGTGCGTGGCGAGCAGGTCGCCGAACTCACGGATCGTGTTCCACCAGCTCGTGAGGAACCAGTAGTCGCAGAGGAACTTGTGCTCCTCGACGTAGGGGAAAACGGTGCGCGAGAGCGCCAGCAACTCGTCGAACGCCGCGCGGGCGTTGTCGTCGAGCAGGGCGCCGTATTCGGTCGCAAGCCGGTTGCGTTCTGCGGCGATGTGGTCGGTCGGCCGATCGATCTCCTCCCCTGCCTGCAGGGCGCCGATGTGGCCGATCAGTGACGCGTACGGGATCCGCGGATCGTCGAGCCAGCTCGTGTAGGTGTGGTAGAGGCCGTCGCCGGTCGCCATGTGGAACCACGGATCCTTGACACCCTCGAGCTCCACGAGCCACGTGCGACCCGGATCGCTCTGCTCCAGCTCCGCGTCGATCTCCTGCGGAGAGCGACCCTCGACGAACGCGCCCGCGACCCCCAGCTCGATCGCGAGACGGGCGAGCCGACGGAGCTCGGTGTCGGGTCGGAAGAGCGTGACGTCGATTCCGGCGACCATCTGTGCGATGTGCTGGTCGGGGATGTCGGGCAGGTTCGCCTTGCAGAGCTCCGCGAAGGTCATGTACGCGCCGTATCCGAGCAGCAGGAATTCGAAATGGTGCTGCCACATCACATCGTGGAGACGCAGCGCGTTGCGGTAGGCGTCGAGAACGGCGCAGTAGCTCGTCTCCTGGTCGCCGAACGCGACGTCGTCGGGCTCGTACTCGTCGAGCGGAGGCACGTGCAACTCGGCGAGCTCGGCGATCAGCGCCTCCATCTTCGTCCGCCACTTCCCGTACAGCTCGTCCCAGTTCTCGTAGTAGAAGCCGGCGCGGCGCTGGAAATACTCGGCGCGGGCGGCCATCTGCGCCGGATCGATGACCGGGTTGCCGGAGATGTAGATGTAGCCGTTGATGCACCGCCAGTCGATCCCCATCGCGGGAGGGACGGCGAACACGCGGTTCTGCCAGGAGCCGAGCGACTGATACGCGGTGTCGATGCAGATCGCATCGAACGCCGGCATCGGGATCGGGAAGTGCATCGAGTTCCAGAACCAGAAGCGCTGCTCGTCCTCCGCCCGGCGCGCCTCGTCGAAGCAGCCGTAGTACGGATACATGTCCTGCCAGCCCTCGCAACCCGGAGGCGTCTCCACCTCGTACGGGCTCGGGAACGAACCAACGCCTGCTGGTGCCGTCATCTCTCCTCCTGGGGCCGGTAGCCGATCTGGCGATTCTCTCACCCGGACGGGGATCGGGGCAGGCCCCCCTGCCGTAACGGGACCATCCCGGCGCGCTACCGTCCGGGGGTGTCGATCGAGGAGCGAGAGTCGGAGGGCGTGGCCGAGCGGCTGCGGGCGGTCACCGAGGCCCTCGAGGCGATCGTGCAGGATCGCGGGCTGCTCGCGGCGCTCTCGGTCGACGAACGCACCAGGCTGTTGACCGCTGCCGCCGATGTCCACCACCCGGACCTCGAGCAGCGGCGCCGTTGGTCGAAGGCCTCGCGGCGCCGCGAGAAGGCTGAGAGGCTCGAGCGCGACGAGGCGGTTCTCGCCGACGCCGGGATCCGGCTGCTGAGAAACAAGCCCGTCTTCACGACACCCGATCCTCCGCGGCCGTCCGTCGAGGAACAGACGGAAGTCGAGGACGATCCTGCGTTCCGCGAGGTCGTGGAGCTCCAGCACTGCTACGTGTGCAAGCAGCGCTATCTCACGATCCATCACTTCTACGACCAGCTGTGCCCTTCGTGCGGCGACTTCAACTACGCCAAACGCGGCGAGACGGCAGATCTACGGGGCCGCGTCGCACTGATCACCGGAGGGCGGGTCAAGATCGGCTACCAGGCGGGGATCAAACTGCTGCGTGCGGGCGCAGAGCTGATCGTCACGACGCGCTTCCCTCGCGACGCGGCGGCGCGCTACGCCCAGGAACGCGACTTCGAGGACTGGGGCGAGCGGCTCGAGATCTTCGGGCTCGACCTGCGCCACACGCCGAGCGTCGAGGCGTTCTGCCACCACCTCAAGGCGAGCCGGGAGCGCCTCGACTTCATCGTCAACAACGCATGTCAGACCGTCCGCCGGCCGCCGGACTTCTACAAGCACATGCTCGAGCACGAGACGGCATCTCTGCAAGGAATGCCGGGACCGGTGCGCGACCTGCTCGGCGACTACGAAGGGCTTCGCCGCTACGACATGCTTCCGGCCGCGCCGCCCGACGGCGGGCCGCTGCCGCTGGTCGGCCTGACGCGTGCTGCCGAGCTCTCGCAGGTGCCGCTGCTGCCGGACGAGGTCGTCGGCCGCGGGGATCTGTTCCCCGAGGGGGTGCTCGACCAGGACCTTCAGCAGGTCGACCTGCGCGACCGCAACTCGTGGCGGCTGCTGCTCGCGGAAGTGAGCTCGGTCGAGCTCCTGGAGACGCAGCTCGTGAACGCCGTCGCACCGTTCGTCCTCAACGCCCGCCTGAAGCCGCTGATGTTGAACACGCCGGAGCGTGACAAGCACATCGTCAACGTCTCCGCCGTCGAGGGGCAGTTCTACCGCCGGTTCAAGACGACGCGCCACCCGCACACCAACATGGCGAAAGCGGCTCTGAACATGATGACGAGGACATCCGCCGCCGACTACCAGCACGACGGCATCCACATGAACAGCGTCGACACCGGCTGGGTCAGCGACGAGGACCCGGTTCACGTCGCCGAGCGGAAGGCTGTCGAACATCGGCTTCCGACCGCCGCTCGACATCGTCGACGGGGCGGCCCGCATCGTCGACCCGATCATCGACGGCTTCAACAGCGGCACCCATCTGTGGGGGCAGTTCCTCAAGGACTACCGCCCGACCGACTGGTGACCTTGCGTGGTGACGACCGGCCGCCGATCTGCCCGACCTGCGGCGTGACGATGGTGCCGGCGACGCTGAGCTCCCGGACGAGCCAGATCGGTGACTGGGCCTGCCTCGAATGCGAGGAAACCGGGGCAGCCGAGGTGGATTAACTGATCGCCGCCGACGAGGCGTCAGGTTGTAGCGGTTGCGAGCGGCGGTACCCGGCCGAGAATCAGGTCCGCAGCTTTCTCGGCGATCATCATCGTCGGTGCGTGCGTATTGGAGCGGGTGATCGTGGGCATCACCGACGCATCGACTATGCGGAGCCCGTCAACACCATAGACCCGTAGCTCGGAGTCGACCACGGAGCCCATCGCACAGGTCGATGTCGGGTGGTAGACCGGCTGGCCGACGCGGCGACCCCAGGCGAGGATGTCCTCGTCGGAATCGGAGGCAGGCACACTGAACGGCGCCTGCTCGACTGCCTGCAGCGCGGGCTGCGCGGCGATGTCGAGCGCAATGCGCGTTCCGGCGACGAAGCTCACTCGGTCCTCGTCGGTCGTGAGGAAGTTGCAGAGGACACACGGCTTCGAGTCCGCCATCGGGGTGCGCAGCGAGACCTTTCCACGCGCGACCGGCTTCACGAGCACAGGTCCGAACGCGTAGCCGTGTTCGTGCGGCGGGGTGAGCCCCTCGTCATGGAACAGGGACGCGGAGAAGTGAAACTCGATGTCGGGAGCAGACAAATCCGGCCGTGTGCGGAAGAACCCGCCCGCCTCGGGCAGGTTAGACGTGAGCGGCCCGCGCCCCTCTGTGTGCAGGAGCTCGAAGTTCTCGGGCGTGTAAATCCCGAAGAGCGCCGGCTCGGTGCTCAGGTAGTTCAAGTTTGCCATGAAGTGGTCTTGGAGGTTGCGCCCGACCGGCAACTGCTCGCGAACATCGATGCCGAACGGCGCCAACTCCTCCTCCAGACCGATCCCGGAGAGCATCAGAAGCACCGGGGTCTGATAGGCGCCCGCCGAGACGATCACCTCGCGCTCGGCTCGAATCGTCTCACGCACGCCGTTCCGGACGACGTCGACGCCGACGGCGCGATCCCCCTCGAACACGATCCGCTCGACGAACGAGCAGTCGTGCACCTCGAGGTTCGGCCGGTCGGTCGCAGGGTGGAGGTAAGCGTCGGCCGTGCTGCAGCGAAAGCCTCCACGCTGGGTGAGCTGGAAGCGGCCGACGCCGTCCTGTACGGCGCCGTTCAGATCCGGGTTCGCCGTATAGCCCGCCTGCACCGCGGCGTCGAGCATCCGGTCGACTAGCGGGTGTAGTGAGCGGCTGTCAGAAACGGTCTGCGGGCCGCCGACCCCGTGGAAGGCGTCCTCGCCTCGTTCGTTGTCCTCGCCACGCCTGAAGTACGTGAGCACCTCGTCGTAGCTCCAGCCGGCGGAACCCTGCGCGGCCCATTCGTCATAGTCGAGCCGGTTGCCGCGGAGATAGATCATCGCGTTGATCGAACTGCAGCCGCCTATCATGCGTCCGCGCGGAAGGTAGAGCCGCCGGCCGTCGAGCCCGGGCTCCTGCTCGCCGAGCAAGTCCCAGTCGAGGCTCGACTTGAACATGATCGGGAACATCGCAGGGACATGGATCTCGGGCGCGGTGTCCGGCCCCCCCGCCTCGAGGAGCACTACCCGAACGTCGGGATCCTCGGTCAGACGCGCTGCAAGGATGCAGCCTGCAGACCCGGCCCCCACGATCACATAGTCGGCCGCCATCGTGCTCAGACTAAACGGCCGCATGGTTCCCGCCAAACGTGTCTACGTGGAGACACGCGTCAGGGTCTTGTGGACCGTGGCGAAGCGCGGCTCGATCGGCCCCATCCCGACCGACTCGCCGGCGGATGCGACCTGGCTCTCGGCGAAGTCTGCGAATGCCTGCGGCGACTCCCAGACGTCTGCGACGAGGAAGCCGCCGTCCTCGGTCACGGCCGCCACGTGCGACACCGCTGGGTGGTTGGCATCGACGGTGTGCGCATCCATCGCGCCGATCATCTGGTCGTACTGGTCCGGACTGAGCTCGTCGATCTCGATGTACACGAGGACACCCGGGTCCGTCCCTGCTCCCTGCGGGATGTGGTTGTGCACAGGTGCCACGCGCGGCTTCGCGTCGGGCATGCCGGCCTCGGCGAGAGCCGCGCCGGCGCGGTCTTCGAAGAACGTCTCGAGTGCGACCTCTGACTCCCAGACATCCGCGATCACGATCCCGTCCTCGGTGACGGCCGCGACATGGGAGACGAGGCCTTCCGGGGCGTCCTCGTCACCGGTGATCCCCATCAGCTCGTTCGCCCGCTCGTACTGCTCAATGGTCCCACCCGGAACCTCGAGCACCATCAATACCGCCATCGTCGTCCTCCTCTGTCGCAGCGCAGTAGGTACCGAGCACATGAACCGACGCACGCTCGCGTCGGCGAATACTAGGACAACCGCGTTTCGGGATCGTTGCGATCTGGTGGTCCCGCGATCAGGGCGAGCTTGTCGCGGTGGACAACCTCGACGCCGGGTTGCCGGGCCTGAACGTCCTTTGCATCGACGGAGCTGATCCCGCGTGCGATCACCGTCTCCTCCGGGTGGCAGATGTCGAGCCCGTCCCCCGCCCGGAAGTCACGCGTCCACGAAGTGATGCCGACGGCGAGCAGGCTGCTGCCCTGCTCGGTGATCGCCCTGGCGGCGCCCGCATCGACGTGAACCTGAGAGGCGGTTGCCTTGCCGTACCGGAGCCAGAGCTTGAACGCCGATTCGTCCGTCGAGGCGGGCGAGAATCTCGTGCCGGCGGGCTCACCGCGGAGCAATGGACCGAGGGCGCGCGGAGAGGCGATCACGGTCTCGACGCCGCCGGCAGCAGCCAGCGCCGACGCGCGGATCTTGCTCTCGATCCCGCCTGCCCCGAGCGCGCTGGGCGGGCCGAGGACCGCTGCTCCCAGCTCGGCGCCGTCGGCGACCACCGTCGCGCCCGGGACCCCCGGTGGGTGGCTCATCACTCCGTCGGCCGAGGTGAGGAGGAACAGCTTCGCAGCCCGCAAGAGAACTGCGACCTGTGCCGCCAGCACATCGTTGTCGCCGAAGCTGATCTCATCGGTCGCGGTCGCATCGTTCTCGTTCAGGATCGGGACGGCCGGCACCTCGAAGAGCGCCCGCAGGGCGTTGCCCACATTCAGGTACGAACGGCGCTCGGTGATCTCGACCGGGGTCAAGAGGACCTGCGCGACAGGAAGGCCAAGCGGCGCGAACGCGTCGTGCCACACTCGCTGCAGCTCCGCCTGCCCCAGCGCCGAGGCAGCCTGCAACGGGCCGAGCTTCCTGCGGCCGCTGCGTAGCCCGGCGATCGCGGAGCCGAGCGCGATCGCGCCCGAGGAGACGATCACGACCGGGGTGCCGTCGTGGACCGCTGCTGCGACCTCCGCCGCAACACCGTTGACGAGCTCCCACCGCGGCCGGTGCTCTGCGTCGACGACGAGGTTCGAGCCGAGCTTCACGACGACGGCGGCGTTCATCGCCGCTGCGTGCCGTCGCCGATCACCCGAAACTGCCGCAGCCACAGGTCGCGGTAGGTCACCGGGCCGCGCGGGCCGGGAGCCCCGTCGACGTTGATCCCGGTCTCCGGCGATCCGGTCAGGGCAAAGCCGTCGGTGAAACGGGTCGGCGCATGCCAGAACGCCGCGGTTCCGCGGTAGGTGTCGAGGAAGACGGTGGCCGCATCGCCGTCCTCGGTCACGATGCCGGCGGCGAGGCCGGAGGTCTCGTCGTTCGCGATCGCGACCGCCTCTGCCAGAGACGACACGGTGTCGACTGTCACCGTTCCCACGCGCTCCGGCTCACCCGCCCATTCATGGCCGAGCGGGCGGTCGAGTGACCCCAGCTCCGCAAAGCGGCGCGCACGGTCCGTGCCGAGCACGTCGAGGCCACGCTCGCGCATCCCGTCGGCGAGGGTGGGCAGCCAATCCGCAACCGCCTCGTGGACGACCAGCAGGTTCAGCCGGTTGCAGACCCCGAGCCGGTCGAGGCTGTTCGAGATGAGCAGGCGCGCGCGCTCGAGGTCGGCAGCCGCATCGAGGTAGAGCAGAGCGCCGCCCTCGGCATGCGCGAGCGTGCGGACGCCGTTCTCGGCGGCCCTGCGGGTGAGCGCCGCCGTCGTCTCGCCGCTGCCGCGCAGAATCACGAGCGGGACCTCGGCAGGCAGCGAGACGAGCGCCGCCGCGCCGGCCCGCTCCGCCGCACGCACGAGACCGACGGCGGCAGCAGGCAGCCCGGCGGATGCCAGGGCGGGCCGCAGCACGTGGTCGACCAGCACGGTCACGGTCCCGAGCGCCGCGCCGCCGGTGCGCAGAACGCAGGCGTTCAGGCTCTTCAGCAACTGCGAGGCGACGTCGACCGCGACATTCGGCCGCGCCTCGAAGTTCGCGCCGACGACACCGATCGGGATCCGCCTCGTCGAGACGACCAGGCCGTTCTCGAGCTGCCAGGTCTCGATCTCGCGCTCGAGCGGCGGGAGCTCTGCCATCTCGTGCAGCTGGCGGACCATCTCGCCGATCCGCCCGGCGTCCAGCGTCAGCCGGTCCAGCGAGCCCGCATCCATGCCGTCGGCCGCCGCAGCGATGTCGGCGGCATTCGCCTCCAGCACGCCGCCCTGCTCGGCTTCGAGCCGCAGGGCCGCTGCGCGCAGCGCCTCCGCGACCGCCTCGTCGTTCAGAGAACCTGCGGCTGCTCGGGCCGCCTGCGCCTCGACCCGAACGAGATCCAGAAGCGACTGCTCACTCAGTTCGATGGTGGTCCCCCGATCGCATTCTCCGCATGAGCTTTCACTTTGTACAAGAAGCCGGAGTGCTGCAGGCCGAAACGCGCTCCCGCTGACGGCGAACCGTCACGGGACTGCACCAATTCTGTGCCGTTAGCGAATGGACACTTTCGCCCTGACGGAGCGACGGCTACCAAGGAGAGACATCACCTCGTCCTCGACCGAAGGAGCCGACTTCATGCACAGATGTGTCCACTTGACCCTTCTTCTCGCGGCAGTGCTCGCCCTGCTCGCGGTGCCGATCGCGAGCGGGGCGTCACCCGATCTCGTCATCAGCCAGGTGTACGCCGGCGGAGGGAACTCCGGCGCAACCTACGCCAACGACTTCGTCGAGCTGTTCGACCGTGGCAGCTCGACCGTCGATCTCTCGGGCTGGTCGCTGCAATACGCGACGGCCTCCGGCACGAGCTGGCAGGTGACCGCCCTCGGCGGCTCGCTCGCGCCCGGTCATCACTATCTCGTTGCCCTCGCCTCCGGCGGCGCGAACGGCGCAGCACTGCCCGCGGCCGACGCCACGGGCACATCGAACCTCGCGGCTTCCGGCGGCAAGGTCGCGCTCGTGCACGACGCTGCCGCGCTCTCCTGCGGAGCGACGGCCGGCAGCTGCAGTACGGTCGCAGTCCTGCGCGACCTCGTCGGCTACGGGTCTGCGACGGACTTCGAGGGCGCCGCCGCCCCCGCGCTCTCGAACACTGCGGCGGCGTTCCGGGGCTCGAATGGCTGCGACGACACCGACGCGAACGGCACCGACTTCACGACCGACACTCCGACCCCGCGAACCACATCCTCGGCGGCGACGACCTGCAGCGGAACGCCCCCTCCGGCCGGCTCGGCCTCGGGCGCGGCGAGCGTCGCCCTGGACCTCCAGTCCACGCTCTCCATCGCACTCGAGAAGCCGACGCTCAGCTTCGGCAACGTCTCACCCGGCGACTCGCCGGCACCTCTCACCGACCGCATCACCGTCACGAGCACGAACGGTGCCGGCTACACGCTCAGCGCACACCGGAGCGCGTTCACGCCGGCCGACCTCCCGCTCGGGCTCGCCGCGACGGCCCCTGCCACGGGGCAGCTTGGCCCGTCGCTGGCGGGCGGCGCCCGCGCGGCGCTCCCGGTCGCACCGGCCGCCGACCTGCTCGTCGGCACGACGGCGGCGCCGAGCGCCCCGTCCGGCGACAGCTGGCCCACGAGCCTCGGGTTCACCGCTCCGCTCCCCTCGCTCGCATCGGGCCACTACACGGCGACCGTCACCTTCACGGTGATCGCCCGGTGACGGGAGCCGTTCTGCTCGTGGCGGCGCCGGCCCTTGCGGTCGCACTCGGCCTCGCGGCGACCGCACCGGCGCCGCCGCGACCGGCACTCACCGCCTCCCCCGGCCGCGTCGTCCTCGACGGCGCGGCCCGGGCCGAGGTGCACGTGGCGGCACCTCGCGGTGTCGAGCTCGTCGACGTCGCGCTCACCCCCTATGCGCTCGACCTCCGCGGGCATCCTCGCCTCGGCGGGGCCGCCCGCGCTCCCCGCTGGGTCTCTTCCCGCCCCTCCCGGTTGCGGGTCGGCCCTGCGGGAGCACAGGTGACGCTGGCGGCCACGCCGCCGCGCGGCGCGGCGCCGGGCGACCGGCCGTTCGCCCTCGTCCTCACGACTCGGAGCCGGCGCGGTGGAAGCGTCGCCGTTCGGCTGCGGATCGGCGTGCTGGTGGTGGCGCACGTGCCGGGGAAGATCACACGCCGCCTCGTCGTCGGGCCGCTGCGCGTCCGCCGGGCCGGCCGCACGCCTCTGCTGGACCTCGCGATCCGAAATGCAGGCAACGTGATGGAACGGCTTGCGCCGGGCCGCCTCGTGCTCGCCGTGCTCCGGCACGGACATGTCGTTGCGCGACTGCGGCCTCCCGGCCGCGAGTTCCTCCCCCACGGACGCGCGCTGGTCTCGGTGCGGTTCCGGGGAGCGCTACGCGGGCCTGCGACCGTGCGCGTGACCCTCGGTGCCTTCAGCCACCTCTACCCGGTCCGCCTCTAACGGTGGTCTCAGAAAATCTCGGCGCACCAGGGCTCGACCGCTGTGTGGAACAGCTCGTCGGCACGTGCCGCGGCCTCCGGGCTCAACTCCTCGATCCGGGAGGCTCGGGCGAGCCCGGCGAAGTCGAAGCCGCCGAGGTACACCGAGCCGAGCTGTGCGACGTCGAGCCGCAGGTCGGCCTGCGCCTGGGTTCGTTCGACGCCGTCCACGGAGACGCGCCAGCGGCCGGTGTTCTCGGGCAACAGCGTGTCGACCAGATCGAGCACGACAGGATCCGCGGCGGCGTAACTGCGAGCCGCCAGCGCTCCCTGCACGTCGACCAGCCGGACCCACACACCGTCGTTGAGCGTGAACTGCATCCGGCGCGGTTCGGCGAGCAGCAGAAACAGCGGATGGTCGAGCGGAAGCAGGTCGGCGACGAACTCCGAGGTCCAGTCGAAGTCGAGGAGCCACCGCCACAGCTCACGAGTCGCCTCCGCGGTCGGCGCGACCACCTCGGAGATCGTGACAGCCCCCTTGCTGAAGCCGTTCTGCCAGTCCTGTTGCACGCGGTAGAGCGCATAGCCGGCGGGCTGACCGTCGAGCTCGAGCAGCGCGCGATTCAGCGGCCCTCCCTGCCTGCGGGCCGGGTCGTCGAAGAGCTTGCGTGTCTCCCACCACTCCTTGCTGCGGTGGAACATCCCGGGCCGCTGAGTCGTGAACTGGTCGTACAGCGCCGGAAACGTGCGCGCAGCCTCTTCCAGGCCGACGAGGCGCACGGTCCCGCGCTGCTCGAACGGCTGCGCGAAGCCGGCCCGGTCCCGGCCCAGTCTGATCGCTCCGATCCGCGAGGCGAGCCCGTAGCCGAACCGACCGTAGATCGTCGACTCGGATGCCCACAGGTAGGCGACCAGGTCGCCCCGCGCGCGGCAGTCCTCGAGCTGTGCCCTCATCATCGCCGAGAGCGCGCCTCGCCGGCGATGCGTCGGCAGCACGCCGACCACCGTCACACCGGCGGCCGGGACCAGGCCGCCGCCGGGCACCGACATGCGATACGTGAACGCGCCCGCCCCGCCGACGATGAGGTCGCCGTCGAAGGCGGCGTGCATGCGCTCGACCTCGATCAGCTGGGCAAATCGCTCCGCCTGCTCGAGCTGGTTCTCCTGGCCGAAGTAGTGGCTGATGGCGTTGAGCGCATCGCGCAGCTCCTCGACCGACGCGCAGGGCCGAACCTCGATATCCATTCCTCTACCCTAGCCGCTCGAGCGGCGCGTATTCGAGCATCAGACGCCGCTCGCTTCCATCCTCGAAGCGCACCGTCACGACACCCCCGGCCTCAATCTGCGTCACGATCCCCGTGCCGAGCGACGCGTGGCGCACCGTGTTGCCGGTGGAGAGATCGGGCAGGTTCTCACGCGGCGTGAACTCCCGCTGCACGCCCTGCCGGCCGTAGTCCGACCACGAGGCGGGCCTGAGCCGCTCTCGCTCGACGCCCGACTGGGGCAGCTCGTCCAGGAAGCGCGACGGCAGATTCGCCTCGCTGCGCCCGAACAGGTTCCGCCGCATCGCATGCGTGAGCACGAGTCGCTCCTGTGCGCGCGTCATGCCGACGTAACACAGGCGCCGCTCCTCCTCGAGCGAGTTCTCCTCGATCGAGCGTGCGTGAGGGAAGATCCCCTCCTCCATCCCGATCATGAAGACCGCGCGAAACTCCAGGCCCTTCGCGTTGTGCAGGGTCATCAACGTCACCTGGCCGCCATCGTCCTCGTCCCGAATCGCATCCTGGTCGGAGTAGAGTGAGATCTCCTGAAGGAAGCCGCTGAGCGACGGCTCCTCCGCCGCCGCGTCGTACTCGCGCGCAACGCCGATCAGTTCCTCGAGGTTCTCGATGCGACCGCTCGCCTCGATCGTCCGCTCGGCCTCGAGCGCCTCGAGATAGCCGGTGCGGTCGAGCACCGCCTCGACGATCGTCGCGACATCTGCATCGCTCGAGGTCGCCATCAGCGACTCCATCACGTTTCGAAACTGCGTGACCGCCCTCGCCGATGCTGCGGCGACGCCCGCCTCCTCGGGATGCGCGAGCGCCTCCCACAGTGAACTGCCAAGCCCGTCGGCGTAGCTGATGAGACGGGCGATCGACGTGTCCCCGATCCCGCGGCGCGGCCTGTTGGCAATCCGCATCAGCGAGACGGCGTCGAACGGGTTGTCGATCACCTGCAGATAGGCGATCGCGTCCTTGATCTCCGCGCGCTCGTAGAACCGCGGCCCGCCGATCACCTGGTAGGCGATTCCCTGTCGCACGAGGACGTCTTCCAGCACGCGGCTCTGGGCGTTCGTGCGGTAGACGACCGCGATCTCGCGCGCGCTGTACCCCTCCTCGACCCTGGCGGCGATCTCGACCGCGACGAACCGTGCCTCCGAGTGCTCGTCCTCGGTCTCCACGACCCGGACGAGCTCTCCTTCACCGAGATCGGACCAGAGGTTCTTCTCCTTGCGTTCGCGGTTGTGGGAGATGACGTTGTTCGCGGCGTGCAGGATCGAGTTCGTCGAGCGGTAGTTCTGCTCGAGCGGAATCACCTTCGTGGCCGGAAAGTCGCGCTCGAACTCCATGATGTTGCGAATGTCGGCGCCCCTGAAGGCGTAGATCGACTGGTCCGGGTCGCCGACGGCCATCAGGTTCTGGTGCTCCTCGGCGAGCAGCTGCAGGAGCACGTACTGGGCATGGTTCGTGTCCTGATACTCGTCGACCAGCACGTAGCGGAACGCCTTCGCCCACTTGGCGCGCGCCTCGGGGAAGCGCTGCAGCACATCGACGGTGAGCATCAGCATGTCGTCGAAGTCGACGGCGTTCGAGGCGAAGAGCCGGCGCTGGTAGAGGCTGTAGACGTCGGCGACCGTCTGGTCGTAGAAGCTCGCGACCCGCGAGGCGTATTCGTCCGGGCCGATCAGCTGGTTCTTCGCGTTCGAGATCTGCGAGTGGATCCCGCGCGGCACAAACCGCTTCGGGTCGCGCTCGAGCTCCTCGAGGCACGCCTTGACCAGCCGCACCTGATCGGCCTGGTCGTAGATCGTGAAGTTCGAGCGATAGCCGAGCCGCTCCGCCTCGCTGCGCAACATGCGGCCGCACGCGGAGTGAAACGTCATGATCCAGATCGCCCGCGCGACCGGGCCGAGCGTCCGCTCGACGCGCTCCTTCATCTCGCCGGCGGCCTTGTTCGTGAACGTGATCGCGAGGATCTCGTTCGGCTTGACGCCGCAGGCGGCGAGGAGGTGCGCGACGCGATATGTCAGGACGCGCGTCTTCCCCGACCCTGCGCCCGCGATCACGAGCAGCGGCCCCTCGGTGGTGAGGACGGCCTCCCGCTGGGCGGGGTTCAGGTCGGCGAGGTAGGTCTCGGGCTGGGTGCTGGCCACTGTGTCCGAGAGTAGCGATCAGGTGAGCCGGTCGAGCTCGGCCTCCAGCCACGACCTGGCCGCTCCGAGCAGGTCCGGATCGGCCGATTTGAGCACGACCTCGACCTCGGGCCCGGTGGCAGCGAAGCTCGGATAGGAGCCGACCAGCACCGTCGGCCACCGCGCCGTCGCCTGGGCCAGCGCGCCGGAGATGATCGACTCGCGCGTCCGGTAGCGCCGCCGCCAGGAGCCGATCGGCCGCTCGCCCCGCAGAGCATCGGCGTAGCGGTCGAACATCGCCCTCATCTCGCTCGGCAGCCCGGGCAGCACCCAGGTGTTCTCGAGGTGAAAGCCGGGGGCGCCGCCCAGTGGATTCTCGAGCGGCTCGGCGCCCTGCGGCAGTGCAGCCCACCGGGTGACGTAGTCCGGGTCGCCGCGGAAACGCGCCCGCAGGTCCGCAGCCACCTCCGGGATGACCTCCTGCGGGACGTCGAACGCAGCGGCGAGGGCTTCGCGCGTGATGTCGTCGGGGGTCCCACCGAGGCCGCCGGTCACGATCAGATGATCGACGCCCGCCCGCTCACGACGGACGAAGTCAACGATGCGGTCGAGCTCGTCCGGTACCGCCGCGGTCAGAACGACCTTCACGCCGAGCTCCTCGAAGCGCCGCGCCAGCCAGGAGGCATTCGTGTTCTCGGTGTCACCCGACACGATCTCGTTGCCGATCGTCAGGATGGCGGCGAGCACATGACGAGTATGACCATCCGCGAGGTTTCCCCGGAGCGCGATGCCGCGAGCATCGTGGAGCTCATCCGGGCTTCGTCGCCCACCGCGGTGGTCACTCCCGAGTCGTGGCGGCATCGGACCGCAACTGTCCCGGAGCGCGCGCAGTTGAAAGGCTGGCTCGCCGAGGAGGCAGGCCTGACCGTCGGCTTCGTCCATGCGTTCCTGAACTTCTTCACGGAGGGCTCGACGACCGCCTATGTCCTGCTCGACGTCCGCGCCTCGCATCGACGCGGTGGCCTCGGGTCGGAGCTCTACGAGCTCGCCGTCGCACACGCACGTGAGCAAGGCGCTACGTCGCTGCTCACTACGTTCGACGAGAACGAGCCGGGCGTCGCCTTCGCCCGCAGCCGCGGGTTCCGAGAGGTGCGCGCCGAGATGAATTCGAGCGTCGACCCGCGCACCGTCGGCGAACGTCCGTTGCCCAAGGTCGACCTGCGCCCGGTTGCAGATGTTGATCCGGTCCTCGTCTACACGGTCGACATGGAGGCAACACGTGATGTTCCGGCCACGGAGCCGATGAACGTCATGCCGTACGACGACTGGCGACAACACGTGCTCGAGCATCCACTGTTCTCACCGGAGGGCAGCTTTGTCGCGATGGTCGACGGCGTCGCCGCGGCAGTGTCGTTGATCCTGGCCGACAACAACGGGCGGGCGACCAGCATGTTCACCGGGACCTTGCGTGAGTACCGCGGCCACGGACTCGCGCTCGCGGCGAAGCTCGCATCGATCGAGTGGGCAACGGGCCACGGTGTGACGCAAATGTTCACGAACAACGACGAGCGCAACGCACCGATGCTCGCGATCAACCGCCGGCTCGGATTCGCACCGACGGGCCGGCGTGTCGAGTATCTCAGAGAGGAGGAGCCGGTCACACCACCGGGCGCTGGAGATTGATCACCGGAAGCCCGGGGTCCGCGACGTGGTTCGGGTGGAGGAGGTGGGCGAGCTGGCGCACGCCGTCCGCGAGGCGCGGTGCCGGTCTCGAATAGTAGGCGTCTCCGTCGACCGCGACGACCCGACATCGAACCTCGATCTCCCCGGCGCGTGCCGCAGCCTGAACGACGTCGAAGCCGCACGGTCCGACGATCACAAGCTCCGGCTCCAGGGAACGGACGAGCTCCCAGGTCGTCGGATGCGACGGCTGCCCTTCGCGACCGAGCACATCGACTCCGCCGGCCAGATCGATCATCTCCGGCAGCCAATGTCCCGCACAGAACGGGGGGTCGATCCACTCCGCGAAGAACACGCGGCGCTTCGGCAAGCCGCGAACCAGGGCAGCGACCTCTTCGACCGTTCGCAGCATTCGAGCGGCGAGCTCGTCGCCGCGCTCAGGCGCCCCGAGCCGGGAGCCGAGGAGCCGAACTGTCTCCGCCACCTCGGCCAGCGTCCGCGGATCGAGAGAGATCACCGCCGCATCGACCAGGCACGCCTCCGCCAGCTCACCACTCGAAACCGCACAGACGGCGCACAGGTCCTGGGTCACGATCACATCCGGCGACAGAGCGTCGATCAAGTCCGCGTCAACGCTGTACAACGAGCGGCCGTCACGCACCGAGGCGCGAACAGCCTCGTCGATCTCCAGGCTGGACATGGCCGCCGGATCGATCCGTGCCGCCGTGACCACCTGCCGTCCGATCACCTCAGGCGGCCAGCGGCACTCCTTCGACACACCAACGAGCGAATCGAGCAATCCCAGCTCCGCGACGATCTCCGTCGCACTCGGGAGAAACGAACAGATCCGCACCGGCCGACTCTAGCCTCGAAGAGGGAACGGCTTTTTCGCGAGCGCCGCCAGCACCTGGGATGTGACCCACACCGGCGTCGTCACGTACTTCGCCGAGTAGCGATAGCTCCCGTCGGACTGCTTGAGCCTCGCGAGATAGGCGAACGAGCTCCGGGGCGGCGTCACGCCCGCGGCGACGAGGCCCTGGATCGCCCAGGCGGTGGATTGCGCGTCGGAGCCGCGGCCGTGCGTGAGCTCGAAACCTCCGTCGGGACGTTGGAAGGTGCGCAGGAACTTGACCGCCCGGGTGACCGGCCGGCCGTGGACGTCCGCGACCCGGAGCGCCTCGAGCGCCGCCGCCGTGTCGTTCGAGTCGGCCTGGCCGTGCGTGAACCACGCGAACCCGCCCGCCTTGGTCTGCTGTGCGAGCATGAAACGCGTCGTCGCCGGTGACGAACGACCGAGCGCGAGCACCCCCCAGTAGGTGGAGTTGAGCGTCTCGCCGATCTGTCCGTTCGTCCGGACGCGGAGACGGGAGAGCAGCTGCTCGTTTCGGTCGCCGAGAGCCTGCTCGGCCAGCGCGACGATCGCGACGTCGTTCGAGGTCTGTAGCGACGGCTCCTGCGACTGGAGGTAGGCGAGGGAGCCGGGCGAGTCGCCGCCCGCGGCACGCAGTCCCAGCACAGCCCATGATGTGAGCAGCGCATCCGAGGTTCCACCCGGCTCGGCATACGCGCCCCCGGCCGCGTGGCCCTGGACGAACGACACCGGCGAGACCGCGAGCAGGACGGCGGCGACAAGGGGCGCTAGGCCCACACGACCACCGTCCGCAGGCGCGAGCCGTAGCGGTCGAGCATCCGGCGCAGCTCCGGCCCGGCCGCGAGCGCGATCGCGACATTGCCCGCGGCGTGCGACGCGTCGAACCAGAGGCCGCGGCCGAGCACGGCGACGAGCGCCGGCAGCGTGTGCGGGGCGAACCCGTACCAGAGCCAGACGTCCATCATCATGCTGAACGCGAAGCCGAGCACGGCGCTCACCGCGGCGAGCGCCCAGCGGCTCCGCAGGGCCGGCCCGAGCAGCGCACCGGCTGCCCCACACAGGCCCCAGCCGAGCATCTGCTGCGGGGTCCAGATTCCCTCGCCGAGGAACAGGTTCGAGACGAAGGCGGCCAGCGCCCCCGTCGCCACCCCGGCGCGCAGGCCGAGCGACGCGCCTGCAACGATCGCGATCACCGTCACCGGCTGCACGCCCGGCACGGCCGCGAACAGCACACGGCCTGCAGCGGCACCCGCAGCGAGCGTTGCGACCACCGCGAGCTCGCGCGTCGAATCGGTTCCTGCTTCGAACCACGCGATGCCTGCGACGACGAGCGCGACCGCGCCGAGCGCGGTCGCAAGCGCACCGTCGTTCACGACCAGCGCCGCGACCATCAGCGCGATCGCAATGGCGATCAACCTACGCACGGACGCCCTCCCGCACCGGTAGCTCCACGACGCGGTCCGCCACCTCGGCGGCCCACGGGAGATCGTGTGTGACAACGAGCGTGCCGCGAACAGCCGCCTCGGCACGGAGCAGCCGCGCCAACTCGACCTTCCGTTCCGGGTCGACGCCGCGGGTCGGTTCGTCGAGCACCAGGAAGTCCGGTTCGATGGCGAGCACCGCGGCGAGCGACAACCGCTCCCGTTCACCGGCGGAGAGGTCGCGTGGATGCCGGTCGGCGTAGGCGCTGAGCCCGAGCTTTGCAAGAGCCGCGCGAGCGTGGGCCTCGTCGGCTCCCAGCGCAACCTCGTCGATCACCCGCTCGGTGACGAGGTGACGACCTGGATCCTGGGCGAGGTACGCCGACCGCTTCCGCACCGCTTCGCCCGCCGCCGGCTCCAGCAGGCCGGCCGCGATCTGGGCGAGGGTCGTCTTGCCGACGCCGTTCGGCCCCACCAGCGCCACGATCTCGCCCCGCCGAACCTCGATCGACGCGTTCTCGAGCACGACGCGGTCGCCGTACGCGAAGTGCGCACCGCTGACCCGCGCGACGACGTCGGGGGCGTGCGGCAGGTAGAGCGGGCGATGCTCGGCGAGCCACTCGAGCGCTTGCTCGCGCGGTGCATCGAGCACGATGCGACCCTCGTCCATGAACACGACGCGGTCGCAGCGGGCGAGCGGGCGAGCCGGACGTTGCTCGGAGACGAGAACGGCGCACGGCAGGTGTTCGATCAGGTCGAAGAAGGCCTCTGCCCCGTCTGGATCGAGCTGAGAGGTCGGCTCGTCCAGCAGCAGCAGCCGGGGCCGCAGCGCAAGCGCCGACGCGAGCGACACACGTTGCAGCTCTCCGCCGGACAGCTCACCCGTGAGGCGATGCACGAGTGGCTCGGCACCGACGAGCGTCAGCGAGTCGTCCACCCGCGGCCAGATCTCCTCGGGCGCCACACCAATGTTCTCGAGGCCGAAGGCAACCTCGTTCGCCACCTGGGCCATCACGACCTGATCCTCCGGATCCTGGAACACCGAGGCGACGAGGCCGGCGAGCTGGGTCGGGCGCGCCTCCCGCGTATCGATCCCGCCGACGACGACACTCCCGGAGAACACGCCGCCGTGGAAATGCGGAACGAGGCCGGCGAGCGCGCGCAAGAGCGTCGACTTCCCGCACCCCGACGGGCCGAGCAGGGCGACATGCTCGCCGTCGGCGATCTCCAGCGAAACATCGTCCAGGACCCGTGGGCCGGCACCGTAGGCGAAGCCGAGGCGATCCACCAGCGCTAGAGCCACAACGCCCCCACGACGACGATGAGCACCGAGGCGACGAGCGCAAGCCGGTCCAACCAGGTCCACGGGCTCCGCGGCGCCCGCGTGCGGTCGGCTCGTCCGTAGCCGCGCGCCTCCATCGCCTCGGCGAGATTGAGCCCGCGTTCCAGTGAGCCGGCGAGCAGCGGCGAGAGCTGGCGCATCGCGCTCAACTCGACGCCACGGCCGCGAAGCGCAAGCCGCAGATCACGTGCATCGCGTTCGAGCAGCGGCACGAGGCGGGTGGCAAGCCCGACGGCGACGGTCGACCTCCGCGCCCAGCCGGCCGATGCGAGCAGACGGTCGTGATCGAGGAGCAGGGCGTAGACCGCGAACGCCAGCCCGACGGCGACGAGACGCAGAGCCTGGAAGAGGCCGTTGGCGATCTCTTCGGTGGTCACGTCGAGCCTGCCGAGCACAGGGATCGTCGGCCCCGTCCAGATCGGGTGCGATCCGATCACCTCGACGAACGGTGTGAGCAAGAAGACGGTCAGCCCGGTGAACAGCGTCCCGACGAGGTAGGGCCAGCGGCGTCGAGCCGGAGCGCGGAGCGCGACCACGAACAGCAGCCCCGCGATCAGGGCGACCGACCAGATGTGGCTGGCGAGCAGCGCGGCGACCGCTGCCGACGCGAGCATGGCGGCTGCCGGTGCCGGGCTGAGCCCTGCTCCAGTCCGCCTCACGTTCCCGGTCAATAGCGGTACCTCAACGCATGCGGGTCGCGGGCAAGCCGCCGGGCGGCGGCGAGACCGAGCTGGAGCCGTGCCCCATTGCGAAACCGCTCGATGTGCACGGTCCGCGGTGGCAGCTTGCCCCCGATCACGATGTAGTTGCGCGGCGCCACCTTGGAGTCGACGACGCCGTGCACCTGCGCAGCGATCTGGGCGGCAAGCGCATGGTCGGCTCCGACGACGCTCGTCCTCCCCGGGAAGCCGTGCAGGAAAGGCTCCGGATACGCGCCAACGACAACGGGAACGCTCATCGCGGCCCCGCTCCAGCGGCGGTAGTCCCACCAGAGCACGTCGCCCGGATGGAGCGTCACCTCGGTCGCGCTCCGGTCGCCCTCGACGCCGTTGACGAAGAAGAACCAGTCGCGCTGGTCGGTCAGCGAGCCGGAGATCCCGCCGATCGACTGCAGGAAGCGACCGCCGTAGCGCGTCGACACCTTGAGCTTTCGCTCGACCGCCTGAATCCCGTCGAGGCCCGCCGGGACCGCGCCGGCGAAGATCACCTGGCCGCCGCGGTCGCGCGTCACCCAGAGCGTCGCCGTGCCGTGCTCGCGCCCACCCCCGCCGCATCCGGCGAGGGCGAGCGTGAGCGCGAGGACGGCAGCGAGCCTCACTTCACCGCGTTCGAGCGAACGGCGCCGGTGGCCGTCGCGCGCACGAGCACACCGGGATGCGCCCCGGGGCACAGAGACTTCGCGGTCGAGCCGGGAAGGGATTTCTGCGAGCCGACATGCCACACGAGACCGGTGACCGCAGTGGCTTTCCCGGTGTCGTCGAACGCCGTTGCCGTGTAGCAGCCCTTGCCGGACGCTTTCACGTCGAGCGTCGGCGGCCCGCCCGTCGGCCCGAAGGTGGCGTAGTACCAGAGGACGTGATCGCCGTCCTGCAACACCACCTGGTCCGCGCCGACCGGCGGCGAGACGTTGTTCACCTTGAACACCCAGCCACTATCTGCGGTGCCGCCGTAGAGGCCGACCTGGTCGACGTAGTTGCCGAAGCTCGACTGCGTGATGTGGTAGTAGAACTCGCCGGCGAGCGACGCCTGCTGGAGAGCCTCGAGCGCGTTCCCTGCGGTGACGGTGGCTTCCTGCGGGGCGAACAACGTCTTGGTCTTGCCTTCGATGCGAACGTGGACGGACGCCGCGAGAGCGGTCGCCGGCAGGACGAGCAAGAGAGCGACGAGCACGAGTAGCCGTTTGGCCACGATTCCTCCTTCCGCGAGGGGATCGGTATGGAGGGCGACCGGCAGGTCTTCTGACTCGAGGCTCCCCCTCCGCCGCCTTCCCAAGCTCGCGCTCAGTGGCCTTGTGGCGGAGGGCAACTCCCCTTACAGCGGCGGGACCGTCCCGGACTTGCACCGGGTTCCCTCACCGTTCGCCCGTTTCGCCGCGAATATAGCCGTCACGGCCTCCGGCAGGCGCTCTATCTAAGCTACGGCCATGGAGCACGGGGAGGTCACCGACCGCCAGCTCGAGGCGCTGCTCGGACGGCTCGACCGGGTCATCGAGGAGCTTGCACGGCTGAACGCCCGCGAGGAGCGGCGCGAAGAGCTGACGGTGATCGCGCACGAGCTCCGCAACCTGAACGACTCGCTCCAGGCGATCACGTATGCGGCGTTGGGCACGCAGGGCCCGCAGGTGCGCCGTCGCCGCGCGGGCTAGCCGGTGAGACGGAAGACGTCGCCGGAATTGACCGACGTGAGATAGAGCTCGCCCGCCGTGTCCTCGCCGAAGGCGGAGAGGCCCGGCACGTTGAACGGCTCGCGGCGAACGGATGTCGCTTTTCCGTTCACGACCCGCAGGCTCCAGACCGTTCCCGAGCAGTAGTCGCCGTAGAAGTACCGCCCGACCGCCGCCGGGACTTGGCTGCCCCGGTAGACGAAGCCGCCGGAGACGGAGCAACCGGCCGAGTGCGGGTACTCGACGATCGGCGGGACGTATCGCCCGGCGGTGAGCAAGCGTGTGGCGGCGTTGTAGACGTGCCTGCCCTCGAAGTGGTTCCACCCGAAGTTCGCCAACCCGGTGAATCCGTGGCGGAGGTAGTCGATCTCCTCGTACCGTTCCTGACCGACGTCTCCGATGTAGAGATCACCGTTCGCCCGGTCGAACGAGAAGCGCCATGGGTTGCGCAGGCCGTACGCGACCAGTTGCCAGCGGGCGTTGGCCAGGTTCACGTTCAGCCGCATGATCTTGGCGAACGGCCGGTTCAGATTCTGGCCGTTCCTGTTCGGATCACCCCCGCCGCCCCCATCGCCGTTGCCCCAGTAGAGGCGCCCGTCGGGGCCGAACTGGAGCTGACCGCCGTTGTGGTTCGGCGCGAAGTCCTTCACGAAGAGCAGTTGCTTGGCCGTGTGCGGGTTGCCGGTGGTGCCGTCGGAGAGATAGCGAACGACCCTCGTGTCGCCGTTCAGGTCGGTGTAGTCGACGTAGAAGCGGTGGTTCGTCGCGTAGTTCGGGTCGAAGGCCATCGAGAGCAGCCCCTGCTCGCCGCCGCTCTTCACGATCGAGCGAATGTCGAGAAACGGGGCCGCGGAGCCGGTCACCATGATGCGCCCTGCCTGCTCGACCACATACAGATCGCCCGGCCGGCTCGGGGTCGAGGTCACGTAGACAGGTGCGTCGAAGTGGCCAACCGTGGCGAGACCGAGGGCCGTGCTCCGCGCCGAGGCGCCCGGCACGCACAGGCAGCCAAGGACGGCCGCGACAGCGAGCCACCTCAATGCGCGGCCAGATCCTGCGTCTTGACCCAGGGGCCGGGCGGAATGAGCAGCGACTCGGCCTGCAGGTAGGCGAGGCCGGCGAGCGGAAGGTCGCTCCACCGTTCGAAGCAGAAGTAGCGGCGCCGCCAGTGGGGGAAGAACTTGCGGTTGAAGCTGTGCAGGCGCTCCACCTGGAAGAGGCGGTCCGCCTTCAACAGGCCCCAGCGGGCCGCGCGCGTGACCCAGCCTGCGTCCTCGTCTGCCCGCAGGAAGTCGGCGAAGACCGCGAAGTTCAGCGAGACCTCGGTGACGTTGTGGTCGCGCGCCCAGCCGACCGCCTCGGTGATCAGGTACTCCATCAGACCGTTCGGAGTGTCCTTGCGGCGTCGCATCGAGGAGAGCGAGTAGCCCTCGCTGGCGGGCGACGGCACGAGTTGCAGGAACCCGCCGACCCTCCCGTCCGGGCTGACGGCGACGGCCAGGACGGTGTCCGGGTACCGGAAGACTGCGTCCATCGCCATCGTGAACCCCCGCTCTGGCCACGTGCCGCGCCACTCCTCGGAGACCGCACGCAACTCGGCGCGAAGAGCGTCGTCCGCATCGGCGGTCGAGAGAATGCGCACGTCGTAGCCGCTCTTCTCCAGCCGCGACACCGACTGGCGCACCTTGCGAATCGCCCGCCCGTCGAGAGAAAACTCGGCGGGCCTGATCACTGCTTCGTCGCCGAGGTACATCGACTTGAACCCGATCGCCGTGTAGTCCTCCAGCGCCTCGTTCGACGCGCCTGCGATCGCGACCCGCCAGCCCCTCGTGTGGGCCACCCGGACGAACTCGCTCATCAGCTCGCCGCGCTCGTGCTCCTCGCCGATCGGGTCGCCGGCGACGAGCGCGGTGCTGCCGATCACCCGGTAGGCGAGAAACGACTTGCCGCTCGGTGCGAAGAAGTAGCTCTTGTCGCGGCGCAGCGCAAAGTAAGCGAGGCTGTCCGTGCCGTGCTCCTGGACGAGCTCGGTCGCCCGCTCTCGGTCCTCCGCACACGGCGGGACGACCGGAAGCGGTCGCAGCCAGAGCCAGAGCGCACGGAAGCCGAGCCCCGCGACGAGCAAGAGGCCCGCCTCTTCGATACGAGCCGAGACGTCGTCGGTCTCGTAGATCACGACGACGAAGAGCACCGCGGCGAGCACCAGTGCAGCGGCCACCTGCACGAGCGGGAGCACCGTCGCCGGGTCGCCCGGCGCGACGAAGTGGCGGCGCGAGCGGATCAGTGCAACCAGCAACAAGAGATGAACGGTCGCCTCCTCGAAGTCGAGCCCCTTCGCGAGATGCGCGAGCGCGGAGGCGATCACGATCGCGACCGCGAGGTACCAGGCGCGACGCTTGCGCCGGGCGAGCCCGCGGGAGAAGAAGATCATCCCCAGCCCGAGCGCCAACGCGATCGTCCGGGCGGCGTCCGGAACGCCCGGGGGCAGCACTCCGCCGATCAGGCGCACACGGTCGGCCGCTTCCGGAGTGAAGGCGGAGATGATCGACAGGAGGCCCGCGAACGCTGCAAACCAGGCCAGCAACACAGGTGTCGCCGGGCGACGCACACCTGGAGGGTAGCGTGCCCCGCGGTCGCTTCCGGGCAGGCCTCAGTCGTGCAGGAGGACGCGCCGGAGCTCGTCTTCCTTGCCCGGCTCGAGGATCGCGAGCACCTGGTCGCCCGCCTCCAGCTGGGTCTCCTCGTCCGGGACCTCGGCCTTGCCGTTCCGGACGACGGAGATCAAGCGCGCCCCCTCGGGGAGCCGCAGTGCGCGCACCCGCTTGCCCTGGCAGTTCGCGCCCTTGTCGACCGTCACCTCGACGATCTCGAGATTCTCCTTGCGCAGCTCGAGCAGCTGGATCAAACCGTGCTCCGGCACCTCGTGCTCGATCAGGCCCATGATCGCCCCGGTGGCGCTCACGGTGGGCGAGATCCCGAGCAGGTCGAAGTACGCCTGGTTGCGCGGATCGTTGATGCGGGCGATCACATTGCCCACCCCGTAGCGCTCACGCGCAAGCTGGCAGATGACGATGTTGTCCTCGTCGTCTCCGGTCGCCGCCACGACGAGGTCGGGTGGCCGCTTGATGCCGGCGCGCTCGAGCACGAAGAGCTCGGTCGCATCGCCTCGAATCACCTGGTGCTCGAACTCGGCCTCCAGCTTGTCGAATCGGTACGGCCGCTGTTCGACCAGCGTCACCTCGTGCCCGGCCCGCAGCAGCGAGCGCGTGAGGTTGGCACCGACCTTGCCACCGCCTGCGATCAGGACGTACATCAGACGGTTGCCTCCTCGGCCTTGCGCACGGCGCTGACCAGCGTCTCGATTGCTGCGGACGTCGGGCAGACGATCCGCAGTCCGCGAGTGGCGTAGAACTGCGCGCGGGCCGGATCGAGGACGCGCACGATCACCGTGGGCACCTCGAACTGCTTCTGCGCGGCCTGTGCGATGACCAGATTCGTGTTGTCGCCGTCAGTCGTGACCACGACCGCGTCTGCTTCTTCGATCCCAGCCTCCCGCAAGACCTGGAAGTCCATCCCGTGCCCGACGAGGAACCCGCCGGTCCATTGCTCGCCCAGGCGCCCGAGCGCGTCTTCGTTCTCGTCGCAGACGGTGACGTCCCAGTTCGATGCCTGGAGCTGCTGCGCCACCGCCGAGCCGACGCGCCCACATCCGATCACGATCGCCTTCATCGACTGCGCAGCGTACTCTGCGCGACCAGGTACCTGACGCCGCGTGGGAGGCTCTGACGGCTCGCTCATTGCTTTTCCGGGTCAGCGATGGGAGGATCTCGCTCCCGGCGGAGGAGGAGAGCATGATCGATCATGTCGCGATTCCCGTGCGTGACCTTGCTGCGAGCCGAACGTTCTACGAGCCGGTGCTCGAGGGACTCGGCGCCAAAGTCCTGACCGAGTGGCCGGGCGGCGTCCTCTTCGGTACCGATGAGGGAATGGTGGCTCTCCGCGAAAGCGACCGGGTCGAGCCGCTCCACATCGCGTTCAAGGCCGATCGCCCAGGTGTCGACTTGTTCCACGAGACAGCACTTGCCGCTGGGGGCTCCGACAACGGCCCGCCGGGCATTCGCGCGGAGTACCACGAGAACTACTACTCCGCCTTCGTGATCGACCCGAACGGGCACAACGTCGAGGCGGTCTGTCACCGACCCGTGTGAGGCCCTGCGGCCAACCGAACTGTGGCCGAACCAGATTCGCTCTCTGAATCTGATTCGCGAGTTTCTCGGGAGGCAGCCGGCAACTCGAAACTCGTGAACCTGGTTCGGCTACGCCGAATCAGGTTCAGTGGTTGTGGCCGGCGGCGCCGGCGTCAAGTGGCTGCGAGCTCCTCGTCCATCACGGTCTGGGGGAAGGCGACGATCAGCACCTCGCACGGCGCCTTGCGCAGAACGTAGTCCACGGTCGGTGAGAAGAAGCGTGACTGGCGCCGCCAGCGGGGCGCCGACCCGAGCACGATCAGGTCGGCGTCGAGCTCGTGCGCGCACTCGACGATCGCAGCGCCGATCGCCCGCGCCCGAACCGTCGTCCCGTCGACGGTCACGGAGTGCTCCGACCCGAGGAGCCTCGCCTCCACGAGCGACTCCTCGGCCCGTGCATCCTCGTTTTCGAGCGGCGCGTCCAGGGGCAGGTCAAGCGGGACACGGATCACGTGCAGCGCGTGCACCTGTGCATCCGGATCGCTGGCCAGCTTGATCGCCGTCGCCAGCATCTCCTCCCCGATGATGCCGAGCTTCATCGGCACGAGGATCGACTTGAACTGGAGCGTCGCGCCCGCAGGCCGCTCGTCGGGCGCGATCACCTTCTCCATCAGGCCTTCTCCGTGAGCGTGACGGACGGCGACGAACACGACGAGGCCGATCGCGAGCCAGACCGGCCCCGCGTAGCGGGCGGCGGGATGGGTCGCCAGCGCGATCACGAAGATCGTGCCCGTCCCGATCGCGCCGACAACTGCAGGCACGGGAATCGCCGAGCCGCGAATGCGCACGTTGAGCGGCACGCGGTAGGGGCGCACCAGGTCGGGCTCGCTGATGCGCAGCTTGATCACCGCGAGCTGGGCCGCGGTGAACGCGATCAGAACACCGAACGAGAACAGGCTCGCCAGGTACGCGACATCATGGTGCAAGAAGGAAGTTGCGATGACGATCCCCGACGAGATGACCGCCGCAGCAACGATCGCCTGCGGCGAGACGTGTGCACGGCGGCTGAGCCGCCCGAAGCTGCGCGGCAGCTGGCCGTGCTCTCCGAGCGAGTAGGCGAGCCGCGCCGAGCCGGAGATCGACGTCGTCACCGCGACCAGGAGGATGAGGGCACCGGTGATCCCGACGTAGAACTCGAGCACCCCTCCGAGGCCGTGTGAGAGCTGGTCGCCGATGCTGTGAGCGACGCCAAGCAGCGGCGCTCGGATCCACCGGCCCCCGAGCTCCGTCTGCGGGCCGGGAAACGCCGAGAGCGCGACGACGGCGATCGCGACGTACATCGTCACCACCGTCGCAATGCCGCCGAACACGGAGCGCGGCAGGTCGACGCCGGGACGCCGCGCCTCCGCCGCGAGGTTGGCCACGGTCTCGAGGCCGGTGAAGGCGAGCATCGCGAGCGGTAGGGCGAAGGCGAGCGAGTGCCAGGTGGGATGCGTGCCGAGCGACGTGCCGTGCATCAGGGCGTGCGGGGAGAAGACGAGCGCGAAGCCGAGAATGACGAGCAGCAACTGGGTCAGCAGATCGAGGGCCGGCACGACGATGCCGACGCCGTAGAGTGACGGACGCCGGACGAGCCGCAACAGTGCCACGGCAGCGATCACGGCAACCGCGACGACGACATCCCACGGGTTGCGATCGAGCGCGGAGACGCCGAGCGCGCCCGAAAGGTAGTGCGGCAGGAAGAGCGCCGAGAGCGCGATCACGATCAGGTAGTCGAGGAAGAGCGCCCAGCCGGTGAGGAACCCTGCGAGGTCGTTCGAGGCCCGGCGGACGAAGGTCGCCGCACCGCCCGTCTCGGGCAGAGCCGCAGTGCCTTCCGCGTAGGAGAGCGACACGATCAGGAAGAGCAGGCCGACACCGAGCAGGACGAGCGGCGTGAAGCCGAGCGCATGGGCGGCGACGATCCCGAGTGCGAAGTAGATCGACGAGGCGATCTCGCCGTACGCGACGGAGAACAGTGCGCGCGCGTCCAGTTCGCGGCGCAGGCCCGGCAGCTTGCGGGCCACCTAGCTCCTTCTCCTCAGCATGATCAGGCGGCCCGCTCCGGCGGCGACGAAGAGCACACCGAGAACGAGCCCGACACCGAACCCGTGGATGAGCGTGAGCACGACCATCGCCAGCCCGAGCAGGATCATCGCGAGCGCGAAGAAGGTCACGAGGCCGTGATACGTGCTCACTTGACCACCGCCTTCCCCGCCGCGACCATCACGCGCGACGGCGAGTGCTTGAGAACGAAGTCGACCGTGCCGCCAAAGATGGTCTTGTGCTGGCCGCGCCGCGCACCCAGCACGATGATCTCCGCGCCCCGGCGATCCGCCTCCTCGATGATCGCCCGTCCGGCATTCCGCGCCCGGGCGACGCGCTCGACGACCCGCACGCCGTACGGCTCGGCCACGGCGCGTGCTTCGTCCAGCAGGTCATCGGCCTCCTCGAGCTGTTCGGTCAGATCGCAGTCCAGCGGCAGTTCGAGCGGCACGACCACCACGCGGAGCAGCACGATGCGGCCCGCCCGCTCCGTCGCGAGGCGCGCCGCGAGCTCGACCGCCTCGCGGGATTCCGGGCCGGCCACGATCGGCACCAGGATTGAACGGTACTCGAGTGCGATTGCGGCGCCGAGCGGCACCGGGGCACGCACCGTCGTGGTCAACGGCAGGTGCTGCGAGCGCCGGTAGAGGACGTAGAAGACGAAACCCGCTGCGAGCCAGACGAATCCGGCATATCGGGTCGGCGCGTCCTGGACGACGACGACGAGCCAGGCAGCAGCCGTTCCGAGACCACCGACGATCGCGAACAGCGGCCAGTCGATCCCGCCGAGCCTCAGATTCGGGCGCGCCTCCCACTCGAGCTCCTTCCCCTGCGCGCGGACGCGCAACGCGACGATCGAGGCATGCGCGATCGTGAACGAGAGCATCGCGCCGAACGCGTACATCCGGCCGAGGAAGTCGACCTTCCCCGAGACGATGAAGACCGTCGGACCGACGGCTCCGAACACGATCAGCGCGAGCCACGGCGTCTTCAGCTTCGGGTGCAGCCGGCGAAACACCTCGGGCAGCTGCCGGTGGCTCGACATCGCGTACGTGATCCGCGAGGCTCCGATCACACCCGCGTTCGTCGCGATGAACAGGATCGTCGCTGCGAGGATCCCGACATAGACCTTCGCCGTGGCGAGAACAAACCCATGGAGACCGAGGTTCTCGACGAGACCGAGCACCGGGTCGTTCTTGAACCCGAGCGGAGGTGCCAGCCCCAGCTTGGTGACGTAATGCCCGTCGACGTTCACGACGGGCATGGCCGAGAGCGCGATCCACGGGAGCGTGAAGTAGATGGCGAAGACCGCGATCGCCACCCACGAGATCGCACGGGGGATCGAGCGCACGGGATCGCGCGCCTCCTCTGCCAGATTGGAGACCGTCTCGATCCCGGTGTAGGCGATCATCGCCACCGGAATCGCCAGCAGGAAGGCGCTCCAGGTCGGCGCGACGCCCAGGTGGACGTTCGCTCGCAGGACGTGCGGGTGGAAGATCAGGAAGAAGCCGAGCCCGACGAGCAGGAGCTGCGTGGCGAAGTCGATCACGGCGAGGAAGATGTTGAGGTTCGCCGCCTCCTTGATCCCCACGATGTTGATGCCGACGAGGAGCCAGGTCAGGACGATGCCGACGATGATGTCCCAGGGGTTCGTCCTCAGCGGCTCCCAGAAGATCGACAGGTAGTGCGGGACGAAGATCACCGAGATCGCGACGGTGATCACGTAGTTGAGCATCTGGGCCCAGGCCGCGAAGAACGATACGAGCTCGTTGAACGCGTGCCGCGCGAAGCTCGACGACCCGCCCGCCTCGGGATAGCGAACTGTGCCCTCGGCGTAGGTCGCCGCCGTCGCGGCAAAGATCAGGCCGCTAATGATGAAGACGATCGGGGTGAGGCCGAGCGCGATCCCGGCCGTCAGGCCGAGCGCGTAGTAGATCGACGAGCCGACATTGCCGTAGGCGGTCGCGAAGAGCGCGGGCGCGCCGAGGACGCGTTCGAGGCCGCTGCTCTGTCTCCGCCGCCGTGGCACGACGGCGAACACTACGTCGCTAGCGGAAGAGCTGGTAGGGCACCGAGGAGAGGATCACGTGCCGCTCGAAGAGCAGCAGCCGCTTGATGTAGAGCGCCCGTTGATTGTGGAGCAGCCGGGCCGACCCGCGGACGACCATCTCCGGCATGACGATGTTGACCACGGTGCCCGGGTCGGCGGTCAGCTCACGGATGTACGCTCGAAGCGGCGTGCCGATGTCGCGATAGGGCGCGTCGCTCAGATCCAGAGGCAGCGTGAGCCCGGCCCGCTGCCACTCCCCTCTGAACTGCTCGGCGTTCTCGCCGTCGAACGCGAACGAGACCGCGCGGACATCCTCCACTCCCAGCGACTGCGCGTAGCTGATCGCCCGCATCGCCCCGGCATGGACGTTGGCGAGCAGCACGCGGACGACGACCCGGCTGGGCGTCTGGCCCGCGGCAGCGCGCTGGGTCGTGACGACGGGCACGTCGGTCACCACCACTCCGGGCTCGGACAGGAGACGCAGCTTGAGCCGGAAAGATGTTCGGCCGGCGGCCGAGAGAAACGACTGCCGCTTGAACTGCTCCGGGATCACGACGGTGACGAAATCCGACTCCCCGCGCGGCAGTCGCCACACCTCCTCGAGCAGCGCCTGCATCCTCCCTTCCTCCGTCGAGAGGATCTCGAGCTTCGGCTCCTCCTGGGCGAAATCCCACCAACGCGGGCGGATGCCGGGGTCGGTGTGCTTGCCCGGCGCGAGCAACGCCCTGATCGGCCCCTCGTGGTGAATCGCGCGCGCGTACCAGAGCGCCCCCTCCGTTGCGACGTCGAGCGATTCCACCCAAAGGAGGATCTTGTTCGTCGGCGTGCGCGCCGTCCGCACGGCGCTGACGCCGACGCGCAGGCGGCGGCCGAAGCGCCGGTAATGGCGGTTGATGCCGACGAACAGCAGCACGAGCAGCGGGATGGCGACGATCACGAGCCAGGCGCCCTCGGAGAACTTCGACCAGATGACGACGACCGCGACGACACCGGTCGTCACGGCGCCCAGAGAGTTGACCGCGCCGCGGTACTGCCACCCCGGGTCGCGCGTGCGCAACCAGTAGCGCACCATGCCCGCCTGCGAAAGCGTGAACGCGGTGAAGACGCCGACGACGTACAGGTGGATCAGCGAGTTGACGTTCGCGTGGTAGATGACGATCAGCGCCATCGCGGCGCCGGTGAGAACGACAACGCCGTTCGAGAAGACGAGCCGGTCACCCAGGTTCGTGAACTGCCGCGCGACGAAGCGATCCTTCGCGAGCAGAGCAGAGAGGCGCGGGAAGCCCTGGTAGGACGTGTTGGCAGCGAGCACGAGGATCGCGAAGGTGAAGACCTGGACGACCCAGTACATGAACGACGCTGCACTTCCGACGGGGAACGCCGCACGCGCGATCTGCGAGAGCACGGAATCGGTCGAGCTCGGACGGGCGTGCATGTGCACCGCGAGCCACGAGACACCGAGGAAGAGACTGATCGCGATCGTCCCGAGCACGGCGAGCGTGCGCGCGGCGTTCGCAGACTGAGGCCGCTTGAACGCGTTCACGCCGTTGGCGATCGCCTCGACGCCGGTCAACGCCGACGCGCCCGAGGAGAAGGCCCGCAGCAGAACCAGCACGCCGACGGCCCCCGCACCGGCGGCGAGCGGATTCGGGGCGACAGCGTGCGGGCAGGTTCCGACCGTGCAGCGCGCGATCCCCGTCCCGATCGCGATGTAGAGCGCGATGATGAACCCGTAGGTCGGGATCGCGAAGAGGAACCCGGCCTCCTTGACGCCGCGGAGATTGACGAGCGCGATCAGCCCGATCGCGGCGAGCGACAGCTCGACGCGGTACGGCGCGAGCGACGAGACGGCCGAGGTGATCGCGAAGATGCCGCCGGCCACCGAGACCGCGACTGTGAGGACGTAGTCGACGAGCAGCGCGGCTGCGGCAACGAGGGACGGGATCTTGCCGAGGTTCTCCTTCGCGACGATGTACGCGCCGCCCGACTGGGCGTACGCCCGAACGGTCTGCCGGTAGGAGGCGACGACGATCGCCATGAGGATCGAGACGGCCGCGGCGATCGGCAGCGTCCAACGCAGTGCACCGAGCGAGACGCCGACCAGGACGACCATGGCCGCCTCGGTCGCGTAAGCGACCGAGGAGATCGCGTCCGCGGAGAAGATCGGCAGGGCGAGCGAGATCGGGAGGAGCTGGTCCTCCATCTGACCGGACGCCATCGGGCGTCCGACCACGTAGCGCTTGAGCCGGGGCACGCCCGGGGGAAGCTACATAGTCAAGCGGCGAGACTCGGGGCCGGCCGCAGGACGATCGTCTCGGCCGGGGCGTTGGTCAGAAGCCACGCGAGCTCCTTCGCGCTGAAGCCCGAGGCGGGCGCGACGATCCGCTCGAAGCTCTCGACCTCCCACAGCCGGCGAAGCGCGTGCGTCAGCGAGCGACCCTTCTCGATCCTCGCATCGACCGGCACGCCGGCGCGCAGGGCGGCGAGCTCGACCGCCTCGAGCAACGGCACTGCCACGGCAACCTGGTCACGCCGGGGAGCCTCTTCCGGATACTGCAACGGGACGACGAGCAGGTACGCGGCGACGAGTGTGGACTCCTGGGCTCTGGCGATCCGGATCGCCGCGTTCAGCACCGTCGGCTCGAGCGCGCCCGAGAACGGGACGAGGATGCGGCCCTTGCCCTCGTAGCGGGCGCGCGGCCGGCGGGCGCGATACGCGAGGGCTGCGACGAGCCCTAGCGCGGCAACGGCCGCGACGGCGATGAGAGCCGGGATCATGAGCGCTCCTCACGGTCGGCACGATTCGCGATCACGCGAATGTCGATGCCCGGCAACTCGCGCACGAGCGCGGAAACGAGCGAGCCGCGGAAGATCTCCCGCCGCCGGCTCTCGTTCGGCGTCCCGACGAGCACATAGGTCGAGCCGCGCTCTTCGACGACCCGCTGAACCGTGTCGACGAGGCTGTCACCCTCCTCCTCGAGGAAGTGCGCACCGAGGACGACGGCCAACCGCCGCAGCGCCGCAAGCTGCACCTGCTCGCCCGGCCTCAGCTCGTGGCCGCGCTGCCGCACCCAGAGCGCGTCGAGGGGCGCGCCGAGGCGCTCCGCCGAGCGCCAGGCGCGACGGAGGATCCGTTGCGACCTCGGTTCGGGGGTGACGAGCGCGAGCACGCGCTCCGCCACAGCCTGCGCGCTGAGCGGATCGAGCACGACGGCCTGGCGGCGCGCTCCTACTCCCTCTGCAACCTCGCGCAGCGCGAGCTCCCGCAGCGCCGACAGGCGGTCGGTCCGGAAGAAGTTGTCGAGCGCGACTCCAGCGCGCTCGGGTGAGTAGACCTTGCCGGCCCGCAGCCGCTCCTGCAGTGCCTCGGGCGTGAGGTCGACCAGCACGACCTCGTCCGCGCTCTCGAGCACCTGGTCGGGAAACGTCTCTCGTACCCGGACCTCCGTGAGCTCGGCGATCGCGTCGTTCAGGCTCTCGAGGTGCTGGATGTTGACGGTGGAGATCACGTCGATGCCTGCCGCCAGCACCTCGTCGATGTCCTGCCAGCGCTTCTCGTTGCGCGCGTCCGGCAGGTTCGTGTGCGCGAGCTCGTCGATCACCGCCAGCTCGGGCGCGCGGCGAATCACCGCGTCGACATCCATCTCCTCCAGCTCCAGGCCGCCGTGGGTCGAGCGCAGCCGCGGCACGTGCTCGAGCCCCTCCGCCAGAGCGGTGGTCTCGGGGCGGTCGTGGGGCTCGAGGTAGCCGATCACGACGTCGCGCCCGTCCGCATGTGCCGAGCGCCCCTCCTGCAGCATCCGGTAGGTCTTCCCGACACCCGCCGCCATCCCCAGCAGGATCCGATAGCGGCCACGCACCGCGGCCGATCCTACGCCCCGAAGACGCCGGAAACGATCAGGTCGATCAACTTGATCCCGACGAACGGCAGGATCACGCCGCCCAGTCCGTAGATCAGCAGGTTGCGGCGCAGGAGCGCCGTCGCGCCGATCGCACGGTACTTGACACCCTTGAGAGCCAGCGGGATCAGCGCAGGGATGATCAGGGCGTTGAAGATGATCGCCGAGATGATGGCGCTCTGCGGGCTGCCCAGCTGCATGATGTTGAGCTTCTGCAGCGGCCCGTGCTCTCCGGGATGCGCGGCATAGGTGAACGCGAACATGGCCGGCAGGATCGCGAAGTACTTCGCGACGTCGTTGGCGATCGAAAAGGTTGTCAGCGCTCCGCGCGTGATCAGGAGCTGCTTGCCGACCTCGACGATCTCGATCAGCTTCGTCGGGTTCGAGTCGAGGTCGACCATATTGCCGGCTTCTTTCGCAGCGGACGTGCCGGTGTTCATCGCGACGCCGACATCCGCCTGAGCGAGCGCCGGTGCGTCGTTGGTGCCGTCGCCGGTCATCGCGACCATGCGTCCCTTCGACTGCTCCTCCTTGATCAGCGCCATCTTGGTCTCGGGGGTCGCCTCTGCAAGGAAGTCGTCGACGCCCGCTTCCTGCGCGATCACGGCTGCGGTCACACGGTTGTCGCCGGTGATCATCACCGTGCGGATGCCCATGCGGCGAAGCTCGTCGAAGCGCTCGCCCATCCCGCCCTTGACGATGTCCTTCAGGTGGACGACACCGAGCGCGAAGTTGTCCTTGGCAACGACGAGCGGCGTGCCGCCCTGCTCCGCGACCCCTTGTACGATCCGGTCCAGGTCCGCGGGCGCACTGCCACCCTGCTCGGCGATGAATCGCTTGACCGCGTCGCCGGCTCCCTTGCGGATCAGCGTGCCGTTCATGTTCACGCCGCTCATGCGCGTCGTGGCGCTGAACGGCACGAACTCGTGCTCCCCGAGGATGCGCTCGCGCAGGCCGAACCGCTCCTTCGCCAGAACGACGATCGAGCGTCCCTCCGGCGTCTCGTCGGCGAGCGAAGCGAGCTGGGCCACTTCGGCGAGCTCGCGCTCCTCGACGCCTTCGATCGGCAGGAACTCGGCTGCCTGGCGATTGCCGAGCGTGATCGTGCCGGTCTTGTCGAGCAGCAGCACGTCAACGTCGCCGGAGGCCTCGACCGCGCGTCCCGACATCGCGAGGACGTTGCGCTGGACGAGCCGGTCCATGCCGGCGATGCCGATCGCAGAGAGAAGCCCACCGATGGTCGTGGGGATCAGCGCCACGAGTAGTGCGATCAACACGGTCTCCGAGGTCGGCGTGCCGGCGTAGATCGCGAACGGCCGCAGCGTCACGACCGCCGCGAGAAAGGTGATCGTGAGGCCGGCCAGCAGAATGTTGAGCGCGATCTCGTTCGGGGTCTTGCGCCGTTCGGCGCCCTCCACGAGCGCGATCATGCGGTCCAGGAACGACTTGCCAGGCTCCTGGGTGACCTCGATCACGAGCTGGTCGGACAGCAGCTTGGTGCCGCCGGTCACTGCCGAGCGGTCGCCTCCCGCCTCTCGGATCACGGGCGCCGACTCGCCGGTGATCGCCGACTCGTCGACCGAGCCGACACCCTCGATGATCTCACCGTCGGCCGGGATGACCTCTCCGGCCTCGACGACGACGACATCGCCGCGCTGCAGCTCCGGCGCCGCGACGCGACCTGCCGTCGCGCAACCGCGCGTTCGTCGTCGTCCGCGTCGCCCGCAACGCGTCCGCCTGTGCCTTGCCGCGGCCCTCGGCGATCGCCTCGGCGAAGTTCGCGAACAGGACCGTCAGCCAGAGCCAGATGGCGATCGTGGCGACGAACCCGAGGTTGTCGGTGTTGCCGCGCGCGAGGTTCAAGAAGAAGATCCCCGTCGTGATCACGCTGCCGAGCTCGACGATGAACATCACCGGGTTCTTCAGCTGCAGCCGGGGATTGAGCTTCGGGAACGAGTCACGGACTGCCGCGATCGCAAGCTCACTCGTGAAGATGCTTGACCTCCGGCGCGCCATTACTTTCCGGTCTCCTTGTCGAGAGCGAGGTTCAGTTCGAGCACGTTGACTCCCGCCTCGCCGAACACGCCCAGCCAGCGGCCGTCGGTGTTCTGCGAGATCAGCTTCTGCACCGTTGCGAGCGGCAGATGCCGGACCGCGGCAATGCGATGTGCCTGGAGCCGCGCGTAGGCAGGCGAGATGTCCGGATCGATGCCCGATGCGGAGGTGACCACCGCGTCGACCGGGATGTCGTGGATCGTCAGGCCCGGGTTGTAGGGGCCTTCGAGCTTGAGCACGGCCTTGGCGTTGTCCGAGACGAGCTTGGCCAGCGCCGGGTTCGTCGGGCCGTAGTTCTCGAACGTCGTCCCGGCGGCGTTGTACGCGGGGGACGTGGCGGTCGGCCGCTCCATGAAGTACTTGGAGCTCGTGAACCCTTGCGCGGCCAGACGCGACCCGACCGTCACGCCATCGTGCTTGATCAAACTGCCCTGAGCCTGGCTCGGGAAGGCGACCGACGCGAAGCCGGTCATCACCACCGGGTAGAGAAGCCCGAAGAAGAGCGTCATCACGACCACGGCAACCGCAGAGCCACCGATCACGCGCATCATCAGTGCATCAACCCCTCGACGATCGGGCCGAGCGTGAGGGCGGGAAACACCATCAGGCCGGCCGTGAGCAGGATCATCCCGACGAGCAGCACCGAGAAGGTCGGGCCGTCGGTCCTGAATGTGCCGGCCGAGGCAGGCACGGTTCTCTTCGAGGCCAGTGAGCCGGCGAGCGCGAGTGCAGCGAGCAGCGGCACGAAGCGCCCGAAGAACATGTCGATCGCGCCGAGGTAGGCCGAGAAGCTCGTGGCGCCGTAGCCCGCGAACGCGCTGCCGTTGTTTCCCGCCTGGGACGTGTACGCGTAGAGCGCCTCGCTGAATCCGTGCGCACCAGGGTTGTAGATGGAAGCCAGCCCCGACTTCGTCACCATCGAGATCGCCGCAAGGGTGAGGATGAGCACGCCGGGGAACAGCGCGCCGAGCGCAGCGATCTTCACCTCACGAGCCTCGATCTTCTTCCCGAGGTACTCGGGCGTCCGGCCGACCATCAGGCCGGCCACGAAGACCGCGAGCACGATGATGAAGATCATCCCGTACAGGCCGGAACCGACGCCGCCGAAGATCACCTCGCCGAGGAAGATGTTCACGAGTAGGACGCCACCGCCGGCCGGTGTCATCGCGTCATGCCCGGCGATCACGGCGCCGGTCGACGTCATCGTCGTGCCGGTGGCGAAGACCGCGGTCTCGGCGAGCCCGTACCGGACCTCCTTGTCGGCCATGTTGCCGCCCGTCTGCCCGTTCCCCTGCGTGATGTTCACGCCCGAGGACCGCAGCACGGCGGAGCCGTGCTGCTCGGCGACGTAGTTGATCCCGACTCCGGTCGCGAACAGGACGAACATGGCCGCGAAGATCGCGAGCGCATTGCGCATCGAGCGGATCAAGCGACCGAACATGAACAGGATCCCGAACGGGATCAGCAGCTCCAGAAAGAGCTCGAAATAGCCGCCGAAACTGCTGGGGCTCTCGAAGGGAACGGCCGAGTTCGAGTTGTAGAAGCCGCCGCCGTTCGTCCCAACGTGCTTGATCGCGATCTGCGAGGCGACCGGGCCGCGAGCGATCGTTTGATGGCCGCCCTGAAGCGTGGTCACCCGGGCATAACTGTGGAACGTCTGCGGAACACCGACCGAGATCAGGATCACGGCGCCGACGATCGCGAGCGGCAGCAGGATGTAGACGAGCGAGCGGTAGAGATCGCGCCAGAAGTTGCCGAGGTTCTTGGAGGAGCGCCGCGTGAAGCCGCGGATGGCTGCGATCAGCACCGCCATCCCGACTGCGGCCGACACGAAGTTCTGCACGGCCAGCGCGCCCATCTGCGACAGGAAGGACATCGTCGACTCGCCCGCGTAGTACTGCCAGTTGGTGTTCGTCAGGAAGCTCACGGACGTGTTCAGCGAGATGTGTGACGGCACGCCCTTGAAATGCTCCGGGTTGAGGAACAGGTGCCCCTGGAGTCGCAGGATGGCGTAGACCAGGAGGACGAAGAAGAAGCTGAAGACGAGCACGGTGAGGCCGTACTGCTGCCAGGTCTGCTCGCGCTCCGCGCGATCGCCGACGAGCCGATAGAAGCCGCGCTCGATGCTGCCGAGGAAGCGCAGCCGACCCCGCCGCAGGAAGTTGTCGTCCTCGTAGACGCGCGCCATGTACAGGCCCATCGGATAGGCGGCCGCGATCAGGATCACGACGAAGAGGACGATCTGGAAGACGCCCTGACCCATCAGAACCGCTCCCCGCGGAACAGCGCATAGACGAGGTACACGAAGACGGCGAGTGAGGCGACGAGCCCGAAGATGTCGGCAGCCGACATCAGACGCGGCCCAACGCCCAGAGGAGCGCGAACGCGCCTGCGAACGACACAACGATCACGGCGAGAGCGGCCAGGTCGTACATCAGTGAGAGACCCCCAACTTGGTGAGGACGGCGCGAAGCTCCGGTTCGACGTCGTCGACATCGGTGAACAGGCAGCTCGCCGGGCTCGTCAAGAGCTCGTTGACGGCGAGCATCCCGAGCGCGGAGACAGGCGATTCGTCGAGCAGACGCGCCACGAGCTGTTCGAGCAAAGCCCTGTGTGGGCGAAGCTGACTGGTACGGAGCGGTGCTGCTCCCGGCAGCTTTGTCCCGTCGAGCTCACCGAGGACGCCGCGCAGCGAGCGCGCACAGAGCTTGCGCTCGCGCTCTGTCGTCAGCTCGTCGACGCGCCATTGAAAACGGCTGTCGAAACCATGCCGAATCCAGTAGTCGGCCTCCGCCCTGGCGCGACGGCGTTCGAGCCAGGCGCGCGGATGAGCAATCGTTGCCACAACCCGGACGGTAGGACGCGCCGTGTCAATGCAGCCTCAAGCGTGCGGGGCTCGGCCTTAAAGCTTCCTCAAGATTCGTTCGGATCGACCAGCCGGTAGCCGGCTCCCGGCTCGGTGAGCACGTACCGCGGACGAGAGGGATCGGGCTCGATCTTGGCCCGTAGATGCGACACGTACACGTGCAGGTAGTGCGCCTCGACCTGGTAGGCCGGGCCCCAAACCTCGCGCAGCAACATCCGGTGTGTGAGCAGCTTGCCGCGGTTCTGCGCGAGGAAGCGCAGGAGGTCGAACTCGTGCGGGGTCAGCCGGATGCGCTCGCCGTTTCGCGTCACGAGCCGCTCGGGGACGTCGATCCGCAGCTCGCCCACTTCGATCACGGGCCCGGGCTCTGGTGCCGACCGTCGGAGCACGGCCCGCAGGCGCGCGAGCAACTCGTCGACGCTGAAGGGCTTGGTCACGTAGTCGTCCGCCCCCGCATCGAGCGCCGCGATCTTCTCGCGCTCCTCCCCCACCGCGGAGAGAACGATCACCGGCGCCTCGGTCCACGTGCGCAGCTCGCGGCACACGTCGGTGCCGCTGCCGTCCGGGAGCACGAGATCGAGGATCACCGCTGCCGGTGGATGAGCAGCCGCCGCCGCGAGCGCCCCCTCGGCCGTGTCCGCGGTCTCGACCTCGAAGCCCGCACCGCGCAGCGTCGTGCCGAGCGCACGCAGGATCTGCGGCTCGTCGTCGACGACCAGGATCCGCTGTTTCACGCGGGCAGCTCCGCCGTCACCTCGACGACGGGGAGAGCGAGCGCGAACGTCGCGCCCTGGCCGGGCTTCGACTCGGCCCAGACACGGCCCCCATTTGCGGCGGCGAAACCGCGCGCGATCGCAAGCCCCAGCCCGGCACCGGAGCGCTGGTCGCCGTCCCTGCGATAGAACGGTTCGAAGACGCGCTCGAGCTCGTTCGAGTCGAGCCCCGGCCCCTGGTCGACGATCCGGACGATCGCCTCCTGCCTGGTCGCGGTGATGCGCACGTGAACGCGAGCGGTCGGCGGCGAGAACTTCAGCGCGTTCTCGACGAGGTTCGCGAGCACGCGCTGGATCTGGATCGGGTCGACGTTCACAAGCGGGCCTTCGCCGGCAATGTCGATCCGATCGCTGCCGGGCAGGTCGTCGACGGCTTCCCGGACCAGGTCGTCGAGTGCCCAGACCTCGGCCTCGGGCTCTGCGCCGCCGGCCTCGAGCCTCGAGAGGTCGAGCAGATCCCCGACCAGGCGTCCGAGCCGCTCGGCGTCCACGGCGATCGTGTCCAGCAGCACTCGGCGGTCGTCGTCGCTGAAGACGAGCGTCTCGCTGCGAAGCGCGCCGATCGCCGTCGTGATCCCCGTGAGGGGCGAGCGCAGGTCGTGCGAGACCGCCCGCAGCAGCGCCGTCTTCACGAGGTCGCTGCGCCGCAGCGCCTCGGCCTCGAGCGCCTCCTGCTCGAGACGGCTGCGGTCGAACGCGACGGCGAGCAACGCCGCGAGCGCCGGCAGGAACCGGTGGCGCACGCCGAGATCGGGGTCGGCGTCGGCCGGGACGTAAAGCGTGCCGACGGGTCGACCGTCGACCTCGAGCGGGATCGGGGCATCCGTTGCATGGCGCCGCCGCGTGCCGAGCTCGATCTCGGCGCGCGAGATGCCGAGCACGCCCGCCGCCTGCATCCCCACCCAGCCGAGCTCGGTGTCCAGGGGCCGACCGCCGAGCAAATGCCCGGCAATCTCGGCGAGGAGGGACGACTCTCGCTCGCGCTGCTCGGCATCCGCCGCCCTCCGCCGCGACCTGCTCGCCAACTCACTGACGACGAGCGCTGTCACCGAATACACGGCCAGCGCGAACCAGTTGGCCGAGTCCCTCAGCGTCAGAGTGTGCGTGGGCGGCAGGAAGAAGAAGTTGAAGGCGAGCATGCTCGCGACCGCGACCGGCAATGACCAGTACGTGCCCCAGACGATCGCCACGGGCAGCACCGCAAAGACGTAGAGAACGCCGAGGCTGAGCGTCGGCGCGAACGGCTGGAGCGCCCAGACGAGCAGCGTGGTTACGGTCACGGCGGCGACGGAGCCCGCGAGCTTCACGACCATGCGGGAGACGGTACTCCGTCGGGCTGTCGACCGGCTCACGCGCTAAGCGCCGAACAACCCGCCGAGCGTGACCAGGAGCAGCAGCACCGAGAGCGTGGACGTGGCGAGCACGGTGCCTCCCGCAAGCACGTTGAACGTCCGGGTGTTGGCATAGCTGCCCATCAGCTCCCGGTTCGAGGCCAGCTTCCAGATGAAGAAGAGCGTGATCGGCAGCAGCGCTCCGTTGACGATCTGGACGAAGACCAGCAGCGAGATGACCGGCAGACCGGGGATCAGTGCAACTGCCGTGCCGATCACGATCAGGACGGTGATCACTCCGACGAAAACGGGGGCTTCCCGTGGCCTCCGCGAGATCCCCTTCTCGTATCCGAACGTCTCCGCGACGACGTATGCGGCGGTGACCGGCAGGATCGCGGCCGCGAGCAGGCTCGCGCCGAGCAGGCCGACGGCGAAGAGGATCTCCGCGTAGCGGCCGGCGAACGGAGCGAGCGCCTTCGCGGCGTCGGCGGCGCTTCCGATCGTGTGATCACCGTGGACGTAGAGGGTGGCACCGGTGGCGATGATGATGAACATCGCGACCACGTTTGCGAAGATCGACCCGGTCACGACCTCGGCCCGTTCGGCGCCGAGATCCTCCGGGCCGATGCCGCGCTCGACGACCGCAGACTGGAGGTAGAGCTGCATGAACGGTGTGATCGTCGTTCCTGCGGTCGCGACGAACAGCAGCAGGTACGCGGAGCTCATCTGGACGTGCGGAACGACGATCGCCTTGCCGACATGGCCCCAGTGCGGACGGGCGAGGATCGCAGCGATGGGATAGGCGAAGAACGGCAAGGTCATCAGGACGAAGATCCGCTCAGCGCCCCGGTACGACCCGCGTACGAGCAGCAGCCACACGAGCAGCGCTGCGACCGGGATCGAGAGGTACTTCGGGATATGCGCGAGGCTGAGGGCGGCCCCGATACCGACGAACTCACTGATGCAGATGCCCAGGTTCGCGACCAGCACCGAGAGCGTGGCGAACGCCGACCAGCGGATCCCGTAATGCTCGCGGATCAGCTCTGCCAGCCCCTTGCCGGTGACCGCCCCCATCCGGGCGGCCATCTCCTGGACGACGATCAGCGACACCGTGATCACGACCATCATCCAGAGCAGGTCGTAGCCGAACTTCGCGCCGACGGATGCATAGGTGGCGACCCCGCCTGCGTCGTTACCGGCGTTCGCGGCGATCAGGCCGGGGCCGAGAAACGCGAACAGCGGAAGCAGGCGCCGGGAGGTGCGGCTACGCGGACGAAGCCGCGGCCGTGCCCAGAGCGCGCGCTCGCGCAGGCGCCCGATGACAGCGCGGACTCGGCGCGTCATCGACTTCGAGTGCTAGGAGCAGGGCTTCCACGGCCGCGGCATTCTACGCCACTGCCGGGCTCGACCGTTCAGTCGTCACCGAACAGGTGGAAGTGGCGACGCCAACCCTGTGGGAGGACGAGCTCGAGCACGTCGTCGACGGTGATCACGCCCATCACGCGGTCCTCGTCGTCGACCACGGGAACGACGCTGAGGTCGTAGTCGGTCATCAGACGAGCGACCTCCTCGAGCTCGGCGCCGGCCTTGACGCTCTTCGCTGCAATTGCCGCCTCGCCGACCGGAATCGCATCGTCGGCCCGCAGCAGGTCGGCGAGCGCGATCGCGCCGTCGAGCCGTTTGTGCGCGTTCATCAGGAAGATCCAGGCGAGTGAATCGGCCGAGCACGACGAGCGCATCACGCGGTCGATCGCCTCGGCCTTCGTCGCCGTGCGATAGAGACAGACGAAGTCGGGCGACATCAAGCCTCCGGCCGTGGCCGGGTCGTAGCCCATCAGCGCCCGGATCCGCCGCAGCTGCACGGGCGGCAGGAGTCGCACGACGTCCTCCCGCCGCTCCTCCGGGAGCGCGGCGAGCAGGTCGGTGGCGTCGTCGGTCTCCATATGGGCAAGGACATCCGCGATCTCCTCGTCGCTCTTGTCCTCGATGAACTCGACCTGGTGCTGGAGGTTCAGCTCCTCGAACACATCGGCCTGCAACGCCGGGTTCTCGCCGACGGCGTCGATGATCTCTTCGCCCTCGTGATGGGATGCAGCCTCGACCAGGTCGGCGAGCTCCGCCGGATGAAGCCGCGCCAGCTTCGGATGCGGAATGCGCAGCCGAACGGTGGGGACGTGGCCCGTGAACGGCTCGACGCTCGCCCAGTCCAGGAACTCGCCGGGGCGGATCTTGCCGGAGAGCGCCCTGGGCACGAGCCTCCGTGCGATCCCGCGCATACGCACATCGACCCCGACCACGCGGTACCAGCCCTCGAGCCGGGTGATCTCGATCTCGTTCGCCCGCACGAGACGCGCGCCGTCGATGTTGATCAACTGACGGTCGAGCACATCTTTTTTCAGCAGCACCTCCTGCGAGCGGCGCTCGAACGGCTGCAGGTCGAGGTGCGCGACCGTGAGGGTTGCGCGGCCATGCTCGATCTCCACGGCCGCGTCGGCCGGAACGAACACCTGCCGCCCCGCGACGGTCGCCAGGATGCCGCTGACCGGCGGATACTCGTCGTCGCCGAGGCGGACGATCAGGTCGTCCACGCGACCGAGCTTCCGTCCCGTCCCGTCGATCAGATCCGAGCCGACGATCAGCGACAGGTGCAGCACGCGGGGGATCACAGCGGCGGAAACGTCCATGCGGGAAGGATAGAGCGCTGCGCGGGGGCCGATCCCCCGCGCAGCGTCGAGTCGTTTCAGCCGTGGATCGAGATGAGCAGCGGAATGATCAGGATCGCGACGATGTTCGTGATCTTGATCATCGGGTTGATCGCCGGGCCCGCTGTGTCCTTGTACGGATCGCCGACGGTGTCGCCGGTGACGGAGGCCGCGTGCGCCTCAGAGCCCTTGCCGCCGTAGGCACCGTCCTCGATCGACTTCTTCGCGTTGTCCCAGGCGCCACCGCCGGAGGTCATCGCAATCGCCAGGAAGAGGCCGGTGACGATCGTGCCGATCAGAAGGCCGCCGAGCATCTTGACGCTGATGATCCCGACCACGATCGGGAACCCGATCGGGATCAGCGCCGGCGCGAGCATCGACTTGATCGCCGACCCGGTGACGATGCTGACCGCGCGGCTGTAGTCGGGCTTCTCCGTGTAGTCCATGATCCCGGGGTGCTCGCGGAACTGCCGCCGCACCTCCTGCACGACCAGCCCTCCCACGCGTCCGACCGCCTGCATGGCAAGCGACGCGAAGAGGAACGGCATCAGGCCGCCGAGGAAGAGACCCGAGATCACCCAGGGGTCGGAGAGGGTGAAGATCGTCGGGAGCCCCTGGTCGGTGAGCCCAGTCGTGTACGAGTCGAACAGGATCAGCGCGGCCAGTGCGGCCGAGCCGATCGCGTAGCCCTTGGTCACGGCCTTGGTCGTGTTCCCGACGGCGTCGAGCGGGTCGGTGATCGCACGAACCCCCTCGGGGAGGTCTGCCATCTCAGCGATCCCGCCGGCGTTGTCGGTGACCGGGCCGTACGCGTCGAGCGCGACGATGAGACCGGTCATCGAGAGCTGCGCCATCACGGCGACGCCGATGCCGAACAGGCCGGCGAAGTGATGGGCCACGAGAATGCCGGCAACGAGCACGATCACAGGAGCAGCCGTGGCCTGCATGCCGATCGCGAGACCTTCGATGATGTTCGTCGCATGTCCGGTCTGCGATGCCTTGGCGATCGCCTTGACCGGGTTCCAGCGCGTGCCGGTGTAGTACTCGGTGATGGCGACGAGCAGGAACGTGACGACGAGGCCGACGATCGCCGACAGGTACAGGTCGGTGAAGCCGTACCTGCCCGTGTCGAAGCCCATCGTGACCGGGATGAAGCCGAGGGCCGACAGGATCGTCGCGGCCAGCACCGCCTTGTAGAGCGCGTTGATGACCGCGTTGTCACCCTTGCCGAGCCGCGCGAAGAACGTGCCGAGCACGGATGCGACCGCGGAGACGCCGCCGAGCGCGAGCGGGTAGAGATAGAGCTTCGCGTCCGGGAAGTGCGTGCCGAGGAGCATCACGGCAACGGCCGTCACGGCGTACGTCTCGAACAGGTCGGCGGCCATGCCGGCGCAGTCGCCGACGTTGTCGCCGACGTTGTCGGCGATCACGGCCGCGTTCCGCGGATCGTCCTCGGGGATCCCGGCCTCGAGCTTGCCGACGAGGTCGGCGCCGACGTCGGCGGCCTTCGTGAAGATGCCGCCGCCGAGCCGTGCGAACACGGAGATCAGCGAACCGCCGAATGCGAGCCCGACGAGGTCGTGAATCGCGGAGGTCGGTGAGTTGTTCAGCGCTGCGGTCAGGAACCAGTAGTACCCGGAGACGCCGGCGAGCCCCAGCCCGACGACGAGCAGTCCGGTCACGGAGCCTGCGCGGAAGGCAACATTCAGCGCCGGGGCGAGCCCGTTGCGGGCGGCCTCGGCCGTGCGGGCGTTCGACCGCACGGCCACGTTCATGCCGATGAAGCCGGCGGCCGCCGAGAGCACGGCGCCGATGAGGAAACCGAAGGCGGTGCCCCAGCCGAGCTTGTCGTAGACGCCGAGCAGGATGAACGGCGCGATCGCGACGATCGCGATCGTCCTGTACTGCTTCTTCAGATACGCCGCGGCGCCCTCCTGGACGGCTGCGGAGATCTCCCGCATCCGCTCGTTCCCGGCCGGCTGCTTGAGCAGCCACCAGATCAGGTACAGCCCGTACGCCACGGCCACGCCGGCACCGACGAGGCCGACGAGCACGGCGTGATGCATGAACCAATCCATCCGTTTCGCTCCCTCACAAAGTCAAGCGCCGAAGGGCTTCGGCGCGGGCGATTATGTATCACAAGCTCCGGGGGGAGCCTAAGGGTTGACGGCCTCCGAGTAGGCCACCTGCAGGCGCGCCAGGGCCAGTGCCAGGTCGTCGGCCAGCTCGCCCTCGAGCTGCGGAACGAGGGCCGCAAGGGCGTCGATCGCCTTGCGCGCCTCCGGGAAGTCCCTCCGCTCCAGCTTGGCGTAGGCCAGGCTCGCGATCGTCGAGGCGGCGGAGACGAGGAATTGCTCGACGCTGAACGAGGCCAGCTGTTCCTGCAGGGCCTCGACGTCGATCTCTTCGTCTGGCTCGTCAGCCATCGGATCTCGACCCGGCCGGCTCTCCCACCCGCACCTGCTCGGAATAGATCTCCTCCAGCGAGGCGCCCTCGTCGAACCGGGCGATCTGGCGCTCGGCGGCATTCCGAGCAGGCAGGTTCAGGAAGGCCGCCGCGCCGATCTCACTCGCGACCGGCGCCACCCAGTCGAGCAGCTGTTCGATTCTCGCTCGCGCGTGCACCTGCTCACCACGATCGAAGTCGAGCAGCTCGCCGGACAGGCCGTACCGGATCGCCCGCCACATGTTCTCCTCCAGCAGGCGGTTCGGCAGGCTCGGCAACGCCTCTCCCTCGTCGATTGCGCGGGCACACCGGACAGCCAGGCTGTAGCAGAACGCTGCGAGCGACTGCGCCTCCGCGAGATCCGGCTGGCCGTCCGCGATGCGGATCTCGATCGTGGGATACGCCAGGTGCGGCCGAACGCTCCACCAGATCTGCGTGTGCTCCGTGATCGAGCCGGTGCGATAGAGAAACGCGACGTAGTCCTCCCAGCCGCGCCAGTCGCCATAGGCGTCCGGGATGCCGCAGCGCGGGAACATGCGGGTGAAGACCTCGGTGCGCGCCGAGTGCAAGCCGGAGTTCACCGATTCGACGAACGGCGAGCTCGCCGAGAGCGCGAGCACCTCGGGCAGGAAGTTGCGCAGCGCGTCGTGTACCGCGATCGCGCGGTCCGCTCCGGCGATCCCCACGTGCACGTGTAGGCCGAAGGTGTTGTTGCGCCACACGACGTAGCGAAGCAGCTCGTCGTTTCGACGGTAATGCGGCGTGTCGATGATGCGCTGGTCCTGCCAGCGGCTCCACGGATGCGTCCCGGTGCCGCCGAGCGCAAGCTGCAGCTCGCGCGCAACGCCGTGGATCTGCGTGCGCCGTTCCTGCATGGCAGCCGCAGCCTCGCCGAAGCTCTCGCACCGGCCGGTTCGCACCTCGACCTCGGAGGCGATCAGCTCGCCGACGACGTTGGGTGCGAGCTCGGTCTCCTGCGCCGCGGCATAGATCTCCTCGAAGCGATCGGTGAGCGCCAGCGTCTGCGAATCGAGCAGGGCGAACTCCTCCTCGACGGCCAGCGTGAAGTCGGTGCCGGCCTCGAAGTCGTCGCGGCTCTGCGCGATCAACTCTTGCCAGGAGACGCGTTGCTCGTCGCCCATTCGCGCAGAGGGTATCCGTGCGGCTAGATGGGAGCCAGCAGCCGCTCGGCGATGCTCCGCCAGGACCAGCGGTCGACGACCGCCTGCCGCGCCGCTCGCCGCAGCGTTTCGCGGTCCGCCGGAGAGAGCGCGAGGAGCTCGCGGAGCTTGCGCGCGAGGTCGGCGGCGTCACCGGTCTCGAACGACGCAAGGCGGCGAAGGTGCTCGGGATACTCCTCCTCGAGCCCGGCCGCCACTTCGGCCAGCCCCGAGTGACGCGCGACGAGCGGCGGCGAGCCCGCTGCCGCGGCTTCGGCGGCGACCATTCCGAACGCCTCGGGGAAGATCGAAGGCACGACGGTCGCGTCGGCGAGCGGCAGCAGGTGAACCAGGTGACGGTGCTCCAACGGGCCGGTGAAGAGCACGCGCGGGGTCGCTGCCGCCTCGAGCACGGGGCGGTAGGGCCCGAAGCCGACGACGACGAGCCGCGCATCGATTCCCTTCATCGCCTCGAGCAGCACCTGTACGCCCTTCTGCTCGATCAGCTTGCCGAAGTAGACGACGAGCGGCCCAGGCTCCCGCAGGAACACGTCGAACCGGTCTGCGTTGCCGTCGTCGGGCAGGCGCTCGTCGCCGCCGTTCGGCGGATCCGCGCGGGCCTCCGCCAGCAGGTCCGCGAGTGCATCGTCCCGGTCCTGCAGCCTGAACTCGTCGACGTCGACACCCGGCGGCACCTCGACAACCCGGTCCACGTGCCCGACGACATCCTCGAGCACCTCCCGAATGTGCTCCGACCCGACGTAGGTCGCCTCGGCCTTCGCGAGCGCCGTTCTCGCCCACTCGCCGAGCTCGGGGCGGCCGCGCATCGAATACTCCAGCTCCGAGCCGTGCGCCTTGACACGGAACGGCGCACCGCTCGCCGCCCCCACCGGCCCGCCCATCAGCACGTGGTTGGCGAACACGAGGTCGGCGGGCAGAAGCTCCCGCAACGCAGCGGCGTTCGCCTCCACGTATGCGCATCGCTCGTCCTCGGTGAAGTCCTGGAGGAACTTCGGATTGAGGCCCTCGTAGCGGTCCATGACGAAGGTCGGCAGCAGACCGCCCGGCAGGTCGACCGCGACCGTCCGCGCGCCGCCGAGGTCGTACTGCTCGGGCGCCCGCTCTTGCGAGACAACGACGACGTCATGCCCGGCGCGGCTCCACTCGCGCGCCAGCGCGCGGGAGTACACATTCGACCCGGTCCCTCCGAGCAGGTACCCGTGCCAGAGCAGGATCCGCATCGACGAGACGCTACTCGCAAGGCGACTACCACTGAACCTGATTCGGCGCAGCCGTACCAGGTTCACGAGTTTCGAACTGCCAATCGCCTCCCGAGAAACTCGCGAATCAGATTCGCAGAGCGAATCTGATTCGGTCGCAGTTCGGGAGAGACGGCCTACGCCAGGTGGAAATAGAGCGCGTGCAGGAGCTCGACCGCGGGGTTCGATGTGTGGACGGTCACGTCGCTCGGGACGTCCAGCAGGCCTTCGGAGTAGTTGAAGATGATCCGCACGCCGGCGTCGACGAGATCGTCGGCCACCTTCTGGGCAGCTCCTGCGGGCACCGCGAGCACGCCGACGACGATGTTCTTGTCGCGGACGATGTCCTTGAGCCTGCGCTCGTCCTCGACGGTCGCACCACCGACGTCGGCGCCGATCACGTCGGGGCTCGAATCGAAGACCGCGGCGATGTTGATGCCGTGCTCGGCGAAGATCGGCGAGCTGGCAATCGCCTGGCCGAGCCGGCCGGCGCCAACGAGCGCGATGTTGTGCTGCCCCTGTGTGCGGAGGATCTTGCGAATCTCGGAGAGCAGCGAGTCGATCGAGTAGCCGACACCCCGCTTGCCGAACTTCCCGAAATTCGAGAGATCGCGGCGAATCTGGGTGGCGTTGATGCTCGTGTAGTCGGCGATCTCCTGCGACGAGATGCGGTCCTTCCCCATCTTCTTGGACTGGGTCAGCACCTGCAGGTAGCGCGAAAGTCGAGCGGCGACCCCGACCGTGAGCCGGTCAGGAGCGTCGCCCGGAACGGGAGCTTGCAACATCACGAGCGCATTGTGCCCAAGGCTCGCCTACACTCGTACGGTTGTCACAAACTAGGGCGTTTGTGACACTTTTCGGCGCAGAGCAGCCTCGTCGACGTAGTAGACGAACGCAAGCTCGCCGTCGATCTCGACGACCGGCAGCCATTCGCGGTAACGGCCCTCGAGCACGGCGTCGCCCGTGATGTCGATCGCCTCGTACGGCGCACCGACACGATCGAGCACGCCTCGAGCACGCTCGCAGAGCGAGCAGTCACGCCCGTGGTAAAAGGCGATCTCAGGGATAGAGGCCGCGGGTGATGGTCGCTTCGGCGACGCGCTGAACGGCGAGACCGTACGCGGCCATCCGCATCGAGACCTTGCGGTCGGTGTAGGTCGCCCACGTCTCGTCGAACGCACGGCGGACGATCTCGTTCAGCCTGGCGTTGACCTCGTCTTCCTTCCAGAAGTACTCCTGCAGACCCTGGACCCACTCGAAATACGAGACGACAACGCCGCCCGCGTTCGCAAGAACATCCGGCAGGATGAGGACGCCGTTCGACTCGAGAATGTCGTCGGCGGCGGGCGTGAGCGGCCCGTTCGCTCCCTCGACGACCACTTTCGCCTTCACCTCGGCGGCATTCTCCTCCGTCACGACCTGCTCGAGGGCGCAGGGAGCGAAGACGTCGCAGTCGAGAGTGATGAGCTCCTCGTTCGTGATGCGGTCGCCGCCCTTCAGCTCCGAGAGCGCGCCGCCCGAGCGCTTGTGCGCGAAGGCGGCCGCCACATCGACGCCGTTCGCGCTGTGCACACCGCCGGTCGAATCGGAGACCGCCACGACCCGGGCGCCGAGCTCGCCGACGAACTTGGCGAAGAACGAGCCCACGTTGCCGAAGCCCTGAACCGCAACGCTCACACTGTCCATCGATCGGCCCTGTTTCTCCAGGGCCGACTGCAGACAGAAGACGCCGCCCCGCGCTGTCGCCTCCTCGCGACCGAGCGACCCGCCGATCGCCAGCGGCTTGCCGGTCACCACACCTAGCACCGAGTGGCCCTTGTTCATGGAATACGTGTCGAAGATCCAGGCCATCGTCGCGGCGTTCGTCCCGACGTCCGGCGCGGGGATGTCCTTCTCCGGGCCGATCTCGTTGATGATCTCGGACGTGTACCGGCGCGTCATGCGCTCGAGCTCGCCGCGAGACATCTTCTTCGGGTCGCAGCACACGCCGCCCTTCGCCCCGCCGAACGGAAGCCCCATCAGCGAGCACTTCCACGTCATCCACATGGCAAGCGCCTTGACCTCGTCGAGCGTGACGTCCGGGTGGTAGCGAATGCCGCCTTTCGAAGGCCCCCGCGAGACGTTGTGCGTGACGCGAAAGCCCTTGAACGCGCGAACGGAGCCGTCGTCGAGCGAGGTCGGGATCGACACCTCGACGGCCTTCTTGCACTCCTGCAGGACGTTGACGAGCTGCTCGTCGATCCCGAATGTGTCGGCGACCTTGTGGAGCTGCTGTTGAGCCAGCCGGAACGGGTTCTCGCGCAGGTGGGACTCGGGGGCCACAGCGGCCATCGAGAGATCAGCCTACTCGACTTTGAAGGAGACCTGCGCGCGGTCCGGCTTCGCGTCGAGCGGCAAGGTCGGCCACGCCGCGAGGCGCAGTTCGTAGGAGCCCGCGTGCAACCTGGCGCTGGTCGGCCCGCGTCCAGTGATGCCGAAGCTGTACGAGCCGGGCAGCAGGTCTCGGAGGCGCGCCATCACGCCGAGGTACTTGCCGCTCGCCGAGTAGAGGAGGATGTCCAGGCGAGAGACGGCCTGGATCTGCAGGCCGCCGTCGTGCACCAGGCTGCCTGCCTGCACGCTCAGGATCGCGGGATCGGTGTCCGACGGCGGGAACGACGGCCGGTCGATGGAAACGGGGCCGAGCAGCGTTTCCGGGACTGCCCCGAAACCGAGCGCCCACGGGACCCGGAGCGGCTCGGAGCCTGCGGGTGCGATCTGCACCACCCCCGTGGCGATCCGGGCGGCCGGAGAGGCGGCCGCGCGCACGGTCACCTGGACGCGCGCGGCGCGACCGACGCGCAGCACGAGGTGGTTCGGGACCACGGTGGACCCGAGCGCCTCCGACTCACCGCCGGCGACAGCGCTGATCGACAATTGCAGAGCGCCTGGTCGAGACGTTGCGGATGACGAGCGTGCGGGTGGCATGCCAGTGAGCGCCCTGCCAGAGCCCGAAGCCGAGGGTCGTCGGCTGCGCGGCGACCTCGCCGACGCGCGGACGCGCCGAGCCGGAACGTCCCGGCGCCGACCGCGGTCGCAGGCGCACGTCCCGCCTGCGCGTATCCCACGAGGAGACTGTCGAGCGCAGGCCCGTCAAGCGCGGGCCGCATCTGGGCGAGGAGCGCCGCGCGCCCCGGCGACCGTCGCCGCCGCACCGCTCGTGCCGTTGACGGTGCCGTAGAGCGGGGAGCCGTCCGGCGCGGCTCCCGGCTCGGCCGTCGCCAGCGCGATCCCCGGCGCGGCGACGTTCGGCTTGATCCCGCTGTCGAACGCCAGGCCCAGCGACGAGAAGCTCGCCACCTGCCCCCGCGCGGCGTTCGTGTCGACGTGCTCGGCACCGATCGCGATTCCGACGTCGAGGCCCGCACGCCGAGCAGCGAGCAGCTCGACCGCCGCCGCCGTGGGGATGACGACGACGGGCGCGGTCTCGTCCTTCGGCAACGCGCAGCGACCCGGGCGGGAGCGAGGCGCCGTAGAGCACGACCGCGGATGCGCCGGCACGTGAGGCTGCGAGCGCAGCTGCCTGCGGATCGGCGCCGGCCGGAAGGACCACCGCCCGGCCCGCGACGATGCTGAGCCCCTTCGCGTTGAAGTAATCGACGCTCTGCGATCCGGCCAGGCCTGTCGTCGAGCGGGGAGTGGCAACGCGAAGGCTCAGGGAATGGCGCGGCGCGACCGCGCCGAGCAGGGGCATTTGCTCGTCGAGGATCACGTCGAGGCCGCGGCGCAGGACCACCCGCACGTGCGGCAGTTCGGCTCGCGAGTCGGTGGCCCCACTGCGAGCGCGCCCGGGCGCGCCGGCGGGGCCGGCGATCGAACCGAACGTCGGCCCCGCGCTGCCGTCGTTGCCGGCGGGCGTGACGACGACGGTGTTCAGGTCGAGTGCTCCCTGGACGGCCTGAGCTTCCGGCCCGTCGGTGAACGCGGCGTACGGTTCGGCAACACCGAGCAGGGCAACGCGCACGGCGTCGTGCGTGTCGCCGTCTTCCGTTCGGATCGACGGCTCGCTCGAGACCGGCGATCACCTGATCCGTACGGGCGAACACCACGTCGCGCCCGTCGGCCGCGGGCTGCCAGCCCGCGACGCGGATCGGCAGGACGGTCGCGCCCGGTGCGACGCCGTGCAGGCCGCCAGGGCCGCCGGAGCCGACGAGGATGCCCGCCATCTCGGTGCCGTGGCGCTCGATCTGCGTCTGAATCCTGAGGATCCGGCCGGGCCACCGCGTCGTCACCGTGATCGACGATGTCGATGCCGGGGAGCACTCTGCCGCGCAGGTAGGGATGAGACTCGTCGACGCCGGTGTCGAGGAGCGCGATCGTGACGCCCCGCCCGTCGAAGCCCGGCAACTCGGCGGTGGGGCGATGCCCGCTCGACGGCCCGAATTCGCCGGATGCGAGCAGCCGCTCGGAGATGGAAGCGGGGAACGCAGCACGCACAGGGAACACCCCCGCAACCTCGGGCAACTGCCCGAGCAATGAGATGGCCCGCGGGTCGAGCGCGGCTGCGAAGCCGTCGATGACACGTGCGTACGTGTAGTCCGGCCGGACGATCACGCCGAGCGAGGCGAGCTTGGTCAGCACCTCCTGCTGCGCTGCGAACGCCTGAGTCGCCCACGACCGTTCCTGCGCCTCGGTCGCATAGCGCACGCGGGCGAGCCGGTCGGCCACGGACGGGGTGTTGAGCAGCACGATCGACCGCTGGCCGGCGAGCGTCGCGGCCCGCGGCTCGCCAACGAGCCCGAGCCAGCTCACCGCCGTCTGCCTGGTCGTCGTGTCGCGGCCGCGGGCGGCAACGGTCGCCCCGAGCAGAATCACCAGAGCAGCCGCTCCCAGCACTGCGGCGCTACGCCGTGGGATGCGCATCGAGCGAAAGGTAGTCGGGATAGGGGACGGGGTCGGCATAGCGGGCAGCCGACGCGATCATCGCTGCGTTGTCCGTGCACAGCGGCAGCGGCGCGAGAGCAGCACCCGGCAGTGCTGCTCGCAGCTCCGAGTTCGCTGCAACACCGCCCACGACAGCGATGCGGGCGGCTCCTGTTGCCTCGAGCCGCTCGACGAGCGCCCGCACGATCGCGCGCTGGTAGCTCGCGGCAAGGTCGGCCCGTCGCGCCACGAGCTCTGTCGGCGGGAGATCGCGCACGCGATAGAGCAGCGCTGTCTTGAGCCCGGAGAACGAGAAGTCGAGGCCCGGCACGCGTGCGACCGGAAAGTCGTACGCCGAGGGGTCGCCCTGCGCCGCGAGCGCGTCGATCTCCCTGCCACCGGGGTACCCGAGCCCGAGCAGCCGAGCGCCCTTGTCGAAGGCCTCACCGGCGGCATCGTCGAGGGTGGTCCCGAGCACGCGGAAACCACCTCGTTCCTGGACATCGACGAGCATCGTGTGGCCCCCGCTTGCGAGGAGGCAGGTGAAGGGCGGTTGCAGGTCGAGCGGTCTCAGATACAGCGAGGCGACGTGGCCGTGCAGATGGTTGACAGGGATGAGCGGCAGCCGCCACGCCCATGCGAGCGCCTTGGCAGCGGAGACCCCGACGAGCAGCGCGCCGATCAGGCCGGGTCGCGCCGTGACGGCGACGGCGTCGATCTCGGCGTCACCGAGCGCCTGCCGGATCACCGGGGCGATCAGCTCGAGATGCCGCCTGCTCGCCACCTCGGGCACGACACCTCCGAAGCGTGCATGCAGCTCGTCCTGGGAGGCGACCACGCTGGAGACGATCTCGCCCTCGTCGGTCACGAGCGCCGCGGCGGTCTCATCGCAGCTGGTCTCGACTCCCAGAATCAAGATTGCTGCGCGTCGCGCCACATGATCAGGGCGTCCTCGCGATTGTCCGTGTAGTAGCCGCGGCGGACACCGCGCGGTTCGAACCCCAGCTGCTCGTAGAGCCTGATCGCGCCCTCGTTCGAGATCCGCACCTCGAGCGTGTACCCCCGCCGTTCGTCGTCACGGGTCAACGCGAACAACCGCTCGAGCAGGGCCGTCGCCACGCCGCGGCGCTGGTGGTCCGGGTCGACTGCGACATTCATCACGTGCCACGCGTCGACGTAGCGCGAGTTGATCACGTAGCCGACGAGATCGCTGCCGTCGAACGCACCGAGACAGATCGACGTCGGCTTCGCGAGCTCCGACGCGAACATCGAGCGAGACCACGGTGTCGGATACGCACGCTGCTCGATGCTCTCGATGGCGTTCACGTCGGCCAGATCGAGCGGCCGGATCTCGAGCGCGACGGCGGTCACGCCTGAGCCTTCGTATCGGGATCCCGGACGTAGAGCGGCTCGACGAGCTCGGCTGCGCCAAACGCTCCCGCCCGCTCGACGAGCAGGAACGGATCTGGCAAATGGGCCTGGTCGCCGTCCGCCGGAATCGTCGCACCGCGTTCCTCGAAGAGTTCCCGATAGCGGATTGCACCGTCTCCGACGAGCGTCCGACCGGCGACGTCGAGTTCCTCGGGTTTGCAGACGCGCGGCCCGATGGTGAAGACCTCGCCGCGCCGAGCGTCGAGCACCGGCGTCCCAGTGGAGAACGCCTCGAGGGTCGAGGCGCCGGCAACCGGCACGTCGAGCGCGAGCGCGAGCGTGCGCGCCATCGCGAGGCCGATGCGGATGCTCGTGAAGCTGCCCGGCCCACGACCGACGACGATCCCCTCGATCGCCCCCGGATCGTCGACGAGGCCGTCGACAGCGACCAGCAGGTCGCCGGCACGCGCAGCGCGGCCGCGCCGGTGCAGGCGTGACTGCGCAGACGGCCCCGAAGCTCGTGGCGGTGTCAAAGGCCAAGATCACTGTCGATCCTCACGTTCCGATGTGACTCGTCGACGTGCTCGAGCGTAACCACAGCGCGTGCCTCTGGGAGCCAGCGGCCGCCGTGCTCGGGCCACTCGACGAAGGCGATCGTGCCGTCGAAATAGGGCTCCAGGTCGCCCCACTCCTCCGGATCGAGCCCGTCGACGCGATACAGGTCGAGATGGGCGACAGGCACGTCTGCCTCGTAACGGTGCCCGATCGTGAACGTCGGGCTGGAAACCGGTTCGGTGACCCCGAGCGCCCGCGCGGCACCCCGGACGAACGTCGTCTTGCCGGCACCGAGCTCGCCCGAGATCGCGACGATGTCGCCGGCGTCGAGCAGGAGCGCCAACTCGGCGGCGAGGGCCTCGGTGGCCTCAGGTGAGCTCGTGACCGTCTGCATCGTTCACACATGGTGTCCGACACCGAGGGGGTGTCGGGCACCTCTCGGCTAGAAGAGGCCGAGCTGGGTCGGCTGTTCGGGCGTCGAAACGGGCAGCACGGCCGGCGCAACCGCCGCCGCCACCGGCTCGGCGACCCGACCGATCAGGGCCGGGATCCGCCCGAAATCCTCTTCGAGCACCTGAAGCATCCGCGGGGTGTAGAGCGCCGCCGCCGGATGGAAGATCGGATAGAGGGTGACCGGGTTCCCGCCCAGCACCACCTGCTGCTCGCGGCCGTGGACCTGGGTGATGCCGTTGGGCTTGCCGGAGAGGAGCTTGGTCGCGAAGTTGCCGAGCGTCGCGATCAGCCTCGGCTGGATCAGCTCGATCTGCTTCCAGAGATGTGGTTCGCAGGACTCGATCTCCGCCGGTTGCGGATCGCGGTTGCCGGGCGGGCGGCATTTCAAGACGTTCGCGACGTAGACATCCTCGCGCGTCAGCCCGATCCCCTCGAGCAGCTTGTCGAGCAGCTTCCCCGCCGCGCCGACGAACGGAACTCCCTGCTTGTCCTCGTGGAAGCCGGGCGCCTCGCCCACGAACATCAGGTCGGCCGTCGGTGAGCCCGAGCCGAAGACGACCTGAGTGCGGGTCGCAGCGAGCGCGCAGCGCGTGCAGCCGGCGGCCACGTCGCCGTAGGCGAGCAGCGAAAGATCAGCCGCAGCTGCCACAGGAACCACCGCAACAGCCGCCGCCGAAACTGGGCTGTCCGGAAGTGCCGTGCGCCGCAAACGACATGCTGAACTGCTTCGCCACCTTGGCGTTCCCGCAGTCCGGGCAGTTCGGATCGGGATCCGACATGCCCACGAGCTCCTCGAAATGGGACTCGCAGCTCATGCAGACGTATTCGTAGATTGGCACGTGACAGACCCTAGCAAGGGGCCATCTTCACGCCTCGACCGGACAGACCTGCCGTGCCCCGTCGGGTAGGCTGTCCGTGCCCGGTATCCGCGAGGAACTGGAGCACGACATGTTCAACACCGTCACCGTCATCGGCGCAGGGCGCGCCGGCTCGGCGATCGCTGCGCGACTGCGCGAGCGAGGGGTCGAGGTGCGCCCCGAAGGGGAACTGCGGTTGCTCTGCGTGCCCGATCGCGCGATCGGCGAGGTCGCCCGTTCGATCGAGCCGGGGCCGTGGGTGGCGCACGTCTCGGGCGGGACCCCGCTCGCCGCGCTCGAGCCGCACGTCCGCCGCTTCTCTGTGCATCCACTGCAGACCCTCGTGCTCTCGCGCGGCCCGGAGCAGCTCGATGGCGCCTGGGGCGCGGTGACCGGCGAGGACGACGAGGCGCGGGCGCGGGCGCTCTGGCTTGCAGAACGCCTCGGCCTGCACCCGTTCGCGCTCGCCGACACGGACCGGGCGATCTACCACGCGGGCGCGGCGATCGCGTCGAACTTCCTCGTCACGCTGTACCGCATCGCGTCCGGGCTCTTCGAGGCAGCCGGCGCTCCTCCCGAGGCGCTCGTGCCTCTGCTGGAACGCACGATCGAGAACGGGTTCGAGCTGACGGGACCGGTCGCACGCGGGGACTGGGAGACGGTGGAGCGCCACCGCCTGGCACTCCGTGGATCCGGATTCGAGCAGGCCTACGACGCGCTCGTGGAGGCAACAGCCCGATGAAGGTCATCCGCACGATCGCCGAGCTCGACCTGCCGCGGCACGGAGTGATCGGACTCGTCCCGACGATGGGGGCGTTGCACGCGGGCCACTCGGCGCTCTTCCGGGCGGCGCGGCCCGAGTGCGACGTGCTGGTCGCCTCGCTGTTCGTCAACCCGTTGCAGTTCTCGGAGAGCACCGACCTCGCCGCATACCCGCGCGATCCGGACGGCGACCACGCCCTCGCCGAGTCGGAGGGAATCGACGTGCTCTTCGCCCCCGGTGTGTCCGAGATGTATCCGCCGGGGTTCGCGACCTGGGTCGATCCGGCCGGCGCAGCAGAGGGGCTCGAGTCGGAGCATCGGCCGCAGCACTTCCGGGGCGTCGCCACGATCTGCCTGAAGCTGCTGAACATCGTTCGGCCGCAGATCGTCTGGTTCGGACGGAAGGACGCGCAACAGGTTGCCGTCGTCAAACAGCTCGTCCGCGACCTCAACCTGGACGTGGAAGTACGCGTCGTCGAAACGGTTCGCGACCACGATGGTCTGGCGCTCTCGTCGCGCAACGAGCTCCTGTCACCAGCGGAGCGCGAGCAGGCGCTGGCTATCCACCGTGCGCTCCTCACCCATGATCGAAGCCGTGCACGAAACATCCTCGCCGGCGCCGGCCTCGAGCCCGACTACGTCGAGGTCGCAGACTTCGACGGCCCGACCCTGGCGATCGCAACGCGAGTCGGCTCGGTTCGTTTGATCGACAACCTCCCACTCCCGGAAGGAGAACACTCGTGACCACGCGCCCCCGGAAGCCCGCGCCCGGCACTCCGGCCCCTGGGAAGCTCTCACTGCCCGAGCTCGCGCAGATGAAGCGTCGGGGCGATCGCATCGTGATGATCACCGCCTACGACGCGCCGTCGGGCCGAATCGCCGACGCGGCAGGTGTCGATCTGATCCTCGTCGGCGACTCTGCCGCAATGGTGATGCTCGGCCACGATTCGACCGTCCCGGCGACGATGGACGAGATGATCATCTTGACGAGCGCGGTCAACCGCGGCGCGCGGCGCCCGCTCGTCGTCGCGGACCTGCCGTTCGGCTCGTTTCAGGTCTCGGACCAGCAGGCGCTAGAGAACGCGATCCGCTTCGTCAAAGAAGCGAGCGCCGACGCCGTGAAGCTGGAAGGAGCCGGGCAGTCGCTCTCACGCGTGCGCTCGATCACAGGCGCCGGCGTGCCCGTGATGGGACATATCGGCCTGACCCCGCAGACGGCGACCATGCTCGGCGGCTTCAAGGCGCAGGGACGGACCGCCGCCAGGGCGGTGCAGCTCTACGAGGATGCGCTTGCGCTCCAGGAGGCCGGCTGCTTTGCGATCGTCCTCGAAGCCGTGCCCACACCGGTCGCAGAGGCGATCACGCGCGCGCTCGAGATCCCGACGATCGGCATCGGAGCGGGCGCCTCGTGCGACGGCCAGGTGCTCGTGTGGCACGACCTGCTCGGGCTCTACGACGGCCACGCACCCCGCTTCGTCAAGCAGTACGCGGAGCTCGCGCCGATCATCCAAGCGGCCGTTGCCGACTACGCAGGCGAGGTGCGCAGCGGCGCGTTCCCGGCGGAGCAGCACACCTATGCGATCCCCGAGGAGGAGCTTGCGCTCTTCGAGGACTCGCTGGCGGAGGTTCGCGCAGCGGGTTAGCTAGGTCAGGAGCTCGTGATCGAGCGCCCAACGGACGACATCCGCGCGCGAATCGGCCCCCAGCTTGTGCATCGCGTTTGCACGATGCATCTCCGCGGTCCTGACGGAGATGTCGAGCCGGTCGGCAATCACCGTGTTGGTGAAGCCGTACGCAAGAAGCGTTGCGACCTGCCGCTCGCGAGGCGTGAGCGTCGTCGTTGCTGTCGTCGTCATAGGCCTAGATTGCGCCCACCGGCCCGCCCCGGCATCCGGAGGCTCCACGATCGGAAGCCGTAGTTACTACGGGTTGCACCGGAAACGCCGCGGGCTAGACGGAGAAAACGACCGCGAGCATGACGGGCACCACGATCGCAAGCGAGCAGGCTGCGCCTGCACGCGCCCAGGTCCAGCCGTGCACGGCGCGGACGCCGATCACGAGCAGCGCCGCCGACCAGAGCAGGAACCCGAGCTCCAGGGCGTCGAAGACCCCGGCGCCGACGCCATGATCGCTGCCGCCGGACCGGAAGAGGGCGTTGCCGTAAAGCACCAGTTTGACGGGCCAGAGAACCAGCGAGAGCGCAATCGGAGCGGCGGCGAACGCGACCACGTGACGCGACCGGCGGTAGCTGCCCTGTGAGCCGAGCACCTTCGAGCCGCCGTACAGCAGCCCGCCGATGACGAAGAACCCGAACGCGCCGTAGAGGCTGCCGGCCAGGAAGACCCACACCGCGACGACGAGACCGCCGTACGAACCGTCGTCCAGGAACGTCCCGGCAGTGTGGGTCGGAAGCAGCGCGGCAATGCCCGCGAGCAGCACGATCGCGAGCACCGGCTCTGAGCGGTCGGAGACGGACTCCTTCGAGTCGTCCCGCAGAGCGACGAACACCGGACGCGGCCGTTGCAGGACGAGGAGCGCTCGCAGCCACCAGTCGCGCATCAGCCCGGAGTAGTCACGACGCGGCCGTCGTGACAGCGATACTCGACCTGCCCGAGGATGCCGCCGCGCTGGGAGACGGGCGCCTTGCCGTCCGGGCAGATCGTGTGGTGGCGGTTGTTCCAGGCCGCCGCCATCCCGGCGGCGAACACCACGAGGCAGGTCGCCCCGAGCATGAGCAGCACCGAGCGCTTGCTCCGCCAGTTCACGCGGCGACGGCGCTGCGCTCGAGCAACGGACGCAGGAATTGCCCGGTATACGAATCGGGCACCTGCGCGACCTCCTCGGGCGTGCCGACCGCCACGACCTCACCGCCAGCCTCTCCGCCCTCGGGGCCGAGATCGACCAGATAGTCGGCTTGCTTGATCACGTCGAGATTGTGCTCGATCACGAGCATCGTGTTACCGCCGTCGACGAGCCGTTGCAGCGTCTCGAGCAGCTTCTCGATGTCGGCGAAATGCAGGCCGGTCGTCGGCTCGTCGAGGATGTAGAGCGTCCGTCCGGTCGAGACCTTGCAGAGCTCGGCGGCGAGCTTGACGCGCTGCGCCTCTCCGCCGGACAGTGTCGTCGCCGGCTGGCCCAGCGTCATGTAGTCGAGACCGACGTCGTGCAATGTCTGCAGGCGACGCCGAATCTTCGGGATCTTCGCGAAGAACGCGAGCGCCTCCTCGACGGACATCTCGAGAATGTCGGCGATCGTCTTGCCCTTGAAGCGAACCTCGAGCGTCTCCCGGTTGTAGCGCTTGCCCTTGCACGTCTCGCACGGCACGTAGACGTCGGGCAGGAAGTGCATCTCGATCTTGATCTGGCCGTCGCCCTTGCACGTCTCGCAGCGACCGCCCTTGACGTTGAACGAGAACCGGCCCGGCTTGTAGCCGCGCACCTTCGCGTCGGGCGTCAGGGAGTAGAGCTCGCGGATGTGGGTGAAGAGATCCGTGTAGGTGGCCGGGTTCGAGCGCGGCGTACGGCCGATCGGCCGCTGGTCGATCTCGATCACCTTGTCGAAGACCTCGATGCCGTCGACGCCTCGGTGCTCACCGGGCCGCACGCGCACCCTCGAAAGCTGGTTGGCGAGGGCCTTGTAGATGATCTCGTTCACGAGCGTCGACTTGCCGGAGCCGGACACACCGGTGACCGCGATGAACTTGCCGACGGGGAAATCGACGTCGATGCCCTTCAGGTTGTGCTCTGCAGCGCCGAGCACGGTGAACCAGCCGTTGTCGTCGGTGCGCCGCTCCGGGACCTTGATCGCCCGCCCACCGGCGAGAAACTGGCCCGTGACCGACTTCTTGTTGCGCTGTACCTTCGCGGCGGTGCCCTCCGCGACCACGTGACCGCCGTGCTCACCGGCGCCCGGCCCCATGTCGACCAGCCAGTCGGCCACGCGCATCATCTGCTCGTCGTGCTCGACGACGATCACGGTGTTGCCGAGGTTGCGCAGGCGCTCGAGCGTTCCGATCAGCTTGTCGTTGTCACGCTGGTGGAGGCCGATGGACGGCTCATCGAGGATGTACAGCACGCCGACGAGCTGCGAGCCGATCTGCGTCGCGAGACGCAGGCGCTGCGCCTCTCCGCCCGACAGCGTCGCCGAAGCGCGGTCGAGCTGGAGGTACCCGACCCCGACGTCGTCGAGGAAGGTCAGACGCTCTCGGATCTCCTTGACGATGCGGTGCCCGATCAGCTGCTCGGTCTTGGTGAGGCCGAGCCGATCGAGGAACTCCAGCGCGCGCGTGATCGAGAACCGAGTGAATTCGTGAATGTTGATCTCGCCGACGGTCACCGCGAGCACCTCGGGCTTGAGCCGCGCGCCCTTGCAGACCGGGCACGGCCGGAACGACATGTACTCCTCGATCCGCTCGCGCTGCGTGCTCGAGTCGGTCTCGCGATACCGTCGCTCGAGTGACGAGATGATTCCCTCGAAGTCGATCATGTAGGAGCGTCGGCGGCCCATGCGGTTGCGGTACTGGACGTACACCTTGTCGCCCCCGGTGCCGTGCAGGAAATAGTCCTGCTGCTCTTGGGGGAGCTCCTCCCACGGCACGTCGGTCGGGACCTCGTACCGGTCTGCGATCGCCTGGATCACCGACTCGTAGAAGCCCGAGCCTCCGACCGCCCACGGGACGAGCGCGCCGTCGTCGATCGAGAGCGTCGAGTCCGGGACGAGCAGGTCGGGATCGATCTCCTGCTGTGCGCCGAGGCCGGTGCAGCGCGGGCACGCTCCGTGGGGCGAGTTGAACGAGAAGATGCGCGGCTGGAGCTCGGGCAGCGACACGCCGTGCTCCGGACAGGCGAAGTTCTGGCTGTAGGTCGCCGTCTCGCCGGTCTCGACCAGGTCGACCGCCACGAGACCCTCCGCAAGAGCAGCCGCCGTCTCCACGGACTGCGTCAGACGCGTGCGCAGGTCCTCCTTCATCACGAGGCGGTCGACGACGACCTCGATCGTGTGCTTGAACTTCTTGTCGAGCGTCGGCGGCTCGTCGAGCGTGTGCTGCTCGCCGTCCACCTTGATGCGCGAGAAGCCCTCGTTGCGCAGCTCCTCGAAGAGGTCCCGGAACTCGCCCTTCCGGTCGCGGACGACCGGCGCATTGACGGTGAACCGCGTTCCGGCCGGCAGAGCGAGGATCTGCTCGACGATCGAGTCGATCGACTGTCCAGAGATCTCCCGGCCGCAAACCGGGCAGTGCGGCTTCCCCACCCGCGCGAAGAGCAGGCGCAGGTAGTCGTAGATCTCGGTGACCGTCCCGACGGTCGAGCGGGGATTGCGCGACGTCGTCTTCTGGTCGATCGAGATCGCAGGGCTCAGGCCGTCGATCGAGTCCACGTCCGGTTTCTCCATCATCTGGAGGAACTGCCGTGCGTAGGCGGAGAGGGACTCGACGTAGCGGCGCTGCCCCTCCGCATAGATGGTGTCGAAGGCAAGGCTCGACTTACCGGAGCCCGAAAGACCGGTGATGCAGATGAGCGCGTTCCGCGGGAGCCGGACCGTGATGTCCTTCAGGTTGTGCTCCCGGGCGCCGTGGACTACTAGCTCGTCGGCCGCCATCGAGAACGCCATTGTACCTCGCGAACGTGTGTTCGTATAGGGTGAATTCCGTTTGCGCCGGCCCCGCTTCGGCGTAGATTCGGCCGGTGACCGCGGCAACGCGAAACCGCGACCTGCGCATCGTCGCCGGGGCAATCGCCATCTCCTCGATCGGCGACTGGGTCGCGATGATCGCGCTCTCGCTGCGGGCGAACGAGCTCTGGCACGGCGCGGGCGTCGCGGTGCTGCTGATCTGCCTCTGGGCACCGCTCGCGGTGCTTGCGGGCCACGTCGGCGTGCTCGTCGACCGCGTGGAGACCCGAGCGCTCGCGATCTGGTCGGCGGTCTTTCAGGCGGTGGTCGTCAGCGCCCTCGCCTTCGCGCATTCCCTTGCGGCGATCCTCCCCCTGACGCTCGTGCTCGGAGCCGGCGTCGCGGTCTCCCAGGCGTCGGAGTTCGCACTCGTCCCGCTCCTTGCCGGGTCGCGGGAGATCGGTCGCGCGAACGGCCTCGTCGAGTCCGCCCGGTCGGTCGGGTTCATGGTCGGGCCGCTGGTCGGCGGAGCGCTGGCAGCCGGGGCGGGCGTCCAGATCGCGCTCTTCGCCGACTCCGCGACGTTTCTGGTGATCGCGGCTGCCCTGTTCGCGTTGCCCGTCCGCCGTCGCATCGTTCAGGCGCACGGCAGCGTCAAGCCTCGCGCCCGGGACGGTCTGGAGCTGCTCCGCGGCGAGCGCGTGCTCGCGATCGTCCTCGGGGCGGGCGCGGTGACGCTCGTGTTCATGTCGGCGTCGATTCCCGGCGACTTCGCCTACGTCGCACAGCTCGGACGTCCGGAGGCCGGAATCGGGATCGTCCTGAGCGCCTGGGCGATCGGGATGATCGCAGCCTCGAATGCGATCCCGCATCGAATCCCGGTGTCGGCAGTCGCCACGGCGACATTGCTCGCAGCGGCGCTCCAGGGCTTCGCGAAGTTCATCGCGCCGTTCTGGACCGTGTTCTGGTTCATGGTCGTCTGGTGGCTGATCGGCGGGATGGGGCACGGCGTGAAGAACACGGGCTTCCGGACGCTGATCCACCAGCGCGTCCCACCGGAGCAGCACGGGCGCGCGTTCGCAGCGTTCAACGGTTTGCGCAACACAGCCGAGCTCGTCGCGCTCGCCGCCGGCGGCGCATTGGTGACGACCGTCGGAGCGCGTGGAACATTGTGGATCGCCGGCGGCGTGTCGGCGCTGGCGGCGCTGGCGGGAGTGGTCGCCCTGGCCCGGCGAGGCGGCGAGGGGGCCGTCGCGGCCGTCGAGCCCTCCTAGGCTTTGCGCCAGCGGCCGAACAGGAGGCCGCCGAGCGTGAACCCGAGGCCGAACGTGCCGAAGGCGAAGCCGCCGATCGCCACGCCTTTGCGCCATGCGGACAGGCGCTGCCAGCGGCCGAGCGCCTCGCGCTCCTCGCTCGTCAGCTCCTCACCGCGGCGCTGCTTGCGCAGCGCTCCCCCGGCGCGCAGCCCGAGGTAGAGGTCGTCGAAGATCTCAGTCGACTGCTCGTCGGCCATCCCCGTCACTGTATAGCCTGCTTCGGCAGTGAATACACGCATCCTGCACGTCTCCGACCTCCATTTCGGGGCGGGAGACGACCCGGTCCTGGGGCCGGCGCTCGCAGGATTGATCGGGCGTGTGGCCCCGGAGCTCGTGATCGCGAGCGGGGATCTCACCAATCGGGGGCGTCGCGTCGAGCACGAGCGCGCAGGAGCGTTTCTGCGCGACCTGCGGCTGCCGGTGCTCGCCGTGCCTGGCAACCACGACATCCCGTACACGTTTCCGGCGCGGTTCAGCAGCCCCTGGCGAGAGTTCGAGCGCCAGTGGGAGACCACCGAGCCCGAGCTGGTCTCGGCGCACGCTCACGTCGTCGGCCTCAACTCGGTCCGGCCGTGGCGGCACCAGTCCGGAGGCGTGCGCGACGACCAACTGGAGCGGGCGACGGGCAGGCTCCGCCTGGCGGCACCCGGCGCCCTGCGCGTCGTTGCGCTGCACCACCAGTTGATCGGCGCGCCGTGGCGCTCGAGGAAGAGGCCCGTCGCCCGTCGGGATCATGTGCTGGCGAGGCTGGTCGACTCGGGAGCAGACCTGATCGTCGGCGGGCACATCCACCAGGCAACGGTCAGCGAACGCCACGAGTTCGAGGTGATCACGGGTGCCGCGCGGGGCGTCGTGGTGTCGATCGCCCCCGGCCTCGGGCAGCCGCGGCCGAAACGCCGCGGCGAGGCCTGCGGCTGCATCGTCTACACCGCCGACGATCGCACGCTGGTCGTCGACACCTACATCTGGCGCGAGGACGACTGGGGGCTCACTGCGACCCGGCGCTTCCCGCGCGGCAGCGATTCCGTGGCGAGCCCCGCCTAGCGCCCCTACGGGTATTGAGTCCAAGTGCCGGGTTTGATCCACAGGAAGGTGTGCCCGGGTTGCACAGCTTCGGTGACGGCGGAGACGAGCTCTCGACTGACGGTCTCGAGGTCAACCGCTTCCCGTAGCCGCTGGGTGAACGCCGCGACAACGGCTTCGGCGTCGTAGCGGGCGCGGTTGAAGCGCCGGTCGACGCGATGCTGCACCCGCCGTCGCAGCGGGTTGAACAGGCCCGCAGCAGCCAACGTCGATGCGGCGACCGCGACCGGTGAGGAGAACGGAAGCACATCGGTGGCGAGCACGACGACTCCGATGAACACGGCCGCCAGCAGGCCGGTGATGATCAGGTAGGAGATGGTGCGGCTGATCAGCCGGTCGATCTCGTACAGCCGGTACTTGAGGATCCCAACGCCGATTCCGATCGGCAGCGCGGCGATGCTGATGAAGCCGAGAAAGCCAACGACCCGCAGTGCCGCGACGTTGCTGTTGCTGATCGTTATGGCGAGCAAGAGACCGCCGATCGAGATCGCACCTCCGCTCAGCAACCACTTCAGCTGTTGGCGATGCTCCCCGGTCGAGCGCCTGTAGCTCGCAACTTGCCGACCGACGGAGGCCAGGCAAAACGCGATGTAGCAGAACGCCGTCACGGCTTTGACCGCTACCGGAGTTGAGCTGCCGGCAGCCACCAGTTCGCCGTTGGAGTCGACCCGGATGTGCGCGGCAACGATTCCGGTCGCGTCCTGCCAGGTTGAGCCGGCGACGAGGATCGCGCAGACCGCAAGGTACGCCCAGACGATCCAACGCCAACGTCGCGATAGGCGACCGTCGGGGAAGAGCGCGATCGGCAGAGGCAACAGCAAGAGCAGCCAGATCCACCAGGCCGCCAAAAAGACCCCGACTCGGGCAAGCGGCAGGCCATGCTCACCGCGGCGGTAGAAGAGAACTGCGTAGCTGCCGCCGTCCGCCGAGAGGAGGAACGCGAGCGTCAGCCCGATCAAGATCCAGCCGATCGGATTACGCGGCGCACGACGCGCGACGACATAACCGACGATCCCGAAGGGAAGCACAACGATCCCCTGCGAGACGTCGTGGCTCATGATCGATAGCGGCACCCCCACCGCGACCAAGAGCACTGCCGCGACACCCAGCAGCGACGCCGTCCGCGGCGACGGCGCCCGGAAACGACCAGTCGCAAGACCTGGATGCGGACTCTGGCTCGCGTTCACAGCGATCCCCGGAATCTAGATCCAACCCGTCCGGAAACCGTTACGAGCCGAGGCCGGCAGCCAAACCCCGACAGCGACGAGACGGTCAGCGGCGCCTCGACTGGTGTCTGACACAGTGGTGTCAGACACCTCTTCGGCTCAGCGTTCGTCGAGCATTGTGCGCTTCGCCGCGAGCTCCTCGTCGGTCAACAGCCCGGCGCGATGCAGCTCCTGCAGCATCGCCTCGAGGCGCGCGCGCTCGAATTGGGCCGGGTCGGGGCGCAGTGCGTTCGGATCGATCCCGAGCTTCTGAAGACGCTCGCGCTGCTGGTCGACGCCGAGCCCGCGCTCGGGGAACGCGAGGGCGCCTGGCCCCCAGATCGGGCGCTTCTGCACGAATCGCCGGTACGAGGCGACGAGAGCAATCGCGATTCCGAACGAGAGGAACGAGATGAGATAACCGTTGTTGTGAGAGATCGCGTTTCCGATCGCCGCGCCGGCGATCGATCCGGTCAGCCCGATCGAGATGGTCAACCAGATCGGCATCGGGTCGGGCCCGGGGATTGCGAACCGCGCCAGCCCGCCCGTGATCAGTCCCGAGATCAGGACCGCGAGGACAAAACCGATGCTCATACAGGTGCTTCTTCGAACGCGAGCAGCTCGCGGCGAAGCGCCTTGATCTCGTCGCGCAGCTTCGCGGCGTACTCGAACCTCAGCTCCTCGGCGGCCTGGAACATTTCCTCCTCGAGCGTGATCGCCAGCTTCTCGAGCTCCTCGCGATTCATGCCCTCGGCCTTGTCGCCGCGCCGGCGGCGTGAGCTCGGCACGTGCGGTTGCTCGAGCGCCAGGAACTCCGCGATGTCGGAAACGCCCTTGATGATCGACAGCGGCTTCGTGCCGTGCTCCTCGTTGAAGGCGAGCTGGGTCGTGCGCCGGCGATTGGTCTCCTCGAGCGCGCCCTTGATCGCCTCCGTCTGCTTGTCGGCGTACATCAGCACGCGGCCCTCGAGGTGGCGGGCCGCCCGCCCGATCGTCTGGATCAACGCGGTCTTACCGCGCAGGAAGCCTTCCTTGTCTGCGTCGAGAATCGCGACCAGCGACACCTCCGGCAGGTCGAGCCCTTCGCGAAGGAGGTTGACGCCGACGAGCACGTCGTACTCGCCGAGGCGCAGCTCGCGAATGATCTGGATGCGCTCGAGCGTGTCGACCTCCGAGTGGAGATACCGCGTCTTGACGCCCGCCTCGAGCAGGTAGTCGGTGAGGTCCTCGGACATCTTCTTCGTCAGCGTCGTCACGAGAACGCGCTCGTTTCGCTCCTCCCGGTGACGGATCTCGTTCAGGAGGTCGTCGATCTGGTTGCGAGTCGGCCGCAGCTCGACCTCAGGATCGACGAGGTACGTCGGCCGGATCAACTGCTCGACGATCTTCGTCGACTGGCGCAACTCCCAGGCGCCGGGCGTGGCCGAGACGAACACCGCCTGCGGCACCTTCGCCAGAAACTCGTCGAAGCGCAGGGGGCGATTGTCGAGCGCGCTCGGCAGCCGGAACCCGAAGTCCACGAGCGTCTGCTTGCGCGAGCGGTCGCCTTCGTACATGCCCCCCACCTGTGGGACCGTCTGGTGCGACTCGTCGACGAAGACGACGTAGTCGGACGGGAAGTAGTCGAGCAGCGTGTGCGGCGCCGACCCGGCAGGGCGCCCGTCGAGGATCCGCGAGTAGTTCTCGATCCCGTTGCAGAAACCGAGCTCGCGCATCATCTCGAGGTCGTACTCGGTGCGCTGCCGGATGCGGTGCGCCTCGAGCATCATTCCCTTTGCCTCGAAGTTCTTCACCTGCTCCTCGAGCTCGTGCCGGATCTCGACCGCCGCGCGCTCGATTGTGGGCGCGGATGTGACGTACTGCGTCGCCGGGAACACCGTGATGTGATCGAGCTTCGAGAGCACCTCACCGGTGAGCGGGTCGAAGTGCGAGACCTGCTCGACCTCGTCGCCGAAGAACGAAACGCGATACGCCGTTTCCGAATGCGCGGGCTGGATCTCGATGATGTCGCCCTTCACGCGAAAGCGGCCCCGCCCGAGGACCGTGTCGTTGCGGGCGTACTGAATGTCGATCAGCTTGCGCAGGACGAGATCTCGATCCGTCTCCTCCCCGGCGGTCAGGGAGACGATCTTCTTCTCGTACTCCTCCGGCGACCCGAGGCCGTAGATGCAGGAGACCGACGCCACGATGATCGTGTCGCGCCGTGACAGGAGGTTCGACGTCGCTGCGTGCCGCAGGCGGTCGATGTCGTCGTTCCGAGAGCTGTCCTTCTCGATATAGAGGTCGGCCTGCGGAACGTAGGCCTCCGGCTGGTAGTAGTCGTAGTACGAGACGAAGTACTCGACGGCGTTGTCGGGGAAGAACTCGCGGAACTCGTTGCAGAGCTGCGCGGCAAGCGTCTTGTTGTGCGCGATCACCAGCGCCGGCCGTTGCACCTGCTCGATGATCCACGCCATCGTGGCGGTCTTCCCGGTGCCGGTCGCGCCCAGGAGCGTTTGATATTGCTCGCCCGCCCTGAGCCCGTTGGCGAGCGCTTCGATCGCCTGCGGCTGGTCGCCGGTCGGGACGTACGAGGTCGATGTCTTGAGGGGCGGCACGAAGGGAACAGGGTATCGCCCAGGCGCACCCAGACGACCCTGCAGTCCTGAGCGACGGCTAACCTGCCGCGGTGCGCCGGCTGGGATTCGTGGTCGCGGCGGCACTCGTCGTCACCGCGCATGCACAGGCGGCGACGCTGACCGTCGTTCCGCAGAACTTCTCCCCGATCAGAGCGACGCTGCGTGTGTCCGCGCAGCTCTCGCTCGAACGGAAGGTAGGCGTTCGGCTCGTCAAGCTCAACGGAAAACCGGTCGGCTGGATCGTTCCGCCGGCGCGGCGGCGCACCCTCGCAATCGGCTGGGACGGGCGGATCCGAGGCAGACGCGTCGGGGACGGCAACTACAGGGTCCGGCTCGTCTACGGCTCGAGCGTGCTCGCCACCACCGGCCTGCGGATCGATACCCGGCCGCCCCGGCTGTACGAGCTGCACACCGACAACGGCAGCACACCGTTTGCCGGCGACAACGCGCTTCTGACGACCATCAGCCCGAACGGCGACGGGTTCCGAGAGCAGGCGAACATCTCGTTCCGGCTCCGGGAAGCAGCGACGGTGACAATGGACGTCACGCGCACCGTCAAGGCCCCGAGGTCCTTCTTCACGACGACCGAGAGGTTCGGCCGCGGGTGGCACACGCTCACCTGGGCGGCCGCATCGAACCTGAACCCGCGCACATACCTGATCCGGCTCACAGCCGTGGACGGCACCGGCAACCGCATCGTCTACGGAGCACCCAACGCATTCGTCGGACGCAGTCCTCGCGGCGTCGTCGTGCGCATCCAGGGCATCGACGCCGGGTTTGCGAAACCGAACTACCTGCCGGGCGACGTCGCACGCATCCACATCGCAACCGATGCGGCGGCGCTCACGGAGCGCGTGTTCCAGTCGGGGCCGGAGAAAGTGGTCACCTACGCGGACAACCAGTTCGCCGGCGTCGAGGTGGACGAGGGGCCGACGCTGATCGACTGGTCGGCGTGGCAAAACGCACCGCACACGATCGCGTTCCGCGTTCCGGACCTGCCGAGCGGCCTCTACTACGTCGAGTTCACCGCTGCGGACGGCCGGGTCGGCTATGCGCCGTTCGTCGTGCGTCCGGTCATGCTGGGGCAGACGAGCCGTGTGCTCGTCATCCTGCCGACGAACACGTGGCAGGCCTACAACTTCCAGGACGTGAATGGCGACGGCTACGGCGATACGTGGTACGCCGGTCCGCCGAACCGCACCGTCGACCTCGGACGCACCTACATCGCGCGAGGGCCGCCGCCACGCTTCTACCGGTACGACCTCCCGTTCCTGCACTGGCTGTACTGGTCCGGCAAACGAGCGGAGTTCATCTCCGACTCGGACTTCGACAACATCGCGACCGGCGATCAACTCGCGGCGAGCTACGACCTGATCGTGTTCGAAGGCCACGAGGAGTACGTGCGGCCACACGAGTACGACGTCGTGCAGCGCTTCCGCGACCTCGGCGGCAACCTGATGTTCCTCTCGGCGAACAACTTCTTCTGGAAGGTGCAGAAGTCGCAGAACAAGCTCGTCAAGATCGGCCGTTGGCGTGACGCAGGACGTCCGGAAGCTGCGCTGATCGGCGTCGAGTACCGGGCGAACGACGACGGCCAGCGGCAAGGCCTCTACACCGTGCAAGACAGCGCAGCGACTCCGTGGCTCTGGGACGGAACGGGGCTGGCGGACGGCTCGACGCTCGGCCAGTTCGTCGGCGGCTACGGGATCGAGATCGACTCCATCGCGCCCGAGTCACCGCCGGGGACGGTGGTCGTCGCGCAGATTCCCGACCTGCTCGGCCCCGGGCTGACCGCCCAGATGAGCTACTACGAGACGCCGGCCGGCGCCAAGGTGTTCGCCGCAGGGACACTCGACTTCGGCGGCTCGGCCACCTTCTGGCCGGTGAAGCGCATGCTCGACAACCTCTGGGCGAGACTCAGCCAGCCGTGAGACTCATGAATCTGGTCCGGCTTCGCCGAATCAGATTCAGGCCGAAGGTCAGTCGCCCCAGTCGAAGTCGCGAGAGCGCGACCACAGGTTCTCGTCGGAAGGCTGATCCCCGTCCGGCGCGGTGGTTGCGGCCTCCTCGGTCACATCGAGAGCGGGTGACGATGTGGGCTCGTCGATGAAGGTGTCTTCGGTGGTCGGCCAGTCGAGCGACGTCTCCTCGGCCTCGATCCCGGGAACACCGTCCATCGTCTCCTCGATCCGCGCCTGCTCCTCCGTCTTGAAGAGCGGATGGTTCTCGAACGGATCGTCGGACATGTACTTCTCAAGCGGCATCTCGTGCTCGAGCGCGGCATTACGCCGTTTCAACTCGAGATGGTCCTGAATCACTTGCGCGAACATCGACGGAGCGTCGACGGCCATAAACCCTCCTGCTCTGACGCCATATTCTCTCCGACGCGGAAGTTTAGACGATCTTCGGCAGGCTCGATTCCGGCGAGACCGCGACCCGGTTCCTGCCGGCACGCTTGGCTTCGTACAGCGCCGAGTCGGCAGCGGCGAGCAACTCGCCGAGCTCGTGTGTCTCCGGGTAGGAGGCGACGCCGAAGCTCGCCGTCACCGAGACCAGTTCTCCGTTCGGCATCTCCACGTTGCGGGCCTCGATCGCCGCGCGCGCGCGTTCGGCGAGACGGGCGCCACCGATCGAGCCTGTGCCGGTGAGCACGAGGGCGAACTCTTCGCCGCCCCAGCGGCCGGCAACATCGCTCTCGCGAACCGTCTCTCGCAGCGCGAACGCGAATGCCTTGAGGACTTCGTCTCCGGCGGCATGCCCGTGCTTGTCGTTCACGAGCTTGAAGAAATCGAGGTCGGCGAACACGACGCAAACCTCGGTGCCGAAGCGCGCGGCGCGGGCGAGCTCGGAACGAAGAGTCTCTTCGACGCTGCGCCGGTTTGCGAGGCCGGTGAGGCTGTCGACCAGCGCCTGCCGTTCGACGAGGCGATGCAGCCGCGCATTTTCGAGCGCGACGACGACCTGATTCGCGAGTGACGTCGCAGTCTCGACCTGCTCTGCCTCGAACGAGTTCGAGGCGAGAACGAGCTGTCCGAAGTCGGACGAGCCCGTGCGGAGCGGAAAGGAGATCCGCTCCGCTCCTGCATCCGGGTCGCCGGCCCGCGCGAGCTCGCCGTGCGGGCCCAGCACGACGCCGCCCGTGGCACCCGTCGACTCGACCGCCGATTCGACCACGACGCGCACGAGCTGACCCGGATCGTGGGTTGCCATCAGCGCCTCGCCGAACCGGATCGTCGCGTCGCGCATCCGTTCGCGCTCCGTCTGCAGCTCCTCGAGCCGCTGTTCGAGCTGGGCGGCCATCCGGTTGAACGCTGTGCCGAGCTCCGCGAACTCGTCGTGGCCCCTCACCTCGACGCGTTCGTTGAAGCGCCCCGCGGCGATCGCGTTGGCAGCCGCGACGAGCCGGCGGAGCGTGCTGACGATCGATCGCCCGAGCAGGTACGTGACGATTCCGAAGATCAAGAGCGATGCGAGCAACGCGGTGAACAAGCGCTCCTCGGACGAGCGCCCGGCAGCGTCGATCGCATGCTGCCGCTCGACCACCGCGAAGACGAGCCCCTTCGGCCGGGCAAGCGGCGCCGTCTGCAGGCCCCGGTACTCGGTGTCGCCGAGCCGGACGCGGGACGGATGGCCTGGCTGGAGCGGAAGCGTGCTCCCACTCCCGGCGCCCGCGATGATTCGTCCGAGCCGGGCAACGACAAGGCCGTACGACGGCGAGAGCCCCGCAGCGAGTGACCGTACGAGTTGCTGGTCGATCGGCACACGCACGGAGGCGGAGCCGATCACGCGCCCGTGGTCGACGACGGAGACGGCACCCGGGGCGCCAGTGCCGAACCCGAACACTGCCGTCGGGTGAGCAGCGGCGACCTTCGCCAGAGCGCGTTCGTCATGCCGGCGCAGAGCACGCTGCAGTGCGGGATCGGCCGCGAGTCGGCGGGCCTCGACCGTCGCCGCTGCGAGGCGCGCCGAGTAGCCGGCCACCACTCCGCGCAAGCCGGCCTGGAGCGCCGCATCCGTCCGCCCGGTCTCGCTGCGGCTCGTCAGCGAGTCATAGCCGTAGAACGCCACCGCGAGCGGCAGCAGCGCCAACAGCGCGAACCACATCACTAGTTTGAGTTTGAAGCTTCCCATTCGTGCTCAAGTGATCGGCCGGAGGTGCCGATACGCTTTTCTACTAGTCATTGTCGGCCAGAACGGGGGAAACCATGAGGGGGGTTTGGGCGCAGACCGCGGCGGGAGCACTCGCATGTGCAGTCGTTGCCGGCCTCATGCTCCTTCCCGGGCATTTGCTGACTTCCGGCAACCAGGGCGCGCCCCTGCGGCTGGCGACTCCCGAAGCGCCCGCGGTCGTCCAGGTCGCGCCAGGACTCGTCCAGGCTGGGCATGGGCCCGTCACGCCTCCCCCGGCGGTCGCGCAACCCGCCACGACGGGCACCGCCGAGCTCGCGAGCGTGATCGTTCGCCGGGCCCTGCCGGTCTCCCACACCGTCATCCCCACTCAGGCCCCGGCGCCGGCCACGCCGGCGACGGCCTGCCGGCCGGCGAGACCTCACACCCGGCAGAGCCAGGCCCCACCCCGACGCCTGCACCCCAGCCGGCTGCCCGCTCCGGCGCCTGCTCCGGCTCCCACGCCGGCGCCCACACCCGCCCCGGCACCAGCTCCGGCCCCCACGCCTGCTCCCACCCCTGCGCCTACGCCCCCGCCCACGCCGGCGCCACCGCCGCCTGCGGCGCCGCCGGGCGACACGCCTGCGGCGGTGCCGTCGCTCGCCTCCACGTCGATCAAGGTCTTGATCAAGTCCTCGTCCGAGAAGTTCGTCGAGGCACTCCAGGAAGAGGCCGACGACCACGGCGACCATGGCGGCGGCTGCGGCAGTGGCGGCAACGGCGCCAGCAGCACCGGCAGCACCGGCCAGCGGCAGCACCGGGTCGACGACGACCACCACTACCACCACCAAGACCACCACGACGCACGAGCACCACTCCAACTCCCACTCCAACCAGCACCGCCCACCAGCACCAGCAGCAGCAGCAGCAGCAGCAATTCGGGCGCCGCGCACGCCTCGAGCCACCGGAAGTAGCCGTTGTCGGCACAATGGGGCCGATGCCTCCTGTGAAGATCACGCGCGGGGTCGGCCCGGTCACGGCAGCGCTCGCCGCGTACGACATCTGGCGCCGCCTGCCACCGAAGCAGCGAAGTGGCTCACGCAACAGGCGCGCTACCACGGGCCGCGGATCGCCAAGCAGGCGCTCGACGCCCAGCGCAACCGCCGGCGAAGCTAGCCCGAGATCGTCAGCGCATCGCGCGCAATGCGGTCTTGCTCGATCAGATGAGCGGTCGGGTAGCCCTCGGATGGGCTCGCCCGCCACGTCCGGCCGATGTACCGCAACGGCGCGGCGCCTGAGGCTTCCTCGAGCCTGTGACGGATCGACCGCCACGGCCCCATGTTCTGCGGCTCTTCCTGCGCCCACACGACCTCGGCCAGCGCGGGATATGACGCGACGAGGGCCGCGACCGCGTCCGTCGGGAACGGGTAAAGCTGCTCGATGCGGGCGACAGCGACCGCGCCGGCTCCCGCATGAGCTTCGTGGCCGACGATGTCGTAGTAGACCTTGCCGCTGCAGAGCACGAGCCTCCGCACAGCTTCCTTGTCGGTGCGCTCGTCGTCGATCACCGGCTGGAACCCACCGGCCGAGAGCTCGGCGAGCGTCGACGTCGCATCTTTCAACCGCAGCAGGCCCTTGGGAGTGACGACGACGAGCGGCCGGGCCGTCGCGTCGAGGGCCTGGCGCCGCAAGAGGTGAAAGTACTGGGCCGCCGTCGTGCAGTTGACGATCCGAAGGTTTTCCTGCGCTCCGAGCTGCAGGAAGCGCTCGAGCCGCGCGCTCGAGTGCTCGGGCCCGTTCCCCTCGTACCCGTGTGGGAGCAGCAGCGACAGGCGAGACGTCTCGCGCCACTTCGACATGGCGGACGAGATGAACTGGTCGATCACGATCTGCGCGCCGTTTGCGAAGTCGCCGTACTGCGCCTCCCAGAGGACGAGCGCCTCGGGGGCGGCCACCGAGTAGCCGTACTCGAATCCCACGCACGCATACTCGGAGAGCGGCGAGTTGTAGACCTCGAACGACGCCGCTGCATCGTCGAGGTGCTGCATCGGCGTGTACGTCTCGCCGGTGTTCACGTCGTGCAGGACGAGGTGGCGCTGCGCGAACGTCCCGCGCTGCACGTCCTGGCCCGTGAGCCGCACCGGGATGCCGTCGACGAGCAGTGACGCGTAGGCAAGGGACTCCGCGTGACCCCAGTCGATGCCGCCCTCGTCCATGGCGGTGCGCCGCCGCTCCAGCTGGCGGGCGAGCTTGGGGTGCACACTGAATTCGTCGGGCGTCGCGAGCAGCGCCTCGTTGAGCTCCACGAGCGTGTCCGCCGAGACCGCCGTGAGCGCCTCGCTGCCGGTCGAGCGCGGGATCGCACCGTCGTGCTCCTCGCTCGCGCCGAAGGATGCCTTCAGCCGGTCATGCGCCTCGCGCAGCATCTGTTCGACCGCGGAGACCAACGATGCCGCCTCGTCCTGCGTCAGCACGCCTTCTTCGATCAGCTGCTCCTCGTAGAGCTCCCGCACCGACGGATGCGCGTTGATCTGCTCGACCATCAGCGGCTGGGTGTACGCGGCTTCGTCCTGCTCGTTGTGACCGAACCGCCGATAGCCGACGAGGTCGATGACGACGTCCTGGCCGAAGCGGCGCCGATAGGCCAGCGAAAGTCGTGTCGCAGAGATCGAGGCCTCCGGATCGTCGGCGTTGACGTGGATGATCGGAACATCGAAGCCCTTGGCAAGATCGGACGAATAGCGGGTCGAACGGCCCTCGTTCGGATCGGTCGTGAAGCCGACCTGGTTGTTCGTGATCAGGTGCAGCGTGCCGCCGGTCGAATAGCCCTCGAGGCCGTGCAGGTTGAACGTCTCAGCGACGATTCCCTGTCCCGCGAAAGCCGCGTCGCCGTGCAGCAGCACCGGCAGCGCCACGGACGGGTCGTGAGCGCCGTTTCGCGTCGCGCGGTCGGTCTGCGCGGCGCGCGTGCGGCCCTCCACGACCGGGTCGACGGCCTCCAGATGGCTCGGGTTCGCGACGAGGCGAACGCCGACCTGGCCGTTCGATGTCGTGCGTGTTCCGTTCGCCGCGAGGTGGTACTTCACGTCGCCGGTTCCCCCTTCCGGGTCGACGGCAACCGCCTCGATCGTCCGCTCGCCCTCGAACTCGCGGAGGATGTACTCGTACGGCATCCCGATGGTGTGCGCGAGCACGTTCAAACGACCGCGATGCGCCATGCCGAGGACGACCTCGTGTGCGCCGGCCTCGGACGCAAGCTCGATCGTCTCGTCTAGCATCGGGATCATCACGTCGAGCCCTTCGAGCGAGAACTGCTTCTGCCCGAGGAAGCGTTTGCGCAGGAAGCGCTCCATCCCCTCCACCTCGCAGAGGCGGCGGAACAACGCCTTCTTCTCCTCGGCGGCGAGAGGCTGCCGATACCGGCCGGACTCGATCGCCTGGCGGAGCCAGACGCGCTGCTGGTGATCCGAGAGATGCTCGAGCTCGTACGCGATCGTGCCGCAGTACGTCTCACCGAGCTGAGGCAGAACGTCCGCGAGCGTCTCGCCTTCGACGTGCACCCGCAGGACGGACGCGGGGATCCGCGCCTGCAGCTCCGGCGTGAGCTTCGGCTCGAGCCGCAACGGCTCGAGCGACGGGTCGCCGACGGGCTCGGACCCGAGCGGATCGAGCCGTGCGGCGAGGTGGCCGTGTGTGCGGTGCGCCTTGACGAGCGCCATCGCCGCCGCGACGCCACCGAGCAGCTGCGGGTCAGGCACGGCGTCAGCGACCGCAACCGCAACCGGTGCCGCGTCAAGGCGCTCGGTGTGGCCGTTCCCCTCAGGCGCTGCGGCCGGCAGGGCCTCGAGGAGGCGTGCGATCCCCGGATGGGTCGCGACCAGGCCGGATTCCCCGCTCTCGAAGAGCGCGCGCCACTCCGACGGCACCGCCTCGGGATTCTCGAGGTACTCGTCGAGCAGTGCGCGCGCGTAGCCGGCGTTCAGGCCGTCGACGTCGTGCGTGCTCACCCTTGTGTTGTACCAGGTGGCTGCCCGAAAGCCTCCTCCGGCGGGGTGTGCCACGATCGCTGTCACCGTGCCGTTTTCCGCGTCGTCGACAAGGCCAGCGAGCACCTCGTCGAACGGATTCGAGGCCGGTTTCCCGCGCTGACCGCCCGACAATGCGGCGCGCAGCATCACTTCGGCCTCGATCCGCCCGCAAGGTTAACTCGCACGGGTCGGCGAGTCCTGGGAAATGCCCTCAGAGCTCTGCGCTGTCGGGGCCGGGCAGGACGAGCCCGGTCTCGTAGGCCACGATCACGGCCTGGGAGCGGTCGCGCAAGTGCAGCTTGGCGAAGATCCGGCTGACGTGGGTCTTGACGGTGTTCTCGCCGAGCACCAGCTCGGCGGCGATCTCGGCGTTCGAGTGTCCGCGGGCGATCAGGCGCAGGACCTCGACCTCGCGCGCGGTGAGGTCGCGAGACGCTCGCGAGTCGGCCGCATCGAGAGGGCGCTCGCCGGCCGCGAACCGCTCGACGAGACGCCGGGTGATCGTGGGCGCGAGCAGCGCCTCGCCAGCAGCGGCTACCCGGATCGCATCCAGCAGACGGTCGGCGGGCGCATCCTTCAGCAGGAAGCCGCTCGCTCCGAGGCGCAGCGCCTCGTAGACATAGCGCTGGACGTCGAAGGTCGTGAGCATGACCACCGCCGCGGTCGACTCGGGGTCGCCGAGGATCTGCTCGGCGGCGCGCAGGCCGTCGAGACCGGGCATGCGGATGTCCATCAGGACGACGTCTGGCCGTCGGCGGTGGACGACATCGATCGCCGCGAAGCCGTCCGCCGCCTCGCCCACGACGCGGAGGTCAGGCTCGGCGTCGATGATCACGCGGAAGCCGGAGCGCAGGAGCTCCTGGTCGTCTGCGATCACGACAGTCGTCACTGCGCGGCCGGTCGGCTCGTCGCGCGCGCGCCCGGCAGCGAAGACGGCACCGTTCGACGTAACTCGGCGACACGGACTCCGCCGGCGGGTTGCAGGAGAGCCGCCACGGCGGCCCGGCGAGGTGTGCGACCGCCTCGGTAACGAGCGCCTGCCCCGGCTCGGCCGCCGCGCAGATCCGCTCGGCGACGTCGAGGGCGACGGACGGCTCCCCAGCGTCGACCCCAACGCGGACTGCGGGCGCGCCGTCCAGGTCGACAAGCGCGGCGGCGGCGCGGACGGCATCCGCGGGCACGGCGAAAGCGGCGACGATCCGATCGGTGGACAGCAGCTCGCCGTCGTGCAGGGCGATTGCGTTCTCCGGCCCGGTTCTGGGGTCGGCGGCGACGAGGATCGTCTGGATCGCGCTCATGGGCGCAATCATCGCGCTGAACCGGCGCCTCCGTCGTCAGACCACGGGGTGAGGCGTCGTCGAGAAGTCGTCCCACGCGGTGACGACGCTGCACTCGACACCGGCGAAGGTGGCTTGCATCTGTTCCTTGTCACGAAAGGAGTGAGATCGAAATGATGTCGTTCATGTTCACCAAAGGCCCGCCCATCGCACGTCGCGATGTCGCCATCACCGTGCTCTTCGCCGTTCTCGGCGTGATCTTCATCGGCTGGGGGCAGGACAACGGCCTCGGCGCCGGGTCGACCGCGGGCAAGCTGCTGATGGGCCTGTCCATCCTCCCCGCCGTGATCCCGGTGCTGTGGCGTCGCCGGGCGCCGCTCGCCGCCGCGGCCGGCACGTTGATCGGCACGGCGATTCACGTCGCCGCGTACGGCACGATCGGCCGCTGCGGGCTGCTCTTGCCGTTGTTCTTCGTCGAGGCGTTCTCCGTCGGCGCCTGGCTCGATCGTCGCAGGTCTCTGGTCGGGCTTGGGATTGTGCTCGGGTCCGGCGTGGTCTGCCTCTCGGCCGACTCGTCGGCCGGCTGGAGCGGGCTCACCATCTCGGTGCCGGTGAGCATTGCGGTCTGGTTCATCGGGCGTGTCGTCCGGTCGCGCGCACGCCTGGCGGCGCGTCTGAGCGAACGCAACGTGCAGCTGAGCGCGCAGCGTGAGGCAAATGCGCGACTGCAGGTGGAGAGCGAGCGCGTACGTCTCTCCGCCGAGCTCGATGCGCTCCTGCGCACGCGCCTGTCCGAGCTGACGAAGCTCGCGGAGGCCGGGGCCGACGGAGACGACGCCGGTGAGGCGTTCGCGCGCATCGAGGCCGAGAGCCGAGCCACCCTGGAGCAGATGCGTGCGGTTGTCGGGCTGCTGCGGGAGGGCGACGACGCCGGCATCGAGCCGCAGCCCACGCTCGCACACCTCGATGCTCTCATCGTCAGTGAGAAGGGCGTCGACGCCCAGTTGACCGTCGCCGGGGAGCCGCGCGTCCTGCCGGCCGGGCTGGAGCTGTCGGCGTATCGCGTCGTCGAACACCTGCTCCGGGCAACAGGCGACGCGCCGGGCGTACAGGTCCATGTCGACTTCCAGGCGGACGCGGTCGCAATGACCGTGAGCGGGCCCGCCCGTGGAAGCCGCCGCCAGACCGAGACGGCGCTCGACCGGGCGCGCGAGCGGCTGGCGCTGCACCACGGCAGCCTGAAGGCCGAGACCGCAGCCGGGCGTACCCGCGTGACGGCCGACCTGCCGGTGCTCGTGCCCGCATGATCCGTCGCGCCGGGTCGCCGTGGGTGGTGCTGGGCTCGGCGGCCGGCGTCTTCATCGTGCTCGTGGCGGAGGCCCTCGCCGGGCGGGAGATCGGCTGGATCATGCTCGCCCTGCCTGTCGTTGCGTTCCTGGCCGGCCGCGCGCCCGCGCGGCCGGCCGGCGCGTTGCCGTCGGTCTTCTGCTGGCGGGGATCGTCCTCTCTCAGCTGATCGCGTTCGACAACGGCTCGATCGTGCCGGAGCTGATGCTTCCGATCACCTTCTATCTCGCCGGTCTTGCGCTGCGCAGCCGTGAGGCGGTCGCTGCCCGACTCGGTGAACAGGCGGCGGAGCTCGAAGCCGAGCGCGACGCCTACGCCCGTCTTTCGATTCGGTACGAGCGCGCGCGCATCGCCGCGGAGCTGCACGACGTCGTCGCACATGCAATCTCGACGATGGTCGTGCAGGCAAGCGCGGGCCAGCGGCTCGCGGTTCGTGAGCCTGCCCGCGTTGCGGATACGTTCGAAGTGATCGCGACGGCATCGCGTCAGGCAGAGGCCGACCTCGACCATCTTGCCGACCTGCTCGCCCACGACGTTTCCGCGGACAACGGCGCACATCTCGGCTTGGTCCGCGAGATCATCGACACCGCACGCGCCTCAGGCCTCCCGATCACTCTGCGCATGTCCGGGGATGCCTCCGAGGTCTCGGGGGCGAATGCACACGTGGCACTGCGGTTCGTCCAGGAAGGGCTGACGAACGCGCTGCGCTACGCGCCCGGCGCAGCCGTCGACGTGACCGTCGATGCGCGTCCAGGCGTCCTGGAGCTCGCCATCGTCAACGGCGGGTCATCTGCCCCTGCCCGTCTCGGACTCGGCTCGGGGCGCGGGCTGACGGGGCTGCGCGAGCGCCTGGGCGCCTGCGGGGGGACCCTTCGGGCCGGCCCCGACGGCGAGAACGGTTGGAGCATGCGCGCGTGGATCCCCGCCGCTCCTCCATCGCGAAGTGTGGCCTGACGGCGCTATCCAAGACCTGCTCGCGAAGGCCCCAGTGGCCCTAGCGGGCTGTTGTACCAGGGGAGCGCCGGCTGTCCTGCCTCGTCCTAGTAGAGCGGATGGTGCGTGAGCACCTGAATGGCCGCGCCGACGACGAAACCGATCCCCACCGCTGCGTAGGCCACCTTGATCAGGCCTTGCTGCTCGCGGCTCATGATCGTTGCGGCGACCAGCATGATCAACGCGGCGGGTGCAAGCCGGAACGGCCGGTAGAGGAGCTCGAACCCGCCGAGGAACAGCGCGCCTGCGGCGAGCAGGCCTGCGACCGCTTCGGCTGGGCGCGGGCGATCGTCTGTCGTCGAGCTCACGGCGCGACTCTATCCCGGCGCGCCCGCTCGACGCGGATCGAGTCGCGGGTCCCGTGCGGCCCACCCCGCCTCGGGCGGGGGCCGGCATCCGACGGGCGCCGCCACGGACGCCAGACGGAGTACTCGGTCGGGTCGACGCCCGGCTCCGGCTCGGCGCGGATCGCATACCAGACGACGAGACCCAGATAGATGATCGGGATCTTCAGGATCAGCATCATGAAGACGAGCTCCCAGGCTTGACCCGACATTCACGAAGTGTAGGAAACCAACAGGTCCTTCGGCGAGCGCACCTCGACCTTAATAGAGGGCATAGCTCGACGGGGCAAGCGCGGCGGGCGGTTCGACGCCCCGCGAAAGCAGGAGCAGCCCCGGAACCGGCGCCAGACGCAGGCGGGCGGCCAGGGCGACCTCGACGAGCAGACGGGCCGAGCCGGGGATGCGAACACGCACCTTTCCGGCCGCGGCGGCAAGCTCGCCGGCAAGCGCCGCGGCTGCCGCGGCCGGCGTCTCGCCGGCCACCGGCCCGATCTCCCCGTCCGGGAACGCATAGGAGTAGGCGTCTCGCCACTCCGTTCGACGGGCGTGGCGGGACCAGTGAAGGTGATCGACCTCGCGGTCGAACCCGTAGGCAAGCTCGTCGATCCGGCCGAGGTCGGCGGCACCCCGCTCGAGGAGAGGTTCGTCGATCTGCGGGCGGCCCTGGAACGTCAGCAGGGGCGTCGCCGGCACGAGCCCCCGGCCTCCGTAGAGCGCGTTGGAAATGGGCTGGATCGCGTCGGTCATCGTCCGCCGGCGGCTCGCCGGGGTCCAGACCGCGTCGAGCAACGCGCTGCCGAGGCCTCGGCCGTGGGCCGCCGGATCGACGAAGAGCGAGGCGAGGAACCAATCCTCGCCCCGTGCCCAGGAGGATCCGTAGCCGAGGACGCGTCCGTCCGTCTCGGCGACGACAGAGGTCCCGGTGCGCAGTATGTGCCCCTGCAGATTCGAGAACGTCTCGAGGCTCGGGGCCGGCGGCTCGAAGCCGTGCGGAAGGAAGACACTTCCGATCGCGTCGAGGAAGATCGCATGGAGTGCCGGCAAGTCGCCGTCGGTCGTGGGGCGAAGCTCCACGACCCGCGACGATACGTCAGTGCAGCGTGGCGCGAATCACGAAGTTGAGGGCGAGGCCGAGCAGGAGCCAGACCATCACCGTCACGATGAGCCGCCTCCGCCGCATCTAGCCGGCCGGCACCGTGAGGGTGAGGGTGTCGCTGTTCGTGACGAACGGTAGCGTCGTGACGGTCCAGGTCACGTGCCCTTCGAACGTGGCCGAGGTGAATCCCACCCCGCCTCCGGTCTGCCAGGCGGGACCGATGTGGCACGAAACGAGCCCGTTCGTGTCGCAGCCGTGGGCCGCGAGCGACACGCTCGTGATGACGCCGTAGTGCTTGCAGTAGTTCACCACCAGGAAGTGCCTGATGTGGGCGAGGGGCCCCGCGCTGCCGGAATGCGAGGTGGTGATCTGTGTGCAACCCGTCCAACCGCCGTTGTTGTCGCACTGCGGGCCGCACGCCACCGGCGGCCCCGTCTTGCCGGCGGCCACCGCCGGGACGGCCAATACAGCTGCGAGCCCGAGCACGAGCAGAACCTTGCGCACGTTTTCCTCCTTCCGTTGTCTTTGACGACAACGGTACGGTGAGCGGGCGCACGTGTCTGTGCAGAATTCGTGCCGATAGCGTGCCGTTGTGGACCGCGATGCGCCAGTGGTGCAAATGGACGAGTCCGAAACCGACATGGTGCGGGCACTCCTGCGCGCCTACGCGGAGTCACTTCCATTCGAGCTCGATTTCCAGGGTTTCGAGCGCGAGCTCGCGGAGCTGCCAGGCGCCTACGCGCCACCACGCGGCGCCCTGCTCGTTGCACACGGCGACGGGCGGCTCACCGGCTGCGTTGCGCTACGACCGCTCGCGGGTGACGTGTGCGAGATGAAGCGGCTCTTCGTGCTCCCCACCGCCCGCGGCACAGGCCTCGGGCGGCGGCTCGCGACGGCAGTCGTCGCCGAGGCGCGACGTCTCGGCTATGCCCGGATGCGACTCGACACGACTCCGGACATGGCGATCGCGCAGGCGCTCTACGACGAGCTCGGGTTCGAGGAGATAGCGCCGTACAGGCACAACCCGGTGGCCGGAACGAGGTTCCTCGAGCTACAGCTCTGAGACCGCGGCCCGGATCGGATCGAAGTCGGCATCGTCTCGCGCGAGCTCGCGGAACGACGGGGCCAGCTCGATCGATCGCCGCAGGTCGCCGAGCGCGGCGTCGCTCCTACCCGCGAGCGACTCGTAGCACGCGAGGTTGTAGAGCATCCCGGCGTCCTCGCCCCGCGCCAAAGCAACACGCAGCGTGTCGGCCGCGCGGGCACTGTCGCCCCGTTCGTAGAACGCGTGCGCGCGACGCTGCGCCTCCCAGGCCGTCCAGAGCAAGACCAGCCGGCGGAGCTCGCTGATCGGCTCGACGTGATCCTCCACCCGCAGGTCGCAGATGCGGTCGATGCCCTCGCGAGAATCTGCACGCGCCCCGACGCGTTCGACGACGACGGCGGCGGACTGCTGCCCGCGTTTGTCGCCGCCCGCGGCCTGTCCCGCCTCGAGCGCTGCAACAAGACGCTCGACGAGCGAGCCGACGGTCTCCTCATAGGCCCGGGCCATCTCGTCGACGACGGCCGGGCCGGCGAGGATGTTGCCCTGCACGGCGAAGCCCGCGCCGATGCGATGACCGGCCCAGTCGAGGCAACTCGCCCCGGTGAACGCGGCGGAGCGGCCGTCGGCTGTCACCACCCCGAGCTGGCGCGTCTCCCGCCCATCGTCGTCTGCCAGAACGCGCGCGAGTGCGTCCTCCGGAGAGGCCCCGTGCTCGAGCTCTTCGAGCGCGCGAACGCCGTAGACCGCCACCCCCGCCGCCTGAGTCGCGACGGCACCAACCCCGGCGCGCGCCCACGGGACGACCGAGCCGACGGAGAAGTAGCGCGACTGGACGGCGCAGCCGACCTCGCCGGCCTCTAGGTCGGCCGCGACGATCGAGAAGGTGCTCTTGCGGCGGACGATGCTCATGGCTCGACATGCACTCTGGCAGGCCCGCCGCGGGACTGCGTCATTCGGCCGCGTCCCTGGGCAGCATCTGGCGGCGCAGCTCCGAGAGCTGGAGCTGCGCCGCCGCTGCTCCCCCGGTCGGTCAGACGAATTGGCAGATCGACCGTGTAGGACTCGCCGGGTGATGCCGGAGCCGCGCCTGCGGCAGCGCGACTCCGGCGACCACTGGGAGTCATACGGGAGGTAGAGACGCCGGCCGGGGATCCTGGTTGATCGACGTCGGCGATGAGGGTGATCGAAGATCTATGCGATCGACGGCTCGCGCACCCGCTCGCCCGCGCAGGCCGAACGAGCTGCGTCGACGAACGCTGCAGCATCGCTCGAGAGCGGTTGCAGCCGGCTCCAGACCGCCGTCACCGTCCGTGCCGTGATCACGCCGGGGGCGAGCTCGACCACCTGGGTCTCGGCGCGGCGCTCGTCGGTGGCGAGGCGAGGCAGGACGGCAGCACCGAGGCCCGCGGCGACGAGGCCCTGCACACCGGCGCCGGTCTCCGCCTGCAGGACGAAGTTCGGCTCGATGCCGTGCGTGCGCAGCTGCTCCTCGACGTGCACCCGCGACGGCGCATGAGCCACGAGCGGCAGTCGCGCGAGCTCATCGCGCGTGATCGGATTGCGTCGGCGCGTCAGAGGTGCGCCCGACTGCAACATCACGACGAACGGATCGGTGCACAGCGCGGCGGCGTCGAGCGGGCCCTTCGGCAACGGCGTCTCGGCCAGCGCCAGATCGATCTCGCCCCGCACGAGCGCGGTCAGCAGCGCGACGGTCGACGAGTTCTCGTTCAGCGTCACCGGCGCGCCGTAGACGCGGAGCAGCGACGGAACGAGCCGTGCGAGCAGGTCGGGCGTTGCGCCGACTCGCAGAGCTGCGTTGCCGTTCCCGTCGAGCGCCGCCAGATCGGCTTGCGCGGCCCGCACACGGGCGATCACCGCATCGGCATGCGCCAGCATGATCTCGCCGGCATCGGTCAATGCGAGCGGCCGAGTTCCGCGCGAGCGGTCGATCAGCCGCTTCCCCGTCAGGTTCTCGAGCGCTGCGATCTGATGGCTGATCGCCGACTGGACATACCCGAGACGGGTCGCAGCCCGGCGAAAGGAACCTTCGCGCGCAACTGCATCCAGCGCCACGAGGTGCCGCAACTCGACTCCCGACCACCATTCGCCTGCCATCTCAGGGGTGTGACGACAGTCACGATCGCGAAGCCGTGGAAGTTCCGCTCCATAACACCTGCTTAACAACAATGCCCGGAGGTGATCGCCCTGCGGGCGGTCGTGTGCGGCTGGCGACCGAAAGAAGAAGCCCCCGGTCAGGGGGCTTCGAAGGTGGACCCAGGCGGGATCGAACCGCCGACCTCCTGCATGCCATGCAGGCGCTCTCCCAGCTGAGCTATGGGCCCGCCGAACCGCGACAGTGTAGCTCCGAGCTCGAAATCGCGTGCCCACCAGATCCCCGCCGCCTGCCCGGCGCGACCGCGCCTTCCCCGTCGGGTTCTCACGACCACGACATCGCCTACCCGCGCGGCCCACTTGCATTGGACACGCAGAAGCTCGGGCCGCAGGTCGAGGATCAGGTCGTGGCGCTCGTCCCCGAGCGGCCGCGACACACCCACGCCATGGGTCAGAGCCTCGAATGATTGCCTGTTCGGCGAGAGCACCCTTTTGATCCGTCGTCAGCACTGACAACAGGGTATCCAGGGCAACGGACGCGCCTCGCAGCGGCGCGGACCTGTTCCGTCAGGCCGTGGCTGCTTCGACGGTCTCGTGCGGGACGTCGTCCCAGAGATCCTCGAGGCGGTAGAACTCGCGAGCCTCGGGGGTGAAGACGTGCAGGACGACGTCGACGTAGTCGCCGACGATCCAGGTCGCCTCCTGCTCACCCTCGACCGACCGTGGGAGCAGGTCGTGATCGTGCTTCATGCGGCCGTGTACCTCGTCCCAGATGCCCTTGGTCTGGCGCGCGTTGCCACCCGTCGCCACGACGAAGTAGTCGGTGTAGGCGCAGACGGGCTGCATGTCGAGAATGACGACGTCGCGGCCGAGCCTGTCCTGGACGATTGCCGCGATCCGGCGTGCCTGTTCGTGAGGGCTCAAGCCGCTGAAGTGTACCCATGCCTACGAGGCATAAAGGCCCTCGCCGTGCACGATGTCCGCAACGGCCGACGGTACGTCGTCGTCGCTGAAGTGTCGCCGCAGATCACTCGAGGCCACGGGAGTCGGCTCGATCTCGAAGAAGAGCACCCGCTCGGGGTGGCTGAGCGCGGCCAGCACCCCTTCCAGACGCTCCCGAGGGAACCCGGGCCGGGTGGCGACCGCGATCCGCGTTCGCTCGAGCACCTCGTCGGGCTCGTACCAGGATAGGAAATCGCAGAACTCGTCGGCGCCGATCAAGAACACCGGATCGACCCAATCGGGATGCGCGCGCAGCGTGTCGATCGTGCGCGCGTGCGTGTCGAGGAGGACGTCGTCGGCCGGAAACGCGGCCCGGGCGAGCCGGAGCCGGACATCGGCGGGTGTCTCGACGTGCTTGTGGCCCGGATCGGCGACGACGAGCACGACGAGCTTGTCCAGCCCGAGCTCGGTCTTCGCGCGGCGCGCGAGCTCGACATGGCCACGGTGCGGCGGGTCGAACGCACCGCCGAAGAGGCCTAGCATGAGCCGCAGGCGCCGGAGCGGCACATCAGGCGAGCTCGAACTCCTCATCGCCGATCTCGACCGTCGCACCGTCTTTCGCGCCCGCGGCACGCAGCGCGCGCTCGAGCTCCTCCTCGCTCGGCGGTGTGCCGAGGACCCGGAAGCCGTCTTCGGTGCGCAGGAGACGCCAGCCGCGTGCCTTCGGCTGCGGCCGGTAGACGAGGAAATCGGCCAGCTCGTCCTCGCTGCGTTCGTCCTCGGGCGGCTCGGGCACCAGTGCGAACAGCCGCCGGCGGAAGTCGTCGAGCCCCTCGCCCGTCGCGCACGAAAGCCGGAACACGGCGATGATGCGCGGGTCGTCGATCGCGAACTCCGGATCAGGCTCCAGATCGATCTTGTTCAGCACCACGATCTGCGGACGCTCGTCGAGCCCAGCGCCGTAAGCCCCGAGCTCGGCGTCGATCGTCCGCCACTGCTCCTCGGCCGGCTGCGAGGCGTCGATGACGTGAATCAGCGTGCGCGCACGCTCGAGGTGAGCGAGGAACTCGTGACCGAGGCCAACGCCCTCGCTCGCCCCCTCGATCAGCCCCGGCACGTCGGCGATCACCATCTGCCGGCCGTCTGGCGACTCGACCGTGCCCAACACCGGCTGCAGCGTCGTGAACGGGTACTCGGCGACTTTCGGCTTCGCGTTCGAGACACGCGAGATCAGAGAGGACTTGCCGGCATTCGGCAGCCCAACGAGCGCGGCGTCTGCGAGCAGCTTCAGGTGCAGCTCCACATCGCGCTCGTCGCCTGGCGGCCCGACCTCTGCGAAGCGCGGCACCTGCCGGGTCGACGAGACGAAGCGCGCGTTGCCCCGCCCGCCGTGACCGCCTTGTGCGAGGACGACGCGCGCGCCGGGATGTGCCAGGTCGGCGATCAAGTCGCCCGCGTCCGTGAACACCTGCGTGCCGACCGGGACGCGCAGCTCCGCGTCGGCGCCGTCGGCGCCGTGCTTGCGCGCACCGCGTCCGTTGCCACCTCGCTCGGCCTTGACCCACTTCCGCCTCTGCAACGAGGAAAGGTCGCGCAGCGACGGATCCGCGAGCAGCAAGACGTCGCCGCCGTCGCCGCCGTCGCCGCCGTCCGGGCCGCCCTTGGGGACGAACTTCTCCCGCCGGAAGGACAGACCGCCGTCCCCTCCCTTGCCGGCCTGAACGTGAAGCGTCGCGCGGTCGCTGAACATCGTCGGGAACCGTAGCGCGCCGTCTCGCGAGAACAGGTCGCGGCGAGACCAGTATTGCGGTCAGACCAAGATGGACGAACCTGGAACGATCGATCCACAGGAGCCGCGCAACGGCGTCACGACGTCGGTTCTTGCCCGTGGCGACACGTCGGCGCACGACACGTCGCTTGGTCAGACCACGTTCGGAGTGCGGGGTGCTAGGCCGGCGGTTCGATGACCGAAACGAAGCGGCGCTCGCCGCTCGTGCGGAACGCGACCTTGCCGGGGCGGATCGCGAAGATCGTGTCGTCGCGGCCGATCTCGGTGCCCGGGCCTGGGCGGAACTTCGTGCCGCGCTGGCGGACGATGATGTTGCCCGGCTGCACGACCTGTCCGTCGAACATCTTCACCCCGAGGTACTTGGGGTTCGAGTCGCGGCCGTTCTTCGAGGAGCCGAGGCCCTTTTTGTGTGCCATCTAGACGTCCTCCTCCTTTGCCTTCAACGCCGACCCGAGCGCCGCGATCGCGCCCTTGCGTGCCGCGTGGGCCTGCTCGTAGGCGAGCGCGGCCTCCAGCATCGGCCGGTTCCAGGTCTTCGCACCTTCGGACACCTGCGCGACCGTCATCGACTCGTAGCCGCTCGGCAGGCCCTTGATGTGATCCTCGGCGGCGGGCGCTTCGGCCTTCGGCGCCGCGGCTGGAGCCGCTGCAGGCGCCTCCGCCTTGGGTGCCGGAGCCGCTTCAGTCTTCTTCGCGGCCGCGCGCTTCGGCGCGCCGAGCGAGATCTCGATGCGCGAGGTCGCGGCGCGGAAACCGTTGTGGCGCTTGTACCCGGTGCGCTTGCGGTACTTGCCGATGCGAATCTTCGGGCCGCGCTCGTGCGCGAGGACCTTGGCCGTGACGGCACCATCTCCGAGCAGCACCTCGGGCGAGAACGTTCCGCCCTCGTCGGTCTTGACCCGGTCCACGATCAGGTACTCGCCCTCGCGGACGCGGTACTGCTTGCCGCCCAAACGGATGATTGCGTATTCCATCAGCATGATGCTCGCAGGCGGAAGCCCGCGAAGCGGTCGCCAGTGTAGCGACTGCGGCTCCTACTCGTCCAACCCCCACTGGCTCATCGGGGTGTAGCCCCAGTCATCGTCACCGTTCTCGGACGACTCCGGCTCGGGAACGACCGGCTCGGGCGTGTCCGGAACGTCGGCTTCCGAGACCTCCTCGGACTCGGCTGCAGTCTCGGGCTCGGCGGTCGCGACGGCTGCTCCGGCCGCGCCGGCCGGCTTCTTGCGGCGGTTCTTGCCCCCACGGGAGCCGCGGCGTGTCTTCTTGCGGACGGGAGCGGCGCCGTCGCCGTCGTCCCCTTCCCCGGCCCCGTCGAGAGCCCGGTCGGGGACGTGGATCACCGGGCCGGCCGAGGGCTGCTCAGGAGTCGGCTCGGACGTGGCGTCGGGCTCTGCCTCGGGCTCGGACTGCGTGTCCGGCTCGGCCGGCTCCGACTCTGAGTCCAGTTCCAGCTCCGACTCCGAGTCCGGCTCCGCCTGTCCGGCAGGCTCGCCGCCGTTGGTGGCGGCCGCTGCGACGGCCGGCTTCTTCTTGCGGTTCTTGCCGCCTCGTGAGCCGCGGCGCGTCCGCTTCTTCGGCACGGCGGGCACCGCATCGCTGTCCTCGGTCGCCACGACCGCGACGACGCCCTCGTCGACCTCAGGCTCCGCCTCGGACACAGCGTCTCCCTCTTCGGGCAAGCCGGCGTCCTCGTCGACCGCCACGTCGCCTGGGGCCTCGGCGCTCTTGCGAACCGGGCTCCGCCTGGCGCGGGTCGGCTTCTCGGCCTCCGCCTCTGCGGTGAGCGGCTCGTCCGGCGCTTCGGCCGGTGCGAGCAGCTCGGCCCAGGCGATCCCCTCGGTGACGGCGGTGATGGTCGCGGCGACCTTCTTGCCGACGAGCTTCGCGGCGTCGCCGACGACGACGTCGACGTCGCCGATCTTGCCGGTGCCGGCATGCGGATCGTGCAGACCGACCTCGCCGAGCTTGACCTCGACCTGCTGGCCAACCTCGACCGGAAGCTTCGGGGCGACCTTCTCGAGCGTTCCCTGGTCGAGCACCCGCAGGTGGTCCAGGTGCTCGCCCTCGACACCGACGAGGAAGAAGCGACGCTTCGTCGTCTCCTCGAGCTCACGCAGCCGCGCTGCGCCAGGCCCGGCCACGAGCCAGGCGACCCTCGCGGAAACCTCGACCTTGAATGCCTTGTCGCGCGAGCCCGGCGTGACGAGCGAGCGCAACCGCCGCTCGATGTCGACCGCGGCCGTGTGCTCGGAGATGACGATCCCGTCGCCTCCGCAGGTGGGGCACTTCTTGGTCATGACCTCGCGCGGTCCGTCGGTGACGTTCTGGCGCGTCATCTCGACGAGGCCAAGCGGTGAGATCTCGACGACGTACGTCTTCGTGCGGTCGCGCTCGAGCTCCTCGCCGAGTGCGGCCTCGACGGCTGCCCGATTCTTCGGGTTCGCCATGTCGATGAAGTCGATGACGATGATCCCGCCGATGTCGCGCAGCCGCAACTGGCGCACGACCTCCTTGACCGCCTCGAGATTGTTCTTCGTGATCGTGTCCTCGAGCCGCGCACCGGACTTCTTCGAGCGAGAACCGACGAAGCGGCCGGTGTTGACGTCGATCACGGTGAACGCCTCGGCGTAGTCGAAGATCAGGTAGCCGCCCGACGGCAGGTCGACGCGGCGGTTGAGCGTCGACTTGATCTCCTGGTCGACGCCCAACGCCTCCATCAACGGCTCACGCTCCTTGTAGCGTATGACCCGCTCCGCCATGTGCGGCGACGTCTTCTTGAGGTAGCCGACGATCCGCTTGTGGGTGCGGTCGTGGTCGACGAGCAGCTTCTCGAAGTCGCCGGTGAAAAGGTCGCGCACCACACGCAGTGGCAGCTCGGCCTCCTGGTAGACGAGCGACGGCGCCGTCGACTCCTTGGCCTTCGCCTCGATCGAGCGCCAGAGGCGCTGCAGGAAGTCGAGGTCGCGCTCGATGTCCTCGGCCGACGCTCCTTCGGCGGCCGTGCGGACGATCACTCCGCCCTGCTTCGGCGCGTACTCCTTCAGCATCGCCTTGAGCCGGTTCCGCTCGTCGTCCTCGAGCCGGCGCGAGACGCCGAGCCCCTCGCCGTGCGGGACGTAGACGACGAAGCGTCCGGGCAGCGAGATCTCGGTCGTGAGCCGCGCGCCCTTCGTCTTCATCGGGTCCTTGACCGCCTGGACGAGGACGTTCTGGCCGCGCTGGATCAGATCCTGGATCTTGCGGGCGCCCTTGCGGCCCTCGAGCTCGGGGCCGACGATCTCGTCGACGTAGAGGAAGCCGTTCTTCTCGAGCCCGATCTCGACGAACGCGGCCTCCATGCCGGGCAGGACGTTGTCGACGACTCCGAGGTAGATGTTGCCGGCGATCGACCGGCGTTCGGGCCGCTCGAGGTAGACCTCGGCGACCTGGTCGTCCTCGAGCACGGCGACGCGCTTCTCGCCGGCGTCGACGGAGACGAGCAGCTCGCGCTTCGCCTTCGGCAGCGGTGCGCGCTTCGGCGGCGTGCGCCGCCGGGACGCCTGGGTGGACGTCCGTGGCTTGCGCTCGGTCTTCTTCGGCTCGGCCTTCGGCTCCACCGTGGTCGCCGACGCGGCCCTGGTCGCCGACGCGGCCGTTGCCCCGCCGCCTGCGGCCGTGCTCTTCTTCCGGTTGCGCCCGCCACGCGTGCCGCGGCGGCGCTTCTTCGGTTGGGTGGTGCTCGATTGTCCGTCGCGGTCCACCGGTGCGGTGGACGATTCGACGGTTAGTGGTTCAGCTTGGGGAAGCTCCGGCGCGCGCGTGGGCGGCGCCTTGTCCTCCGACTTCTTGCGTCGGAAACAGGACAATGGCAAACGATGTCTCCTGTGAGGAGCGCACGCGCAGCCTCGTGTCACACGGGCGCGCGGCGCTGTTGATTGGGAAAAGCCTTGGCATAGGCCTTCCCCAGGGTATCAGTGGCTCCTCACGCCGCTTCGACGGCGGGGCGGAGCCTCGCTCTGCGGGTGCGAATCGCGCGCAGCCGCTGGGCGAGGCGCGCCCAGGCCCACGGCTCGACCTCGCCGTAGCGGACCGCCGATTGGCCCCGCGTCGTCTCGAGGTACTCGAACCAGGCGTCCGCTTCCTCGATCAGCAGCAGTTCCTGCGCCTCCTGGTGTCCGGTCAGGGCCATGCGGGCGTCACCTCCAGTCGATCTGGAGAGCCTAGGACCAGGACCGGACGGCGCCGTCGTCAGTCCGGGCTGCGCGCGTCGAAATAGCGCACGGCAGCCTCGCCGACGGCGCTCGTGCCCGTGTACGCGACGGCTCCCTTCACTGCCCAGCCGGCGACCGGTACGACGTCGAGCAACTCGCGGGCCACCGCGCGGAACCCGAAGCCGGCGCCGACCACGCCGACCAGCTCGGCCGCACGCTGATTGTCGACCTCCTCGCCGTGCGCGAGCGCGATCCGCAGCACCAGGCGCATCTGGTTGAGGGTCAGGATCGGCATGTCGATGCCCGGGATGAAGACCGCCGCGGCGATGATCGCGTTGCGCTTCGAGAAGGCCAGGATCAGCTCGTCGCAGACGGGCCCACGCAAAACCGGCAACCGTCCGGCGAGCGACGTGCTGTCCTCGCCAAGGCGTCTGGCGACGGCGCGAGCGATCTCCTCGACCGGGAACCCGGCGCCGGGTGGAACGCGGACGAGATCCGTCGCGAGCACGTACGGCACCGTTTCCGCCTCGGTCACGGCGATGATCGGGACGCCGGCGCGCGAGGCGTCGCGCAGCTCGTCCTCGTCGGGCGCTCCGATCCAGACGAGCACCGACGCGCCCTCGGAGCTCCCCTCGACGACCGCCGTAGCATCACCGCCGGCTCGCAGCTCGCGCGCCAGCAGCGGCACGAGCTCGCGCGCCCCCGAAATCGCGAGCGGCCGCGGATCGCCCGAGCCGCGACGCAGCTCGCGTACGAGCGAGATCACCGACAGCGGAGTGAGCGTGAGTTTCCGTTTCTTCATGCGCGCCGCCGAACCGGGCGTCGAAGGTAGATCGCCTGGAGAATGCCGATGGCGAGGAAGTTCGTGATCATCGAGGAGCCGCCGACCGAGACGAACGGCAACGGAATGCCGGTGATCGGCGCGATTCCCATCGTCATCGCGCTGTTGACGAAGACCTGGAACAGGAACATGAATGCGATGCCGCCTGCCACGATCGCGCAGTAGAGGTCTCGCGCAGTCGTGACGATCTTCAACGCTCGCCAGACGACGAGCAGGTAGAGGAGCAGCAGGATCGAAGCGCCGAAGAAGCCCCGCTCCTCGGCCAGCGATGCGAACGCGAAGTCGGTCGCGTGCTCGGGCAGGTAGTTCAGTCGCGTCTGGGTCGCGCCGAGGACGCCGCGGCCCCGCAGGCCTCCTGCGCCGACGGCGGTGATCGACTGCCGCAGGTTGTAGGTCGCGCCCTGCGGATCGGTGCTCGGGTGCGTGAAGCCCGTCAGGCGGGCCGCCTGGTAGGGCTTGAGCACGTTCACGCCGGCCGCGGGGAGCGCCCACAGGACGCCGAGGGAGCAGGCGACGGTCAACGCGAGCAGCACGGCGAGATGCGACCAGCGCACGCCCGCAACGAAGAGAACAGCCGCGAGCGCCGCCATGTACACGAGCGCCGTGCCGATGTCGGGCTGCACGAAGACGAGCAGGATCGGCACGAGCCCGTACCCGATCGCGGCCAGAGCAGTGCCGGCCGAGGTGATCGTCCGCGAGCGGTCGGCGAGGAAGCCGGCCACCGCGAGCACGAAGAGCACCTTGCCGAACTCGGACGGCTGGAACGTGAAGAAGCCGACGTTGATCCACCGCTGCGAGCCGCGTGTTGCCGCGCCAGCCGCGAGCACGAGCACCATCAGCCCGAGCGTCCCGAAGTAGATCGGCCGGCGTAGCCGGCGATACGTGTCGGGATCGATGAAGAGCACGACCACGAAGAGCAGCGCGCCGGCGCCGGCATAGAGCCCCTGCCGCGAGACCGCCGAGCCGCCGATGTCGTGCTTGGTGATCCCGTCGATCGCCGACAGCCCGTATCCCACGACGCCCACGAGCGCGAACATCAGCACCCAGTCGAGCCGGCGCAGCACCCCTCCGAGCCCGAGCGCCTCCGCCTCGCGGCGGTTGCGGAGCCCACGTGCCCTGGTGTCGACTGCCTCGATCGTCATCAGTCGGAGGGGTGCTGGGTCGTGGGGGCGGTCTTGTCGAAGTACTTCTCGAAGACCCGGAGCGCAGCCGGTGCGGCCGCCGTGCCGCCGTGGCCGCCGTTCTCGATCACGGCGCAGACCACGATCGTCGGCTGCTCATACGGGCCGTAGCCGCACCACCACGACTGCGTCAGGTTCTGCGGATACTTGTCGCCCGGGAGGGTCACGTTCTTCTCGGCGCTGCCCGTCTTGCCGGCGATGTTGATCGGGAAGCTCCCGAACACGCCCACCCCGGTCCCGAACGGCGAGTGCGTCGCCTCGTCGAGCCCCTGCTGGACGTAGCGCAGGGCGGTCGGGTCGACGCCGGTCGCCTGGGCCGGCTGCGCGCCGAAACGGCGCAGGACGCGCGCCGGCTGGCCGCTCGGCCCCGTCAGCTCGACGTCGTCGGCGAGGTGCGGCGTCACGAGCTTGCCGCCATTGGCGATCATCGCGTAGAGGCGGGTCATCTGCAGCGGCGTCACGAGGATCTGCCCCTGCCCGATCGCCATCTGGATCGAGTAGCCCGGCTTCCAGGTGCGGTCGATGACGCCGTAGCCCTTGCTCGCCGGGTAGCGCTCCTTCAGCCACTCGGGTGTCGGGATCAGGCCCTTCACCTCCGGGCCGATGTCGATCCCGGTCAGCTCGCCCAGACCGAAGCGGTTGGCCCAGCCCTGCAGCGGGTGGCCGCGGTTCGGGGGCAGGTTGTAGAAGCGCTTGCCGAGCTCGTAGAAGTAGGTGTCGCACGACATCGCGAGCGCGGTCGGCAGATCGATGTACTGGTCGATCAGCGGCGTCCAGTTGTTGAAGGTCTGGCCGTGATCCTTGAACGTCGGGCGAGCAGAGGATCTGGTCGAAGGGATGCACGAGGCCTTCCTGCATCGCGGCGAGCGCGGTGACCGGCTTGAACGTCGAGCCGGGCGGGTACGCGGCGTCGATCGCGCGGTTGAGGCCCGGATAGTTGAGCGCCGCCGCCCTGGTCGGATTGAGCACCGGCGCCAGCTTCTGAGGATCGGGATGGCCGACGTAGATCGACGGCTGGTACGTCGGATACGACGCCATCGCGAGCACCGCGCCGTTCCGGGGATCCATCGCGACGATCGCGCCGCCGTTCGCGTGCGCACCTTCGAGCCCGGTGTGCGCAAGGCTGATGCCGTAGCGAAGCGCCTTCTCGGCCGCTCGCTGCAGCCCGATGTTCAGCGTCAGGCGCAGCGACTCGCCCGGACTGGGCTGCGCCACGAGCGTCGCCGGCCCCTTCGGCCGCCCTCGCGAGTCGACGGTCAGCTGCGCGGTGCCGTTCTTGCCCCGCAGGTAGGTGTCGTAGGTCGATTCGATCCCGGCCTGCCCGATCGAGTCGGTCGGCTGATAGCCGGCTTTCTTGTCAGCGCTTGTACTCCTGCGCGGTGATCTGGCCGACGTAGCCGAGCACCTGGGCTCCGAGCGACTGGTACGGGTACTTGCGCAGCTAGCTGTCCTGGGGCTGGACGCCCGGGAACTCGGCCGCCCGTTCCTCGAGGTAGTCGATCTGGTCCTGGCGCAGGCCGCGCTGCACGACGATGGGCGTCAGCGGATCGGAGCCGTGCTGCTTCAGCTGCGCGAGCATCGTCGTCACGGGGATGCCCGTCACCATCGAGAGCGCCTTCAGCTCCTTCAGCTCGGCATGCCACGTCTTCGGCAGGTCGGCGGGCCAGAGCTCGAGCCTCGTTCCCGGCACGTTCTCCACGAGAATGTGACCCGTTCTGATCGAGGATCGGCCCACGCGGCGCCTCGAGACGCAGCGTCCGGACGCGGTTGTCGTTCGCCTGGGCGAGGTAGCGCTCGCCGGAGAGCACCTGCAGCGCCCAGAGGCGCAGGAAGAGGACGGCGAAGACCCCGAGCGCGAGGAAGGCGAGGATCGCGACCCGGAGCGCGGTCTGCGGCGTGAGCCGGTAGGGCTCCGAGGTCCGCGGATCGCCGGGCAGGAAGCGGCCGCGGCCGCCGACCGCACCGCTAGCCAAGGAGCCGCACCTCGCGGACGCGGTCGCCGAGCTCGAGCGGCGGGAACAGCCTGCGGATCAGCGCGTAGACCGGGAGCGTCAGGAGCAGGTTGACGAGCAGTGCGAGCGGCACGCCGTCTGCGACGAGGCCGGCCGGAGCCGGCTCGCCCAGCATGAACTGCAGCAGGACCTGGCCGAACGCGTAGAGAACGGTGACCACCGCGACCGAGAGATACGGCGCGTGGAACCGGTCGCGGGCGGTCGTCTCGCCATAGCGGCCGATCCAGAAGCCGCCGACGGTCAGCAGGAGCGATGTGACCCCCAGCGTGCCGAGCGTCGCCGTGTCGATCAGGAGGCCCGTCATGAAGCCTGCAACCGCGCCGAAGACCGACCCGCGGAGCAGCGCGATCGAGAGCAGCGCGACGAGGACGATGCTCGAGGTGCGAAAGAGCCGGTACTCCGACAGCACCGACAGCTGCAGCAGGGCTGCGACGAACAGGACGAGTGCGGCCTTGATGCCGTCCATCAGCCGTTCGGGACGAGGACGATCACGGTCTGCAACGACGAGAAATCGACGAGCGGCGAGACCTGGATGTTCTTGTACGCGTTCACGTCGTTGTTGCTGCGGCTCTTGACGGATCCCACCGGGATGCCGCGCGGGAACATCGAGGGCAAAGCGCCCGGCCCTCCGAGCGTGCCCGCGGTGATGATCGTGTCGCCGACGTTGATGTTCTCGTTCTTCGACACGCGGTCGAGGATCAGCACATCGCTTCCGCCGCCGCCGCGCTTGATCACGCCCACTGCGCTCGGGTGTGTGAGGTCGGAAGCGGTCACGGCACTCTGGTCGTCGGTGAGCAGCGTCACGCGTGAAACGCTCGGTGCGACGCGTGCGACGGTCCCGACGAGACCGCCCGAGCTTGCCACCACGACGTTGCCGACCCGGACTCCGTCGTGCGAGCCGGCTGCGATCTCGACGCTCTGGTCGATCGCATTCAGCGGGTTGACGAGCACCGCCGCGCGCACCGGGTGGAACGCCGCGATCGACACGGGCCCGTGGTAGTTGAGCGCGGCCTTCAGCTGCACGTTCTCCTGCACCGCGCCCTCGTCGAGGATCAGCTGTTGGCGGTAGTAGGCGATTTGCTTGCGGAGCTTCTCGTTCTCGGACTTCGCGTCGACGAGCCCGCGGGTCCAGCCCGCGGCGTCACGGAACGGCCGCGTGACCCGGTCGGCGGCGACTTCGAACGGCCTCAGGACGCCGGCCGCCGTGCCCTGGACGCCGTCGAGTGCGCTCGAGCGGAAGGAGACGGTGATCAGGACGAGCGAGAGCAGCACGAGGACACCCACAATGATCCGGCGCTTCACGGCGCTGGAGCGACTCGAGGGGTAGCCGGAGGGAGCGGCGCGCTGGACCGAAGAGCCCAGGACCGCGAGACGGACGGTCCGGTTGCGAGGCACTCGAGGGAGCGTAGCCGCAAGGCCGGGAGGATCGCGGTCCCGGCGGGGTTTTGACGCGCGAAACCGGTTCTACGCCGGGGTCAAGCTGGCTTCGCCACGGTCGATCAGCTCGACATCCTGCTTGCGGATCGTGACAGCGAGCACGACCAGCGCTGCCAGGAGCATTGCTGCGCCGACGGCGAAAGCGACGTGGTAGCCGCTCGTGAGCGCCGAATCGCGAACGACGACCGACGACGCCACCCCGCCGCCGAGTAGGTTGCTCGTCCGCGACGCGGCGAGGGTCGAGAGGATGGCCAGGCCCAGTGCGCCGCCGACCTGCTGCGACGTGTTGAACAGGCCCGATGCAAGTCCCGCGTCCGCCCGCTCGACGTTCGTCGTCGCAAGCAGCGTCAGCGGCACGAATGTCATCCCCATCCCGATCGAGACCACCGCGATGGTCGGCAGGAGGTCGGGCACGTACGAGCCGTGGGCCGGCAGCCGGGCAAAGTACAGGAGCCCGGCGGTGCCCATCGTGATCCCCGTGAACACGACGATGCGGATCCCGATCCTCCGGATCAGCGCCTGGGAGGCGCCTGCTCCGATGATGATCCCGAGCGTGAAAGGCACGAAAGCGACGCCTGCCTTCAGCGGGCCGTAGCCGAGAATCTCCTGCAGGTAGAGCGACGCGAAATAGAACATCGCGAACAGGCCCGAGGCGACGAGGAGCATGGCGGCGTTGCTCCCGGAGAGCGATCGCATGCGGAAGATCCCGAGCCGAATCAACGGCGCCTTCGAGCGGCGTTCGATCACCACGAACACCGCGAGCAGCACGAACGCGAGCAGGAACAAGCCTGCGGTCTTCGATGAGCCCCAGCCGTAGCCCTGAGCCTTGACGATCGCGAACACGAGCACCAGCAGGCCACCGGTGACCGTCACCGCCCCGGCGGTGTCGTAGGTCTCGGGACGGTCGTCCGGCCGCGAGTTCGGAACGAAGCGCAGCGAGAGCAGCGCAGCGGCGATGCCGATCGGGAGGTTGACGAAGAAGATCCAGCGCCACGAGAGCGTCTCGGTGAGGAAGCCCCCGATCACGAGGCCCGCCGCAGCGCCGCCGGCAGCGATCGCGCTCCAGACCCCGAGCGCCTTTGTCCGCTCAGCGCCCTCGGCGAAGGTCGTGGTGACGATTGCGAGCGCCGCGGGCGAGACGAGGGCGGCGCCAAGTCCCTGCAGGGCACGACCGGCGATCAACACGTCGGAGGACTGGGCGATGCCGTTGATCAGGGAGGCGGCGGTGAAGACGAAGATCCCTGCGATGAAGAGGCGCTGCCGCCCGAGCAGGTCGGAGGCGCGGCCGCCGAGGAGCAGGAACCCGCCGAACATGAGCGTGTAGGCATTGACGATCCACTGCAGGCTCGTCGGGGTGAAATGCAGCGCCGCCTGGATCGAAGGCAGCGCGACGTTCACGATCGTTGCGTCCAGCACGACCATGAACTGGGCGAGACAGACGAGCACGAGCACGAGCCACCGGTTCGGCTCCGGCCTCACGACGTACCTCTTTTCCCCCGACGACGGTCGCGCTGCACGCTACCGGTCGAGCGCGTGGACGCGGAGCGGCCCCCATTCGCTGTCGATCTCCGTCAGCAGCACGAAGCCGAGCTTGGTCATCACGTCGAGCGAGGCGATGTTCGCCTCCGTCGTGATCGAGACGACGCGCGCGAACCCGAGCTCACCGAACACCCAGGCGACTGATGCCCGCCGGCCTCGGTGGCGATCCCACGTCCCCACCAGACCGGATCGAGCGCCCAGCCGATCTCCGGGTCGCCCGGCCAGACGCGGTGGAACTGCGGGCCGGTGCGACCGATCAGCTCTCCCGTCTCGCGCCACTCGATGGCGAGCAGGCCGAAGCCGTGCTCGGCCCAGTGCCGGTCCCACCGGTCGAAGGCCTCGTCACTCTGTGCGCGGCTCTGCACGCCGGCGAGATGGCGCGTGTACTCGGGGTCGGCATTCCAGCGTGCGACGGTGTCGCGATCGTCCGCACGAAAACGCCGCAGTGTGAGTCGCGCCGTCTCGATCACACCGTGAGCACGGTTGTCGTCAGCGTGGAGGTGGGCACGAAGCCGAGCTGCGTGTTGATGTGACGCATCGCTCCGTTGTGCTCGGCGTTCATCGTCGAGACCGTTTCGACCTCTGACCGCTCAGCGCGGAGCCGCCGCAGCGACTCCACCTTCACGGCGCGCGCGAGGCCGAGCCCACGAGCCGACGCGATGACTGCCGTGTCGTCCGTGGCTGCCGCCGGGTCCCCGGGTGTCGCGCGCAGGTCGGTGAACGCGCCGATCTCGCCGCGATCGTCGAGCGCGACGGTGACACGGATCTCGCGGCCGCGGGCCGCTGCCGTCTGCTCGATCCGGCGCACCTCCTCGACGGTCGTCGTCCAGCCTTCGACGCCTGCCGGGGCGGGCGCGTCGTTCATCGCGTCGCGGGCAGCTGCGAACGACTCGACCAGCTCGTCCGGGGCGGCGCCGACCCACGAGAGCAGCCGCCAGCCCGCCGGAACGGCGGGCGCCGGCAGGCGCGCAGTGCGCAGGTCGAGCACGGCGCGAACGTCGCGCTGGTCGTCGCGCGCGCCGATGTGCGCTGCGAAGGCCGCGCCCGCCTCGCCCCAGTGGTGGCCGAAGAACGACCGGATTCCCTCGTCGCGCGCCGCTCCGCGGACTGTCTCGAGCAGCGCCGAGCCAATGCCAAGCCGCCGTCTCTCCGGATGCACGAGGATCTCGGCGTACACGAAGGCGGGCGCGTGAACGAACAGCGCGGCGGAGCCTGCGAGCTTGCCGCCGTCCTCGGCCAGCCAGCGCCGTCGCACAGCACCGCCCGACCCGTGCCGGTAGTAGCCGAGCGCCAGCTCGGGCGCACGAGCGGGCTCACCGGGCGGCCCGCAGGCTTCTTCGAGCGCGTGCAGCGCAAGCAGCTCCGCGTCGGCCGCGCTCGCCGCGTCGAGCTCACGAACCCGCATGGGCGGCTAGTAACGGCGGCCGTTGCGGCCGCGCGAACGCGAGCGCGCGCGCGAACTGCGGTGGATCGCGTCGAACTCCTCGAGGCTGCGCCCGGAGCCGACGGCGACGCAGGTGAGCGGCGACTCGGCGAGGTGCACCGGCATGTGCGTCTCGTGGCGGAGCCGCTCGTCGAGCCCCTGGAGCAGCGCTCCGCCGCCCGCGAGCACGATGCCGCGATCCATGATGTCGGCGGCGAGCTCGGGCGGCGTCTTGTCGAGCGTCGACTTGATCGCGTCGATGATCTGGTTGACCGGCTCCTCGAGCGCGTGGCGCACTTCCTCGCTCGAGAGGATCACGGTCTTCGGCAGGCCGCGTGAGCATGTCGCGCCCGCGCACCTCGGCCTGCACCTCCTCCTTCATCGCGTGCGCCGAGCCGACCTCGAGCTTGATCTCCTCGGCGGTCTGCTGGCCGATCAGCAGCTTGTACTCGCGCTTGATGTGATTGATGATCGCCTCGTCCATCTCGTCGCCGCCGACGCGCAGCGACTGCGAGACGACGATCCCGCCGAGCGAGATGACGGCGACCTCGGTCGTGCCGCCGCCGATGTCGACGATCATGTTCCCGGTCGGCTCGGCGACCGGCAGGCCGGCGCCGATCGCAGCGGCCATCGGCTCCTCGATCAGGTACGCCTTGCGCGCGCCGGCCGAGAGCGTTGCCTCCTCGACGGCGCGCTTCTCGACGCCGGTGACGCCCGACGGGACGCAGACGACCACGCGCGGATGCGCAAAGCGATGCTGGTGCACCTTCTGGATGAAATGGCGAAGCATCTGCTCGGTCACGTCGAAGTCGGCGATCACGCCGTCCTTCAACGGCCGGATCGCGCTGATCGTCCCGGGCGTGCGCCCGAGCATCCGCTTCGCCTCGAGCCCGACCGCGTGCACCTCGCCCGTGCGCTGGTCGATCGCCACCACGGACGGCTCCGAGAGCACGATGCCGCGCCCGCGCACGTAGACGAGGGTGTTCGCGGTGCCGAGGTCGACGGCCATGTCGCGCCCGCCGAAGCCGGTGAGGTAGTTGAAGATGCCCATCGTGAGGCCCGCGGCAACTCTAGCTTGCCGCTCCAGCACTCGGCCAACCACGCTGGCGCTCGCGCACGGAGCGCGGTGCTGCACGCCGCGTGTAGTAGCGAGCGCGACACCTCCTGCGTCGGCCGCGCGCGTGACGTGCAGGCGGCCGCGGCGACCACATTCGTCATCTCGGAATCGCTCGTGGCACGTGCCGTTCGCGATCGTCTGGTGGCACGCCGAGCCGTCCGTCTGGCCCTGGGCGCTCGCGTCGAGCCGCCCCAGTCGATCTACGTCGTCGGGCTGGCGCTCGCGTACAGGACGTCTCCGAGCGTGTCGTTCGTCTACCCGGTGACGCGCGGTCTCGCGCCGCATGCTGGCACTCGGCTTCGCCGTCGCATCGCTGGGGGCCACGGTGTGTCGGCGGCTCGAGCTCGCCGGCATCGTCTGCATCGCCGTCGAGCGTGGTCGGCGTGCGACGGGCGCCCCGGCCACGGCGACGCGGCGGCGATCCTGCTGACGGTCACGATCGCCACGACGATCGCCGGTTACACGCTCGTCGACCGGGTCGGCATCCAGCGCGCCGGCGCGCTCACCTACTTCGTGTTGACACTCGCGTTGCCGTGCCTCGTCTATCCGCCGCTCGATCGGCACGCGGGACGATGCGGCGCGAGCTGGAGCCGCGGCGCCGGTGCTCGCGGCGGCTCGCCAACCTGGGCTCGTTCACGCTCGGGCAGCCGCGCTGCGGCTCGCCCGAGCCGCAAGACGCGGCGTCGGTGCCGGTCCGGTCGACTCCGTCGTGATCGCGACCGTGCTATGCCGGTCGCTGCTCTGTCGGAGCAGTGTGTCGCGGCTGCGCCTGGCCGGGTCGTTGCTCGTGTTCGCCGGGATCTCCTGCTCAGCCGAACCTAGAGATAGACGTCGGGAACCGCGCAGCCAGCAGCCGGACGAGCAACGCCGCCGGGCAGGCCGACGACATTCAGGTAGTCGCCCTCGATTCGCTCGACGAGCGCTGCGCCGAGCCCCTGGATCGCGTACGCGCCGGCTCGTCCCTCCCACTCGCCGGCCGCGACGTAGCGCTCCCGCGTCGCCGGCGTCAGCGGGCGGAACGTGACGCGCGTCGTCTCCGAGTGCAGCTCCTCCCAGCCGGCGTGCGCAGGCAGAGCCCCGAGACCACCTCGTGCGTCCGCCCCGACAAGCCTCGCGAGCATCCGCTCCGCGTCGGCCGCGTCGCGCCGGCTTGCCGATCAGCGCGCCGTCGACAGACGACCACGGTGTCGACCCCGAGCACCGGACGACCACCGCCGTCGACCGAACGTGCCTTGCCGGCGGCGTGCTCGAGCGGGTCCCCGCCGGGCGCCTCGTCGAAGTCGGGTGCAACGACGCTCGAACGGGATGCGCGAGCTGCTCGAGGATCGCGCGCCGCTGCGGCGAGGTCGACGCCAGGACGAGCGGCGGTCGCCGCTCATGCCCGCTTCCGCGCGACCCAGATCTCCTCGCATGGCCATTGCTTCGCCCACTCGGCCGTCACGTACGAGTAGTACGTGATGCGTCTCGGCGTCCGCCGGCGCCTGGATCTCGACCAGCCGCTCGATCTCGAAGCCGTTCGCGCGCAGCAGGTCGATCCACTCGCCATGCGGCGAGGTGGAACTCGACGCCTCCGTCCGGCCACTCGAAGCGACGCATGCCGAACTGCGGCCGCTGCAGCGGCTCCTTCGCCGGCACGTCGTCGTCCGAGCAGAGGATCACGAGCGTCGAGTTGCGCAGGAAGACGAGCCGTCCGCCCGCGCGGAGCAGCCGCGCCGCCTCGGGGATCCAGCGGTACGGGTCGACCCAGATCGAGGCGCCGTACTCGGAGACGCACCAGGTCGAAGCTACGCATCCGGCAGCCCCGTCTCGGCGGCGTCCGCCTCGACCAGCGGGAACTCGATGCCGGTCTCGGCCATCATCCGGCGCGCGGTGTCGAGCTGCGCGGGCGTGATGTCGACGCCGACCGGGCGCGCGCCGAGCTTGGCGAGCCACGCCGAGAAGTACGCGGTGCCGCATCCGAGCTCGACGACGTCGAGACCGGCGACGTCGCCGAGCACGTTCAGCTCGGACTCGTCGATCCCCCAGATGCCCCAGCAGATCTCGTCGAGCGCCCAGTTGTCGAGGCGTTGTCGTCCGTGTACTCGCGGTTCGGTCTCGGTCCAGAGCGCGCGGTTCTTCGCCGCGTCGCTACGCCAGTCCATCGGGGAACCAGATCCCGATCTCGCGCTCGGCCGACTCGGGCGAGTCGGAGCCGTGCACGAGGTTGTTCGGCATCGCGAGCGCGAACTCGCCACGGAGCGAGCCCGGCTTCGGCGTCGGCCGGGTTCGTCGCGCCGATCGTCTTGCGGCAGGTCGCGATCGCCCCCTCGCCCTCGAGCACGATCGCCAGCGTCGGGCCCGAGGTGATGAAGTCGACGAGCTCGCCGAAGAACGGCTTCTCGCTGTGCTCGGCGTAGTGCGTCTCGCCGAGCTCGCGCGACGCAGTCACAGCCGGGCCGCGCGCAGCTTCAGCCCGCGCCGCTCGAAGCGGGCGAGGATCTCGCCGGCGAGGCTGCCGCCCGACGGCGTCCGGCTTCGCGAGGATGAGGGTGCGCTCGACCGCCATGCGGGCGGCGGATGCTAGCGCAAGCCTCTAGCGGAGCTGCGCGCCTGGCGCGGCTGCCGCGGCTGGCGTGCGGAGCGCGTCGCCTCGACGACCTTCGTGCCAGCCTCGTCCTGCTCGATCGGCGTCTCGCAGTACGGGCAGACCTGCCAGAGCGGCTCGAGCGGCCGGTTGCAGCTGGCGCAGGCCTGCCGTAGCTTCGTCGTGCAGATCGGGCAGACGAGGAAGTCCTCCTCCACCTCGGCGCGGCAGACCGGGCAGTGCAGGTCGCGGCCGCCGAGCCGCTTCTCCATCGCCTTGATCTCGAGCTCGCGCTCGCGGACGTCCTCGAGGTACTCGGGCGGGCGGAAGAGCATGTAGATGAGCGGCCCGATGAACGGAACCACGCCGAGCGAGCGTGGCGACGCCGACGAGCAGCTGTCGTCGATCCGGCGGCGCGCGTCCTTGTACACCCAGTAGATCGTCGCGACCCAGAACACGATCACGAAGAAGATCGCGAGGTTCCGGAGCACGTACCACGTCGACGAGTGGAAGAAGCCGTGGACGCTGCCGAAAGCTGAGGCGGTCACAGCAGCATCCTTCCTAGCACGTAGCCCGCGGCAAACGGAGCGCCGACGAAGAGGACGAGCAGGAAGAGTGCGAACAGAAAGACACTGATCCGGTCACCGGGCCGCATCATCGTATGCATGTCACTCGTCTCGCGGCAGATCGGCGAGCAGATAGAGCGAGCCGGTGACGAGGACACGCGGCCCCGAGCTCGCGCGCGCGGCCGAGCGCAGCGTGCGGGTCGTCGACCGTCTCGACCGCCGGCGAACCAGCGGCGCGGCCCGTGCGGCGACCTCGGCGGGCGGCAAGGGCGCGTTCGTTCGTCGACTGGGTGGCGACGAGCATCGGCCCCGGCCGGGCAAGCCGCTCGAGGATCCCGTCGGCATCCTTGTCGGCGAGGATCGACGCGACGACGACGTAGTCGCGCGGCTGCGGGAGCCGCTCGAGCAGCCAGTCGACGGCATCGGCGTGTGCGCGCCGTCGCGCACCTCCGTCGCCCGGACCTCGAAGCGTCCGGGCAGCGCCGCCTCGAAAGCTGTTCGACGGGCCGTCCGAGGAACGCCTCGGCCGCCTCGCGGGCGCCGCCGAGCCCAGCCTCACGTCCGGCGGACGAGCTGCGCGAACTCGGCGTCGGGGAGGACGACCGTCGCGCCCGGCGCGCGCCACGGCGAGCTTCTCCGCCGCGATCGCCTCGCGCGTGTCGCCGAGCACCTCGGTGTGCTCGAGCGCCGACGTTCGTGAGCAGGACGACGCGCGCGTCGATGACGTTCGTCGCATCGTGGCGGCCGCCCAGGCCGGCCTCGACGACGGCCGACCTCGACACCGCGCGCGGCGAAGTCGGCGAACGCGGCGGCGGTCAGCACCTCGAACTGCGTTGCGCCGACGGCTTCGCGTCCGCGACGCACGCGCGCGACCGCCGCCTCGAAGCCGGCGGCGTCGGTCTCGAGCCGCTCGTGCCAGCCCGAGACGTGCGGCGAGGTGTAGGCGCGGAGCGAGCCCTGCCGATGGAAGCGCGGCGATCGAGCGCGTCGCGGTCGACTTGCCTTTCGTCCCGACGACGTGGACCGCCGCGAACGTGCGCTGCGGGTTGCCGAGCCGGTCGAGCAGCGCGTGCATGCGCTCGAGGCCGAAGCCGTCCGTCGGCCAGGGACGAGCGTCTCGAGCCAGTCAGTCGCCGATCGCATCGAGCTCGCGGCGGTAGCGCTCGAGCTTCTCGCGCTCGGCGTCGACGACCTCGGCCGGCGCGTTCTGGACGAAGCGCTCGTTCGCGAGCAGCCTCTCGGCGCGCTCGATCTCCTGGCGCAGCCGGTCGCGCTCGGCCTCGCGTGGCCGTTCGCCTTCGGCGCGCGTCCGGCTTGACGACGGCGTCGAAGATCCGCTGCTCGTCGCCCTCGAGCTGCGGCACGACGCCCGAGCGGCGGAACACCTGCGCCGCTTCCTGCACGCGCGCGAGCGCGCCGGCTTGCGCCTCGTCGCCGGCCTCGGGCCACGGCGCGACGATCAGCCGCGTCGAACGGCCGGCAGATTCGACCAGATCTCCTCGGTCACGTGCGGCATCACCGGGTGCAGCAGCTTGAGCAGCCGCTCGAGCGCCGCCGTCGCCGTCGCCCGCGCATCGGCGTCGCCGTCGTACAGCCGCTCCTTGACCGCCTCGAGATACCAGTCGCAGAAGTCGTCGAACGTGAGGTGGTAGAGCTCGTCCGACGAAGTGGGCGAAGTCGAACTCGTCGAGAAGCGCTCGACCGCCCGTTGCGACTGCGAGAGCCGCGCGAGCATCCACTCGCTCCTCGAGCGACGCCGGGGCGCTCGTCCGGCGCGGCGCCCTCGCACGCTTGACGATGAGCCGCGGCCACGTTCCAGAGCTTGTTCGCGAGCTTGCGCCCCTCCTCGATCGCGGCGTAGGAGAAGCGCACGTCCTGCGATGAGGATTCTTCAGCAGGCCGTAGCGGGTCGCGTCCGTGCCGTGCTGCTCGATCAGCTCGAGGGGATCGATGCCGGTGCCGAGCGACTTCGACATGCGCCGGCCGTCGGGCGCAAGCACGGTCGAGTGGATGACGACGTCGCTGAACGGGATCTCGCCGAGCAGCTCGAGGCCCGCGAAGATCATCCGGTTCTCCCAGAGGCGGATGATCTCGCGCGCCGTCGTCTGCAGGTCGCCCGGGTAGAAGGAGCGCAGGTCATCGGTGTCGTCCGGCCAACCGAGCGTCGCGAACGGCCAGAGCGCCGAGCTGAACCACGTGTCGAGCACGTCGGTCTCGCGCGCGAGCTCGTCGGAGCCGCACTCGGCGCACGCGTCGGGCTCCGTCTCCTCCACCGTCACGTGCCCGTCGGGGCAGTACCAGACCGGCAGCTGATGACCCCACCAGATCTGCCGCGAGATGTTCCAGTCGGGCGCTTTCTCGAGCGAGTCGATCGCGAAGCGATGCTGGCTCTCGGGGTGGAAGCGCACCTCCCCGAGCGCAGCGCTTCCAGAGCGGGCTTCTTCAGCTCCTCCATCGAGCACCACCACTGCAGCGAGATCCGCGGCTCGATGCGCGTCTCGCAGCGCTCGCAGAGCGCGACCGTGTGGCGGTACGGCTCGCGCTTCTCGATCTGGTCGCGTTCGCGGAGCCAGTCGAGGATCTTGTTCGGCCTCCGCCTGCGTGAGCCCTGCAAGCTCGCCGGCCTCGTCGTTCATTCGCCCGTCGGGGCCGATCACGTCAGCTCGGGCAGGCCGTGGTCGCGGCCGATCTCGAAGTCGGTGGGGTCGTGGGCCGGCGTGATCTTCAGCGCGCCCGTGCCGAAGTCGCGCTCGACGCGCTCGTCGGCGATCACCGGGACGCTGCGCTCGACCCACGGCACGACGACCTCGCGGCCGACGAGTCGCGGTAGCGCTCGTCTTCCGGGTGGACGGCGACCGCGACGTCGCCGAGGATCGTCGCGGGCCGGACCGTGGCGATCGTGATGTGACCGTCGCCGTCGGCAAGCGGGTAGCGAACGTCGTGAGCGTGTCGTCGACGTCCTCGTGTGCGAGCTCGAGATCGGAGAGCGACGTCAGGTGGTACGGGCACCAGTTCCTGATCCGGTTCGCGCGGTAGATCCAGCCCTTGTCCACAGGTGCACGAAGAAACGCATCACCGCACGGACGTACGCGTCGTCCATGGTGAACCGCTCGCGCCGATAGTCGAGCGACGCGCCGATGCGGCGGAACTGCAGCATGATCTTCCCGCCGTACTCGCGCAGCCACTCCCAGACTCGTTCCTCGAACGCCTCACGACCGAGCTCGTGGCGCGTCTTTCCTTCCAGCGCGAGGTGCTTCTCGACGGCGTTCTGGGTGGAGATGCCGGCGTGGTCGTAACCCGGCTGGAAGAGCACGTTGAAGCCCTGCATCCGCCTCATGCGCACGATCGCGTCCGCGAGCGACAGCTGCAATGCATGCCCGATGTGCAGATCGCCGGTCACGTTGGGCGGCGGGTGCGCGTCGCGAACGAGCGGCGTGAGGGATCCGGATCGGCGTTGTAGAGGCCCTCGGCCTCCCACGTCTCCTGCCAGCGCTCCTCGACGCCCTGCGGCTCGTATCTGGGCAGCATCTCGCTCACGGGCGGCCCATGCTACGCGTGAGATCGCTACCTGGCGACGGCGTAGCCCTGCATGCCACGGGCATTTGCGGCCGCCGCGAGCTGGTCACCCGCACGGGCGACCGCACTGACCCGCCCGAGCGACCATGGGCCTGCGACGGTGACGTCGTGGCCGCGCCGGCGGAGGTCGGCGATCGCCTCGTCGTCGAACCGGGACTCGACGGCCAGCGACCGCGGCTCGAAGCCGCGCGGGTAGAACGACGAGATCAGATGATCGGTGTGCCATTCGGGCGCGTCGATCGCCTCCTGCAGGCCGAGGCCGCGGTCGACGTGGCGGACGAGGACGTGCAGCGCCCACTGCTCCTGCTGGTCGCCTCCGGGCGTGCCGTAGGCGAGCCAAGGCTCCCCGTCACGCAGAACGAGGCCCGGCGAGAGCGTCGTGCGCGGCCGTTTGCGCGGCGCGAGCGACGACGGCAGGCCCTCCTCGAGCCAGAACATCTGGGCTCTGGTGCCGAGCGGCCAGCCGAGGGCCGGGATCGTCGGCGAGCTCTGCAGCCACCCGCCGCTCGGCGTCGCCGAGATCAGGTTCCCGAAGCGATCGGCCACGTCGAGGTGAACGGTGTCCCCACGGGTCGGCTCCCCCGCGCCGAGCTCCGGGCCTGCGTCCACGAGCCGAGGCAGGCGTCCGACGCCGGGGCGGAGCTCCGCGCTCGCGTCGTCGCCGATCAGGGAGCGTCGCGCGTCGGCGTACTCCTTGGAGAGCAAGTGCTGCAGCTGTACGTCAACGTCGCCGTAATTCGCGTCCCTGTCTGCAAAGGCCAGCTTCGCCGCCTCGGTGAGAACGTGCACCAGCTCCGCTTCGCCGAGCGCCGAGAGGTCGAAGCCTTCGAGCAGGCGCAGCTGTTGCAGTGCTGCGGGGCCCTGACCCCAGGCAGCCGTCTTGCAGACCGTGAGCCCCGGTAGTCGACAGTCGCGGGCGGTTCGAGCGTCGCACGCCACGAGGCCATGTCGTCACCCGTGAGGAGCCCTCCCTGCTCGGCCGAGAAGCGATCGATCTCGTCGGCGACGAAGCCCTCGTAGTAGACGCGCCGAGCGCTCGTCGACCGTCCCGTCGGATTCGGCGAGCAGGCGCCGCCAGGTCGCGGCGAGCTGCGGGTTGCGGAACGTGGAGCCGGGCTGCGGAGCCGGCAGGTAGAGCTCGGCGGATCCGGGCCACTGACGCAGGAGCGGCTCGGCGCGCGCGATGGTGGCCGTGATCCCGTCGACGACCGGATAGCCGCGCTCCGCGTAGCCGATCGCATAGGCGAGCACGTCGTCGAGCGTCCAGGTTCCGAACTGCTCGAGCAGCAGGAGCCAGCCGCCGAACGACCCAGGGACGCATGCCGCCTCGACACCGATGCCGGGCACGAGGACGTGCCCGCGCGAGCGAAACGACTCGATGGTGGCGGCCGCCGGCGACACACCCTGGGCGCAGAGGACGAGCGGCTCCCCGGACTCGGCCGGCCAGAACACCGCCGGCAGATCACCGCCGGGGCCGTTCATGTCCGGCTCGACCACCTGCAGCACGAAGCCCGCCGCGCAGGCCGCGTCGAAGGCGTTGCCGCCTCGCTCGAGCACCGCCATGCCGGTCTGGGTCGCGAGCCAGTGCGTCGACGCGACAGCGCCGAACGTCCCGCGCAACTCGGGACGGGTCGTGAAGCTCAGTTGCGCGCCCAGTCGGCGCCGACGTGGTCGAGGATCGTGGTCAGCAGGCGGAACGAGTGCATGACGTGCTCGTGTGCGAGCACCCTCGCGCCGGCGACGGACCCCGCCGCGAGCGCCTGCCGAATTGCACGGTGCTCGGCCTGGTTCCGCTCGTAGAGGCGCTCGAGCTCCTCGTCGACCGGAGCCCAAACGGTCGGCCCGGAGAACGTGCGGCGCGCGCTCTTCGCCACGGACTCGATGAACGGCACCTCCGCCACGCGGTAGATCACGTCGTGGAAGGCATGGTTCGCGTGCATCCAGTCCGCCATCAGCGACCGGCGCTCCCCGCCAGGCTCGTGTGAGCGGATCTCCTTCGTCAGGCGCGCGAACCGCTTCTCACAGTCCTCGAGCTCGACCATCGCCTCGGGCGTCCACTTGCGCGCGGCGATCTCGGTGACGAGCGCTTCCAGCTCGGCACGGACGAGGAACGCCTCACGCAGGTCGTCACGCGACAGCGTGCGGACGCGGACGCCCTTGTTCGGCTCGAACGAGACGAGCCCGAGCGCAGCAAGACGCCGTAGTGCCTCGCGGACGGGCGTTCTCGAGACGCCGAAGCGCTCGGAGAGCTGCTCCTGGCGCAGGACCGACCCCGGCGCGAGCTCACCGGAGACGATCGCCTCCTCGATCACCACCGCGATGTCGTCCGCTTTGGTCGATTCGAGCGTCATGCCAGCAAATCGTACGCCGAGCTGGTGAGGAAGTCCTGCAGCGGGACGGTGAGCGCGACGTCGGCGAAGACCTGTTTGGCGGCGTCGGAGGCCTCGACGGCGGCGATCTCCTGCCGGACTCGTGCTGTCGTCGAAGCGGCCGGCCTGGACCCACGACCAGACCTGGGCGCGGGAGATCTCGGCGGTGGCAGCGTCCTCCATCAGGTTGTCGATCGCGGCGGCGCCGACGCCTTGCAGCCAGGCGTCGAGGTAGCGGACGCCGACGCTGACATTGACGCGCAGGCCGTCGTCGGTGATCTGGCCCCCGGGGATCTCGAAGTCGACGAGTTGCTGCTCGCTGACCTCGACGTCGTCGCGTTTGCGCTCGACCTGGTTCGCCCGCTCACCCAGCACGGCGTCGAACTCGCCCAGTGCGACCGGCACGAGGTCGGGGTGCGCGACCCACGTGCCGTCGAAGCCGGCCGTCGCTTCGCGCCGCTTGTCCTCGCTCACCTTCGCGAGCGCGACCGCGTTCACCTCCGCGTCGCGCCGCGAGGGGATGAACGCCGCCATGCCGCCGATCGCGTGCGCCTCCCGCTGATGGCAGGTCTTGACGAGCAGCTCCGAGTAGGCGCGCATGAACGGCACCGTCATCGTCACCTGCGCCCGGTCGGGCAGCACGGCACCGAGCTTCTTGATGCAACTGAAGATGTAGTCCCAGCGGCCCGCGTTCAGCGCACAGGAGTGGTCGCGCAGCTCGTAGAGGATCGCGTCCATCTCGAACGCCGCCAGGATCGTCTCGATCAGGACGGTGCACTTGATCGAGCCGTGCGGCAGCCCCAGCTCCGTCCTCCGCAAGCCGCGAACGCGCTCGCCCAGAGCCGGGCCTCCTCGTGCGACTCGAGCTTCGGCAGATAGAAGTACGGGCCGCTCCCACGCTCCAGCTGCTCGCGCGCGTTGTTGAAGACGACGAGACCGAAGTCGAACAGCGACGCCGACACCGCCGCCCCGTCGACCTGATGATGACGCTCGACGAGGTGCCAGCCGCGCGGCCGGATCACGAGCGTCGCCGTCTCCTCGTTCAGCCGGTAGCTCTTCCCACCCGTGTCGAGCTCGATCGTGCGCCGCACCGCATCGTGCACATTCCGCTGACCGTCACGCACGTTGTCCCAGGTCGGCGAGTTCGCATCCTCGAAATCCGCCATGAACACCCTCGCACCCGAGTTGAGCGCGTTGATCATCATCTTCCGCTCCACCGGCCCCGTGATCTCGACCCGACGATCCAGCAGGTCGGCAGGTGCCGGCGCAACCGTGAACTCCTCCGGCGCCCCCACGAACCGCAGCTCTTGCCCCCGCCGCGCCTCCCGTGCCGCCAGCAGACGCTCACGCTCCGGATTCAGCTCACGATGCAGCCGCTCGACGAACCCGAGCGCCTCCCGCGACAGCACGTCGGCCACCGTTAGCGACGCTCAGTCGTAGTTGCGGAACAGAACTTCCGCGACGCAGACCGGCTTCTCGCCGCCCTCACGTTCGACGGTTGCCGTCATCGTCACCTGGGCGCCGCCTTCGATCTCCTCGACCTTCACGATCTCGAACGAGCCGCGAAGTCGCGATCCGACCGGGACGGGAGACGGGAAGCGGACCCGATTGAGGCCGTAGTTGATGCCCATGCGGCCCTCGCGCGGAACGACCTCGGCCGACAGCACCGGGATCAGCGAGAGCGTCAGGTAGCCGTGGCCGATCGTGGTCCCGAACGGCCCTTCCTTCGCACGCTCGGGGTCGACGTGGATCCACTGATGGTCGCCCGTCGCCTCGGCGAACGCGTCGATCTTCTGCTGCGGAATCTCGATCCAGCTCGAAGGACCGAAGACGTCGCCGACCTTCACGTGATCGCCTTCGAGCGCAGGCCGCCGGCGGCTACGCCGACTCCTCGGCGAGCTCGTCCGGCTCCACCACGTCGGCGCCGGCGCTCGTGACGAGCGTCGGCTTGAGGCCCTTCTCGATCGTCTCCTTGGTGATCACGCACTTGGAGACGTCCTTGCGGGAGGGCAGCTCGAACATCACGTCGAGCAAGGCGTTCTCGATGATCGAGCGGAGGCCACGGGCCCCGGTCTCGCGGTGGAGCGCCTTGTCCGCGATCGACCACAGTGCATCGTCGGTGAAGACGAGATCGATCGAGTCGTAGTTGAAGAAGCGCTGGTACTGGCGCGTGAGCGCGTTCTTCGGCTCGGTCAGGATCTGCACGAGATCCTCACGCTTGAGCTGATGCACTGCGCTGAGCACCGGCAGTCGACCGATGAACTCGGGGATCAGGCCGAAGTTCAGGAGATCCTCGGGCATGACCTCCGCGAGCAGTTCCGCGCTGGCAGAGTCGCGCTTCGACGAGATGTCGCGCCCGAAGCCGACCGCGTTCTTGCCGACGCGCTTCGCGATGATCTTGTCGAGGCCCGCAAACGCGCCGCCGCAGATGAAGAGGATGTTCGTCGTGTCGATCGACAGGAACTCCTGGTGCGGGTGCTTGCGTCCGCCCTGTGGCGGCACCGAGGCGACCGTCCCCTCGAGGATCTTCAGCAGCGCCTGCTGGACGCCCTCGCCCGACACGTCGCGCGTGATCGACGGGTTGTCCGCCTTGCGCGCGATCTTGTCGACCTCGTCGATGTAGATGATCCCGGTCTCCGCCTTCTTGATGTCGAAGTCGGCGGCCTGGATCAGCTTCGAGGAGAATGTTCTCCACGTCTTCACCGACGTAGCCTGCCTCGGTGAGGGCCGTCGCATCGGCGATCGCGAACGGGACGTTGAGGATCCGCGCGAGCGTCTGCGCGAGGTGCGTCTTGCCGCAGCCCGTCGGCCCGAGCAGCAGGATGTTCGACTTCTGCAGCTCGACCTCGCCGTCCTCGACACCCATCTGGACGCGCTTGTAGTGGTTGTAGACCGCGACCGACAGCGTTCGCTTCGCCTCTTCCTGCGAGACGACGTATTCGTTCAACGAGCTGTAGATCTCCTTCGGCCGAGGCAGGTTCTCCAGGTCGAGGGAGGTCGGGGTGGTGAGCTCCTCGTCGATGATCTCGTTGCAGAGATCGATGCATTCGTCGCAGATATAGACGCCGGGACCGGCGATGAGCTTCTTGACCTGCCGCTGCGACTTGCCGCAGAAGCTGCAGAGAAGCTGCTCGTTTCCTTCACTCGCGCGCGCCATCCCGTCTCTCCTTTTACCCCGTTTTCGCCTGTACGGCTAGTGCGGACGTATTAAGCAGCGGCCTCATTGCGGACTGTGTCGCGGTGTGTGATCACAGAGTCGATGATCCCGTAATCCACAGCTTCGGTCGGGCTCAGGAAGAAGTCTCTCTCCATATCGCGTGAAATCTCCTCCTGGGTCTTGCCAGTGTGCTCCGTGTAGATCTCCTCCAGGCGCCGCTTGAGGCCGATCACCTCGCGGGCCTGAATCTCGATATCGGTGCCCTGGCCCTGGAACCCGCCGGACACCTGATGGATCAGGATCCGTGAGTTCGGCAGCGACATGCGCTTCCCTTTCGCGCCGCCGGCCAACAGCAGCGAGCCCATGCTCATGGCGATGCCGACGCAGATCGTCTGGACGTCGGGCTTGATGAACTGCATCGTGTCGTAGATGGCGAGACCGGAGTAGACCGAGCCGCCCGGAGAGTTGATGTAGAGGAAGATGTCCTTGTCGGGATCCT
>CAVQFF010000009.1:0-484917 GCA_963711785.1 uncultured Thermoleophilia bacterium
CCGTCCGCCGACTGGAGCCAATACCGGGAACCTCGCCACCCTTGCCGGCGCGTAACGGGCCGCACGGTGTTGTGCACCAAAACGCGGCCGTCCTGCGGAAGGGCTTTGGGCAGTCGGGTTGGGAATTCCCGGTTAGGTAATTCCATTGGCGGCCTCCCGCACGGCAACAAGGCAATCGCTCTAATTATTACTTCAGGAACGCCAGCACCCCGCAACCCGGCCGCGCCTGCTTAGTTAGACCCAGCGGCCACACGCGAGCGGAAGGCGTCCGGTGGCTCAGCGAGCTCCCGGTGCCACACTCCCATCCGCTGCATATCCCTCCCACAACAACGGCGGGCCTCTGGCTCTGGCCCCTCATTCGTCGCGAGAAACCGTAATTGCCGTTGTTCCGTGCAACTTCGACATAAGCCGTGCGGAACCTGCGAAAGCCGTCGGCGCGTAGCCAACCGAAGACAGATCCGTGCACAAATTGTTCCGGGCTCGGGCACAATAGGCTTGCCCGCCAACTCGCCCTTCGAGTGCCGGCAGTCTCGGTAGAACCGGATCGCGTAGACGCCAAGTCCGGGCGCCACATCAGCCCGGTCTCGTGGGCGTTCTCGATGTCGCGGAAGTGCCGTTCGCAGGCAAGGCGCACCAGACGGCCGGTGACGACTTTCCCTCGAATGGCGTCGTGTGCGTAGGCACTCACCGGATCCTTCGCTGGGTCCGGCCGTCCCTTCGGACGCCGTTGACTGGCGTGCGCTTCGTCATAGGAATCACCACTCACGGCATGGCACGCCACGGTGCGGCGGGGCGAGGCGACGCAAGGCCTGGCGAGGCAGGGTGTGGCTAGGCGCGGTCAGGTGAGGCAGGGGTGAAAGGGCGGCTTCGGCCGCCGCTTTCCGTTTCAGCGCAGTAGCGCGCCGCCAGCACGCAGTGTCAGTCAGCTTGCGCCCAGACACACATCGATGATCCATTTCATTACGGTATATCCACCAATCGACGAGCATCAATAGGTTCATTTGCACGGGATGTGCTTGCTTCTCCGCTTCTGTTTTCCAATGGCGAGGATGATTTTCAGCGGTGAGGTCAAATTTCCTTAATTCAATCGACATCCAAGCTGCGCTTACGGTAATCGGAAGGCGCGCAGATGGGCCGGGGGAGGCAGACTTATCCGGTGCGAACATCCCAGCAGTGAACCTTGTGAGCGCAGACCTGACCAATGCCAGCTTGGGCGGCGCCAACCTGACCCGCTCCACTTTGAGCAGCGCCATCTTGATTGGCGCCAACCTAAGCAGCGTCCATCTGACTGCCAACCTGAGCGGCGTCGACCTGACCCGGCGCCAATCTGAGCGAGGCAACCTACCCCCATAGCTCCGCCGTTGATGTTCTATATTTGTTGGGTATCGTGACAGACCAGCGGCAGCGGGGGCTTCTAATGCAAAGGTATGAATACCTGGTCGTCGAATTCGCTACTTGGACGACTTGCAGAGCTGGCTGGACCAGCACAGTTAGGTCGGCTGGCGTCTGGTCCAGACCTTTCAGTCGGATGGCTTTACCGTGCGGCTGATTTTTGAGCGACCAGTCGAGCCAACTGGGGCCGGCAATGGTGGTTGATCGTATCTCCCAAAGCCCGAATGGCGTGCCCGCGCCCGTGCGCGTCATCGTACGACCCGCTTCAGCAGCTTCGCCGCACTTCAAGGTCGCTGACCCCGCCGCTTACTGAGCCATCGAGGTGGTGTCATTGCGAGGCGTCGGCGGCGATCGCTGAGCGATGCCCTCGCCCTGACCCAGCCACAGTTGGACCATGCCTGTGGTAAGCCTTCTGCCGATCGAAGGAGGCAATATCCACATCCCTTTTTTCCAGAATTCGTTGCAGTTGCACCAATACAGGCATTTCGGCTGCACCGTCCGGGCCTGTTGGGATCGTGCACGGAGTGAAAGGTCGTAGAGTGGGCCTACGATCTCTCGAAACCACCCCAAAAAAGACCACCCCCTATGCGAATTTCGGGTGCGCGCGCGCGGCGGTCGCGGCCGGTGGGGAGCGCCGAAAAGTGTCAGCAGCAACCCCCCATCCCTCCCGAAGCCAATCGTCGCTTCGGTCATCCGGTATGAGCTGCCAGTGCGGTCGCGGCCCGCCAGGGTGTCGTTGATCACCGCGGCGGCGGCAGTCTTGTCGGCGATGGAGTGCATGCAGGCTGCGATCGCGGCGCCAAGCGCGACATGAACGCCGCATCCGCCTGGGTGCAGCCGCTCCATCTCTTCCGTGAGCCGTGTCCGGAGACCGCTCCGCTTATTCAGAGCTCCCGGCGACGCTTCTGGCGCAGCCGCCTGGGCGGGAGGTGGCAAAGGCTGCCAGCACGCTATGACGCGCGCACACTCCCGCGCCTGCACGTTGTCCATGATAGCAGGAAACAGCCGGCGCAACTCGACGGCGGCCGATAGCTCACCCTGCTGGTTGAAGATAACGCGAATTGCGGCAGCCTCTGCTTCGGTGACGACGAACATCGCGGAGACCATGGGGGAGGCAGCCCGCGGCCGGCAAGCGGGCACCGGCGGCCCGGCAATATAGGTCCACCCGGTATAGGTCCACCCGGTCCAGATGGCCGGCCCGTGCCGCCCGGCACACCCAGAGCCCGGGCAACGTCAAGGTGGACGTGCACCTGCATGGCGCCCCGCCCGGCACCACGGCGAAGGCAACCACGACCGGGGCGGTGACAGTCTCGCCGCCGCGAATCGAACTGCCGATGCAGGGGTGAGGTGAGGGTCCTGCCGCGTGCTTGTGTGACGCCGCGTAGTCCCTCAAATCCGGTTTGAGGGGTTCCAGCGTTTGGCGACGCGCACACCAGCTGCGGCGTCGGCGGTCGGCGCACCCCTGCGTCGCGGCGGCCAGCGGTGGCCTGCCTCCCGGCGCTCGGTGGGTAGGGGTGTGCATCGGATCCGCGATCCCCCGATGAAGCGGGTCGGGGTGGAATTGAATGTGGCGCATGTTTCGGGGGGGAAGGTGCGCGGCGAAACCCATTGAAATAGCGCGGCTTTGCGGCCGACTTCACCCGGTCTGCGCATGAATGGCGATATTGGACACGCGAATTACGGACGGTCGCCCCTCGCCCAAATCGAAGGGCAGGTCGAGACCATGACATCGCTCTGACGGAGCAAGGGCAGATCCGCGGTTGGCCCCGCGGACCTGCTTCCCATCCACCCCCGTGTCAGCGGAGGCGAAACCTTGCCAAGTATCTGCGGCCTGCAGAGTACCGACCGGACGTAACGCGACGTTCCGTCGCAAAGCAACATCGCGTTGCATTTTCCCTGCATCGGATCCGCGATCCCCCGATGAAGCGGGTCGGGGTGGAATTGAATGTGGCGCATGTTTCGGGGGGGAAGGTGCGCGGCGAAACCCATTGAAATAGCGCGGCTTTGCGGCCGACTTCACCCGGTCTGCGCATGAATGGCGATATTGGACACGCGAATTACGGACGGTCGCCCCTCGCCCGAATCGAAGGGCAGGTGAGACCATGACATCGCTCTGACGGAGCAAGGGGCAGATCCGCGGTTGGCCCCGCGGACCTGCTTCCCATCCACCCCCGTGTCAGCGGAGGCGAAACCTTGCCAAGTATCTGCGGCCTGCAAGATACCGACCGGAACGTAACGCGACGTTCCGTCGCAAAGCAACATCGCGTTGCATTTTCCCTCGTCAGCGAAACGTGTTCCTCGAGGCGCAGCAATCGTGTCCCGCCCAATATAGCAGCATCGAGTGCGCGGCATGAACGCGCACATTCAAGGGTGTTGCGGGCCCGAGTTCAATGGGCTGGTGGTGGCGAGAGTTGGTCGCCGAAGCCGCCCCGAATGTTCACCTGCTAGCTGATCCTTGGGAGCAAGAATTCGTCGCCGGCCTCCTCGAGCAGGTCGGCATAGCGCTCGATCAGCGCCAGATACTGAACGACTTGGTCATCAGAATGCGCGGGGCTGCCGGCTACCACCGCTGCCGCCGCTGCTGGGGCCCTACACGCCGCCGGATCCGACAAAGATCCCGCCTCGGCGGCGGCCCGCGTCATGAGCGCCGCGCCAGAGGCCACCTTCGCCCCGCGGACACGTCGGGAAGGATTCAGCAGGCTAAAAAGCCCCACAGCCAGTCTCAGTTTTTCCAAATTGTGGCAAAGCCGAGCCGGGTCGTTCGCAAGGTCGAGGCCAAGCCCGAGCCGAAACTGACGCGCGTCGCCTTCGTCTCGGCGCGGCTCATGGAGTTCTGTAGCAAGCGCGAACTCCAGAACCAGACCGGCCACTCGGTCTACGACTGGCCATTGGTCGTGGCCAAGGAACTGTTCGACAACGCGCTCGACGCCTGCGAGGAGGCCGAAGCCGCGCCCGACATTACGGTGATCGTCGAACAGGACAAGATCATCGTCCAGGACAATGCGAACGGGATCGACGCAACGACAATGAGTCGGTTCTTGACTACACCATCCGGGTGTCGAGCCGTGAGGCTAACGTCTCACCGACCCGCGGTGCGCAGGGCGACGCGCTAAAGCCCGATCCTGGCCATGGGCTACGTCGCTCCAGGGCGCCGCCGGCGACGCGGCTGGCGTGACGATCATCGAGACGAGCGGCGTTGCCCACCGGATCGAGTTCCGTGCCGATCACGTCAACAACCAGCCGAAGATCATCCACACGATTGCCCCTTCGCCGATCAGCATCGGCACTCGGTTTACGATCCACTGGCCCGCGCCGGACCTCTTGGAAGAGGACAGGTTCACGGCGCTCGGCGGGGCGTATGTCTGGTTTAATCCGCATCTGACGGTGCGCGGGGTCTGGTTCGGTCGCGAGTTCATCAACGTGGCGGCGACCAATCCTAATTGGAAAAAAAAAGTGGCGGCCACGCGATCCGACCAGCCCCCACTGGTATGACTGCCCGCGGCTGCAACGGTATCTCGCCGCGCATGTGGCCAGAGACCGCGACCCAACCCACCACGCGGCGGCCGCTTTGCGTCTCACGAGCCGGTGGTAGTAATGCCGGCGACAGGCTGAAAGCCAGGTCGGGGCGAATCTGGTCGCGGTCCGTTCGAAGACCGAGACGCTTGGCGCACTCCATACTCGGCCGATCGCGGTAAGACCTGTCGTCAGCCGTCCAGAGGGCTGACCTGATGAGAAACCGCCCGAGCCGGCCGTAGATCGGCCCGGCACCGACGCTCAGGAATCGAACCCGGCAGCCGCGCATCTTTGCCATCAGCGACCACTTCCACAGGTTGTACGGCCCCCAGCCCGAGAGGCCGTAAGCGTCCGTCAGCACTCCAGTACCAGGGACCAGGAACACGTCCGTTCCGCGCAGTGTGCGAAAGGCACCGAACCATTGCGAGATTTCCCCGACGGCTCCCACGAGCGCCATCCGCAGACGCTTGGCAACGTCCACGCGTCGATCCCAAAGCCTGACCTGCCGCGAACTGATCGGGACGGCAGCGATTCCAAGTCGCTCCACGACCGCGGGGGGATCTGTGCAGATGCACGTGAACTCATCGGCTGGACTGCGGTCTCGCAGATAAGAGACGGCGGCAAGCAGTGTTCCCTCGTTGCCGGTGTTCAGCGTGCCGAAGTGTCCGTACAGGGCAAACTTCACGAAGTCTTCTCCGCAGGGTCACGACGTTCGGACCGACGTGCGATCATTGCTTGGGGACCCCCATGGCCGCCAAGATACGCATGTCGCTGCGGACCACCCACCGCCAGACGATCTGAACGGCACTAGCCGATCGGGCAGGCATCTCGATGGTCGAAAGAGAAGGACAAGACGCGATGAGCAACGCACCACTGGTCAGTGTCGTCACGCCGGTCTACAACGGCGAGACCTACATCGCCGAATGCATCGAGAGCGTTCTCGCGCAGACGTATCAGCACTGGGACTACACGATCGTCGACAACGCAAGCACCGACGCAACGTCTGAGATTGCGCGGTCTTACGCAGCGCGGGACCCGAGAATACGACATCTTCGCTTTGACGATTTCGTCGACGCGAATCGGAATCACAATCGCGCCTTTGAAGCGATCAGCCCCGAAAGCGAATTCTGCAAGATGGTTCAGGCGGACGATTGGCTGTTTCCCGAGTGCATCGAGCGAATGGTCGGGGCAGCATCCGCGTCTGACAGGATCGGCATCGTCAGCGCCTATCAACTCGTGGAACGGCGACTGGACCTCGGCGGGCTCCCTCACGATCGGTCGGTCTACTCGGGTAATGAGATTCTCCGCGAGACGCTGCTCGGCCACATGAATGTGACCGGCAGTCCGACGGCGACCCTGCTCCGTTCAGACCAGGTTCGCGCGCGCTGCCCGTTCTGGGAACCGTCACTCCGCCACGACGACACGGAGGCAATGCTCTGGCTGCTCACCCGATGTGACTTTGCGTTCGTCCATCAGGTTCTGACTTTCCGGCGGGCACAGGAAGGCTCTCGTTACAGCTGGTCCGAGAGCGTGAACTCTCACGGAGCAGAGGACATCGTCTTCCTACTGCGTTATGGACGACCCGTGCTCGATGGGACGGAGTACGCCACAAGACTCCGAGAGCGGCTCACGAGTTACGTTTGGTGGCACGTCCGGCAGTTTCCACGCATGTCGCGATTGCGCGATCCCGAGTTCTTCGAACTGCACCGCACCGAGCGCCGGCAGATCCTCGCAAACGCGGACGGGGATCGAACCGTCGTCGCCGCAATGAACATCGTGGGCGCGCTGCTTGCGCGCGACGCACTGTTTCGGCTGCCGGCTCCGGCGCGCCGATGAACAGCCTCAGAGCTGCTTGCTCGTCGGCGCCGAGGTTGCGCCGCCTGCGCGATAGCCGTTCGCGCGTCCCGGAAGATCGGAGGCTTCGCTCAGAACCACGACATGGGACTCGGGAGCGCGGCCGAGCAAGCGCCGACAACGACCCCTCGTTCCACGCACGAGACCGGCCCCCGTCGAGCCCAACAACGCCCCGACGACCGACTTCGCACAAAGGTGCAGATACGTCGGCCCGACGACAGGCGAGGTGAGGACGCACGGGGATACGCGCCCGGCGGACCAAAGCAATCCGAGTGCCGCCCGATAATCCGCGCGATCGTAGCTCTCGTCCGCCCGCCGAAGAAGCTCGCCCGAGTTCAAGAGCGAGGGTGCGTTGATCCGCCCGTCGTCGATGCCACGCGCGATCTCTCGCCGAAAGGCGTCCTCCTGCTCTCTCACATCCGGCGGCCGCCACTGATTGTCGTGGAGTCGATATTCGAGGACAGCCTGTGGCACGAGCACCGCGGGCATGTCCTTCGTCAGGCGAAGGAGCAGCTCCTGATCCTCCGGGCCGACCAGCGTCTCATTCCAACCTCCCGTGGCCCGCAGCACGTCCGTGCGCATCAAGCATTGTCCGGGGACAGCCACCCATCCCGTCAGCCAGCCCAACAACAGCTCACGGATCAGCTTCCGGCGAACCCGAAACCGCGGATGCGGTGCTCTGCGAATCTGGCCGCCGGTGTCGAAAGCCCGACGGGCGCCGATTGCGACCGAGGCCCCTATGTCTGCGTCGAGCGCCTTCACGAGCCGCTCGAGCGCCCGGGGAAGAAGGCGGTCATCGTCGTCGAGGAAGAGCACGTATCGCCCGGAGGCGCTGGCAAGCCCGATGTTGCGGGCCTTGCTGCGTTCTGCGTGATCGTCGAGCGGAATGACGCGTATGCGCTGGTCGCCAGTGAGCAGTCGCTGGGCTTCTTCGGCCGAACCGTCGTCCGATGCATCGTCGACGACGACGACCTGCCAGCTTTTCAACGTCTGGTGACGGATGCTCTCGATCGCTTCGGACAAGAACGCGATGCGGTTCCTCGTCGGAATGACGACGCTGACGTCGGCGCGACTCGCCGGGTCAACCGCTCCGGCAGAGCGGGAGTCAGGCACTCGGATCGATTGCTTCCTGTCTCATCGAGTTGCCTGCCTGACCGTGGTCAGGCGTGGCCTCGACACCGCCGAACTCGCGCCGTGCCGCCAACTCGAGAATCTTGGCGAGTTCTTCGCCTCGTACGGGCGCTGCGAACCATTCGAATCGTGAGTTCAGGCGAGCCACGAGAGGCAATTTGTAGAGAACACGCTTGGCCGTGTTTCTCCGAGACCAACGCTCATAGCGACGCGCATAGAAGTCGAGCTTCGCCGCGGCAACCGTGGTGTAGTAGGGCGCACCTGCATGATGAACCTGCAGATCCGCCAGCACGGCAGCGCTCAAGCCGACGCGCTCGACCGCTGCGATGTACGCCATATCCTCCAGAAAGAAGACCTCGTTGGAGCGCTCCGAGAACCCGCCGATCCGGTCGTACAGTTCTCTCGAGGTGATCGCGCACGCACCGCCGGTAGGTCCACGAAACAAGCGCACGCCGTTTTCGAAGACCTCCACGTAGGCGTCGGGCCGGACATGGTGCCGGTAGTGCGATGCCTGATCGAGAGGATCGTCCTCGAGATCGGCCGCGAGGAATCCGACCGAGGGAAGACTCTGGTAGGCATCCCTCAGGACCACGTCCCACCCATCGGGCGCGTCGACCACGTCGTCGTCGAGCTCGATCAGATAAGGAGACCGCGTCAACTTGAAGGCGCGTGCGTAACCACTCTGACCGACGTTCTGCTCGCTGTGGACCACCCGCACCCGCGGGTCGTCGAGCGAGTCGAGGTACTCGCGTGTCGAATCCGTGGAGGCGTTGTTCCAGATGACGATCTCACGGGTCTGCTCGGAAGCACGCAGCAGCACCCGTTCCACGCACTGCTGCAGCAGGTGCTGCCGGTCATGAGTCAGCACTGCGACAGCGATCCCGCCGTCATCACGTGACTGAGGGTCCGCGCCGACGACACCGATGGGCTGCGACCGGGTCATGGCTGCATCCTAGGAAGCCTACGATCGGCCTTCCACGCCCGTTTGGTTAGGGTTGCACGGCGCCGACTGCCTTCGAGCACGACGTCCACCTCAGGCTCCTGCTTCCGCGCTGGTGGCGGGAAGCGCATAGGTCGCGCACCCGATGCCGATGAAGATGAAGAGCAGGAACGTGGCCTGCGTGAACGAGAGCGCATCGTAGGTCAGCATCGATTCAGCAAACGCCGCGACCGACGCGGCCAGGCAGACGAGCAGCCATCCACGTGGGCCTCGGTCGTGCTTCGCCTCTCGCCCAAGTCGACGAACGAAGCGCACGAACAACCACAGGAGGCTGAGCGCTCCGGCCACCCCCGTCTCGAGCAGGGTTCCCAGCCACTGGTCATCTAGGATCGGCGCGTTCGGGACCGGCACGACGTCATCGGGCGTCGTGATCCGAGTACCGAAACCTTCGCCGAGAATCGGGTTGGGGACGAACTCGCGATGGAGCGCCGGCCCGAGCGTCGCGAGGCGACCGCTTCCGACGGGGGCGTTCGCCTGCTGGGCGACGAGGCCGCCCTTGGGGGCGAACGAGATCCGGAAACTGCCGAGCGCTCCAGGAAGCGCGAAGTGCACCACGATCAGAATAGGAAGGAGAAGCGGCCACAGTCGTTTCACCTCGTTCGCACGGAGCCAAACGAAGACGAGCCCGATCACGCCGAGCATCACGATCGCCGTCCGCGAGACGGTGGCGAGCGTGCCGAGGAGCAGGAGCAGCGTCGCGATCGCCCAGGTCGCGTGACGCGTGCGCCTCCACAGGTAGAACCCGAGCGGCACGAGCATCGCCAACGCCGCACCCAGGGCAATCGGGTGCTGCGACGACGCGAAGACACGCAGGCGCGACCCCCTCTCGATCACGCCGCCGTCACCCGTGTAGCGCAGGATCGGAAACACCTGCGACAGATGATCGAAGACGTTGTAACCGGTCCGGGACTCGACCAACGCGAAGAAGGCGACCACGGCGCCGCCGGCGACGAGCATGCGAACGACGAACTCGATGTCGTCGAGCGATCGAAGAAGACTCACGACGAGAAACAACACGGCGATGAAGCTCGCAAGAAACAGCAGCGCCTTGAGCACGTCCGATCCCACGATCGAGACCCTCGCGTGGTTCACGATCTCCGACCCTGCGACCGCGAGCACGAATGCGAGCAGAGGCAGATCGATGACGTGAGTCCTTCGAAACCGCACCCGCGGATCGATCAGCGCGGACGTCAGCCAGACGAGGACCACGACAGCGACGACGAAACGGTATGGCTCCAGTCTGATCGGAAGCGACGCCGGCAGCATGTACCGCTTCATTGGAATGAAGAGGATGATGAGAACGATCGCCGAGATCAGAGCGCGCCACGAGCGAAGTCTCGGCGCGACGACTGCGCCAAGGACGGTGAGGGCGGCAACCGGTGCCGCGATCCGCATCCCATGACCTGCGACGACCGACCCGGTCAGGAGAACCAGTGCGCCCGCCACGAGCACGGAGAAGCCCACCGACGGCCGCGGGCGCGTCTCGAGCGCGGCCTGAACCATCAACCCGCTCGCTACTAGGCGACCCGCCGCACCCCGGCGGCGAGATCGGGATCGACCTCTGCGTCGAGCCCGCTGACGCGAGGACGGAGATTCTCGAGAACGAACGCCGTCCCGATTGTCATTGTCATCACCGTCAGAAAGATCAGAATCGGCACCGTCTTCTTTCGGCCGACGGCGACGACGACCTTGTCCGGGTGCTTGAAGACGGACAGGACGACACGCTCGTTCACCGGGATCGCTGCCTCCGCCTGTTGCTCGGCGATGTAGCGGCGCAAGATGTCTGCACCCGTCGTCGAGATCCGCACCGCCTCCCGCCGGCTGATGGCGAAACCTTGGAGGTCGACGAAGGGAAGCACACCGTTGGAGGTGCTCGGGTCGGGTGTGGACGCCGTCGCCAGCAGCTGTCCGTCCTGCGCCCGAAGATCGTCACGCAGGCTCGGATCGCTCTTGACGAGCGCCTGGACTGCGTCGCCGTTCGCGACATGCGCGTAGAAGACGGCCAGGGAAGCAAACCTGCTCGGATCGGCGTACTGAATGCCGTCCTTCGCAGCCGGCACGGTCGTCGGATCGGGCGGGAGCACCGTCCGCCCCCACGGGAATCCGACCTGTGTCACGAGCAGCGTCGTGTCGGCCTCGTAGAGGTCGTGCTGCCTGTATGAGAACTTCGGCGATCCGGTCGGATTCACACGGACGACCGCGAGGAACGCAAGCAGAACGGCGGCGATTGTCCCGAAGAGGACGAGGAAGCGAAAGCGCCAAAGGACACGCAGATACAGATCGATGTCCATCGTCTACGACACCTGGTCCGCGTCGGCGCGAAGAAATGCCACAGCCGCCTCGGTCCGGTTGGAAACGCCGAGCTTTCGGAAGATGGATCCGAGGTGGAACTTCACCGCATGGACCGTGACGTTCAACCGCGTCGCAATCTCTTCGTTGGTGAGGCCCGTGGCCGTCATCTGGAGCACTTCTTGCTCACGCGCAGAGAGCGTTCCACGAGGTGATGGCGACGGGCTGGCGAGCGAATCCACGGTGATCCGAGGGTAGTGAGCGCTTGCGCGCCCTGCCATTGTCCGATGGTGCAGGATTCTGCGTTCGCCTAGCCTCTCGGCTAGGTCGACAATCGCCCCGCCCCGCACGCTTCCACGACGCCGCCGGAGAGACTACGTTGACCAAATGCTTCCGCGGTCGGCGCGTCGCGCACTCTTCCCCATCCTCGAGCGCTCGTTCACGTATGGCGCATACGAACGGCTGCTCGACGCGCTGGCGGATGGACGCTTTCAGGTCGTGCCCTTGCGGGAGTTCGTGACGACACGGTCGGCGTCCCGGACGGTCGTCGCGCTGCGCCACGACGTGGACTACCGCCTCGACAGCGCCCTGGAGATGGGACGCCGAGAGCATGCTCGCGGTCTTCGGTCTACGTATTTCATCCTCCACACGGCGGACTACTGGCACCGAAGCGACCTCGTCCCGGCACTGCTCCAGCTGCAGGCGTGGGGTCATGAGATCGGTTGGCACAACGACCTCGTCACGCTCGAATGCGTGTACGGAGGCGATGCGCGCGCGTTCCTCGCGGAGGCGCTGGAGCGACTCCGGTCTGCCGGGGTGCGAATCGACGGGAGTGCGTCGCACGGCTCGCCGTACTGCTATCGCTACGGCTACCACAACAACGCGTTCTTCACCGACTTCGACGACGAGGATCGGCCCAAGTTCCCGAACACGGAGTTAGTTCCCGTTCACGGTCAGCCGTGCAAGATCCCCAAAGGCCGACTGGCGGAATTCGAGTTCGAATACGAGGCGTACCACCTCGACAACGACCTCTACTTCTCCGATGCCTCGTTCAGCGAGCACGGGCGTCGTTGGCATACGGACGACCTGGACCTGGCGGTGCTCGCACCGGGAAGTCGCGCGATCGTGCTGATTCACCCCTGCCACTGGGATCGCTCGTTCGTCGATAAGCTCAGGCGCTTCCCTGCGGCCGTCGCGCGGGCAAACGACGCTCAGCGCAAACCTGCGGGGGCTCGGCGGTGATGCGTCCGCGGCGGCTGTGCATGGTGGTGCATGGCCCGTATCCGGTAGGCGAACCGAGGGTCGCCCGAGAGGCGATGGCAGCCCTGGACGGCGGCTTCGAAGTCGATGTGGTTGCGATGCGCAATCCGGGCGAGGCGTCGGACGAGGTGGTGGACGGCGTCCGGGTCCATCGTCTTCAAGACCTTCGCTCCTCCCGCTCGCGGCCGAGTGAACTGGCCCGCGAGTATCTGGGCTTCTCAGCCCTCGCCGTGAACCGGGTCACGAGGCTTCACCGCGAAAACCGCTACGGCGTCGTCCAGATCCACAATCCCCCGGACTTCCTCATCGCGGCAGCGGTCGTCCCGCGGCTGACGGGTGCCCGGGTCGTGTTCGACATCCACGACCTCTCACCCGAGCTCTTCGCCGCTCGCCTGGCCGAGCGACCCGGCGCATCGGCGATCGCCCGTGCACTGCGCTGGGTGGAGTCGGCGGCCGTCCGCATGGCGGATGCCGTGGTCACGGTTCACGAGCCCTATCGGGCTGAGCTCCTCGCACGCGGAGTACCTGCCCGGAAGATCGTCGTCGTGCTCAATGCCCTCGACGAGAAGCTCGTGCCGGACACACGACCTGACCCGCAGAGCAGTGACTTCAGGATCGTGTACCACGGGACGATTACGCGGCACTACGGCGTCGACGTCCTCGTCGACGCCCTGGCCTCTGTTGTGCCCGAGATCCCGGGCGCCCACTTGGAGATCTATGGAGGCGGCGACGCCGTTTCGGATGTGCGCGCGCGGATCGAGGCGCATCGACTCGCGGATCGGGTCGACATGGCAGGACGGATCCTCCCGCACGAAGACGTGCTCGCGAAGGTGAACGGAGCATCGGTGGGCGTCGTCGCGCAGCTCCCCATCGCAAGGAATCTCCAGGCGCTTCCGACGAAGCTCCTGGAGTACGTGGCACTGGGAGTTCCGGTCGTGGCCTCCGACGTCCCGGCCATCCGCAACTCGTTCGGCGCAGACGAGCTGGTCTTCTTTCGTGGTGGCGACTCGGCTTCACTGGCCGACGCGCTCCGGACGGTCGCGGCGAGCCCGGATGCGTCACGGCGGCGCGCCGACGCCGCGTCGGCGCGATACCAGGCGGAGTTCCGCTGGGCGATCTACGCCCAACGCTACGTCGACCTGCTCGAACGTCTCATCGTGTCGGGATGACACGCCGGCCGAGAGCTTCGCGCGCGCGGAGCGGCAGGTCCGAGAGGCGCTGCGTGCGCCGCACCTCCGCCCGAACACGTTCGTCGGCCAGTACGGGCTCTCGCTGCAGCGCGCTCGCGCAGTAGCCCCAGATCATCGCGAGGGCCGCGGGATCCTTTCGGGCTCGAAACAGCGCTCGCGCAACGAGATACGAGAAGCGGTACCCCATGTAGCGCGCGGCTCGACCCTGGCGGTGGGCGCGACTCCAGAACAGCCCGTCACGCGCACCAAGTGGCCGGTGATGGTCGAAACGCAGCTCGCTCACGACCTCGGTGCGCCAACCGAGGACAGCCGCTTTCACCTCGTCGATCGTGTCCCATCCGAGGCCTTGTTCCAGCGGCGAGATCGACTCGAGGCAGGCGTGCCGGTATGCCCTGACGGCCCCACGGACGTGCGCCCCCGTGACGTGCGTGGGGCGCCACTCCCCGTTTTCGAGCTCGAAGCACACACCGCCCGCGATTCCGAGCCGCGAGTCGCGGGCGAATGCCCTCAACAGGCGTTCGAAATGATCCGGGGCGAAGCTGACGTCGGCATCCAGCTTGACGACCACATCCGGCTGCGCTTCCAGGACCGCGAGACCGGCAACGAATGCACGAACGATTGGGAGGCCCGGCTCAGCCTTGTCGGTCGGTGCCGACTGGAGGACGCGAACCCATGCGTGCTGCTCGGCCAGCGCGAGCGCGACATCCGCAGTTCCGTCCGTCGATCCGTTGTCGACCACGTTCCAGGCAAGCGGCAGAACCGTCTGCGCGCAGACGCAGGCAGCCAGTCGCTCGAGATTCGCCCGCTCGTCTCGCGCAGGCGTGACGAGCGCATACGTGAGCTGCGTCATGCGATCGCGGCCGCTCGATCCGTGGTGGGCCGTCTCGTGGCGCGTGGAAGATAGGACGACAACCAGACCTCGAGCATGAGAATCGCAAGGACCGCGTGCGCGTCTTGGGTTCCCGCGCTTCCATCCTTCTGGCGGTTGACCAGACGCTCCATCGCAAGGCGGTCGACGAACGCCAGGCACGCGGCATCTCGGTCCAGCAGGTAGTCGGCGAGACCGCTCGCCGATGCGACCCTGAGCCAATCGACAACGGCGGTGTTGAAGAACCCGACCTTCGGCTTGTCGATGATCCGGTCGGGAACGAGGCCACGCGCGGCCTCCTTGAGCAGGTACTTGGTCGTGCGGCCGCGCACTTTGTACGAGCCCGGGATCTGAGCGCAGAGCTCGACCAGTTCGTGATCGAGAAACGGGACGCGGACCTCGAGTGAGTGGGCCATCGACATCCGGTCGAAGTAGTGGAGCATGTCGTCGGGGAGCCCTAGCTTCGCATCGAGCTGGAGCGCGGCGTCGAACGCATCGTCAGCCGCCGGAACGTAGTGATGCTCCACGGCCCGCCGCGCCGATTCATAGGCCGAGTCTTCCGAAGCATCGGCCACGAACTCGTCGGCGCGCAGGAGTTGGCGCGTCGCCACGAACCGTCCCACCGGATCCATTTCGGCGAGGGCCGCGATCCGGGAGAGACGCTCGTTCCGCAACGCCGCCCTCCCGGCCGCCCGAAGCGGCCGCGGCACCCGGTTCCACCGTCGAATCAGGGCGGCGACGCGATGGCGAGAGTAGCCGCCAAGAAGCTCGTCGGCGCCCTGGCCGGAAAGTGCAACGGTCACGTGAGAGCTGGTCAGCTCGGAGAGGGCGTGGAAGCCCACGGACGACAGGTCGGCGAGCGGCTCGTCGAGGTACCAGACGAGATCCTCGAAGTCGACCTCGACATCGAGCGGGAGCTCGATCTCGTGGTGGTCGGTTCCAAGCGCCCGAGCGACCTCGCGCGCATCCTCGAGCTCGTTCGTGCTACCCGCAAACCCGATGGAGAAAGTCTTCACCGGGTCGGTCATTCGCCGAGCCATGAGTGCCACGATCAAGCTCGAATCAAGACCGCCGCTCAACATTGCCCCCAGTGGAACATCGCTCATGAGGTGCAGGCCAACCGACTCATCGAGGGCATCAAGCAGGCGTACGCGCCACTCATCGCGCCCGAACGACTGTGGGTCTGGCGCGGGGTAGTCCCAGTAGCGCTCGACCCGAACGCCCGACGCATCCGCAACCACGCGCTCACCGGGAAGCACCTTCTGCACCGATGCCAGGATCGTCTGCGGCCCGGGGACGAAGCCCAGCGTGAGGAATGCGCGGACGGCTTGGTGATTGATCTGCGTCGGAACGAGGCCGCTCGCCAGCAGGCTCTTGATCTCTGAGCCGAAGACGAGCACGTCATTGCAGACGGCGAAATAGAGCGGCTTGATCCCGAGCCGGTCGCGGGCGAGCACCAGACGGCGCCGGCGCGCATCCCAGACTGCGATGCCGAACATGCCTCGGAGATGGTCGACAAAATCGTCGCCGAAGCGCTCGTAAAGGTGCGGGATCACGTCCGTATCGCATTCGCTGCCGAATACGTGACCGTCACCCGAGAGCAGATTCCTGATCACTCCCTGGTTGTAGATCTCGCCGTTCTGAATCGCGCGGATGGTCCCGTCTTCATTGGACGCCGGCTGGTGACCCGCGGCGACGTCGACGATGCTCAGTCGACGCGCGCCGAGAGCGACTCCCGCCGCCTGGTGGATTCCCCGCTCATTCGGACCGCGGTAGGTCATCGTGTCCGTCATGTGCAGGAGCACATCGGTTGCCACGACCTTCCTCGGAGCTCCCGAGAGCTGAACGACACCACAGATTCCGCACATGGCGCTGAACATACGCATTCGCGGCGCCGGCTACGACTGGCGTTCGAACGGACCGATCACTCCGATCTAGCCGAAAGGCTAGAAACGACTTGTGAGAAGAGCCGCGAGCAATGCGCTCAGGTGGCCGCGGCGACGGCGGCCACCGCCGCGTGAGACTGCGGCGTGCGTGATCGCTCCGAGTGCCACGCCGGCGCGCTCCAGCATCGCGGCGGGGCGGGAGTAGTACTTGTATGCGTAGCGAACCCGGCTCTCTGCGAGGATACGAAGAAGCACAGAGCGATCCCCCGATGCGCCCCCCTCGTGGATGCATGTCGACGCCGGGTCGTACAGGAGCTCGAAGCCGTGGTCACGCAGGCGATGACACAGGTCGATGTCCTCGCAGTAGAGGAAGAAGCGCTCATCGAGGCCGCCGATCAGCTCCAGCGCTTCGCGCCGGACAAGGATGCAAGCCCCGGAGAACCATTCGGGATGAAACGGTGCGGCGTAGGCCGACGGATCGCGGACGACCTCGTCGACCCACGAGGCCGAGGGAAACAAATGGTGCAGGAAAAGCGCCTGAGCGTACGTCGACCGCAGCCTCGGAAAGCGCCGAAGCGAGTGGTGCTCTTCGCCGTCACGGCTCACGACCCGGGGCGCAACCGCACCGAGAGATGAATCGTGCTCGAGCCGAGCCACGAGAACATCGAGCGATGCCTCGGTGATCTCAGCGTCCGGGTTCAGGATCAGGACATAAGGGGATGAGCCGGCCCGCCAGCCTTCGTTCGTCCCCCGGGCGAATCCGCCGTTCTCGTCGCGTTGGATCTGCGTCACCGGGAGATCGGCGATCGCCTCGAGCGAATGGTCGGGCGAGTTGTTGTCCACGACGATCACGCGGACTTGCCGAAGACCGGTGAGGCGTTCGACACACGCGCGAAGCGTTTCGCGGCTGTTGTATGACACGACGACGACGTCGACGAGGGCTGGCATCTTCAGCCATAAGGATATTTCGGCCGGGCAGCCTCCACCATCGACGGTTGGCTAGGTTCACGATGGGATCGTGGCGCTCGACGAATGGGGTACTGTCCGGGAGAGCGGTACCTGACTGAGTTCGTGCCGCGCAAAACGGATGGCGGATCGGGGGCCTCACACGCGTCGAGCAACGCTTTCCGTTGTATTCGTCTCACTCCTGATCGGGGTGGCGCATCTCGCGCACGAGGCCCGTGGCGCACCTGTAGCCCGGCTCGCTCAAACCGCGGTCTACGTCGCGCCCAGGGGGCAAGACTCCAGCTGTGTGCGGGGCAAGCCGTCGCGGGCGTGCGCGACTTTCGCGAGAGCGTGTGCCCTTGCGCACCCCGGCGACATCGTGGACGTGGCCGATGGAAAGTATCCAGCCCAGACGGTCGCCGGATGCGTGAGGTCTCGACCGGGGGTGACGTTCGAGGCGCAGACTCGCCACGGCGTCGACGTCACCGGCGCAGGACTGCAGATCGGCAGCCGATCGAGGAACTCGGCCTGGTTGCGATTCGACGGTTTCGACACCGAGACGTTCGCGGTCATCGGCCCGTGCGAATCGGACTGCAGTAGCACCGGCGGCGAATACCCGATTGGTGATAGCCGTCGCACCAACCACATCACGCTCGCCGACATGAAGGTCAGAGCCCACGGCGGCACCGCCGCCGAGGCCCCGGCCTATGTCGACCAGACCGACTACTTCACGTTCGAGAACTCGGACATCGGCCCCGTCTGCTGCGACGCGGACGGCATGGACATCTATCCCACGGTGAGCCACATCACGCTCGATCACGTCAACATCCACGACATCGCGGCCAGTTGCTCGAACATCGACCCGTCCAGGTGGCCGAGATGTTCCGCCGAGTCGAGCCCCAACGCAGACAACCACATCGACTGCCTGCAGATGGTCGGGGGGGACACGATCACGATCGCCGACAGCCGGTTCGTGAACTGCGAGGCCGGAACGTTCATGAACGGGGTCAATCGCCAGGGCTACCGAGACGTGACCTTGGTGAACAACTTCTTCCAGGGGCACGTCCTGGACATGACGGGCGGCGGCGGGGTGGAATCCGCGGGCACATACGCGTTCTCGGGCTTTGTCCACATCTACTACAACACGATCCCCGACGGCTCCTACTTCCAGGATTGGGCCCCCGGAGGCGATTACGAGATCGTGGGGAACATCTTTGGCGACATTCCACCGAACGACGGCCGTTGCACCATCGAGGGGACCCACGGGAACCCTGACGTGCAGTTCAAGGTCGCCCGATACAACATGTTCGAAGGCAGCGCGAGAGCGTGTGGTGCGACCAACTTCGATGGCCGCGCGATGTTCGTCAACGAGACCGATCGAGCAGCGGGCGTCGACCTCCATCTTCTCGCCGACTCGCCCGGTCTGGGTCGCGGCTCGGCCGGAGACGAGCCACGAACCGACCTCGACGGGCATCTCCGGCCGGTGCGGGCTGCGCCGGACGTCGGAGCGAGCCAACGGGAGACGGCCTCGATCGTGCTCGGCCGTTCAATCGGGCCCGTCGCGATCGGTAGCTCACGCTCGAAGATACGTTCGTTCTATTCGCGGGATCCTCGCGCGACCACGACCGCGCAGCTCGACGGCTCCGCGATTCACGTCGACTCGTACAAGCTGCACGGTGGCCGGCTGAACATCGTGTACGACGACGCATCGAGAGTGGTGGGCATCTCGACATCCAGCCGGTACTACTCGACGCCGGCCGGCCTCGGCCCCGGCGCTACCGCGCCAAAGCTGACGAAAGAGGCCGTAGAACCGCGGGCCTGTCGCCGACTCGTCTATTGGCGGCGCATCGCAAGCGTCAACGTGTACCTGTCGGTCGCAGGAGGACGGATCGACGAGGTTGTGATGCGAGCTCGTCGCTACGACGCTTGCGCCAGGCGATAACCGGGCACCCATTCGGCCTTTCCGATGCGAGCGATCTCACCTGGCCATTCGGGTAGGAGCTACACATCCGGGCAGTAGACGCCGCATGACAAGGATGCCACGGTATGCATCCACAGTTGCGTCATTTCCGAGGCTCGGAAGCATTCAAATGAGACTGGTCCGGTCACATCCTTCGTTCCGTTGGCGGCTCGCGGTCGCGGTCGCTGCAGCCTGTGTCGGCGCCGTCATACCGATGTTCGAGGCGGGGACAACGCGCGCGACGTCGTCGGGGCTGGTGGCGGCGTATTCGTTTGGTGAGGGGAGTGGCAGCACCGTCGCTGATGGCTCGGGTAACGGCAACACCGGCACGATTCAGAACGCGACCTGGACGGCCGCCGGCAAGTACGGACCGGCACTCTCGTTCAACGGCAGCAGCGCGCGGGTCACGATCGCCAACGCGAGCTCGCTGCAGCTGGCCGGCGCTCTGACCCTGGAAGCCTGGGTCAACCCGACCACGGTGTCCAGCGCCTGGCGCGACGTGATCTACAAGGGCAACGACAACTACTACCTGATGGGCACCACCGACCATGCCGGCGCGGCCGGCGGCGGCGCCCTCATCGGCGGCAGCTACAGCGAGGTCTTCAACACGAGCCCGCTGCCGACCAACACCTGGAGCTACCTCGCCCTGACCTACGACGGCACCACCGAACGGCTCTACCTCAACGGAGCCCTCGTCGCCAGCAAGGCCAAGACCGGCACGATCACCAGCTCGACCAACCCGCTCACGATCGGCAGCGATCCGATCTACGGCCAGTACTTCAACGGCCTCATCGACAAGGTGCGCGTCTACAACACCGCCCTCACAGCCACAGCCATCCAGACCGACATGACCACACCCGTCGCCGGAGGCGTGACGACCGACACGACGCTGCCGACGACGCCCGCGGGGCTGAGCGACAAGCGCAGTCGGCCAAACCTCGATGATGCTCTCCTGGAATCGCGTCCACCGACAACATCGGCGTGACCGGCTACCGCACCTATCTCAACGGCAATCAGGTCGGCACCTCACGGAGCACCAGTTACGGCTACAGCGACCTCAGCTGCGCCACCAGCTACAGCTCGGCGTCGCCGCCGTCGACGCCGCCGGCAACGTCTCCGGCACTACGCCACACTCGCCAAACAGACCGCGACGCCTGCTCCGACTCCACCCCACCCTCAGCTCCCGGCACCCTGACCGCCAGCGGCGCCACGAGCACCGAGATCGACCTCTCCTGGGGGGCCGCCACCGACAACATCGGCGTCACCGGCTACAGGATCGAGCGCTGCCAGGGAGCCGGCTGCACCGGTTTCGTCCAGATCGGCACAGCAACCGGCACCAGCTACCAGGACACCGGGCTGACCGCAACCACCGGCTACAGCTACCGGGTCCGCGCCACCGACGCCGCCAGCAACCTCGGCCCCTACACCAACACAGCATCGGCAACCACCCCCGGCGGCTCGAGCTCGCCAGGGTTGGTGGCGGCGTATTCGTTTGGTGAGGGGAGTGGCAGCACCGTCGCTGATGGCTCGGGTAACGGCAACACCGGCACGATTCAGAACGCGACCTGGACGGCCGCCGGCAAGTACGGACCGGCGCTCTCGTTCAACGGCAGCAACGCGCGGGTCACGATCGCCAACGCGAGCTCGCTGCAGCTGGCCGGCGCTCTGACCCTGGAAGCCTGGGTCAACCCGACCACGGTGTCCAGCGCCTGGCGCGACGTGATCTACAAGGGCAACGACAACTACTACCTGATGGGCACCACCGACCATGCCGGCGCGGCCGGCGGCGGCGGCCCTCATCGGCGGCAGCTACAGCGAGGTCTTCAACACGAGCCCGCTGCCGACCAACACCTGGAGCTACCTCGCCCTGACCTACGACGGCACCACCGAACGGCTCTACCTCAACGGAGCCCTCGTCGCCAGCAAGGCCAAGACCGGCACGATCACCAGCTCGACCAACCCACTCACGATCGGCAGCGATCCGATCTACGGCCAGTACTTCAACGGCCTCATCGACGAGGTGCGCGTCTACAACACCGCCCTCACAGCCACAGCCATCCAAACCGACATGACCACACCCGTCGCCGGAGGCTCAGCTGACACCACTCCACCGACGACTCCGGCCGGGCTGGCGCCGGGTGTCGCCGGCCAGAGCTCGATCTCGCTCTCCTGGAATGCGTCCACCGACAACGTCGGCGTGACCGGCTACCGGTTGTTCCAGAACGGCACCCAGGTCGCGACATCACTGTCGCCGGGCTACATCTTCGGGGGATTGTCGTGCGGCACGGCCTACTTGTTGGGCGTCGCCGCTGTGGACGGTGCCGGAAACGTTTCAGGAACAGCGTCGGTTTCGGTCTCGACTGCGGCCTGCTCCGACTCCACCCCACCCTCAGCTCCCGGCACCCTGACCGCCAGCGGCGCCACGAGCACCGAGATCGACCTCTCCTGGGGATCCGCCACCGACAACATCGGCGTCACCGGCTACAAGATCGAGCGCTGCCAGGGAGCCGGCTGCACCGGTTTCGTCCAGATCGGCACAGCAACCGGCACCAGCTACCAGGACACCGGGCTGACCGCAACCACCGGCTACAGCTACCGGGTCCGCGCCACCGACGCCGCCACCAACCTCGGCCCCTACACCAACACAGCATCGGCAACCACCCCCTCAGCGCCGCCGGCGATGTACTCGGTCGGCGGAACCGCGTCCGGCCTCTCGGGACCGATCGTGTTGCAAGACAACGGCGGCGACGACCTCACCGTCAACGGGAACGGCGCTTTTCAATTCGCGACGAAGCTTCCGGGCGGCGCGACATACGCAGTCACGGTGAAGACCGCCTCGTCGGGCCAGAGTTGCACGGTGTCGGGGGCGTCCGGCACCGTGACCACGACAAACGTCTCAAGTGTCGGAGTCGCCTGCACTGCGGCCGGGCCAACGAGCGGCTCCGACGATTTCAACCGAGCCGACGGAGGTCTGGGCGGCGCCTGGGCCGCGACCAGCGATGGGGCTCTCACGATCTCGTCGAACGCGGTGGTCGGCTCTTCGGCAACCGCCGGAGACGTGCGAACAGCGGAAACGTACGGCGCCGACCAATTCTCGGCGATTCAGCTGACGTCGACGCAGTTGACAGGCGGACAGTGGGTCGGGCCGGCCGTGCGAATGCAGAACAACGGCATGGACATGTATCTCGGGATCTACTTCTGGAACAATGGCACTCCCCAGCTCCGGCTCTACGAGCGGACCGCCGGCAACTGGATCCAGCTCGGCGGCTCCTACAATTCCGGCCCCTTGGCGGCCGGCACCGTGCTCAAGCTGTCGAGTGTCGGCTCACGAATTGCGCTCTCGGAAGGCGGAGTCGAACGCATCGTTGCCTCCGACGGCACGCTCAGCGCCGGTCAGCCCGGGATCATGACATTCGGAGCCGCGGGCGGCGACAACTGGTCCGCCGGACCAGCGAGCGTTTCGAACAACACGCTTCAGGTCGACTACACCGGCACGGACGCCAACGGCGTCGCCCAGTACAACACGACTTCGCCCGACGACGGCGGCACACAGGTGATGCGTGTGCTGGCTCCGACGAACCCCACACCGGGTGTAGCTCACAACTTCCTTTTCGTCCTCCCGGTCGAAGCAGGGCTGTCGACAGTCTACGGCGACGGATTGGAGACTCTGCGAGCGCTCGACGCCCAGGATCGGTACAACCTCACGATCATCGAGCCGTCATTCGGCATCGAGCCCTGGTACGCGGACAACCCAAACGATCCGTCGGTCAGGTACGAGACATTCTTGACGAACGATCTCGTCCCGTGGGTAACGCAACACCTGGCCACAACCGGCGCCGAGCAGAAGTGGCTGATCGGTTTCTCGAAGTCGGGCATTGGCGCAACCGATCTGATCCTGAAGCACCCGGACGTGTTCACGCTGGCAGCCGCCTGGGACTTTCCGGCGGACATGTCGGCCTACGATCAGTTCGGCTCCAGTTCCGCCTCGTCATACGGAACGAACGACAACTTCCTCACGGGCTATCGACTCACCCCATCGTTCATCGAAGCGCATAAAGCGCCGTTCCTCAGCAAGAATCGGATCTGGATCGGCGGATACGACGTCTTCCAGACCGATATGACCGATTTCGACGCGCTCTTGAGCTCGGAAGCGGTCGTCCACAGCGCCGAAACGCCGCAACACATGCAACACCGGTGGGACAGCGGCTGGGTTCAGATCGCGCTGGCCGCTTTGCAGGCAGACAGCATCAGCCTGCCGTAGTCGCTCCCCCAGCCGACCTCGCGCCTAGTCATTTGGCTAGCCGCCCGCGCTTCGATCCTGACTCTTGGGCCATGGGCCGGGAACAGGCGAGCGATTACCGTCAAAGCACACCTCGTGTCAATCGATCTCGCAACAACCCAGCCGGTCCGGTCGCGTCTCCTCACGGGCTTCAAATGGAATGCCCTGGCGCAGGTCGCGCGACAAGCCTCGCGAACCGTCGTCGCGATCGCGGTTGCCCGGTTGTTGACGCCAGCCGAATACGGGCTTGCGGGCATGGCACTCGCCTTCACCGGCCTTGCGGTGCCATTCACCGACGTGGGTCTGGGGGTGGCACTCGTGCAGCGGGATGAGATCAGCGAAGAGGATCGCTGTACCGCGTTCTGGATGTCAGTGGGTGCGGGGCTCTTGCTCACGACCCTCGGCATCCTCTGCGCACCTCTCCTCGCGCGCTTCTACGGAGATCCGCGCGTAGCGCCTCTCTTTGCCGCTGTTTCCGTGAGCTTCATCCTGATCGCGTTGCAATCCACGCAGGCGTCCCTCCTTCAGCGCGAAATGAACTTCAAGGCGCTCGAGATGCGTCTGATCGGTGCCACCGTGTTCGGCGGTGCCGCCGGCCTGGTCGCCGCCGCCCTCGGTGCCGGAGCATGGGCATTGGTGATCCAGCAACTGGCGATGAGCCTTGTCTCCACCCTCTTGCTCTGGCGGTCGGCTTCCTGGCGGCCCAAGCTGCTGTTCTCGAGACGGAGCCTTCGCTCGCTCGGCGGCTACGGCGCCCATGTGTGGGGCTCCAGGCTCATCGGGTTCGCCGGGGGCAACGCGGACAACATCATCGTCGGCCGGATGCTCGGCGCCGGCGCCCTCGGCCTCTACTCCGTGGGGTTCAACCTGATCACGCTGCCCATCGTGCGCCTCGTAGTGCCTGTCCAGGACACCCTGTTCCCCGTGTTCTCCCGGCTCCAGGACGACCGGAAACGCCTCGCAGGACTTTGGCTGCGAGCGAACACGTTGATCACTGCGATCATCGCTCCGGCAATCCTGGGCGTCGCACTCACCGCAGACGACCTTGTCGACGTCGTTCTCGGCAGTCGCTGGCACGGCGTGGCGGTCATCCTCCAGATTCTCTGCGCATTTGCGTTCTTCGCCTGCCTCGGAACGCTCGGCCAAACCGTCCTCTTCGCTCTCGGGCACGCGCGCACCGTCTTCCGATTCTCCGTGTTCATCACGTTCAGCAATATCGCGGCTTTCCTGATCGGCGCCCGCTGGGGCGTGGCCGGAGTGGCTGCGGCGGCGACGATAGTCACGGTGCCGACGCAACTCGTGCTTCTCAGGCGGGTCGCCCGCTCGCTGGGTACCACGCTCCTCACGATGTTCGCGCGGGCGCGTGGCGTATTCGAAGCAGTCGTCGCTATGAGCGCCGCAGTGCTCGGGATGAAAGCGCTGTGCACGAGCTCGATCGAAAGCCCGGCCTTGACGCTGGTAATCCTGATCCTCACCGCAGCGGCCGTCTACATTCCGATCTGCCTCTGGCGTGCTCCGGAAGTCGGTCGAGACATTCGACTGAGAAGGAACATCGCCGTCTAGGATCCAACATGCGCGTAGCCGTAGCGCCCGAAGAGTAGGAATGCACCCGCGGCCTGATCCCGTGCACCGACGGCGACGACGATGAAGCGGTTCATCCTCTACTCCTACAACTTCCCGCCGATCGGCGGGGCAGGCGCGCAGAGGCCGGTCAAGTTCGCCAGGTATCTCCACGACCTGGGTTGGGACGCAGCCGTGCTCACCGGACCCGGGGCCGCTCACGGACGCTGGACGCCTGAGGATCGCAGCCTCTCGGCAGACCTTCCCCTCGACATCGAGATCGAACGCGTCCCGGGGCCAGAGCCCGCGCGCAGCAGCGGCTGGAACGCGCGCGCCGAGCGTTGGCTCCGGGCGCAATCCCCCTGGGAACGCTGGTGGGTGAACGGCAGTGAGGAGGAAGCTCGCCGCATCGCCGATGTCGGTGCAATCTGGACGATCATGTCCCCGTACGAGTCGGCTGCTTCTTCGCTCGCGATCGCGAAAGCGCTCGGTCGCCCCTGGATCGCCGACCTGGGCGACCCGTGGGCACTCGACGAGATGATGATCTATCCATCGGCTCTTCATCGACGGCTCGAGCTCGCGCGCATGCGTCGTTCCCTGGGCACCGCTGCCGCCATCGTCATGAGCACCCCCGAGGCGGCGGAGCGCGTGAAGCACGCGTTTCCGGAGCTCGCGAGGAAACCGGTCGTCGTGATCCCAAATGGCTTCGATACAGCGGACTTCGAGGATGCGGTTCCGGACCGGACGGACGCGTCGTTCCGGATCGTGCACACCGGCTATCTCCACACCGAGCTCGGACGACAGCAGCAGCGTGTCTCGACGCTCCGCTCACTCATCGGCGGAGGGATGCCCGGCGTCGAGATCATCACCCGCTCGCACGTCTACCTCCTGGATGCAGTCAACCGTCTTCTCGCCGACGATCCTGCGATCCGCTCACGACTGGAGGTGCACTTCGCGGGCGTGATGTCCGACACGGACGCGGAGATCGCCGACGCATGTCCTGCATCGCGACGCCACGGCTACGTGACGCACGCCGAGTCACTCGCGCTCATCCGTAGCGCGGACCTGCTCTTTCTCCCGATGCAGAACCTGCCCAGCGGGATGCGCGCCGGAATCGTTCCAGGGAAGACCTACGAATATCTCGCGTCGAACCGCCCGATCCTCGGGGCCCTGCCCGACGGCGATGCACAGGACATCCTGCGACGCGCAGGGGCGACCTTCATCTGTAGGCCGGACGACAGCGCCGCGATGTACGAGATCGTCGGCGGCCTGGTAAAAGGAGAGATTCAGAGCTCGCGGCGCGATCCCGACGTGGTGGCCGAATTCGCGTACGAGAACTTGTGCGAACGCGTCGCTGCCCTGCTCCAACAGGTTGCAAGGTGATGTTGCCGGTCGAGGCTGGTTCAGACCCCGACCACTGTCTTTCGGCACGTGAAACCCTCTGCGTACCGCTCCGGAGCCACGGCTTCCATCCCCCGAAGCCGCATGAGCGCGCGAAACGTCTCGCCGTCGAACCAGTGCTTGGTCGACTGCGTTGCGAAGTGGCGCTCCAGGAGCTCGAGCTTCCGCTCGACATCGGCGGCTGACAGCGCTACGAACAGGTTCGGCCGACCAAGGTCTCCGTCAACCTTCGGAATCTCGTACTCGAGGATCAGGTGGTTCCGGAACGTGTTCCAGGTGAGCTCGCACGCCAGGCGGTGGTCCTGGTGGAAGTCGTAGCCGGCGTGCGTGAAGACGACCTGCGGGTCAACGCGCCGCTTCAGGTCCTCGAACACCTCTTTGACCTCACTGCCGGCGTATGGCAGAAACCCGTCGCGGAAGCCGTGCACCTCGACTCGGGCAGCCCCCGCACCCTCGAGAAAGTCGCCGGCGCTCGCCCGCGCTTCATCCGCGCGCTCGCCCTGCGCCGCGAGGACGAGCCAGTCGACCTCGATCTCCGGATTTGCGGCGACAAGACGAAGGATCGTGCCTCCACACCCGATCTCGATGTCATCCGAGTGGCAGCCGATCGCAAGCGCGCGGCGCACAGGCTCGCCTGCCTTCAGGCTCAGCACAAAAACTGCCTTACGCGGTGACCGGCGCCGGCGTCAGCTGACGCCACGGCGCCTGCCCTGATTCGTGCAGGGTTTCGAGGCGCTGACGGTCCTTGATCGTGTCCATCGGGCCAAAGAACCCATCGTGGAGGTACGCGACGAGCTCGCGATTGGCAATGAGCCGCTCGAACGTCTCCTCGACGAGCTCGTGCCCTGGCTCGATCATGTCGAGGATCTCGCGCTTCAGGACGAAGAAACCCCCGTTGATGCGCACATCGGACGTGCTCATGTCCTCGACGGATACGACGTTGCCGTCGGAGTCGGTCGAGACCATGTGCGCGTTGAACTGCGGCCTTACCGACAGGAACGTCGCGGTCTTGCCGCTCTGGCGGAACGCCTCGATCACATGTGGCAGTGGAGCGTCCGTCAGCCCGTCGCCGTAGGTTGCGAGGAACTCCCGGTCGTCGCCGAGGTAAGGCTCGACCGCCTTCAGACGCTCTGCAATCGTCGAGCTCAGGCCCGTGTCGACGAACGTGATGCGCCACTTGTCGAGGTCTTGCGAGAGAAGCTCGAGCTTGGTCCCGGTCGCACCGCGATCGAGAACGAAGTCATTGAGCAGCGCCCCGTTGTAGGAGAGGAAAAACTGCTTGATCGCCTCGCCCTTGTAGCCGAGGCAGAGAATGAACTCGTCGTGGCCCCACATCGAGTAGTACCGCATGATGTGCCAGAGAATCGGCCGTCCGCCGATCTCGATCATCGGCTTCGGGATGCGGCGCGTTTCCTCGCCCATCCGCACGCCATAGCCGCCGCAGAAGATCACGACTTTCACGAGTTGTCCTCTAGACGCACGTTCGGCACCTCCGCTACAGAGTTCTTCCCCGATTAAGGCTGTCGCCCGTTGGAACGTCAACCGCCGATCGGTCGGGGTTTTGCGCCTGCAGCTCGAGCTCACCGCGGCTCGACACGGCCCATGCTCCCGCCGGCCGCCCGGTACCTAGCCGGGAGGCTAGTTCGCCGCAAAATCGATGTGCGAAGTGGACGAAGAGGTGAGGTTCGCTGAACGTATGGAGCCTTGCTGTAGGAAGGTCTAGGTTTGGCAGCGACCTCATTTACACCGCCCAAATGGACATGTACAACGAGCCGCAAGCTCCCGGTTCAGGTAGCTGCGTAATCAGTCAACGATCGAAAGGCGGCCCTTTCGATGAGGGAAACAAGGGACAGGTCCGCTGTCATTCTGGACAGGCATCCGCTGTGGCTGGATGCAATGGACAAACTGGTTGAAGGGGTCGGCGTCGCCGTCGTCGGACGCGCGACGGACGGCGAGGATGCGGTCTCGATGATCGACGAGCATCGCCCCGACCTGTTCATCGCGGGTATCGACCCGTCGATGGACGGCGTGCTCGAGTTCGTCAGACGAGCGAGCGAAAAGCACCCCGGACTACGGTCCGTCGTGTTCGCCGACAACACCGATCTCGAGGCCGTCGATGCGGCCTTCGCAGCCGGTGCGTGCGTGTATTGCGTGAAGACGGCTCAGCAGGACGACGTCGCATCTGCGATCCGCCAGGCTTTGGAACAATCCATCTACCTCGCGACGAGCATTTCGACGGCGTTCGTGCCGCGACCGAGGAGCATCGAGCCCTCGGCCGACGCGCACGACCTGACCCGCCGTGAGCTCGAGATCCTCTGCCTCGTCGCAGAGGGGCACTCCAACTCGCAACTCGCGGCGATGCTCTGGGTGACCGAGCAGACGGTGAAGTTCCATCTGTCGAACATCTATCGCAAGCTCGATGTCGCCAACCGCACCGAGGCAAGCCGGTGGGCCCAGCTCCACGGTCTGCTGCCGAGCCAGCAGAACCTCGAAACCGCCTCTGCTGCCTGACCGAACGACGTCCCGCGAGGGTGCGACCGGCTCGTGCCGGCGCACCCCGTCGGATGTCAGGCTCGGCGAGGCCCGAAGCCGAGCGCCGATGCGGCGCCGGCCACGGTGAGGGCGCAGATCGCTCCCGCGTAAACGGCCTCCCGCTCGTTCCAGCGGCGCTCGATGTTCGCCGACCGGACACCGCCGCATCGTGTGCCGCCGTGCAAGCAGTACCACTCCGCAACCTCAGCGCGATCGATCCGCCGCTGTTTCTCCTCATGGTCGATCACAGCGATGATCGCGACTGCGCAGATACAGACGCAGATGAAGGGCAGCACTCGCCGTGCCACGACCCGCACCGCCGGGTGGAAACGCACTACCACGCGGATCTCCGCGTCCTGCCGATCGGCGGCGCCCACCTCGTCCATGCTCTTTCCACCACGGCCTCCCCCCCTCGTGTGCCGCATGCGATTGCGCGGTCCGCTACTTGTCGCGCACGCGCGAGCTGTCCGCAACTGGACGGGCGAACGGTCGAGTAGGCGTCAGTCGCCGAATTCCCTGATCGCGCAGGCCGGGCAGTAGATGAGCGTGTCGGCCGGCTCGTCGGGAACGACATAGAGACGCCAACGTTCGTGCCGGTCGTTCCACTCCTGGCGGCACTCCTGGCAGGCAAGCGGTTGGATCAGTGTCGTCGTGGGGTCGTTGCGCATGAATTCCTTTTCGACAGGAAGGGGCGTGCTCACGCCTGGCCGTTCGGGGGGTTTCGTCAGAAGACATGGACCGTCAGGGCGAAACCCGCTGCGGCGAGCTCCGGTTCGCCGGACACGGCGCGCGGTCAGGGAAGCAGACCGAAGGCTGTCAGCTGCCCGGTCGAGACGACGTAGACGCGGCCGTTGGCAACCAGGGGGATCGTGAACTTCAGCCAGGGGTCGAGCTGGTCGCGCGTGCCGGCTTGATCGCTCGTGTAGTACTCGTGCGCGAGGTTGCTCGGGTCGTACGCGTGCAACGTTCCGGGAGAACTGTCGCCGTTGCTCTGCAGGCCCCAGAGGATCCCGTTCGTATTGCCGTTGGCGGAGGCCGCGATCTCCCCTCCGCGCGCAGAGAATGTCGATGTCTTCCCGTTGTAGGTCTCGGGGGACTTCGAGGTTGGTGATGTGGACAGCAGGCCGTTCGTCATGGCGAACTGCATCAACTGGCTGTTCACCGGTGCGAAGTACACGGACCCGTTGAAGTAGACGGGTGCGCTGTAGTTGCCGGTGTTGTAGCTGCCGCCAGTCGGGAAGACGTTGATATCCGACTGCACAATCTGGTTGTCGCTCGTCGAGCCGACCCCGCCCATGTTGTCCCGGTCGACGAGGTACACCGTGCCGCCCTTGCCGTCCGCGATCACCTCGTGGGGATGCGCGCCTGGCTGGTCGGGGAGCAGGATGACCCCGCCCGAGGCGAGATCGATGTCACCGCTGTCGAGCGCCGCGTAGTTGTATGGCGTGAAGAAGTCCGTACGCGTCCCGCTCGGGTTCAGCTTGAGCAGACTGTCACCGAAGTCGTTGCTGCCACCGCTCGAACTCGGTCCGTCGAACGTCCCGTTGCCGGTCGAGAAGTAGAGGTTCCCGGAGGCGTCGACGCCGATTCCGCCGCCGCCCATCCAGACGCCGCCCTTCCCTGCGTTCGGGGTCGTGCAGAAGACCCAGTCCTGATGAAGCGTCGATGCGTTGTACGCCATCACCCACCCGTGGTAGGGCGGATTGTTGCCGTGGTTCGAGAAACCCACATACACCTCACCGTTCTGCAAGGTCAGGGCAGGCCGCTGGTTCTCTGTGATGTTGTTGAACGAGATCGTTCCGTTGACGCTGTCGACACCGTTCCCGGGCACGGTTGCCTGGATCACGATCGGCCCGCCGAGCTTCTCCGCGCCCGTGGTGAGGTCAAGTGCGTGCAGCCGGTTGACGTAGGACGTGGTGCCGCCGTTGACTTCCTGTGTCGCCGCGACGACGTAGACCGTGTTGGTCGACGGATCGATGACCGGCGTTCCGGTGATCCCGATCTCGTTCGGAATGTCGCCGGTCTCGCCGGTCACGGCCGGCGGGATCGGCGTCACGCCCGCGGCCGGGTTGATGAAGGAGTCCTTCCAGATCGGCGTGCTGCTTCTCCCGTCGGCGTCGAATGCGTAGACGCTGTCGTGCTCGGTCGCGACGAGCACGATGTTGTGCGAGCCCTGGCCGGGAATGTTCACGTTCTGGACGTACAGAGGCGAGGCGAACGTGAGGCCGTCGAGGGTGTAGCTGAAGAGCTTCCCGAAGCTCGTCGAGTTGACGTTCGCCGGCGTGAGCACCGTTTCGTTCAGGTTGGCGCCGTCACGCAGGTTGTCGTTGTGGAACGTGAACGTGCCCGCGTAGTTCGACACGTAGACGGTGACACTCGTCGTCGCGGCCCCGGCGACGGCGGAGATCGTGTGCGTCCCGACAGTGCTGGGCGGCGTATAGACGCCACTCGAGGTGATCGTCCCCGTGCCCGCACCTCCGCCTGCGACGCCGTCGACGCGCCAGGTGACGTTCCCGCTTCCAGGCCCCTGGGCCGTGTACTGCTGTGTTCGCGCGAACGTGAGGACGGCATTGTTCGGCGAGACGGTGAACGCCGTCGTCGCCGACGCGACGTTCGAGTAGGCGCCGAGGTCACCTGCAGTGTCCGTGGCACGAACCCGATAGCTGTACGGGTTGTTCGCGACTACCGTCGTGTCCTTGAAGCTGGTCGTGGCGCTGGTCCCGATCTGCGCGAAGTTGCTGCAGTTCGCGCCGGTGCACCGTTCGACCAGGTACGAGGTTGCGCCTCCGGTTGCGGCCCCCCACGAGAGGTCGACCTCGGTCGGGCTCACCGCGTTCGCGCTCAAGGCCCCGGGAGCCGACAGGACGGCGTTCACGGACGTTCCCTGATCGGTCTGGATCTGCGTGGCGGTGAGGGCAGTGTTGTAGACGCGGACATTGTCGATCAAGCCGTTGAAGTACTGGCCGTAGATGCTGTCGCCGCCGATCTGGAGCGCATTCGAGGACGTGCTGATCGCGCCGGTGTGGGCGGTCGCAGCCACCTGGGTGCCGTTCACGTAGAGGCGCAGAGTCGCGCCGTCGTAGGTCTCAGTCAGGAAGCTCCAGCTATTGGCAGGAAGAGTCGCAGTGCCAAAGGCATCGCCGTAGCTACCGCCCGCGATCACACCGGCGTCGGGCTTGGAACCATTCGTCGAAGTCGCTTCGAGGTAGTAGTTGTCATTGCCCTTGTAGACGACATCGCGCCAAGCACTCGACACGGTCGAAGGATTGACCCACGCCTCGAGCGTCATCCCCGCAGTGAGCTGCAACGACGACGAATTCGGGATAGTGACGAGGGTGCTGCTGCCGTTGAACTGGATCGCGCGGCCAAATTCGCCCGTCGTCACCCACGTGCCATTCACAATCGTGCCGTTGTTGCCGTTGCCCGAGGCGTCCGTGACCGTCGTTCCGGAGCCCTCGTCGAACCCGTACGCGGCCACGAGGCCCGACGGTGCCGCCGGTGTCGACACCGTCACGGTGTTCGAGTAAGGCCCAAGGTTGCCGGCCGCATCGGTGGCCCGGACGCGATAGGTGTAGCTGGTAGATGCGACGACGCTCGAGTCCTTGTAGGTGGTCCCGGTGGCTGTACCGACCTGCGCGAAGCTGTTACAGCCAGCGCCGTTGCAACGCTCGATCCGATAGCCGGCGACGCCGACATTGTCGGTCGCAGCGCTCCAAGTCAGATCGATTTCGCTTGCGCTCACAGCGTTGACCGACGGCGTTCCGGGCTGGGTCGGGGCCTGGCCGTCGACCGCCGGGGTAGTCCCGCCCGCAACGTTGGTGTACGGGCCGAGGTTGCCGGCTGCGTCTTTCGCCCGGACGCGGTAGGTGTAGGTGGTCGCCGCGGTAACACCGGTGTCGTTGAATGTGGTTCCGGTCACCGTGGTGATCTGGGCGAAGTTGCTGCAGCCGGTTCCAGCGCACCGTTCGATCTGGTATCCGGTGACACCGACGTTGTCCGTTGCGGCGCCCCACGAGAGATCGATCTCGCCCGCGTTCACGACGGACGCCGACAAGGTGCCGGGCGCAGACGGCGACTGTGTGTCGGCCCCGCCCGACGTGACTGCACTCGCCATGTCGCCCTGGATTGCCGTCTGCGACAGTGGCAAGTTGTAGATGCGGACCTCGTCGATGAGGCCTGAGAAGTACTGCCCGAAGATACTGTCGCCACCGATCTGGAGCGGGTTGGTCGACGTTGCGATCGCGCCCGTCTTCGCCTGCGTTCCCACAAGCGCGCCGTTCAAGTAGAAACGGAGTGTCGCCCCGTCGTACGTGGTTGCGAGGTAGCTCCAGGCGTTCGTCGTGAGAGAGCTCGCCCCGAATGCGTTCGCATTCGTGCCCGAGAAGGTGCCGCCACCAGCGGGCTCGCCTCCGACGGTGGTAGCACTCTCGAGGTAGTAGTTGTCGTTGCCCTTGTAGATGACGTCACGCCAGTTGCTGTTCGTCGCCGACGGATTGACCCACGCCTCCAGCGTCATGCCAGTGCTCAGCTGCAGTGCGGGCGAATTCGGGATGTCGACGCGCGCATTCGTTCCGTTGAACGAGAGCGCTCCACCGTACTTCCCGGACACAGTCCAGGCTGCGTTCAGGATCGAGCCACCGTTTCCGTTGCCGGAGGCATCCGTCACCGTCGTGCCGGTTCCTTCATTGAAGCCGTACGCAGCTACGAGCCCGCTCGCGTTCGTCTGAGCGGTCACTGCGGACGCGGTGTTTGAGAAGGGGCCGAGGTTGCCCGCGGCGTCGACTGCACGAACCTCGTAGCTGTAGCTCGTCGCCGCCGTAAGGCCTGAGTCGTTGAAGCTCGTCGTTCCACCACCCGTCTGCCCGACTTTCGCGAACGTGCCGCACGCAGCTCCCGTGCAGCGGAAGATCTCGTAGCCCGTGACGCCGACGTTGTCGGTCGCAGCACCCCACTGGAGGTCGATCTCTCCTGCGCTGACCGCGTTGGAGGTAAGTGTCCCGGGCATCGACGGCGGGGTGGTGTCTTGCGACCCTGGAGTCGCTGCCGAGACTGCGTTCGAGAACGGGCCGAGGTTCCCCGCCGCATCCACCGCGCGCACCTCGTAGCCGTACGTCGTGCTCGCGGAGACGGAGGTGTCCTTGTAGGTCGTTCCCGTCCCTGCAGGAGACGCGAGGAGCGCATAGGTGGTGCAACCTGCGCCTAGGCACCGGTAGACCTGATAGCCCGTGACCCCGACGTTGTCGGTTGCCGCTCCCCACGCGAGGTCGATCTCGCCTGCGTTGACGGCAGAGGCACTGAGCGTTCCTGGGGCCGACGGGGCCGTGGTGTCGCCACTTGCAGCAATCGGCGTGTTCATGTCGGTCTGGACGGCCGCCGCGCTGAGCGCGATGTTGTAAACGCGAACCTCGTCGATGAGACCTTTGAAGTACTGGCCGTAGATGCTGTCGCCGCCGATCTGGAGCGCATTCGAGGACGTGCTGATCGCGCCGGTGTGGGCGGTCGCAGCCACCTGGGTGCCGTTCACGTAGAGGCGCAGAGTCGCGCCGTCGTAGGTCTCAGTCAGGAAGCTCCAGCTATTGGCAGGAAGAGTCGCAGTGCCAAAGGCATCGCCGTAGCTACCGCCCGCGATCACACCGGCGTCGGGCTTGGAACCATTCGTCGAAGTCGCTTCGAGGTAGTAGTTGTCATTGCCCTTGTAGACGACATCGCGCCAAGCACTCGACACGGTCGAAGGATTGACCCACGCCTCGAGCGTCATCCCCGCAGTGAGCTGCAACGACGACGAATTCGCAACGTTGACGCGCGCGCTCGTGCCGTTGAACGAGAGCGCGCCGCCGTACTTGCCGGACGCCGACCACGTCGTGTTGGCCGTAGTGCCGTTGTTGCCGGTGCCTGACGCGTCGCCCACCGTTGTGCCGCTGCCCTCGTTGAACGAGTACGCGGCGACGAGGCCGGTCGTCGCCGCGCGGGTCGAGCCGACGGAGAACACTGGCAGCGTCAGCAGCGCTGCAGCGAGCGCGAGGGCAGGCAGAGACCATCTGCCCGTGCGTGCCGACTTGCCGATCAGGCGAACCACTACGGACAATCACCCCCATCCCCTGAGGCTCCAAACGCTGACAGCGGTTCCTCAACGCGTCAACGCCAGACTTTCTCCTGGTCGATCGACCAGGTCACACCTCAGAGGCGGATGGCGTCCACGACATGCTCGGCGATCGCAAGAGACGACGTCGCCCCCGGGGAGGGCGCGTTGCGCACGGCGGTGACCGGGCCGAGCTCGTTGATGCGGAAGTCGTCGAGGAGCGAGCCGTCCGGACCGAGCGCCTGGGCGCGCACGCCTGCTGCCGCCGGCACGAGGTCCGCCGCCGTCACCTCCGGAACGTAGCGCCGCGCCTCGGCGGCGAAAGCGCTCTTGAACAGCGACCCCCGAAGCTCACGCGCTCCCATACGCCAGTTCGCGCGCGCCAGCGCGCGAAACCCACGCGATCCGATTGCCTCGGCGAGGTCGGAGAACGACACGTCGCGCCGGCGGTAGCCCTCACGGGCGAAAGCGAGGACCGCGTTGGGACCAACGTCGACACCACCGCCGACTCGGTTCGTGAAGTGCACGCCGAGGAACGGGTAGCCCGGGTCGGGGACGGGATACAGCAAGCCGCGCACGAGGCCCGAGCGCTCGGGCTTCAGCCGGTGGTACTCCCCGCGAAACGGGACGATCCTCGGCTCTCGCTCGTCGCCCGCAAGCCGTGAGATCCGGTCGGATTGCAGCCCTGCGCAGATCACGAGACGGTCGAACTCGAAGGTCTGCATCGCCCGTCTCGACACGGGCGCGCGCTCCCGTCCGCCGGATCGCGGTCACCTCGGCCGAAAGGTGAATCTCCCCGTTCGCGGCCCGCACGTCATCGGCGAGCGCGTGCGCGATCGCGACGTAGTCGGTGATCGCGGTGGTCGGCGAATGGACACCGGCGATGCCGGCGGCGTGCGGCTCGATCTCGCGCAGCTCGTCGCGTTCCACCCAACGAACCCCTGGCACGCCGTTCGCCTTCGCCCGCCGCTCGAGCTCGCGCAGACGGTCGAGCTCCGACCCGTCGAGCGCCACGACGAGCTTCCCGCATTCGCGCAACGGCAGCCCACGTTCGGCGCAGTAGGTGCGCAGGAGCTCGACGCCGCGGCGGCAGAGACGCGCCTTGAGCGATCCCGGCGCGTAGTAGATCCCCGCGTGGACCACGCCGCTGTTGTGACCCGTCTGGTGGAGCCCGACGTCCGGCTCCTTCTCGAGCACCGTGACTGTCGCGTCCGGGCGGGTCTCCGCAATCCTCCGCGCGACGGCGAGGCCGATGATGCCTCCGCCGACAACCCCAACCTGCATCGCTGATCATGCTAACCGCTCGACCGCGGGAGAACAGTCCTCCACGCACTCCCGGTATCGTGCGGATGGGGTACGCCATGCAGGCGCAGAGGGGAGAGAACACGCAGAGCGCGGACCAGTTCGACGATCCGGGCGTCCAGGAGATCGTCCGGCTCGCGGAAGCGGCCAACGCGCGCGGCATCGCTCGGCGACGCCGGCGTTTTCGCCGGCGCGCATTCGTGCTTCTTGCCGCCGCCGTCGTCGTCCTGTGCGCGGCGGTAGCGCTCCGCGTCGCGTTCACCGGCGGCGACGACCAAACATCGAGGGCGCCGGACACGCCGGCGAGCATCGGCTCGGCGATTGTGCCGGCGCCGGCGACGCACTCGATCCCGGACTTCGTCTGGCCGGCAGCGAAAGACGCCGATCGCTATCGGATCGAGTTCACGCTCGGCAGCCACGTCGTTCACACGGCGAAAACGAGCGTTCCGCGGCTCCACGTGACAGCCACGAACCTCCCACCGGGGAGCTATCGCTGGCGCGTCTGGGCCCTCGACAAGTCAGGTGCGCGGGTCGGCAGTGCGATCGTCGACGCCTCCGTGACCATCCGCTGACCGCGGGACGCGCTCCCGCTGACTCCTGACCGAGCAAAGGGCGGGCCGGCCCTCGAGTGCGGCCACCCGAGAAGCCGGCCCAAGATGTCGAGCGGCGTTCCCCCGGCCGCAAAGGGGGGCCGGCTGGGACGCTATGCGGCATCCTCGCGAACCCTTCTGAGTCGTCCGGTTCCTACCGCTCGACACGTCCTGCTTATCGACAGGACGGTATTGCGCAGAGTCCCTCGAATTGGTGATCAACCTCGGCGACGACTGCGAGGCGATCCTACGAAGCACCAACCACTGCGTCTACCGCGCCGCCAATCCGATTCGTGCAAGCAGCGGGCGTTTCTCGCGTGGAACTGGACCAATGGATAGCCTCGCGGAAGCTTCATCCTGGGCCGCCAGGACGCTGCTTCCGCGAGCACAGCTCATGGTCACGACTGCGGCGCCCGACTTCAAGACCCGCGCGAGAAACCTAACCTCGCCGACGGAGGGCGCTAACTCGGTGTCGCGTCGGCGACGAACTCGCGGATCGCAGCCGTGAATGCGCGGCGGCTCTCTGCCCAGGCATAGAACATGTGCCCGCCGCCGAAGTGGCGCACGGTGACACGGCCGGCAGTCGCCGGGTCCAGCCGCATCAGGTTCCTCAGCCGGTCACTCGCGTAGTACGGGGTGACGAGGTCGAACCGACCGTGCGTGATGAACGCCTTCAGGTGCGGGTTCAGCGACATCCCGTAGCGGAAGTCGTCGGTCGCCCCCAGCGGCGGTACGAAGAAATGACGCTTGTCGTCGTCCTTCCACCCCTCGTTGACCTCCTCGCTGAGCAGCGCGTACTCACGATCGGTCTCGACGCCGATCTCGGAGCGCAGCTGGCGGTTGACCGCCATCGTGAATGCCGGCGCGATGCCGGAGAGCGTCGGGTCGGGACCGGCGAAAGACTCGCGATCCGGGAACGGGTCGGTCGCCGTGACCGTCGCGTCGTAGCGTCCGAGCAACTTTCGCTCGTCGCGCAGGAGCTCACGGGCGAACACGCTGATCGGTATTCGGCCTTCGGCCCGGGCGACCAGCTCGACCGGGAGGCCGATCAGATCCGCAAGCTGTGCGAGCACCCGTTCGCGCTCCTCGGGCTCCATTGCGGCTCCTTGCGTCAGAAACGCCGCGTACTCGCCGGTCGCGAACTGCTCCGCTTCGCGCTGCACGTCCTCGACCGGAACATGTCGATCGAACAGACGCGATCGGCCATGATGCGCTGCAACCCCCGCCATCGTCGGCACGACGTCGACCCACGGGAGGACGTCGTAGTCGCTCCCGATGAGAGTCGAGATCTCGAGCGCGGGCGAGATGAGGATCGCGCCGTTCAGCCCGATGCCCGCCGTCTCCTGGAGGACGCGCACGAGCCGCCCCACGCGATAACCGCCGTAGCTCTCGCCGGCGATGAAGACGGGCGAGCCCCAGCGGCCGTTGCCCGAAAGCCAGCGGCCCATGAACTCGGAGAGTGATTCGAGGTCGCGCTTGTAGCCGAAGTACTCCTTCGGATCCGCATCCTCGTTCTTGTTTCCCTCTGCCTTTTGCCTGCCGTCGTCCTTCGACGCGTCGTCCTGCTCGATGATTCGACTGAAGCCGGTGCCGACCGGATCGACGAAGACGAGATCCGTGAACGCGAGCCACGACTCCTCGTTGTGCACGAGCCGCGGTGGCATCGTCGGCAGCGATCCGTCTGCCGGGAAGTCCACGCGCTTCGGGCCGACCGCCCCGACATGCAGGTATGCAGACGAGGCCCCTGGGCCGCCGTTGAACACGAAGGTGACAGGCCGGTCGAGGTCGGCGGCGCCGGCAACGTACGAGACGGCGAAGATCTCCGCCGACGGCTTGTCGTTCTTCCGGAGCACGAGCCATTTGGCCGTGACCGTGTACTCGATGTCGTTCCACTTCCCGGCCGATTCGGCGCCGGGCGGCGGCTCGTGGTCCGGCGAGAACGCCTTCGGCTCGTCACCGCTCATGGGCAGGACGCTACAGGAGCCGTGGCTGCCGTTTCAGCGATGACGGCCACACCGGCGCGCGTACCCTGAGCCCTGGATCGTGAGCCGTATCTGGACGATCGCTGTTGCACTGGCCGCCCTGGCGGTCGGCCTGCTGCTGGCCGGCTGCGGTGGCTCCTCGGCCAAGCACGCTGCGACCTCGACGAGTGCGGCCACGAGCACGGCTCCGGGCACAGGCCCGCGCGATCGCTGGGGAACCGTATGGCTTTGCCGCCCAGGCGAGCGCCCCAATCCATGCCTGGGCAGCTTGACGACCACGGCGGTGGCGCCGAGCGGCGGAACGAGGATCGAGCGCGCGGCGCCGGCGGCGAATCCACCCGTCGACTGCTTCTACGTCTATCCGACGATCAGCGGACAGCCTACGGTCAACGCCAACCTGCAGGTGGGCCTTCGCGAGGACGAGGTTGCGACTGCGCAGGCCTCGCGCTTCTCGCAAACGTGCCGGGTCTACGCGCCCGTCTACCGGCAGATCACGCTCGCAGCACTGGAGCACCCGGCACGAATCACGCGCGCGCACGCATTGGTCTCCTACCGCAGCGTTCGTGCTGCGTTCCACGACTACCTCGCCCACTACAACCACGGCCGCGGCATCGTCTTCATCGGGCACTCACAGGGCGCAACGATCCTGACCCGACTGCTCAAGCAGGAGGTGGATCCGCGACCGTCGCTCCGTCACCGTCTCGTCTCCGCGCTGCTGCTGGGTGGCAACGTCACGGTGAAGAAGAACCGCACTACCGGCGGCGACTTCGCCCACATCCCGGCCTGTACGTCGGGCCGGCAGACCGGCTGTGTCGTCGCCTACTCGAGCTTCACCTCGAGGCCGCCGCAGAACAGCCAGTTCGGACGCACGAGCTCCGACGCCGGCGTCAGCCTCCTCGCCCCTCGCCGCCTTGCTCCGAACCTGCAGATCATGTGCGTCAACCCCACGACCTTCAACGGCGGAGCAGGCCCGCTCGACCCGTACATCCCGACCCTCGTGCTGGCGTTCACCGGCAGCACACTCGGAGCGACGACCCCGTGGGTCTCGTTCTCCGGCGGCTATACCGCCCGCTGCGAGACCTCCGGAAACGCCAGTTGGCTCCAGATCGCCCACACCGCCGGGAGCGCCGACAAGCGGCCGCTGCTCACCCGCTTCCAACAGCCGATCCTCGGCCTCCACATCCTCGACCTGAACATCGCACTCGGCAATCTCGTCAAGCTCGTGACCCGCCAGGCGGCGAGCTACCGGAACCGATGAACGCCCGCCCGAACGGGCGTGCTCAGCCCGTCGCTGCAGGCACGTCGAGGGCGACGATTCGGAAGCGCAGCCGCCCTCTGGGGGCCTCGACCAGAGCCACGTCGCCTCGCCGGCGGCCGATGAGCGCCCGTCCGACCGGCGATTCCGCCGAGATGCGGCCGGCTGCGGGCTCGGCCTCGAGCGATCCGACCAGTTCGTACTCGTGCCTCGCGCCGGTGTCGAGGTTGCGGAGCCGGACCCGTTCCCCGAGGTCGACGACACCGTTTCGGACGTTCGGCTCGGCGACGCGCGCTGCGTCAAGCCGCCGCTCGAGGCGCACGATCCTCGCTTCGAGCAGCGCCTGATCCTCGCGGACGGCGAGGTAGTCGGCACTGGCGCTGGCATCCGCGTCCGTGGCGAGCGCGTCACGGAGCCGGTCGGCGATCTCCTGTCTGCCGACGGTCTTCAATCGATCGAGCTCCTGGCCGAATCGCATCAGTCCGGCCGGCGTGATCATCATCTCTTTCATCGCTCCTCCTTCGGTGTGTCGAGTCGCAGCAAGCTCGTGCGTCGCTGGTTCTGCCAGGCTGACGGTGAGGCGGCCGGCAGGCCATCGGGTCGGCACCCCATCTTCCGAGCCGGGCACGAAATGGGGTCTAGCGCCCATCGCCGAGCGGCAGGCGAGCAGTGACACTTGAAGCATGCGCGGGACCATCGTGTGCGGTGTTGCCACTGGAGCGGAGAGCCGTGCAGCGGTCCAGCTGGCGGGGGCTCTCGCCGCACGGCTCGAGCTGCGACTCGTACTGGTGCACATCTCCACCGAGGCGCAACCAGGAGCGTTCGAACAAACGCTGGAGGCGATCGCGCGAGAGCTGTGCGACGAGGTCGAGGTCCGCGTGGTGTGCGGGAATCGCGTCGACGGTCTCGCCCAGGCGGCCGCCGACGAGGGAGCTGACGCGATCGTTCTGGGCTCGCGGCCGCGCGGCGCACGAGGGCGGCAGCTGCGCTGCACACTCGCTCGCCAGCTCGAGGCGGCGCAGAGCGTGCCCGTGCTGATCGCGCCGCCGGCGAGCCGCGAGCGCAACAACCGGCGACTGGCGCTGGCCCAGACGCCGTCCGCCCGCTAGAAACCTTCGATGAGCTTCTCTCGGCTTCCCTTGCTGTGGCGCGTCTTCGCGATCAACGCCGGGCTTCTGCTCCTGGGCACCCTCGTGCTCGTGTTCAGCCGCGGGCGTGTTCACGCCTCGGTCGCGGTCGTCGAGACAGTCGACCTGGCCATCGGCCTGGTTGCGATGCTGGCCGCCAACCTGTTTCTGCTCCGACGGACCCTCGCCCCGGTCGACCGGCTCGTCGAACGCATGCGAACCGTCGACCTCCTGCGGCCGGGGCAGCGGCTTCCCGAAGACGGCGGCATCGAGGTCGTCGCAGTGGTCCGCGCGTTCAACCAGATGCTCGACCGGCTGGAGACCGAGCGCCGCGAGAGCAGCCGTCGCGTGCTCGCCACCCAGGAGGCGGAGCGCCTACGGATCTCCCGCGGCCTCCACGACGAGGTCGGTCAGGTCCTCACGGGTGTCCTGCTCCAGCTCGACTCACTCGCGGACGCCGATCTCGAAAACAGACTCCGCCGCACCGGCGAGGCCAGGGAGGCAATTCGTCACGCGCTGGAGGAGGTGCGCCGCATCGCACATGAGCTGCGGCCGGAGCTGCTCGAACATCTCGGCCTCGTCGCCGCGTTGACCGAGCTCGCGCGACGGTTCGCCGAGCAGAGCGGGCTCGTGATCGAGCACCGATTCGCCGGCGACCTGCCGCGCCTCTCGCCGGAATCCGAGCTGGCTGTCTACCGCGTCGCCCAGGAGAGCCTCACCAACGTGGCCCGTCACGCGCAGGCGAGCCGCGTCGAGCTGACCCTCGAGCCGGGTGCCGGCAGCGTCGTGCTGCGCGTGACCGACAACGGCCGCGGCATGACCGAGCCGCCGCCGCTGAACGGAACCGGCGGGCTCCGGGGAATGCGCGAGCATGCAGTGCTCGTCGAAGGGGCGCTCGCCGTCAAGCCCGGGCCGGACGATGGCGTCGAGATCCGCCTCGAGGTTCCGGCCCAGGCCGACTGATGCCGATCCCGCTCCTCACCCGCATCCTCGTCGCCGACGACCACCCGATCGTCCGCTCCGGTTTGAAGACAATCCTCGACGCACAACCGGACCTCCAGGTCGTTGCCGAAGCCGAGGACGGCGCCGATGCCGTCAAGCAGGCGCTCGCCGTGGATGTTCACCTTGCGATCCTCGACGTCGCGATGCCGAAACTGACAGGCATCCAGGCTGCCGCCGAGATCCACAAGCGCAGGCCCGAGCTCAAACTGCTGATGCTCTCGATGTACGACAGCGAGCAATATCTGTTCGAGTCGCTGCGAGCGGGCGCTTCCGGATACGTACTGAAGTCGGACGCGGACCACGACATCGTCGACGCGTGCCGACGCACGATGCGCGGCCAGTCGTTTCTCTACCCCACCGCAATCGCCACGCTCGTTCGCGACTACATCGAGCAGGCTCGCCCCAAAGATGATCAGTTCGACATCCTGACGGCCCGCGAGCTGCAAGTGTTGAAGCTGATCGCGGAGGCGCACAGCTCGAAAGAGATCGCCGCGGAGCTGGTGATCAGCATCAAGACCGTCGAGCGGCATCGCCAGAACATCCTCGACAAGCTCGGCATGAGCGACCGGGTCGAGCTCACCCGCTACGCGATCCGCCGCGGGCTGATCCAGCCGTAACGACTCCGACGCCTCGACCGGCGAAAGATGGGGCCGCGGCCCGATGGCGTCGCGAGGCGAGGCACGCGAACCTGAAGGCCATGAACGAATCGGAAAGTCACCCGGACAGACCGGTCGTCGAGGAGCCGGCATGACCGGGATCGCTCGCGCCTTCGCCTGGTTCGTCGTTGCCCTGCTCGTTGTCACACTCGTCGCCACGCTGATCCTCGAGAGCGTCGCGTGACCCGACGGCCGCCGCACCGCGAGCAAAGGAGAGCAATGCTCCCGTCCCGCGCCATTCGCTACCCGAGATCGCTCCGGTGCTCGACGTGCGGCTATGGGATCGCACGGGCGACCTCACCCGGGCCGTGCCCGATGTGCCGCACCGATGACTGGGAAGGCCCGGGGCAGCCCAACCTCGTGTGGGAGTTCCGGGGGGAGACGGAACTCCCACGCGACGACCTCTCCGAAGGAGAGGTGAGGCCAGGTTCCTACGCCGGCAGGTGGTGAAAGAGCAGGATCGCCAGGGCGAGCACCACGACCAGTCCGAAGACCAGGTGAATGTCTTTCCGAGTCTGCATCTCGCCAGGTGATTCGGCAATTCGGCTCGATTGGTTTGGCGGACGTGCGGGCCGGTTCAATCCGTCGGGCGCTTCGCTCCGTATCCCGGGTATGCGCTTCAACCGCTTCGTTCCGCTCTTGCTCGTCCTTCTGTTCGTGGTCCTGTTTCTGACCGCGTGCGGCAAGGGCGGCGGCGGCTACTAGCTCACGAACTGCCCGCCGCAAGGCGGGGGAAAATCTGGGCCGCGATCTCTCTGAGGGCGCGGACGATCACCTCGGGGGCAGGCTCCTTCGTCTCGTCGGCAAGCTCCGGCGGCAGGGGAATGCCTGCCTCCTTGGCGTGGTGGATCAAGGCCCCGCCCATCGCTTTACCGAGCGTGCTCAGCGCCTTGCCCACAACCACTTCGTCCATGTGCCAGTCCGGGACCGGTAGCGCGGTGATGGTCGCCCACGTGTGCGGGTCTCGCGGGGCATCGAGGGTGAAGAGGTGGTCGAAGGTGCGCGCCGAGGCGTCGCGCTCCGTGAATGCGTCGCCGAGGCTCCAGCTCTTCCGCAGTGTCGCGATCAGCGAGGTATGGCGGTACTCGTCGTTGAACACCGAGCCCTGCTCGACCCAGGGTGAGACGAGGATCGCGGGCACGCGGTAACCGGAGCGGTCGAACCTGAAGCCGAACTCGCCCGCCGGCGCCGCGGGGTCGGGTGGCGGCACCGGGCCTGGCGGCACGTGGTCGTAGGTTCCGCCGGGCTCGTCCCAGCCGATCAGCAGCGTCGTGTTCCACACGTTGGAACCGGGCCTCCGAGGTCGCCGACCGGTAAGCGTCGAACACGCGCTGCAGGAACGCCTCGCCCGCCAGGATCGACGACGGCGGGTCGATGTCGACATCGAAGTTGTGGCCGACGAACGATCGTCCGCAGGCCGGGTGGTAGTCGCCGTGCCCGCCGACCATGTTCGGCTCGATGAGGGCGAAGTCCGGCAGCGTGCCCGCGGCCGCATCACGCTCGAACTCGGAGAACGGCACGAAGTTGGTCGCAAACCGGTCGTGCAGCCGGGCCGCGTGGATGATGCCGTGGAACGACACGCACATCGGCGAGGCGACGTACACCTTCCAGGTGCGCCCGTGCTGCTCGAGCCGCTCGAAGATGGTCGCTGCATCATTCTGCTTTCGCCACTTGTGGAACGGGGAGTTCACGGCGAACCCCGACGACGTCGCCGCGGTCCAGAACGACCGGTTCATGAACGTCTGCGACGGCACCTCCGAGAACCAGTGGTCGAACACGCCGAACTCTCGCGCGATGCCGCTGAGCACCGGCACCTGCTCGGGCGTGTAGCCCGTCATGATGTGCGCGTACTCGTCGTAGGTCGGCTGCCGCCCGACCTCGCCGGTGAAGCAGCTGATGTAGTCGGCGACGAACCCGTCCATGGTGGGCGTCGCGCCCTCCGGCGGCGCGTTCCACGGGTCGGTCACGCCGTCCGCGATCTTGAACCGGTTGTGCTCGTCGATCGTGCCGAAGAGCTGCGTGTTCGTGTGGTACCACTCCTCGCCCGAATCGGGGTTCGGCGAGTCCATGTCGGTCGCGATCCCGTAGGGCACCTCCTTGCGGTCGGCTCCGTGCTCGGCCCATTCCGGGATCGGGTTGCTCAGCTGCTTCCCGATCACGCCATCGAACGTCTTGCCCTCCCCAGGCCCGTAGAGGCGGCCCAGCACGTTGTCGAAGGACCGGTTCTCGAAAAGCACCACGACGACGTGGTCGAGCGCGTTCGCACGGCTGGGCCGGGAAACCACGGAGCTAGTCCGCCAGAGCAGGCTCGAGTTCGACGACGTAGCTGCGCGGCACGATCAGCTGATAGCCGGAGGACGATGCCACGACGTGCTCGTCGGGCCCGGCGTGGCCGGGGGCGACGAGCCAGAACTCTGCCTCCTCGACCAGCGCGCGGAAGAGCGCCTCCGGCAGCGAAACCTCCGCGTCGCACGTCACACGACGACACTCGCAGACAAGGGCGATCGGCTGATCCGAGTGCACCGGCGCGTTGGCCTCCAGCGCCGGCAGCCCGGCGAGCTTGACGTTCCTCCGCCGGCGCGCAGACCGCGCAGCTTCACCGAGTGTGGGTCGCGTGATCATCGGTGCGTTCCTCGAATCACCGAGCTGCGCCCGGGCCGGCTCTCCGGCCCAGGCCGCAGCTCGCTGAGACGTTCGCCGTCAAGCTCCTACGCGAGGGCCTTCTGCTTGAGGGCGTCGAACTCGGCCTGCGTGATCGCGCCGCTGTCGAGCAGCTGCTTGCCCTTCTCGATCTCGCTCGAAGCCCCACCCCCACCGGCGGTCTGACGGACGTAGTTGTCCATCTGGGCCTGCTGGTCCTGGGCGCGCCCGAGAGCACGCTCCGTCATCCCCTCGTTCTGCGTGATCAGGTAGATGAAGACACCCAGGAACGGCAGGATGATCACGAAGACGATCCAGCCGGTCTTCCCCCAGCCCGAGATGTCGTGGCGGCGGAAAACGTCTGCGAAGACCCCGAAGAGAAGCCAGAACCAGAGGATCCAGCAGAAGAACACGAGCATCGTCCACATCACGTTCCAGAACGGATAACTGTCAGCGAGCACCTTGTGTCTCCTTTGCCGGGTTTGTTCCCAAGCCGCACTGCGCGGCGCACATGATCCAGTGGAATCCCGGAATTTACGGGTTTCCGGCCTCTCCTGTCCACCACCCCCGGAAGTGACCGGGGTTATTGGCCCGGTGCTGGGGTCAGTCGGCGGACGCGGCGCGGCGGCGGCGGAGCCACCAGACGACCCCGAACGCGACCACCGCCACTGCCAGGATCCCGAACGCGATCCAACCCCAGGGTGTCTCGCTGCTCGTGGACTCGGCGTTCTTCGACGCCACCGCAGCACCGGCAGCCGCAGCCGCGCCGGGGCTGAGCCCCGTGGTCGTCTGGACGGTGGTGGTCGTGGTGGTCGTTGCCGGCGACGCGGCCGTGGTCGTTACCGGTGCTGTCGTGACCACGGTGGCCGTCTGCACCCGCGTCGTCGTCACAGTCGCCGTCGTCGTCGCGATGACGGTCGTCGTCGGCACGCGAGTCGTCGTCTCAGTGGTGGGGGGCGATGTCGTCGTCTCGCCCTCGGTGGTCGTGGTCGGCGTGGTCCCCTCGATGCTGGTCGTCCGATTCGTCAGTGACGAGATCGCCGTCGAGATTGCCCCTTGATGCGAACCACCTCCGCAGGACGCGACGGCGATCGCCAGGGCAAACCCCGCGACCGCGGCGGTCACATACCTCACGGCGCGAGGCTACGGGCCGGCCGATCGGAAGTCAAAGCCATACGCCGCTCAGGATGAGGAGCTCTGGGGCTCAGCAGCGTCCGCCAGCAGATCGGCAACCCGCCAGGGCTGCGAGAAGAACGGTGCGTGACTCGAGACGAGCTCGACGACCTCACCGGCCCGCGGCGCGAACACCTGGCGTTGGACCTCGACGGGCAGCGACTCGTCCTCGGTACAGACGACGTACGTGGCCGGGATCGTGCGCCACGCAGCTGTGGTCACTGTCTCCGCGAACGGAGCCGGTGCCTGCGGACGCAAACGAGCGATTGCACTCGCCCGCGTCTCCTCGTCGCAGTCCGCGTAACTGACCTCGGCACGGTGCACGAGGTCGGGGATCGTCCGGCCGTCCTCGAGCACGTCGATCCACGGCGCGAGCCCACCACCCGTGAGCGCGAACAGCGACTCGCCCGCGTCCGGCATGAACGCACACAGGTAGACGAGCCGACCGACGTCCGACCGTCCCGCTGCCGCGACCGTCACGACCATGCCGCCGTAGGAGTGGCCGCAGAGAACGAGCCTCCCTCCCTGTTCGTCGAGCACCCGTGTGACCGCACCCGCGTCGGCCGAAAGATCCGTCGGTTCGCCGGAATCGGCGCCCACGCTCGGCAGGTCGACGGCGATCGCCCGTACGCCGCGCTCCTCGAGCAGCGGCACGACGCGCTCCCAGCACCAGCTGCCGCCCCAGGCGCCGTGGACCAGGACGACCGTCGGCTGCTCCGCGTTCATCGCGGCGGAGCCTAAGCGATGCCTCCCTCGTGCGGGGGAGTTCGAGGAAGTGCCCTGTTCGGGGGACGCGCGGGCGGCCTTCGACCGGCTCAATGTGCAAGGCGGTCGGCGCGACCCTGCGGCAAACGGGGCGCGGCGGCAAATCTGCGGAAAAGGAGTCGGCGGTGTTCTCACTGGACGACATGTCGGTTGTCGAATGGCTGGCCACGACCCGGTGGACGGCAGAGATGAGCGCCGACCTCGGGGATGTGCCGAGTCGTGGCGAGCGGCTGACGTGCGCGGAGCTCGCGTGGTCGCTGATCCTGCAGGCCGCGGACGAGGCCGAGCGCCGGCACGGTCATCTCAGAGTTACCTACGCGGCCTGAGGCTCGAGGAGGTGTCTGACACCAAAGGTGTCAGACACCAGTTGGTCTCGGACGCCGCTGTACGAACCAGATTCGCTCTCTGAAATCTGATTCGCGAGTTTCACGGGAGGCAACCGCGGTTCGAGACTCAGGCAGCGGTCAGCGGGCGACGAGGGGCCGCGGACGGTTCACGAAGACGTTGTCGAGGGCCGCGTCGAGGGCGACCGACAGCGCGCCCGTCAGGACCGCGGCGTCGCCGAGGGCCGACACTTCGACTCGCGGCGGGTAGGGCAGCCACTGCTCGAGCAGCGACCGCACGACGGGAAGCAGCAGAGCGCCGTTCGCACCGATCCCTCCGCCGAGGACGACCAGGCCGACGTCTGCGACCGCGGCAATCGGCGCGATGTGCAGCGCGATCCGCCGCCCCTCCTCTGCCACGATCTCCAGTGCGAGCGCGTCGCCCGTGCGAGCAGCGGCGAACACCGCCCGTGTGTCGAGCGGCACCATCAGCGACGTCGCCGGCGCGCCCTGCTCGACGAGCTGCTCCGCGAGCGCAGCCACGGCGGGCGCTGCCGGGTCGAAGTCGTCCTGCAGGCCGACACGCACGAGATCGATCTCGCCGGCGGCGCCCCGGTGCCCCCGGTGGAGCTCGCCACGGAGCACGATCCCGGCGCCGAGCCCCGTCCCGACCGAGACGAACGCGAAGTCGTCGACGCCCCGCGCGACGCCGCTCCAACGCTCTCCGAGCGCCGCGAGGTTGATGTCGTTTTCGAGCGTCACCGAACCGCTGACGGAGTCACGGAGCTCGCGGACGAACGACGCGCCCTCGATCTCCGGCACGTTCGCCGCGAGCGCAACAGTCTCGCCGTCGGGCTCGACGACACCCGGAACACCGACCACCATCCCGTCGATCGTCCGATCCGGCAGACCGGTGGACTCGATCAGCGAGCTGCGCAGGGCGACGATCGAGGCGACCGCGGACGCCGTGTCGGGGCCGTCGAGCTCGATGTCGCGACGAGCGCGGGTCCTACCCGCGAGATCGCAGATCGCGCCGCGCAGGAACCGTGCGCCGAGGTCGATCCCGAGCACGACCGCGGCCTCGGGCACCGGCTCGAAGTAGACGGCGCCGTACGTCGGCTGCCGCACATCCTCCGTCGCCTCGCGCACGAGGCCGCCGGCAAGGAGCGAGCGCAACGCCAGCGAGACGGTCGGCTTCGAGACGCCGATGCGCCGGGAGATCTCCGCCCGCGAGATAGGTGCCGCGCTCCGGATCGTCTCGAGCACAGCCCGCTCGTTGATGTCCTTGAGCAGCGGCGGAATGGCCATATGGTGAGGAACCCTAACCCAAATCGGCCTCTCTTTCTCGACTTGACGCTCGCCTGAGCGCGTTGTAGCGTCGCCTCGTAAGTGTCCCTAACGAGGAGGGTGAGATGAAACGTGGAGCAAAGATCGCAGCCCTACTCGCGGCGGCGACGCTCATGATCCTGGCGGCCGTCAGCGCAGCTTCCGGCTCGACCGCGTCGACGCACACGACGAACATCACCATCTGGGTCTACTTCTCGAACCCGGAACTGACCGTGGTCAAGAACGTGATCGCACAGTTCGAGAAGACGCACCCGTCGATCCACGTGACCGTGGTCGGCGGTGTCAGCGACCAGAAGATCCTCGCGGCGATCCGCGGCGGCAACGCTCCGGATGTCGCCCAGTCCGGCTCCTCGGACAACACCGGCGAGTATTGCGGGACCGGCGCGTGGATCAACCTCAACTCGTACATGCAGCAGGACCACGTCAGCGCAAATCTCTTCCCGTCCGCGCCGCGCTACTACACGCAGATCAACGGCACGCGCTGTGCGCTGCCGATGCTCGCGGACGCCTACGGCCTCTACTACAACAAGACGCTCTTCAAGCAAGCCGGCATCGCGCATCCGCCACGCACGATCTCCGAGCTCACCGCCGATGCGAAGAAGCTGACGCAGCGAAACAAGGACGGGTCGCTGAAGGTGGTCGGCTTCGATCCGTTCAACGGCTGGTATGAGAACGCCGCGGCGCACTATGCCCCCGCGTTCGGGGCGAAGTGGATCGACGGAAAAGGCAACTCGACCCTGGCCACGAGCCCGGGCTGGACGAAGTACATGCAGTGGGAAAAGAGCCTGGTCAACTGGTACGGCTATTCGAACCTGGTTCGCTTCCAGGCCGGCGCCGGCGACGAGTTCGCGCCGTCCAACGCATTCGAACGGGCGAAGGTGGCGATGAACATGGACGGCGAGTGGCGCGTTTCCTTCATCTCCAAGGAGCACCCGGAGCTGCAGTACGGCGTCGCGCCGTTCCCAGTGGACGACTCGAAGCCGCAGCTCTACGGCGGCGGCTACACGACGGGCAGCATCATCGGCATCCCGAAGACGTCCAAGCACAAGGACGAGGCATGGCAGCTCGTCAAGTACCTGGCGACGAACGACGTCGCGGAGACGACGCTCGCGAACGGGATCCTCAACGTGCCCACGACGAGCAGCGCGGCGCACTCGAAGCTTCTGAAGACGCCGCCGAAGTTCAACGTGTTCGTCTCGATCTTCAACAACCCGAACACGACGACGACACCGGTCACACTGATCGGGTCGGCGAACCAGGACACCTACTCGACGTTCATCAACTCGTGGCAGGCGGGCCACTCGAAGGACCTCGCGGGCGGCCTGAAGAACGTCGACAAGCAGATCGACGCCCAGCTGAAGCAGGCGGGCGCCGGCAGTCAGGTTCCGTGAGGTGACAACGGCCGGCGGGACCTACGTGGTGCCGCAGTCGGCCGAGCGGCGACGCGCCAGGCGGAAAGCCGCCTGGCGCCGCCGCGGGACGGTCGCGCTGTTCATGAGCCCGTGGATCGCCGGTTTTACGATCTTCTTCGGCTACCCGCTCGTGATGAGCGGCTACTACTCGCTCACCCACTACGACCTGCTGTCGCCGCCCCGCTGGGTCGGGCTCGCGAACTACCGCTACCTCTTCACCGTCGACCAGACGGTCTGGCCCGCGGTGCGGAACACGCTCTGGCTGATCGTGTTCATGGTCCCGCTCCAGGTGCTGTTCGCCCTCGGGGTCGCGATGCTGGTCGCCCGCGCTCGGCGCGGCGTGGGCTTCTTCCGGACGGTCTTCTACCTACCGGCGCTCGCGCCGCCAGTGGCCGCGACGCTCGGCTTCGTCTACCTGCTCAACCCAGCGACAGGCCCGGTCAACGTCGTTCTCTCGCATCTCGGGATCCAGGGGCCGCTCTGGTTCGACTCGCCGACCTGGTCGAAGCCGTCACTCACGCTGCTCGCCCTCTGGGGCATCGGCAACACGATGATCATCTTCCTGGCGGCGGTGGTCGACGTGCCGCGCCACCTGTACGAGTCGGCGGAGCTCGACGGCGCTGGAGCGCTGCAGCGAATGCGCTACGTGATGCTGCCGTCGATCAGCCCGGTGATCCTGTTCGCGGTCGTCTTCGGCGTGATCGACGCGCTCCAGTACTTCACGCAGGCCTACGTCGCCAGCACGATCGCAGGCGGTAACGCATCCGCAGCGGGCGCCGGCGCGACCAGCCTCGGCTACCCCGAGAACTCGACGCTCTTCTACCCCGTGCTCCTGTACCAGCAGGGCTTCGACTACTTCAACATGGGCTATGCATCGGCGATGGCCGTGCTTCTGCTCGCGGTCTCGCTCGTATTCGTGCTCCTGCTCATCCGCTACTCGCGCCGGTGGGTGCACTACGCGGGAGGCGGGCATTGAGCGCCGCCGAGGTCGTCGCCCCTCCGCTCGTCCGACGCCGGCCGCCGCCAGCGGTGCGGCGTCGCCGGTTTCTCATCGCTGTCGCAGACCACAGCCTGCTGATCGCAGCCGCGATCATGTTCCTCCTTCCGTTCGTGTTCATCACGCTGACCTCGCTGATGACGAACGACCAGGCCCTCTCGTCGAAGCTGTGGCCGCATCCGTTCGTGTGGCACAACTTCGTCGCCGTCTTCGAACAGGCGCCGCTCTGGCGGTACGCCCTCAACAGCTTCGTCTACGCCGGGCTGGCGACGTTAGGGCTCGTGCTGTCGAGCGCCCCCGTCGCCTACGCGCTCTCCCGCCTGCGCTGGCGCGGACGCGACGCGGCCTTCGTGCTGGTGCTCGTCGCGATGTTGCTGCCGCCGCAGGTGACCATCATCCCCGTCTACGTGCTCTGGTCGAAGGTCCACCTCGTCGGAACGCTCTGGCCCCTGATCCTCCCGAACTGGCTCGGCGATGCGTTCTCGATCTTCCTGCTCCGCCAGTTCTTCCTCACGATCCCCGAGGAGTACCTCGATGCGGCGCGCGTCGACGGCTGCGGTGAGCTCAGGATCCTCTACTCGGTCATGTTCCGGCTCGCGAAGCCGGCGATCGCCGCAGTGGCCTTGTTCTCGTTCCTCTTCTGCTTCAACGATTTCTTCGGGCCGTTGCTCTACACCGGCGAGAACCCGCACAACTGGACGCTCTCGGTCGGGCTCGCCCAGTTCCGCACCCTGCACCAGGTCGAGTGGAACCTGACGATGGCCGCGACACTCGTCGTGATGCTGCCCGTGATCATTCTCTTCCTGCTCGCGCAGAAGGCCTTCGTCGAGGGCATCACGCTCACGGGAGTGAAGGGCTGATGAAGATCGCGGTTGTCGGGGGCGGCTCGACCTACACGCCGGAGCTCGTGTCCGGGCTTGCCCGCATGCAGGACACGCTCGGAGTCGGCGAGCTCGTGCTCCAGGACATCGACGCCGAACGGCGCGAGGTGGTCGGTGCGATGGCGAAGCGAATGCTCGACCGCGAGGGATCCGGGATCCGGGTAGAGGTGACCGACGACCTCGACCGGGCCGTCGAGAACGCCGACTACGTCCTGATCCAGATCCGGGTCGGCGGCCAGCAGGCACGGCTCGTCGACGAGACCTTTCCGCTCCCGTGCGGCTGCATCGGCCAGGAGACGACCGGCGCCGGCGGCTTTGCGAAGGCGCTGCGAACCGTGCCGGTCGTCCTCGGGATCGCCGATCGCGTGCGCGCGCTCGCCGCGCGCGACGCGTGGATCGTCGACTTCACGAACCCCGTCGGGATCGTGACGCGCGCACTGCTCGACGCCGGCCACCGCGCCGTCGGCCTGTGCAACGTCGCGATCGGCTTCCAGCGCACGATCGCCGCCCTGCTCGGTGTCGAGCCCGGGCGGGTCGTCGTCGACCAGGTCGGGCTCAATCACCTGACGTGGATCCGCGCCGTGCACGTCGACGGCAGTGACGTGCTGCCCGAGCTCCTGACCGCGCACGGCGACGATTTCGCAGCAGAGGTGGAGCTACCGCGCCGCCTTCTCGACGAGCTCGGCGCGATCCCGTCCTACTACCTGCGTTACTTCTACGAGCACGACCTCGTGCTCGCCGAGCAGCAAACGGGTGTGCCCCGAGCGACGACGGTGGCCGAGATCGAGCGAGAGCTGCTCGACCTGTATCGCGATCCTGAGCTGACCGAGAAGCCGCCGCTGCTGGAGCGACGCGGCGGCGCGTTCTACAGCGAGGCGGCGATCGGACTGGTTGCGTCGCTCCACACGGGGGACGGGAAGATCCACGAGGTCGACATCCGCAACAACGGGACACTCGCGGGCCTCGCGCCCGACGACGTGGTCGAGGTTCCCGCGGCGGTGTCGAAGGATGGGCCAGCGCCGCTGCCACAACCGCCGCTTCGGCCCGAGCTGCTCGGCCTCGTCCAGCACGTGGCAGCGTACGAGCGGCTCGCCGTGGAGGCGGCGACGACGGGCGACGCGGTGATCGCTCGGAAGGCGCTGCTCACACACCCGCTGATCGCGCAGACCGGGCTCGCCGATGAGCTGCTCGAACGGCTGCTGGCCGAGAATCACGGATACCTGCCCCGCTTTTCGACCGAGGCGCCTGCATGAGCGAACCGCTCGTGATCGCCGTCGACGGCGGCAACTCGAAAACGGATCTGGCGCTCGTCCGCGGCGACGGCGAGGTGCTGTCGCTCGTCCGCGGCCCGCTGAGCTCGCCGCACCACCTTGGCCTCGACGGCGCGCTCGAGGTGCTCGACCGCCTGCTCGACCAGGCGGCGCGCGAGGCAATGCTCCCGCCCCGCAGCCCACTGGCCGAGATCGGGTCGCTCCACCTCGCGGGCCTGGACTTCCCGGCCGAGGAGCGCCGGTTCGCGGACGCTCTGACGGCGCTCGGTTGGGCCGGGCGTCTGCTGGTGGGCAACGACACGTTCGCACTCCTGCGCGCCGGCAGCGAGCGCGGCTGGGGAGTCGCGGTCGTCTGCGGCGCAGGCATCAACTGCGTCGGCGTCGCGCCCGACGGCCGGCACGCACGGTTCCCCGCGCTCGGCGCGATCACGGGCGACTGGGGCGGGGGCTACGATCTCGGCCTCGCCGCCGTGGTGGCAGCCGCCCGCAGCGAGGATGGCCGCGGGCCGCGGACGAGCCTGGAGCGCTCGGTGCCGGCCCACTACGGGCTCGCGACGCCCACCGAACTTGCCGAGGCCCTGCACTCGGGACGGATCCCCATGCAGCGGTTCCTCGAGCTTTCCCCCGTCGTTCTGGGGGCCGCGGCAGAGGACGCGGTCGCCGCGGAGATCGTCGAACGGCTGGCGACGGAGGTCGTCACGCTCGCCCGCGTCGCGCTCGAACGGCTCGAGCTGCTCGACGAGCCGGTCGAGGTGGTGCTCGGCGGCGGCGTGCTCGCAGCCGCCGACGAACGGCTGCTCGGTTCGGTCGAGACCGGGCTGCGCGCGCTGTCGCCGGCGATCACGATGCATGTCACCACGTCCCCGCCGATCGTCGGCTCCGCGTTGCTCGCGCTCGACGCGCTCGGCACCGAACCGGCCGCGAAACTCCGTGCACGGCGCGAGCTCGGCGACGCCCGCCGCCACGAACCGGCCGAGGTGCGCCGTGGCTGACGTTCGCTTCGAGCAGGCAACGCGGGTCTATCCCAACGCCGACATCGCTGCCGTCGACCGGCTCGATCTCCGGATCGCGGACGGAGAGCTGATGGTGCTCGTCGGACCGTCGGGCTCGGGGAAGACCACCGCTCTCCGAATGCTCGCCGGCCTCGAGGAGGTCGACGGAGGCTCGATCTACATCGGCGACCGTGACGTGAGCGACCTCGCGCCGAAGCGCCGCGACATCGCGATGGTCTTCCAGAACTATGCGCTCTACCCATACCTGACCGTGGCCGCGAACATCGCGTTCCCGCTGAAGATCGCGCGCGTGAAGAAAGCGGAACGTGAGCGGCGCGTGCGTGAGGTGGCCGAGCTGCTCGGGCTCGGTGACCTGCTGGCGCGCAAGCCCGGACAACTGTCCGGCGGTCAGCGCCAGCGCGTCGCGATGGGCCGCGCGATCGTCCGCGAGCCGAGCGTGTTCCTGATGGACGAGCCTCTCTCGAACCTCGACGCGAAGCTCCGCGTGCAGATGCGCGCGGACATCGCCGCGCTGCAGTCGAGGCTCGGCGTGACCACCGTCTACGTCACGCACGACCAGTCGGAGGCAATGACGCTCGGCCATCGAGTGGCCGTGCTGCACGACGGAAGGCTGCAGCAGTGCGACAGCCCGCGCACGATGTACGCGCGGCCCGCAAACACCTTCGTCGCCGGCTTCATCGGCTCCCCTGCGATGAACTTCTGGACGCTGCCGGTCGACGCGAACGGGACAACGACCCTCGGAGGAGTGGCGCTCCAACTGCCGCCGGAGGCACGCAGCAACGGTCGCGACCAGGTCGTTCTGGGCCTTCGGCCCGAGTCGGTCGAGCTGTCCGCGCAGGGAATCCCTGCGGAGGTGGAGCTCGTCGAGGAGATCGGTGCCGACTCGTACGTCTTCGCGGTCGCCGAGATCGCAGGCGAACGGACGAAGCTCGTCGCCCGCGTCGACACGAAGCGCGCCCCCGAGCGCGGCGAGCGCGTCGCCCTGCAGCCGCGCGCCGACGAGGCGCACGTGTTCGACCCGGTCAGCGGCGACCGCCTCGGCGCCTGACGCGTCTCGAGGAGGTGTCTGACACCGCAGGTGTCAGACACCCGTTGGTCACCTGGCTCAGCCGCCGGCCGACCAGGTCGACCCGCCGTCGGTCGACGTCCAGGTGAGCTTGCGTGCCGGCTGCTCGGTGAAGTCGAGGGCGGTGACGGTCAGACGATTGCCGTTCGCGGCGATGATCTGCGCGAGCGGCTGGCCTGGCTGCGCGGGCAGCGTCACGAGATGAGCAGTCGAGCCGTTCGCGACGATCACGCGCGGAGCGGTGTCCCAGCCTTGACCGTCGACCCGCGCCGAGACCAAAGCTGCGACGCCCGACCTCGTCGGGGCAGCGGCAACGATCGTCCCGTTCCGAACCGATTCGATCGTGCGCGCCGCGAGCCGTCCGCCGCCCGCCCGGGCCGGCAAGGCGAGCGTTCGCAGCGCGCCGCCTTCCCAGAAGTAGACGCGACCGCCGCTGCCGACGAAGTTGCCGCTGAGCGTCTTCGTGGTGTGCCAGCTCTTGCCCGCGTCGCTCGTCCAGAGCTGCCGCGTCGAGCACATGCAGGCGCCCGGCGTCGAGCCGGTCGAGATGACCCCTGAGGTTGGTGAGATCCGAGCGAATGCGAGTGCGGGCTGCGGGTAGATCCGCCGCCAGCTCTTCCCCGCATTGTCGGTCGCGTAGACGCCGCTCGGCCGGCCCTGCCAACCGTGCTCGGCGTCAGCCCAGCTCGTCGGCGCGTGCCCGGTCGCGGCGGTCGCCGCAGGAGGCGCCTCGTGCGTGGTCGTGAATCCTTCGACGACACCGGTGAACGTCCCGACGAGCAGTCGCCCGCCGACGATCGTGGGCGCCTGCAACGTCGTTCCCCCGAGCGGCGCCGAGAAGACGCGCGCGCCGGTCGACGCGTTGTAGCCGGCGAGCGTCTGCGTCCCGTTGTTCGCGAACCAGACGACGTTCCCGGCGACGGTCGGTGAACCGTTCTCCGTGTGCGTGCCGAGCGGTTTCCGCCAGACGACCGACGCCGTACAACTCGCGCCGATCTTGATCCGAACAAGCTCGGTTCCGGTCACGGCGTACACCGACGACGTCACGGTGGACCAGGCGAGCTGGGAGACGAACGGATCGGCGACCGCGTACGGCTCGACCGCCACCTTCCACGCCCAGCCCGCGGGAACGCTGTCGCGCCGCCAGCCGTAAACGGTGTCGTTCTTCGTCGCAGCCACGATCATCGGCCCACACGAGGTACCGGGAACGAGGAGCGGCGAACCGACGAAGTCGAGATCCATCCGGTCCGGCAGCCCGGCCGGATGGCTGGACGACTGGATCTGCAGGCCGGTCGAGAACTCGATCAGGCGCTCGCCGAAGCCGGCGGTCTCGGTGAACGCGGAACCGGTGTTCGAGCCGCCGGAGAACGCCCCCGAACTGCCCGCGAACAGGCTCTTCGCCGCGGGGTCGTAGGCGAGGCCGCCCCAACCCCATGGGCCGCCGCCGCCGCCCCGGTCGAGCGGGACCGCGAGCCAGCGGCTGACTCCCCGCGTGCCGAGATCGACCCGGTAGATGCCGCCCGGCGTTCCCGGCTGATCGCAGTACGCCGCCGTCGGCACATACACCGACCCTGCCGCGAGCGTCAGCGCGCCCCAGTCCAGCTCACGGTCGAAGTCCGCAAAGACGCGCACCGGCCACCCGGATCGCTCCGCCCCAGTCGCAAGCGCCAGGGCATGCAGCCGGCCGAAGCCGTCCATGACATACAGCGTCCGCGACGACGGATCGATCACTCCGGTCGAGACGACGCCGTAGCCGTTCAGCTGCGGGCAGCTGTTCGCAAGCTGACCGAGCCGGTCATGCCAGAGCACGTAGCCGTTGCTGTCGAGACCGACGACATCGCCGTTGGTGGTCGCGGCAACGAAGACACCCCCGGCGGCAAGCACCTGCCCCGTGATCCGTCCCGGCAACGGCACCACGAATCGCCGAGCGACGCGTGAGCTCGACGCGGGAGCCGACGCTTCGCCGAGCCGGGCGGTGCCGGATCCGAATGTCGTCCACGCCGGTGCGGCTGCCACGACCGCCCCTGACGAAGAGAGGCAGCACAAGAGAAACAGCGTGAGGGCCGCGAGGGCCGCCCCGACCGATCTGGAGATCATCCCTGCCTCACGCCGGGAGGCAATCTAGCTCACGTCCAGTGAACGACGATCCGTTCGCCGGCCCCCGGCAGCGGCAGCGATTCCGCCTCGGCGAGCACCGCTTGGCGCGAGACCGGCGACAGCGGCTGCCAGGCCTGGATCGTGAACGTGCGCTGGGCACGGCGCCAGGTGCCGACGATCTTCCCCGCCACGAGAACGGCGCCCGGCCACACCCGCGGCGTCCACAGCTCGGCACGTTGGCCGGCGTCCGGCACGAGGAGCGCACGGTCCTCGTCCAGAACGCCCAGGGTGTAAGCGTCGCCGCTCGGCAGGAGTCGAGCAGCGGCCGCGGGAGCGGTGGGCTCGCGGAACGCCGGCTCGTCGCGCGCGAGCAGCCAGGCCTCGCCCGACGGCGTCACCACCGGGATCAGCTCGGCGCGAAGCTCGTCGAACGCGCGCGCGGCGTGTCGGGTGCCGATGCCCGCCCACTTGCCGAAGCCGTTCGGCCCCGCGGGGCCGAAGATGCGCAGGAAGCGGCGCGCGAGCTCGCGGGTCGCCGCTGTCTCGTCGATCTCGGGCGGCGGAACCGTCCACACGACGGGCCGCCTTGCGCCCTCCCACCGGATCGCGAGCGTCCCCGTCAAAGCGGCGTAGCGGAGGTTGTTCCCATGCGTTCCCAGCGCCACCCCGGCGTCGTCGTATCTCATCCGGCCCCCGTCGAGGAGCGCGTGCAGGCGCGCGGCGAGCTCCTCCGCCGTGCGGCGGGTCTTGCCGCCCTCGGGCAGCCTGCCAAGGGTGAAGACGGCGAGGTCGCCCGCCGCGACGACGTACACGTGGTACCTCGGTCCCCACACCTGCACGAGCGAGGGGTCGTCCAGGGCGGACGGCCCAATGCCCGCCACCCGCGCGTGGATGGACAGGAGCGCAGCGCGGGGCATGCTGTCCTGAAGCCCGGCCCACGCCGCTTGCCGAACCGAACGCCGTCCAGCCGGCAGCCGCTGATCCAGCGCGCCGACGCGCCGCCGGAACGCGAGGATCTGTGCTCGCGTGACCCTCAGCCGGCCAGTGGTCATGTCGCGGAGCGTAACGTTGGCAAGAACCCTTGACCTCCGAGCGCTTCGCCGCGTCTACGATCGTGGACGGTGCACGGGACCGAACTGATCGGCGTCGGTGTGTTGCTCTCACTCATCCCGGCAGGGGTGGTGACGATGTTGAAGGGCCGCTGGACGCTGATCCTCGCCGGACTGTGTCTGCTCTTCCCACTGGTCTGGTACGGCGCGTTCGCGCTCGCCGCGCCGGAGTCGTGGTGGTCTCGCCGGTTCTACCGCGGCGAGAAGCTCGAACGCGCACGGGCCTACCAGTCGCGCTGGGGACGGCGGTTCGCCGAGTAGGAGAGCGATAGGGTGGCGCGGTGGAGCCGCTCCGCCTCTACTGGCGTCCCGGGACCGCCTCGATGGCGCCGCACGCCGCCCTGGCCGAGATCGGAGTCGAGTACGAGCTCGTTCTGATCGAACGCGACGACGCGCAGGCCGACGCCGCCTACCGGGCGCTCAATCCGCTCGGCGTCGTGCCGACGCTCGTCGACGGCGACGTCGTGCTCAGCGAGTCCGCGGCGATCCTGCTCTACCTCGCCGACCGTTGTCCCGAGGCGAAGCTCGCGCCGGAGAACCGCGCCGAGCTCTACCGCTGGCTGATCTTCATGACGAACAGCATCCAGACCGCAATGATGAGGATGTTCTATCCGGAGCGGTACGGCGGCGGCCGGGTCGGCCTGGTCGCAGCTGCGGAGGCGCAGGGGCACTTCGACCTGATCGAGCTCAGCCTCGACGGCCGCGACTGGCTCGCCGCCGAGCACCGCACGGCGGCGGATCTCTTCCTCTTCATGCTCACACGCTGGGGGCGTTTCCTCGAGCCCGCGGCCTGGGACCGTCCGCACCTCCGCGCCCACTTTCTCCGCGCGCTCGCACTGCCGGGTGTGCGGCGGATGATCGAGGAGCAGGGGCTCGAGCTCCCCGATTGGGCTCCGGTGGCCGGCTCCTAAAGCCTGTCGACGATCACGCGCTCGATCCGCCGGTCCGGGATGAACCAGATGAGAGCGACGGTGACGAAGAGCGCGACCGAAACCCAGGGGACGAAGAATGAGCACGCGAACGCGACGATGTACGCGACGAGCGACACCTTGCCCTTGGTGTCGTTGCCGATTGCCTGCGCGAGCTTCGAGTCGCGTTCGTGCGAGGCGAGGAGCGACAAGGTGAGCAGCGTGTAGGCCATCGCGCAGCCGAGCAGCACGATCGCATACGCGGCGACCGGGCCCGACTCCACGCCCGACTGCCCGAGCCACGCGGTCGCGATCGGCGTCAGCGAGAGCCAGAAGAGCAGGTGGATGTTCGCCCAGAGCGTGCGCCCGTCGATCCGGTACACGACCTGCATCAGGTGATGGTGGTTGACCCAGTAGATCGCGACGAAGACAAAGCTCAGCACGTAGGCGAGGAGCCTGCTCTTCTCGTCGAGGATGTCGGAGAGCTGATGCCCTGCAGGCGGCCGAAGCTCGAGCACGAGGATCGTGATCAGGATCGCGACCACACCGTCGGTGAAGGCATTCATCCGCTCGGGCTTCATGGGGCGACTATGCCAGCACCATCAGAGCTCGCTCTCGCCGGGCGCGTCGTCGCCGGGGAGCAACGGCATGGTCAGCCCGGCGGGCCGGCCGACGAGCACCGCCCGTGTGATTGCTGCCGAGCCGAAGCGGTTGCGGATCTCGTCGAGGGTGCCGTCGAGCACCTCGCGGTCTTCGGCCTCGAGCGGCAGCGCGAGCTGGCGCGGCAGGTCGGGACCGAGGTTGGTGATCGCGACCCCGATCAGCGTCAGGCCACCACGATCGATCTCGGGCTGTGCCGCGGACAACAGGCTGCGGGCGACGGCGAGAACGACCTGCGTCTGGGCGGTTGGATGTCGGAGGGTGTGTGACCGCGTCGCACGCGAGAAGTCTCCGAAGCGCATTCGGAGCACGACCGTCCGACCGAGACGTCTCGACGCGCGCAGCCGACGGGTGACGCGGTCGACAAGCGCGACGAGGTCGGCGTCGATCTCCTCCGGAGCCCTCGGCCTCCGCCCGAGGGCCCGTTGCGACCCGATCGAGCGGCGCCGGCGCCGCGGTCGCACGGGCCGCGGGTCGACGTTGTTCGCGAGAGCGTGCAGATGACGCGCCGCACCCCGGCCGAGCAGCACGGCAAGCACGGGCTCGTCGACGCGGGCAAGCTCGCCGACGGTTTCGATGCCGCAGGCGTGCAGCTTCGCCGCGGTCACCCGGCCCACGCCCCACACCCGCTGGACGGGCAGCGGGTGCAGGAACTCCAGCTCGCCGTCGAGCGGGACGACCAGCAGGCCGTCGGGCTTCGCGAGCGCGCTCGCCACCTTGGCGAGGAACTTCGTGCGCGCGATCCCCACGCTGACGGGCAGCCCGACCCGCTCGCGGACGGCGCGTCGCAGGCGCACCGCAATCTCGACGGGCGTCCCGGCGATCGGCTCCATACCGCGCACGTCGAGGAACGCCTCGTCGATCGAGAGCCCCTCGACGAGCGGCGTCATGTCGTCGAAGACCGCGTATAGATCCTTGCTCGCCTGCGTGTACGCCGCCATTCGCGGCGGGACGACGATCGCCTCGGGACACAGCCGGCGCGCCTCTCGCCCACCCATCGCCGTCCGGACGCCGCGTGCCTTCGCCTCGTAGCTCGCCGCAAGCACGACGCCACCGCCGACGATCACCGGGCGGCCGCGCAGACGCAAGTCGTCGCGCTGCTCGACCGACGCGAAGAACGAGTCCGCGTCGGCATGGAGAATCGTCCCCGTCACCAACACGAACATATGTTCGCAGTTCGCCCGTCAGGCGCAACGGAACTGCACGGCCGAACCGGGCGCGAGCTGGGCGGCGAGCGGCAGGTCGGCAGCGACGACGACCGCCAGAACCGGGTAGCCGCCGGTGGTCGGATGGTCCGGGCCGAGCAGGATCGGCTGCCCGGAGGGTGGCACCTGGATCGCGCCGGTGACGACCCCCTCGGAGAGGAGCTCGCCGCGGTCGAGCCGCGCGAGCGGAGGCCCTTCGAGTCGGATCCCGACGCGGTTCGACGCCACGCCGACCCGCCAGGCCATGCTCGTCAGTGCCGCGAGCGCCTCGGGCGGGAACCAGTCGTCGCGCGGCCCCGGCAAGATCGAGAGCGTCGGCTCGCCGGCAGGCGCCGCGGGCACGCGCGCGGCGGGTTCCGGCCGGCGAGTGGGCTCCGGTCCGACCGGCAGCACGTCGCCGTCGCGCAGGGGCGGCAGGCCGAGGCCGGTCAGCAAGTCATGGGAGCGACTGCCGAGCGTTGCCGCCACGGCAAAGCCGCCGCGGACCGAGATGTAGGCGCGCACACCGACACGGCAACGACCCAGTTCGAGCAGGCCGCCTGCGGGGACCTCGATCGACAGCCCACGCTCGTGCGGACGGCCCGAGACGGTGGCGTCCCCCTCGGCGCCCGTGACGGCAACCAGAGCCGGTTCCGCGAAGCGCAGCGCCGGCCCGAGGAGCGTCGCCTCGAGGGCGGCGGCGTCCGGGTCGTTGCCGACGATACGGTTCCCGAGCTCGAGCGCCCGCTGGTCGGCGGCTCCCGACGGCGGGACCCCGAGCCGCGCAAGGCCAGGCCGGCCGCGATCCTGAACGGTCGTCAGCAGTCCCGCCCTGACGACAACGACCGCGTTCACAGTCGCGTGAAGCGGACGCGGTCGCCGCTCGTGAGAAGAGCGGGGACGGCGCGTTCCGGGTCGAACAGCGCGAGCGACGTTCGGCCGATGAGCCGCCAGCCGCCGGGCGACTCGCGCGGGTAGACCCCCGAGTAGGGACCGGCGATCGCGACGCTTCCCGACGGGACGCGTTCGCGCGGCCGCGGAAGCCTCGGCACTTCGAGCCGTTCATCACCGCCGACCAGATACGCGAAGCCGGGCGCAAAGCCGATGAACGCAACGACGTACTCGGCCGCAACATGCCGCTCGACCACCTCCTCGGGCGAGACACCCACGAGTCGCGACACGTCGTCGAGATCTGTACCGTCGTAGACGACCGGGATTTCGACGCTCTTCGCCGAGTCGGGCACCGTGCCGCTCGCGAGCGCGGAAGCCGCGAGCTGCTCGAGATCGTGCGGACGCTGCTCGCCGGCCCACGTGACGAGGACCGTGCGATGGCCCGGAACGACATCGACGAGATCCGTGCGGCCGGCCAGCGCGCGTGCCAGGCGGAGGGCGGTGGCGCTGTCAGGCAGCTCGATCAGCGCGCCCCGATCTCCGGCCGGGCGAACGGCCGGTGTCATGCGAAGGCCTGCAGCTCGATGTGCGCGGCGACGAGCGCGTCGCGCACTCCTGCAGCCAGCGCGGCGGCGCCGGGGGAGTCGCCGTGAACGCAGATCGACCGCACTCCGTCACCCAGCGACCCCTCGGCGAGAGCCAGGGCCTGCCGGGCCGCAGCGTCGGCTGCGAGCATGGATCCCGGTTCGCTGCGCGGGACGAGCGTCCCGTCGGCGGCGTAGGCCCGGTCGGCGAATCCCTCGGCGACGGCAGGCAGGCCTGCGTCACGTGCGCGTGCCAGGAGGGCCGAGCCTGGAAAGCCGAGGACGGCGAGCAGCCCGGCACGGGCGGTTGCGGCGACAATCGCCTCCGCGCACTCGGAGTCGCCGCTGGCGCGGTGGTAGAGCGCCCCGTGAGGCTTGACGAATCCAACCCGGCCGCCTGCCGAGGCCGCGGCAGCCTGCAGCGCCTCGAGCTGCTCGGTGACGTCGACTGCGATGGTCGCCGCATCGACGTCGAGCGCGCGCCGCCCGAAGCCCTCGCGGTCCCGATACGACACATGCGCACCGATCGACGCGCCCGCAGCGACGGCGCCGCCGCACACGGCTCGCATCGTCTGCGCGTCGCCGGCATGGAAACCGCACGCGACGTTGACACTCGTGACGAGCAGGAGCAACGCCGAATCGGCGTCGGACCCCTCCCCCACGTCGGCGTTCAGGTCGACGACCACGACCGGCAAACGATAGTGCCAACGCACCGTCCACAGCCGAAGTCGCGGGGACGTTGCAGGGCGGGGTTTTCGGGGTAATGAGCGTTCCGTGAGACAGAAGGCCGACCCCTTCGGCTACGCGCTCATCGGCGAGTGCTGTTTTTTGGCGCTGATGCTCAGCTGCTGTGCCATTCAGCCGTCCTGGTTCGCGGTCAAACGTGGGCTCAGCTACTACGGCAACTCCGCCGCGACGATCGTCCCCTACAGCGTCGGCTTCGGAGCGTCGATCGCCTTGACGGCGCTCGCGCTGTCACGGATCGAGCCCCGCAGTGTCGCGGCGACGCGGTTTCGCTACGCCGTCGGCGGCATTCTCGTGCTGACGGCCGCCGTCCCGCTGACTCCGTACGCCGTCGACATCATCTTCGACTGGCTCCATCTTGCGGTCGTGACGGTGCTGTTCGGCGCCGGTCTCGCGCTCGGCGGCTGGATCGTGCTTCGCCAGCGCAACCGCACCACGGTGGCCTTCTACCTCGTCCAGTCGGCGGCCGGCATCTCGATCCTCGCGGCTCAGGTGGGGCTCAATCCGTACATGATCCCGAGCGAACTGGTCTTCCAGTGCGCTGCCTTCGCGCTCGTCGCCTGGAGCATGCGACGGCTCCGGTCAGCGCTTCCGCAGGTAGAGCCGCCAGGCGTAGTACTCGCGGAACGCGGTCGGCGTGGTAGCCATGCGGTGAGCGAGGTGAAGCACCGCGTCCCGGTAGAGCGGCGACCGGTTGTAGTGCGCGAGCGCCGCCCGCTCGTTCCTGCGTCCGCCGTTTGCCGCCAGCAGATTCGCGGCGGCAAGGATCGCGTCGTGCGCATCGTCGACGTCGCCGCCCATCCCGTACGCGCGCCACGTCGCAGGCTCGAACTGCATGGGGCCCTGCGCATCCGCGCGGACGGTCGTCCGTGCGCGACCGAAGTCGCTCTCGACGAAGTTGATCGCCGCCAGCAACTGCCAGCGGATCCCGAAGCGCTCCTCCGCCTCCCCGTAGAAGGAGCGGAGCGCGCCCGCGTGCCGCGCCGGACCAACGCTCACACCGCCGACTTGCGGCGGGCTCTCCGCCGACAACTCGAGGAGATCGCGGCGCGCGTCGAGATCGTCGCGCTCACCCGGCGCGAGCTTGGCCACCACCGCAGCCTCCTTCCCGTTGCGGGCGAGCGCGCGGATCACCAGTTGACGGTCGCGCGCGACAGCGACGAACCTCGCACCGGTCGCAGACCGCAACACGCGCTCGTCGCCGTGGAGACGGCTGACGACGGCGGGCGGGCTCGGCGAGAGCACCGGCGTCAGCTCTTCGGCGTGCGCTGCTCGAGGGTCAACATCAAGCGGCGGAGGAGCGACTCGAGCTGGGCCTTCTCGCGTGCCGTGAGCGCCTTGGCGAGGAGAGCTTCCTTCTCGGCCTGCACACCGACCGCCTCGCGATGGAGGCGCAGTCCCTTCGCGGTCAGCTGGACGAGAACGCCGCGACCATCGTCGGGGTCGCGGCGGCGCTTGACGAAGCCCGCCTTCTCCAACCGGTCGAGACGGTTCGTCATCGCACCACTCGAAAGGTCCGCGTTGCGTGCGAGCTCGCCGGCGGAGCGCCGGTAGGGCTTCCCCGCCCAGCGAAGCGCGCTCAGCACCCGCCAGTCGCCCGAGGCCAGGCCGTAGGGCTCGAGGGTCTCGTCGAGCATCTTCCGCAGCCGCCAGTTGATCCCCTGGATCCGGTCGACGATGCCCTCGACGACGAGGTCCATCGCCTCAGGCAGCTCGTCCCGAATCTCTTCGAGAAAGCGGTCGACGTGATCACGCTGGCGCAGCCTGGCCACGGCCGTAGCTTCCAGGAAAAGTGTCTTGACGTCAAAAGACCAGCTTGTTATCGTCTCTCGAAGTAGTTTGATCTCGAACTACATTTCTCCCACTCGGCCAGGAGGGAATCATGGCAACGACGAAGACCTCGTACTCCGTGCTCTCGCTCGACGAGGCGGCCCCAGAGGCTGCCCAGCGCGGTTTCGGGCTCGTGGCAGATCCCGCCCCGGAGGACGGACGCCGCGGCAACGTGCCCGTGCGGCGCGACCTCGACATCAACTCGTTCGGCGTGAACGCCTTCTACCAGGCGCTGACCGGCGCCCCGGTCATCGGCGAGCATGACGAGATCGGGCCGGGTGCAAGCGGCCACGAGGAGCTCTATGTCGTGATTCAGGGAGGCTGCACGTTCACGGTCGACGGCGAGGAGGTGGCGGCCCCACAGGGCACGACGATCTTCGTGCGCGACCCTGCCGCGAAGCGCTCGGCGCAGACGACCGAGGACGAGACGATCGTGCTCGTGGTCGGGGGTCGCCCCGGCGAGGCATTCCGCCCAGGCCCCGGCGAGGCCGCCACAGGGTTTGTCGGGCTCTATCGGAACGGGGACTACGAGGGCGCGCTCGCAGCCTGCCGCCGAGGGCTCGACGCGTATCCCGGCAACGCGCTGATGCTCTACAACATCGCCTGTCTCGAGAACCTGCTCGGACATCCGGACGAGGCGCTCGAGCCGCTTCGCGAATCCCTCGCCGCCTGGCCCGAGTACAAGGAGCTCGCCGCCGGGGACGACGACCTCGCGACGCTGCGCGACGACGCACGCTTCCAGGCGCTCATCGCCTGACGCAACCGCCCGGCTAGGATCGGTGTCGTGGATCGTGCCGAGCTTCGCAGCCTGCAACAGCCGCTGAAGGACCGCTATCGCGAGGATCCGGATGCCGCGCTCGTCACACTGAGCGCGACGTCGACGCTCACCGAGGGCATCACGTGCTCGGTCCGGACGGGAAAGGCGATCGCGGCCGCCGGCCTGCATCCCGCGAGCGGCGGCGACGGTTCGACGCTGTGCTCCGGCGACATGCTCCTCGAAGCGCTGGCCGCCTGCGCGGGCGTCACGCTCCGCGCCGTCGCGACCTCGCTCGAGATCGAGATCACAGAGGGCTTCGTGCACGCCGAGGGCGATCTGGACTTTCGCGGCACGCTCGGAGTCGACCGCGACGTGCCCGTCGGCTTTCAGTCGATCGACCTTCGCTTCGACCTGCAGACGGACGTCTCGGACGAGCAGCTCGACACACTGCTCGCCCTCACCCTGCGCTACTGCGTCGTCCATCAGACGCTCTCGTCGGCTCCACGGCTCTCGGCCTCGTGGAACCGGGTGGCCGCCTGACCCTGGCGAGCCCGCGCGACTTTTGTCGCCCGCAGCCTTAGGCTTCTCCCGATGGTTGTTTGTCCCGCCTGCGGCCAGGAGAACCCGGAGGTCGCCCGCTTCTGCCTCGCGTGCGGCTTCTCGATCGGCGAGGCGATCCCGCCGCCCAGGGACGAACGGCGCATCGTCACCGTCATCTTCGTCGACCTCGTCGGGTTCACGGCCCGGGCCGAGCGACTCGACCCCGAAGAGGTTCGCGCGGTGCTCGCGCCGTACCACGACCGTGTCCGCCGCGAGATCGAGTCGTTCGGAGGAGTCGTCGAGAAGTTCATCGGCGACGCGGTGATGGGAGTCTTCGGGGCGCCTGTCGCGCACGGCGACGACGCCGAGCGCGCGGTGCGCGCTGCGCTCGTGGTGCGCGACATCGTCGGCGAGCTCGCCGGCGGCGACCTACAGATCCGAATCGCCGTCAACACGGGCGAGGCAGTCGTGTCGCTCGGAGCCCGCCCCGCGTTCGGCGAATCGATGGTCGCCGGCGACGTCGTGAACACCGCCGCGCGGCTGCAGTCGGCGGCCCCCGTCAACGGGGTCGTCGTCGGCGAGGAGACCTACCTGACGACGCGGGATGCGATCGAGTTCGCGCCGGCCGCGCCGGTGATCGCGAAAGGGAAGGAGCGCCCGGTCGAGGCGTGGCTGGCCGTCCGGGCGATCACTGCGGCAGGTCAGCGTCCGATGTCGAGCCTGTCGATCGTCGGGCGCAACTTCGAGATCGCGATCCTGAACGCGCTATGGGAGCGGGCCTCCGCCGAGCAGTTGCCGCACCTCGTCTCGGTCTTCGGCCCTGCCGGCGTCGGCAAGACGACGCTCGCGGCCGAGTTCGGGCGCCGCGCCGCCGAGCAGGGCGCCCGCGTCGTGCAAGGCCGGTCGCTCCCCTACCGCGAGAGCGGCACCTACGGCGCGCTCGCCGCCCAGGTCATGAAGCTCGCCGGCGTGTACGAGAGCGATCCGGCGGAAGTGGTCGCCGGGAAGCTGCACTCGAGCGCCACCACGCTGCTCGCCGGAACCGAAGCCGACCCGGGCGCGGTCAGCGGGCACCTCGGCGTGCTCGTGGGCGTCGAGGCCGGCGCCGAGGCCTCCGACCGCGAAGCGCTCTTCTACTCGGTTCGCGAGTTCATCGAAGCCGTCGCGCGCGAGCAGCCGACGATCCTCATCTTCGAGGACGTCCACTGGGCCGACGCCAACCTGCTCGACCTGATCCGAGCGCTCGCGACCGGCGTGCGCGGCCTACCGCTCCTCTTCGTGACGCTCGCCCGTCCGGAGCTGCTCGACCTGCAGGACGACTGGGGCTCCGGCTCGACCGGGTACACGGCGCTGACGCTCGGCGCACTCGACGAAGAGCATGCGCGGGAGCTGACCGTGCGCAGACTCGGGAGCGGCGACCAGGCAGAGGAGGTGATCCGCCTCGCCGAGGGCAACCCGCTCTTCATCGAGCAGCTCGCCGCCAGCATCGGCGAGCTCGGGCCGGGCAAGCTCCCCACGAACGTCCGCGAGATCGTCGCGGCGCGCCTCGATGCGCTGCCACATGAGGAGCGCTCACTGCTCCTCGACGCCGCGGTCGTCGGCAAGGTGTTCTGGCTCGACGCCCTGCGGACCATGTCGAGCGGCGGCGACCACCTGCAGTTGCTCGAGCAGCTCGAGCGCCGCGACCTGATCCTGCGCGAGACCTCATCGATCATCGAAGGGCAGCAGCAGTTCGCCTTCAGCCACATGCTGATCCGCGACGTCGCCTACGACCTGCTGCCGCGCGCCGACCGTATGCGCCGACACGCCTTGATCGCGGAGTTCGTCGGCAACACGACAGGGGTCTCAGGCGAGGCGATCGGCGCGCTCGCCCGCCACTGGCGGGCCGCAGGCGACAACGACCGCGCCGTCGAACAGCTCGTCCGCGCGGCCGAGCTCGCCGAGCGAGGCTGGGCGAAGGACCATGCGGCAGCGCTCTACCGCGAAGCGTTCGAGCTCGTGCCGGCGGAGGACACCGAACGCCGGAACATGGTGAGACGCCGGCTCGCTCTGGCGAGCTCGGCTTCGTTCCACCTGGCGGACGTCAAACGGGCGGGAAGTCCGCAGGCGTGACGTCGCCCACGATCTCGTCGATCGTCTCGATCTTGTGCCGCCCCAGCCGGGTGGAGTGGTTGCGCACGGCTTCCTCGTCCGGCGCCGAGTAGACGCAAAACGTCCGCACCAGGCCCGTGTCGTCGACGACGACGTGGCTGTGCTCCCAGGTAACGCCGGCCACCTCCGTCTCGAGAATCTCGCGGGAACGGCGCCCGACGCCGGGCATCTCGGCCTCGCCGCAGTCGAAAGCGCGAACGATCATGTAGCGCGGCATTCGGCGATCCTACCTCGGTCGCCGAGCTCGGGCGAGCCGGAGCCGGATCGCCGTTAATCTGAGCCGGTGGCTCACCGCGACCCGCTCGCCGACCCGGAGCCGCTGATCCGGAGGGTCTACGCCTACGTCGCCTACCGGGTCGGGGACGGCCCCGACGCGGAGGACATCACCTCGGCCGCGCTCGAACGCGCGCTGCGCTACCGCGACCGGTTCGACCCGCGCCGCGGCGACGCCGCAGCGTGGCTGGTCGGGATCGCCCGGCGCTGCATCAGCGAGCACTTCGGTGAACAGCCGGTTCCCGTCGAAGAGGTCCCCGACCAGGTCGCCCCGGGCGAGCTCGCCGCGGACTCCGCCCTCCGGCTCGATCTCCGGGAGGCGGTCTCGCTCCTCGGCCCACGCGACCGGGAGCTGATCGCCCTGCGCTACGGCGCCGACCTCACCGCGCGCCAGATCGGCGAGGTGCTCGACGTGAAGACGAACGCCGTCGAGGTTGCATTGCACCGCGCCTTGCAGACGCTGCGCGAAACGCTGGAGAACAGCGAGCAGCCGCGGGACGAGAGATCTCTGAGAGCGGCCGAATGACAAGCCATACGTTCGCGGATACGGCACGGCTGGAACGGCGCCCGCTGCCGCTGTGGTCGACACTGTCACTGCTGCTTCCTCTGATCGCGGTGCTCGCCGTCGCGGCTGCGAACGGCGGCTACTTCCCAACGGCATTCGGCTGGACCGCGCTCGCGTTCTCGTGGGTGACGCTCATCGCCGTCGTGCTCGTCGCGCCCCGCTGGGGCCGCCTCGACGCCACGTGGATCGTGGCCGCCGCGCTGCTCTGCGTGTTCACGTTCAGCTCGGCCGTCTGGGCAGGCTCGGCGGGCACCGCGATCGACCAGGGCCAGCGGGCCGTCGTCTACGCGACCGCGGCCGCCGGCTCGCTCCTGCTGCTGCGCCGGCGTGACCTGGAACGCTGGCTCGCCGGGCTTGTGCTCGGTGCGACCGCGATCTGCTTCTACGCGCTCGGGACGCGACTCTTCGCCGACCACTTCGGAGGCCCGAAGCCCGACTATCGCCTGTTCGTCCCGGTCGGCTACTGGAACGCCCTCGGGATCTTCGCCGGCACCGCTGCGCTGCTCGCGCTCGGCGCCGCAGTCGTGGGACGGATCACGGCATTGCGCATCCTCGCCGGCGTCTCGCTGGTCGTGCTCCTGCCCACGCTCTACTACACGTACAGCCGCGGAGCGTGGGCCGCGCTGATCGTGGGTCTCCTCGTCACGCTGGTCTACAGCCCCTGGCGTGAGCGATTGTTCGTCGCGCTATTCATCTTCGTGCCGCTGCCGGCGCTCGCGGTCTGGCTCGCGTCGCGTCCACAGGCGCTCACCGACCGCTCGGCGTCGATTGCGGCCGCGTCGCATGCCGGGCACCGGCTCGCGGTCGAGCTCGCTCTGGTGGCGCTGCTGCAGGCGGCCGTCGCAGGCGCCTACGCGATATTCGCCGGGCGGGTCAGGATCTCGAAGGGCGTGCGGATCGGCGTGGCCGTAGTGGTCGCGATCGCGCTGCTCGCTGGGCTCGCGGGCTTCTTTGCCCACTACGGCTCGCCGTCGAAGATCGCGCACCGTACCTACCACTCCTTCACCGGCCCGCCGACCGGTGGGCAGAACCTGAACAGCCGCCTCTTCTCGTTCTCGAACAACGGGCGAACCGTGCTCTGGCACGCCGCGTGGAATCAGTTCCGCGCCCACCCGGTCGCCGGCGACGGCGCAGGAAGCTTCCAGCGCTGGTGGCTCGCCCATCGCACGAACGGCTACTACGTGACCGACGCGCACAACCTCTACGCGCAGACGCTCGGTGAGCTCGGGCTCGTCGGCATTGCGCTGCTCGCTCTCTTCCTCGGCTTGCCGCTCGTCGCCGCGGTCCGGGCGCGCTGGCACCCGCTCGCCGCAACGGCACTCGGCGCGTACGCCGCGTACCTCGTGCACTGCATCGTCGACTGGGACTGGCAGGTCCCGGCAGTCACCCTCCTCGCGCTCTTCGCCGGGGCGGCCCTCGTCGTCGCCGCCCGCGGGGAGAGCCAGGCCGCCGCACGGCCGCTCGGGCGGACGGTGCGAATCGTGATCGGCGCGGTCGCGGCGGTCGCCGCGGTGGTCGCGTTCGTCGGGCTGATCGGGAACATCGCGCTCGCCCGCAGCGAGCAGGCGCTGCTGGCCGACAAGGGCAAGGTCGTCGTCTCGGAGGCGAAGCGGGCGCACCGCTGGGCGCCCTGGTCGGCGCAGGCGCTGCGCGACCTGGGCGACGGAAACGTCCTGATCGGGGACAAACGCGCCGGTCTCGCCGACCTGCAGCGCGCGGCGGCCAAGGATCCCGGCGACTGGGAGACCTGGTACGACCTCGCCGCCGCGACGAGCGGGCGGGCGCACGCCCTGGCGGTGGCCCGGGTGCGGGCGCTCAACCCGGCCGCACCGGAGCTCGCGCAGCTCGAGCACCCACCGGCCGCGAAGAAGCCGTAGTCCCGTGTAAGGGTCCTGGCCTCTGCGGAGGTAGTAGGGGTGAGATGGGATTCGGGAAGAAGACCGACGAGACTGCGCTCGAGCACGAGCTCCGTGCCCAGCGGCCCGAGCCGCCGTCGGAGCTCGTTCGCATGCTGAGCCGCCAGATCGGCCCGATGCAGCGCCCGCGGCGTTTTGCGCTGCCGAAGGTCGCACTCGTGGCTGCGGTCACCGCTGCGCTCGCCGCCTCGCTCGGTGCGGCCGGCGCGCTCGGCTCAGCGGGGGGCTCCGTGCACTCGTTCAGCATCAGCGTCGTGCATCTGGTCTCGCCGCCCAAGGCAACGCTCGTCAGTCGCCCGGTCAACACGCCTCCGAGCCACACGACGACGGGCAGCGGCGCGGCGCCGGCGCACTACCCGTTCCAGTCGCAGTACGGACACATGCTCTCGATCTGCTGGCGCGGAGAGATCATCCAGATCCCGGCCCGCGAGCTCTTCTTCTATCTGCGTCACGGCGCTCGCCCACCGGGGCTCTGCCTCAAGTGGGCGCCGTACCCGAAGCAGCCGTAAGCGCGACGGCCTAGATCAGAGAGGCTCGGGCCTCGCCGTGTTGGCGAGAGCCGAGCTGGGCAACGGCACGACGGTCCCGTTCGCACCTGACGTCGACGTCTCTCGCTCGAGCGTGCGCAACGCGTCCTCGAGCGTCACGCGAAGTGCCGCCGCCGCCTCGAGCACCGCGCGGGCATCGCCCGAGGCGCGGAACGCCTCTTCCTCGATCTCGCCGGCGCGACGGTTGGCCTTCTTCAGCGCCAGCTCGCATTCGGCGCGGGTCGACTCACGCAGCTCACGCGCCGCTTTCTGCGCCGCGCCGAGGAGCCGATGAGCCTCTTCGTCGAAGTCCGCCCGCTGTGTCCGAGCCGGCTGCGATTGCTGTTCGACCACCGCGGGCGGCTGCTCGGACGTCGTCTTCAGCTTTCGATGCTCTCCGGCCAGCACTGCGTAATCCCACGCGACGCGCCTGAACAGCTCCTCGGTCGCGCGCCGGTTGTAACCGCGAAACGAGCGCGGAAGCGACTGTGGGTCGGCGTCGATCGAATCCGGGGCCATCGGAGCACGGAGTGTAGACCCGCCCGCGCGAGCAGGCAATTCGCCGATCAGCGCCTGACGAGCCGCGTGAGGCGGGCCTGGAAGCGAGACCAGTGGAGGTGATCCCCGTGGGCATATGGCTCGAGCACAGGGAGCGCCTCGTCCGTGCGCGCGAGAGCCAGGGTTATCGCGTCGCTCGCGGCCGGCGAGATCCCGTCAGTCCCCTGATGCGCGGCCGCCAGCGCGTTGAACTGCTGGGCGTCGACGAAGACCGAGAAGACCTTCGTCCAGTCGGCGCCGCGCGAGATGTTCGAGGCGAGCAGGGCCTTCCACTCGTTCCACGCCTCGAGCGAGATGGGGCGGGCCGTCAGCCCGCCCCATTTGCCTTCCTCGAGGCACTCCTCGTAGGTGGTCTGGGCGGTCGAGATGTCGGCGAGGAGCAACCGGGCCGCGACCTGCACCGCTTTGCGGTTGCGGCGGGCGACCGCCGATGACGCGACGAAACCGATCAGCAGCGCACCGACGACCACGCCGACGAGCCCGAAGATCGCCTCGTTCATTCCGTCTCTCATGCTCCGTCCACGGAATTGCAAAACGGAGCGCCCCCTGAATCTGATTCGGCGCAGCCGAACCAGATTCACAAGCGTCGCACCTCGACCGGCAACTCAGGAATCTGGTTCGCTCCGCGAATCAGATTCCGAGGATGCGCGCTTCACGTCTTGGGCAGCCGGTAGGCCAACGAGCGCCAGAACTCACGGAAGCCGATCGACTCGTAGAGCTTCGCCGGGATCGGATACGCCGCATCTCCTCGGCAGGCGACGATGGCGGAGGTCGCGCCGAGCTCACACAGGCGGCGCAGCGCATAGAGGCCGACCGCCCGGCCCAGGCCGAGCCGCCGATGGTCGGCGTGCGTCCCCACGGGCTCGAACTCGCCGACGCCGTTCACCTCGTCGAGCCAGGCGAGCGTGTAGGCGGCGATCGAACCATCGGGAGCCTCGACCACGAAATCGAGGTCGGCGCGATACGCAGGCGTCGAACGCACGAACGCATAGACGTCCTCGGTGAAGCGTGACGGCTGAAACGCCGAACGGTGCGCTTCGACCCGCGACGGCCAGTCGCGTTCCTCGACGGTGCGCACGCGGTAGCCGTCTGGCAGGCGGGGCTCGTCGATCTGCGCCAGCGATCGTTCGTTCAGCCGGATCCAGGGCGCCTCGGGGTCGTGCACGAGCCCATGCGACTCGATGCGCGCGATCGCGTCGTCGTGGTCGGACCGGACGAGCAGTTCCTCCGGCTGTGCCCAATCGAGGATCTCGTCGAGCACCTCGCGGTGGCTCGGGCGCACATCGAACTCGAGCTCCGTCCCGCCGGTCAGCCACCCCCAGCCGACCAGCCTGCCGCCGTCCCGCCAGAGGCGCACCTCGCTCTCCCCGTGCGGGAGTTGCGCCGCCCACCAGGCGATCTGGCCGTAGTTGCAACCGCTGTCGGGCCACAGTTCCTGCGCAAGCTCGAGGATCGCCTCGTGGTCGTTCATGCGGTCAGTGAACCACAGCCCAGGACCTGTCTCGACGAGCGAACCCTGGGGTCAGACCCCGGACCTGTCTGATCGCGCCACCCCGACGCCGTGCGGCCACGGTGCCAGGGCAGGGGTCAGACCCCAGACGTGTCTCGACGAGACAAAACGGGGCAAAACGGGGTCAGACCCCGAACGTGTCCGCTGCAGACGTGGCTCGCACCGCCTTGCCCGCCGACGGCGGTGCGTATGATCCCCACATAGTTGTCGGCGCCGATCGACCAGGGAGCTGTCATGCGTCAAGCGTTCATGTCAATCGAAAAGGGCTTTGTGACCTATTCGGAGGGTATGACGCGTGGCGACGAAAGAGCTCAACCTTGGGATCCTGGCGCACGTAGACGCCGGTAAGACAACTCTCACAGAACGCCTGCTGTACGACGCGGGCGTCATCGACCGGCTCGGCAGCGTGGATGCGGGCACGACGCAGACCGACTCACTCGCGCTCGAGCGTCAGCGCGGGATCACGATCAGGTCGGCGGTTGCGTCGTTCGCGATCGGCGACGTGCACGTCAACCTGATCGACACGCCCGGCCATCCCGACTTCATCGCGGAGGTGGAGCGCGTCCTGAACGTGCTCGACGGCGCGGTGCTCGTGATCTCGGGCGTCGACGGCGTGCAACCGCAGACGCGCATCCTGATGCGCGCGCTGCAACGCCTACGCATTCCGACGCTGCTGTTCGTGAACAAGCTCGACCGGCCCGGAGCCGATCCCGACCGTGTCCTGCACGACATCTCGGAGCGACTGACGACCGCCGCGGTGCCGAGCGGGACGCGCGACGGCCTCCTGGCGGAGCTCCTCGCGGAACGCGACGACGGGATCATGGCCGCCTACGTCGAGGACGAGACCCACGTGCCGCCCCGTCTGCTGCACGAGGCGCTGGCCGTCCAGACCACGCAGGCGCTCGTGCACCCTGTCTTCTTCGGCTCCGCCGTGACGGGCGACGGCCTCGAGTCGTTGCGGACCGGGATCAGCGATCTGCTGCCGGCGAACGGGGGTGATCCCGACGGCCCGGTCTCCGGAGCCGTCTTCAAGATCGAGCGGAGCGTGAACGGCGACAAGGTCGCGTACGTCCGGATGTTCTCGGGAACGATTCGCGTTCGTGAGCGATTGCAGTTCGGCCGAGGGAGTGACGCGAAGGTCACGGCGATCTCCGTCTTCGAGCACGGCCCGGCGGTGCAGCGGCCGGAGGTCTCGGCAGGAGCGGTCGCAAAGCTCTGGGGCCTGGCAGAGATCCAGGTCGGAGACCGGATCGGCGAGCCCGCGACCGCAGGCACCGACCATCAATTCGCTCCGCCGACGCTGGAGTCGGTCGTCGCCGCAGAACGGCCCGACGACCGGGCGAAACTCCGCGTCGCGCTCGCGCAACTCGCCGAACAGGACCCGCTGATCGACGTTCGGCAGGACGACGGCCGCCAGGAGCTTTCCCTCTCGCTCTACGGCGAAGTCCAGAAGGAGGTCATTCAGGCGACGCTCGCAAACGAGTTCGGCCTCGAGGTCACGTTCTGCGAAACGACGCCGATCTACATCGAACGGCCGATCCGCACCGGCGAGGCGATCGAGCTGCTGCATGCGGAGACGAATCCGTACCTGGCAACGATCGGACTGCGCGTCGATCCGGCGCCCGAAGGCTTCGGCATCGACTTCCGGCTGCAGGTCGATCCCCGAACGACTCCTCTGTACGTCTACAAGACACTCGACGGCTTCGCGGAGCGCATGGACCAGTACGTTCGCGACGCGTTGCACGAAGGGCTCTTCGGCTGGCAGGTCACCGACTGCGTCGTGACCATGACCCGCTGCGTCTACAGCATCCCGGACGGCCCCCCGTCACGCCGGGGGCCGCCCAGCACGGCGGCGGACTTCCGCAAACTGACGCCACTCGTCATCGAACAGGCACTCGAACAAGCCGGCACCGTCGTCTGCGAACCGATAGTCCGGGCGACCGTCGAGCTCCCGCCTGATGCGATCGGGGCGCTCCTCGCCGCCCTGGCCCGGCTTGGGGCGACGGTCGAGACACCGTCGCTGCGCGGGAAGCTCGCGACGGTCGAATCCGTGCTGTCCGCGACGCTGGCCCAGGAGCTCCAGCGGCAGCTGCCCGGCCTGACGAGCGGCGAGGGCGTGCTCGACTCGAGCTTCGCCGGCTACGCGCCGGTGAGCGGTGGCGCGCCGAGACGGTCGTAGCGGGCCGCCGCCGGCGGCGGCGGCCCGCAGGTCCCGGACTACGGCAGAGCCGTGATCGTGCCGAAGAGCCCGTGGCTTTCGCCGTCAGGCCCAGCGGTGAAGAAGAGCGTCGTGGCCGGACCGTTGTTCGGCGTGTCCTTTCCGAACTGAAGTGCCCAGAGGCCGTCGATCGCCAGCACCCTGTGGCTGCTGCCGGTCGTCCGCAGCTGCCCGATCGGCAGGAACCCGCCGCGGAACGCCGGCGTGAGGACGTTGATTCGTCCGTCCCCGAAGTTGCCGATCAGCAAGTCGCCTCCGAGGTCGCCGAAGCCGTCCGGGGCAAGCGCGATGCCCCACGGCGAATTCAGCAGACCGCCCTTCGCGACGCGGTTGAGGAGCACTCCGCTCGTGCTGTAGATGTCCAGGACCCCGTGACCGATCCCCGCTACGTCATCGTGTCCCTCGCTGTCCTGCTCGGCATACGTGACGAAGATCCTCCCGCCCACATTCTGGATCCCGAACGGCGCATAGCCCCTCGGGACGAGCGGGTCGGTGAACGAGCCACGCGGCGTCACGTTGGTGAAGCTTCCGTCGAAGACATCCACTCGTCCGTTGTGGAAATCGGTCGCGTAGAGGCGATCACCCTTCGGTGTGGAGGCGATCGCGAGGCCCTTGTAGACAGCGCCGTCGGAGTTCGGCACCGCCACGACGGCGGTGGCCGGCTCGACGTTCGGGTTCCACCCGAGAATCTCGCCGTTCTCGGTTGCGAAGATGAACAGCGCCGGAGCGGACTTCGTGCCGCTCGTGACGACGAAGTTCGACCCGCTGTTGGACACGGTTCCCGTGGGGTCGTCCGGCACACCGACTGTCAGCGGAACCTTGCTGCCGTCGGCGCGATAGAGAGTGCTGACGCTCTGGCCGTTGTCGGCCACCCACCAGGGCGAGGTGGGAAGCGACGCGAGCCCCCACGCGTTCACGAGATCCGGGTCGACGTGTTCAGCGACTCCCGGCTGGTCCGATACGAGGTTCGTCACCGCGAACACGGTTCCGTTCGCCGCGGCTGCCGAACCTGCGAGCAGCACTACGGTCACGAGGGTCGCAACAGCTGCGATCGCTGCGACGCTCGAGAGCCCGTGCCGCTTGAGGTGGTATCCCATCCCGCCTCCTTCGCTCGTTGGCCCGGGTTGGGCCAGTTTGGGCCGGAACAAGGTTCTACGAACCGCAGCGCCGATCGGTTTTCGGCCGCTGCCGGCCCGAGACGGGCATCTAGGCTTGGGCGATGGACGACCTGCGTGATCTGCTCGAGCTGACCACGGGCCTCGCGGCCGATTATTACGACACGCTGAACGAACGCCCGGTGTTCCCGCGCGCCTCGTACGCGGAGCTCCGCGAGACGATCGCCTCGCCGCTGCCCGAAGAGCCTTCCGATCCACGGCACGTGATCGAGGCGCTCGCGGCCGCGGTCGACCCGGGCCTCGTGGCAGAGGGCGGCGGGCCGCTACTTCGGCTTCGTGATCGGCGGCGCCGTGCCCGCGTCGCTCGCCGCGGACTGGCTCACCTCCGCCTGGGACCAGAACGCGGGCCTCTACGTCGGCGGCCCGGCGGCCGCGGTGGTCGAGGAGGTGGCCGGCGCCTGGCTGCTCGAGCTGCTCGGCCTGCCGAGCAGACGCCTCGTTCGGCTTCGTCACCGGCGGGCAGATGGCGAACTTCACCGCGCTCGCCGCGGCCCGGCACCACGTGCTCGCGCAATGCCGGCTGGGACGTCGAGCGTGACGGCTTGAACGGCGCGCCGCGCATCCGCGTCATCGTCGGCGAGAAGCGACACGGGACGATCGACCGCTCGCTGCGCATGCTCGGCCTGGGCGCTCCCACCGACATCGTTCCGGCCGACGAGCAGGGGCGGATGCTCGCCGAGCCGGCTCGAGATCGGCGACGAAGCCGACGATCGTCTGCGCGCAGGCGGGCGAGGTGAACACGGGCGCATTCGATCCCTTCCACGCGATCGCAGACGCGCGCGGACGCTGCGCCGAACGCCTGGCTGCACGTCGACGGCGCGTTCGGGCTGTGGGCCGCTGTCTCCGACTCCGCTCCGCCCGTTCGTCGACGGCGTGGAACGCGCGGACTCGTGGGCGACCGACGCGCACAAGTGGCTGAACGTTCCCTACGACTGCGGGATCGCGTTCAGTGCGCATCCCGGACTCGCACCGAGCCGCGTTCTCCGCGCGCGCCGCCTACCTGACATCGGACGATACGCAGCGCGAGCAAATCGACTGGAATCCCGAGCACTCGCGCCGCGCGCGCGGCTTCACGGTGTACGCGGCGATCTGCTCGCTCGGGCGCACCGGAATCGCCGAGCTCGTCGAGCGGTGCTGCCGTCATGCCCGGCGCTTCGCAGCCGGCCTCGAGGACCTCGGCGCAGAAGTGCTGAACGACGTCGAGCTGAACCAGGTGCTGTTCCGCTTCTCGTCCGACACCGAGACCAACGAGGCACTTCGCGCGGTGCAAGAGAGCGGCGAGGCATGGATGAGCGGCACGACCTGGGACGGCCGCGCCGCGATCCGGATCTCGGTGTCGAACTGGCAGACGAGCGACGAGGACGTCGAACGGACGCTCGCGGCCTACGCCGGCCAGCTCGCCGCGCGATAGAGCCCGCCCTCGAGCCGCCGTCCGAGCAGCTGCTCGAGCCAGCGCGAAATGCCGACCAGCGCGCCGACGTCGACCCCGGTTCGCACGCCGTCGCGCTCGAGCTGCCAGACGAGATCCTCGGTCGCGACGTTGCCGGTCGCGTTCGGCGAGAACGGGCAGCCGCCGAGCCCGCCGACGGACGCATCGAGCACGCTGGCGCCGCCCTCGAGCGCTCCCCACGCCGACGCATAGCCGGTGTTGCGGGTGTTGTGCAAGTGCGCGCCGACCGGCTTGCCGAGGATCGAGACGCGCTCGACGAGCCGTCTGACACGGCGCGGAGTCGCGACCCCAATCGTGTCGGCCAGGACGAGCTCGTCCGCCGCGTCGAGCCGCTCGCACAGATCGGCGACGGCCGCCGGATCGACCTCGCCTTCGAACGGGCAGCCCCAGGCGCACGAGACGGTCACGGTTGCGGGGACACGCACAGAGGCAAGGATCGCGCGCACCCGGTCGACGGCCTCGTCGAGCGAGGCGTTCCCGTTGCGCCGGTTGAAGCTTTCCGTCGCGGCGAGCGTGCAGTTCACCCGGGCGAGCGCCGTCTGCGGCGAAGCGCTCGTAGCCACGTTCGTTGAGCACGAGCCCCGACAGCTCGGCGTCTCCGCGCCTGCGCGTCCGCGACGACCTCTTCGGCTCCCGCCATCTGCGGGACACGGTCGTCGCGCACGAACGAGACCGCCTCGATCCGCGGCAGACGGGCAGCGGCGAGGCGCGAGACGAGCTCGGCGCGCACCGCGGGCGCGAGCGACTCGGGCTCGTTCTGGAGCCCGTCGCGCGGGCCGACATCGCAGATCGTCACGTCCATGCCCGTAGTTTCTCCCCATGCCGCACAATGAAGCCGGTCCTACCGTAACCAGCATGCATCCCTCCGCCTCCTTCAGCGCGACCGTTCGCGTCCGGCTCGACGACAGTCCCGGCTCGTTCGCGCGGTTCGCAGCCGCGATCGGCGAGGCTGGTGCTTCTCTGGGCGCGATCGACATCGTCCGCGTCGAACGGCTGACGAAGGTTCGCGACGTCACAGTGCTGTGTGCGGACGCGACGCATCTCGAAGCCGTCGTGACCGCCGTCGAGCATGTCGACGGCGTCGAGGTCGCTGCACGTCTCCGACCGCACGTTCCTGATGCACCTGCGCGGCAAGATCGAGGTCGTACCGCGCGCGCCGATCAAGACGCGCGACGACCTCTCGATGGCATACACGCCGGGCGTCGCACGCGTCTCCAGGGCGATCGCCGACGATCCGCAGAAGGTCTGGGCGCTGACGACCAAGCAGCACATGGTCGCGGTGGTCACCGACGGCTCCGCCGTGCTCGGCCTGGGCGACATCGGGCCGGAAGCGGCGCTGCCGGTGATGGAGGGCAAGTCGATGCTCTTCAAGGAGTTCGGAGGAGTCGACGCCTTCCCGATCTGCCTCGCGACCCAGGACGTCGACGAGATCGTGTCGGTCGTTAAGGCGATCTCCCCCGGTTTTGGCGGCATCAACCTCGAGGACATCTCCGCCCCGCGCTGCTTCGAGATCGAGGCGCGCCTGCGCCGCGAGCTCGACATCCCCGTCTTCCACGATGACCAGCACGGCACCGCCATCGTCGTGCTCGCGGCGCTGCTCAACGCGCTTCGGATCGTCGGCAAGCGGATCGAGGACGTGAAGATCGTCACGACGGGTTGCGGCGCGGCAGGCACCGCGGTGACGAAGATCCTGCTCGCCGACGGCGCGCGCCTGATCATCGGCTGCGATGAGGGCGGCGCGCTGTACCGCGGACGGCCCGGCCTGAACGATGCGAAGCGCGAGTACGCCGAGCTGACGAATCCCGCCGGACGAGCGCGGCAGCGCCGACGAGATGCTTGCGGGAGCAGACGTCTTCATCGGCGTCTCGGTGCCGGGGGCAGTCACCGCCGCCGGAATCGCGCGGATGGCCGAGGACCCGATCGTGTTCGCCCTCGCGAACCCGCGTTCCGAGGTCGAGCCGGAGGAGGTCGAGCAGTTCGCCGCCGTGATCGCAACCGGCCGCTCCGACTATCCGAACCAGATCAACAACGTGCTCGCGTTTCCCGGAGTCTTCCGCGGCGCGCTCGACGTTCGAGCGCGCACGATCACGCCGGAGATGGAGCTCGCAGCGGCGCACGCGATCGCGGCGGCGATCCCCGACGACGAGCTCGCTTCCGACTACATCGTCCCGAGCGTCTTCGACCGGAGCGTGGCTCCGAATGTCGCAGAAGCGGTCGCAGCGGCAGCGGTCGCCGGGGGCGTGGCGCGCGACAACCAGGAGGTGCCGCGATGACTACGCGGGTGCCGGCGCGGGTGCCGGTACGGGCACGCGCTCGATCCGTTCGCTGCGCGCCGGCAGAAGCGCGACGACGAGCGTGGTGAGCGCGACGCCGACCCACTGCCAGCCGGTGAGCACGTAGCCGAACTTGAAGTAGCCGACGAGCGTCGCGCTGACGGGGAACGCCAGCTCGGCGATCGTCGCGGCGACCGCCGGGGTGCTCTGCAGGCCGTAGTAGTAGAGCCCGAGCGCGATCAGGCCCGTCACGAGCGCCAGCACGGCGATCCAGCCCATGTCGTGGCCGGACGCGAACGCGGGCGCGCCGAGCACCAGCAGGGCGATCGCCGCGGCGGGCAGGCCGAAGGCGAAGCGCAAGGTCGTCACGTACTGGAACTTCATGCGCTGTGAGAGGTACCGGCCGAGCACGGTGCCGAGCGCCCAGAGCACCGCAGCGCCGAGCGCGAGGAGCATCGGCTTCAGCCCCTGCGCGGTCGGGTGCAGCGGGATGGTTGACGCCGATCAGCCAGGTGCCGACGAGCGCAGGGACGAGGTAGAGGACGAAACGCGGCCGCGGCCGCTCGCCGAGGATGATGCGGGCGGCAATCACGGCGATGATCGGCTGCACCTTCTGGAGTACCACCGGCGTGACCGGGTCGCCGTCCACGAACGCCTGCGTGAACAGGATCGTCGCGATCGCCGACGAGCCGGCGCCGATGACGACCGCCGCGAGCACGTAACGCCAGCCCAGGCGGAAGACCGTCGCGAGCGCTCCGAGCAGGAACGGCAGGGTGCACAGCACGAGCACGAGATGCTCGCCGAACACGATCGTTCCCACCGCGGTCGATTGGGCGAGCGGCTTGCGGATCCACGCATCGAGCCCCCACATGGCGGCGGCCACCGCCACGAGCGTGATGCCGATCGACCTACCCATGCGAAAGAGCGTAGTTGCACGCGACGGCGTCGCGCCGCCCATGCGGAGCGCGGATCGGGGCTAGCCGATGCGCTTCCAGGCCTCGGCGAGCACGTCGCCGAGGATGCCGACGATCTGCGCGATCTCCTCCTGCGCCGGCGATGAGCGGCGGGGAGATCTGCACCACGGGATCGCCGCGATCGTCGGCGCGGCAGATGAGCCCTGCCTCGAAGAGGGCCGGCGAGAGGAAGCCCCGCAGCAGCGTCTCCGACTCGTCGGCGCTGAACGTCTCGCGCGTCTCCTTGTCCTTCACGAGCTCGAGCGCGTAGAGGTAGCCGGTACCGCGCACGTCGCCGACGATGTCCAGGTCGAGCAGCGTCTCGAGCTGCGCGCGGAAGTCGTCCTGCGTCTCCGCGACGTGCTCGACGACCTTCTCGCGCTGCATGATCTCGAGGTTCTTGAGCGCGATCGCGCAGCCGACCGGGTGGCCGCCGAAGGTGATGCCGTGCGCGTACATCGCCGTCTCGCTCTTGAACGCCTCGGCGACCTTGTCGGCGATCAGCACCGCGCCGATCGCGGCGTAGCTCGAGGACAGGCCCTTGGCGCACGTGATCAGGTCGGGCTTGATGTCGTAGCGCTCGCTCGCGAACCAGGCGCCCGTGCGGCCGAACCCGGTGATCACCTCGTCGGCGCAGAGCAGGATCCCGTAGTGGTCGCAGATCTCGCGCACGCCCTGGAAGTAGCCGGCCGGCGGCGTGAACGACCCGCCCGCGTTCTGCACCGGCTCGAAGATGACCATCGCGACGGTCTCGGGCCCCGCCTGCACGATCGACTCCTCGAGGTCGGTCGAGCAGGAACGCGCGTGAACTCCGCCTCGGTCTCCTCGGGCGGCCGGTGGTAGCGGTTCGTGTTGCGCACGTGCACGACGTCGGGCACGAGCGGCTCGAACGGCGCACGCAGCGCCGGAATGCCGTTGATCGAGAGCGCGCCCATCGTCGTCCCGTGGTACGCGGTGCGCCGCGAGACCGCCTTCCAGCGGCGCTGGCCGCGCGCCATGTGGTACTGGCGCGCCATCTTCCAGGCCGACTCGACCGCCTCCGAGCCGCCCGAGACGAAGAACGCGCGGTTGATGTGCGCGGCGCGATGCGCGCGAGCTCGTGCGCGAGCTCGATCGCGCGTGGGTGCGCGTACGACCAGTTGGTGTAGAACGGCAGCTCGCGCATCTGCTCGAGCGCGGCCTGGCCGATCTCCTCGCCGTACGAGTAGCCGATGTTCACGGAGAAGAGCCCGGCGAGCGCGTCGAGGTAGCGCTTGCCTTGTCGTCCCAGAGGTAGCAGCCCTCGCCGCGCACGATCACCGGCGGCTCGTACTCGTGCATCCGCGTGAAGTGCAGCCACAGGTGGTCGCGCGCGGCTGCGCGTAGGTCGATCATCGGCCATGGCCCGAGCATATTGGTCATGCAGCTATTCAGCCAGTGGAGATGCCGTGGTCGAGCACGCGCTCGGGCTTGATCCGCACGATCACGCGGTCGACCGGCGTGTGGAAGTCCTTGCCGGTGTACTGGCGGGAGAGTCGCTGATGTGCTCGTTCGCCGCCGTCGTCCGTCGAGCTCGACCGCGACCTTCGACCTCGAAGTACTTGTACGGGTTGTCGTTGTCCCAGACGCTGATCGCACACGCGCGGGTTCGCGCGCAGGTTTCGCCCCTTCGCGCGCTTGTTCGTCGTGTTGACGAGGACGTTCTCGCCGTCGGTGTCGACCCAGACGACGCTCGTCTGCGACGCGCCCGTCCTCGCCGACGGTCGCGATGACGCCGAAGTTGTCGCCCTAAGGAGCTCGACTGTGCTGTCGGCTCAGTGCCGTCACTTGACCGTCGTCGGGATGTTCGTGATCTTGCCGGCATGCGATCTGCTGCTTGATCACTGCGACCTTCGCCGCGATCCCCGCCGGCGTCTTCGGCGAGAACTTGCCGATCCCGACGCCGCCGATGTCCATGCCGTAGACGGCGTCCTTCCCGCCCTGGAACTTGCCGGCCTTCGCGTCGCGGATCGAGTCGTAGACCGCCGTGTCGACGCGCTTCAGCGCCGAGGTGAGCACGTAGGTGCCGAGGTAGCCCTGATCGGCGTCGACCCCGACGCCCCAGACGTTCTGCTCCTTCGCCGCGTCGAGCGCACCGAGGCCGCAGCCGCCCGCGACCTGGAAGACGACGACCGAGCCGGCGGCGATCTGGTTGAGCGCGACCTCCTTGCACTTCGCCTGGTTGTCGAAGTCCTGCGAGTAGCCGTTCAGCGTCGTGATGCCCGGGATCGCCGCCTTGGCGCCCGCCTGGAAGCCGGCGATGTAGCGGTCGACCGGCGGCTGCTTCTCGCCGCCCACCGACGAGACCGCCTTGCCGCCGCGCTGCTTCGCGGCGAGCCCGGCCGCGTAGCCCGCGAGGTAGCCGGCCTCCTGCTCCTTGAAGAGGAGGCCCTGCACGTTCTTCAGCCCGCCTTCGTCGGCGTTCGAGACGTCGACGATCGCGAAGTGCGTCTTCGGAAACTGCTTCGCGACTGCCTTCAGCGCGTCGATCTCGGTGTAGCCGACGCCGATCACGAGGTTGTAGCCCTGCTGCGCGAGCTTGCTCAGGTTCGGGATGTAGTCGGCGGGCGACGCGGACTGGATCACCCTCGTCTGCACGCCGAGCCGGTGCTGCGCCTGCAGGAGCCCGACGTAGGCCAGGTGGTTGAAGCCGCGGTCGTTGAGGCCGCCGATGTCGGTGTTCAGCCCGACCTTGAAGGCGGTTGCGGCGGTCGTGCTCGTCGTGGTCGACGTGGTCGCGGCGCTCTTCTTCGAGCCGCAGGCCGTGGCGACGACGAGCGAGCACGAGGAGCAGCGGGATCAGGGACTTCAACGGGGCCTCCGAGAGGTTTTAGACTGTGGGACGAAAACCGTGGCCGATTCTACTTCCCACACCGTGCTCGGCGTCGCGCTTCGTGCGCGCGGCGGGCAGCTCGAGGTGCTGCTCGCAGCCGGCGGTGAGCTGCCGGAGTCGCGGGTCTGGCGGCGCGGGAGCCGCTCGCTGCGGCGCTTGCGCGGGCGCTCGACGTCGACGCGCTCGCGCACGTCGAACAACTCGAAACGCGGGTGCTGCGCAGCGGACAGATCGCGACGGCGTATCTCGGTCTCGCCCCGGCGGATGCGACCGTCGACGGCGACTGGCGCTTCGAGCCTGCGCTGCCGCCCGATCATGCCGAGCTCGTCGCGGCTGCGCAGGTGCGGCTCCGCGCGAAGCTCTCGTACACGAACGTCGGTTTCGCGCTCGCGCCCGCGACGTTCACGATCTCGGAGCTGCGCCTGATCTACATGGCGGCGCTCGGGCACGACGTGTCGGCGACGAACCTGCAGCGCGTGCTCGTGCGCCGCGGCGTGCTGGAGCGCGTCGAGGGCCTCCGCGCGCCGGGCCGCGCCGGGCGGGCGCCCGGCGGCGCTCTTCCGCTTCGCCTCGCAGCGGCTCGAGGTAACGGACGAGTTCGCAGCCCTCCGCCCCCCGCACCGCTGACGCGGCCAAGCGACATGTCCGGGACTGCCCCGGACATGCTCGACGACACGGCCGGGGCTAGCACGACTGGGGTCAGACCCCGGACATGGCTGAACGAACGCGGCAGGCCGAGGACGGTCACTCGGCGCGTCCGCAGGCGACATCTCCACGGGGACTGTCACGCGAGAAGACATGTCCGCGACGAGCCACGGCTGGGGTCAGACCCCGGCCGTGTCTGAACGAGACACGTCTCGGTACGTGTCCGAACTGAGACACGTCTGCGAGCAGTTCGCGCCAGCGGGTGAAGAGGATCTGGTGCGTGTCGTCGGTCAGGTGCAGCGTCGCGTTCGGCAGGCGCTGCTCGTACGCGCGCGCGATCCGCGGTGGGCACACCGTGTCCCGTTCGCCCCACCAGAGCGTGACGGGCGCGTGCACGTCGGCGAGCTCGAAGCCCCAGGGACGGCCGAGATACGCGAGCTCGCGTGCGAGCCACAGGCCGCCATCGCGAAACGACTCTGCACGGCCGCGCGCATACGCCTCGTCCGTCGCCGGATCCCCGGTCGGCGGCGGTCGGGCGCTTGCCCCACTGCTCGAGGCCGCGCGCGGCGACACGCGGTGCGATCCGCGCGACCTGCATGACGCGACGCACGTCGGTGGGCAACGCAGCCACGCCGTCCGGCGGCGGCATCGACGCGACGAGCGCAACGCGGCTCACGCGCTCCGGAGCGACGGCAGCTACCGCGAGCGCATGCGGGCCGCCGGCCGACCAACCGATCACGCCGAACCGCTCGACGTCGAACGCCGCGACGAAACGCTCCGCCCACTCACGCAGCGTCCGGAAGCGCACCGACCGGCCCGCACCGATCGACCGCGAGCAGACGCACACCGAGCCCGGCCGCGATGCCGTCGTCGGGATGGCGCGAGAGCCGCGAGTCGCCGCCGCCGTGCAGGTAGACGACCGGCCGCCCGTTCGGGATCGCCGACGTCGTCGACGCGTCAGCGGGAGACGACGAGCGTCGCCCGCATTCCGAGCGCGCGATGATTCGCGACCGAGCACCAGATCAAGTATCGCCCCGGAGCGAGCTTCAGGTTCAGGTCGGCTCGACCCCCGGGGTTGACGATGCCGATGCCGGCGATGTGACGCGAACCGATCCGCTGCAGCCGCAGATCGTGCTGGTCCTGGCCGAAGTTCGCCAACTCGATCACCGCGTGGCCCGCCTTCAGATGCGTGCGCGAGAGCGCGAACGAGTATTCCGTCGCGACGATCTGGGTGCGCGAGAACGCGATGCCGCCGAACGCGAGCGCGGCGTACGCACCTGCCGCGAGCGACCGCAACCGCGACGAGGAGGCGCTTCACTTGACCAGCGTGACGCGCTGGAACCGGTTTGCGCTCGGGATGATCCGCGCCGCGTCGAATCGGAGCCACTGCTCGAGCAACGACGCGTAGACCGCAGCGGAAGTCGGAGGTCGGCCTTCAGGTTGCCGTCGGCGTCCAGGCCCGTCGAGAGCCCCGGGAACTCGCCGATCTGCTTTCCGGCGGCCCGCGAGCCGATCAGGAACCCGGTCCCGGCAGCGCCGTGGTCGGTGCCGCCCGAGCCGTTCTCCTGCGCGCGCCGGCCGAACTCCGACCAGACGAGCGTCAGCACGCGGTCGGCGACGCCGCGGGCCTCGAGATCACGCTGGAACGCGTAGAGCGACGCCGCCGTCATCGTCAGCGCAGGCGTCAGCGCAGCGCGTCTGTCCCGCGTGCGTGTCGTACGAGCCGGAAGCCTCCAACGCGACGCAGCGCAGCGGCAGTCCCGCCGCCACCATCGCCGCGAGGCCCTGCAGGCTGGTCGGGAACGAGTCGTTCCCGGTCGGGTACGCGACACCGGCGGGCGGCTTGACCGCGCCCTCGGCCGCGAACGGCAGCAATTGGCGGCGCAGCCGTGTCGACGTGCGCGGTGACGCCGGTGACGGTGCGCACCGACGGGTCGCTCGAGCGGATGCGACCGAGCGTCCCGATCGCGTCGAGCATGCGCGTCTCGGGCTGGCCCCACACGCCGGGGACCCAGAAGTCGTACTGACTCGGCCCGTCGATCGCGGCGACCGGGACCTTCGCGGTCGCGAGCGTCGGCTGCAGCGACCCGGTGAGCGAGAGTCCCTGCAACGGGTTGTCGAGCGTCCCGACGTCGTCGAGGTAGCGGCCCATCCAGCCGGTCAGCAAGCGCGGATCGGTCGCTCCCACCTCCCAGAAGTGGCGGGAGGTGAAGTGCGACTGGTCCGGATGGTCGTAGCCGACCGCCGGCAGCACGCTGACCTTGCCCTCGCTGTACAGCTGGGCGATCGGCGCGAGCGCCGGGTGCCACATCAGCCGGGCAGTCCTCGGTGAACGGCGTGCCGCCCGTCAGCGCGAGGTCGGTGCGCAGCTTCCGATACAGCGGGTCGCCGTCCGGATAGAGCAGCGAGAGCGCATCCGCGCCGCCCTGCAGGAAGACGGAGACGAGCACCGGCTGCCCAGGAGTGGTGGCTGCGGCTGCGATGCCCTCGTCGAAGAGCTGCAGGCGGCCGGCGCCGTACACCGAGAGCGCAAGCCCGACCGAGCGCGCGACGAAGCTGCGCCGCGACAGCCCGGTCCCGGCCGGCGTCGGCATGCCCGGCTCGATCGACGGGAGGCCCTGGCCGGCGACGGCGCGCTGCGCGTCCGCACGCGTGCATTCGTCGCAGACGACGTTGCTGACCTTGCTCGTCGTCATGACGTCTGCAGCTCCGGCGAGATTGCGATCAATTGGCGCAGCGCGTTCTCGACGAGCACCGGATACTGCTGCTGCTTCCACGTGTCCTTGCCGGCATCGCCGAGCGCGGTGCGCGCGTAGTGCATCAGCGCTGCATGCGTGCCGTCGGCGAGCGGCGGCTTGTTCCAGAAGGCAAGCGCCCGGTGGAGCACCGTGCCGGCGTCCATCGCCTTCTTCCCCTTCGCGGGATCGAGCTTGCGATCCTGGAGGATCCGCTCGACCGCGATCCAGCGGCCGCGGAAGGTCGCCGTGTCGAGCCAGCGCGTGTCGTCCCAGCCCGCGACGTTCGGCGGATAGAAGAGCTGCTGCCCGGAGAGCGATCCGATCCAGGCCCAGTCGGTGGTCGTGATCCCGGCGCCGATCCGGCGCAGCAGCCCCGCGAGATGCACGATCGGGGGCTTCACCATGCGCGGGCCGTCGTACAGCACCGGATGCTCGAGGATCGCCTGCACGACCGGCTTGACCTGCCAGCCGTTGCGGTAGATCGCGATCAGCGCTGCTTCGGTCCCGCGATCGGGCGTGGTCGGAACGAAGTACGACCAGAGCTTGTTGACGAAGAACGACGGGTGCAGCGGGTGCGAGATGCACAGCTTGCAGGCGTCCCGCCAGTCGTAGCGGCCCGACTTGTGGAACACCGTCTTCATGCCTGCGTCGTGCTGGGTGGAGTCGAGGTGGAAGTCGTACTCGCCGACCCCAGGCTTCCACTTGTTCCGCCAGCCGGTCAGCGACCGAGCCTGCTCGCGCACGTCGCGCTCGGTGTAGGCGCCGCGGTCCGCGCCGAGCGTGAAGAGCTCCATCATCTCGCGTCCGTAGTTCTCGTTCGGCGAGCCCTTCTCGTTCTGCGGTGCCGTTGAGCCAGATCAGCATCGCCGGATCCCTCGTCACGTCGAGCAGCAAGCTTCTGGAACGAGCCGAGGCCGTGGTCACGAAAGAGCTGGTTCTGAGCCAGCATCAGCTTCTGGCTGCCGACGCCCGAATTCGACGTCGCGAACCAGTCGTGCCAGACGAGCGCCATGCGCTCGACGAGCGGGCGTGAGGTTCGCACCATGCGGTCGAGCCACCAGCAGTGGTCGTGCCCCCACGCGTCGGCGGGCGCGAGCGGGCGGCCGTTGGAATCGTGCGGCTTCGGGCCGACCATGTGCTCGAGCCCCGGATTGAGGAGCGAATGCACGGCGCCGTGGAGACCCAGCTTCGCGAGCGCTTCGGCCTCGCCGGGGCGCGGGCCGAAACCGGCGCGCCAAAGCAGCCGTTCCGCTTGCGGCAGCCCAAATTCTCCCCGGTAGACGGGAACCCCCACCGGCCGCATCCTGGCGTGCGCCCCGGTCCGACGGCATCCCCGAAAAGGGGGTCTAGGGCACGACCAGGTGCTTGACGAGGAGCACGCGGGCTTCGCCGTGCCCGTCGTAGTCCTCGTCGACGCGCTCGATCTCGAATCCGAGCGCGCGATGGAACGCAACCGAGCGCTCGTTCACCGGCGCCGTGACCGCGCGGACGATCGTCCGCGGCGCCACCGCCTGGAAGAACCGCTCGTAGAGATCCCGCGCGACGCCGGCGCCACGCCGCTCTGGATCGACACCGACGAAGTGGATGTACGCCTCGTCGGCGTGGGTCTGCGACCGGAGGCCGCAGAGAAAGCCTGCGATCTCCCCGTCGTCGTCCGTCACGAACGACGTGTCGCGGAAATGGACGAAGAAGAGCTTCGGCAGCATCGCCGCCATCGACCGGCCGCCCCACCATTGATCGACGACACCGATCACGGCGCCGTAATCCACGGGTTCGGCGTGACGGATGTGCATAGGGTGAGCGTAATGCGCATGCTCGTCCTCGGCGGAACGCAGTTCCTCGGTCGTCACGTCGTCGACGCCGCGCTCGAGCACGGTCACGACGTGACCCTCTTCAACCGGGGCCAGACGCGGCCCGAGCTCTTCGCGAATGTCGAGAAGCTGCGCGGCGACCGCGACGGCGACCTCGAGGCAATTCGTGGGCGCAGCTTCGACGCTGTCGTCGACACGAGTGGCTACGTGCCGCGGATCGTGAGCGAGACGCTCGCTGCGCTGGACGACGTCGGCCACTACACCTTCGTCTCGTCCATCTCCGTCTACGCGAGTCTCGCGACGCCGCCGACCGAGCAGTCGCCGGTCGCGCAGCTGACCGAGCCGACGGAGGAGTGGCGCGAGGCTTACGGCGAGCTGAAGGCGCTCTGCGAGGAGGTCGTCCTCGACCGCTTCCCCGACGCGTTCGTCCCCCGTCCAGGCCTGATCTCGGGCCCCTGGGACCCGACCGGCCGCTTCACCTACTGGCCGCGTCGAATCGCCGACGGCGGCCGCGTGCTCGCACCGGCGCCCGCGGACGCTGCTGCCCAGGTGATCGACGTGCGCGACCTGGCCGGCTGGATCGTCCGAGCAGCCGAGAACCGGACGGCAGGCACCTTCAACGCGGTCGACCGGCCGACCACGCGCGAGCTCATGTTCGAGACCTGCCGCCGCGTTGCAGGCAGTGACGCCGAGTTCGTCTGGGTCGACGGCGACTTTCTCGCCGAGCACGAGGTCGGAGAGTGGATGGAGGTCCCTCTGTGGCTGCACTCGCCCGACTACGCAGGGATGCTCGAGGTCGATCCGGCCGCAGCCTTCGCCGCCGGCCTCGAGCCGCGGCCGCTCGAGGAGACGGTCCAGGCCACGCTGGACTGGGCTCGGAGCAGCGAGGCGCCCACCGCGCCGCCGGCGGGCCTCGCACGCGAGAAGGAGGAGCAGGTCCTTGACGACTGGCTCTCGAAAGAGTAGTTTCGAAAGATCTCTTTCGACAGCACACTCACTCTGAACGATCCGCGCGCGATGCGCGCGCTCGCACATCCGACGCGCCTGGCGCTGCTCGACTACCTGCACACGCTCGACCAGGCGACCGCGACCGAATGCGCAGTCGTCGTCGGCGACAGCCCCTCCTCCTGCAGCTACCACCTTCGCGCCCTCGCCAAATGGGGCTTTGTCGCCGAAGGCGAAGGAGGCGCCGGGCGCGAGCGGCCCTGGCGCGCGACCGCGACCCGGATCGAGTTCGGCTCCGACGGCGTCGAGTCGGCGGTCCTGCGCGACGAGCTCGTCGCGCGGCAGCAGCAGCGCATCCGCGACGCGCTCCGGCACGAGCACGAGCTGCCCGCACGCTGGCGGCGCGCAGCCCAGACCTCGTCGGCGCAGCTCGAGCTGACGGCCACCGAGCTCGAGGAGCTGGGCGAGCGGTTCGAGGCCCTGCTCGACGAGTTCCGTGGCCGCGGGCAGCGGCGCGGGACACGCCACATCGCTGTCAGCTTCGGCGCCGCCGCAGAGCAATGACCCTGCTGAGAGATCGACGCCTCGCCACGCTGCTCGCGGCGGAGGTCATCTCGTCGATCGGCACCCAGATGACGTGGGTCGCGCTGCCCTGGTTCGTGCTGCGCACGACCGGATCGCCGCAGCGCATGACGTGGATCCTGATTGCCGAGATCGTCCCGATCGCGGTGCTCGGCTTCTGGGGCGGCGCGATTGCGGGACGCGTCGGGACACGCCGCACGATGCTGTTCTGCGACCTCGCCCGCGTGCCGTTGTTCGCCGCGATCCCGATCCTCAACTCGCTCGGCCTGCTGCCGTTCTGGATGTTGATGGCGCTCGTGGCGGTGAGCGGCATCTTCATCGCGCCCTATCTCGGCGTGCAGCGCGCGGTCGTCCCCGAGCTCGTCGGCGAGGAGCACGGCGACGTTGCTTCTGCCACCGCGCTCTTCCAGGCGGCGAACCGTTTGACGATCTTCCTCGGGCCGCCGCTCGCCGGCGTTCTGATCGCGGTGGTCGGCGCGGCGAACATCCTCTATGTCGACGCCGCGACCTACCTCGTGTCGTTCGTGCTCGTCTGGCTGTTCGTCCATCCGCCGGAGATCGCCGCGCCCGAGGACAGCCGAGGGGCGCTCGACGGGGCACGCTTCATCATGCGGGATCGCCTCCTCCGCATCTGGCAGCCGGCGTTCACTCTGCTCGATGTCTGCTGGATGGTCTTCTTCGCCACGCTCCCCGTTCTGGTGGTGACGCGGTACGGCGCCGATCCGCACGTCCTCGGGTGGCTGTTCGGTGCGCTCGGCGCCGGTGCGATCGTCGGCGCGCTCGTCGCGCTGCGGATCGTGCGCCGGTTCGAGCCGCTGGCGCTGACCGCGGGGGCGTTCGTCTGCCAGATGGCGTCGATGTGGGGCGTCGTCGTGCCCGGGCCGTGGCTGCTCGCTGCCGCCGCGATCGCCTGCGGCGGCTTCTTCATGTCGCTCGTCAACGCACCGATGCAGGCGTTCGTGATGCTGCGGATCCCCCGAGACCTGCGCACGCAGGCACTCGCGTTCTCGGCGGTCCTCAACTGTGTCGCCGCGCCGGTCGGGCTCCTGCTCGCCGGCTGGGCGCTCAGCCAGTTCTCGACGCGAGCTGTGATCGCGACGGTGCTGGCCGTTCAGTCGGTCGCGGTGCTGACGATCGTCGGCAGCGCGCTCGTCGCGCGCTCCGCACTCCAGGGCAGCCTGGTGGACTCCCTCGCGTGAGTCACCTCTTGACAGTGCCGTCCGGCCCGACGGTATAGGGTTGCGTCGTGCTCGAGGGCGACTACCTCCGCCGTGGTGCCGCCGAATTCGTCGGCACCTTCGCGCTGCTGTTCATCGCGTGCGGAGGCGCCGCGTATGCGCGGACGCCGATCGACCTGGCGCTCGCGAACGGTCTCGCGATCGGGGTCATGGTCGTCGCCGTCGGATTCATCTCGGGCGGGTTCTTCAACCCGGCCGTGACCCTGGGCTTCCTCGTCACACGCCGGATCTCACCGCTGCTGGCGGTCTGGTACTGGATCGTGCAGTTCGGGGCGGCGGCGCTCGCGGTGCTGCTCGTCGCATGGGTCCTGCCCGCCGCTCCGCAGAACGGCGGCCAAACTGGGTGCTCCCGGCGCTCGGAACAGGGATCAGTTCCGGCAAGGGCGTCGTCGTCGAGGCCGTGATCACGTTCTTCCTGGTCTGGGTCGTCTTCGCCGCGGCGGTCGATCTGCGCGGCACGGCCAAGCAGGTCGGCGGGCTCGCGATCGGCTTCACCATCGCGATGGGCGTGCTGATGGCCTACGCGATCACCGGCGGCGCCATGAACCCGGCCCGCGCCTTCGGCCCGCAGCTCGTGGGCGACCACTGGGCCAACTGGTGGGTCTGGTACATCGGCCCGTTCGCGGGCGCGGTGATCGCTGCGGCCTCGTACGAGCTGCTCTATCTGCGGAAGCCGGCCGCAGGCGACGCGCCCCGCAGCTAGTTCCGGTAGGTTCCCGCCCCGGATGCTCTCGACGGTCGCACTCGTCGTCGCCGGCCTGTCCACGGCGAACAAGATCGGGCTCGCCACCGTGGGTTTCCTGTTCGTCGCGTTCGCGCTGATCTCGTCTTTCGTCCTGCCGCGCCGCAACCCGGACTTCCCCGGAAAGCACCTGGGCTGGTACGTGGTCCTCTGCGTCCTCTTCTTCGTCGCGATGATCTCGGCCGTCCTCTACTTCGACCGGGAGCCGTCGGAGGCGTCGGGAGAGACCTCGACGACGGCTACCACCGCTCCGACGACGACCGCCCCGGAGGCGACCACACCCGCCACGACGACCGCACCGGCGACGACGACCGCAAGCCAGGGCGATCCGACGGCCGGCAAGGCGGTCTTCGCCTCCGCAGGCTGCGGCGGCTGCCACACGCTGAAGGCGGCGGGCTCGACCGGGACGGTCGGCCCGAATCTCGATCAGCTGAAGCCGCCGCTCGACCGGATCGTCGTCCAGGTCGAGAACGGCGGCGGGCCGATGCCGGCCTTCAAGGGCCAGCTGACCGACAAGCAGATCCAGGACGTCGCCGCGTTCGTCTACGCGTCGACCCACTCGTCCTAGAAAAGGCCCCAGAACGGACGAAACCCGCCCGGGGGAGGGACGGGAATCGCCGCAGTTACGTCAATCGCCGGTGGTAATCAGGGGGAGCCGGCAAGAGCAATCTTCAGGGACCTAGGCCACCTGGGCATCGCCCGGAAGGGTGATTTTCTCAGCGGAGAAGGAGGGATTCGAACCCTCGAGGCAGGGATTTCCCCACCTAACGCCTTAGCAGGGCGCCGCCTTCAGCCACTCGGCCACTTCTCCGGGCGGGCGCATCGTACCGCAGCCCTCTGAACGCGAAAGCCCGCGCGGAGCGCGGGCTTTCGGCGGAGCGGAGGGAGAGGGATTTGAACCCTCGATGCACCTTTCGGCACATACGCGATTTCCAGTCGCGCTCCTTAGACCGCTCGGACACCCCTCCATTGGAGCCCGGAAAGCGACGTCTGAAACGCGACGCCGGCCGGCCTGGCCCGAGCGCAAGCGTAGCCGCCATCACGCTCTGCGAGCACGGTGGCGAATCAATCCTCAAGGAGTGAGCCAGATCTGCCGACAATCGTCGCAACTCACGATCAGAAGGGGCTGGACTACAGATGAGCGATGCGGTGATCGACCAATCGAATGAAACAGGCATGCGAACCGCTCTCGGAACGCTTCTGATCGAGCGCGGATTCCTCGACAACCAGAAGCTCGACGAGGCGCTCCGCGTGGGTGCGGACACCGGCGAGCGGCTCGGCGAAGTCGTGGTTCGCATGGGCTGGGCAAGCGAAGACGACCTCGCCAAGATTCTTGCCGACCAGTGGCACCTCCGGTACGTCGAGCGTTCGGAGATCTCCTTCAACGGAGACGCGCTCAGCAGGATGTCCCGCGAGGAAGCGACCAGGCTCGAAGCACTGCCGATCCAGATCAACGACGACGGCGCCGTTGTGGTGGCCCTCGCCGAACCGACCGATGCACGGCTGCTCGCCCTCCGTTCCCTGCTCGGCGACCGCATCGACTGCGTCGTCGTGACGAAGACGGCGATCGATGCCGGCCTGCGCAGCGATCTGCTGCCGAAGAACGGGAGCAGCCCCGCCTACGTCGCCGACGTCCCCGAGGTCGAGGAGGTCGAGAACGTCGAGGCCGAGGCGAAGCGTAGCGACGACACCGACGAGGCGCAGGACGACACGCAGCACGAGCAGTTCGACAACGACCTGGACGCCGACGAGATCAGCCAACGACTTCGACGAGGTGGCGCGGACGCTGAGCGACGCAATGAGCTCGCAACTCGCCTCGCTCCGCCAGATCGTCGTCGAGGCGGAGACGCAAGCGCGAGCGCGACAGCACCGAGATCGCACGGTTCCGGGCCGAGCTCTCCGAGCGCAAGACGGAGCTGGCCGACCGGAACGAGGAGCTGTCCGACCGGAACGCCGAACTGGCCGAGCGGAACACCGAGCTCTCCGAGCGCAACACCACGATCCAGTCGATGCAGCAGAAGCTCCGGGAGACTGGCCGACACACTCGGCTAGAGGCACGACCCTAGCTCAGCGGCTCGCGATCTGAAAACCGAGCAAACCAGGCGTCGCCGCGAGATCTCTCGCGGCGACGCTCGCTCGTGTTCCGGCGGCCTCCGCGTCGTCGATCGCGAGCAGCGCGCGGGTGACGAGCGCCTGCCCGACGGAGCGCAGCGGCTCACGCGGAAGCCTCGCTCGAGCACGCCCGACGCAAGCGGGAGGTTCGCCCAGCGGTCGTCCGACCGGGTCGCAAGGGAGGCGAGGATCTGCCCGCCGAGCCAGCTCGGACCGACCCCGTTCCCGGTATAGCCGGCCCCGTAGTGGAACCGCGTGCCGGGAACGGTGGCGAAGAACGGCAGCCGGTCGCTCGAGACGTCGATCGGCCCCTCCCACGCGTGCTCGACCGGCACGTCGGCGAGCGCCGGCAGCAAGCGTGCGCAGCGCCGACTCCGCCCGCGCGACCGAGCCGCCCGGCACTGCCCATCAGCACGCGCCCGTCGCGGGTGGTGCGGAAGTAGCTCAGGAAGGTGCGGCCGTCGAACACGCCCTCGCCTCCCTCCCAGCCGACCCGTTCGGCGAGATCGGGGACCGGCGCGGTGAGCACGATCGCGCTGCGCAGCACCGCGAGGTAGCGCTCCGCGGGCCAGCGGGCGGCCCAGGCGTTCGTCGCGAGGACGATCTCGCCGGCGCGAACGGCGCCGCCCGGCGTGCGAACGAGCCCGGCTTCGAGCCCGAGTGCGGGCGTCCGCTCGTAGACGCGCACGCCACGCCGCAACGCGCGCACGAGGCGGGCGGGGTGCACAGTGGCACCGTCGCGGTAGTAGCACGGCGGTGCGGAACGCCGGCGACCGGAGCCGGTCCGGCGGGATCGACCCGATCGCCTCGTCGGGCACGCCGAGCTCGGCCGCAATGCGCGATCGCGTGGTGGACGTGCTCGTCCTGAGCCGGCGCCGCAGAGACGAAGAGCAGCCCGCCTTCCTCGAGCCAGACGTCTTCGCCGAGCGGCGCGCACCGCGCGGATCGCGCCGTCTGCGGCGCGCGCCGTCTCGAGCGCCCCTTCGGCGCCGAGCGCGTCGTTGAGCCGCCGAAGCGACGACCAGTAGCCGTGCAGAAAGCCGCCGTTGCGCGCGCTCGCTCCGGCGCCGCACGTCTGCCGCTTCGAGGACGACGCCGAGACGCCCCGCTCCTGCAGCGCCCGCGCCGTCCAGAGCCCCGTCAGACCGCCGCCGATCACCACGACGTCCGCGTCGACCGTCCCCTGCAGAGCGGCGGCGCGACCTCGTCCGGCGGCGCGTCGAGCACCCACCAGGGCGTCGTCGCGCCTCGTACGGACTCGTTCAGGCGAAGCTGCTGCACGCCGCGGGCCTGCTCGCTCAGAGCTCGAGGCGCGGGTCGCCCTCGACCATCCCGTGCGGCTCTCCGTAGTCGGCGAGCAGGTCGAGGAACGGCGTCGGCGGGAACGCCTCAGGCCCGACCACGCCGGCCCCGGTCCAGTCTCCTCGAGCCAGGAGCTCCAGTGCGACGATCGGGTTCAGCGCGGTCTGGAAGACGACGGCCTGGTGGCCGTACTCGCGCATCGTCCGCTCGTTGTCGGCGACGTGGTAGAGGTAGACCGCGCGCGGCTGGCCGTTCTTTCCCGTGCCGGTGACGAGGGTGCCGGCGCAGGTCTTTCCGTGCATCCGGTCACCGAGCGTGGCCGGGTTCGGCAGGCACGCGGCGACGACGTCTCGCGGCGAGACCTCCACTCCGCCGACCTGCACCGTCTGCACGGAGTCGAGCCCCAGCTTGTGCAGCGTTCGGAGCACCTCGATGAACTCGGTTCCCGAGCCCGTACTTGAACGTGACCCGCCGGCAGTCGAGCTCGCGCGGGACGAGGACGACCTCCTCGTGCTCGACGTTGACGCATTCCACAGGACCGATTCCGGCCGGGAAGTCGAACACCTCGGGCTCGGAGAACGGCTCCGTCGTGTAGAAGCCGCGGTCGCGCTCCCAGATCAGCGGCGGATTCAGGCATTCCTCGATCGTCGTCCAGATCGAGAAGGTCGGAGCGAAGTCGTAGTCCGTCGACGACCAGGTTGGCGCCGTCGCGGATGCCGACCTCGTCGAGCTCGTCGAACAGCTCGTCGGCCGCGTAGCGCGCGAAGACGTTGGCGAGCCCCGGCTCGACGCCGATCCCGACGATCGCGAGCAGGCCGGCTGCGTTCCACTGCTCGTGCGCCTGCGAACTGGAGGTCGCCGAGCATGACGCCAGGCTCGCTGTACGGGCGCTCCGGATGCGGCTCGGAGAGCGTCGCCGCCATGTCGAGATACGTGCAGCGTGCCTCGAACGCCGCGGCGAAGATCTGCGGGTTGAATCGCGGATCCGTCGCGTTCAGAACCGCGTCGGCTCTTGCGTCCCGCAGAACGGCGGTGAGCGCGTCGACGTCGGATGCATCAATGCGGGCCGCCGTGAACCGGCCGTCGTCGAGCCCTTCGACGACACTCGTCGCGCGGTCGAGATCGAGGTCGCCGACGACGATCCCGTCGAAGAAGTCGCGTCGCTGGGCGATCGCGGCGGCCGCGGCGCCGACACCGCCCGCCCCGACAACGACGACCTTCACGTGCCGGTCGGAACGACGAGCACGGCAGTATCCACGGCGTCGGACAATCGCAGATCTCCGCGGTGCGCGCCGGACGTGCCGCGTTTTGAGCGCCCGCAGCTGGGTGGTAGGCTCGTTCGCAGCTGCGGCAGGCCGGAAAATGGCAGGCGCCGCAGCACATAGCTCCTCTGAGCAGCCCGATGTGCGAGGGCCGGCCCCCGGCGGGCTCTGACCCACCGACGGAGGAGTGAGATGCGAGGCATCGACGTACATCAGGACAAGGGCAACCCGGACTGGCAGCGCGTGTTCGCCGCAGGCATTCGGTTCGCGTGGCTGAAGGTCAGCGAAGGAGCGGGCGGGTCGCCGAACCCGGCGATCCTGACGTGGTTCCGGCACAACGCGCCCGCCGCGAAAGCAGCCGGGATCAGGATCGGCGGCTACCACTATCTGACGACCGCCATCCCTTCGAGCACACCGGAGGAGGAGGCCGACTTCTTCCTGTCACGCCTCTCGCTGCACCCGGGGGACCTGCTGCCCGCATGCGACTTCGAGCAGAACCCGCCCGACGCCGTACAGGCGCTCGCGTTCCTTCAGCACGTGGAAGCCGAGATCGGCGTCAAGCCGATCCTGTACACGTTCCCGGACTATCTGACCCGTGCGCTCGCCCATGCGACGCCGGCCGTCCAGCAGGCGCTGAAGAAGTACCCGCTCTGGTTCGCGGACTACGGCCGGAACGACGGGACCGACCACGGTGTCATCCACGACACGCACGGGTTCAAGGTGATCGCACACCAGTTCACGTCGAAAGGCGCGGTCGACGGCGCGAGCCCGCCGACCGACCTCAACCAGCTGATCGCACCCTCGCTCGACGTGATCTCGTTCAAGCGCCACGCAACTCCGGTCGGACAGACCTAGGCGACGGGAAGCGTGAAGGAGACACGCGCTCCGCCCCTGGCGGCTCCCTCGGCCCAGATGCGGCCACCCTGAGCCTCGACGAGCCCTTGGGCGATCGCCAGGCCCAGGCCGGTGCCGCCGGTCCGGGCCGGATCGCCGCGCCAGAACCGGTCGAACATCCTGCGGGCCGCCTCGGGGGTAAGGCCGCCGCCGGTGTCCTCGACGCTGACGGTCACGTGATCCTCGGCGGCGTCGAGCCTGACGGCGATCGCGCCGTCCGAAGGGGTGTGCTGGAGGGCGTTGGTGAGCAGGTTCAGGAGAACGCGCTCGACCTCGTCGGGCGCGCAGCGAACGGGCGGCGCGTCAGCCAGATGCTGGTCCAGCGTGACCCCGCGTGCCCGGGCGACAGCTTCGACACCGCGCACGCAGGAATGAACGAGCGGCGCGACGGGGACGATCTGAAGCTCGTGTGAGAGTGCGCCGGCGTCGATGCGGGCGAGTTCGAAGAGGTCGTCGACAAGTGACGCGAGCCGCCGGGCATGCTCCTGGAGCGGCGCAAGATATTCCTCGGGCTGCGCAAGGCCGTCCTCGATCGCCTCGAGCATCGCGGTGATCGATGCGACCGGCGTTCGGAGGTCGTGACTCGCGGCAGCGATGAGCTCGCGGCGTGCGTCGAGAAGGCTCTCGAGGTCGGAGGCCATCGCGTTGAACGAGCTTCCGAGTCGCGCGAGCTCGCGCGGTCCACCGGTCGGAGCGCGAACCGTCAAGTCTCCCTGCGCCAGCAGCTCGGCCGATGCGCTCAGCTGCTCGAGCGGACGGGTGATCGACGCTGCGAGGACGAGGGCGGCCGCGACGGCGCTCGCTGCCGCTGTCGCTGCAACGGCGAGGATCTTCACGTCGGCGCCCATGTGGAACATCACCCAGCCCGACAACAGCACGGCCGCCAGCGGGAGCAGGACGGCAAGCAGCCCGAACGCGGCGAGCTGTGACCGCACCGCCGACAGGCGCCGCAACGCCAACGCGGCAAGCACCCCAACGGCAAGCGTCGAGAGAGCGACGACGATCGCGAGCTGAATCACGGGACGAACCTGTAGCCCACGCCCCACAGCGTCTCGAGCCGCCGTGGGGCAGACGGATCGAGCTCGATCTTCGAGCGCAACCGACGGATGTGAACCGTCACGGTCCCGGTGTCGAAGGCAGCTTCGTACCCCCAGACACGGTCCATCAACTGCTTCCGGGAGAACACCTCGCGCGGGTTGGACGCGAGGAAGAAGAGCAGGTCGAACTCCTTCCCGGTCAGCCGAACGGGTGCACCCGACACTGTCACTTCACGCGCGGCGCCGTCGATCGTCAACTCATCGAACGCGATCGCTCTTGCGTTGGTCTTCGGCGGTGCCTGCGCACGCCCGAGGACGTTGCGGACGCGAATCGCCAGCTCGCGTGGAGAGAACGGCTTGGTGACGTAGTCGTCGGCACCGAGCTCGAGCCCGACGATCCGGTCGGCAGCCTCGCCCCGAGCGGTCAGCATGATCACCGGGAGCGAGCTGTCGGTACGAATCCAGCGGCAGAGCGCGAGCCCGTCCATCCCGGGCAGCATCACGTCGAGCACGACGAGATCGGCAGCTCCGCTCTGGATGATCGCCCGCGCGGCATCTCCATCTCCTGCCTCGACCGTGTCGAAGCCCTCTCGTTGCAAGTAGCGAACGACGACGTCGCGCACGATCGGTTCGTCGTCGACGATGAGGACGGTCGCCATCTCTAAAGACGAGACTCTGGTGTTCGCTCTTCGTTACGTCCGGGCTCGAACATGTCTTACGAGTTTCTTAACGCGCGTAACCAGCGTGCGTGCTCGCAACTCTGGCGAATCGATGACATCCATCCAACGAAAGGAGTGATTCGATGCGCGTTCTTGCTCGTTCTGGTCTCGTGCTTGCGACGATGGTGTTCCTGGCGGTGCTGCTCACCGGGACCGCCGGCGCTGCAACCGGGTCTTTCGGCCGCGGCCCAGACCACGTTGTCTTCGTTCAGACCGACAACACCGCCGGTAACACCGTTGTGGCCTACGACCGCTCATCCACCGGGCAGCTGACGCAGGCCGGCATCTATCCGACCGGGGGCCTCGGCGGGGTCCTCGCAGGCTCGGTCGTCGACCACACCGCGTCGCAGGGCGCGCTCGCTTTCGACGCGCGTCACGACCTCCTGTACGCGGTCAATGCCGGCAGCAACACGGTGTCGGTGTTCGCTGTGCTCGGCGACAAGCTGGCCTTGATCCAGGTCGTTCCGTCGGGCGGGACGTTCCCCGTCAGCATCGCGGTCAGCGGTGACATCGTCTACGTCCTCAACGCCGAGAATGGCGGAGCGCTACAGGGTTACCGGGTCGTCCTCGGCCACCTGCTGACTCTGGGCGGTTCGACCAGACAACTCGGCCTGGATGCAACCGCGACCCCGCAGTTCGTGAACACACCGGGCCAGGTCGCCTTCTCCCCCGACGGCTCGAAGCTGATCGTCACGACCAAGGCCAACGGCAACGACATCGTCGTGTTCAGCGTCGGCTTTCTGGGCTACCTCTGGCCGAACCCGGTCGTCAACGCTCAGCCGGGAGCGGTCCCGTTCGCGATCAGCTTCGACCACGCCGGCAACCTCGTGATCGCCGAGGCCGGGACGAACAGCCTGGCCACATTCGCCCTGCACGGCGACGGCACGGTCACGCTGCTCCATTCCGTCGCGACGGGCCAGGCAGCGACCTGCTGGGTCGCAGCCACCGGATCGTTCTTCTACGCCTCGAACGCCGGTAGCGGTTCCCTGACCGGCTTCCAGTCGGGCCCGGCCGGCCAACTCACGGCACTCGGGAACACCGCAACCGACGCGGGCACGGTCGACGCGGCCGCCTCCGCCGACGGCCGGTTCCTCTACGCGCAGGCTGGCGGGCCGGGAAACGTCGATGCGTTCCGCATCAACGCGAACGGATCGCTCACACCGATCGGCGCCGTCACCGTCCCCGGCGCCACCGGAGGCGAAGGCATCGTCGCCTTCTAGCTCTTCTGATCCTGGTCGCGCCGCCCCGCTCAAGAGGGCGGCGCGACCCACTTCCCTGCTCCGTCACCCCTCAGCAGTCAGCTCTGCGATCAGCTCGTCGAGCTCCGGGACATGCTCGTAGAGGCTCACGAGATTGACGACTATGCCCTCCTGCGTGCTTCGAGCAAGCACCACGACCGCCTCCTCATCGAGTGAGGGGTTCTCCTCACGATGGGGAACGAACGGCGGCACGTAGACGTAGTCGCCGGGGCCGGTCTCGATCCGCCGCTCCGCGCCGTTCTCGAGGAACACGAAGACGGGATGTCCCGAGACGACATAGATGCCGGTCTCGGCCTCACCGTGGTGGTGATCGGCCGAGATCAGCCCTGGCCCGACGTGGTTCTTGCCCATCCAGATCTTCCGAGAGCCGGTGCGTCTGCCCGAGATCGCCTCGAAGCGCCGCATGCCCGGCGTCTGGGCGGTGTCCTCGCTCAGCGCGTCGTGCTGCGTGTGGTGCAGCCGCACGTGCCAGGCCGCGGTTGCGGCGTCGTGCTCTTCGGGTTGCTCGTGGTCGCTCATAGGTATCCGTGGAGATCATCGATCACGTCACGTGCATCGTGCTCGATCCCGTGGATGAACGTGGAGTTACGCCGTCTCAGCACCGGCAGGCCCAGTGCGTACAGGCCCGGGCTCTCGACCACGACGCCGCCCTCGTGACGGAGGTGGCCCTTCGCGTCGACGACAGGCACGTCGAGCCACCGGTAGTCGGGCCGAAACCCGGTTGCCCAGACGATCGAGCGGATCTCACCGCTCCCCAGATCGAGCTCCAGCCTGGTCGAACGTGGAACCTCGGTCGGCGCGAAGCGCTCGGGCGCGCCCTCGGGCTCCGTTCCGGTGGCTCGAGCCCAGTCGTCGAAGAGCTCCAGCAGCCGGTCGAGCTTCAGGTCTGCGAGCGAGCACACGTTGCGGAGCCCGCCCGAGAAGAGCGCCCTGCTCTCCCGGATCGCCGACCAGCGGCCCACCAGCTCGACGCCCTGCGCCGTCAGCGCGTTGAGGTCGAGCGTCATCCGTTCCGGAGTGCCGACGAGCTGTGGCGACGGCAGCCGCCGCGCGCGTGTGAGGTCGTCCACCTCGTCGTAGCGCTGGCCCCAGAGGCCGGACGCATCCATCCACCACAGGATGTCGCGGCCCCGGTAGATACGTGGCAGGCGTACGTGCTCGCCGACGGCGAGGATCACCGGCCGCCCCGACTGCCGCAGCTCGGCTGCCAGCTGCACGCCGGTGGCCGACGCGCCGACGACGAGCACGCCGCCGTCGGGGAGCTGGTCGGGGTTGCGGTAGTCGAACGGCGTCAGCTGCTCGATCTGCGGCGGGAGCGCCTGCGCGAGTGCGGGCACCGTCGGCTGGTTGCAGGCCCCGGTCGCGATCAGCACCGCGTGCGACCAGAGCTCGCCCTGGCTCGTCGTGAGCTCGTAGCCGTTGCCGTTCTCGGCGCGCCGCAGCGAGGTGACGTTCGCGTCCCGCAGAACGGGGGCGCGCGTCTGGACGGCAAATCGCATGACGAGGTCGACGACCTCGCCGGCCGTCATGTAACCGTCGGGGTCCGCGCCGTCGTACGGGAGGCCTGGGAGCCCGCTCTGCCAGTTCGGAGTCAGCAGCCGCATCGAGTCCCACCGGTCGCACCGCCACGAGTTCGCCACCTCTGCACGCTCGAGCACGACGTGGTCGACCGAACGCTCAGTGAGGAAGTGACTCGCAGTGAGGCCGGCGTGGCCGGCGCCTATGACAACCGTGCTGAAGTAGTCGATGGGGAGCGCCCTCAGGCGACCTCGACGGTGACCTCCGTCGGATTCGTCAGGGCGTCGAAGACGGCCGAGCGCTTCTGGGACTGGGCGACCAGCGCCTCGATCTCCTGCCTCGAGGCGTCCGCGTCGATCGCAAACGTCACCTTGATGTCGTTGAAGCCGTTCCGGACGTCACTGTCGACGCCGAGGATGCCGCGGATGTCGTGGCCGCCCTCGACCGTCGACTCGACCGAGCGCAACTGGATCCCGCGATTCTGAGCGACCGACGCCACGCCTGCCGTCAGGCAGCTGGCGAGCCCGACGAGGAGGTACTCGATCGGCGTGATCCCGTTGTCCTGGGCTGCGAAGACCTCCGGATGATCGGCGTCGAACACGGCTTCGGTCTTGTGGCTCTGTTCTTCGCCGAGGCCGAAGAAATTCTTGATCGTGGTCGTGCTGTGGACGCCGTTCTCCCACCTGGATGACGCGCGCCAGGTGAACTGGGCGGCCTCCGGTGCCCCGGCGAGAACCTCGCGCGCGTCGAGCAGTGCCTGTACGTTGACTCCATTGTCGATGGTGGTCATCGCGCCTCACTCCTCTCTGTCGTGATCTCGCTTTCCAAAGTAAAGAAATCAGGATAATACACGGCGATGGCTGCAGGAAGAACGAGCTGAGCGTGGCCGCAACGACAGCCTCTACGCAGACGGCCGGTTCCGTGGGAACGGTCGAAACGCAGTATCTCGACCTGCCGAGCCCGGTGCAACTCGACTCTGGCCGAGAGCTTCATTCGGTCCGGGTGGCATACGAAACCTACGGGGCGCTCTCACCCCGGCGGGACAACGTGATCCTTGTCTGCCACGCCCTGAGCGGTGATGCGCATGCGGCCGGCTTCTCGCCCGAGGCGGCGGCACAGAGCACCCGGGACGGATTCGGGGCCGACGACCGCGACGGTTCGGCCGGCAAAGGGCTTGGCTGGTGGGACGGGATGATCGGCCCCGGCAAGGCGTTCGACACCGACCGGTATTTCGTCGTCTCCACGAACCTGCTCGGCGGTTGCCGCGGGACGACCGGGCCGTCGTCGATCGATCCGGCGACGGGCAAGCCGTACGGCTCGGACTTCCCGGTGATCACCGTCGCCGACATGGTGCGAACCGAGCGCGCGTTTCTCGACGAGCTCGGCATCGAGCGGCTCGCCGCCGCGGCCGGAGGCTCGCTCGGGGGCATGCAGGCGTTCGAGTGGGCGATTTTGTTCCCCGACCAGATCGACGCCGTGGTGGCGATCGCCAGCACACATGCACTCCATCCGCAGGGGATGGCCTGGAACGCGATCGCGCGCGAGGCGATCATGCGCGACCCGGCGTGGCGTGACGGTGACTACTACGGCACGGGAGATGAACCGAACGCCGGAATGGGCGTTGCCCGGATGATCGGGCACATCACGTATCTCTCGGCGATCGGGCTGAGCGACAAGTTCGGCCGGCGGCTGCAGTCCGCCGACAACATCCGCTACACGGTCACCGAGCCGGAGTTCGAGATCGAGAGCTACCTGCGACACCAGGCCGACTCGTTCGTCCGCCGGTTCGACGCCAACACCTACCTCTACACGTCTCGCGCGCTGACGTACTTCGACCTCGCGCGACAGTACGGCCGCGGCTCGCTCACGCGCGCGCTCGAGGGAGTCAGCGCGCGCATGCTGCTGATCGCTTTCAGCTCGGACTGGCTGTATCCCCCGTCGGGATCGAAAGAGATCGAGGATGCGCTGCGCGACCTCGACAAGCCGGTCGAGCTCCACGTGATCGAGGCGCCGTACGGCCACGACTGCTTCCTCCTCGAGGAGGCGCGGCAGACGCCGATCATCCGTCGTTTTCTCGGCGCGCCGTCATGACGGACGGGCGCGACGTGCCCGAGTCGGACCGTTCGTTCGGATTCGAGACACGCCAGCTCCACGCGGGGCAGCGGCCCGACCCGAACACCGGAGCGCGGGCGGTGCCGATCTTCCAGACGACGAGCTACGTGTTCGAGGACCCGGAGTCGGCCGGGGCGTACTTCAACCTCCAGGAGTACGGGAACACGTACTCGCGGATCATGAACCCGACGGTCGCCGTCTTCGAGGAGCGCGTGGCGAACCTCGAGGGCGGAGCCGGCGCGGTGGCGTTCGCGAGCGGGATCGCCGCCCAGGCCGCCGCTCTCTTCACCCTGCTCGAGCCGGGCGACCATGTCGTCTCGTCGTCGGCGTTGTACGGCGGGACGGTCAATCAGTTCAAGCACCTGTTGCGCAAGTTGAACGTGGAGCTGACATGGGTCGATCCCGACGATCCGGATGCCTGGCGGCAAGCGGTGCGCGCGAACACGAAGGCGTTCTTCGGCGAGACGATCGGCAACCCGGCCGGCAACGTGCTCGACATCGAGACCTTGGCGTCGATCGCGCACGAGCACGAGCTGCCGTTGATCGTGGACAACACCTTCGCGACGCCGTACCTGTGCCGCCCGATCGAATGGGGCGCCGACATCGTGATCCACTCGGCGACCAAGTTCATCGGCGGGCACGGGACGAGTATCGGCGGCGTCGTCGTCGAGGCCGGCACGTTCAACTGGTCGAACGGACGGTTCCCGGTCGTCGCCGACCCGTCTCCCGCCTACCACGGCCTGCAGTTCCACGAGACGTTCGGGACGTACGGCTATCTGATGAAGCTGCGGGCCGAGACGCTGCGCGATCTCGGCGCGGCGCTTGCGCCGCTCAACGCGTTTCTGTTCCTGCAAGGGCTCGAGACGCTGTCGCTCAGGATGGACCGCCACGTCGAGAACGCGGGCGCCGTCGCGGCGTTCCTCGAGTCGCACGAGCGGGCCTCGAACGTCACCTATGCCGGGCTGCCGGGAAGTGGATACAAGGCACTCGTCGAGAAGTACCTGCCGCTCGGGGCGGGCGCGGTGTTCTCGTTCGACTGCGCCGGCGGACGGGAGGGCGGGCAGGACCTGATTCGCGGCGTGACGCTCTGGTCGCACCTCGCCAATGTCGGCGATTCGAAGAGCCTGATCATCCACCCCGCGAGCACCACGCATCGCCAACTTGGCGACGCTGAGCTGGCGGCCGCCGGTGTCGGGTCGGGAACGATCAGGCTGTCCGTCGGGACCGAAACCGTCGCCGACCTGATCTGGGACCTCGAGCAGGCGTTCGGTCAGGTGACATGACCATGCCCGGCCTCGAGCGCTACCAGGATCCTCTGACGATCCAGCGCCTGCTCCACACTGCGAGCACGATCGCGATCATCGGGCTGTCTCGCAACGAGCTGCGCGCGAGCAACTTCGTCGGCTACTACCTCCGGCGCCACGGCTACCGGGTGATCCCGGTGAATCCCAACGAGACCGAGATCCTCGGCCAGGTGAGCTACCCCTCTCTGCTGGATGTGCCAGTGCCGGTCGACATCGTGAACGTCTTCCGCGCGCCTGGCGCGTTACCGGCAATCGCCCGAGAGGCGGTCGAGATCAAGGCCGGCGCGCTCTGGTGCCAGTTCGGCGTGATCAACGAGGAGGCAGCGCAGATTGCCGAGGACGGCGGCGTTGCCGTCGTCATGGACCGCTGCCTCAAGGTCGAGCACGCGCGCTACGTGGGCCGGATGCACTGGCTCGGGTTCAACACAGGACGGATCACCTCGATCCGCGGCAACCTGCAGTGACGAGCCGAGCCGGCTCGAACGGCGTGCTCGTGCCTAGAGGTGCATGGCGACGTGTTCCGGTTCCGCGTCGAGTGCGCCTTCCGCGGCCAGTTCCGGCTTCCGGCGGAAGAACTCGCGGTATTTGAGGGAGCAAAGTACCATCAGGGGGATACCGAGCAGCAGTGAGCCGATTCCGATCACGATCGGGATCTGGATTCCGAACAGCGGCTTGGCATAGCCCGCGTCTGGCTGGCTGTAGTCGTGGAAGGCCTTCACGAAGATGGCGGCCATCAGCCCGAACCCGACGAGCGGCACGACGCCGGCCATCACGAAGTGCTGCCAGCTCTTGCGCAGCTCTTTCCGGAAGTACACGGCGCAGGCGAGCCCGGTGAAGCCGTAGTAGAACAGGATCGCGAAGCCAAGCGCGGTGATCGAGTCTCCGAGCACGTCCTGGGACGAGTTGAACCCGACGAGGAGCAGCGTGAAGACGATCGACAGTGCTCCCATGCCGAGCGTGGAGACGTCCGGGGTCTGGAACCTCGGATGGATGCGACCGAAGATCGCCGGAATCGCTTTCCAACGGGCCATGGACAGTGTCGTTCGGGCCGTCGGCAGGATCGTGGTTTGCGTCGACGCCGACGCCGAGGTGAGCACGGCGATGATCAACAGCTTGTCCCATGGTGAGCCGAACACCTTCGTGCCGAGCACCCGCAGGACATCGTCCGAGTTGTTCGCGAGGAAGCCGGTGCCGGAATACGCTTGCGCTCCGGCCGAGACGACCAGGTAGATGCCGAGCAGCACCAGGGTCGAGACCACCGCGGCGCGTCCGGGGGCCTCGGCCGAGCTCTCGGTCTCCTCGTTGACCGCGACGCCGGAGTCCCAGCCCCAATAGATGAAGATCCCGAGCAGCAATCCGTCGACGAGGGGCTTGAACCCGAGCGCGAACGGGTTGAACCAGTCGGCGCCGATATGCACGGAGCCGGCCGGGTTGTTCGCGTACACCTTGACGATCGCGGTGATCGCGAACGCTGCGAGCACGGCGATCTCAGCAGCCAGCAGGAACTGCTGAATCCGGGCCGACAGCTCGATCCCCCGCCAACAGATCCAGGTCATCAAGGCGATCCAGACCGTGGAACCGATCAAAATTGCAAGCGTCGAGTCTGCGGCAGAGGTCCAGCCGAACAGCAGGTACGTGTAGGTCGATGCGATCACGGCCAGCGACGCCATCACGATCACGTCCGCGACGAAGATCGCCCAACCGTTGATCCAACCGACCCACGGCCCCATTGCCCGTGTCGACCAGGCGAACGTCGTCCCGCAGTCCGGATCGGCTCGGTTCAGATACTTGTAGCCAAACGCGATCAGCAGGATCGGAATGAACGACACCAGCAGTACTGCAGGCGCGTGCAGCCCCATGCCGGGCACCGCGACGATAAAGCCAAGGGTTGCTGCTAGCGAGTAGGCCGGCGCTGTCGAAGCAACGCCGATGACCAGGTTCGAAAGGTAACCGATCGCGTCACGCTTCAACCCCTTGTCCCCGACCAGTGCACCAGCCGGCTCGAGATGCGGGGCGGCCTCAGACATCGGTTTCTCTCCTCCCGGACGCAGGACTACTGACGGCGCCAACCGTAACCGACCCAGCGAACCGACGCGAGCGCTACTCCACAGAGGAAGAGCGGCCTCGAGGTCCCCGGCTCAAATCCTTCCCGCGACCTTTCATGCTCGCTCTCGCGGAATGGCCCGGGTGGCTGTTGACGTTCTTAGTCCTGAGCGACAACGAGAGGAGACATGCATGGCCGAGGAAAAGGTGATCGCAGTGGTCGGCGCGACCGGCGCACAGGGCGGGGCACTCGTCCGCGCCATCCTGGCCGACCCGGACAGCGAGTTCGTGCCGCGGGCGATCAGCCGCGATCCCGCTGGCGAGAAGGCGAGAGCCCTCGTCGAGCAAGGAGTCGACGTCGTCCAGGCCGATCTGGATGACGAGGCGAGTCTCACGCGTGCGTTTGCAGGCGCTCATGGCGTTTTCTGCGTCACCAATTTCTGGGAGCATTTCTCGGCAGACAAGGAGATCGCTCAAGCCCGCAACCAGGCAAACGCCGCCAAGGCAACGGCCGTCCACCACGCGATCTGGTCGTCTCTCGAGGACACGCGGCGGTTCGTCACCGACGACCGGATGCCGACGCTGCAGGAGAAGTACAAGGTGCCTCACTTCGACGCGAAGGAGGTCGCTGAAGGCATCTTTCGCGAGACCGGCGTGCCCACGACGGTTCTCCGCACAGCCTTCTACTGGGAGAACTTCGTCTACTTCGGGCTCGGCCCGCAGCGGGGTGAGGACGGGGTGCTCGCGCTCACCTTCCCGCTCGGCGCTGCGCGGATGCCGTCGATGGCGGTCGAGGACATCGGCAAGATCGCCTTCGGGATCTTCAAGCGCGGCGACGAACTGATCGGACAGACGATCTCTGTTGCCGGAGACCATCCGACCGGCGCCGAGTTCGCGCGGAAGATCGGCGAAGCGATCGGCGAAGAGGTGCGTTACAACGACGTCGACCCGGACCTCTATCGCTCCTTCGGCTTCCCGGCGGCGGACGAGCTCGGCAACATGTTCCAGTTCAAGCGCGACTTCGAGGCCGAGTACGTCGGTGCGCGCGACCTCGACGTCGCGCGCTCGCTCAATCCCGAGCTCCAGGACTTCGACACGTGGCTCGCGGCGAACAGCGATCGCATACCCATCACCCCGAAGGAATGAGGCGTCCCTGACCTGGTGCTAGTCCGGCGTCACTCGCCGCAGGCATGGGGCTCAAGCGGCAGCCTGTTCCGCGGCGGATCGCTTTCGGCCCAGTGGAATAGCCCAGATCGAGTCGTCTCCGAGTTGCACGCGGATCGTCACCTCACATCCAGCTGGCGATGTGCCCGCACAGCATGGCGATCGAACGAACTTGTTCGTCACGAACATGTTCGTCATAATATGAATGGATGGATTCTTCGCTGCCGAGGCCCGTGAGTCGCCGCGAGCGGCCGTCGAAACCCGCACTGACGCGCGAGGGGCTCGTTGATGCGGCGTTGCGGCTGATGGTGTCTGAAGGCCTGGAGCGAGTGACGATGCGTCGGCTTGCCGAAGAGCTCGATACGGGACCTGCGTCGCTGTATGTGTACGTGCGGGACGTGGCCGAGCTGCACGGCGCGATTCTGGACCGATTGTTGGGCGAGGCCGCCCGTCCGGCGAGAGCGCGGAGCTGGAAGACAAGGATTGAACGGACGCTGCTGGCCTACGGTGTGATCCTGTTCGAGCATCCGGCCCTCGCACGTTCGATGTTTGCTCGCAGACCAAGCGGTCCTCACTACCTCGACCTCGTCGAGAGCCTGCTTGCCGACATGGCAGCCGGCGGAGTTCCGGCGGAGCGCGCTGCCTGGGGCGTGGACTTTCTCTTGCAGCTGATCTCGGCAACTGCTGCCGAGCAAGTGACTCGAAGCGACTCGCTCGAGGCGGCCGCCGAAGAGCAACGCGAGCGCGATGCCCTCCAGGCGGCGCCAGAACGATTCCCTCAGATTCACGCCGTGGCCGCGGAGCTCGTTTCGGGGACCGGTCGTGAACGTCTTAGCTGGGCGATACAAGCGCTTCTTGCAGGAATCGCCGCCACGCCGCGATCTGACTCTTCGAACCGCAGAAACGATCGATGACGAGCGTGAGCACCGCAGCCACGCCCCGCACCTATGCGTCGTTGCGGGCAGCCTGGATTCCGCTGGCTGCCCTCTGCATGGCGTTCTTCGTCGAGATGGTCGACAACTCTCTGCTGTCGATTGCACTACCTACCATCGGCCGCGACCTCGGCGCCGGGACGACGGCGCTGCAGTGGGTTGTAGCCGCCTACTCGCTGACCTTCGGCGGCCTGTTGCTCACCGCTGGATCGATTGCCGACCGGTTCGGGCGGCGGCGTGTGCTGTTGGCCGGGCTCGCGGTGTTCGGATTGCTCAGCTTGTGCGTGATCGCCGTGACAACCGCGGGCGAGCTGATCGCTCTTCGGGCCGCGCTCGGCATCGCCGCTGCTGCGACGGCGCCGATCACCAACTCGCTCGTGTTTCGACTCTTCGACGACGACGCGCCACGCATGCGCGCCATCACCGTGATGATCGTTGTCGGCATGTCCGGCTTCATCCTTGGGCCGCTGCTCGGCGGTACCGCGCTGGCCCACGTTCGCTGGGAGTGGCTGCTGGTCGTGAATGCCCCCGTTGCGCTGATCGCGTGCATCGGCGTCCGCCTCGGAGTTGCGGCCGACCGGCCCGAGGACCTCACCCACGACACGCTCGACCTGGCGGGCGCCGCGCTGAGCATCGCCGCCATCGGCCTCGCCTGCTGGTCCTTGACCAGCGGCGTGCTGAACGGCTGGGTCTCCGCAATCACGTTGGGGTCGATCATCGGCGCTGTTCTGGCCGGTGCCGCGTTCGTCTGGCACGAGCGCAGCAGTGCGGCACCGATGCTCGACCTCGGCGTGTTCTCGAACGGCACGATCCGTGGCGCTGCAGTCGCTCAGATCGGGACATCGATCGCCATGGCCAGCGTGATGTTCGGGCTGATCCTCCACTTCCAGTACGCCTATGGATGGAGTCCCTTGAAGGCCGGGTTGGCCAATCTGCCGATCATCGTGACGATGCTCGCCGCGTCCCCGTTCTCCGAATGGCTCGTGCGCCGGTTCGGTCAACGCATCGCCTGCCTGGTCGGCGCGTTCTTCCTGGCCGGCTCTCTCGCCGGGCTCTCGTGGGCCGTCGACCACGGGTACGCCGCGATCGCCGTCTGCATGGTGCTGCTGGCCATCGGACTACGCACCGTGATGACAATCTGCGCGGTAGCACTCATCGGCGCGATGCCGAGCAACCGCACCTCCATCGGCGCCGCGCTCAACGACACCGCCCAGGAGGTCGGCACCAGCGTCGGCACCGCCGTGATCGGGACCGCGATCGCCGCGCTCGTGACCACCCGACTCCCCGCGGGCACCTGGCCGAGTGACCTCGTCGACTCGTTCTTCCACGGCGAGCGGATCACCTACGGTGTCCTCGCGATCGTGGTCGGCCTCATCGCCGGATGGGGCGCCCTGACCCTGACCGACTCGCGCGCCACCGAGGAAACCATGTCGGTCGACGACGCAGTCGTTGCTTAGCCCGTCAGTCAAAGAGCCTGCACCGATAGTGCCGATGCCGAAGAAAAGGCATCCCGAGCCACTGGCCTAGGGGCAGTCTCATGGGCGAGAGTCGCGGACGACCGATGTTGGTTTTTATCGGCTTGTGGTCTGAGCGAGTTGGATCAGTAGTTTGCGGAGTTGTTGCATCGGCTTTGCGCCGAGTTCGTGCGTCCATTCGTCTTCGAGGGTTGCGATGGTTGCGAGTGCCGCCTGGATCTGCGCCCAGCCCCGGTCGGTTAGGCAGATGAGTGTGACGCGGCGGTCGTTCGGGTCGGGGCGTCGTTCCAGGTAGCCGTGCTGTTCGAGGTAGTCGACGAGGTAGCCCATCGACTGTTTGGTGATCTGGGCGCGTTCGGCTAGGTCGGTGAGGCGCGAACCGTCTGCCTCGATGTGTTGGAAGACGGCCGTGTGGGCGGGCCGAATGTCCTCGAATCCTACGTCCGCGATGCCCGAGCTAACACGTTGCACGACTTCTTGATGCAGGAGGCGGAAGAGGATTCCGACGTTTGGGCGCTCGTCGCGTGACGAGCCTGGGAGCGGCTGACCGATGCGGTTTGACATCACGTTTCCTATTCTGTCAGAATCTCAGATAGTCAGTCACTCTTACTACTCTGGGAGTCTTGATGAACGCACCGAAGACGTTCCTTCGTCCGGTAATGAACGCACTCTCGATCGTGATCGGGACCGCACTTGTTGCAGCTGCGTTCGCCACGACACCGGGGCAAGCAGCCCCGACGCGAACACCGGACGGATCGCCGGACGCACCGGGGAACTCCGCAGCCGCCGCGTATTCCGTCGCCGTCACCAAGATCTGTGCCGGCGCGCTCCTCTTCGACAACCCACACCAGATGGGCACACGATCGGACGCACTCGCGATCGCAGACGACATCCGAGCCTCGACCGCTCAACGACTTGTCCAGGTGAACACGCTGCCCGTCGCACCCGAGATCCAGGGCCTCAGCAACCGTTGGATCGAGTCGCAGACCCGACTCGCGGCGCTCTACGCGACGACCTGGATCCGCATCTACGACACCATCGACGCCGCCAACACCGCAGCCCAACGAGCCACCCTTCCTGAACGGCTCCAGAAGCTCGTCCATGCACCGGACGCACTGAAGCTGGCAGCCGAGCGGCTCGAACTCGAGCTACAGATCCCCGACTGCACCGGCGGCGGCTAACGGCAACTGCGCCTGAGTCAACGATCAGCGGCTCAGCGACCGAGATGGCGGACTGGCTCGGAGCGAATGACCTTCCACTTCGATTCATCGAGGGCGATCACGGTCTCCGTGAGGTACGGCTCGCGACCGCGCTTCTGCGCGAGCGTTCCCGAATGCCGCCTGGCACCTTGCCTACTGCGCAGCGCTAGTGGATTCTGGTGAGGCCGCTGCCGTCGGCGCGCAGCGTGAGGATCTCGAGCAGGCCGCTCTCTCCGCCGGCACGGGCGAGGAAGAGGAGCTTGCTGCTGTCTGGCGACCAGGCGGGCGGCTCTGCACTGCTCTCGCTCTCGTAGTAGAGGTCAGAACCGCGGTCCCAGAACAGTTTGCGGCTGGTTCCATCAGGGCTGACCGTTGCGAGCGCCTGCTGGGCGTTGTCGCCCAGGCGAAGTGTGGCCGCGTAGGCGAGTCGGGAGGAGTCGGGCGACCAGGAGACCGCCCACCCCTGAGTCCCGGGCGGGGCGGCGATGGCCGTGCGTCCGCTGTGGGTGTCGATCGTGATCAGGCGGATGGCGGAGGCGGTCGGTAGCCATGCGGCAATCCGGTTTCCGTCGGGCGACCAGACGGGGGAAGTCATGTTGCCTCGGACGAATCCGGCACCGATGATGCCGCTCTTCGCGAGGGGGACCGGTGTGCCGCCGCCTACATGCACCGCCATGAGGCGGAAATGCGACCACCTGGACGTCGTTCGGTTGAGCGTCGCGGTGCTGAAGACGAGCTCGGTTCCGTCCGGCGAGAACGTCACCGGGTCGTCGGAGACGTTCTTTGAGACCAGCAGCTCGTGTGGCGCGCCTCCGCGCACGTTCACGAAGGCGAGCTTGTCCGTGTCGTGACCGCAGCCGCAGCCGTCGACGACCACAGCGGTCTCCTGGTTCGGGGAAAGTATGTACTCCGGAGTGCTCCCGTGGAACAAGACCGTCGGCCTGCCGCCGGTGGCCGGAACGCTCAGCAGCGTGAAGTTCGCGATGTAGAGAATGCGACCTGAGCGCGTCCACGTCAGCGGGCCGCAGCAGCCTCCCGGGAACGGCCTGCTGGAGTAGACCGTGTGCGGCTTGGACATCGCCGTCGCCGCTGCGGTCACGATCCGGTAGCGATTCCCGGCTGGACTGACCTCCCCCCAGGCCACCGATGTTCCGTCGGGCGACCAGACCGGGTTCGAGCTGACCGTCCACGAATCGGCGCTGCTCGCCGAGCCGACGTGGGCGAGGACACTGGCGAACGCCAGCAACAGTGCGACCTTGACGAGAGTCGCGGTCCTCATGGTCGCGAGCCTACGACGCGAAGGTCAACGCCCCTGCAAGAACGAGTTAGGGAAGTATTCGCCCGCCGCTGATTCCGGCGAGCCCTCGAGACAAAGCTGGACGCGGCAACTGGGCTGGCCAGTGTGCGGGAATGACCCCCGAGCGACGAGGACATCTTCCCGATGCGAGCGCGCGGCCGTTGCGGTTAGCTGGTCATGTGGAGAGCTGGATTCTCGATTCCGACGCTGTAGCTGCGGAGTACGCAACCGAGGGGGCATATCGAGACCGCTCGGTCGGCGTTCGCGATCTCGTTGTCGGTCAGTCTGATGAGGATGTGCTGCGTCAGCGGCTGGTCGCACTCCGGCCCTGCCGCTTGCTGGACGTCGGCGCGGGACTCGCAGAACTCTGCGCCTGGGCAAGAGCAGATCTTGGTTCTGACGTCGTCGCGCTCGACTCGTCGCCGCGCATGGTCGAGTTGGCCCACCAAGCAGGTCTCTCGGGAGTGCTGGCCGACATGCGCCAGCTACCGTTTGCGGACGAGACATTCGACTGCGTCGTCGCGAGCATGTGCCTCTATCACGTCCCGGATCCCGAAGCGGCGATCGGCGAGGCAGCACGAGTGCTCACCACGAACGGCACACTTCTAGCAACAACCAGCCCTGACGACGACCCCGAACGACGGCACGCGTGGGAGTCGCTGTTCCACGAGGAAGTATCGGCGGGGCCAGCGCTCTCGTTCAGCAGCGAAAACGGACGTGACGTGCTGAGGAGAGCCTTTCTCACTGTCGAGCGCATCGACTGCGAGTCCGCGCTCGTCTTCACCAGCCGCGAACGCCTCGTTCGCTATTTGAAGGCGCTCCCACGAGCTCGAGACGTCGCTGACACCGTCCCGGAGCTCACGCAGCCCTTCCGACTGCCATCAAAGACAACCGTCTTTCAATCAACCCAACCCCGACGCTAGAAACACGGAACCGTCTCTCTCGCTTCGGCCCGGGTCCTTACACTTGACACCACGAGCTTGACCACATGCCGTTGAGATCTCGCCCCCGACACTGCAAGCGGTGTGTCACGAGTCGTGTGTTCCTGAACCTTGGTCCGGACTTTTCTCGGATCGAGGCCCCAATGGCGAGGACAGGATCGACGGTTCGAGTCCGTCGGAGGGCCTTGCGGTCAGTGGGTCGAGCCCAGTTCGAATCGGCAGGGCAGATCCGCCAGAGCTCGTAGTCTCGACGGACGTGACGACGAACTGGGGCGGGAACTACAGCTATCGGGCGAAGGTGGTGCACCGCCCGTCGTCGCTGGACGAACTGAGCGAGATTGTCGTGCGTGCGGAGCGAGTGCGCGTGCTCGGCACCCAGCACTCGTTCAGCGACATCGCCGACGCGCCCGAGCTGATCACCCTCGAGGGACTCCCGGGTGAGATCACGGTCGACGGGGCAACCGCCACCGTGCCGACGGCGCTGACCTATTCGCAGTTGGCCGACAGGCTGCGCGACGAGGGGCTGGCGCTCCGCAACCTCGCGTCGCTTCCGCACATCTCGATCGGCGGCGCGATCGCAACAGCCACGCACGGGTCGGGGAACCGGAACGGAAACCTCGCGACTCAGGTCGCCGCACTCGAGCTGATGACGTCGCGCGGGGAGCTCACAACGCTGTCGAGGGGCGACCCCGACTTCGACGGCGTCGTCGTTGGGCTCGGGTCGCTCGGCGCCGTGACGCGCGTCACGCTCGACGTCGAACCAGCGTACGAAATGCGCCAGCGCGTGTTCGAGCACCTGAGCTGGGACATGCTGTTCGAGCAGTTCGACACGATCACCGCTGCAGCCGACAGCGTGAGCGTCTTCACGCTCTGGTCCGACGACGTCGATCAGATCTGGCTGAAGAGCCGCGCCGAGATCGAGGGCGAACTACTCGGTGCGGCAGCTGCCACCGTCGACCGTCACCCGATTCCCGGCGCCGACCCCGTCAACGCCACGCCACAGCTCGGGCATCCCGGCCTCTGGTCGGACCGGCTCCCGCACTTCCGAAGTGGCTTCATGCCGAGCGCCGGCGACGAGATCCAGTCGGAATATTTCATCGACCGGCGACACGGCCCCGCCGCCATCGAGGCGATTCTCTCCTTCGGCGACCGGATTCGCCCGTTGCTGTACATCACGGAGATCCGCACGATCGCCGCGGACGACCTGTGGATGAGCCCGCAGAACGGCCGTGAAACGGTCGGCATCCACTTCACGTGGAAGCGCGAGCAGGAGGCCGTCGAGCGTGCACTCGCAGAGGTCGAGCGGGCGCTCGAGCCCTTCGCCCCGCGGCCGCACTGGGGCAAATTCTTCCTCGCCGACGCCGCGAAGATCGCACCGCTCTACGAACGGCTACCGGACTTCGTCGCGCTGCTCGGCCGTCTCGACCCGAGCGGCGCCTTCCGTAACGCCTGGCTCGAGCGCCATCTCCTACGTTGAGTGGGCGATGATCCGGTCGAGCAGGGCATCGCGCTCCGCGTCGACCGTCTTCCGTGCTGAGTCTGCGTTGAACCAGGCAAGCGACCGCTCGATCCCTTCGGCGAACGACACCGCCGCCTCGAAGCCCGGCACGAAGCGCTTCAGCTTGGCGTTGTCGAACACGAGCGAGTGGCGCTTGTCGCAGAGGAGCTCCTTCCCGAGGCCTGGATCGACGGCGGCGATTGCCTCGGACGGAATGTGCACGATGTCTGGCTCAAGGCTCGCGGCCGCGGCGATCGTCTGCGTGACCTGATCCCACGTGAGCGCGCAGTCCGACGTGAGGTGGAAGCTCTCGCCGACGGCCGCCGCATTCCCGAGCAGCCCGACCAGAGCGCGCGCGAAGTCAGTGTTGTGTGTCAACGTCCAGAGCGAGGTGCCGCCGTCGTGCACGACCACCTGCTTCCCGCGCCGCATCCGGTCGACGATCGTGTAGCCCTCGCCGTCGACGGCCGTAGGAATGCGCGTCTCGCCGTAGGTGTGTGCCGGCCGCACGATCGTCGACGGGAAACCCGTTTCGCGGCGGAGGAGGTGCTCGCAGGCGATCTTGTCGGTCGCGTACTGCCAGCCCGGGTTCCCGAGCGGCGCGTCTTCGACCAGCGGGTAGAACGGCGACGGCTGTTGATAGACGGTCGCCGAGCTGATGAACACGTACTGGGAAACGATTCCCGCGAAAAGCTCGATGTCCGTCGCGACATGCTCGGGGGTGAACGCAATCCAGTCGATGATGACGTCGAAGCGCTCATTGTGGAGCGCTGCCGCAACGGCCGGCCCGTCGCGAATGTCGGCATGGATCGAACGCACGTCACCAGGGGTGCCGCTCTGTCCGCGGTTGAGCAGCGTGAGGTCGACGCCGCGTTGGGTGAGCAGCTGCGTCACCGCGCGCGAGATGTTGCCGGTGCCGCCGATCGAGAGCACGCGCACATCCATGACGTTACCGGCGTCGGGTAAACCACTAGGGTCCGAAGGCATGAGCGCAATTCCGGAGATCGGCCTCAACGACGACCACTCGATTCCCCAGCTCGGCTTTGGCGTATTCCAGGTGCCTCCGGCCGATACCGAAGCGGCGACTACAACCGCGCTAGGCGTCGGTTACCGCCACATCGATACCGCCGAGATGTACGGCAACGAAGGCGGAGTCGGGGCCGCGGTGCGCGCGGCCGGCCTCGATCGGTCGGAGGTCTACGTCACGAGCAAGCTGAACAATGGCTTCCACGAGCCCGACGCCGCGCGGCGCGCGTTCGACCTGACGCTTGCGACACTCGGCTTCGACTACGTCGACCTGTTCCTCATCCACTGGCCACTGCCGACGCTCTACGACGGCGACTTCGTGTCGACGTGGAGGACACTCGAGGAGTTCAAGCAGGACGGCCGCGCGCGGTCGATCGGCGTCTCGAACTTCCAGGTTGCGCATCTCGAGCGCCTCGCCGCGGAAGCGGACGTTGTCCCAGCCGTGAACCAGGTCGAGCTCCACCCGTACTTCCAAAACCGGGAGGTCGACGAGTACGGCAAGACGCACGGGATCGTGACCGAAGCCTGGGCGCCGCTCGCGCAGGGCAAAGTGCTCGGTGACCCAACGCTGACCGAGATCGCCGGCCGCATCGGCAAATCGGTAGCGCAAGTCGTCCTTCGCTGGCATATCCAGCACGGGAACGTCGTCTTCCCGAAGTCGGTGACGCCCGAGCGGATCCGCGAGAACATCCAGATCTTCGACTTCGAGCTCGAGCCCGCCGACGTGGCAACGATCGACGGGCTCGACCGCGGGGAGGCCGGCCGAGACGGCCCCAACCCTGATGAGTTCGCTTACGTCCCAGGTTGACACTCCGGGCGGCCCGGCGCGGGTCCGCCTGCATCCAACATGCCTGGGCAGACACTGACAGTTCAGAGCGGGTTCGCTTGCCCGCGCGAACGCTCACGAACTCACGGTGCGCCACGGGTCCTGACGCGAGCCGCGGACACCCGAGCGTTGTCTAGGATCGCGCGCGATGGCGGATCCCCGGATCGAGCGTTACGCGGCGCTCCTGGTCGACTGCCTGCGCGTTGAGGCAGGATGGCAGGTGCTGGTCTGGGGCTACCCACAGGCGCGGCCCTTGCTGCAGGCGGTTACGCGGGAGCTCGGACGGCGGGGCGCCTATCCGCTTCTTCGCCTGACGTTCGGCGGAGGATTGGTGTACCAGCGCGATTGGTTGCGTCATGCACCGCTCGAGACGATCGCCGAGCCTGCGCCGATCGACGTCTACACGCTCGATCGATGTGATGCACTGCTGGCCATCGCTGCGCCGGAGAACACGCGCGACGGGAGTGACATCGCCCCGGAGCGGACGGCGGCAGTGCAAGCCGCTTACCGGCGCTCGACCGAGCGGGTCAACGCGAGCGACTTCCCCTGGGTCATGTGCTGGTACCCAACCCCGGCGCTCGCGCAGGACGCCGGAATGACTCTGACGGGGTTCGAGGACTTCCTCTACGGTGCGGTGCTGCTCGATTGGAAGGCTGAGCACGTGCGCCTCTCGCGCTACGCGGCGCTCTTCGACGCAGCGAATGAGGTGCATATTGTCGGCGACGGCACCGATCTGCGACTCTCGATCGCCGGGCGTCGGATGGAGGTCGATGCCGGCATCGGCAACATCCCCGGCGGCGAGTTCTTCGGCTGCCCGATCGAAGATTCCGCGGAGGGCACGATCGCGTTCACCGAGTTCCCGCAGCTCCGCGACGGCCGTCAGCTCCGCGGCGTCAGGCTGCGATTCTCAGAAGGGCTCGTTGTTGACGCATCCGCCGACGCAGAAGAAGAGTTCCTGATCCAGACGCTGGACACCGACCCGGGCGCACGCCGCATCGGTGAGCTGGGCATCGGCTGCAACCCCGGAATCACCCAGTACATGGGCAACGTGTATTTCGATGAGAAGATCGATGGATCGGTTCACCTCGCGCTCGGCTTCGGCTTCGCTGACCTAGGCGGAACGAATGAGTCGGTCATCCACTGGGATCTCGTGAAGGACCTGCGCCGGGGCGGACGCATCGAGCTCGACACCCGCGTCGTCCAAGAAAACGGCCGCTGGATCGCCTGAACAGTCGCGGGCACCCGGGCCTCTTGACCACTTGGCGCAGCCAGAATCCCGCGCGAGTTCGCAGGATCTGGCTCAGCAAGCGGAGGGGAGGGATTTGAACCCTCGATCCGCCTAACGACGGATAACGGTTTTCGAGGCTCTGGCCAATCGGCTTGGCTATGCCGTATCTGCATAGTGCGCGCCAGTGCACGCGCCAGTGAGCCAGCTAGCTCGTGGCGCTTGGACGAACAGAGAAGGCGCCAGACCAGTCATCCCGTGTTTCGTCGTCGATGAAGAGACGCCACTCGTAGCGCTGGCCAGGATTCAAGGGAAGCGGTCCTAGGTTCACGGCGAACGGAAGGTCAATCGGCGACCCCGGCGGTCGATGGCAGCAACCGGGTGTGGGTGGTGGGCTTCTCCAAGCCGGGCGTCTGGTTGCTCTGCGGCGAGAACACGTCAGCCTGCCCGCCCGGCTCGCACACCGGAGACCTTCTATCCCCAAAGCTCGGCGTTCGCGGCTTGAGCGGTAGATCGCGCCGTAGGCCCAGCCATTGATCAGGGTGCGGATGAAGCGCTCGGCTTTCCCGTTTGTCTGTGGGCGGCGTGGCCGGGTGCGGAGGTGTCGGATACCGAGTGCGCGACAGGCGAGCGCGTGCATGGTCGCGACGTAGGCGCTGCCGTTGTCCGTGAGGATGCGTTCGACGCGGATGCCGTGGCGGGCGAAGAAGGCGATGGCTCGCTGGAGAAAGCCGATCGCGGTCGCCGCCTTCTCGTCGGCGAGCACTTCGACGTAGGCGAAGCGGCTGTAGTCGTCGATGGCGACGTGGACGAACTCCCAGCCGATCGTGCCGCGCCGCTTGCCTTCGCTGTCGGTGCGGCTGCCGCGGTAGGCGCCCGGACGACGCCCGCCGACGCGCTTGCCGGCACCGCCCTCGATCCGGCCAAGCTTCTTGATGTCAATATGGACGAGCTCGCCGGGCCGGGAGCGCTCGTAGCGGACGGGCTGCTCGAGGCCAAGCCGGCCGAGCCGGCCCATGCCGTTGCGCTTGAGCACGACCGACACGGTCGAGAGCGGCATCGCGAGCGTCTCGGCGATCTCGGCCGCTGTCATCCGCAGCTGCCGCAGTGCCACGATCACGGCCACCCGGTCTGGCGGGGTGCGGTTGGCGACTCGCTTCGGTGCTGAAGACCGATCGACGAGACCGGCTTCGCCGGCCGCCCGATATCGCTCGACCCACTTGCGTGCGCAGCGCACGCTGACACCAGCCGCCTCCGCCGCCGCCGTCAGCGTCCACCCCTGCTCGATCACCCGCCGGGTCAACAGCCGCCGGCCGTTCCAACTGAGCGCCGCGTTACGGTGAAGCCTCATCCGGTGTCCTCCTTTGGACTGAGATGCCTTCGACAGCTCTCAGCTTCCAAGGAGGCCCGGATGAACCAACGTGCTTAGGAACTACAGCTAGCTGAGCAGCGGACGACCCCACCCCGGTGAAGTCGATCAGACGCCTGGGACTCCCAAAAGGGGCCGGAGAGGTCGAGTCCTGCGAACTGAAGAGCACGCGGGACTCGACCTCTGTCGGTAACGGCTGGGTGGGGCGCTGGGCTGCTCGATCTGCCGACGATTATTGGTGAGCGGAGATTGCGGCAGGGTCGGTGCGGACTTGCGGGGATTCTCTGCGTGAGGCGGCTGGTAGGCGCTCTTCGCCGTTGACGCGGAAGAGGATGGTTGCCGCGGCGAGTGTCCAGAGCAGCTCGAGTCCGTAGGTGGCGAACTGGACTGCGCCGTCGGGTGAGAAGGCGCCGTGGCGGGCGAGCGCGGCGCCGCCGGCGAGGTAGACGATCGCGGTGAGGCCGCTCGCCCAGCGGAACCAGGAGGCCAGTGGTGCGCAGGCGACGGCTGCGGCCATCAGGGCGAGGAGGAAGTTGGAGAGGACGAGCGTCATCGCGGCGAGCTCGAAGAACGCCTTGGTCAGGGCCGGGTCGCCGCTGCCGGCGATCTGGAAGGCGAGCGCGGCGATGCTGGCGAGGCCGGTGAGCGAGATGGCGACGTTGAGCGCCCCGCCGACCAGGGCGACCGAGCTCGCGGCCGTCGAGCCGGCGCGGCGAATGAGCAGCGCGAGCCCGCAGAGGAAGACGAGCCAGACCGCGTTGCCGATCCCTTGGACGACGACCGCGGTGAGCGTCCAGGTGCGGTGGGAGACGAAGTAGCTGTCGAGGAGACGGGCGGTGTCGCTGGTCTGTGGAAAGCTCGGTCCGAAGAACTCGACGAAGGCGAGCAGGACGTAGCCGATGCCGGCGGCGGCGGCGAGGCGGTTCCAACGCATGCGAGGGCTCCTTTCGGGTGGTGGGTCGGACACGCATCGACGGTAGGAGCTGGGGCGCGGCGCGTCGTCGCCTGTGCTGTTGATCGGCGTCCGACCCGAGGCGGAACGCGATCCGCCGTGCGGTGGACGACGATGCGCTCGCGGCCGCGATTACGCTCGCCCCGTGGAGATCCGCCGCTTCTGGGCCGGGCTGCCGCGCGCGGACGTTGCGCTCGCGCTCGGCCTGCTCGCCCTGAAGCTGGCGTTCGTCTTCACCGGCACGCTGATGAGCGGCGGCGCGACGCCGCTCAGCGTCGCGAGCGCCGTCGCGCTGACGGTGCCGCTCGCGTGGCGGCGGCGGTCGCCGCTCGCCGCCGCATTGGTTGTCGCCACCGCGATCGTCGTCGACGATCTGGCCGCGGGCTGGGGCAGCGCGGTGCTGTCGTTCGACTGCTCGATCATCGCGGCCTACTCGGCGGGCGCGCACGCCCGCCAGCGTCATGCCGTACTGGCGCTCGCGGCGCTGCTCGCGGCGAATCTGGTCGACGCGTTCGGAGCGCCCGGCAACCGGGCCGGCAACGTCGCGCTTGCAGTCGTCGTCTTCTCGCTCGTCCCCTGGCTCGTGGGTCAAGCGCTGCGGCGAGAACGTCAACGCACGGCGAGGATGCACGAGCTCGCCAGACAACTCGAGGCGGAACGCGAGCAACGGGCGCGTGAGGCCGTGACCGCGGAGCGCGGGCGGATCGCACGCGAGCTGCACGACATCGTCGCGCACGCGATCAGCGTCATCGCGGTCCAGGCCGACGCCGCCAGCAAGCTCCTCCGGCACGATCCCGACCGCGCGCGCGAGCCGCTCGAGACGGTCCAGGCGACCGCGCGGGGCGCGCTCGCCGAGATGCGACAGCTCGTCGGCCTCCTCCGCGAGAGCGAGGCAGGCGCGGACGCGCCGCTCGAACCGCAGCCCGGGGTCGCCGACCTCGAGCGGCTCGTCGACGACGCCGAGCGATCCGGGCTCGCGGTCAAGCTCGAGATCGACGGCGAGCGAACGCTCGCTCCCGCCAACGCTCGACCTCGCCGCCTATCGGATCGTGCAGGAGGGCCTGACCAACGTCCGCAAGCACGCCGGCGCAGCGCACGCGCAGGTCAGCATCCGCTACGAACGGGATCGCCTCGACATCGTGGTTCGCGACGACGGCCGCCTCTCGACCGCGACCGGAGGCGGAGGCCATGGGCTCGTCGGGGTGCGGGAACGCGTCACCCTGCTCGGCGGCCAGCTCGAGGCCGGCCCGGCCAGCGACGGCGGCTTCGTTCTCCACGCACGGCTACCGCTCACGGCACCGGACCGATGACACGCGTTCTGCTCGCCGACGACCAGGCGCTCGTGCGCCAAGGCTTCCGTCTCATCCTCGAGCTCGAGCAAGACATCGACGTCGTCGGCGAGGCAGCCGACGGAGCCGAGGCGCTGCGACTCGCGCGCGAGCTCGAGCCGGACGTCGCCGTGATGGACATCCGCATGCCGGAGCTCGACGGCATCGAGGCCACACGACGCCTGCAACAGGCCGGCTCGCAAACGCGAGTGCTGATCCTGACCACCTTCGACCTCAACGAATACGTCTACGAAGCGATGCGCGCCGGAGCCAGCGGCTTCCTGCTCAAAGACGTCCCCAGCGACCAGCTCATCGCCGGCATCCGCACCGTCGCCGCCGGCGACGCCCTCCTCGCCCCCACGCTCACCCGCCGCCTGATCGAACACTTCGTGCACCGCCCCCCACCCGACGCAGCAGCGCCGCGCGGCCTCGACGAGCTCACCGAACGCGAACTCGAAGTCCTCACCCTCCTCGCCCGTGGCCTCTCCAACAGCGAGATCGCAGCCGCCCTCTTTCTCGGCGAAGCAACGATCAAGACCCACGTCGGGCGCATCCTCCAGAAACTGAGCCTCCGCGACCGCGTCCAAGCCGTCGTCTACGCCTACGAATCCGGGCTCATCCAACCCGGCAGCACCACCGACCCGTCCTGACCCGCGTCACTCGGGGGAAACGGCGACCCGTTCCAGGTCGCGGCTATGTCCCCGGCCGAGCGAGGGGAGCTAGTCCGTCGGGTGCTCGATGCCTATCCACATCTGGCTTCGCTCGCACCGCCGCATCTGCTGGCTGACGTCGGCGAGCCTCAGCTTGACGACCAGGCCGCCTAACGACGCAGCGGACGACCCCCACCCCCGCGGACTCGATCAGACGCTTAGGACTCCCAGACAGGCGTGTTATTTGAGTGAAGCTTGCGCGGGTAGGAAGTGGTAGACGGGGCTGAACTGGTAGTCGCTTAGTCGGGTTGAGACGAAGTCGAGAATGCGTTGCGTGGTGAGGGGGACCCAGATGGCGTCGTCGACAAGTTTCCTGTCGATTTTTGCCCAGAGGATGTTGGATCGGGTGGGATCGTTCAGCCGTAGCGCTTCTGCGCGTTCAGCTTCACGATCGAGGGCTGGGTCACAGAACTGCCGGTGGGTGAATTCGCCGTTGCAAGCGAGGAAAAGAGTGTAAGTCTCTGCGGGCGAGGGGTAGTCGGGTCCGAAGTCGACTGGATGAATCTGCATGTGTGAAGCGGCGTTCGGCGTGAGCCTCGTCATTTGTTGCGAGCTGATCACTCGCACCCTCGAGCGGAATCCGAGTCGTGTAAGCACGGCGGAGAGATAGGTGGCTGCCGGTTCGGCGGTGTCGGTGTCGCTGACGCTCCAGACGGTGACGCGTTCACCCTCTGTTCGCGATGCGGCGACGAGTTCGGTCGCTCGCGCGTAGTCGGGTGCCGTCCAACGACCGTTGCTTCCCGGCTGCTTGGTGTAGGGACAGTATGGGCGGTAGCCTGGGAGCCCGGGGGGGATCGTCTGGCAGAGCGGTGCGCTGAGCGCTGGACCGCCGGTGATGGCGACGATCGCGGATCGGTCGATCGCGTAGTTGAGCGCTCGTCGGACTCGAACGTCGTCGAACGGTTTATGTTTTGTGTCGATTTGAGCGAAGTATCCGCCGGGGAAGACGTTGCTGTGCACCTGAGCTGCGTGGCGTCGAAGGATGGGTGCTAGGTCGGAGGGGAAGTCTCCTGTCCAGTCGGCTCGCCCGGTTGCGACGGCGTGTATCTCCTGGTCTGGGGTGAGGCCGAATCGCCAGACGATCCGGTCGGGGTTGCCGTCGGGTTGTGCGGCGTGTGACCACTCGCGGAATCTCGGGTTGCGGGTGAATACGAATCTCTTCGCGCCGACGCGGGTGAATACGTAGGGGCCGGTGCCGAGGATTGGGGTGGTTCGAACCTCGTGCATCGGTGTTCCGGGCGGGATCGGCACCACGAAGCCGAGCGCGAGCTTGAAGAGAAAATCGGGGTCGGGGACCGCGAGATGGAACGTCAGCGTGCGCGCGGCGTCGTCCGCGACGACTCCATGTGTGAATTCGCAGCGCGGGTGGTGTGGGTGTCCGGCGCACGTTGAGGCCCCGACGACGACCGAGAAGAACGAGATTCCTGGCGACCCGACGCGAAAGAGGCGTGTCATCGAGCGCACGAAGTCGCTTGCCTGCACTGGGCGGCCGTCGGAGTAGTGCAAATCGGGTCTCAATTGGAAGAGATACGTCTTGCCGTCGGCGCTCGCCTGCGGGAGCCGCAGCGCGAGGTCCGGAACGAGATGGAAGCCGTCGTTGCCGGTGGTGTGGTTGTAGGCGACGAGCGTGTCGTTGACCAGTCCGAGAAACCCGGGTGGCGTCGCCTCGTAGTCCACCTGGGGATCGATGCTCTGGAAGCGGCGGCTGTCGAGAAGAACCAGCGTGCCGCCTCGATGATCGCGGCTTGCACTCGTACCCACCCATACCCCCTCCGGTGATGAGGTGATCGAGACTCGCGTTACCGCCGACCGGGATTGTTCTTGTCACGGCGCCGCTTCCGCCGTGATCTGCGAAACGGTGGCCGAGAACGCATCCGCTACCCACAGTGCACCACGCGCGAACGTCACCGCGGACGGCGAACTCCCGGTAGGGATCGTGCGCACGACGCTACCGCTCGTTGCATCGATCTGCGACACGGTGCCGTCGAGGGTGTTCGCAACCCAAAGCGACCCGCTCCCATATGCGAGCGACGACGGCCCTTGGCCAACGTGGATCACGTTCACGGGGCTACCGGTACGTGGCTCCATCTCTGTGACTGTGCCGGCGTCGTAGCTCGCGATCCAGAGTGCTCGCCGGCCGCCCGTGATCGATGTCGGCGTTGAGCCAGGCACGGTGATACTCCGCGTCTCGCGTCCGCTTGCAGCGTCGAGTCGGAGGACGGCATGGCCGCCGGGGTCAACGACCCAGAGCGCGCCGAAGCAGAAGCACATGCCGCCGGGTGTGGCACCAAGATGAACCGTCTTCGTGACTGCGTCGGTGGAGGGATCGATCCTCGTCACGGTGCCGCCTGCGGTTGACGAAACCCAAACCGCCCCGCCTCCGACAACGACTTCCCCTGGCTGAACGGGGAGTGGCACGCGGTCGGTTCGCTGTCCCGACGGATCAACGCGGATAACGGCGTTCTCGTTCGATGCGGCGACCCAGATCGACTGACCTGCGCTCGCGAGCGCGGCCGGAGTCGAGGTCTGGGCAAGCGTCGAGACGACAGCCCCATCATGTTCGCGCAGAAGGACGAGTTGATTCGCATCGGCGACCGCACGGGCAGGGGTTGAGCGAGTCATCAACGTCACCAGCGCGCCCGCGACGATCGAGATCGCGAGGAGGACCAGCAGGCCGGTCGTGGTCCGCCGGCGGGAAAGCAGTCGGGCGAGCCGGGGTTCGGATGCGGCGTTCTTACGCCCGGCTTCGGTCCGGAGCGACAAATCGTGTCTGAGGATCTGGCCCTGAAGCTGCTGGAGCTGAGGCGACGGCTCTAGACCGAGCTCGTCAGCGAGTCGGTGACGAGCTTCGCGATACACATCGAGCGCGGCGGGTTGGCGGCCAGAGCGATAGAGCGCCCGCATCAGCTGACCGACGAGACGTTCGCGTAGAGGATGCCGGCCGTACAACCTTTCCAGCTCCGTCACGAGCTCGGGCCCGCGGCCAAGCGACAGGTCGGCCTCGACCCGGTCTTCGATCACCGCGAGCCGCAGGTCCTCGAGCCGCTCCGCCTCGAACCCGATCGAGGATTCGTAGATGAGGTCGGCGAGCGCTGCGCCGCGCCAAATCTCGAGCGCCTCACCCAATCTGGCGGAAGCCTCCGCGAACGACCCCGCTGCAAGCTCGTTCCGCCCCTGCAGCGCGAGAGCCTGGAAGCGTTCTAGGTCGAACTCGACGGAGTCGACGCGCAGGACGTAGCCGGGCGGCCGGGTCTGGATGCGGTCGCGCCCGAGCGTGCCACGGAGACGCGAGATGTAGTTGTCCAACGTATGCGGCGCCGTCGCCGGCGCACTCTCACCCCACAAACCCTCGATCAACGCGTCACGCGAAACGACTTCATTCGCATGCAGGAGCAGCAGAGCCAGCAGCACCCGCGGCTTTCGGCCCCCGACCGCAAGGTCGACGCCATCGCGCCGAACGACGACCGGGCCGAGGATCTCAAACTCCACTGGCAGGGAGTCTCAACGTTTTGCGGGCCGATTGCGACCCCGCTGCGGGACTTGCCCCCGACCATCACGACCGTCAAGTCCCCGAACCAGGAGCAGATCAGTGACTGCCAGAACCAAGGTCACCATCGTCGTTCTCACCGCGTGCCTTTTCGGCGCGGCCGGCGCCGCCGCCCGGCCCGAAACGTCCGCGTTCGTCGTCAAGTCGTCTCTCGACGGGCGCACCTCCCTGCCGCACCGCATCCACTGGCTCGGGTTTCCCTCTCTCCCAGCGACGCAGATTCAAGAAGTTGACTTCTCGATCGACGGAAGCCTGATCCGCTGGACAGAGCACAGCAAGCCATACTCGTTCAGCGACGACGGCGGCTACCTCGTCACCAGCTGGCTGAAACCCGGCCCGCACCGCTTCACGATCAAAGCCGTCGCGACAGACGGACGCGTCGCCCTCGACACCGTCACAGCCCGAGTCAAAGCCCCACCGGCCGTGCCCGCCGCCCTCAAGGGCACCTGGACACACACCCCCGATCCGATCAGCACCCCCGGCTGGCCAACAGGGAGCTACAAACTCGTCTTCGATCCCCGCTGGATCGAACTCATCCACCCCGGCCCATTCGACCCCGTGAAAAGCGTCCCAACCGGAGCGGGCTACATCAACTACTTCGACTGGAACCCAAGTAACAACAGCTTCCACATCCAAGGCGTCGTCACCCTCAAAACACAAGGCGCCAAAGACCGCGTCGGCGGATGGCTCTGCGGACCCGGCGGACCCGGAGCCAACTACACCTGGACCCTCAACGGCGAAACGCTCACCCTCAAACCCACAGGCGGCAAAGACGCATGCCACCTCCGAGCACTCGTACTCGCCGGCGACTGGACACGAACCGCCTAACAGCACCCAACGGGCGGCGCCGGGTGATTCGGGCGCCGCCCCCGAACGGCCATAGGCGACAGCCACCACCGAAACACACTTCCTTTCGTGCGCAGATGCTCGGCTAGATGTAGTTCCTGAGCACGTTGGTTCATCCGGGCCGCCTTGGAGGCTGAGCGCTGCGAAGGCAGCTCAGTCCCAAGGAGGACCCGGATGAAGCTTCACGGTAACGCGGCGCTCAGTTGGAGCGGCCGGCGCGCAGCTTGGCGCGGCGTGTGGTTGAGGAGGGATGGACGCTGACGGCGGCGGCCGAGGCCGCCGGTGTCAGCGTGCGCTGCGCGCGAAGTGGGTTGGCCGCTACCGGGCGGCAGGCGAAGCCGGCTCTCGTTGATCGCTCCTCGGCGCCGCGACGGGTCGCGAACCGCACCGCGCCGGAGCGGGTCGCGGTGATCGTCGAAGCTGCGGCGGCTGCGGATGACAGCCGCCGAGATCGCCGAGACGCTCGCGATGCCGCTCTCGACCGTCTCGGGGATCCTGACCCGGCAACGGCATCGGCCGGCTCGGCCGGCTCGGGCTCGAGCCGGCCGTCCGCTACGAGCGCTCACGGCCGGGCGAGCTCGTCCACATCGACGTCAAGAAGCTCGGCCGGATCGAGGGCGGTGCCGGCAAGCGCGTCGGCGGCGGCCGCGCAGCACTACACGCCACGCTGCACCGACGCGGCGGCGATCGCGCGCGGCACGACCGGCTGGGAGTTCGTCCACGTCGCCGTCGACGACTACAGCCGCCTCGCCTACGCCGAGGTGCTGCCCGACGAGAAAGCAACAACCGCGATCGGCTTCCTCCGCCGCGCCGTCGCCTTCTACCGCCGCCACGGCATCCACGTCGAAGCGCGTCCTCACCGACAACGGCGCCGCCTACATCTCGACCGTCGCACGCGCTCGCCTGCCGCCGCTCGGCATCCGCCACCTCCGCACCCGGCCCCACCGGCCACAGACAAACGGCAAAGCCGAACGCTTCATCCGCACCCTGCTCAACGGCTGGGCCTACGGCGCCATCTACCGCTCAAGCCGCGAACGCACCGCCGCCCTTGACGGCTGGCTCTGGCACTACAACCATCGACGACGACACTCAGCCCTCGGCCACCAACCCCCGGTCACCAGAACCAACCTGCTCGGGTCCTACAGCTAGGCCAGTGATGCTTCTATGTCTGTCAAGTCGCCTGAGGAGGTCCGTGTTCGAGTAGGCGGTAGAGGTTGCGGGCGAGGTAGCGCTTGAGGCAGCGGTTTGCTTCGCGTCGGGTTTTGCCTTCTTGGAGGCGGCGTTCGATGTAGGCGATCGTCGCGGGGTGCGTTCGTTTGCGTGTGACGAGGATCTGGTGGAGGACGCGGTTGAGTTTGCGGTCGCCTGTTCGGTCGAGCCGGTAGCGGATCGTTTGGCCGGAGGAGGCGGGTATTGGTGCTGCGCCGGCGAGCCTGGCGAAGGCCGCTTCGGAGCTGATCCGTCCTTTGTGCGACCAGGAGAGGACGAGCTGGGCGGCGGCGTGTGGCCCGACTCCGGGCTGGTCGAGCAGCTGTGGTGCGAGCGTGCGGGTGAGCGTTTCGATCTGCCGTGCGAGCTCGCGCTCCTCGGCGGTCAGGGCCAGCACCCGGCGGGCGATCGAGCGGAGCGCGAGCAGACTGCCGCGCAGCTCAGCGTCGTGTTGGCCGTGAGGGCGGGTTGCTGCGAGGCGTTGCAGCAGCCGTGCCCGGGTCAGCGGACGCAGCTTGCTGCGTAGCGGCTCCGGGGTCGTGATCAGCAGGTCGCGGAGCTGGCAGCGCGTGCTCGTCACGATGGGTATCGACGCCGACCACGTAGCCCAGTTCGTCCGCAAGCATCCCAACCGATCCTCCGACTCCTAGGGTCCGGTACGCCGGTCTGGAGCAGGGAAACCGCGCGGCAGGTCTGTGATGAGTCACGCCGACAAGGCGGACAAGCTCCTGATCAAGCCAACAGCGGGCGCCAGGCCGGCGTCGCCGTGCACGCTCGGACGATTCATTCCCAAGGCACGCAAACCGCGGCCTGACGCCTGATGAGTCACGAGCAGCACGGCAACAACCAGCCTGGCGACGACCCCTGACGGACCGACCAGCCAACTCTCACAGACGCCTGAGCGGTTGGCCGCTGACCGGCCAGGCGGCTTCCGGCCGTCGAGCGAGTCGTCTCGCGCGATGAAGCGAAACCTTGCGGTTGCGCATACAATCGGGCCGTGTCCCGCGTCCTTGTCCTAGGCGGAACGGGTTTCGTCGGGCCTTTCATCGTTCGGCAGCTTCTCGAAGACGGGCACGACGTCACCGTGTTTCATCGGGGGCATCGCGAACCCCCAGGGACGGAACGTGCTGAGCACGTCCATGCTGAGTTCGCGCGCCTCCCGGCTTACGCTTCGCGTCTTTCACGACGCAAGCCGCAGGTGGTTATAGACGTCAGTCCCGGTATCGGGAAGAGCGGGCACGGCGTCCTCCACTTCGCCGGCATCGCGGAGCGAGGCGTCGTCTTGACAAGCATGGACGTGTACCGCGCGATGCTGGTCCTCTGGGGCGTGTCCTCAGAGCTCCAACCGATGCCCGTGACCGAGGAATCGGCTCTGCGCGACGAGCCATCGCCCGATCTAGCTCCGGACCTGGCATTCGACAACCTGACGGTCGAACAGGCCGTGCACGGTCGAGCGGATTTCCCTGTGACTGTCCTGCGGTGCCCGTTCATTTATGGGCCGCTCGACACGCAACGGCGGCTACGCGCCTACGTACGCCGGATGCGCGATCGCCGTCCCGCGATCGTGCTCGACCAACAGTTAGCCCGACTGCGTTGGAGCCGAGGGTACGTCGAAAACGTCGCGGCAGCGGCCGTCGCTGCAATATCGGATCACCGGGCTGCCGGGCAAACCTACAACGTCGCCGAACCTGACGCCCTCACGGAAGATGAGTGGATCAACGCGATCGCGGATGCCTTTGGCTGGGACGGCCAGGTCGTCGTTTCGGAGACCCACGCGCTTCCGCCCAACCTTCGTGTGCCGCTGCCGTCGCAGGATCTCTTCGCAGACACTTCCCGGATCCGCGACGAGCTGGGATACAACGAGCACGTGACCCGCCACGACGGGCTCACGCGGGCAATCGAATGGGAGCTCTCGCAAAGCGAGGGCGACAGTCCGCCCGACTACTCAGCCGAAGACTCCTTCCTCGCGAGCCTGCCGTAACACGCCCCCTCCTGACAGCGTAAGCATCTCACCTCAGCGCGCCCTCGGGCGAGCGTCCGGCGCATTTCGCGGGCTACTAATCGAGAATCCCTGACCTGCGCCTGTGTTTCGGAATGACGCCTGTGCGGTCTCCGGTTGGGGGCTGCTCACTCGGTGAGAAACTAGTTCACGTGTTGGTGATCAAGAGACTCGAGTCCGCGCAGATCGCGGCAGTAGATCGGTGCTTGCCTCTCAACCGGCTCGACCAAACAGGCGACGAGTCGACATACCTGGTCGCGTGGGAGGATGACCGCCCGGCCGCGCACGCGCGGATCGCCTGGAGCGCCACCCACCTCGGGTTGCCCGAGATTCAGGACGTATTCGTGGCGAGCGAACACCGCAGAAAGGGAATCGCAACAGCTTTGACCAAGGCCGCCGAAGACGAAGCCAAAGCGCGAGGCTGGGAGACGGTAAGCCTAAGCGTCAGTCAAGACAAGAATCCAATCGCCCATTCGATGTACAACCGGCTTGGGTTCAGCGCGGCGGACGCCGAACCGGTGCGTGTGACCGGACAGATCACGTTACGCGGCCAACCCTTCGAGGTCGACGACACGCTGATCTACATGATCAAGAGGCTTTAGGGACGCAGCGCTGGCCTGCGCCAGACCGTATGGAGTGCCCGGCGCCTCGCTCGTAAGTTAAGCGCGGGTTGCCGTCGGGATCGGCCCGGCGGTGGCGCCGCAATTACGGGAGGCGCCGGTTATGAACGAAGGTAGCTGTGTCGGGCTGGATGTGCACGCGCGGTCGGTGGTCGCGGGTGTGATTGATCTGAGGAGCGGTGAGGTGCGGTCGCTGCGGGTGCCGCCTGGGTCTGAGGCGATAGTGGCCTGGTTGAGGACGCTGCCGTCGCCGGCTCGAGTCGTGTACGAGGCGGGGCCAACCGGGTACGGGCTGGCGCGTGTGGTTGAAATGCTTTAGGCAGATGGCCGGCTTCCTTGACAACCGGTTAGCGATGGGAGTCAGCACGGTGGACAAAGACAAGCTCACGTCCATCACACCGCTCAGCGGATAGTCGTTCAGGAAGTCGGCGACCTTACGTCGGCTTGAGGGTGATCGTCGATGCGTGCCGTCCTCGCGTTGGGTCCACCCCGGCGAGATGAACGGTGCCAAGTCGACCGCCGTCACTCACGACGAGGTACAGGGCGAACGTGCGATCTGCGCCGGGATAGATGACGCCCTTTCCCGCCCCGGAGTTCGCGGTCGCCCAAGCGATCACCTCGAACACATCCGCCACGTCGCTCACGTCATACGTCTCACAGCCGTAGCCGACCTGCCCTCGAGGAACGTCAGGCGGTCCGAAGCCGCGCTCCCAGAAGAAGACGCGATAGGTTGGCTGGTCGACCCCCCACGTCGATGTCCGTTCGTCGACTTGCGTGACGTTCACAGGCGTCATTATCCCGTCCGCCCACGGCAATGAGGAGGGCGCGGGCCAGCGTGCGGGATGACCCCGAACCTGATGCTTACATGCCGCCTCATTCCGGTGCTCTAGCCTTCTCCAAGTCCGGACCGCCACCGAACGGCCATCGGGTGAGGGTTCTCGCCAGGCATCGTCCGACACTGTTAGCTCTGACCTGCCCGATGATGCAAGTCGAGCCCCGCCGCGCGCGATCGCGTTTGCGATCGACCCACTCGCCTAACTTCTCGCCCACCGCCCCAAATCACGGCCATGCCGTCGGGACTCTGACCGCTGCCCAACCAGAATCCCGCGTCACTCCGCCGGATCTGGCTCAGCAAGCGGAGGGGGAGGGATTTGAACCCTCGATCCGCCTAACGACGGATAACGGTTTTCGAGACCAGACGACCGTTTCCGAAGAATCGGCGGCGGTGCAGCCTATTCGGTTAGAAACCAGCCCGCTGCGCGATCGAGGGTGCGATCGAGCGTAGAAGGTGCGTATAAGCAGCGTAGGTTTTGAGGGGATGCCCAGTTGGTGTTCACTCGCTTCAATTTGCGGATGTTGCCTGCTCTGAGAACAGCGATTCATCCCCATGACCTGACCGTAGTACACCGATGGAGGACGGGAGGTCACAGGAGCGCCTCGAAGTGTGGTTCGAGGTCATTCCCCGGCGCTGGCCCAGCCGCACGCGTGATGCCTCTTACAGGGGTTGCGGATGTGCTCGTGTCTGTCGAAAGAAGGCACAAATGCTTCTTGAACGAAAGGTGGGCATCCGTCGCGCGATCGGAGGAGTGGCAGGGGTGCGGCGGCGGCCCGAGCGAGCTGCCCCGGGGTACTGACAAATCCTGCGGCTGACCGTCCGACGTAGGGCACACTGCGCTGCGCTCCGTCCGAGCGGATACCCGCCCTTGTCCAACCGACTTCCATGATGATCATCAGCTTTCTCACGAGGTTCGTCCTTGCCGGGCGTGGTCGGCGTCGCTCGGTGCTGGCGCTCGCGCTCGTCGCGGTGGTGGCGCTCGTTGCCTTTCTGCCCGCAGCGGTCGGGTCGGCGGCGGCGTCGCCGTCGTCTGTCTCCTTCGATCCTGAGCCGCTCGGTTCGTGGGCGGCGGTCGGCAATACGTTGAACGCCGATCCCGGGGTCTGGACGGGCAGCCCGACCTCGATCACGGCGCAGTGGTTCCGCTGCGACACATCAGGTGGCCAGTGCGCGGCGATCGCCGGCGGCAACAGTCTCGCCTGGACGCTCGTCGCCGGCGATCTCGGCAAAACCTTGTTCGCTCGCGTGACCGCTCGGAATGCCTACGGCGCCCGGTCGGTCTCGACCTACCTGACCGGCGTGATCGGCGCGCCCACCGTGACCGCGGAGCCGGTGATCAGCGGCGACCCCAACGTCAACGGATCAACGCTCACCGTGTCCACCGGCACCTGGACGGGCTCACCGACGGCCTATGACTACCAGTGGTTCAGCTGCTCCTCGTCGACGTTCGACTGCACCCCGCTCGCGGGTGCGACGAGCGCGAACTACCAGGTCAACGACACGGCACTGAACGGCGACTACTTGACCGTCGACGTCAATGCCTCGGACACATCCGGATCGGCAACCAACATCGCACAGCCGTCGTTCGCTACCGGGATCGCCCACACCAACCTGATCGGGCCGTTCGTGACCGCACCGCAGGCCGTGCTCAACCCATCCTGGGTCGGGGACCCGAGCAAGACGGGCAACGTGCTCGTGGGTGACCGCGGCGTGTGGGCCGATCGGCCCACGACATTCTACTACGCGTGGTCCGACTGTCCCGATGAAACGCTCAACAACTGCACGCAGATCGTCGGCGCAAATTCGCTCAACTACGTCGTTCAGGCGAGCGACAAAGGGAAGGTTATCGCCCTCTGGGTCGAGGCGCAGAACATCGCCGGGATCGGGCCGAGCGCCGTCGGCGTCGGTTCGCTGATCAACAACAGCTACACCTCGGGTCCCGGGCCGGCCTGGGCGCCGGAGCCGAGCGTGCCGCCGCAGCTGACCGGCGACGCGGAAGGTGTGGGCAGCGTGATGCACGTCGATGCAAGCTGGACGGCGCCACAGGACTCCAACATCAGCGTCGACTACCAGTGGGTGCGTTGTGACGGAAACGACGCGAATTGCGTCGCGATCACCGACGCGACATCGTCCGCCTACACGCTCACCGACAGCGACCTTGGCGCCACCCTGTACGCGATCGTCGATGGAACGAACTCGTATGGGACGACGGCCGTCGTCTCGACGACGATCACTCCTCCGATCGGGGCGCCTGTCAGCGCCAACTTGCCGGAGATCAGCGGGGATACGAGCGCCTCGGGCAACACGCTCACCGTCTCGGACGGGACCTGGACGAACAGCCCGAGCTCGTACGCCTACCAGTGGCTCTCCTGCGACGTGAACGGCTTCAACTGCACCTCGATCGCCGGCGCCACCGCGAACTCGTATGAAACGGTCGACGCGGACATCGGCTCGACGCTCTTCGCCGAGGTCGACGCCACCAACGGGTACGGGACAACCACGGCGTTCTCAGGCCAGAGCGATGTCGTTGGCGCCCCGTTTGCGACGGTTGGGCCGCTGCTGAGCTCCACCGATCAGATCTTCGATGGCACGCCGATCGCCGAGTCTGGGGACACCCTCGAGCTCACCCAGGGCACCTGGAACGGAAGCCCGACCGGCTTCTCCTATCAGTGGTATCGCTGCGACCCGAGCTCGCCGACCTCGGACGACTTCTCGAACTGCAACCCGATCGGCGGCGCCAACTCGGCCAGCTACACGACGACGACCAACGACCTGGGCCACACGATCTACGTCGAGCTGAGCGCGATGAACGGAACCGGCACGACGAGCGTTGACGCCCACACGCTCGGATCGGTCGGTGTCCCGCAGCCGCTCCTGGACGACGGCTCGATCAGCGGCACACCGCAGGTCGGCGCCACCCTGACGCTCGTCAACGGAAGCTCGTGGGCAGGCGACACCCCGATCACGTGGAGTTACTTCTGGAAGCGCTGTGACTCGACGGGCAACGGGTGCGGCTGGATCACCGGCGCGACCTCACAGACCTACACCCTCACCTCCGACGATCAAGGACACGTCGTTCAAGGTCTCGTCGCCGGCAGCAACGTCTGGGGCGGCAACGGCTGGGGGCTCGCCTATAACAGCGCCGTGATCGCGGCCGCCCCCAGCGGCGGCACTGGAGGCGGCGGAGGCGGCGGCACCGGAGGCGGAGGCGGAGGCGGAGGCGGCGGCAGCGGGGTGCCGAACCTGAAGGTCAGCTGGACTGCCTCGAACGCCAACCCGGCAGCGGGCAGCGAGGACGACTTCGTGGTCACCGTGGCGAACACCGGCACGGCGAGCGCGCTCCAGACCCACCTGCGGATCACCCTTCCCGCAACCGTCACGCTGCTCGGGCCGCCCTACTACGAGCGCGGCTCAGGCTGCACGGGCACGCAGGCGCTCGACTGCTACCTCGACTACATCTCGAACGGCACCTCAACCGTGATCAAGTTCTCGACGAAGGTCAGCGGCAGCGGCGCGCAACTGCTGACGGCGACAGTCAGCTCGGACCGTGAATCGGACCCGAGCGACAACAGCGCGGCCGAGACGATCCAGGTCGGCGGCGGCTCCTCGACCCCGCCCCCGCCGACTCGGCCGACTCCGACGCCGCCGCTCGCCAAGCCGCTGCTCAAGCAGGTCAAAGCGCGCGTCCTAAGCGGCGTCCACCACACGAAGACCGAAACGGTCGACGGCAGCTTCACGGCCAACGAGCCGCTGAAGTTGACCATGAGCGTTACGCCGCATGCGGCGACCCGCAATGTCCAGCTCCTCAAGGGCACTCGCTTTGCAGGCGTCTCGACGCGAGCCGCAACAACGACCGCGATCACTCGATCGGTCACAAGCCGCGGCACGTTCACGTTCCACGCGGTCATCGCCAGGGCGACCCTGACCGCCGGCAAGCTCTACGCGATCCACATCACGGGCAAGAACGCGCGCGGCAAGACCGCGTCATTGATCATCGCGTTCCGCGCTTGAGCCCCTCTCCGCACGGAGCTGCTGGCCGACGCGGCAGACGCACCCCCGCGCCGAAACAACCGAAGCTCGGCTTGATTGGCGGGGAGTGTTAAAGCTCAGCGGTCGGGCAGGTGATGGATAAGCACAATCACTCAAAACATCAATGGGCGGAGCGAAATGGCTGAAATGACTGAACCGCGTGAGCTGTTCCTGCACGAGCTCGGCGACATCCTGTACGCCGAGCGGCTGCTTGTGAAAGCGCTGCCGAAACTGGAGAAAGAGGCAACGGACGAGGGTCTGGCCGCGAGCTTCAAAGCGCACCGGTCAGAGACCGAGAAGCACGTGAGCAACGTCGAGAAGGCGTTCGCCGCGCTGGGTGAGAAAGCAAAAGCCGAGAGGTGCGCAGCGATCGACGGGATCAAGAAGGAGCACGACGACTTCGTGAACGATGAATCGCCCTCTCCGGAAATCTTGAATGCCTTCCTCACCGGTGCCGGTGCCCGCGCGGAGCACTACGAGATTGCCGCCTACGAGGGGTTGATCGTCTCCGCCGAAGCAATGGGCGAAAACAAGGTCGCCAAGCTGCTCTCCGCCAACCTGGTGCAGGAGAAAGCGGCTCTTCAGAAGATGAAGACGATTGGCAAGCGACTCGCCCGCGAGTCGGCGAAAGAGCTCTCCAAGGCATAGCCCTTCCCGCGGGGGTGGCCCGCGGACACTCTCTTCGCGGCCATCCCCGCGAACCCGGCGGCGCTGCTCTGATCGCGTCGACCAACTCAAACGACAAGGAGCGCTGAGTGCTTGCAATCGCTGGAACCGGGTACGGGACTGATCGGCGTCCTCGTGATCATTCTGCTCGTCGTTCTGATCCTCTACTTCGTTCGCAGGGTCTGATCGGAGCCCCAGATTGCGTCCAATGCAGACCGAGCCCACCAGCGGTGCTTAGCGCGTGAATCCGCGCGCCGAGCATCTGCTCTACACCGTCTTCAAACGGAAGATCGGGACGACGGTCACGGTCGCCGTGCTCCTCGCGATCGTCTCCTACTTCATCGCCCCGGCGATCGCGATCGCGCTCGGAATCGTTGCGGCGTTGCTGATCGGCTGGTGGATCCTGTTCATCATCAACGGTTAGAGATCGAGGTGATCGAGAAGTGAGTGAAGGACAACGGATCCCGCCCGAACAGTCCAACCAAGCCGAGCCGAATGAAGATGCGGGGACCGAGTCGGCAAAATCGGGAACTTCTCCGATGAGGGGCCGTCGAATCCTCGTGATAACCACAGCCACTGCACCCCAGGCGGAGGTCGAGTCGATCATCCGCACTCATGCTGGTGAGGACGCAGAGATACACGTGATCGCACCCGCATCGAAGATCTCTTGGCTCGATCGGCTCACCAACGCAGAAGACGACGCGCGCGCCGACGCAGCGACGCGCGCCGAGGCAGCGTCACAAGCGGTCGACCAACAATCGGAGCCACACGTTGGCGACGTCGACCCCTTGCAAGCAATCGAAGACGCGCTGCGAATGTTCCCCGCCGACGAGATCGTCGTCCTGACGGCGCCAGACGAGAAAGCGACCTGGCTTGAGCACGGGCTTAGCGATGACGCCCGGAAGCGCTTCTCCGTGCCCGTCACAGCTCTCATCACCCGTTGACCTTGGTAGAGAGATCGCTGCCGGCCGCGGGTGCCGAAGCTACGTTCCTTCGACGGTGCTGAGTGGTGCGAACCAGCGTTTTTCGAAGGCGACGGAGAGCCAGATCGAGGATTCGAAGAGGACCGCGAGCGGGATGGTTTCCATGATCGTTGTGACCGGGTCGACGCCGGGGAGGGCGACGCCGATGCAGCAGACGATCATGTAGCCGATTTTGCGGTTGTGTCGGAGTTTGGTGGAGGTGAGTGCTTTGACGCGGACGAGGCCGAGGATGACGATCGGGAGTTCGAAGACGGCGCCGCAGGCGGCGAGGACGAGCACGGCGAAGGAGATGAAGTCGGCTGCGCGGATCTGGACGTTGTAGATCGAGTTGTCGTAGTTGGTGAGGAAGTGGAGGGCGGCCGGGAGGGCGATCTTGTAGCCGAAGGCGATGCCGCCGACCATCAGGGCGGCCGCGAAGAGAGTGAAGCCCGCGATTCCTTGCTGCGTCTTCGGGTTGAGTGCGGGTGCGAGGAAGCTCCAGAGTTGCCAGAGCACGATCGGAAGAGCGAGCGCGAAGCCGAGCGCGAAGCTGACCTTGAGCGAGGTCGTGAATGGTTCGGCGACGCCGAGGGTGAGCAGGTGACGGTGGTTGACGGGGAGTTGGTCGACGAGGAGTTGGATGACGCGGCGGTGGAAGGTGAAGGCGATGATCGTCGTGACGAGGATGGCTCCGCCCGCGACAAAGATCCGCGAGCGGAGTTCCTCGAGGTGACCGACGAGCTCGACTTCCTGGCCGTGGCTCAGGCGACGAGGAAAGTGCATCGTGCTTACGCCGCTCTCTCGGACTCGACGACGACCGGCGTCGCTGTCACAGCGACCGGTGTGCTGGTGGTCGGTTCGGGGACGGTTGGCGTGGCGGTCAGCTCCTGCGGCAGTTCGAGCTTCAGCTCGTTGAAGCCCTGCTCGTCCTGGTGGTCGCCGGAGACCGAGTCCTTGAACTCGCGTAGTCCTTTGCCGAGGCTGCGGCCCATTTCGGGCAGACGCTTCGGCCCGAAGAGAACCAGGGCGACCAGGGCGAGCAGGAGCAGTTCAGGCATTCCGATGAAACCGGGCATTGGAAAGTCTCCTTCTGTGTTGAGGTGGGTCGGATGCCGGGGCGAGACGCTGCCCCACCCCGGCGCGTGCGAGAAACGACGGCTAGCCGACGATGAAGCCGGTGCCCTTGACCGCGGACAGGATCTGCGCCTTGGTCTTTGCACCCTGGAACGAGGCCGGTGCGCCCGGCTGGTCGTTCAGGTCACGGACCCAGCCGGCATGCCGAGCCTCGACGGCGAGGATCGAACCGGCGGCGCCGAGGATCTTCTTCGACTTGATGTTGCCGGCCTGGCCGAGATAGGCAGCGACACCGGTGTCTTCGAGCACCTGGGCGGTCGCCATGAACTTCGCCATGTCAGTGTTGGTGCCCTTGAAGTCGAACTTCGGCGACTTCACCGCCGCACTGCCAAGCGCGCTCTTCAAGAACGCAACATGGGCGGCCTCATGCTTGGCGACGATCCCGGCGAACGTGCCGACCTTGCCGCTGAATTTGCTGTTGACAGCGCCTGCGTAGAACGCTGCCTCGAGATACTCGAGTGTCAACGCGAAGTTGAGGATCGCAACGTCGCTCTTTGCGACCCCGGCACTCGCAATCGACGGGAGCGCACCAGCAAACGCGCCACCGGCAACAACCGCGCCGGCACCAAGACCAGCCTTCCTCAAAAACACGGCACGCGTGGCACCGTCAACCTTCGACGCCGCCTCACGAATCGCGCCATCGACATCGAGCTCTTCCAACTGCGGAAGCATGGACATACAAGACCCCTTTCGCGGCGGCATCAGGGACAAAGGAAGACCGGCAAAAACCGATCAATCAAGCAACCGACCGCTCATCTGCTTCGCCCACCCCACCCAATCGGTTCGGACCGCGTTAAACGACACCGCCCAGGAGGTCGGCACCAAGCGTCGGCACCGCCGTGATCGGCACCGCGATCACTCGATCGATCACAAGCCGCGGCACGTTCACGTTCCACGCGGTCATCGCCTGGGTTCCGAGCCTGAACCCAAGCAGCACGCTACTCACTCCCAGGCAACGCATCGATCTGCTGTTTCTGGGTCAGCCGAGCGCGAAGATGATTGGGTAGCTGCGCACCCAGGTCTCGCGGTTTTGGCTATCGGCGACTTCGATCTTGAGTTGTTCGCGTTGGGCGAAGAGGATCTTGCCGACGAGGTCGCCGAGTCGGACGGTGGTGCCTGCGTGCGGTTGGACGATGATCGTCTGTTGGCGAACTATCGGCGAGCCGAGGGTGCCGCCTGTGATTGTCATCGTGACGGTCAGCTTGCGGTGGAGGTTGCCGTTTCGCAGGCCGACGGCGAAGTGGATGCCCTGGTGGACGGCGACGACGTTCTCGTGCCTAGTGCTGAGCGGGCCCCGGCTACTCGGCCCGCTGATGACCTGGGTCACGTTCAGTCCGCTCAGTGGGTTGGTCGGGGTTCGCGCCTGTCCCGGGGTTTGGATCGACAGAGGCGGCGAGGATCTGCCGATCACGAGCCCGTTGTGGTCGTAGGCGACGAGGCTCCAGGTCGAAACGGACGGGGCGAGCGTGACGAGGAAGACGTTGTCTTTGAGTGGGACAGTCCGGTGTCGTCCGGGGAGGAACAGCTCCATGCGCGCGACGTCGTCGCTTGCGACGCCGGCGACGATGACGTTGCTGCAGCTCGGGCAGTTTGGATTCATGTGCGAGGAGATGTCGTAGTTGAACGGCTTGAGGAGCAGTCCGATCGCGCAGCCGCCGCTTGAGGAGTAGGGCAGGTAGACGGTCATGCAGATGTTGCGTCCGCGCTTTCCAATCAGGGAGAGCACCACCCTGACCTGGCTGCGCGGGTCAGGTCTGATGACACGCGCGAAGCGGACGGGCTGCCAGTGCGCGCCGGTGGTTGAGAGGAGCGCGATGTGTGCGGTTGTCAGCGACTGGCCGCGCGGCTTGTGCGCAAACAGCCAGCTGACAGTTCCGTTTGGCACCTGGCGCTGAACGTGCCTCGGCCCGGGCGGCGCTGCTTGAGCACGGTGCAGCGACGCGCCGATCAGTCCCGCTGCGATCAGACCGACAACGAACACAACTCCGACCGTGAGCAACGCCAGCTTCGGCAGGCGACGCAAGAACATGGTGCGCGGGCGGATCCCGGCGCGAAGCAGCACCTCGTCCCAGTCACTGTCATCCTCAGCGCGCGGGAGCAGCAAGAACCGCTCCGAAAGCGAATCCCCGGACATCACGACGATGCTCCTTTTCGTTGCTCGAGCGCCGTACCGAGTTCATTGCGGGCTTGCGCGAGCGTCGCCGCCACGGTGCCTTCGCTGATCCCGCAGACCTCGGCGATCTCGCTGTAGGAGAGGTCGCCGAAGTAACGGAGGAAGACAACGAGGCGCCGGCGGGGCGCGAGCTGCTTCACGGCGTCCGCGAGGTCCGGGTCAGCTTCCGGATCGGGGATTTCGGACTCGCCGACTTGGACCAGCGGCAGCCCGACCTCGCCGCGTCGCCGTGCGAACGCTAACCGCAGTGCGATCCGCCAGATCCACCCCTCGAGAGGTCCTTCTCCCCGAAACGAATTTCGTTTCCGGAGCGCCTCGGCAAACGCATCCTGGACAACATCGCGCGCCTCGTCGCTGCTGCCAGCGATCGTCGCGATCGTCTGCCGAAACGCCGCGTACCGCTCGCGGTAGACAGCCTCTATCTCAGAAACACGCGCGCCCATCACCAACTAAGAGGCCCAAACACCACGAAATCTTTAGCCAAGTCCAGACTTGTCCCCTATTCGCGGATGATCCACTCCGGGAACGAGGTGCGGTCGAGTTCGCGCTGCGCACGCTCGATCACGGCGTTGCTCGGGCTGGCTGAGCCGAAGAAGACGTAGACCTGGACGAAGGAGCCGTTACGCCAGGTCGAGCTCGCCCAGAGCGAGACCCGGCCGTGCGTTGTGTTGCCCTCGAAGTTGGCGTGGATCAGGGATCTGCGGATCCGCAGCGGCCGTCTCGTGAACGTCCAGCTCGGGGGCGTCGGCTCCCAAGAGCGGATCAGTTGGATGATCACGTCGCTGGCGCCGAGCCGCGCCATTGTCCGCTGCGGAAAGTCGTTCGGCGCGTCTCGGTAGGCAACCGTGGCGGCCCAACTGTCGACCTGGACGCAGCGCCGACAGCCGGCGCTGGAGATCCGCGCCGTACCGAGATGCCAACCAGGGAGCCGCGGAAGCGCCACCGGCGGCGCAATCGACGCCGCGACGGCAAGGAGCGATGCGAAACGCAGAATCATCTGGCGCGATCGAACGAGCGCCCGACAGCGAGCGCCTGCTCGACGACGGCCGGCGTCGCTCGCGCTCCCACCATCACGTTCACCTGATACGCCTTCCCAGCAAGGACGACGTCTGCCGCTGCACCGCGCCCGTTGAAACACTCGAAGCTCGGCCGACGCACCCGCACAAGCTTCGCGAGCGGTTGGCGACCCTGTCTGGCGCTGCTCGCGCCGCTATTGCGCAGCGACGTCCAACCAACAACGACGACCACAGCTCCCGCAGCGGGAATCCGGTAAGCAGCGATCTGGCAGAGACTCCGCTTCGTTCCGACGCCGTGTGTACCGAGCACAAGCAGCGTCTTGGGATCAACGACCGCGCCGGCAGCCGCGGCAGGCGCGCGCGTCCAGCCGCCCGGGATCGTCAACCGGACGCCATGCGACGCCACGACGCGGGATCGTTGCGTAGCGACCGCCGTCGAGGCCGCGACGAGCGCGAGCACCAACAGAACCACCAGAACGAAAAAGCGCATCTGTCCCGGTATACGCCCAGACCTGCGGCGGAAGTCCCATCCCTCGGCTTTGAGCTCGGGAGCGCTGGTCTAGGCGGCAACGAGCGGTGCAGACAAGCGCTTTCTGGAAACGGCAGCGCTGCAGGGACTCAACGGCCACGCTCACGGCGCGGCCTTGGAATCTCTTCGAGCCATGGCCAAGTTGGCGTCTGGCCGCCCCCAAGGGCGCAGCGTGAGACCGGGCCGATCAGTCTGCTTCTAACTCTTACGTCCGCCCGGCGTCACTAACGCACGACTGGAGCGCGCGAACCGAACGGTGGGGAGCAAGACGGTTCGCGAACGCGCTTCGGGATCAGGGTCGAAGGCACGGAAGGCGTCAGCCATCCGGTCTCGACCCCAGCCTCAACCTGGCACAAAGCCCGCCTCGCAACTCCATCTACTGCCGACGTTAGCCTCTCCGCCATGTGCCTAATCGCGAGTTTGCACTCAGTCGTGCACTGGCCAACGAAGGGCGGCTACAACTTCGTCAGCGGCCCACTCGCAGACATCACACTGGTGACGGCATTCGCGAGTGCATTGTACCTCTTTCTCCGCCGCCACAATTGCCACGTCCACGGCTGCTGGCGGCTGGCGTGGCACCCGCATCCCGACCACGGGCATCCTGTCTGCAAACACCACCACCCGGACGGGCGCGGTTTGCCAGCTGCGCCCTCTCGCCCGGCGAAGGGCTGAATCAGGCGGAGCCTCGCGGTACAAGAAGTAGCGGCCGGCCGCTCGTCGGACTACCCTTGTATCCGCTCTCCGCAGCGCCATGATCGATCCCGGTGCGTATCTTCCTCGGGTTCCTCGTAGCAGGCGTCGCGGTGGCTCTTGCCGTCTACATCCACACCGGCTTGCGAGCACGGACACTGCGTGTCGTCACCTCGACCGACGCCCAAGGCAATGTGCTTGCGACCAACAAACGGCACGTACGTCTGAAACAAAGCTGGCAAGACCCGGTCGCGCTGCTGATCGGTATAGCGGGTGTCGGCGCGGGCATCGGGATCGTGTACTCCGCAGTCCGCAAGCCTCGCTAAACGCCGCTTGATTCGCCGCTCGATTGGTTTCACACTCGAAGTATCCGGGGAAATTCCCGATCATCCAGATCGAGGAGGCAGGCATAGCACGGGACGGCTCGATAGGCGGAATCGGTCTCGGCGGAATTCTCGTGATCGTCGGGATCGTTGCCGCGATTTTCTGGAGCCTATGGCTAGGGATCATCATCGCACTCGTTGGCCTGATCGCCTTCGGGGGATTCGCCAAGGGCAAGTGGTACTGAGTCGCGTCCCGGTAGAGCTCCAGGGCCAGACTAAGTAACCGGCCCGTGATCGCGCGCCGGGGGCAACTCCGTAACGCTGGCCCATCGCGCCAGTGTGCTTCACGCTGCTGGCGTGCGTCGGTGGTTGAGGAATGCGAGCACGGCGAGGACGCGGCGATGGTCTTCTTCGTGCGCGCCGATGCCGAGCTTGGCGAGAATGTTCGCGATGTGTGTCTCGACGGTGCGTTCGGTGAGCCAGAGCCGGCGTGCGATGCCGCGGTTTGTGCGGCCTTCCGCGACCAACGCGAGAACCTCGCGCTCGCGTGGGGTGAGTGCGGCTAGCTGGTCGGTGGAGCGGAGCGGACTGAGTAGCAGGGAGACGACTTCGGGATCGAGGGCCGAGCCACCGTTTGCGACACGACGGAGCGTCTCGAGGAACTCGTCGACGTCGAAGACGCGGTCTTTCAGTAGGTAGCCGAACCGTCCGGAGCTGACCAGTTCGACGGAGTGGTGGGTCTCGATGTGCTGGGAGAGCAGCACGATCCCGAGCATTGGGTGTGTTTCGCGGAGCCGGCGTGCGGCTCGGGCGCCGTCGTCTGTCTGGTCGGGCGGCATGCGCACGTCGACGATCGCCAGGTCGGGCAGCTCGGCATCGACGGCTTGGACGAGGCTTGGGGCATCGTCTGCCTTCGCGACTACCTCGTGTCCGGCGTCTTCGAGCAGTCGGGCGAGTCCTTCGCGGAAGAGGGCGGAGTCCTCGCCGATTACGACGCGCACGGCAGGATCGCCTCCACGGTCGTGCCGCCGTTGTGCGGGCTCGAGACATACAGCGTTCCACCGTGTGCGCCTACTCGGTCGGCGAGGCGCGCGAGTCCGGAGCCGTCGCGCTGTTCGGCTCCGCCGACGCCGTCGTCCTCGATGCGGACATAGAGGTCGCTATTCCTGGCGTCGACCCGGAGTGTGATCCGCGTCGCACGCGCGTGCTTGACGGCGTTCGTGATCGCCTCGCTCGCAACGTAGTACGCGGTCGTCTGCAGGTCTCCGTCGACCTGCGTGTCGGAGACGCGCATGTCGACCGGGATCGGCACAGCGTCGACGAGCAACGAGAGCGCGGGAATAAGCCCGTCGTCGAGGCAGCTCGGACGGATGCCGTTCGCGAGCTGCCGCAACTCACTGACCGCAGTTCCAAGTTCGGCGACCGCCTGGTCAAGCAGACCGTTCACATCGACGCCGCCGTCCGCGAGGTGCCGTTGCGCGAGCCGCAACGCCATCCCGAGCGAAACCAGTCGCAGTTGAGCCCCGTCGTGCAGGTCGCGCTCGAGCCGCTGCCGCTCCTCGTAGCCGGCGCGGAGCATGCGCGAGCGGCTCGCCTCGACCTCGCGCAACGCCTCGCGCAAGCCGAGTCGGAGCCGGATCACCTCGACCAGCGGCGCCGCCGCCGCCGCCACGTCGGCGAGCAACTCGCGCGAGGTGCGCGCAGCACCGACGAGGCCGATCTGCTCGCCCCCCAGCCGTACCGGCACCGAAACGGGGGCTGCCTGGAGCGGCGCGCCGGCGAGGTCGACAACGCCCGGCCGATCGGCGGCGAGGAAGCCAAGTCGTACTGTCGCATCTCCGAGCGCCTGTTGCAGCGCCCCCTCGAGCTGCTCCGGGCGAACCCGGGTGGCCGCCGTCTGCCTCGTCAGCTCGTCGATCGCCGCGCGCGCTGCCCTGCGTGCGGGATAGAGCCAGCGATCGACGCGCCGTTGCAGCCGCGCACGCAGCGGCGCCAGCAGCAGCGCACACAGCGACGTGGCCGCCACAGCGGCGAGCACCGAGTTGCCTGGCAAGAGCAACCCAGCAGCTAGGTTCGTGGCGGTGAAGATCGCTAGCACGACGCCTGTCCCGATCGCATGCGTCGCGGCCGAAGCGAGGACTCGATCGAGCTCGAACAGGTCCGGCCGCAGAACGGCGATCCCGATCACGGTCGGAATCGCGGCGTAGGCGAGTCCGAGGCCAACGAACACGACCGCGTAGCCGAGATGGATCGAGACATATCCCGCCCACGCAACGAGCAAGGTCAGCGGCAGCAGCATCGCAGCGAGCGCGAGCCACTTCATCTGCGCGCGCAGCTCAGCAGCAGCCCGTCGGTAGCGACGGACGAGCGAGACCAACGTGAGCACGACCAGCACGAGGATGCCCGGCAGCGTGACGGCCACAATCAGGGCCGAAACCGCATGCGGCAGCGTGGCAAACACGTGTTGTGAGTGCTCGTCGGGATGGGGATAGGGCCCGCGGTGCATCGCACCGACGACAATGAAAAGGAGCGCGTCCGTCACGATCGCCCAAGCAAGCAAGCGGTCGCGGCCTCGGACGCGACCCTCGGGGAAGAACAGCACGAGCAGCGCGGCCGAGACGAACAGGAGCACCCAGCTGCCCTGGGATAGGGCCACGGCGTAACCGGAGACCGGTCCCTCTTTGAACACGGAACCCAGAAGCACGAGTGCGGGCAGGAAGCCTGTGAGTGCCAGCATCGGCGACAACCAGCCGTCGACTCGCCGACGCCCGACCAAGAGCGCAGCAAGCATCGACGGCAGCGCAAGCAGCGCCGCGAGCACGATCATCGCGACCCCGAGGCGCAAGCTGTACACGTGGGAGGCCGCGTGTGAGGCGAGCACGAGGTCGACGACGGCGGCCGGAAACGCCGCAACTGTGAGCGCGACCACGATCAGCGTCAGTCGCCGTGACCACATGCGCGGAATGTACAACCGTGCGGAGGCGATCACGAGCCTCACCGGGACAGTTCCGTACAGGCACGGAGGCAATCTCCGTACGCACGCCGAAGACACTCCGCCGCCTCACCTGGAGACTGGCGAGGCATCCATTCCCGATCACGAAGGAGAACGTCGTGAGCAAGATCGTCCCGCTGAAGCAACTCGCACTTGCCGCCACGGTCATCGCGGTACTCGCGCTGTCGTCGACGGCGTTCGCCGCCGGCAGCCTCACCGGCAAGTACGCAACCACGATCAAGAGCCCGGCCGACCTCAAAGGCACGTGGGTCCTGAACCTCGCCAAAGCAGGTACCTACACCGTCGCCGACAACGGACACATCGTCGTACACGGCAAATACTCGACGACCGGATCGAAAATCACCTTCGGACACGAGACCGGCAGCGCCGCCTGCGCCAAACCCGGCACCTACACCTGGAAGAAAAACGCCCGGACGCTCACCTTCACCCGCGTCAACGACTCGCCCGTCTGCGCCGGCCGCTCAGGCGTCCTAGCGCACACCTTCAAACAGCAACCGTGATGGCAGATCGTCGCACCTGGTCACCCGCAGCTGGCAGTCCCAGGCATCGCGATAGCGTTCACGGGGAGGCGTCCCCAGCTCCCGAACTAACCCGCCAGGTCGGTCGAGCTCCGACTCGACCGGCAGCAGCTCGACGACAGCTATGTGCTGCCGATTACCGCAACCGGTACGAGGATTTCGTGCGGGCCGCTCGCTCAATCAGGCGTGACGACGGTACTGCGCACGACGCGGTCCAAGAGGCATTCGCACGGGCTCTCCGGTCTCGGCAGCTCTTTCGTGGCGAATCGAGTCTCGATGGTTGGGTGTGGGCTATCGTGCTGAACGTCGCCCGATCGATGCGTGCCGCGCGACCGAGCGAAATCATCGAAGAAGAGCACCCAGGGGTCTGACCTGCCGAGTGATGCAAGTCGAGCCCGCGTCGCGCGCGATCGTGGTTGCGATCGACTCATCCGCCTGGCTTCTAGCGCACCGCCCCAAACCCGACCATCCTGGCCGGGCCTCTTGACCACTGGGCGCAGCCAGAATCCCGCGTCACTCCGCCGGATCTGGCTCAGCAAGCGGAGGGGGAGGGATTTGAACCCTCGATCCGCCTAACGACGGATAACGGTTTTCGAGACCGCCGCATTCGACCGCTCTGCCACCCCTCCGATCGGGCGACAGGGTACCTAGTCCCCGTCGCGGGGGTCAGTCGTGGATGCGCGCGATCACGTCTTCGCGGCGGAGCACCCGCACTCGATGCGACGAACGCGCCAGCCGCACCTCGAAGCCGGCATCGCGCGGGAACAGCACCTTGTCGCCGGGCTCGACCGCGGAAACGTCAGGGCCGACGGCCGCGACGATCCCGCTGTGCACCTGGGTCGCCTCGTTCGCCGGGACGATCAGACCGCTCGGGAGCTCCGACTCGTCGAGTTGCTCGACGACGAGATGGTCGTCCAGCGGCTCGAGCGTCGCGTCGGTGAGTGGCTGCCGTTCCAACACGGGTTCACGATACTCCGTGCGTGCAGATCGGCCGCAACGACGTCCCGGTGACCAACCCCGACAAGGTGTTCTTCCCGGCTCGGGGATTGACGAAGCTCGACCTCGTCTCCTACTACGTCGGCATCGCTGAGCTCGCCCTCCCCCACCTGCGGCGCCGTCCGTTCCACATGAAGCGCTTCCCGAACGGCGTCGAACATGACTTCTTCCATCAGAAACGCGTGCCCGCGAACCATCCGGGGTTCGTGGACGAGGTGTTCGTGCAGTTCCCGAGCGGGCACTCGACGGTGTTCGCGATCGTCGACAACGCAGCGGCGCTCGCCTGGGTCGCAAACCTCGGCTGCATCGAGCTGCACACGTGGCACTCGCGGGTGCCTGCGATCGAACAGCCGGACTACCTGCTGATCGATCTAGACCCCACGTCGGACGGCCAGTGGCCGTTCGTGCGGGAGATCGCGCTCGTAGTGCACGACGTGCTCGAGGAGCTCGGCCTGCGCTCCTATCCGAAGACGTCAGGCGCGACAGGCCTGCACATTCTCGCGCCGATCAAACCGGATCTCGTCTTTCCCGACGTGCGTCGCTTCGCGAAGGCTCTGGCGCAGGAGGTGGAGCGGCGCATCGACGATCAGGCCGTCGCGACCACGACCTGGCGCGTCGCGGATCGCGTCGGGGTGTTCGTGGACTTCGGGCAGAACGCGCGCGACCGGACGATCGCGGCGGCGTACTCGGTCCGGCCGACGGCGGACGCACGCGTCTCCGCCCCACTCCAGTGGGACGAGGTCGCGGCCGTCGAGCCGGAGGCCTTCACGCTCGAGACGATGCCCGGCCGCATCGCCGCCGCCGGCGATCCGATGCGCGGCATGTGGCGCAACCCGCCGTCGCTGCGGCCACGCTTCGCACGTCTCGAGCTGGAGCCTCCCCCGCCACGGCTTCCTTGAACTGATTTGGCGCAGCCGAACCAGACTCAGGAGTTTCGTGCCGAGATCAGCAACTCGGGAATCTGGTTCGCTTCGCGAATCAGATTCCGGCCAAGCGGCGCTAGGCCCAGCCGAAGAGCGTCTCGACCGTCGGCGCATTCGGGTCGCGCGGAGGCCTCAGCTCGTGCCAGGTGCAGTCGGTCGGCGCCTTGTCGTCGCGCCACCGGATCAACTTCGTGCCGTGGCGGAACCGCGACCCCTGCACCTTGTCATAGCGCACCTCGACCACGAGCTCCGGCCGCACCGGCGCCTCCTCGAGCTCGCCCGAGCCCCACCGGTTCGGCTCGGAGAATCGCTGTTCGGACGACTCGTCGAGGAGCGGCAGCACGCGCGCCGCCACGTCGGCGCGAGTCTTAGCCGCGACTGCACACGAGCCGACGTAGTCGAGCCCGCCGTCCTCGCGATACAGACCGAGGAGGAGCGTTGCGATCGAAGAGCGATCACCTTTCCAGCGCACGCCGACGACGACGCAATCCGCCGTCTTGTGCTCCTTCACCTTCACGACACCGTCGCGCGAGCCGGGCAGGTACGGCACGCCGAGCTTCTTCGCGATCACACCGTCGAGACCGAGCGACTCGAACTGCGCGAGCCAGCCTTGTGCCTCACTGACATCACGTGTCGCAGGCGAGAGCCTGAAGCCGTCGAGCGCCTCGACACGCGCGCGACGCTCCTCGAGCGGCAGCTTCCACACGGCTTCGCCGTCCCAGACCAGCATGTCGAACACGACGAACTCCGCCGGGATCTCGCCCGACAGCCGGCGGATCCGCGACTCGGCCGGGTGGAGCCGCATCTGCATGGCGTCGAAGTCCAGCGCTCCGTCGCGCGCGATCACGATCTCGCCATCGAGAGCGGACCGTGGTGGCAGCAGATCGCCGAGGGCGCGCAACTCGGGGAAATAGCGAAGGAGCGGCCGTTCGCTGCGCGACCACAGAGCGAGCTCGGGGCCGGCGTTCTCGAACACGCCACGGAAGCCGTCCCACTTCGGCTCGTACTGCCAGCCCTCGCCGACCGGCAGCTCGCGAACGAGCTCCGCCTCCATGGGCGGGAACGGAACCAGACCGTGCAGGTGGGCAGGCGTCGCGGGCAAAGGGACCAGGTGCATCGAACCACACCGCGGCCACTCCTCGCGCCGGCCGGCGAGGTGGACAACCGGCCCGGGAACGTCCTAGTATCGAGACGTGCCGACCGAGGACTCAGTCTCGAACGAGCCCCCGGAGGAGGTCGGCTGGAGCCACCACGCCCAGGACGTCGCAGAGGCGGAAGAGTTCGCCCGGACCGGCGATGACCCCGCGCTCCAGACGCCGCAGGCGATGCGGAACAGTCTCTCCCTCGGCCGCTTCCTGCTGGTGCTGATCGCGGCGTGCGTCGTCTTTGCGCTGGTCATCTACTTCATCTTCTGGCACTGACGCTCGGCGTCACTTCCTCGAGCGCGCAAGCGTCACATAGGGTTGGCTCATGAAGCGCGTCGCTGTCACCGGGGTGGGCGCGGTCACTCCGCTCGGGCTGGATGCGCCGTCGACCTGGCGTGCAGCGCTCGCAGGCGAGAGCGGGATCGACTGGATCTCGACGTTCGACACCGACGGCCTGCCGGTGCGCATCGCCGCCGCGGTGAAGGGCTTCGACCCGAGCCAGGTCGTCTCGGCGAAGGAAGCGCGGAAACTCGAGCGCAACGTGCTGTTCGGAGTCGCCGCCGGGCGGGAAGCACTCGCAGACGCAGGCCTGAACGGCTTCGACCCGGCGCGCGTCGGGATCGTGTTCGGCTCGGCGATCGGGGGCGTGCCGGGCATCGTCGAGCAGGCTGAGACGCTCCGCGACCGCGGGCCGGACCGTGTCTCACCGAACTTCCTGCAGAACGTGCTCGTCGACTCGGTCTCGGGGCAGCTCGCGATCTCACTCGGGATCAGAGGCCCCAACTACGCTGTCGTCTCCGCCTGTGCGACGGGCTCGCACGCGATCGGCGAGGCGGCCGAGATGATCAAGCGCGGCGATGCCGACGCGGTGCTCGCCGGTGGCACGGAGTCGTGCATCATCCCGCTGATCCTCGCGGGCTTCACGGCCATGCGCGGGCTCGCGGCGGAAGACGAGGACCCGCCCCGCGCCTCGCGGCCGTTCGACGCGACGCGCGCGGGCTTCGTGATGGCCGAGGGCGCCGGCGGCGTCCTGCTCGAGGACTGGGAGGCTGCGGAGCGGCGCGGCGCACGGATCTACGCCGAGGTGCTCGGCTACGGCGCCTCCAACGACGCGCACCACATGGCGCAGCCGGAACCGGAAGCGACAGGCGTCGCGGCGATGATGACCGCTGCCCTTCAGCGGGCCGGCGTCGAGAAGGAGCGCGTGGGCTACATCAACGCGCACGGCACCTCGACGCCGCAGGGCGATGCCGCCGAGACGAAGGCGATCAAGGACGTCTTCGGCGACCACGCCCATGCGTTGGCGGTCTCGTCCACGAAGTCGATGATGGGGCACACGTTCGGTGCTGCGGGCGCGATCGAGGCGATCATGTGCGTGCTCGCGCTGCACGACGGCAAGCTGCCGCCGACGATCAACTACCGCGAGCCCGACCCGGAGTGCGATCTCGACTACGTGCCGAACGAGGCTCGAGTGGCGCGCGTCGACGTCGCCCTCTCGAACGCGATGGGCCTCGGCGGCCACAACGGCTGCGTCCTGCTCGGACGCGCCGACTGACGCGCTACCCGGCGAGCAACTCTGGAGTCAGCTCCGCAACGCTGCGGACGACGGCATCCGCACGAGCGAGCGCATCCTCGTCGGGCGGGAAGTGCGGATTCGGGACTGCGACGATACGCATGCCCGCGGCCTCCGCCGACCGGATGCCGTTGTGCGAGTCCTCGACGGCGACACACCGAGCAGGCTCTACGCCGAGCCGGTGCGCCGCCTCCAGATACACGTCCGGCGCCGGCTTGCCGCGCGCGACCTCCTGCGACGACACGGTGACGGGAAAGAGCTCGCGCAGCCCCGCGGCGCGCAGCACGACCTCGATCAACTCCGGGTTCGACGAGGATGCAATCGCCAGCGGCCACCGCGCAGCGGCCATGCGGACGGCCTCGACCGCACCGTCGATCAGCGGCGGCGCAGTGCCGTAGCGGACGAGCATCCGCCGGACGATCTCGGCGTTTATCTCCTGCGGCGAGCCCGGAACGCCCAGCTCATCCGCCATGTACCGCGACCATTCGACGGAGCTCATTCCCATCATGTCGCGTGTCGCCGACGCCGTGTACGTCCCACCGGTCTCGCGCACATATTCCTCGCGCACGTCGTCCCACACCTGCTCGGAGTCGACGATCACGCCGTCCAGGTCGAAGACGACGGCTTCGATCACAGGGCGCGGTAGCCGCGGTGCACATACGAGAGCGAGGTCGCGGCAGTGCCCTCCTCGATCGAGAGGATCTCGCCGACGAAGAACGTGTGGTCACCCGTCCGCATCTGCTCGACGGTCCGGGCGGTCAGCCAGCCCGCGGCACCCACCAGCAGCCGTTCGTCGTCCTCCCGCAGGTCGATTCCGTCCCACAGGATGAGCGGAGGCACGCTGCGGGCGAAGTGCTGGGCGAGCTCCTCCTGCTCGCCCGAGAGCAGCGATGCCGCCCACTCGCCGGCGCCGCGCAGCAGCTCGTGCAGGGACGCCTCGAGCGCCACGGAGATGCCGACGAGCGGCGGCTCCAGCGAGAGCGAGACGAGCGATGAGACGGTCAGCCCGTGCCGGCGGCCGTCGACTTCGGCGACGACGACGGACACGCCCGCGGGCCAGCGGCGAAAGAGTGCTCGTTGCTCTGCTCCGCGGTCTTGCACGGGGCGAGCCTAGCCGAGCGCCCGACCTAATTCGCGCGGCACACCTTGTCGCCGAGTTGCGCGATCGCATCGTTCGCCTGCACGTCGAGCGTCTTGTCGTAGGCCCCTGGTGCATTACCCTGCCACATCACATCGGGCGTGACCCCGGGCCCCTCGACCGTCGCGCGATACTTGGTGCCCCTGCCCGAGGGGTGCGATCCGTGCGGGTTGAAGCTGTAACAGAAGACCCCGGTCCCGCTGTGGGCCAGGAAGCTGTTCTCGCGCTTCCAGCCGTCGCCGTAGGCCGAGTCGAACGTGTCGACGTAGATGTTGCGACCGAAGGTGTCGAGCGGATTGCCGCCCGGGGTCGACCTGAAGCCGTAGACGGGCTGGCCGTCGTAGGTGAACGTCCCGTAGAGGTGGTCCCACTGGTGCCAGGCCCAGTCGGTGCCGATCGTGAGCACCGGCAGGTCGCCGGTCCAGTGCGAGAGGCGAAGCTCCCACGAAGCCTGCTGCGCGCTCGGGTCGCCGCCGTAGTTCGGCAGCATCCGCTGCCACGATTGCAGCGCCCAGTACGATCCGTCCGGCGCCTTGCATGCGACGACCTTCCACGCGAGCGGCGGCCCGTCATAGGCACCACAGCGGTCGCCGAACGTCTTCCAGGCGTCCGTGCGTGACTTCGCCCCAGCCGCCGGCGTAGTCGAGCCTGAAAGCAACCTGCGCGCGTGCATGGGTCGGGGCGATCGCGTTGACGGCGTCCCACGCAAGGACGTGCTTGACCTTGCCTCCAGCGGTGAACGTGATCATCGCTTCGCCCTTCGCGTCGACGGCGAGGTGCACGTCGTGGGCGTTCCGGTCGATCAACTGCGAGGCGTTCGCGCTTGCCGCGAACATGCACGCCACAGCGACCGTCAAGACAAATGGGACATACCGCAACGAGGCTCTCCTCCTCGGGAACGACTTCCCAATCTGTGTCGGCGATCCCGAGGGAAGTCGCGATCCCTCGCGCGAGTTCCCTCGATCGAGGCACGGCCTGTTAGCGTCTCGCGCCTGTGAACCGCCGCGACCTGATCGAGCTCTCAATCACCCTCGGGCTGGTCGCGATCGCCGCGCTCTGCCACTTCGCGCTCGGCGACGTCACGACGTTCGTCGTCGCTGCGATCGCGTTGGCCGCTCTCGCCCGGCTCGTCGGGAGCGGGACCGAGCAGCTCGGCTCGAGGCTCGGCTCGGGCGGGGCCGGTGTCGTCCAGTCGGCGCTCGGCAACCTGCCCGAGCTGTTCGTCGCCCTCTTCGCGCTCAACAGCGGGCTCGTCGCCGTCGTGCAGGCGGCGCTGGTCGGCTCGATCCTCGCGAACAGCGTGCTCGTGCTCGGAATCGCCTTTCTCGTCGGCGGCCTGAAGAACGGCGTGCAGCGATTCAGCTCCGAACGGACGCGCATGGTGTCGACGCTGGCGCTGCTCGCAGCAGCCACGATGGCGACGCCGTCGCTCGCGCACACGTTCCATGCCCCCGCCGAAGCCCACTCGGGCACGTTGTCGCTGATCTGCGCGGGCGTCCTGCTGGTCGTCTACTTCTGCGCGCTGCCGCTCTTCCTGCGTGGGACGGAGGGCGAGGAGCACCCGACCGCCGCGGTGGACGGTGGCGACGACGGCGGTCGTGCTCGGGATCGCAGCCGTCGGCGCCGCGTTCGTCTCCGACTGGTTCGTCACCGCGCTGACGCCGGCGATCAACACGCTGCACATGAGCCAGGAGTTCGCCGGGCTCGTGATCGTCGCGATCGCGGGCAACGCCGTCGAGAACGTGGTCGGGGTGCAGCTCGCAGCGCGCAACCAGGCCGACTTCGCGATCTCCGTGATCGTCAACTCGTCGCTGCAGGTCGCGCTCGCGCTGACGCCGGTGCTCGTCTTCGTCTCACTGTTCTTCCCCACCCACCTGACACTCGTCTTTGCACCGCTCCTCGCACTGGTGCTGGTGATCTCGGCGATCCTCGGTGCCTTCGTCGTCAATGACGGCGAATCGACCTGGCAGGAGGGGGTGGTACTGATCGGCTTCTACGTCGTGATCGCCGCGAGCTTCTGGTGGGGCACGTAGCGGCGCCCACCGCTACTTGGCGATCGCGGCGACCGTCGCACCGGTCAGGGCGACGAGATCGGACGGCGAGAGCTCGATCTGCAGCCCGCGGCGTCCGGCGCTGACGAGAATCGTCTCCCAGGCGAGCGCGGACTCGTCGACGGTCGCCGGCAGCTGCTTCCGCTGACCGAGCGGGCTGATCCCCCCGATCACGTAGCCGGTCGCCCGCTCCGCCGTGGAGCGGTCGGCGAGAGTCACCCGCTTGCCCGCCGCGCGCAGATCGAGCTGGCGGTCGGCGGGCACGACGAACACCGAGAGGCGGCCGTCGGCCGATGCGACGAGCGTCTTGAAGAGCCGCTCCGGCGGCAGGCCGAGTGCCTTCGCGACCGCGACGGCATAGTCGCCGTCTCCGAGCTCCACGCCCTCGTACTCGTGCAGCGTGAATTCGATGCCCGCCCGTTTCGCCGCCTGCACGGCGGGTGTCATTCGGCAAGCTCCTCCGCGAGCAGGCCGAGACAGAAGAGGCGCCACGCCAGGTCGACGTCCGCCGCGAGGAACAGGGCCGCCTCGCGCGCGGTCGTGAGCTCGCGGACGCGCAGGACCAGCGCGTCGATGCTGCGGCCGAGCTGCTCGCGCCGGTCGTCCGTATAGAGATCGGCGGCGAGCGACTTGACGGCCCGGTCGTCCACCTCGAGGTCGCGGTGCGGATCTCCCCCGGCTGCGACGAGGAGCAGAGCACGGCGTCGCGCGCCGTTCAGCTCCGCCTCGTCCAGCTCGACAGCCTGTCCGGCGACGTACGCGAGCACCGGCAGCGGATCGCCCAGCTCGCCGGCGTCGACGCGCGCGAGCAGCTCAGCCAGGGCGTCCATGACTACGATGAAACTAGATGGACGACGTGCTCGCGAAAGCAGAGGAATGGCGCGCCGCAGGCGAGGAGGTCGCGATCGCGACCGTCGTCGCGACTCGGCGCAGCGCCCCTCGCCCGCTCGGCTCGAAGCTGGCGGTGACGCGCTCCGGGCGAATGTTCGGCTCGGTCTCGGGCGGGTGCGTGGAGGCCGACGTCGCGGAGCGCTGCCAGGCGGTGCTCGACGGCGAGGTCGCAAGCGTCGTCTCGTACGGCATCGAGGACGAGCTGGCGTGGACGGTCGGGCTGCCGTGCGGCGGGGAGATCGACGTGTTCCTCGAGCCGTTCGCAGGCGTCCCCGACGCTGGCGCGTGGCACGAGCTACGTGGTCGTCGAAGGAGACGGCGTCGGGGAGCGCTGGGAGGCCGATGAGCCGGCTCGCACCGGGTTGCGCGAGGAAGCCGGCGCGCCGCGTGTTCGTCGAGGCAATCGGGCCGCCGCCGCGGCTCGTGGCGGTCGGCGCAGGCGACATCGCCGAGGCCCTGTGCGCGCTCGCCCGCCCGCTCGGGTGGCGCACCGTGGTCGTCGATCCACGCGCCGGCCTCGCAACGCGCGAGCGCGTGCCGAGCGCCGACGAGATGATCGTCGCGTGGCCGGACGAGATCGAAATCGACGCCGGGACCGCACTCGTGTCACTCGTCCACGAGGAGCGGATCGATCTGCCCGCGCTTCGCCGGGGCGTCGAGGGAGGCGCGTTCTACGTCGGAGCACTCGGCTCGAAGCGCACCCAGGCGAAGCGGCGCGAACACCTCGGTGCGATCGCCGAGCGAGGTTCGCGGGCCGGTCGGCCTCGACCTCGGCGGCGAGACACCCGCGGAGATCGCACTCGAGATCATCGCCGAGGTGCTCGCGGTGCACCGGAACGGGCGAGGCTCCGCAGAGCTAGAGGGACGGCTGGGCGGTCGCGGCAGGGCGCCCGCGTCGACCCGGCCGGCGGCGAAGCCGACGCCGAGCAGTCCGATCCCGAGCAGGAAATGCAGCCAGTTGTCGGCGGTGTTCGCGGGCAGCCAACCTGCGACGCCGACGGCGCCGACCACCCAGAGTGCCAGGTAGACGATCCCGCCTCCCGTCAGGAACTCGCCCGCGCCCTCGGCGGTCCGGCGAGGACGAGGCCGACGACGCCGAAGAGCAGGTGGAAGAGGTTGTGCAGGATCGACACCTGGAACGTGCCGAGCAGCTTCGCTCCGCTGCCGTGTCCGGCAAAGCTCAGGTCGCCGTAGTGGGTCGTGACGCCGGGGACGAACCCGAGGATCCCGACGAGCAGGAAGGTGACGCCGACGAGTGCCGCTACCGCTTGGCTGGGTGTGCGCTCGCTGATCTCGTTGCTCCTTCGGTCCTAGTTGTGCGACGAACCGTCGCCGGAGCCCGAATCATGCATGTCGCCGCCACCTCCATCGCCGCTGGACCCGCTGCCGCTGCCCCCACTGCCCTCGCCTGAGCGGTCGTCGTGTGAATCGCCAGAGCCGCTCGTCAGTGCCGCCGCAGGCTCCTCGGTCGTGGTCACCGCCTGGGACGGCCCGTCGCCGCCGCCCTCCTCCGTGGTGACAGGCGGCGCGACGAGCGGCACGGTGGTCGTCTGACCGCGGTCGGAGGGCCCGGAATTGCCTCTGCCGGCCGAACGACCGCCGTCGCCGGAGCCTTGGGGCTTCACTGCCTCGCCGGAGGCCCCATGGCTCTCGGCCGTGCGGGCGACCCGACCGCCATGGCTGTGTTTCCGTTCGCCCCCGCGGTCGGTCACCTTCGTCTCGTGCCTCGCTCGCAGGTGTGCGCTCACCAGACTGGCGGTCGCTGCGGGGGGACGTGCCGGGGCGCGCGCGGACGAGACGACCGGCCGATGCGCGTGTGGGTTCGTGGCGGCGGCTTGCTGGAAGGGCCGTGCGTGATGAGAGGCCTGGTCGGCGGCTCCCGAAACGCCGGCTGCCAGCGTCGCTGTCACGACGACTGCACCGACCTTCGCCGCAGCCGGAGCACCGCCGGCCGCGGCTCCGACGAAGAGCCCCCGCAGCCAATCGAACGGAGCCAGCGGCAGCAGCGCTTGCAAGCGTCCGCGCAGGCCGAGCGTGCCGCGACAGGTGGAGCAGGACCGGAGGTGCGTCTTCAGAGCACGGCGCTCGTCGCGCTCGAGCGGCCCGAGTGCGAGACGCTGCACGGCCACGCAGTTGAGCCGGTCGCCGAAGACGAGATGTTCGGCAAGCCGGTTCCGCGCCACGAAGAGCGACTGCTCGACCTGAGCGGACGAAAGACCGAGCTCCGCCGCCGTCTCGTCGATCCGCAGCCCGTGGAGCTCGCGCAGCACGTACACGCGCCGCTGACGCTCGGGCAGCGCCGCGAGTGCAGCGACCAGGGCTCCGGGGCGGTCGCCGGGCTCCCCGCTGCCCGTCGAGCCCTCCGGCAACTCGGCTGACGGCAGCTCACGCCGCCGTGTGACGAGGTCGATCGCGGCGTTGTGAGCGATCCGATAGAGCCACGGCCTGACCCGCTGGGGCACGCGGCCGTCCCGTAGCGCGCTGTAAGCCTTGAGGAGCGTCGACTGGGCGACGTCGTCACCGGACGATGCATCCCCGAGCAGGTTCGCGCCGTAGGCAGAGAGGCGGTGCACGTAGCGCCTATAGAGCTCGTCGAACGCAGCCGCCTCGCCTGCAGCGAGGCGGCTGCCGAGCTGTTCGTCCGAGAGGCGTCGGAGCAGGAGCGGGCTCACGTCTGCTCTACCGGTGCGGCGTCCCCGGCGGATTGACCTAGTGGTCCCCTCCACCGCCATGCTCTCCGCCGCCACCGTTGCCTTGACCTTCGTGGCCACCGCCACCGTCATGGCCGCCGCCACCGTCGTGGCCGCCGTCGTCATCAGCCTGCTCGGCGTCGCCGTCGGCGGACAGGGCGGTCAGGGTCAGAGAGCCGTCGGTTCCCTGCGAGAAGGTCGCGAGCACCTCCATGCCCGAGACGAAGGGCGTCAGGGAGAGACCGGCCGGGACCTCGAGCACGAGGCTCATGTGCTCGGAGCTGACCGTGATCGTCCCGGTGCCGAGCAGCAACCTGCCTTCGATTCGGCCGCCCGGAGCGGTGGGAGACACCGTCGTCGCGTCGTCCTCGTCGAGCTCGCCGTTCGCGCCGATGGTCACCGTTACCTGAACGATGCTCCCGGGGCTCGGCGCCGAGTCATTGGTGTGCGCACCGCGGTGGAGGGCAACCACTGCGCCACCGGCGGAGACCATCAGCCTTGGCCCGGATTGCGAGAGCAGCAGGCCGCGGAACCTCACCTGGTGCACGCGCCCGAGCACCTCGATGCGCGAGGCGGCGAGCGTCGAGTTGTGGAGCCGGCGAGCGTGCAGCGCAACGCGCTCGCCGACGGCGACCTTCGCCTGGCTATGAACGAGGACGACGCTCGACGGCGTGCGTGCGACGACAACGAGGTGCGTGGCTCTCTGCACCTTGATCACGACGCCGCTCGCAAACGCACCGGTCGGTGCGAGCAAAGCCGTCCCGACGACGAGCAAGACGATCAACCGTTTCATGAGCTGCTTCCCTTCGGTCGGTTACCGACCAAAGACCCCGCCGATGCGGAGACCTTGCATGAGGAGTTGACATTCATCGACGATTATCAATATATTGACGCTTGTCGATGGGAATTTCGCTCTCCGAGACGATCGCCTGCTGCGCCCCGCTCGACGCACCGACGCTGTCGGAAGACGAGGCCGAGGCGACGGCTGCGCTCTTCAGGGCACTCGGCGATCCGGCACGCGTGCGAATCGTCAACATCCTCGCCACGGTCGGCGGCGAGGTGTGCGGATGCGAGCTGACGACTTCACTCGAGCTCGCGCAGCCGACCATTTCGCACCACCTCAAGAAGCTGCACGAAGCCGGCCTGCTCGACCGTGAGCAACGCGGCCGGTGCGCGTACTACTCACTGAGCAACGTCGCGGTGCGCAAGCTGGCGGCCGTGACCGACCTGAAGGAGGCGTGCTGCTGATGCCGTGTGACTGCGACTGCTGTGACTGCGACAGCTGCGATTGCGGCTGCGACTGCTGCAAGAAGTGAACGTGCTCTTCGTCTGTATCGGGAACCAGGGCCGCTCGGTGATGGCCGAGCGGCTCTTCCGCGCAACGGCGGGCAACGACCACGAAGCGCGCTCCGCGGGAGCTGCGCCGGGTGACCGGACTCATCCGGAGGTGCTGGCCGTGTTGAGCGAGGTCGGAATCGATGCCTCGGATCATGTGCCGACGAAGCTCGACGACGCGCTCCTCGACTGGTCGGACGTCGTCGTCGCAACGTGCGACGGAGCGTGTCCGGTGACACCGGACAAGCGTCGCCTCGACTGGCATGTTCGAGATCCGGGCCGGCTCCCGATCGGAGAGGTGCGGGCGATCCGCGACGAGATCCGCGACCGGGTCGCTGCTCTCCTGGCCGAGCTCGAGGGCCACGGACCTGGACGATCGGACGATCCGTCCCAGCCGAATCGCAGGTGACCCCCGAGGGCGCCAGCCCGATAGTGCGCCCATGAGCGATTCCGAGGCCGACCGCTCGCCGGAGCTCGACCGGGTCCGGCAGATGCTGTTCCCGCAACTCCCTCCGACCGAGGGCTGGGCACGGATCGACGCGGCCTTCAGCGGAGCCGCGGATCCGCAGCGAACTGCGGCGATCGAGCGCCTCGCAGCGGGCGAACTGAGCGACGATCTGCTGTCACTGCTGCGCCTGCTTCGCGACCAATAGGCCGCCACACGGCGCACCAACTTTTCGGGCCGGGGCGAATCGAAGCCTGGGGGCGTCGTTCGCGCGACCCTTCTCTCCCACGCGCGGCGGCGTCCCAGTCTCCCGCCCGGGCGTGCGGAAGTGTTGCGCCACCGGTTTGGTTGCCCGGCCCGCGCACCGCCTGTAAGGTGCGCCTTACATCATGGCTAAGGATCGCCTTATCCAGTCCGCCCCCGCCTCCGCCGGCTGATGCTGCCAACGTTCGTGATCGGCCTGCGCGAGGGCGCCGAGGCCGCGTTGATCGTCGGGATCATCGGCGCGTTTCTCCGCCAGGAGGGTCGGCGCGACGCACTGCGGTGGATGTGGCTCGGGGTCGGCGTTGCGATCGCCCTGTGCGTGGCGGCGGCCGTCGCGCTGCAGATCCTCGACGACGAGCTGCCGCAGGCTCAGCAGGAAGGGCTCGAGACCGTGGTCGCGGCGATCGCCGTCGGGATGGTCACGTTCATGATCCTCTGGATGCGCAGGCACGCGCGCGGGCTCGCCGGCGAGCTTCGCGCGAACGCGGCCGGCGCGCTCGCCCGTGGCTCGACCTGGGCCCTCGTCGCGATGGCGTTCTTCGCCATCGTCCGTGAGGGACTGGAAACAGCCGTGTTCCTGCTCGCGGCGTTCCAGGCGTCCGGAAACGCGACGAGCGCCGGGATCGGAGCCTCCCTCGGTGTGCTCGTCGCCGCGTTGCTCGGCTGGGGCATCTACCGGGGCGGCGTGCGGCTCAACCTCGCACGGTTCTTCCGGCTGACCGGCGTGGCGCTCGTGCTGGTAGCCGCGGGCCTCGTCATGTCTGCGCTGCACACTGCGCACGAGGCGGGCTGGCTGAACAGCCTGCAACGACAGGCCTTCGACCTCAGCTTCCTCGTCCGCCCCGGGACGGTGACGAGCTCCCTCCTGACCGGGGTGCTCGGCCTCCAGCCCCAACCGACCGTCGGCGAGGCAGCCGGCTGGCTGTTCTACGCGCTCCCGATGCTCGCGATCGTCCTCTGGCCCGATCGTCTGCGCTGGTGGAATCCGAGCCGCGGCCGGCAGGCGACCGGGATCGGCGCGGTCTGCCTGGCGATGCTCCTTCTGCTCTTCGCGAGCGGCTGCGGCGACTCCAAGCGCGCGTCCGGCCGGATCCTCAATGTGACGCTCTCCGACAGCGGCTGCTCACCGGCCAAGTTGAAGGCCGCCGCCGGGCCGATCACGTTCAAGGTGCGAAACGGCGGCACGTCGCAGGTCTCGGAGCTCGAGCTGAAGAGCCAGAACGGGATCATCCTTGGCGAGCGCGAGAACATCGTCTCGGGCATCAGCGGCTCCTTCACGCTCAACTTGAAGAGTGGACGGTACGTCCTGAACTGCCCGAACGGGGACGAGGAGGACAACTCGACGCTCGAGGTGGCCGGCTCGAGCGGCGGCGCGGCATCGACCGTCGACGCGAAGCTCGTCGCCGACGCGGTGGGCGGCTATCGCGCCTACGTCGAGACCCAGGCCGCGGCGCTCCAGCGGGCCACGCAGCAGTTCACGGCCGCGCTGAGGGCAGGCGATCTGGCACGGGCCAAGAGCCTCTTCGCGTCGACGCGTTACCACTACGAGGCAATCGAGCCGGTCGCGGAGAGCTTCGGAAACCTCGACCCGGAGATCGACGCACGGGTCAACGACGTAGCGGCCGGAGACCCGTGGACCGGCTTCCACCGGATCGAACAGATCCTCTGGGTGAAGAACACCACTGCCGGGACCGCTCCCTACGCGGCAAAGCTGCTCGCGAACGTCGCCGAGCTCCGCCGGCGCGTGAAGACGCTGTCGGTCCAACCCGCACAGCTCGCGAACGGGGCCGTCGAGCTCCTGAACGAGGTGGCGAACTCGAAGATCACCGGCGAGGAGGACCGCTACTCGCACACCGACCTGTCGGACTTCGCCGGCAACCTCGAGGGCGCACGCCAGGCCTTTGAACTGCTCCGGCCTGCGCTCGTGAGCGTCGGATCGCGACAGCTTGCTGCAACGATCCAGCAGCGCTTCGACGTCGTCAGCCGCAACCTGGCCAGATACCGGCGCGCCGACGGGACGTACGCTCCCTACAGTGCGCTGACGCAAGCGGACCGGCGCGCGTTCGCACGGGAGGTCGACGGGCTCGCGGAGCCTCTCTCGACCGTCGCGGTGAACGTTGCAGGCTGATGTCCAACGGCATCAGTAGACGGAACTTCCTCGCCACCGCTGGGGCGGGCGCCCTCACCCTGACCGCCGCGGCAGGCACGGGCGGTTACCTTCTCGGCGAGCGCGACAGCGGCAGCCGGCAGGTCGTTCCGTTCTACGGCAGACATCAGGGAGGCATCACCACACCCGTCCAGGATCGGCTCGTCTTCGGCGCGTTCGACGTGCAGGTCGAGAGTCGACAGGAGCTCGCCGCCCTGATGCGCGACTGGACGGCCGCGGCGGCGCTCATGACCGCGGCACGCACGGTCGGCGACGTCGACGACAACCTCGCTCAGCCGCCCTCCGACACGGGCGAGGCGCTCGGTCTGCCGGCGGCACGGCTGACGGTCACGTTCGGCTTCGGGCCGTCGCTCTTCGACCGGTTCGACCTCGACGGCAGCCGGCCGAGCGGACTGGCCGACCTGCCCGGCTTTCCCGGCGACAATCTGCAACCGGCCCGATCCGGCGGCGACCTCTGCATCCAGGCGTGCGCCGACGACCCGGTCGTGGCCTTCCACGCGGTTCGAAACCTCGCCCGGGTCGGGTTCGGACGCGCGGCCCTGCGTTGGACGCAACTCGGTTTCGGCCGCACGTCGGTCACCTCGAACGGCCAGCAGACGCTTCGCAACCTCCAGGGGTTCAAGGACGGGACCAACAATCTTCGTGGCGACGACAACGACGACATGAACCGGTTCGTCTGGGTGGGCGACGAGGAGCCCGCCGCCTGGATGCGGGGCGGCACCTACCTCGTAGCGCGGCGGATCCGGATGCTGATCGAGACGTGGGACCGCTCGACGCTCGACGACCAGCAGCAGACGATCGGCCGGTTCAAGTCGAGCGGAGCACCGCTGACGGGCGAACATGAACACGATCGAGTCGACCTCGCTGCGACGGCGAGCGACGGTGGGCCGGTGATCCCGGCAAACGCCCACATCCGCCTCGCAGGTCCGGCCGGCAACCACCGCACGAGAATCCTCCGGCGAGGCTTCTCCTACACCGACGGCATCGATCCCGTGACCGGCGAACTGGACGCCGGCTTGTTCTTCATCGCCTTCCAACGCAGCCTCGACCAGGGGTTCAACGCGATCCAGAAGAGGCTCGCCGGCTCCGACGCGCTCAACGAGTACATCGTTCACACGGGCAGCGCGGTGTTCGCGGTCCCACCCGGCGCGACTACCGGCAGCTTCGTCGGCGAACGCCTGCTCACGTAGGAGCCGCCGGGGGCCAGGGCTGATTCACCCGTGGCCCCCGGCCCGGCGCTAGACGTTGCCCGAGGGCATGAACGAGGCGCCGCTCGAGCTCGACGAGCTCGAACTGCCTCCCATGTTCGGGCAGGGATGCTTGGTCCCGTCTGGCGTCGTGTTCGGCGTGGTCGTACCCGGCGTCGTGCTCGGAGCCGGGGCTGTCTTCGGCGTGGTCGTCGTCGAGTGACCGTTGGCGGCGTACGCAACTCCGCCACCGACACTCAGTGCAACGACCGCGGCCGCGACAGCAAACGTGCGGAATCGGCCCAAATCGATCCTCCTCTCTCCGATTGGTCCCCATCAGAACAGTGGGACCTAGGCGGAACCGCAGAGTTCCCTGTGAATCGGGTCGAGGCCGCTCAGCGATGGGCCGCGAAAACGTCCTCGCACAGCCGAACTGCCCGCTCCGCAAACGACCGGGCAGCGGTCAGAGCGGGGCCTGGGAATCCGACGAGGCCTGTCCCGCCGCCCGCAGGAATGAGCGTGCACGTGAACGTGCCGTCGCGGGCATCGACGACCGACGGGAGCCGTCCGCCCTGGTAGCCCCACTTCGCCTGGGCGCGCGGGACTGCGAGCGGGCGGAACTTCCCGTAGGGGTGGTCGCCGCGGTGCTTCCACAGCGTCTGGTCACCGTCGTCGATTCGGAGGAACACCTGGACACCCGCCCCGAACGCTGCGCCTCCGCGTGGCAAGAACGCGCAGTCGCTCGATCCGCCGAGGTGGATCGGGGCAACCGGGGTGGTGAAGAGCGCGCGGACGTGCTGGGTGCGGATCGCTCGGCAGAGCTTGCGATAGGTAGCTTCGGTGGGAGGGGCGGCCGTCGTTCCCCTGCCCGCCGCGAGGACCGCGCCCGCGGCGCCGAGCGCGATCAAGACGCACAGGAGCGCGCAGGCGGCGGCGACGCTGCGAGACCGAGAACGCTTTCGACCGCCGACTGCCATGCCCGCGACTCTAGTGGCGCGCCGTCCCGCGGCTGATCCAAAACTCCGATCGGCATGCGTCGGACTTCTCAGGGCTGCCAGGTGAAAGCGGTGAGCCGGGACGCATCAGAAGCCCCTGGACGCAGGCCCGGCTCACCGCGCTACGACGCTGACCCTCCCCAGAATCAACCACGCCGTTACTACGACCCTAGCCGCCCGGAAGGAGGCGGCCGAGCAAAGACTTGGTAACGAGCTGGATGCCCGTCCGGCACCCTCGAAGGCCGGGCCAGGAACACGCCTGAGGTTCGCATCCCCAGCCCGGCGAAGTCGACGCACGCATCCCCCCAACGGCACGTCGACCGAAATCTCACCGTACGCTCGAGCGCGCTGCGGCCCGTCCCCTAATCAGGTGAACGGCGCCGGGCTGGCGACCAACCCCGCCGTGCCCGTCAGAAGCGCTTGCCGGCCCGCTTCTTCTCGTCGTGGCGCACGAAGGCCCACTCGACGATCAGAACCAGCCCGACGAAGAGGGCAGCGGCGAACAACAGATGGCCCATCCAATGACCGTAGGACGGGCCGGCCGTCGTCGCACTGAACCTTCGAAGTGTTTTCACACCTGGACCAGAACCGGAAGCCCGCCGACGAAGGATGGTTTCGACGTGTTCAGGAAGGGCACACCGGAAGTCGAGGTGATCGAAAGATGAGCGAGGAACAACACATCGCGCCCGTAGAGCACGACCAGGTCGCAACGGAAGACGCCGACGCGGCGCAGGCTGTGGCGGCCCCGGTGACGCATCAGGATCTATCGGAGTGGCGTGGCCGCACTCTCACCGACGCAAACGGCGAACGGATCGGAAGACTCGAGGACGTCTACTTCGACATCGACACGGACGAAGCACAGTTCGGCACCGTCAAAGAGGGGTTGTTCGGCCGCCACCTGACCTTCGTTCCACTCGTGGGCGCCACCGTCGGCCCCGACAACCTGCAGGTCGCGACCACAGTGTCGGAGGTGAAAGGGGCGCCCAACATCGCGCTCGAAGGCGAGCAACTCACCACAGACGACGAATCGGTCCTCTACCACCACTACAAGCTCAACTACGCCCCTTCCGACCGGGAGAGCAAGCGGCGGCTCGTCCGCCATTGACGAACACCGGTTGCACGGTTCCGTCCCCTACAGGGTGCAGCGATAGACGTGCGTCTCGCGCTGAACAAAGCCCTCGCGTTGGTAGAGGGCATTGGCTGCAGTGCGTGAGGGCCTGGACGTGAGGTCGACCGTTCGCGCTCCGGCGGCTCGGGCAAGCCGCACCGCTTCCCGCGTGAGCGCCGTTCCGACACCCGAGCCGCGCGCCTGCTCATCGACGATCACATCTTCGATCCATGCGCGAACGCCGGTCGGGATCGGGAAGACGACCAGCGTGAGCACGCCGACGATCTGCCCTGCCGCATCACGAGCTACGAGCAGGCGGCTCGCGTCGGACGAGACCACGCCTTCGAGATCCTCTCGCCGCAGGGGCGGAGCCGAAGCCGACAACTGCCGCACGAGCCGCGGCAGGACGTCTGCAATCTCGTCCGTCACTTCGTTGACAACCTCGATCACGCCTGGATCGTAAGCCTGGAGACGTCCTTCATGAGCCGCCGTTGGCGCGGATCTCGAGGTAGGGGCGTGAGGGACGGTATGGATCGAGCCCGAAGTTGATCCCGGCGGCGCTGGTGCGGTCGCGAAACGTGCCGGTGCACGAGGTCTGGCTGATGCCGTAACCGGAATAGAGGCGGTACTGGTTGCCGTAGATCTTGCGGATCAGTTGCTCGAGCTCGGTCGGCTGGAGGCGCAGGATGTGGCCGAGTTTCGCGTCGACGAGCGAGGGCGACTGGAAGTAAAGGCCGTTGGCGAGGATCTTGTTGCCTTTCTTGATGAAAGTGACCGAGAGGCCGAGCGTTGCCTGTGTCGTCCCGCCGTAGCGGTATTCGGGTATGCCCACGCCGTTCTCGACTTGCGCACGCGGCCGGATCAGGGTGGGAGGTCCGAGGATCGCGCGCACCTGGTCGGTCGTCTTGCCGAGGATCGGTTGTCCGGCAACGCTGAGGTTGCCGAGGTCGAGCTGTTCCCAGCGTTGCGGGCTCGGCAGGTTCGCGACTGCGGTAGTGAATTCGGCAGGCGGGCACGGCCTTGCGATGGCGTTGCCCTGGAGTTGGGAGATGCCCGCGATCCTTCCGTTCCTGGTGTAACCGACGAGTTCTCCGCCCAGCTCGGCTTGCGGAACTGCGACGGAGAAAACGTTGTGCCGGATGGCGGCGCGCACGCGGCGCCCGCTCGCCAGGAAGGCTTCGATGCGGGCGATCCCTTCGGAAGCGAGGCCGGTGTAATGGACGATCGGCGAGTCGGTCCACGGCCCGACGGAGATCGGGCCGTTCTGGAAGATGTTTCGTGTGCAGCCGGCAGCGCCGGCACCGGTGGCGAGCGGCTGGAAGTAGACCTGGCAGATCCACGTGCCGGTCACGCCATGGCCGTGCGTGACGCCTTTTGCCGGACCGATCGCGACGCCGATCCGAATCGGGTCGTCGGGGTCAGGCTGGATGACGCGGCCAAATGTGAAGTCCAAGAGGCGCTGCTTGGGAAGTGGCGCACCGACGTTCTCTCGGTGTTCGAGCCAGTCGATTTGCGGGCGCGCGATTGGTGCCGTCACCTTCGTCGGTGCGCCCGAGGTCGGGCCCGGGCTTGTCGCGGCGAAGTAGCTCGGCACCGTCGGCCGTTTGCCGCCCCGCAAGATCCCTTGTCCCTCGACCACATAGGGCACGTTTCGCAGCCGGTGTCCCGCCAGGGATGCTGCGACCGAGAGCACCGGGTTCGGCGCCAGGTGGTGTTGCACGGTTCCGGCCGGCTGTCCCTGGAGCGCGAGGAAGACGTTGTTCTGCACCGCGACGCTGGCCTGATCGTCGGCGCGCGTGACGCGCACAGCTCGAACCTGGTCGGCGGCAAATCCGTAGATGCCGGTAATCGTGGTCGCCGGCGAGCCGACGCTGAAATAGACGCTGTTCGCAACGAGCGCGACGTGGCCCTGCAGCTCGTCGGCGCGCAGGCACTGGTTATCGCCGGTTGCCCCAGGGAGCTTGCTGCGAACCAGACGAAGACAGTAGGCGTCGCCGTTTCGGAAGCCGAGCAGTTCAAACTCGGTCCCGCTCACCTGCTCCCGCAAAAGGAGCCGCAGCTTCGTCCCGGCCGGGAACGAGGCGAGCGCGACGCGGTTGCGGCTCGCGAAGGCCTGCTGTACCGACGCCGGGGCAGGTCGGCCGGGCGTTCCGCCAACCCAGGCGCTGAACCGATCGGCGAGCCCTGTCGCGAACGCGGCAGCTGCGAGGACAGCCACCACGAGAACTGCGACGGTGACTATTGCCCGTCCGCGCCTCCGAACGATTCGACGGCGAGGCCTGGAGGGAGGTACGACCGCGGCTCGGCGAAGAATCTCACCCCAGTCCGGCTCGACCTCGATCGGCTCGACGAGGAGGTCGAGGGCTTCGCTCAGCGAGTCGAGGCTGCTCATCGGCGCACCTCGGCGAGCAACTCACGCAGACGCGAGTGGGCTGCGTTCAGTGTGGCCGCGACCGTCCCCTCGCTGACCGCGACCGCCTCTGCGATCGCGCGATAATCGAGGTCGGCGTAGTACCGGAGGAAGAGCACAAGCCGCTGACGCTCCGGCAACCGCTCGACTGCGTCACGCACGAGCTGGCGCCGCGGTTCCTCCGCGGGATCATGCAACTCCGAAGCAGGCTCCGGAGCCGTCTCCTCTCGCCGGTGCGCGCGTGCGTCGCGCGCAGCGTTCACCACGATGTGCCACACCCAACCATCGAGACTTCCCCGGCCTTCGAAGGTCTCCCTCCGTCTGACTGCATGCACGAACGCCTCCTGGACAACATCCTGGGCGATCTGTCGATCGCCGACGATCGCCGCAGCAACGCGCACCAACTCACTCAGTCGCCCCTCATAGATCTCCCGCAACTCGTCGAGAGTCGCTCCACGGCGAGTTCCGGCCATCACAGACACGACCCCTGGAGTGCCCGGGTTCCTTTAGTCGGGACTCGTGACTTCAGCACGGACCTCGGTGTACCACCCGAACAACGTCCGCGAACTTCGCAAGTCGGGTGCCCGGTGCCGATCGTCACGCGTCCGGTGCTCGCTCGGCCTGAAGTTGCACCTCGCTGTCCGTGAACCCGATCGCGCGGTAGATGCGGATTGCGAGGTAGTCAGGATCGGCGACCATGACCAGCGTCTTCGCCTCGAGCTCACCGAAGCCGTAGCCGCTGACGTGGTGTGCGAGAGTGCCGGCCAGCCCGCGGCCTCGGTGGTCGGGATGGGTCTCGACTGACTGGAAGCGCGCGAGCCCGGGCGCCGCGGTGACGAGGCCCATCTGCGCGACGAGCGCGTCGCCGAGGAATGCGCCGAACCACCGGCCGTGCCCGGCTGCGACGAGGGCGCGGTTGCTGCTCGCGCGGCGTGTCACGAACTCGCGGTGGCTCACCGACTGATCGAGGTTGTCGCAGGCGATCCGGAGCTCGATGCTCTGCAGCCAGTCCTCGTCGGACCGAAAGGCTCGATAGATCGCCACGTCGTTCGGGTGGGCAGGCCGGTGCACGGCCCTCGCAGTCAGGACCGCCGAGGCCTCGACAACAAGTCCCTGCGCCTTGAACCCCGACAGGTCGTCGGCTGTTCCTTGTACGTCGAACCCGAACGATCGGTGCCGCGCCTGGGGGAAAGCCGCCGCGAACCGGTCGAGCCACTCTTCGACTCGGTCCTCACCAGGCACGTGATCGAGCAAGAAGAAGTTGCCCCAGTAGAACCCCGGATTCGCGGGGCTGCGCACCACGAGGTGGTCGCCGCAGTCGTCGACGGTCGACCCTGCGCGTTCGAGCAGCGCGAGGTCGGTCCGAAACCCCAGCGACGAGACGTTCACGTCTCGCAGACTATTTCGGCACGACGTGATCGAGACGCGTCACTGCGAATCCAGTGCGTTTCCCCCGGATGGGGGCAGCTCGTCGGGCACGTAGGTGTAGATCCCGTCGCCTGACGTCTGCCACCGGTCGCCGAGCTGTTCGGCGAACCAGCTGCTCCACCACTTGTCGGCAGCCAGCCGGCCCTCGCCCCGGGTCTCCTCCGACACTCGCCGCAGTTCCATCCTTTGATCCTGCCTGCAGCAAGCGCCACGCTCTTACGGCCATCGTCTAGACGATCCCCGCCGATGGTCGCGGATCAGCCATGGCACAGAGCGCGGCTCGGCGCTTCCTCAGTTCCTGTTTCCGAACAGCGACAGGAAAAGAAGGAACACGTTCAGCGCGTCGAGGAAGATCGACGCCGCGAGCAGCGGCGCCGTCCGGATGTCCTTGCTCCGACGGAGCCGTTGGAAGTCGAACGCGGTGAGCCCGGCGAAGATGACAAGCCCAACGATCGCGTAGATCAGGTCCGAGTGCGGAATCCGGACGAAGATCGCGACGATTCCGAACACGATCAGCGCGATGAGTGCCCAGAGGCATACTCGGGCGACACCCGAGAGGTCGCGCCGTGTCGCGTAGCCGAACGCGCCGAAGCCGGCGATGAAGAGCGCCGTCGCCCCGCCGGCCTGCCACACCGCCTGTGGCTCGGTCGACAGGTAGTAGGCAATCGTCGGTGCCGTCGCCAGGCCGATCACGAGACCGAAGCCGAACAGGAGCGTGATCGCCCCCTGCTCGGACCGCCGCGCGACGACGTTCATCCCGATCAGCAACAGGAACGAAGCGATGTAGAGCACCCAGCCCCACTGATAGGCCAGGTCGCGACCGAGGTACGCACCGAGCGCGAAGAGCCCTGCGGTCACCGCCACGAGGCCCATCGTCTGGCCGAGCAGCGTTCCGGCCTCGTCGTGGCTCAGCGGCTGCTCGCGAACCGCGAAGTCGTCGGCGGTGCTCATTGGACCACCACCAGAAACGGATTCCCCTGCTCGACGACGTAGGTCGCCAACTCCGTCGCGCCTGCGCTGCTCATGTGAGCCTCCCTCTCGTCACTATGCCGAATGATGACCGCAGTAGATAGGCGGCGGGGGTGGGATTTGAACCCACGGACGAGTTGCCCCGTCAGCGGTTTTCAAGACCGCCCCGTTCGACCGCTCCGGCACCCCGCCGCGAGCCGTAACGCTACTGCGCGCGGACTCGGTCCGCGCCGAGGCGTGCGGGCGCGCCGAATTCCGTCAGCGGTTCGGGCACGACGATCGACCCGTCCGCTTCCTGGAAGTTCTCCAGCACAGCGATCAACGCGCGCGCGGTCACCGCCGTGCCGTTCAGCGTGTTGACCGGCTCGGGCTTGCCGTCGCCGGGGCGGTGGCTGATCTTCAGCCGGCGCGCCTGGAAGTCGGTCGTGTTCGAGGTCGAGGTGATCTCGCGGTAACGCGACTGCCCCGGGAACCACGCCTCGATGTCGTACTTCTTCGCGGCCGACGCGCCGAGATCGCCTGCGGCGATGTTCAGAACGCGATACGGCAGGCCGAGCTCGCGCACGAGTTCTTCTTCGATGTCGAGCAGCCGCTCATGCTCGTCACGCGAGGCCCCCGGCTCGCAGAAGACGAACATCTCGACCTTGTCGAACTGATGCACCCGGAACATCCCACGCGTGTCCTTGCCCGCCGCACCCGCCTCGCGCCGAAAGCACGTCGAGAAGGCCACGTAGCGGAGCGGCAGCCCCGTGAGCTCCTCCGCACCGTGAAAGGCGGCGAGTGGAACCTCCGATGTACCGGTGAGATAGAGGCCGTCTTCGGGCGCTTCGTAGAAATCGCCCTTGTCGGACGGGAAGAAGCCCGTGCCGTACATGGCCTCGTCGCGCACGAGCACGGGCGGCAGCATCGGCGTATGGCCCTTCTGCACGATGCGCGCGAGCGCCCAGCGGTACAGCGCGATCTCGAGCAGCGCCACGTCGCCGACGCGGTACACGAAACGCGAGCCCGAGACCTTTGCGCCACGCTCGACGTCGATCCAGCCGTGGGCTGCGGAGAGATCGAGGTGATCGCGCGGCTCGAAGTCGAAGCTCGGCGGCTCGCCCACGACCCGCACGACGACCGCGTCCTCCTCCTGGTTGCCGTCGGGCGTGTCCTCGGCCGGGGGGTTCGGCACGCGATCGTGCAGATCCTGGAGCCGTTGGGACGCCTCGGCCAGCTCGGCCTCGAGCGGCTGCAGCTCGGCCTTGATCGCGGTCAGCTCGGCGAGCTGCTCCGGGGTCGGCTTGCCTTTCAGCTTCGTGCGCGCCCGCAGCTCATCGACGCGCTGCTGGAGCTCGCGCCAGCGAACATCGGCCGCGAGCAGCTGGTCGAAGACCTCGGCCGCGCCCTTGCGCGCGAGTGCAGCCCGGTAGCCGTCGGGGTCGTTGCGGGCTGCGCGCAGGTCGATCATCGCTGCGAGTCTAGAAGGGCCTCGAGCACCTGCGCGACCCCTTCTTCCTCCGCGGAGGGGCAGATCCAGTCGGCGACCGCTTTCACGCGGGCATGCGCGTTCTCGACGGCGATGCCGTACGCGGCCCATTCGACGAGCTCCACGTCGTTCTCGCCGTCGCCGAAGGCGATCGTCTGCTCCCGCGTGAAGCCCATGTGCGCCGACAGGAAGTCGAGCCCCGCGCCCTTCGTCACACCGGCCGCCGCGAACTCGAGGAAGTACGGAAGCGACTTCGAGATGTAGAGCCGGTTGCCGAAGTGCGCCTTCATCTGCTCCTCCACCCCGTCGAGCTCGGCCGGTTCGCCGACGCAGACGAGCTTGGTCGGCGGCCGGTCGAGCCAATCGAGCAGGTTGCCGACCTCATGGATCTCCAGCCGCTGGAAGCCCGCGTACTCGCGCGACCCCTGCGTCGCGTGGGAGACGTACAGCTCGTCGTCGACGTAGACGTTGAGGCCGTAGCCCTCGTGCTCGACCAGCCCGATCGCCTCGCGCGCGAGCTCGAGCGGGATCGGCTCGTGTCGCAGCCACTTCCCATCGGCGTCCGCGACGACGGCACCCTGGTAGCAGATGACCGGTTCCGCGAGGCCGAGCGGCTCGAGGAACCGTCGCACCGACTGCACCATCCGTCCCGTGACGACGATCACGTCGAGCCCCGCAACACGTGTGCGCGCGAAGCGCGTCCAGCGTCCTCGGGCGCAGGTGCCCGTCCCACACGAGCGTGCGGTCGAAATCGGTAGCGACGACCTGAACGCCGCCCGGAAAGCCGTCGGGAAGCGAGAGCGTCAGCCGGACGGGGTGCCGCCGGTCGCCTTCACGACGTAGGCGGAGACATCGGCGATCTGCTTCGCGGTCAGCGTGCCCTTGAAGGCCGGCATCGCGCCGCCTCCGTTGATCACCTGCGGGACCACCTTGGTCAGCGGCGGCTTCAGGTCGTCGAGATTCGGCCCGACGGTTCCGTGAGCGTTCGCGTCGGCGAGGGTGTGGCAGCCTGAGCAGCCCGCACTCGTGAAGACGGCCTTGCCCGCGGCCGAATCACCGTTCGCGTACTGCGAGGGGACGGCGACGACGTGCACATGCACGATCGTGCCCGTGACCTTGGTCGGAACCGGCAGAACAGTCTTCTCGCCGGGCCTGGAGGTCGAGCAGCCGGCGGCGAAGACGAGGACGATCGCGAGCGGAGCAAGGCGGCGCACGAGCGCGGAGTCTATACGGCCGGTCGCACGTTGACCGGGGGTTAAGCGCCTGCGGCGCGGGCTGCCCCACCCCTACAATCCCCGCTATGAAGCGTAAATCCTACGGTCGCGACGCCGGCCTCACGCTGCGGATGATCTTCACGACGGGCCTCCTGGGCCTGCTCTACGTGATCTTCGCCGTCGTCCTTTTCTCGGTGCTGAACGTCGGGCCTGGCGCCGATGCTCCTGATCGTCGTCGGACTTGCGTTCTTCCAGTACTACACCTCCGACAAGCTGGCGCTCGCTGCGGCCGGGCGCGAAGATCGTCTCGCGCGAGGAAGCGCCCGCGCTGCACGACATGGTCGAGCGGCTCTGCGCGATGGCCGACCTACCGAAGCCGAGGGTCGCGATGATGGACACGCCCGTCCCGAACGCCTTCGCCACCGGACGCTCGCCGAAGCACGCTGCGGTCTGCGTCACGACCGGGCTCTGGGAGCGCCTCGAGCCGAAGGAGATCGAGGGCGTGCTCGCCCACGAGCTCTCACACGTGGCGAACCGCGACGTCCTGATCATGACCGTGGCCAGCTTCTTCGCGATGCTCGCCGCGATGCTGACGCGGTTCGGGCTGTACGCCGGCATGTGGGGCGGCGGCGGCAACCGCGACAACAACAACGGGCCGCCGATCTGGCTGATCGTGTTCGTGGTCTCGATCATCGTCTATGCGATCAGCTTCGTCCTGATTCGCACCATCTCGCGCTATCGCGAGTACGCCGCCGACCGCGGCTCGGCCCTGATCACCGGCGCGCCCGAGTACCTGATGAGCGCACTGCAGAAGATCTCGTCCCAGATGACCATGATCCCGAACCAGGATCTCCGCCAGGTCGAGGGCATGAACGCGTTCTTCATCATCCCGGCCAGGGCGAAAGGCGCGATGGCCGAGCTCTTCATGGACCATCCGCCGCTCGAGAAGCGCATCGCCGCGCTCGCCGAGATCGCGCGCGAGATGGGACGCCCGGTCGCCTAGGGGTGGCGCTGCGCGACGTCCTCTTCGGACGCAAGAAACTCAGCGAGCCGAAGGACGACAGGCTCTTTGCGCTGACGACCGCCGCCGTGACGCTCCAGACCGAACTGGGGCTCGTCACAGCCGGTTCGGCGGCTGTCGCGTTCAAGCCGCAGTCATCCGGCGAGTTCCGCAGCGCCTTCGACGACGTGGACAAGCTGATCGACGCAGTCGCAGAGCAGTGCGGCTCGCAGGTGGAGCGGAAATCCGATGAGTTCGGGTTCGACTGGATCATCGTGCGCGATCCAGACCTGGAGGATCTCGTTGCAACCGCACACACGCTGGCAGCGGAACTGACCGCCCAGGGGTTCGGAGCACAACTGCTCGCAGCGACGTTCCCGTTCAAGGGCGGGGAGCATCCTGTCTACTGGATCTACGGTTTCAAGCGCGGGGCCTTTTGGCCTTTCGTGCCGCTCGCAGATCAAAAACGCGACAACGCGACCGAGCTCGAGTTGAAAGCAAAACTGGAGAAGGAATTGCCGATCGAGCAGGACCTGACTCGATGGTTCGCGCTCTTCGACGCACCAGTTTAGTCCTCGCGCTGCCCGCGCTCGTCGGACTCTCGACGCTCGCACACTGGCTGGCAGGGCAGCGGCTCCACGGGCTCTGGATCATGCCCGACGAGGCGATCTACGCCGCTCGTGCGGAGACCCTGTGGCGGGATGGGCCGTGGCCGCTCCTGCACGGCGCCGGCTCGGGCTACGGACTGCTGTATCCGCTGCTCGCGGGGCTGCCGTTGTCGATCGGGAGCTTCGCCCGTGGTTACGACTCGCTCAAGCTGCTGCAGGCGCTCGTCATGTCGCTGTCCGCGGTGCCGGTCTTCCTCTACGGCCGTCGCCTCATGTCGCCGGGCTACGCGCTGCTCGCCGCCGCGTTGACCGTGTCGTCACCGTTGCTCCTCTATTCCGGTCTCGTGATGACCGAGGTCCTGTTCTATCCCCTCTCCGCGCTTGCGCTCCTGGCGGTGGCCAGGGCCGTGGAGACCGCGGCGAAGCGCGACCAGGTGATTGCGCTCGTGCTGATCGGCCTGGTGATCGCCACACGCGTCCAGGCTGTCGTGTTCCTCGGCGTGTTCGCGGGCGCAGTCGGGGTCGATGCCCTGCTCGCGCACACGTCACGACGGCTGCGTGCGTTCTGGCCCGTCTGGCTCGTCCTCGTCGTAGCCGGCGCGGGAGCCGCGGCCGCACCGGGGCTGTTCGGCGCCTACTCCGTCACGCTGCACGGCAGCTACCCGATCGGCGCGTCCCTCCGCCTCAGCTACTACCACTTCGCGTATGCCATTCTGATGGTCGCCGTCGTGCCCGCGGCCGCAGCCTCGGTGCTGTTCGTCGAGGCGGCCCGGAGCAGGTTGCGCGATCCGGCGACGCGCGCTCTGCTGGGCGTGACGAGTTGCGCCACCGTGCTCGTGTGTGCGCAGGTCGGGTTCTTCTCCGCCCGCTATGCCCCGCATCTGCTCGGCCGCAACCTCGCGCCCCTGCCGCCGCTGCTCTTCCTGCTCTTTGCGGTCTGGCTGGCGCGCGGGGCTCCGCGCCCCCGCGTCACGGGCGCTGCGACGGCCGTGCTGCTGCTCGCGGTCATCGTCTTCGCACCGTGGAACAGCCTGATCGTCGAAAAAGCGCTGCCGGACTCGTTCGGATTGGCGCTCGTCCAGTGGGCCCACTGGGCTCCCGCTGACACGGTCGCGGTCGGTGTAGCTGCCGTCCTCCTGATCTTCGTCCTGCTTCCCCACCGGCTCATGGCCGTTCTACCGGCACTGGTGCTCTCAGCACTGATCGCGTCGTCGGCCCTTGCGTCCAACCTGATTGCCAACCGGACGCGCGCCGACCAGGGCGTGCTGGTGGGCACGCCCGCGCGATGGGTCGACCAGCACACGAACGAGCCGGTCGCCTACCTGCTCAACGACCCCGCGTGGAACGTGGTCTGGCAGCAGCGGTTCTGGAACCACCGCATCAACGATGTCTTCACACTCGCTCCGGCGAGTGTGCCTGGCCCGATGAAACAGCGACGGGTGACCGTTCCCCCATCCGGGAGACTGCCCATTCACGACCGGTGGATCGTCGCGAGCGGCACCGACGCGTTCGTGGGCACCGCCGTCGCCCACCAGTCGCTCGGCCCCGACAGCTACGGGCTCACGCTGTGGCGTCTCGACCGGCCGCCGGCGCTGTCGACCATCACGCAGAACGTGAAGCCGAACGGCGACATGGTCGGCCCGGGCAACGTGACCGCCTTCAACTGCCAGGGCGGCAGCCTGAATCTGACGCTCTTGCCGAAGGTCACGGACACACTCAAGATCTTCCTGAACGGACGCCTCGTTCTCCGGCAACGAATCGCCGCCGAGCCGTCGTGGCACGGCGCCATTGCCGTACCGCCGTCGCCGCACACGCAGGTCTGCCACTTCCGGATCGTCGGTGGCCTGCTCCTCGGCTCGACGGTGATCGATTTCGAGCGGCCGGGTTAGCGGCCTTCAGTCGGGCCCGACGCGCACGAGCATCTTGCCCGTGTTGTCGCCGCGGAAGAGACCGGCGAACGCCGCCGGGACATTCTCGATCCCCTCCAGCACCGTCTCGCGGTAGAGCAGCTTCCCCGTAGCCACCCACGGCCCGACCTCGGCGATGAACGGCGGGAACCGGTCGGTGTGATCCGACACGATGAAGCCCTGCATGCGCAGTCGCTTTGTGACGATGAAGTGCAGATTGCGTGGGCCGGGCGCCGGACGCTCGTCGTTGTACCGCGAGATCGATCCGCAAGCGATCACACGTCCGAACGGGCGCAGTGCGTTCAACGCGGACTCGAGCTGGGCCCCACCGACATTGTCGAAGAAGACGTCGATGCCGTCCACGAGGGCCTCCTTCGCGGGCTGCTCGCGATAGTCGAATGCTTCGACACCGAGCGAACGGAGCCACTCGACCTTGTCGGGCGAGCCCGCGCTGCCGATCACGCGCAGCCCCTTCAACCTCGCGATCTGCGCTGCCGCGCTGCCGACGGCTCCCGCGGCGCCGGAGACATAGATCGTCTCACCCTCCTTCACCTGCCCGACGTCGACGAGCCCGACCCACGCCGTGAGGCCCGGCATGCCGAGCACCCCGAGTGCGGTGGACGGCGGCGCCAACCCTGCATCCAGCTTGCGCAGTCGCTCGCCGGCGACCGCTCCCTGTTCGCACCAGCCGAGCATCGACAGCACCCAGTCGCCCTCGGCGAAGCCGTCGTGGCGCGACTCGACGACGCGGCCGACGGCGCCGCCGTCGATCGGGTCGCCGACCTCGTAGGGGCCGACGTAGGTGCGCACGCCGGTCATACGGCTGCGCATGTACGGGTCGACCGAGACGAAGACGTTGCGGACGAGCACCTCGCCTTCACCCGTAGCTGCCTCGGGTGCGTCGCACACCTCGAAGTCGGAGTGCTTGGGCTCGCCCTGCGGAACCGCGGACAACACAACCTGCTTCGGCATCAGGCCACCGGCAGGTCGGGGATGAAGCCCTCGTCCGCCAGGAGCTCCTGCGCCTCCTCGAGCGAGAGATCCTCGGGCGGGATGATCGCGTCCGACGGGCGCAGGTCCTCGTCCGCAAGCTTCTCGCCGCCGTCCCGGACCGCGTCGGCGAGGGCCTGCAGGCCGGTCCACAGGGCACGCTCGTCTCCCTCGGCGACCGCACGGGAGACCTCCGCGTCGAGCTCGTTGAGGCGCCCGATCAGCGCATCGTCGACGCGGAACTGGCCCTCGCCCAGCAACCGGACGATCACGCCTTCTCGCCCTCGAGTTCTTTCGGCGGATCCTCTCCCTTGCCGATCTCTGCCTTCATCTTCGCGAGCTCGTCGTCGACCTGGCTCCCCTGCGAGATCTCCGCCAGCTGGCGGTCGATGTCGTCACCCGACGAGGTGAGATCCTGGAGCGAGCCGGCTGCCGTGAGCTCGTCGATCGCGCTCGCGCGGGCCTGCATCTGCTCCGTCTTGTCCTTCGCCCGCTGGACGGCCAGCCCGACGTCGGCCATCTGCTCGCCGATCCCGGTCGCAGCTTCGCCGATCCGCACCTGCGCCTCGGCAGCCGAGTACTGCGCCTTGATCACTTCCTTCTGTGAGCGGAACGCCTCGATCTTGGCCGCCAGCGTCTTCTCGCCCTCGACGAGCTTCTGCTGCTGGGCCTCGAGCTGCTGTCCCTGCTGCATGATCGTCTCGAGCTGCGCCTCCACCGCGGCCTTCCGCGTCAGTGCCTCGCGGGCAAGATCTTCTCGGCCGGCCGCCAGCGCCTGCCGCGCCTGGCCGTCGAGCTTTTCGACCTGTTGTTGCATGGACGTGTACTGCATCTCCAGTCGCTTCTTCGCGGTCGTGACGTCGGCGATGCCGCGTTTGACGTTCTGGAGCTGGCGGAGCTGCTCCTCGTAGGAATAGTCGAGGGTCTCGTTGGGATTCTCGGCGCGGTCGAGCGCCTTCGAGAACTTCGCCTTGAAGATCAGTGAGAGGCGTGCCATCAGCCCGGGCATATCGTTTCGCTCTCCTCGCGGTCGGGTGCACGGCTAGCCTAACGACGTGCTCGTCGCTCGGAGCATGGACTCCCGCCGTCTCTCGAACGCCTATCTCGTCGCGGACGAGGCAGGCGGCACAGCCGTGTTCGTGGACTCGGGGGCTCCGCTCGAGCCTCTGCTGGAGGCCGCCCAGGAATGGCGGGTCACCCCGACCCACGTGCTCCGGACCCATGCCCACCCCGACCACGTCGAGCACGAGAGCGAGCTCGGCGTGCCTGTCGTGCGCCACTCACTCGAGACGGGCGATCTCTGGGTGGACGCCGTCCCGACACCGGGGCACTCGGACGACATGGTCTGCTTCGTGATCAACGACCACGCGGTCTTCTCCGGGGACACGCTCTTCAAGGACGCGGTCGGCGGTGGAGACTTCGAGCAGATCAAGGAGGCGGTGATGGACGTCTACATGTCCATGCCGCACGATCGCCGCGTGCTGCCCGGGCACACCGACGAGACGACGATCGGACGGGAGTGGGAGCAGAACCCGTTCATCCGCGTCTGGCGCGGCACCGAGCCCGAGGGGACTGAGCAGGTGCGCGTTGCAGACCGCGATGCCACGCTCGTCGTGTGGTCGCCCGACTACGACGGCAAGGGCAAGGCCTGGGTGCGCTTCGACGACGGCACGGATGCGATCGTCGGCGGCTCACGGGTGGAGCGCAGGTAGTGGAGATCGTCGACCCGCGCATCGAGGCGTATACCGAGCGCGTCTCGTCGCCCCACGACCCGCTGCTCGCCGAGCTGTCGGCGGCGACGGCACGCGAGCTCGGTCAGACGGCGATGCTCACCGGCCCGGTCGCAGGACGCTTCCTCGAGCTGCTCGTCTGGATCGCCCAGCCACGCCGCGTGCTCGAGATCGGGACGTTCAGCGGGCACTCGGCGCTCGCGATGGCCGCTGCCCTGCCCGAGCGCGGCCACATCGATGCGTGTGAAGTCAGTCCGGAGCGCGCCGCGTTCGCCCAGGGCTGGTTCGACCGTTCGCCGCACGGGTCGAAGATCACGCTGCATGTCGGGCCGGCTGCGGAGACGATCGCGTCGCTGGACGGCGAGTTCGACTTCGTCTTCATCGACGCCGACAAGGGCGGGTACATCTCGTACTACGAGGCGCTGGTGCCGCGGCTCTCACGCCATGGCGTGATCGTCGCCGACAACACGCTGGCGGACGGCCGCGTGGTCGAGGGCGACCCGCCGCCCCCGATCGCGGCCTTCAACGAGCACGTCGCGGCCGACCCGCGGACGGTTCAGGTGCTCCTCAGCGTCCGGGACGGCCTGACCCTGATCCGCCTGGCGTAGCGCCCTTTCGGGACACGGCCGGGGTCTGACCCCAACCCGGGAGCCACGCACCGTCCCTTCGGGACACAGCTGGGGCCTGACCCCAACCGTAGAGCCACGCAACCGTCCGTTCGGGACACGTCCGGGGTCTGACCCCATGGGTGGTGGCCGCGCACACGTCCTGAACCGTCATGTCCTTGCGCTCGATGGCTCTCCTGTAGATCGCGCCGCTAATGCGACCTCAACGGGGAGGCGTTGAGCCCTCCACGGGGTTCCAGGGCGGGTCCCACGGCAACGACGGATCCGCCCGCGCTCGCCAAAGCCTGGCCTCGCACGTCGGGCAGTCGGCGAGTTCTACCGATGACTCGCTCGTGGTCTTCGTGACATCTGAACCACATTTCGGGCATGGCTGCGGCTTCGGCACGGGCCTCCACGCTACGCCCGAAGTGCCCGCTCGACAAGGCCCGTCTGCCAGGACCTCAAGCCTGTCCGAAAGGGACAGTAGTGTCCCCGCCTCCATGCGTCTGATCGTCGCCCGCTGCGAGGTCTCCTACTCCGGCCGCCTCTCCACGAGGCTGGCCGAAGGCGTCCGCTTACTGATGATCAAGGAGGACGGAACGTCATGCTCTGGTCCATGCCGAGCGGGGGGCTTTCCGTAAAGCCCCTGAACTGGATGACACCGCCCACCGTGATCGAGGACTCCGGCGATCTGATCGTCGTGCGCAAGCGCGCCGGCCGCACCGAGGACCGGCTCGAGATCAAGCTGGTCGAGGTGCTGTCCGACGTCGCGCACGACATGGGCGAGGCGGCAGGCCTCGAGAAGGACGGCGTCGAGCGCGACCTGCAGCTCCTGCTCGCGGACGACCCGACCCACATCGAGCCCGCCCTGCGGCTCGTCAAGCGCGAGTGGCCGACCGACGTCGGGCCTGTCGACCTGATGTGCCGTGACGCCGACGACGGCTGGGTCGCCGTCGAGATCAAGCGCATCGGCACGATCGACGCCGTCGAGCAGCTGACGCGGTACCTCGACTGCATCCGCGTCGACCCTGCGCGCGCCGACTGCCGCGGCATCCTCGTCGCACAGCAGATCAAGCCGCAGGCGATCGCCCTCGCCGAGCAGCGAGGACTCACGTGGGCGCAGGTCGAGCTGGCCGTCCTGCGCGGCGAGCGCGAGCCTGAACTGACCCTGTTCGGCTAGCGCCCGCCGCGTGCGGTCCTCCTGGCTCCCGTCGGCGGCGTCAGCTGACGCCGACAGGCTCGGCCTTCACCTCACCACGAGGCGTGGGCAGCGCCGCCACCGGCTCTGCCCTGAGCACCACCTTGAGCGCGTGCGTCTCCGTTGCTGAGGCGAACGTGTCGTAGGCCAGCTCGGTATCTGCCAACGCGAACCGGTGGGTTGCGAACGCACTCGGGTCGAGCTTCCGCTCCTCGATCAGCTTCAAGAGCTGCGGAGTCGTCTTCGTGTCGACGAGCCCGGTCGTGATCGTGATGTCGCGGATCCACAACGTCTCGAGGTGCAGCGTTGCGGAATGCCCGTGGACACCGACATTCGCGACCCGCCCGCCGGGGCGAACGATCGCGGTGCAGAGCTCGAACGTCTCGGGCAGACCAACAGCCTCGATCGCTACGTCCGCCCCGAGCCCACCGGTCAGCTCCATGACTAGCGCAGCCGCGTCCTCGCGGCCGTTGTTGATCGTCGAATCGGCCCCGAACTCGAGCGCCTTTTCGAGTCGAGCGTCGGACAGGTCGATCGCGACGATGTGCCCGGGCGTGAAGAGCTTCGCGGTCATGATCGTCGCGAGGCCGATCGGGCCGGCGCCGACGACAGCCACGGTGTCGCCGGGCTGCACGCCGCCGTTCAGGACGCCGACCTCGTAGGCGGTCGGGAGGATGTCCGCGAGGAACAGCACATCCTCGTCGGAGAGGCCTTCCGGCACCTTGTAGAGGGACGTATCGGCGAAGGGCACACGCGCGAGCTCGGCCTGCAGACCGTCGATCGTGTGACCGAAGATCCACCCGCCGCCACCGGTGCAGAGCCCGTAGTGCCCGTCCTTGCAGAACTGGCATCGGCCGCAGGACGTGATGCACGACACGAGCACTCGGTCGCCGGGGGCGACCGTCGTGACGGCCGAACCGACCTCGAGGATCGTCCCGACCGCCTCGTGGCCGAGGATCGTTCCGGGTGTCACCTCCGGGACATCACCCTTGAGAATGTGCAGATCCGTGCCGCAGATCGTCGACGTGTCGATGCGAACGATCGCGTCGGTCGGCTCCAAGAGCTTCGGATCCGGCACCGTGTCCCAGGACCGCTGACCTGGGCCGTGATAGACGAGAGCCTTCATCACTCCTCCTTTGTCGCAGAGATGGTGCGCCGTCTCCAGGGGTGCGGCATCCGTGAGGTCACTGATTCAGCCTCCGGCCCGCACGTATTGCGAATCGGCGGACAACACCGTCTGCGCGACGCAGCTAGCCGAGGTACCAGGCGAGCAACCGGTCGCCTTCGGCGTCCACTTCCCGCCGGACGCGCGGCGGCAGGGGTGCGAACGGCTCGACCACCAGCCGCCTGCGTTCGACGCGCCACGCTCCGGCGACGAGCCCGTCGACGGTGAACGTGTTCTTCGTGGTCGCATTGCGCTTGTTGAACACTGCGTCGACGTAGTCCGGGGGAACGATCCGCGACCGGTCGCGGTGCGCGAGGATGATCGAGTCGAAGGCCGGCAAGAAGCGAACCGGAGCAGGAACATCAGCGGCCGCACGCGGTGCACCGCGAATGTCGTAGAGCGTCCGCCCCTCTTCGTCGGTGAGCGTCGGCAGCCCTTCGAGCGCCGGATCGATCTGGCGAACCTTGAACGACGTGTACTGGGCGACGTCGTCTCGCGTCGCCGGGCCGTACGCGGAGAGGTACTGCCGCACGACCCGGATCGCGCTCTCCCGTGGCTCGGGCAAGGGCTTCCGCCAGAGAACGAACGGCGGCGGCTTCGTGTGCGGCCACTTCCCCGCCGGTGCGGTGCGCACGAACGGCAGCGCACGAAAGGCGAAGGCAACCGTCCAGCGATCCGCCGTACCGAGCACACGGTGGCCCAGCTCGAAGAGCTCGGCGCTCGTGATCGGCCCGTCGGGAACCGCCGCCCGCAGCAGCTCCAGGTCGACCCCCAGCCGCTCCGTCCGTCCGCGTTCCGACTCGACGTACGCCGAGGCGAGGTAGGGGAACTCGGCGGCCGACATGACATGGAGCGTCGTGCGCAGCGAGCCCGCCTTGACGATCGAGCCGGCTGAGAGCGCTTGCGTCAGCTGCTCCTTGCGAAAGCCATCGCTGCGCGACCAGAGGGCGACATACGGCGACGGCGCGTACTGGGCCTGCAGGGCGACGAGCCTCGTGACGACCCTGAGGGGCGAGAGCCGCCTTCGCTCGAGCAGCAACTGCCGTAGGAGCAGTGTGCGATTCAGCTCACGCAGCGTCACGGGACGACGGCGGCTTTGAGCAGGTCGCGCGGCGGATCGGCGAACAGCGCCGGCAGCTCTGCCAGCGAGACGCGATGGGTGACGAGCCTGTCCCACGGATACGCACCGCTCGCGAGGAACGCGAGCGCCGCGCGAACGGTCGCAGGTGTGTGATGGAACGAGCCCCGAAGCTCGAGCTCGTCGTAGTGCAGGCGGAACGCATCGACCCGAGGACGCGCTTCACGCGGCAGACCGCCGAACATGACGACCGTGCCACCCGGGCGCACCAGCTTCACCGCGTCGGACCACGCCTGCTCCGTGCCGGCCGCTTCCAGCACGACGTCCGCCCCGCGCCCGTCGCCCGGCTCGGCCCCGAACGCGCTCACGAGCTCACGCCGCTCCTCCCGGCCGCCAACGATCACCGGCCAGCTGCCGGCGTCGGCGACGCAGGCCGAGAGCATCAGCCCGATCGGCCCCGCACCGAGCACCGCGACGGAGTCGCCTGCCGCGACCCCCGCACGCTCGACACCGCGCAGGCAGCACGCAAGCGGCTCGAGGAGCGCGGCTACCTCCGGCGCAAGGCCGGGCGGGACCGCGTGGAGGTTCACGGCCGCGATCCGCTCGGGCACGACGATCCAGTCGGCATACGCACCGGAGAGGAACTGCAGGTCGCGGCATTGCTCTCCGCGCGCGCAGCCGTCGCAGAGCCCGCACGGTGCGGAGTTGGCGGCGACCATCCGGCGCCCATCGACGAGGCCGCAGAACTCGTGCCCGAACGGAGCGGGCGACTCACGGAGCAGGATCGGGTGGCCGCGGCGATAGGTCTTCAGATCCGTGCCGTCGGTCAACGCGAGCTCGATCTGCACCAGCACGTCGCCTGGCCCCGGCTCCGGACGAGGCATTTCCTCGATACGCAGGTCGCCCGGGGCGTAGAGCCTCGCCGCCTTCACGGCGTGAACACGACCTTCAGTGCGGCGCCGCTGCGGTAGAGGTCGACTCCCTCGCGAAAGCGCTCCAGCGGCAGGACAGTGATGTCGGGCAGGACGAGCGCAGGCAGGAGCTCGACCGCAGCGTGGAAGTACGCCGGCGTCGCCGAGCGCGACCCGACCACGTGCAGCTCCCGCCGATAGATCGCGTCGAGCGATGTCGGCACGTCGTGCTCGGGCGCCGAGAAGATGAGCAGCGTGCCGCCGGGATCGAGCCGGCGGAGCGCATCATTGCCCCCTGCGACCGCGGTGACGACCGCGCTCCCGACCGGGTCGACGTCGGTCTCCGCGCCGAGCGCACGTGCTGCTGCACGCCGCTCGTCGTCCGGCTCTGCGACGACGACCTCGTCACCCCGCCGCCGGAGCACCTGGACCCACAGCCGGCCGACCCCGCCGCTCCCGACGACGAGCACCCGGCCGCGCGGCACGAGCTCGGCCGCCCGGAGGACGCAGGCGAGCGGCTCGACCCAGACGCCGTCGAGCTCCTCGATCTGTTCGGGCAGAGCGATGTGATGGGTCGCGCGCAGCCGCTCCGCAAACCCGCCCGGCACGATCTGCACGTCGCCGAATTCGGCACAGGTCGACTCATGGCCGGCGAGACAGCGTTCACACGTCCCACACGGGACACGATGCAGAACGGTGACTCGGGAGCCGTCCTCGAGCTCGCCCTCGACCTCATGGCCGAGCACGGTGCCCGCCGCGGCCCGACCGAGCTTCTCGACGTCGGATCCGCACAAGCCGCAGGCACGAACGCGGACGAGCGAGCCTGGAGCGGCCGGCTCCGGCAGTTCGGCGAGCTCAGGGAGCCCGTCGGCGTCGAGAACGACCGCGCGCACCGCCATATCGTAGGCGGCACGCGCGGCCTGAACTCCGTGGCTAGAGATGCACCGGGAACGAGACGAGCCGGCGGGTGGAGACACCGCCGAGCAGCGACTCACCCGACTTCCGAGCCCGTACGAAGACGGCCAGCAACTGCTGCCGCGACGAGGCCGGGAAATAGCGGTCCTGGTGCATGGTCAACGTCGCCCATCCGTCGGAGCCGGTCTGCGCCTCGGGTGGGATCGAGAACTGCGAGAACGGGACGGCAGTCGCATAGACGAGCGCCCCGGAGATCGAACGGCCGTTGCAGGCCGAGACGTGGAACCGGAGCGTGACGTCACTCGACGACCGCGTGATCACGGTCGGTGAGACCGTCTGACCGTCGACGAGCAGCCGGGCGGGCGGCGCGATCGCACTCACGTCGAGCGTGCCGGAGCCCGAGGTCGGGCAGCCGTTCGTGACCGGCGGCGGCGGAGCCGTCTTGGCCGTCACGACGGCACTCTGGTTCGAGTCCGAGCTCGCCGAGCCGTCGCCGTTCCTCGCGGTCACGCGGATGCGAACCGTGTGACCGACGTCAGCCGTCTTCAGCTGATAGTTCGAGGAATCGGCTCCTCCGATATTCGAACAGCCGTTGCCCTGCGCGTTGCAGCGGCGCCACTGGTACTTGTAGGTGATCGTGCCCGTGCCCGTCCAGGTGCCCGAGCTTCCGGACAGCGTTTCACCCTCTTGCGCCGTGCCCGAGATCTTCGGCTCGGCTGTGTTCACGGGAGCCGCAGAGCTCGCGGCGGTCGAGAAGCCGGCGACGGCGAGCACCGTCACGGCTGCAGCAGCGAGCAGTGCGAAGAGATTCGTTTTGCGGTTCATTCCTTCTCCTTTGGCTGGGAGGTTCCACTTCTTCCCTTCCCAGCGCGGATGAGGGAACTGTGAGCGTCAGGTAAAACCGCTCAGGGGTAGACGGAGTCCGGCTCCTGATCGTCTCCCGGCGGCGAATCGAAGATCTCCGTGATCACACCGAGATCGCCGCCGGTGGGCAGGTACGCGAAGGTGACCCCGTTGTACTCGCCTCCGAGGACGATCTCGCGGCCCTGATCGGCCACCGCAGCGATGGCCCGGTCGTAGCTCGGGACCGCGACGCCGACGTGATGGACCCCCTCGCCCTTCTCGGCCAGGAACTGCCCGTAGGTGCTGCGGTCGTCGAGCGGCTGGATCAGCTCCCAGTGCACCTGGCCGACGCGGGCGAGCGCCAGACGCCATGCGTACTCGACCGGCTCGCCGTCCGCCGTCATGTTGCGGACCGTGCCCGGGTTGAACTCGTAGATCGCCCAGGGGCCGATGCCGTAGTCGTGCACGTAGGTTCGCATGGCCGCCTCGAGGTCGCGCACGACGAGGGCGACCTGCAGGGTCTCCGTGAACGCGGGCTCGCGCATCGGCCGATCCTACGCCGCTTCGTCCAACGCCCGATCAGGCGGCCTCGAACTGCGGTTACAATGACGGCCGCCCGGGGCTATAGCTCAGCTGGGAGAGCGCCTGGATCGCACCCAGGAGGTCGGCGGTTCGAGCCCGCCTAGCTCCATCGGGTAAAAGGCCGGAGGCCCCCTGCTCGGGGGCCTCCTTCGTCTCGTCCGGCGAAGCGGCTACGCGTCGCAGCTGCCGCCGGGTGCCGCGGTCTGCGGCCTTCCCTTGTGACCGGCCTGCTGCATGATCGGCGGGACCTCGGGGTCCGAGGCGAAGCTCTGCCAGCCCTCCTCGTCCCAGTCGAACAGCACCCAGACCCGGTCGCCCTCGTTGGGGTCACGGAACACCTGCGCGCCCTTCGAGCCGTGCTCCCGCCGCTTGTCGGCGCCCTTGGTCGAGAAGATCTCCATGAAGCGGTCGAACTCGTCGACCTTCGTCGTTGCCAGGATCATCGTCGTCCTCCTTCGTCGAGTGTCTGCACGAGCATGCGCTCGGTGACTCGACGACACATCGGGCGAACGCCCTATGCCGTGTGCACCAGGTCGTTCTCGAATGCCCACACGGTCGCAGCCGCCCGGCTGCGAACCCCGACCTTCTGGTAGACGTGCTGGACGTGGTGGCCGACGGTCTTGGCGGAGATGCCGAGATCGTCTGCGATCTGCTGATTCGATCCGCCACGCACGAGGACGAGGAGCACCTCGAGCTCCCGTTCCGTCAGACCGGCCGGGCGGTCCCGCGGCCGGTCGCGCACGCGATGCCCGGCGGCGCCGAGCACCGCGTCGACCGCGTCCGGGTCGAGCCGCCCTGCGCCGACCTCGCGCTGAAGCTCCACCTCGGCGGCCGAAGCGTCGAGCGCGGGCCGGTGAGGCCGCGCCTCGCGCATGGCGCCGTAGCTGTCGGCCGCTGCGAGGATGCGTGCGGGAAGGTCGAGCGCGGTGCCACCAGTGCCGCGGTGATAGCCCGAACCGTCGAGCCGCTCGTGGTGGGACCCCGCCAGTCGTCCGATCGGTGCGAGCGCGCGTGACTGGGCGAAGGCGCGCTCCGAGAAATGCGGATGGAGCCGGACCCGCTCCCACTCGCCGAACCCGAGCGGCCCCGGCTTCTCCCAGATCGCGTTCGACACGCCGACCCGTCCGATGTCCTGCGCAAGGGCGGTGCGGCGCACGAGCGTGACGGAAGCCGACGGGAGACCGAGTCGCCAGGCCGCCGCCTCGGCGAGGTCGGCCACGCTCGTCGAGTGCTCGCGGAGCCACGGCGACTTCAGGCCGGTGAGCGCGGCGATCGCGGCGAACCCCGCGTCGACCCGCTCGCCCTCGAGCCGAATCTCGGGGAACGGCTCTGCCCCCATCGCCTGTTCCCAGATCCGGGTCTCGTCGAGGCCGTCGAGGAGCTCGTCGAAGTGCCGTACGGCGAGCTCGGCGAGCCGGGGCTCGTAGGCGGCGCCGGCTCTCCGCTCCACGACTGCCCGCGCATCGTCGGGCCCGGACGCCGAGAGGAAGAGGGAGATGTCCCTCGCGACATGAAGGATGCGCATCGGCAGCGGAATCTCGTCGCCGCGAGCATTCGGGAACCCGCGTCCGTCCCAGCGCGCGAAGACGTACTCGAGCGCGGCCTGGATGTCGGTCCCGAGGTCGAGCCAACCCGCGAAGCGCTGGGCGACTTCGCACATCGTCGCGAACGCGTCGCGAGCCCGCGGGCCGGCGTTCGCGATCGCGTCCTCGATGAGCGCCTCACGCACCTCCGGCGGACGGCCTGCTCCGATGTATGCCTGGTAGAACGCGAGCACCTCCGCCGGGTTCGTCGCGTCGATCAGGAAGAAGGCGGCCCGGTGGGCGATGTCGTCGCCGTAAAGCTGCGCGGCCTCGTGCCCGTTCGACGTGCATCCCGAAGCGTGGAGCAGTGCGACGTAGTAGGTGGCCGAGAGATCCTCGGCCGACACTCCGGCAAGCTCGCCGAGCCGGACCGCGAGGACGGCCGTGCGCAGCGCGTGCTCGAGCGGCTGACCGGTGCCGAGGTCGGTTGCAAGCGACAGCGCGCCGACCACCTCGGCCGCACGGATCGGGAGCTCCTTGACGGGCGGCTGCGCGGTCGCAGCTCCGCGGTCGTTCGACGACACGAGTGCCACCCTACTTCGGAACCGCCGGCTCCAACGCACGAGACCGGCGGAACGGCGTCCCGGCTAGGCGCGGAGGCGTTCCGCGAGCAGAACGCGCGTCGCGGCGATGCCGTCGCGCCAGGTGATCTTCTTGCCTTCCTCGTACGTGCGGCCGTAGTACGAGACTGGAAGCTCGTAGATGCGGAGCCTGCGCTTGCAGACCTTCGCGGTGATCTCGGGCTCGATCGTGAAGCTGCTCTCGCGCAGGTCGAGCTCTCGCAGCACGTCGGTGCGGAATGCCTTGTAGCCCGTCTCCATGTCGGAGAGCGTCGTGTTGTAGAGGACGTTCGTCAGAAGCGACAGGAACCTGTTGCCGACCTGGTGCCAGAAGAGATGGGCGCGCTGCGGCTTGCCGCCGATCAGCCGTGAGCCGAAAACGACGTCGGCGACGCCGGCGCAGAGCGGCCCGATCAGCGCGGGCACGTCGACCGGGTCGTACTCGAGGTCGGCGTCCTGAATGACGACGAAGTCGCGGTCGAGATGGGGAATCGCGGCGCGGATCGCCGCGCCCTTGCCGGCGTTCGCCTGGCGGACGACCGTCGCCCACGGCCGCGTCGCCGACCAACGCTCGAGGATGAGCGGTGTGGCGTCCGTCGAACCGTCGTCGACGACGATCACCTGCCGGTCGAACGGAAGTGCCTCGAGCCGCGAGAGCACCTCCTCGATCGTGCGCGCCTCGTTGTAGGCGGGAACGATGAACGCCACGCTCGGTGCCGCAGGCTCGACCGCCGCAGCCGGCGGCGCTGGAGCCGCGGCGATGCTCCGCATGACGCTCATGGCGGACTACATCGGCACTCGATCCACTGTGCTTGAGCGCCAGGGCGGCCGGTCGCGACCCGTCGGGCGGTTCAAGCAAGCCCCGAGGTATGCCGATCTGAGAGGCGTGGCCTGGCTGATGCTCGGAGTCGCACTCGTCGGCACGAGCACGCTCGCAGGAGCGTGCTGCCTCCGGCTGAACGTGACCGGGACTCTGCTCGCCACCTACGTTCTCGCGGTCGGCCAGATCATCGTCACGACCGACCTGCTCTCGATCGTCCACCAGGTCGACCGGGCCGCCTACCTGACCACGGCCGCCGCAGTCACGGTCGCCGCACTCGCCCTCTGGTGGAGACAGGGCAGGCCGTTCCCGGCGGCGTCGATCGACCTGCGGGCCACTGGCCGCCATCCGGCAGTCGCGGTCCTCGCGATCGCGGTCGCACTGGCGCTCGGGTACGAGCTGGTGCTTGCGTTGACGGTTCCGCCCAACACCTGGGACGCGATGACCTATCACCTGACGCGGGCGGCGGCCTGGCTGCAGAACGGCGGGGTCGCGTGGGTGCCGGCCTCGACGATCCGGGTCAATGTCTTCCCGGTCAACGGCGAGATCCAGATCCTGTGGACGCTCGCTCTTGCGGGGACGGATGTCGGGGCCGCGCTGCCGCAGTTCGTCGCACAACTGGCGACGATCGTCGCCATCTTCGGCATCGGCCGCCGGCTCGGCTACGCACGGCCGGCCGCTGCCTACGCGGCATTGCTGTTCGCGACACTCGCCGAGATCGCGCTCGAGGCGACGTCCACGCAGAACGACCTCGCCGTGGCCGCGCCCGTCGCGATCGCGCTGTACTTCATCCTTGGTCGAAACACGCGCGAGTCGCTGCTCGCGGCGACCGCGCTTGGGATCGCGCTCGGAACGAAGCTGACTGCGGCCTTCGCATTGCCCTGCCTCGTGCTCGTCGCGCTGCTCGTCCTGCCGCGCCGGCAGAGGCTCGTCGTTGCCGTCGCCGCAGCGGCCGCCTTCGTCGCATTCGCCTCGCCGACGTACATCGCCAATCTCGCGCACACCGGAAAACCGCTCGGCACCGGGCCCCGTTTCGCCGGGGTTGCTCCCCAGCTGACGGTCGAGGGGACGATCTCGACGGTCACGCGGATCGGCTGGCGCTTCATCGACTTCACCGGCCTGCGCACCGTCCCCGGCACCGACCGCACGGTCGGCGACGCCGGCTCGACACTGTTCCACGGCCTCCACATTCCGGAGAACCCTCGCGCCTCGACCTCGACCGGGTTCTCGACGGTGCCGAACGACACCCCACAGGAGGACGTCGCGTTCTTCGGGCCACTCGGCGCGCTGCTGATCCTGCCGATCGTCTTCGTGACGCTCGCCGGTTGCATTCGCAAACGAGCCCGCCCGGAGCAGGTGGCGGTCGCCGCGGCGCTGCCGCTCTTCATCGTCGCCGTCGCGCTCGCCTACCGCTACAACATCTTTCTCGGCCGCTTCATGATCGTCCCGGTCGCGCTGGTCACTCCTCTCATCGCCCGCGTCTACTCGTCCTGGAGGCTGGTCGCAACGCTCGTCGCACTCGTCGCGGTCATCTCACTGCAGTCGACGCTGACGAACAACACACTGAAACCGCTCGCGTCACTCCCGTGGGCGGCCGACCGGGTCACGGTGCAGACGGCTGAACGTGCCGACCTCGCCCCCACGATTCGCGCAATCGACGGGGACGTTCCCCGCGGTCCCATCGGATACGCCTTCGGCGCAGACGACTGGACGTATCCCCTCTTCGGAGCTCACTTCCAGCGCCACCCCGTTCTCGTCGGCAATGCCCACCCGTTCGCCGACGCCGCACGACAGCACCTCACCTGGCTCGTCGTGAGCCGCCCCGTCGACGGCAACGCCTCGTGGCAGGTCGTGCAGCGCGGAAGCTGGACACTGCTGCACCGACGCGCGGAGGCGTGACGGCGGCCCGTCTCAGTCCGCGATCCCGAGCCCCCAGCCGCCGTCGATCACGATCTCCTGGCCGGTGATATAGCCCGAGGCAGGCGATGAGAGGAAGAGGGCGAGCGCCTTGATGTCGTCCGGCCGGCCGACGCGATGCATGGGAATGTCCCTTGCGACCGCTGCCTGCAGGCCCGGGTCGTGTGCGTGGCCCCCGCCGATGTTCGTGACGAAGAAGCCCGGCGCGATCGCGTTGGCCGTGATGCCGTCCGCCGCCAACTCGAGCGCGATGCTGTGCATGAAGTGCCTGGCCCCGGCCTTCGCCGCCATGTAGGCCGAGCCGATCGCGGGCTCGACCTTGGTCGCCGCGAGCGACGTGGTCAAGACGATCCGCCCGAACCCGCGCGGGCGCATGTGGCGGGCCGCGGCGCGTGCCGTTGCGAAGATCCCGTTCAGATTGATGTCGATCACCCGCTCCCACCGCTCGCTGCTGTAGCGCTCGAGCGCGCCGTCCGCCGTTCTCGGCCGTTCCTCGCCGGCCCACGCACCGACGAAGCCGACACCCGAGTCGATGCCGGCGTTCGCGAACGCGACGTCGAGGCGCCCGTACACGGCAGCCGCCTCGTCGATCACGCGATCGAGAGCAGCATGGTCCGTCACGTCGGCGACGGCGTCGCGCACGTCCAGCCCCTCGCCCTGCAGCCGGGCCGCCTGAGCGGCAACCGCCTCGTCATCGACGTCGATCAGCGTGACGCGCGCACCGTGTGCCGCCAGCACTTCGCCGTACGCGAGCCCGAGCCCGCTGGCGCCGCCGGTGACGATCGCCCCGAACCCGGTCACGTCAAAACGCGAGGAAACGTTCACGTCCAACAGCCTCCCGTGATCTCGTTGGTCAGCGAGCCTACAGCGCCGTCTCGGCCACACGCGACCCGACGGCTACCGTTGCGTCGGTGAGCGCCTTCAACGACCGGATCATCGAAGAGTTTCGCGCCAACGCCGGGCGCGTAGGCGGACACTGGGAAGGCCGCGACCTCCTGCTCCTGACGACCACGGGCCGCAAGACCGGCCGCAAGCACACCACACCGATCGTGTTCACACCCGGCGACGATCGGCTGCTCGTCTACGGCTCGAACAGCGGAGGACCATCTCATCCGGACTGGTACCTCAACCTCCTTGCCGACCCGCACGTCGGCGTCGAGGTGGGAGCCGAGCGCTACGGAGCGATCGCGACGCCGCTCGAGCCGGAAGAACGAAACCGAGAGTTCGCAGCGCAGGTCGCGCGCATCCCGGTCTTCGGTGAGTACGAGCAGCGCACGGATCGCGTGATTCCCGTCATTGCACTGAAGCGCGACGAGGGCCTGTGAGCGGCCCCCAGGGCCCGGTCGATCCGGTCGTGGCCGCCGACCGGCCGATCGACCCGATGGTCAGGATCGGCCATGTGCACTTGAGGACCGCCAATATCGACCGTGTGCGGGCCTTCTATGTCGACGTCCTCGGCTTCGACGTCGTCCACGAGGCGCGCGATGTCCCCGGCTGGGGCACGACCGGCGACGTGCTGTTCGTCTCGGCCGGCGGGTACCACCACCACCTCGGCTTCAACACCTGGAAGTCGGCGGATGGGCCGGAGCAGCCCGACGGCGTCACCGGATTGCACCACGTCGCCCTCAATTTCTCGACCCGCCAGAGGCTCGCCGAGAGCGTGGGCCGACTCGTCGACGCCGGTGTCCCGCTGCGGCAGCTCACCGACCACGGGACGCACCTGGCTGTCTACCTCAGCGATCCGGACGGGAACGACCTGGAGCTCGCGTGGGACCGGCCGTTCGATGAGTGGCCGGGGCACGGATCGGACGATGGAACGGTGGCCAATGTCCCGTTCGATCTCGACGAGCTGCTCTCGAGCCGTTGATGACGGCTGCGCGCGTTGCCCTGGTCACCGGCGCCGGACGAGGAATCGGCGCGGCGATCGCAGCTCGGCTCTCGGCCGACGGTTGGAAGGTCGCCGTCGCCGCCCGGAGCGTAGCCCCGCTCGCGGGCGCGGCCGACGCGGCCGGAGCGCTCGCTTTGCCGCTGGACGTGACCGACGCGGAAGCAGTCACAGCGGCGGTCACGACGGTGGAAGCCGAGCTCGGCCCACTGACGCTCCTCGTCAACAACGCCGGCATCCCCGGAGACGGCGGCCCCACGTGGGAGAAGGAACCGTCGGCCTGGTGGCGTGTCTTCGAGGTGAACGTGCTGGGTGCGTTTCTCTGCGCCCGCGCGGTGCTGCCGGGGATGTGCGAGCGCGGAGCGGGCAGGATCGTGAACGTCTCGTCGAACGCCGCGTTCTTCGAGATCGACGATGACTGGGACAACCGGATCGACTCGGCGTACATGGCCAGCAAGGCCGCGCTCGTTCGAATGACCGAGGCGCTCGCCTCGGAGGCACGCGCCGCCGGAGTCTCGGTGTTCGCGATCTCGCCGGGCATGGTCAAGACGGCGATGACGGAGCCCGTCTTCGCCGACCTCTGGGATGAGCCGGAGGTCTGGGCCACACCGGACGTGACTGCAGACCTGGTCGCGTTCCTCGCAACGGGCGCACTCGATCCGATCTCCGGGCGCTACATCCATGCGGTGAACGACGACTGGCGCAAGATGCCCGACCGCGTTGCGGAGATCCGAGCCCTCGATCTGAACGCCCTTCGCCTGCGAACCGCAGACGTCCAGCCTACGCAGGACTGATCGAGCCGAGCAGCCCGTGCACGCCGAGCTCGGTCTCGCCGTGCCAGGTGTGCGGGCCGGAGGTGAAGAAGAGCGTGCCGGCCGGCCCCGCCGTGCCGTCGTTCCCGAAACCGAGCCCCCAGAGGCCGTTGATGACGAGCGGCTTGCCGTGCCGGTCGTTCAGGGTGCCGGCGTACGACCAGCCGCCGGAGGCTCGCCGGAAGGCGTTGATGCGGCCGTCGCCGAAGTCGCCGATCAGCAGGTCGCCGCCGAAGCGCCCGAACGAGCGAGGCGCCTGCGCGAGGCCCCAGGGCGCATTGAGCACGCCACCGTGCCCGACCCGCGCGATCAGTCTCCCGTTGCGGTCGAACTCGTCGACGTAGCCACCGGTCGGAGCGTCGTTGCCGTTCACCGGAGCGCGGTAGACGTACGTGACGAACACACGGCCTCCGATCGCCTGGATGCCGAACGGCGCGTACCAGGCGGGAATCGCCTTGTCGACGAACGCTCCCGGCCGAACGATGCGGTGCCACTGTCCGTCGTAGACGTCAACCCGCGCGTTGTGGAAGTCGGTCGCGTAGACGCGGGCGCCCACGACGGCGACACCGCGGAAGACGGCGGCTTCAGCCCCCTCGTCGACGACGACCTCGGACTGGGTCGACCAGCCGCCCGGCACGGTCGGCGTCCACGCGCGCAGCTTCCCGTCCTCGCACGCGTAGATGAAGCGAGCCGGATCGGAAACGCCACCGCCCGAAACGGGAAGCTGTTTGCCCGCGTACCACGCGACACCGGTCGGGCCGCCTGCGACGTGCACTGTGAGCAACTGCTTGCGACCGGCGCTCGAGTACAGCGTGCTCGTCGAGCTCGCCTCGTTCGCCGTCCACCAGGGCCCGGTCGGGCTGGCGGCGAGGCCCCAGGCGTTGACCAGCCGCGGATCGGCGTGCGACGCATGACCGTGCCGGTCCGAGACGAGCCGCTGGACGTCGTAGCCGTTGCGCGGCCCTCCTCCCAGCGCGAGCGCCGCTCCGATCGCAATGCCGACGACGGCGAGGGCCGCGACGATCGCGAGGCGCACGAGCTACCGCCGCGGAGGCGCCGTGGTCTCGCGCACGACGAGTCTGGTGGACAGCTCCATGCGCAGCGCATCGACCCGCTGCCGCTCGAGGAGGCGCACGAGCAGGCTCACGCCGGTGCGGCCCAGCTCGGCGAGCGGCTGACGCACGGAGGTCAGCTGTGGTGTGACGACGGTCGCCAGTTCCGTGTCGTCGAACCCGACCACCGAGAGATCCTCCGGGACTCGGAGGCCGCGCTGATGCGCGGCGTGCAGGACACCGATCGCGACATTGTCGTTGAATCCGAAGATCGCGGTCGGCGGCTCCGGCAGCGAGAGCAGCTGTTCGGCAGCCTCGGTGCCGCGCGGCATCCGCCAGTCCGAGTAGGCGACCAGCTCGGGATCGAGGAGCATGCCCGCCGCCGCGAGCGCGGCGCGGAACCCGATCAGCCGCTCCTCGGTCGCATACCACCCCGGCGCGCCGGCGATCGCGCCGATGCGGCGGTGACCGAGAGCCAACAGGTGCTGGGCCGCTTCCTTCGCGCCGGCGGCATGCATCGCCGAGACGCACGCGATGCCGTCGGGTGGGGGCTCGCGCGGATCGACGACCACGAACGGGAAGCCCTGCCGCTGCAGCGTGAGCAGCTCCTCGGCCGACTCCTCCGGCAGCATCAGGATCGCGCCGTCGGTCGTCCCGCGCATCAGCCGCTCGAGGAGCGAGACCTCGCGGTCGTGCTCGTGCAGTGTCGGGGCGAGCACGAGCCGCATGTCCCGCTCGTGCAGCGCCTCCGCGGCGCCGCTCAGCATCGGCCCGAAGTAGGCGTCGTTGACCCGCGGCAGCGTCAGCCCGATCATCCCCGTGCGCCCGCTCGAGAGGCCGCGGGCGCCGCGATTCGTACTGAAACCGTGCTCGCGCACGACCTGCAGCACGCTCTCGCGCGTCTCCCGGGACACGTCGGGGCGGTCATTGAGGACCCGCGAGACGGTCGCGATCGACACACCGGCCAGGTCGGCGATGTCCCGGATCGTGGCACGACCCCGGAAGGGTGGGACGGGCTGAGTGTCGGTCTGAGCCATCCGAAAAGCTATTCAAGCACCTGGAAACGTTTCCGGCAATTGTTTCGGTGTCTCCGCTGAGGTTTGCGGCGTTTCCTCTTGACATTCAATGGCTCTTCGTGGTAACCGTTACCGGTAATTACCGGAAATCTCCCCAGATCGACACAAGCCGCCCAGTTGGGCAGGAAAGGAAGGCAGATGTCAAGTCAGACCCGCTCCACCCGCCTCGGCTTTGCCGGCGCGCTCGGAGCCGTACTGCTGGCGGCACTGTGCGTCGTCGCCATTGCGGCCGCCCGCCCGACCGGGCACGCCGTCGCTGCCAAGGTCACCGCGAGTCACAAGTGCCTCACGATGGCGGGCGCCGGTGACGGAGCGTTCACCAAGAACTTCAACCCCTTCACCGGAACCGGCCTCCCCAGCGGCCAGGTTGTCAAGGGCGCGATCTACGAAGGACTGACGGTCTCGCCCGAGGGCGGGAAGCCGACGCTGCCGTGGCTCGCCACGAGCTGGAAGTGGAGCAACGGCAACAAGACGCTGACGCTGCAGCTCGCGAAGGGCGTCAAGTGGTCCGACGGCAAGCCGCTCACCTCGGTGGACGTGGTGTACAGCTTGACCGCCGGCAAGCAGAACAAGGTGATGGACATCATCGGGTACACGCGTCCCGACACGAACATCGCCTCGATCAAGGCGAAGGGCACGTACGCGGTCGTCATCAACCTGAAGACGGCCGACTCGCAGTTCATCGCCGCGACGCTGAACGGCGCGATCGTGATTCCGCGGCACATCTGGTCGCACGTCGCCGACCCGTCGACGTTCACGAACCCGAACCCGGTCGGTTCCGGCCCGTTCGACCGCATCACCCGGTTCACCCCCCAGGACTACGTCCTGAGCAAGAACCTGCACTACTGGCAGGCCGGCAAGCCGCTCATCCCCTGCCTCGAGTACGTCCAGGCGGCGTCGAACGACGCGTCGCTGGCACTGGCCCAGAGCGGCCAGGTCGACTGGACGCACAACTTCGTCCCGAACGTCGCCAAGGCGTACGAGTCGAAGGATCCGGCCCACTACCACTCGTTCTACGCCACGACGGCCTACCCGGTCTCGCTGGTCTTCGACAACACGCAGTATCCGTACAGCCTCGTCGCCTTCCGGCACGCGCTGTCGATGGCGATCGATCGCAACACCGTCTCGAAGCTCGGTGAGTACGGCTACGCGCCGCCGACCGATGCAATCGGGCTGAACGGTCTCTTCCCCTCGTGGGTGACCGACAAGGCCGTGAAGGCGCAGTCGAAGCTGCTCTCCACGTACAACCCGACCGCGGCGAAGGCGTTGCTGACCGCGAACGGCTTCACGTACAAGGGCGGCAAGCTGATCGACCCGAAGGGCAACCCGGTCTCGCTGAACATCCACGTGATCTCGGGTTGGTCCGACTGGGTCGCGTCGAACCAGATCATCACGAAGAACCTCCAGGGGATCGGGATCGACTCGAACGTTGCGCTCGAGCCCGACTGGGGATCCTGGTTCCCGAACGCCTACGCAACGAAGAACCCGACGCTGCTCTGGCAGAACGGCTCCCAGGCATCGCCGTACGGTTTCTTCAACGCGAACCTGTCGAAGAACTCCCTGATCCCGTCGGGGCAGGATGCCTCGACGACGGGCAACTGGGAGCACACCTACGACGCGAATGCCACCAGCCTCCTGAACCAGTGGAAGGTCACTCTCGATTCCAAGACGCAGCACACGATTGCGACGAAGCTCGAGAAGATCTTCCTCGACGAAGAGCCGATCATCCCGCTCTTCATCGGGCCGCGGTGGTCGACGTACAGCACCAAGTACTTCCACTGCTTCAACTCGCCGAAGAACTTCTACGGCGACCCGATCTTCACCACGTTCCCTGACAACGTCCTTTCGTTCACCCGCATTTGCCCCGGCGGTCACGCCGGTCCGTAGCGGGCCTGGGAACACGCCGGGCGGGACTTCGGTCCCGCCCGGCGCACTACTCTCGGCCTAACCGATGCGCTGGTTCATCCGCAGATTGCTCTTCTACGTCTTCGCCATGTGGGTGGCGCTCACGCTCAACTTCCTGCTGCCGCGGCTCATGCCCGGCGACCCGGCCAGCGGCGTCCTCTCCCGCCTCTCACCCGCCCAGATCCAGGCCAACCCTGGGATCGTCCAGACGTATGAGGCACTGCTCGGCGGCGGCAAGGGGTCGATCGGGCACGACTACGTCGTCTACCTGCAGCGGCTCGAGCACCTGAACTTCGGCATCTCCACCTCCAACTACCCGGCCCCGGTCTCGACGGTGATCGGGCGAACACTCCCCTACTCGATCGCACTCGTCGGCGTCGCGTTCCTCCTGGCTTTCATCATCGGAATCGGGATCGGCATGGTCGCCGCATGGCGTCGAGGCGGCACCGTCGACACGCTCTTCGTACCGGCGCTGATGGGCCTGGGCGCGTTCCCCGCCTTCTTCACCGCGCTCCTCGGCGTCTACTTCTTCGGGCTCAAGCTCGGCTGGTTCCCGATCCAGCACGCTTACGACAGCCAACTGGTGCCCGGCTACAGCTGGGCGTTCACGCAGAGCCTGGTGCGACACGCCGAGCTGCCGGTGCTCGTGATCATGGCCGCATTCACCGGCGGCTGGGTGCTGAACATGCGCACCGTGATGATCAACACGATCAGTGAGGACTATGTCGCGATGGCACAGGCCAAGGGCTTGAAGGATCGGCGCGTGATGACCCGCTACGCCGGCCGCAACGCGATCCTCCCGCCGCTGAACGGCTTCGCCGCGCAGTTCGCAGGCGCCGTGGGCGGGCTCGTCTTCATCGAATACGTCTTCAGCTACCCCGGGGCGGGGCTGACCCTGCAGCAGGCGGCGCTCGGCAGCGACTATCCGCTCACCCAGGGCTTGCTGCTCGTCTTCGCATTCGCCGTGATCGCCGCGAACTTCTTGATGGACCTGGCCAACTTCCTGCTCGATCCGCGGGTGCGGGCCGCCTGATGTCGCAACTGCAACCGGCCGTCGAGCCGCAGGCGCTCCCGCTCGTCATCGCCGCGCCCCAGAAGCATCGCCGCATCCCCGGCTGGCTCTCCCTGCTCCTCTCCAACCCGAAGTCGCGCTTCGGTCTCACGTTGCTCGCCTTCATGCTGATCGTGGCGGTGATCGCGCCGTGGATCTCCGTCAACGACCCCACCGCCTTCAACCTCGCGGCGACGGAACAGGCCCCGTCGTGGCATCACCTCTTCGGCACGACCGACCAGGGCAGCGACATCTTCTCGCAGGTCGCCCTCGGAACGCGGCGCTCGTTGATCCTCGGTGCGTCGGCAGCCGTGCTCGCAACGACACTGGCGGCGACGCTCGGCATCCTCGCCGCGTACTCGGGCGGAATCATCGACGAGGTCGTCAACTTTCTCACCAACGTCTTTCTCGTCATTCCGACGATCCCGCTGCTGATCGTGATCTCCGGTTACCTCCATGCGCGCGGCATGACGACGATGATCCTCGTCCTCGGGCTGACGCTGTGGGCGTTCGAGGCGCGCATCCTCCGCGGGCAAGCCCTCGGGTTGAAGAGCCGCGACTTCGTGCACGCGTCGAAAGTGGCCGGCGAGTCGACCTCCAGGATCGTCTTCGGCGAGATCATGCCCAACATGATCAGCCGCATCGCCGCGGCGTTCGTGCTCGTCTTCTACGTCGCCCTCCTCGTGGACGCCGGCCTCGAGTTCCTCGGCCTCGGCGACACCTCGCACGTCAGCTGGGGGATGGTCCTCTACTGGGCGCAGACGAACTCGACCGTCCTGCAGGGCGAATGGTGGCCGTTCCTCTTCCCCGGCCTCGCCCTCGTGATCACCGTCGTCGGCCTCGTCTTCCTGCTCGCCGGGATCGACGAGGTCAGCAACCCCCGCCTGCGCGCGCTGAACACGAAAAAGAAGAAGTCGAAGTGACTGTGGCCGAACGCGACCTGTCGCCGATCCCCGATTCCGAGCGCGAGACGCTCATGGAGATCCGCGATCTCCGAGTCGCCTACGGCGATGTCGTCGCGGTCGACGGCGTCAACCTGACGATCGCCGCCGGCGAGATCCTCGGCCTCGCCGGCGAGTCCGGTTGCGGCAAGACGACGATCGCGAACAGTGTCATCCGGGTGTTGCGCCCCCCGGCCGAGATCATCGGCGGCAGCATCCTCTTCCGCGGCGACGACCTCGTCACGAAGGACACGGAGGAGCTGCGCCGCTACCGCTGGCGCAACGTGTCGATGGTCTTCCAGAGTGCGATGAACTCGCTCAACCCGGTGACGCGCGTCGGCGATCAGTTCGTCGACATGATGCGCGCGCACGAGAAGATCTCGAAGAGCGACGCCCTGGAGCGCGCCGGCGAACTGCTCGACCTCGTCGGCATCGACAAGCGTCGCACGCGCGCGTATGCCCACGAGCTCTCCGGCGGGATGCGGCAGCGCGTGATCATCGCGATGGCGCTCGCGCTCAATCCGGAGCTCGTGATCATGGACGAGCCGACGACCGCTCTCGACGTCGTGGTGCAGCGCGAGATCCTGCAGCAGATTCAGGATCTCCAGGCACAGCTCGGCTTCGCGGTCCTCTTCATCACGCACGACCTGTCGCTCCTGTTCGAGGTCGCGCACCGGATCGCGATCATGTACGCCGGCGAGGTCGTCGAGGAGGGCCCTGCAGCGGAGTTGCGGGACGCCGCGCGGCACCCCTACACGCTTGGTCTGATCGAGTCGTTCCCGCCGCTGACCGGGCCGATCGAGCGGATGACCGGAATCCCCGGCTCGCCCCCGGACCTCGCCTCCCCGCCCGCCGGCTGCCGGTTTCATCCGCGGTGCCCCCACTGCCTGCCGGAGCAAGGCGGACTGTACGAGCTGCAGACGACGGTGCGCCCGGTCCTCCACGACGTCGGGCCACGCCACCAGGTCGCATGCCATCTCGTGGAGCAGCAGGGATGACGACGTCGATCTCGGGGCCGATCGAGGTCCGCGGGCTGACGAAGCACTTCGCCGCGGGGAACGGACTCGTCGGACGCGCGAAGGTGCACGCAGTCGACGACGTCACGTTCACGCTCCGCCCGGGAACGGTCACCGCACTCGTCGGAGAGAGCGGCAGCGGCAAGAGCACCGTCGCGCGCATGCTCGCCCGCCTGTACGAGCCGACGAGCGGCAGCGTGTTCTTCGAGGGCAAGGACGTGACGAACGTCAGCCGCCGCCGCGACGTGCTGCACTACCGGTCGCAGGTGCAGATGATCTTCCAGGATCCGTTCGGATCGCTGAACCCTGTCAAGACGATCCACCACCATCTCGCCCGCCCCCTGAAGATCCACGGCCTCGCGAAGCGCGCAGACATCGACAGGCACGTCGACCAGCTGCTGACGACGGTCGGGCTGGTGCCGCCCGAGCGCTATGTCGACAAGTACCCGTACGAGCTGTCCGGCGGGCAACGGCAGCGCGTCGCGATCGCGCGCGCGCTCGCCGTGGAGCCGACCGTGCTCGTCGCCGACGAGCCGACCTCGATGCTCGACGTTTCGATCCGTGTCGGCATCCTCAACCTGATCCTCGATCTGAAGCAAAGGAAGCAGCTTGCGTTTCTCTACGTCACCCACGATCTCGCGAGCGCGCGTTACGTGGCGGACTCCATGCTCGTCATGTACGCCGGGCAGATCGTCGAGCAGGGCCCCGCAGAGAGCGTGCTCCAGAGCGCCCTGCATCCGTACACGCGCCTGCTGCTCGAGTCGGTTCCCGACCCGGCCGCGGACAAGCGCGAGCGGATCGAGGTGCGCAAGGGAGTCGCGTCCGCCGCAATCGACCCACCGGAGGGTTGCCGGTTCGCCGACCGCTGCCCGCTTCGCATCGGCATCTGCACCGAGATCACGCCGGAGCTCGTCCTGACCCAGGACGGGCACAGCGCCCGCTGCCACGTCACCGCACCCTCCCCTGCCAGCCGAGAGGAAGTCCATGCCCAGTCAACTCCCTAAGTTGTTCCCGACCGACTTCGTGTGGGGCGCCGCAACCGCCTCGTACCAGATCGAAGGAGCGGCGAACGAAGACGGCCGCGGCGAAAGCGTGTGGGACCGGTTCTGCGCCACGCCCGGGAAGGTCCGGAACGGCGACAACGGAGCGGTCGCGTGCGACTTCTACCACCGCTACCGCGACGACATCGCGCTGATGCGCGAGCTCGGCCTCGACGCGTTCCGCTTCTCGATCGCGTGGCCGCGCGTGCTGCCCGAGGGCCGGGGCCGTGTCAACTCAGCGGGCCTCGACTTCTACGACCGGCTGGTGGACGAGCTGCTCGGCAACGGGATTGCCCCGTACGTGACGCTCTTCCACTGGGACACCCCGCAGGTGCTCGAGGACGCGGGCGGCTGGCCCTTGCGCGACACCGTCGACGCGTTCGCCGAATACGTCGAGGCCGTCTCCGAGCGCCTCGGCGACCGCGTCGGCCACTGGATCACACACAACGAGCCGTGGGTCGTGTCGTGGGTCGGGCACGGCTGGGGCCATCACGCTCCGGGCCGCGAGTCCGAATCGGACGCGCTGGCAACCGCGCACCACCTGCTGCTCTCGCACGGGCGGGCAGTCGAGATCCTGCGCCGCAACTCACCGAATGCAGAGGTCGGGATCACGCTCAACCTCGATAACCCCTACGCAATGAGCGAGTCGCCCGAGGATCTCGCAGCTGCGCGGTGGGTCGACGGCCTCCACAACAGGTGGTTCCTCGATCCGCTGTTCCTCGGGACGTATCCGGACGACATGCTGGAGGCGTGGGCCGGGCTGATGCCGGAGGTTCGCGAGGGCGACCTCGAGCTGATCTCGACGCCGATCGACTTCCTCGGCGTCAACAACTACACCTCGCCGCTCGTCGCGGCGGACGACAACGGCGGGCGCTCGCAGATCGTGCGCCGGAACGACGTCGACCGCACGGACATGGGCTGGGAGGTGGTGCCGGACGGCTTGCAGGACCTGCTGCTCCGGCTGCACCACGACTATCAGCCGGCGGCCATCTACGTGACCGAGAACGGCGCCGCATACGCGGACGTCCGTGGGCACGACGGAGGCGTGAACGATCCCGAGCGCCAGTCGTACCTCGAGGGCTATCTCGCGGGCGCCGCGCGCGCAACCGCCGAAGGCGTGCCGCTGCGCGGGTACTTCGCGTGGTCGCTGCTCGACAACTTCGAGTGGGCGTGGGGCTACTGGAAGCGGTTCGGCCTGATCTACATCGACTACGCGACGCTGGAACGGGTGCCGAAGGGCAGCTTCTACTGGTACCGCGACTTCATCGCGAAGCAGCGCCTCCAGACGGCGGGGAGCGAAGAAGCCGCCTGAGGCTACGCCGGCGCTGCGGACTGGCCCGCCATCCGCAGCCCGATCTCGCCCATGGACGCACCGGGGGGCAACTCGGACAACAAGCCCTCGTACATGACGAAGATCCGGTCGTGGAGGGCCAGGATCTCGTCCAGGTCCTCGCTGATCAAGAGCACGGCAGCGCCGCTCTCGGCAGCCTGGAGCAGGAACGTGTGCACCTGCTCGACCGCCGAGACGTCGAGGCCGCGCGTCGGCGATCCCGCGACGAGGACGCTCGGGCTCGCGCCGAACTCGCGTGCGATCACGACCTTCTGCAGGTTGCCGCCGGACAGGTGGTCCGTCTGCTGGTCGGGTCCGGACGCCTTGATCTCGAAGGTCTCGATCGCCTCCGCGGCCCTGGCGCGCATCGGCCCGAGCCGCAGGAACGGCCCGAGGGAGTCGGCACGAAACGACTTGAGCGCAAGGTTCATGGCGATCGGAAGACTCGGAGCTACACCGGTGCCGAGTCGGTCCTCGGGCACGTAGGCGATCCCGGCCTCGAACGCAGACCGCGCGTCACCCGCGCGCACCAGGCGTCCCTGGACGCCGACGGAGCCGGTCGTGAACGGCCGCAGACCCGTGATCGCCTCGGCCAGCTCGCGCTGGCCGTTGCCGGAGACGCCGGCCACGGCCGCGATCTCGCCCGCACGAACGACGAGGGTGATCCCCGGACCGCGGGTGCGCCGCCCCGGTCGCCGTCCACCCACAGACTGTCGACCTCGAGCACCGGGGCGCCCTCCGGCGCGGTCCGGCGGTCCCTGGTGACAGGCTTGATCTCGCGTCCGACCATCAGCGTGGCGAGCGAGTGCGGCGTAGCATCCGCCGTCTCGACGGTCGCGATCGCCTTGCCCGCGCGGAGCACGGTGACGCGGTCCGAGACCGCCTTCACCTCGTTGAGCTTGTGCGAGATGAAGATGACCGTCCGGCCTTCGGCCGCGATCTCGCGGAGCGTGACGAACAGCGCATCGGCCTCCTGCGGCGTGAGCACTGCCGTCGGCTCGTCGAGGATCAGCACGCGGGCCTGCTGATAGAGCGCCTTCAGGATCTCGACCCGCTGTTGCTCGCCGACCGAGAGCTGCCAGACGCGAGCACGAGGATCGATGCCGAGGCTGTAGCGCTTGCCGAGCTCGCGCACCTGGGCATCGACGACGCCCGGAACGATCCGGAAGCGACGGCCGGCGCCGCGGCGGTCACCGAGCATGAGGTTCTCGGCGACCGTGAACCGGGAGACCAGCCGGAACTGCTGGTGCACCATCCCGACCCCCGCGTCGATCGCCTCGCGCGGCGACGCGAAGTCGACCCTCCTGCCGTCGAGGGAGATGGTGCCCTCGTCGGCGCGGTACAGGCCGGTGAGGATGTGCGACAGCGTGGTCTTCCCGGCGCCGTTCTCGCCCAGCAGTGCGTGCACCTCGCCTTGCGCCGCCTCGAAGTCGACCCCGTCATTGGCGACGATCCCGGGGAACCGCTTCGTGATCCCCCGCATCGAGACGGCGGCGGGTTGGGCTGCCATCATCGATCCTCCCGGGCATAGGCGTTCCCGAGCGCGGCGGGCGCGCCGAGACGGCGGCGCGCAGTCCCCGACGAGACGACGACGAGCACGACGATCGTCATCACGTACGGGAGGGCATTCGTCCAGAGCACGGTCGGGCCGAGGCTGATGTTGCGGGCCTGCAGTTGCGGCGCGAGCGCCTGCAGCGCACCGAAGAAGTACGCACCGACCAGGCAGAGCTCCGGGCGCCAGAAGGCGAAGATGACGAGCGCGATCGCGATCCAGCCCGCACCTCCGGTGATGCCGTCGACCCACTGCGGCGTGATCGCGAGCGTGATCGTCGCTCCGGCGACCCCGGCGAACGCGCCGCCCGCGAGCGTATGCGCATACCGGTACGCCGAGACGTTGACGCCCATCGCGTCGGCCGCTGCCGGAGACTCGCCGACCGAGCGGACGTTCAGGCCGGGACGGGTGCGCGAGAGGTAGAGCCAGATCGCGACCACGCAGCCCCAGGAGATGTAGACCAGGACGTCCTGGCCGAACACGATCGGGCCGACGACGGGCCAGCGCTGCATGGCTGACGGGAACACGGCATGGAACGTATGGGCGGCGGGCTGGTCCGCAACGTTGAGGTCGTTGCCGAGATAGGACGAGAGCCCGACGGCTCCGGCGAAGATCGTGAGCGCGAGACCGGAGACGATCTGGCTCGCCCGCAGCGTGATCACGAGAAAGGCATGGATCGAGGCCAGGGCCGCTCCCGCGAGCGCCGCGACGAGAATTCCCGCTGCCAGGGAGATGCCTGCGCTCGCGTGGACCCGCTGGACGGTCCAGAAGCCGATCACCGCGCCGACGAGCATCATCCCCTCGACTCCGAGATTGAGCACCCCCGACCGCTCCGCGAGCAGCTCGCCGAGCGACGCGTAGAGCAGCGGCGTCCCGTACGCAATGCCCGAGGCGATCAGGACGATCAGCAGCGAGTTGTTCACGCCGCGGGCTCCAGCCCGGGTGCGGCGCCGCCGCGGTTCGTGCGCACGAGGCGCACTCGATGGCGCACGAGCACCTCTCCGCCGAGCGCCGAGAACAGAATGATCCCCTGGATCACACCGACGAGACCGGCCGGGAAGTTCGCGCCCTGCAGCGTGTTGCCGGCGTTCTCGAGCCCACCCATCAGGAACGCCACCAGGACGACGGCGAACGGGTTGTAGCGGGCCAGCGCGGCGATGACGATTCCCGTGTAGCCGTAACCGAGCTTCTGCAGGCCGTTCGGATCTCCGTCGACCGAGTGGGCGAAGTCGCCGACCTGACTGGCACCGCCGAGGCCTGCGATCGCCCCCGAGAGCGCCATCACGGCGAGGATCTTGCGGCGGACACGCACGCCCGAGTAGCGCGCCGCACGCTCGGAGTCGCCGAGCACCTCGGACTCGAACCCGAAGCGGGTTCGCTTGTAGAGCACCCACAGAACGACCGCCACGACGACGGCGAGGACGGCGCCAAGGGGGATCGTCACCCCGCCCTGGACGTCGATCGTCCAGCTCGGCCAGACGGCCGACGGAGGCAGCGGCCTGCCGGTCGGGAAGACCGTCGCGTTGAAGCCCTTCGTCTGGCGCCAGTACGACTGGCTTTCGAAGATCAGATAGGTGAGCAGCAGCCCGGCCACATAGTTGAGCAGCAGGGAGGTGAGGATCTCGCTGGTCTTGAAGAAGGCGCGCAAGATGCCCGGGATGAGCCCCCAGGCGGCGCCGCCCAGGCAGCCCATCACGACCATCGCCGAGATCACGAAGACCGAGGAGCCGCCACGGCCCCCCAGGTAGAGGCCTGCGGCGGCGCCGGTGATCGCGCCGACGTACATCTGGCCCTCGGCACCGATGTTGAAGAGCTTCATCCGGAAGGCCGCAGCCGCCGCGAGCCCTGTGAAGGCGAGCGGCGTCGCGACGATCAGCGTCTGATCCAGCGTCCCGGTCTGCAGGAACGCCGCATCGAACAGCTGACGGTAGGTCGAGAGCGGATTGTGCCCCGTGACGAGGAGGACGATCGCGGCGAGGAAGAAGGCGAACGCGACCGACGCGACCGGCACGGCGACGGAGAGCCAGCGAGGCTGATTCAGCCGCCGTTCAACCGTGAAGCGCATTGCGTCCTGTCATCGAGGATGGGCGACAGAAGGGCCTGAGCGAGGAGGGACGCCTTCCGGCGCCCCTCCTCCCCGGCGACCGTTAGCCCTTGGGGCTGCCGACCACGCCCTTGACGAGCCAGTCCATCGCGTAGAGCTGCTGGACCGTCATCTTGACGCCCTTCTTCACACGCAACTTGCCGCTCTGGTCGTAGAGGGGCCCCTTGAACTCGTAGTAGGACCCGTTCACGATCTTCTTCTCGTAGGAGGCGATCTTCGCCTTCGTCGCGGCGGAGACTCCCGGCCCGTACGGCGCGAGCTTCGTGAAGCCGTCCTTGATGCTGCCGTAGTAGAAGCCCGACTTCCAGGTTCCGTTCATGCCTGCCTTGACGCGCTTCAGGTAGTACGGGCCCCAGTTGTAGACCGAGGCGGTCAGCCACGACTTCGGCGCGAATGTCTGCGCGTCCGAGTCGTATCCGACCCAGGGGACCTTTGCGGTCTCGGCGAACGCGCCTGCCGCCGGGCTGTCCACGTTCTGCCCGAGGACGTCCGCGCCCGCGTGAACCAGGCTCTGCGCCGCCTTCTTCTCGACCGGCGGGTTGAACCAGGAGTTCGTCCAGACGAGATGCACCTTCGCGCCCGGATGTGTCAACTGCGCCCCGAGCGCGAACGCGTTGGCGTGGCGAATCACCTCCGGGATCGGGAAGGCGACCACATAGCCGATGTCGCCGGTCTTGCTCGCCGCACCCGCGGCCATGCCCGACAGGAAGACGGTGTCCTCCGCCGCGCCGAAGTACTCGGCGACGTTCTTCGCCTGGTAGGTCCCCGTCGCCTGCTCGAACAGGACGTTCGGATACTTCTGGGCCACCGCCGGCGTCACCATCCCGTAGGACGTGGCGAAGATCATCTTGTAGCCCTGCGCACTCAGACTCTGAACGGTCTGGGCGAACTGGGCTCCCGGCGCGATGTTCTCCTTATACGTCGTCTGGACCTTGTTGCCCAGAGCCTTCTGAACGTACAACCGCCCCTGGTCGTGGGCCTGGGACCAGCCACCGTCGTTGTGCACTGCGACGTAGATCCAGGCAACCTTGTACGGCGTCGCGCCGTGGCTCGCCGAGCCTTGCATGGCTCCCACGAGCGCCAGCACACCCGCAAACGCCAAGGCGAGTGCGAGCTTGAGCTTGATGTTCATGTCATCTCCTTCGGGGGGGTCGGCAGGCCGATTGAGCCACCGTAACGGGTTCGAAACCGATTCGCGCAGCGAACCAGTTTCGCGAGTTTCCGACCTTCGCCGACGGTTTACTTCAAGAAATGAAGTGATTCGCTTGACGCCCGCCGACCGACGTGCAAAGGTGTGGCCACGCGAGGCGGCGACGACGCCGCTCGCGGAGGCAATGAGGCCTCAGAACTCCGATCCTGGAGCTCTGGGGTCTTTTTCGTGTTGGGCGAACGAGGCGAACGGGCGAGGTTGCCCGCTGAAAAGGAGGCTCGATGCTGTACCCGCAATGGCTGAACCCCGGCGACAACTCGTGGCAGATGACGGCGGCCACGCTCGTCGGTCTCATGAGCGTGCCCGGCCTCGTCGTGCTCTACGGCGGCGTCATGCAGAAGCGCTGGTCGGTGAACAGCATGATGCTGGCGTTCGTCGCCTTCGCCGTGGTGCTCCTCGTCTGGGTGCTGTACGCCTTCAAGATGGGCTTCGGCACGCCGATCTCGCTCGGCAGCAAGGGAAGCTTCTGGCACAACTTCGTCGGCAAGCCCGGCCCCGTCCTCAATCACCACGAGCTCCAGGGGCAGGGGAAGATCCCGAACCTCGGCGCGGCGGGGGTGCTCGACTTCCCGCAATCCTCGCTCGTCTACTTCCAGTTCGTGTTCGCGGCGATCACACCGATCCTGATGCTCGGGTCGATCCTCGGCCGCGTGAACTTCAAGGCGTGGATCCCCTTCGTGATCCTCTGGATCACGTTCATCTACACGATCAACGCCTTCCTGATCTGGGGCGGCGGCTGGTTCGCCCAGCACGGCGCAGTGGACTTCAGCGGCGGTTACGTGATCCATCTCGCCGCCGGCGTCTCGGGCTTCGTCGCCGCGTGGGTGATCGGCCCACGCCTTGCACGCGACCGCGAGATCGACGCGCCGAACAACCTCGCAATGGTGGCGCTCGGCGCCGGACTGCTGTGGCTCGGCTGGAACGGGTTCAACGGCGGCGACCCCTACAACGCCGGCGTCGACGCTGCGGCAGCCATCCTGAACACCAACCTGGCGACAGCCGTCGCGTTCCTCGTCTGGGTCACCTGGGACTATGTGACCGGCCGCAAGCCGTCACTGCTCGGCAGCGTCAACGGCATGATCGTCGGCCTCGTCGCGATCACACCGGCAGCGGGCTTCGTGAACGGCTACGGCGCGATCCTGATCGGCGCGATCGCCTCGTCGGTCGTGTACGTGGCGTACAACTACCTGGCGCTGCTCCGCCCGTTCCGGAACGTCGACGACACGCTCGGCGTCATCTACACCCACGGGTTCGCCGGTGTCATCGGCGGCCTGCTGGTGGGCGTCCTCGCCGACTCCTCGATGGAGGTCGTCCCGGGCTTCTCGGTGACGGGCAGCCTGCATCTCCTCAAGTGGCAGGCGTTCACCGCGCTCTGGGTGATCGTCTTCTCCGCCGTAGGCACCTTCATCCTGCTCAAGCTCGTCGGCGTCTTCGTGCCGCTGCGGATGAGCGAGGAGGAGATGGAGATGGGCGACATCGCGATCCACGGTCACGAGGTGTACCCGTCCGACATCCCGTCGCTCGGGTTCCCGTCGGGTGTCCCCCAGCCTGCGACACCCGCGACCGGCAGTGGAGGCCCGGCGCCGGTCACGTCGACGTAGCGTCGCGCTGACACAGCGTCCCGGATCGCAGCCCGCGGCGATCCGGGACGCTTCCTGGAACCCAGAGAGGACACCTCAGTGACCACGAAGATCATCGTTTCGTACGACGGAACCGACAACGACCGCGACGCCCTTGCGCTCGCAAAGGTGCTCGCGGCAACCGGAGCGAGCGTTGCCCTTGCGTATGTACGGCATGCAGTGGAGGGCAAGCGCTCGGCGGAGCGGCTCGCCGAGCGCGACGCACAGGAACTGCTCGATGCAGGCGTCGAGGCACTCGGCGATCTCGGCGCCACGACTCACGTCGTCCTCAGCGCCTCGACCCCGAACGGCCTGCGCGACCTCGCCCTCGAGCTCGATGCCGGCGTGATCGTGTTTGGCTCGGAGTACCGCACATCACCGGGTCACGTCGATCCGCAGGCCTCGGCGCGGCGGCTCCTCGACGGTGGCCCGATCGCAGTCGCGCTCGCACCGGCCGGCTTCCACGCGCTCACCGACTATGCGGTCGGCACGGTCGGCGTGGTGGCCGAGGACGGCGATCCCTGCGTGCTCGAGACGGCCGAGACGATCGCCGCGCGCCATCACGGCACGGTCGCGCCGCGCGCGACCGGGGATGCCGACCTGATGGTGGTCGGGTCGAAGCCAGGGACGGTGAACGGACGCGTCACGCTGAGCGCCGCCGCCGACTACCTCATCGAGCTGACGCGGTGCCCGGTCCTCGTGCTGCCGCGCGGCGTGGCGGTCGCGTTCTAGCCGTGCCGGCCGAGGCAGCACGCTTCACACGGCGCATCGGACGCCGCGACCGCCGGTTCCTCGCGGCGCTCGCAGGCCTGGGAGCCGCCGGCATCGCCTTCGGAGCCGGCTTCGTCGCGCACGGTGGCGCGTCCACTCCACGCAGCGACTGCGTCACGTTCGACCAGGCCGGCGTGATGGGCGGCGGAACCTGGCGGTTCTGCGGTGCGGACGCGGTCACGTTCTGCCTGCAGCACGCCGCGGAGAACAGTTCTCTCGCAGACCGGTGCCGCCGCCTCGGCACGGTCACCCAGCCGAGCTAGCGCAGAGCGTCAACCCTCCGGCAGCACATCGACGGAGATCGAGCCGTCGGGCTTCCGCTGGACGCGCAGCGGCCAAACGTGGCCGGTGCTCGAAGTGACGTCGACCTCGATCGGCTCCTCGCGCTTCCCCACCTCACGGCGCGCGGTCAGCAGGTCGGCGTGGCGCGCCACGGCCGCGCGGATCGCGGGGATTATGTCGTTCGGGCCGAACGGCTTCGAGAGGTAGGAGAAGACGCCTGCATCGACCGCCCGCTCGACCGTCTTGCGGTCGGAATACGCGGTCAGCATGATGATCGGCAGCGGACGCTCGGCGTAGACGCGCCGCGCCGCCTCGACACCGTCGAGATTCGGCATCTTCAGGTCGAAGACGGCGAGGTCGGGCTGTGTCTGACGGGCCAGTTCGACGGCCTCCAGCCCGTCGCGGGCCTCACCACACACGTCGATGCCGTGCTCTTCGAGCATCTGCCGCAGGTCGAGGCGAATCAGCGTCTCGTCTTCGGCGATCAGAACCCGTAGACCCTGGAGCGTCATGTCGATGAGCCTCCTTTGCTATACCTTTTGAAGCAATGGCTGAGATCCGCATTCCGCCGGTGCTGCGCCCGGACGCCGGCGGGCAACGCCTCGTCGACGTCGAAGCGAGCACCGTGCGAGAGGCGCTGGACACACTCGTCGTGCAGTTCCCTGCTCTGCGTGCGCGCGTACTCGAAGGAGACGGAGTCCCGAGCTTCCTGAACGTGTTCGTCGACGGTGACGACATGCGCCTGCTGAGCGGTCTCGACACCTCGGTCACCTCCACCTCGAAGATCTTGCTCCTCCCGGCTGTCGCCGGCGGGTCGTAGGGGAACAAAAAAGAGGCCCCGGAGGCACCTGGTCGGTGCATCCGAGGCCTCGATGCCTCACCGAACCGGCGTCAGGGCCGGAGCGGCTGACGCCGATACTACAGAAACTGAAGGATGATTTGAACTCGGGCCGCCGTTGCTCTAGACTTTCACCCATGCGCAGCAAGATCGAGAAGATGATTTTCCTTCCGGTCATCGCGTGCGCGCAATTGGCCTAGCCGGACTCACCCGTCCTTCCGGTTAGGTTCCAAGCAAAGGACGGGGAGCCTGCACCGATGAGTGCCGCCGGCCTGCGCTGCCGGGTGTGCGAGACCGTCTCGCTCCCCGAGCCTGTTGATGCCTGTCGCCGCTGCGACGGTCCCACCGATCTCACGTATGACTGGGACCACATCGCGCGCGACGTGTCGCACCGGTCGATCGCTGCCGGCCCGGAGTCGCTCTGGCGGTTCAGCGCGCTGCTGCCGGCGGGTGCGAGAGTCGAGCACGGCGCCGGTTGGACGCCGCTGCATCGTGCCGACCGGCTGTCCGAGCTCCTCCGCCTCGATCTCCACCTGAAGCTCGAAGGTCACAACCCGACCCATTCCTACAAGGACCGCATCGCAACGATCGCCGCTGCCACTGCGCTCGACCACGGCGTGACGACGCTCTGCTGCTCCTCGACGGGCAACCTCGGCCACGCGGTCGCAGCGGCCGCCGGCGCGACCGGGCTCGAGGCGATCGTGCTTGCACCCGTCGGGGGAGAAGCCGCGGCAGTCGCGGCGCGCCACCCGGGCGCACGCGTCTTTGCGGTCGCCGGCACCTACGACGACTGCCGCCGCCTCGAGCTCGAGCTGGGCGGCCTCTTCCCCTGGGGCTTCGTCAGTGGGAACCTGCACCCCTACGCGAGCGAGGGCGCAAAGACGATCTCGTTCGAGATCGCGGAACAGCTCGGCTGGCGGCTCCCGGATGCGGTCGTCTGCCCCGCCGCGAGCGGCACGCTCTTCTCCAAGCTCGCGCAGGGGTTCGCCGAGCTGGTGCGGGCGGGCCTCGCCGCCGAGCCCCTGCCCAGGATGTTCGCGGCGCAGGCGCGGGGCTCCAGCCCGATCGCCGCGGCGTTCGCCGATGACCGCGGCATTTCACGCGTGGAGGCCTCGACCGGGGTGGCTTCGCTCGCCGTGGGCGATCCGTCGCACGGCGACCTCGCGATCGGCGCCGCGCGCGCGACCGGAGGCGACATCGTCGCCGTCGACGAGGACGTGATCGTCGAGAACACGGCGCTCCTCGTCGAGACGACCGGCATCGAAGCCGACTGCGCGAGCGGGGCTGCGCTCGGTGCGCTGGCGCAGAGTGTCGCTCGCGGCGCGATCGAGCCCGGCTCGCGCGTTGTTCTTGTCGTCACCGGGGCCCGGCCACAGCCGGTGGAGAGCGACGTCGCGCGGCTCACAACGGTCGCGCCCGACGCAGACGCCGTCCTCTCCGCTCTCGGCCTTCGCTCGTAGCATCCACGGCGTGACGACGGACAGGCCACGCGGCGACCCCGCCGCCCCGCTTCGCCGCGACGTGCGCGTGCTCGGAACGATTCTCGGCACCGTGCTCGTCGAGCAGGAGGGTGAATGGCTGCTCGAGCTGGTCGAGGCGATCAGGCGCGATGCGCGCAGCGCGCGCGCCGACAGCTCGACGGCGAGCACCGCGTCGTCGCTGACCGCCGACGAGCAGGCGGTGGTGCTACGTGCGTTCGGGCTCTACTTCCAGCTGGCGAACCTCGCCGAGCAGCACCACCGGTTGCGACGCCGGCGCGAGGACGCGCACGACGGCGTCGTCGCCCGCGAGTCGCTCGAGGATGCCTTCCAGCAGCTGGCAGCGGTTCCCGCGGCGGAGCTCGTCGAACGCGCGGCGACAACGTCGATTCGGCTCGTGCTCACCGCGCACCCCACCGAAGCGACCAGGCGGACCGTCCTGCTCGCTCACATCAGGATCGCCGACCAGCTCGTTCGCCTCGACGATCCGCGCCTGGCACCCGACGAGCGCGCCCAGGTCGAGGAGCGCCTCGCCGAGGAGGTGACTCTGCTCTGGCAGACGGACGAGGTCAGGCACGACCGCCTGCGGATCACCGACGAGATCCGCAACGGATTGTGGTTCTTCGAGCACAGCCTGATCTCCGCCGCCACCGATCTGCTGCACGCGTGGCGCCTGCGTGTGCCGGGGGCCCCGCCTCCGGTGACGTTCGGCTCGTGGATCGGCGGTGACATGGACGGGAACCCGGCCGCCGGCCCGGCCTCGATCGCCGAGGCCCTCGATGAGGCGCGCAAGGTGGCTCTGCGCCGCTATCGCGACGAGGTGCGCGAGCTTGCGGTCGAGATCGCATCGACGCGGTCGCTCGTTCGCATCTCCCCGGAGCTCGAACTGTCGCTCTCGCGTGAAGAGACCGAGCTGCCCGAATACGCCGCGGAGATCGGCTCCCGCAACGAGCTCGAGCCGTATCGCCGAAAGCTGTCGTTCATGTGGTGGCGGCTCGACAACGACGCCTATCGCGGGCCTTCGGACCTGCTCGACGACCTGCGCACGATCCGCGAGAGCCTGACTGCAAACGGCGGACGGCGGGTCGGCGAGGGGCGCGTCGCGCGGCTGGAGCGGATGGTCGAGCTCTTCGGCTTCCACATCGCGAAGCTCGACCTCAGGCTGCACGCACGCGACCTGGACCAGCCGCGCGCCCGCGAGGCTGTCGCGGCGGCCGTTGCCGCGCGTGCACGCCACGGCAACGAGGCCCTCGACACGCTGATCGTCTCCGGCACGTCGAGCTCGGCCGACGTGACGGCCGCCGCCGCGCTGACCGACGCACCCCTGTCGATCGTGCCGCTCTTCGAGACGCTCGACGACCTGAAGGAGGCGCCGATCATCCTGGACGAGCTGCTCCGTGGCGGCTGCGCCACGTCCGAGGTGATGGTGGGCTACTCGGACTCGGGCAAGGACGGCGGGTATCTCGCGGCACAGTGGGCGATCTACCGCGCCCAGGAGGAGCTGGCCGACGTGGCGCGCCGGCACGGCGTGGCCCTGACGATCTTCCACGGCCGGGGCGGTAGTGCCGGGCGCGGCGGGGGCCCCACGCACGCGGCGATCGCGTCACAGCCGGCAGGCGAGCCGCCCGGCCGCATGAAGCTGACCGAGCAGGGCGAGACGGTGTCGTTCAAGTACGGGCTGGAAGGCCTCGCGCGCCGCAATCTCGAGGCGGCGCTCGCCGGAACGCTCCTGGCGACGTTCCCCGAGCACCTCCCCGAGCCGCCGCGTGACGACGAGCGGGAACTGCTCGACAGCATGGCCGCACGTTCGCGCGCTGCGTACCGGAGCTTCGTCTGGGACAACGACCGCTTCGTCGAGTTCTTCCGCGCGTTCACACCGGTCGACGAGCTCACGATGCTGGAGATCGCGTCGCGACCTTCTCGCCGTCCGAACGATGCCGACTATCTGTCGTCCCTGCGGGCGATCCCGTGGGTGTTCTCGTGGACGCAGAACCGCGTGCTGCTGCCGGCGTGGTTCGGCTGTGGCTCGGCGTTCGAGTCCGTCGGTGCCGAGGCATTGCGCGAGCTGTACGAGCGGCTGCCGTTCTTCCGTGCCGTGGTCGACAACCTCGAGATGACGCTCGCAAAATCGAGCCTTCCGATCGCGCGGGGCTATCTCTCGCTGGTGGGCGGCAGCGACCTCTTCGACGAGATCGAACGCGAGCACGAGCGCACGACGGCGGGCGTTCTCGCCGCCGCGGGCGTCGGCACGCTGCTGGAGCGCCAGCCGATCCTGCGCCGGTCGATCGACCTGCGCAACCCGTACGTCGACCCGATGAACGCAATGCAGGTCGAACTGCTCCGCCGTCACCGCTCGGGTGACGAAACGGCGCAGCTCCCGCTCCTGCGCTCGATCGCGGGCATCGCGGCTGCGCTCCGGAACACGGGCTGAGCCGCTAACCGGTGTCTGGCACCTGCGGTGTCAGACAGCTCTTCAGAGAACCAGCTCGCGCGCGTCGAAGCGCGCGACGTGGGTCGCCTCGTAGGCGGTGATCTCGTCGACGCGGCTCAGCGTGCGCGCTACGTCGTCGAGACCGTTGACGAGCGTTTCCTGGGCGTGCGCGTCGAGCTCGAACTCCACGGCGAGGCCGTCCGGATGCGTGATCCGCAGCCGCTCGAGGTCGACCGTGAGCTCGTTTCCGGCGGCCAAGGCCTCCCGGAGGCGAGCGATCTCCTCGGGCGTGAGTTGAACCGGCGCGAGGCCGCTGAGGATCGCGTTCGCCCGGAAGATGTCGCCGAACGAGGGTGCGATCACGACCCGGAAGCCGAAATCCTCGAGCGCCCAGGCCGCATGCTCGCGCGATGAGCCGCAGCCGAAATTGCGGCCGGCGATGAGGATCGGCGCGTCGCGGTTCTCGGGATCGTTCAGGAAGAAGTCGGGGTCGCGCACCCAGTCGTAGAAGAGGAACTGCCCGTACCCCGAGCGCTCGATCCGCTTCAGAAACTGCTTCGGGATGATCTGGTCGGTGTCGACGTCCGCACGGTCGAGCACAGCGACCTTCCCGGTGACGCTGCGCAGCTCGTTCATCCCAGCTCCCGGGCGTCGGCGAAGTGACCGGCCACTGCAGCGGCGGCCGCCATCGCCGGGCTCACCAGATGCGTGCGCGAGCCAGCGCCCTGGCGCCCCTCGAAGTTGCGGTTCGACGTCGAGGCACACCGATCGCCCGGCCCGAGCACGTCGGGATTCATCCCGAGGCACATCGAGCAGCCGGCGCTGCGCCACTCGAACCCGGCCGCCTCGAAGATCTCGTGCAGGCCCTCCGCCTCGGCCTGGCGCTTCACCTGCGCCGAGCCCGGTACGACGATCGCGTGGACATGGTCGGCCACACGCTTGCCGGAGACGACGTTGGCTGCAACGCGCAGATCCTCGATGCGCGCGTTCGTGCACGAGCCGATGAACACCTTGTCGATGCGGATGTCGACGAGCGGCGTCCCCGGTGCGAGGTCCATGTAGGCGAGCGCACGCTCGACCGCCTCGCGCTCCGCGGGATCGGCGTAGTCGGACGGATCGGGAACGACCTCGTCCACCGCCGCCACCATGCCGGGGTTCGTGCCCCAGGTCACCTGGGGCTTGAGACTCGAGACGTCGACGACGACCTCGCGGTCGAACGCCGCGCCCTCGTCGGTGCGCAGGCGACGCCACGCCTCGACCGCCTGCTCCCAGGCGGCGCCGACAGGGGCGCCGGGTCGGCCCTCGAGGTACGCGAAGGTGACGTCGTCGGGCGCGATCATGCCGGCCCGCGCTCCCGCCTCGATCGACATGTTGCAGATCGTCATGCGGCCCTCCATCGAGAGCGCCTCGACCGCCGGGCCGGCGTACTCGATCACGTGGCCCTGGCCACCGGCGACGCCGATCTGGCCGATCGCGGCCAGAACCATGTCCTTCGCGGCCAACCCGAACGGCAGCTCGCCGACGAAGGTGATGCGCATGGTGCGGGGCAGGGCCTGCGACAGCGTCTGCGTGGCCAGAACGTGCTCGACCTCCGACGTGCCGATCCCGAACGCCAGGGCGCCGAAGGCTCCGTGGGTCGACGTGTGACTGTCACCGCACACGATCGTCATGCCGGGCTGCGTCACCCCCAGCTCCGGCCCGATCACGTGCACGATCCCCTCACGGCCGCTGCCGGTGGCGAACAGCCGCACGCCGAACTCCGCGCAGTTCGCAGCGAGCGCGTCGAGCTGCGCGCGCGCTAGCTCGTCGGTGATCGGGCCGTCCAGCGTCGGGACGTTGTGATCCATCGTCGCGACCGTCAGCTCGGGCCGGCGGACCGAGCGGCCGTTCAGCCTCAGCGACTCGAAGGCCTGCGGGCTCGTCACCTCGTGCACGAGATGGAGATCGACGTAGAGGAGCGATGGCTTCCCGGCCTCCTCCGACACGAGATGCGCGTCCCAGATCTTTCGGAAGAGCGTGCTCACCGGCTGCGCTCCGCGGCGTAGGAGCCGAACAGGCGCAGCTCGCGGGTCAGCCCGCGCAGCTCGGTCAGCGCTGGGCCGACATGCTCGTCGTAGACATGGCCGTCGAGCACCACGTCGAAACGGTAGCGCCACGGAGAGTTCGGGAGCGGCCGCGAGACGAGCTGCACGAGGTTGACGTTGTTCTGCGCCAGCGGCCCGAGCGCCCGGAAGAGCGCTCCAGGCTGATGGTCGGTGACGAACGACAGCGCGGTCCGCCAGCCCTCACCCCCGCCGACCTGGGTGTACGGCGCGAGCGCCACGAAGCGCGTGAAGGCACCGGGGCGGTCACCGACATCGTCCGCCAGCACCTCGAGCCCGTAGGCCGCCGCGGCCTCGGCGCTCGCGATCGCCACCTGCCGGGGATCGCCGGCATCGGCGACCTCGCGGGCCGCGTCGGCAGTCGTCGCAGACGGGACACGCCGAACGTCGCGCGCGCCGAGCAGGACCCGGCACTGGTCGAACGCGGCCGGATGCGAGAGCACGGTCCGCGCATCGTCGAAGCTCGCACCCGCAAGTCCGACGATGCAGTGCCTGATCGGCAAGGTTGCCTCACGCACGATCGAGAGCGGCGCGCGGAAGAGCAGATCGTGGGTCTCCGCGATCGGGCCGACGAGCGAGCTCTCGATCGGCAGCACGCCGAGCGTCACCTCGGCCGCTGCGGCGGCATCCACCACCGCCACGAAGCTGGGCAGGTCGACCGAGCGCACCGCGTCGGGCACGAGCACGGAGGCAGCCGCATTGCTATGGCTTCCGGGCGGGCCTGGGTATCCGACGCTGATGCTCACCGCGGAGCGAGCTCCAGGAGCGATGCGAGCACCGCGTCACCGAAGGCAGCGGTCGTGGCGTCCCCGCCGAGGTCGGGCGTGGGCGTCGAGACGAGTGCCGCGTCGACGGACTCCACGAGCGCGGCGGCGAGATCGCCCCGCTGCAGCGCATGCTCGAGCAGCAGCGCGAGCGACCTGAGCATCGCAGCGGGATTCGCGGCTCCGGTTCCCGCGAGATCGGGAGCAGAGCCGTGCACCGGCTCGAAGATCCCGGGCCCACCGTCGCCGAGGCTCGCCGACGCGGCCAGCCCGAGCCCGCCGGTGACCGCGGCCGCGACGTCCGAGAGGATGTCGCCGAACATGTTCTCCGTCACCACGACGTCGATCGTCTCCGGTGCATTGACGAGCTCCATCGCGAAGCTGTCGACGAGAGCGTGGCGAATCTCGACGTCGGGATAGTCGGGAGCGATCTCCTCGACGACACGCCGCCACATGCGGGAGGTGTCGAGCACGTTCGCCTTGTCGACCGACACGAGCGAGTTGCGGCGGCTCCGCGCCAGGTCGAAGCCGCGGCGCACGATGCGCGCGACCTGATCCGGGTGGTACTCGCACGTGTCGAAGACCGTGCCGTCGGCGCGCACGCCGCGGGCGCCGAAGTACAGCCCACCCACCAGCTCGCGCACGATCAGGAGATCGACCCCGTCCTGGGTCGCCGGGCGCAGGTTCGCGTAGACGTCGAGCGCTTTCCGCAGCCCGAGCAGGCCCTGCTCGGGCCGCACCGGGCCGCCGTCCCAGCGCGGACCGCCCACCGCGCCCAGCAACACGGCGCGCGAGGCGCGGCACGCCTCCAGCGTCGTCTCGGGCAGCGGCTCGCCGGTCGCGTCGATCGCCGCGCCGCCAAAGGGCAGACGCACGACCTCGAGCTCGAACGGCAGCTGCTCCAGCACCCGCAGCGCCTGGTCGAGCACCTCGGGGCCGATCCCGTCGCCCGGGAGCGCCGCGATCACGTCACTCATGGGCGAGCTCCCGCTTGACGAGGTCGAGGACGAAGGTGATCAGCTCGTCGAGGCCCTCCTCGGAGAGCGGTCCGCCGTTGGCGCTCTTCAACTCCCGGATGAGTGCCGCCTCGCGGTCCGGATCGACGAACGGCAGATCGTGCTCCTGCTTGTAGAGGCGGAGCTTCTCGACCGTCTCGAGCCGCTGGTTGATCGTCTCGAGGAGCCGCACGTCGAGCGCCGTGATCTCCGCACGGAGGGCTGCGACAACCGGGTCGCCGACCGCAGTCATGCCATCACTCCGATGTGCTCGAGCAGTTCGTCGACGTCGGCCTCGACGTCGACGCCTGCCCGCGTCTCGACGATCTGGGGCGTCTTCAGCCCGGTGCCGGTCACGAGCACGACCACCCGGTCATCGGCTCCGAGCGTCCCTGCCGCGGTCGCTGCTCGCAGGGCACCGAGGGTGACGCCGGCGGCCGTCTCACCGAAGACGCCCGACAGCGCGGCGAGCATCGAGACGTTCGCCCCGATCTCGTCCTCGGGGACCGCGTAGATCCCACCGCCCGAGGCCCGCGCGGTCGCGATGGCGAGATCGCCGTCCGCGGGAGCGCCGATCGCGAGTGAATGCGCGATCGTGTTCGGGCGAATCGGGGAGACGGGGCGGTCGTCGGCGAACGCGTGGGCGACGGGCGCGCAGCCCTCTGCCTGCCCGCCGAAGATACGCGGGCTGTCCCCGTCAACGAGACCGAGCCGGCGAAACTGCTCGAACCCCTGCCAGAGCTTCGTGAGGAGCGACCCGGAAGCGATCGGCGAGACCACGGCGTCCGGCAGTTCCCAGCCCAACTGCTCGGCGATCTCGAACGCAAGCGTCTTCGACCCTTCGGCGTAATAGGCGCGCAGGTTCACGTTGACGAACGCCCAGTCGAGCTCGCCCGCCAGTTCGACGACGAGGCGCGAGCAATCGTCGTAACTTCCGTTCACCGCGAACATCTCGCCGCCGTAGACCGCGGTCGCAAGAAGCTTCTCCGGCTCCACGGTCCGCGGGTACAGCACGACCGAGCGCATCCCGCTCGCCGCCGCACGGGCCGCGACGGCGTTCCCCAGGTTGCCGGTCGACGCGCAGGCCAGCGTGTCGGTGCCGAGCTCGGCTGCTTTGGCAGCGGCGACGGCGACCACCCGGTCCTTGAAGGAGTGCGTCGGGTTGGTGTGATCGAGCTTCAGGAGCACCTCGCGCACCCCGACCGCCTGGGCGATTCGAGGAGCGGGCAGGAGCGGCGTCCACCCCGGCCCGGCGGCCGCGTCCGGCGGCGCCGCAATCGGCAGGAGCGGCGCGTAGCGCCAGAGCGACCGTGGGCCTTGCCCGATCGACTCGCGGGTCACCTCGCGAGCCACCTGGGCCCAGTCGTAGACTGGCTCCAACGGGCCGAAGCAGCGCAGGCAAACGCCGCTCGCGACGGCCGGATAGTCGGACTCGCAGATCCGGCATCTGAGCGTGTCAACAGCCATTGCTCTCCTTACACTACTTTTGGAAATGAAGTTTTGCCGAATCGAAGACCTGCCGCCGTACGTCTTCGCGACGGTCGACCAGCTGAAGCGTGAACTGCGCCGTGATGGGCGCGACGTGATCGACCTCGGCTTCGGCAACCCGGATATCCCTTCGCCCGAAATAGCCGTGGCGAAACTGCAGGAGGCCGCCGCCAAGCCCACGAATCACCGCTACTCGGCGAGCAGGGGCATCACGCAGCTGCGGCACGCCGTCGCCGAGCTCTATCTCCGCGCGTTCGGCGTCGAGCTCGACCCCGAGACCCAGATCTCGAGCACGATCGGCGCAAAGGAGGGCCTCGCTCACCTGATGTGGGTGCTGGTCGAAGGCGGCGACACGGTCGTCGTTCCCACGCCCGCGTATCCGATTCACCGCGTTGCGCCTGCCCTCGCAGGTGCCCGCGTCGTCACCCCGCCCGCCACGGGCGGCGTCGAGGCGATCGCCGAGGCGGTTCGTGCCTGCGATCCGAAGGTCGTGATCGTGTCGTTTCCGCACAACCCGACGACCGCCGTCGCGTCGCCCGAGGACATGCAGTACCTGGTCGATCTGGCCCGCGAACGCGAGTTTCTGCTCGTGCACGACTTCGCGTACGCCGACGTCGCCTTCGACGGCCACCGGCCGCCCTCGGTGCTCGCCGCACAGGGTGCCGCCGAGTGCGCCGTCGAGCTCTACAGCCTGACGAAGTCGTTCTCGATGGCCGGCTGGCGCGTGGGGTTCATGGTCGGCCGCCCGGACGTCGTCGCGGCCCTGACGAAGCTGAAGTCCTACCTCGACTACGGGACCTTCCAGCCGATCCAGATCGCTGCGACCGTCACCTTGCGCGAGGCGCGTGACTATCCCGCCGAGGTGTGCGAGATCTACCGGCTCCGGCGGGACGCCCTCTGCCGCGGGCTCGACCGTGCCGGCTGGCACGTCGAGCCGCCGCTCGGGACGATGTTCGTCTGGGCGGAGATCCCCGATCGCTTCCGGTCGCTCGGTTCGCTGGACTTCGCCCTGCTGCTCGCGCGCGAGGCGAACGTCGCGGTCAGCCCCGGGATCGGCTTCGGCGACGGAGGAGACGGGCACGTCCGCTTCGCGCTCGTCGAGAACGAACAGCGGATCGGCCAGGCGACCCGCGCCGTCAAGAAGCTCCTGGAACGCTGAGTCCCGCTCCGGCACCGGCAAAGCCGGTACCTGCGCTCCCGGCGAGCCTCCGTCAAGCCTACGGCTCGAGTCCCGCTCCGGCACCGGCAAAGCCGGCACCTGCGCTCCCGGCGCGCCTCCGTCAAGCCTACGGCTCGAGTCCCGCTCCGGCACCGGCAAAGCCGGTACCTCCGCTCCCGGCGAGCCTCCGTCAAGCCTACGGCTCGGGATCATTCCGTGCGGGCTCCCTGCGACGCCGAGCCGACGGTCGCTGCGTATTTTGCAAACACACCGCTCGCATAGCGGGGCTCGGGCTGTGACCATTCGGACGCGCGACGCGAGAGCTCGTCCTCGGCGAGCTCGACGTTCAGCTCGCGCGCCTCGACGTCGATCACGACAGTGTCCCCGTCACGGATGTGCGCGATCGGCCCGCCGCGGAACGCCTCCGGCGCGATGTGGCCGACCATCAGCCCGTGCGTGGCGCCCGAGAAGCGGCCGTCGGTGATCAGCGCGACCTCGTCACCGAGACCCTCGCCGACCAGGGATGCCGTGACGTGCAGCATCTCCCGCATCCCGGGCCCGCCCGCAGGGCCTTCGTAGCGAATGACGACCACGTCGCCAGGCTCGATCGTCCGGGCCTTGACGGCCGCGAAGCACGCCTCTTCCGAATCGAAGACTCGTGCCGGCCCGCGATGGAGCAGCCGCTCGTGACCGGCCAGCTTCACGACGCATCCGTCCGGCGCAAGATTGCCTCGCAGAATCGCGAGCCCACCTGTGGGCTTCAACGGCGCATCCCACGAGACGACCACGTCCTGCCCCGGCCGTTCGTGCACGCCGTCGGCGACCTGGCGCAACGATCGTCCGTCGACCGCGACTGCGTCCTCGTTGACGACGCCGGCGCGCACCAGCTCGCGGGCGACGAGCGCGACGCCGCCGGCCTTGAAGAGATCGGTGGCGACATAACGGCCACCGGGCTTGATGTCCGCGACGATCGGCGTGCGTGCCGAGATCGTGTCGAAGTCATCGATCTCGAGCGGGATACCCGCCTCGGCGGCGATCGCCAGCAGATGCAGGACCCCGTTGGTCGAGCCGCCCGTGGCGGCGATCGCAGCGATCGCGTTCTCGAACGCCTCTCGCGTCAGCACCTGCGACGGCCGCGTGTCCGCCTCGACGAGACGCATCGCGAGCTCGCCCGCGGCGACAGCCGCCTGCGGCTTGCCCGGATGGTTGGCCGGGATCTCGTTCAGCCCGGGCGCGCTCACGCCGAGGAAGTCGAGCGCCGTCGCCATGGTGTTCGCGGTGAAGTGCCCTCCGCATGCCCCCGCGCCCGGGCAGGCGACGCTCTCGAGGGCGTGCACCTCACGGTCGGAGATCGTCCCGGCCGCATGTGCGCCGACCGCCTCGAAAACGTCCTGGATGGTGACGTCGGCACCGCGATACCGGCCCGCCTCGATCGAGCCGCTGTACAGCACCAGCCCGGGCAGGTCGAGCCGCGCGAGCGCCATCACACCGGCGGGAATCGTCTTGTCGCAGCCGACGATGCAGACGAGGCCGTCGAAAAGATGACCGCGTGCGACGAGCTCGATCGAGTCGGCGATCACCTCGCGCGAGACGAGCGAGGCGCGCATGCCGACGGTTCCCATCGAGACGCCGTCGGAGACCGCGATCGTGTTGAACTCGATCGGCGTGCCGCCCGCACGGCGAATGCCTTGCTTCACGTACCCCGCGAGCCGTCTGTGATTCAGATTGCACGGCATCGTCTCGATCCAGGTGGTCGCGACGCCGATCAGCGGCTTCGCCAGGTCTGCGTCGGTGAAGCCGACACCCTTGAGCATCGCCCGCGCCGGCGCGCGGTCGACGCCGTCGGTGAGCGCTGCACTGTGGCGTTTGGCGGAGTGCGTCTTGCCATAGGGCGTGGTCATTGAACGTGAGCTCCTGCCTGGGCCACCCGCAAGGGAAGCACCGTCGCGGACGAGGGAACGGACTGCTCGAGCGAGGCAACCACCTCGCCGACGCGGTCGGGCTCGGCCCACACGACGACCGAAGGCCCGGAACCGGACAGAGTGACGCCGCTCGCACCGTCCGGCAGGTCCTCGCGGAGCGCCTCGAGGAGCGGAGCCTGGGAGCTGCGGTACTGCTCGTGCAGCCGGTCGTGGAACGCGTCGCGAAGCAAGGTGGCGTTGCCGCCGGCGATTGCCGCACCGAGCATCGTCGCCGAGGCGACGGTCACCGCCGCATCGTGATGACTCACCGTGAACGGGAGGTCGCTGCGAGACCGGGCAGTGTTCATGCGCGCCGCGGGAACGACCAGCACCGGCGCGAGCGGCAGGTCGTCGGCGATCCGCGCAGCCTGTGGGCGGCCGGCGTCGTGCGTCCAGGAGACACAGACGCCGCCGAAGAGAACGGCGGCGAGGTTGTCGATGTGGCCTTCGAAGCGGGCGCCCTCGACGAGGAGCCGCGGCCGGATCCGCTTCCACTCCTGCCGCAGCCGCGCCGGCGACGAGCCCGAGACCGAGTGTCGCGGCGCTGGAGCCGAGCCCGCGCTCGAGCGGGACGCGGTTCAAGAACCGGAAGCGGCGGCCCGCCACGGGGGCGAAGAGCGAGAACACTCTGAGCGCGAGATGCGACGCGTCGTGCGGCAGCTCGTCGGCGCCTTCGCCCCTGATCTCGACCTGGAGCTCGTCGGCGTCCTCGACCTCCAGCTCGTTCCAGAGCTCGAGCGCCGCCCCGGCCGAGTCGAAGCCCGGCCCGAGGTTCGCCGTCGAGGCCGGTGCGAAGGCGCGGATCATCCGATCGCCTCGAGCACTGCCTCGAGCGTCGCCTCGACCGTCTGAGACTCCCCGTCGTCGACAGCGCCCGCGTCCTTCAGCCCGTGGCCCGTGACGATGCAGACGGCAGTCGCGCCCTCGAGATCGGACAGGTGCTCGAGCGCGGCAACCCCGGCAGCCGACGCGGGCTCACAGAAAACGCCCTCCTCGTGCGAGAGCAGCTGCCAGGCACCGCGCAGCTCTTCTTCGCCCAGCGTGACGACCTCGACCCGGCCCTCGCCTACGAGCTCGGCCACATGCGCCGCATGCGCGGGCTCGCCGATCCTGATCGCGGAGGCCCAGGTCGTCGCCCGCTCGGCCGCCTGTCCGACGACGATCCTCGTCGAGGCGCCGGCATCGGTGAGGCCGGCTGCCACGGCGGAGACGTTGCCGCCGCCGCCGAACGGCAGGGAAATCAGGTCGGGCGCGGATCCGAGCTGCTCCAGAATCTCCGCCACGACGGTCTTCTGTCCCTCGATGCGGTCCGGGTTGAGCGAGTTGACGAGCACGAATCCTTCACGCTGCCCGAGCTCGCGGCACAGGCGCAGGGCGTCGTCGAAACTTCCTTTCACCTCGAGCAGGCGCGCCCCGGCTGCCCGCGACTGTGCGCGCTTGGCCGTTGCGGTGGCCCCGGCCGGCGTCAGTACGATCGCCTCCAGGCCCGCACGGGCCGCGTAGGCGGCTGCCGACGCGGCGGTGTTGCCCGTCGACGCGCAGACGACCGCGCGGGCACCCGACCGAGCAGCTCGCTCCACCGCGACGACCATGCCGCGGTCCTTGAAGCTTCCGGTCGGGTTGAGGCCGTCGCATTTGAGGTGCAGCTCGAGGCCGAACCGCTCCTGCAGGCGGCGCGCCGGGACGAGTGGGGTCGATCCCTCACCCAGAGACAGCGCGGAAGCGGCGTTCACGCCCATCCGAGCTCCGCCACGCCGCGGTCCGAGATGACCGGGCGCGGGGTCGAACAGCCGTGCACGTCGTCGAGCTCGCCGACGGCCTCGAGGGCTGCGCGCAACGCGCCTACCCTGGCCTCGTGCGTGACCACATGGAGGGCAGCGCCGTCTCCGTTCTGATGCTGGAGGAGGCGCGCGATCGAGATCTCACGTTCGGCGAGCTCCTCCGCCACCCGGGCGAGCGCGCCCGGGCGATCCTCGACGTGGAGCCGGAAATAGAACGGTGAGGAGCTGTCGCCGTCGGGCAGCATCGGCAGCTGGCGCCACGCGGCGTCGTTCTGCAGGAAACCGGTTCCCATCGTCCCGAGCACGCTCGTGATGTCGGCGATCACGGCGGACGCCGTCTCGACGCCGCCCGCTCCGGGCCCTTCGAGCGTGATCTCCCTGATCGCGTCGCCCTGCAGCATCACGGCGTTGAAAGCGCCGTCGACCTTCGCCAGCGGATGCTGCTTGTCGACGAAGGCAGGCTGCACGGAGACGTCGACCTGGCCGTCGACGAGCCGCGCGGCCCCGACCAGGCGAATCACCATGTCCAGCTGGCGCGCTGCTACGACGTCGAGCGCATCGATCTTCGTGATCCCCGAGTACGCGACATCGGCGAGCACCACGTGCGAGTTGAAGGCGACCGTTGCGAGAATCGCCATCTTCGCCGCGGCGTCTGCGCCGGAGACGTCGTCGGTGGGATCGGCTTCCGCAAAGCCGCGCTGCTGCGCGTCGGCGAGCGCCTCGTCGTAGCTCTTGCCGCCTTCCATCTCGGTGAGCACGAAGTTGGTCGTGCCGTTGACGATGCCGAGCACCCGATGGACGTTGGTGACGACGAGCGACTCGCGCAATACCTTGATCACGGGAATAGCGGCGCACACGCTCGCCTCGAAGCGCAGCTGGACGCCGGCCTCTGACGCCGTCGCGAAGAGCTCCGCGCCCTGGCGCGCGACGAGCTGTTTGTTCGCGGTCACGACACTCTTGCCGCGCCTCAGGAGCTCCAGGACGTAGCCGCCCGCCGGCTCGACCCCGCCCATCACCTCCGCCACGACAGCGATGCTGGGATCGTCGAGAATCTCGGCAAAGCTCGTCGTGAGCACCCCGCCGGCAGGCGGGTAATTGCGCTGCTTCGCGACGTCCTGCACGAGCGCCTTCACGACCCGCAGGCGATGGCCGGTCGCGCGCTCGATGTCATCTGCAGATTCGGTGAGGAGACGGTTGACCGCTGAGCCGACGGTGCCGTAGCCCAGGAGGGCGACCGGTACGTCAACCGACGCCAGCAGTCTCCTCCTTCACGTTCAACGCGCGCAGGCGTGCGCCGACCTGCTCGATCTGTGTCTCGGCGAGCTTCGCGCGGTAGACGTCGAGCGACGGCTGCCCGCGATCCATCTCGGCAATCCAGTCGCGCGCGAACGATCCGTCGCGGATCGCGGCGAGGACGGCGCGCATGTTCTCGCGCACATGCTCGTCGACGACCTTCGGCCCGACCGCATGCGAGCCGTATTCCGCCGTGTCGGAGATCGAGTAGTGCATTCGCTCGATCCCGCCCTCCCAGATCAGATCGGTGATCAGCTTCAACTCGTGCAGGCACTCGTAGTAGGCGACCTCCGGCTGGTAGCCGGCCTCGACGAGCGTCTCGAAGCCGAGCTGGATCAGCTGGGTGACACCGCCGCAGAGCACGGTCTGTTCACCGAACAGGTCGGTCTCCGTCTCCTCGGCGAACGACGTCACGACCATCCCGGCGCGTGCGGCGCCGAGCGCGGCCCCGTAGGCGAACGCGAGCTCCCGCGCCTCGCCGCTCGCGTCCTGAGCGACTGCGACGACCGCCGGCGTGCCGTAGCCCTCGGTGTAGAGGCGGCGAACCACGTGCCCCGGGCCCTTCGGCGCGACCATGATCACGTCGTGCCCCTCGGGCGGCGTGATGCGGCCGTAGTGGACGTTGAAGCCGTGGGCGAACAGCAGAGCGGCACCGGGCTCGAGGTTCGGCGCGACCTCGTCCTCGTACAGAGCAGGCTGCGCCCCGTCGGGCACGAGGAACGCGACGAGCTGGGCGCCGCGCACGGCGTCGGCGACGGAGCGGACGCGTCAGCCCGGCCTCCTCGGCTGCGGCAGCCGACGCGCTGCCGGGACGAAGGCCGACCTCGACCTCGACGCCCGAGTCGTGCAGGTTGAGCGCGTGCGCATGCCCCTGGCTGCCGTACCCGAGGACGGCGACCTTGCCGTTCAGAAGCGCGACATTCCCACTCTTGTAGATCTCTGCCACGTTGGTTCCTTTCAGACTTGGACGGAGGAAGTTGCAGTACGACCGCCCGCGCTCGGACGGCGAAGCCCGACCCTGCCGGTGCGCACAAGCTCGCGCACGCCATAGGGACGGACGAGCTCTTCGAAGGCCTCGACCTCGTCGGGGCGCCCGACGAACTCGAACGTGATCGCGTCGCGGCCGACATCGGCCACGCGCGCGCCGGCGACCTGGCTGAGGGCGACGAGCTCCGCCCGCTTGTCGGTGGAGACGCTGACGGTGAACAGCGCAAGCTCACGCTCGACGGCCTCGTCGGGCCGAAGCTCCGTCACACGCAGCACGTTGACGAGCTTGTGCATCTGCTTCTCGATCTGCTCGAGCGAGTGCTCGCTGCAGTCGACGCGCAGGGTGAGCCGCGAGATGTCGGAGCGTTCCGTCGGGCCGACGGCCAGGCTCTGGATGTTGTAGCCGCGCCGCGAGAAGAGCTGCGAGACACGCGCCAGCGCACCCGGCTTGTTCTCCAGCCGCACGCTAATCGTGTGGGCGCTCATGTGCTGATCACCTGTTCGTCGGGGGCCTCCATCACATCGACGGCCGCCGCGCCGGCGGGCACCATCGGGAAGACCTTCTCCTCCGGATCGCAGCGAACGTCGACGACGGCGCTCCGGCCGGCGGTGAACGCGGCCCGCAGGGCGTCCTCGAGCTGGTCCTCGCTCTCGACCGTGAAGCCGGCGCAGCCGAACGCCTCCGCGAGCTGCGCGTAGTCGGGCACCGCGTGCGTGAGATGGGTCTGGGCGAAGCGCTCGTCGTAGAACATCTCCTGCCACTGTCGCACCATCCCGAGCCAGCCGTTGTTGATCACGACCGCAACGACGGGCAACCGCTCGAGTGCCGCGGTCGCGAGCTCCTGACAGGTCATCTGGAAGCACCCGTCACCGTCGATGCAGACGACCGTGGCATCGGGCCTCGCGGCCTTTGCTCCGATCGCGGCAGGCAGGCCGTAGCCCATGGTCCCAAGGCCCCCCGAGGTGATGAACGACCGAGGCTGGTCGCACACGAGGTATTGCATCGCCCACATCTGATGCTGCCCGACCCCCGTCGTCCAGATGACGTCGTCGCGGTCGCCCGCGACGTCACGCAGAGCCTCGATCGCCGTCTGCGGCTTCAGCTGTCCGTCCGCCTTCGCGTAGCGGAACGGGAACTGGGCCCGCCAGTCCTCGAGTTGACGCAGCCAGGGCTCCTGCCGGGTGCGACCGACCTTCGGCGAGAGCGCGCAGCTCGTCGGCCAGCTGCGCGAGCGCCAGCTTGAGCGGTCCGACGACCGGAATCTCCGCGTGGCGGATCTTCCCGACCTCGGCGGCGTCGATGTCGAAGTGGATCACCTTCGCGCCCGGCGCGAACGCCGACACCTTGCCGGTGACGCGGTCGTCGAACCGTGAGCCCACGGCAATCACGAGGTCGGCCTTGTTCAAGGCCCAGTTCGCGTACTTCGAGCCGTGCATCCCCGGCGCCCCGTAGTTGAGCGGGTGCGAGTCGGGCAGGCAGCCCTTGCCCATCAACGTCACAACGGCAGGCAACTGCGCGGAGTCCACAAGGTTGCGCAGCTCCGCGCAGGCATCGGCGTTGAGGACTCCGCCACCGGCATAGATGATCGGGCGCTGCGACTCGGCGATCGCACGCGCCGCCTCGCGGATCTGCCTCGGGTGCACCTTCTGGGGCGGCTTCCAGCCCGGGAGGTCGACGTCGTCCGGATACGCGAACTCGAACTCGGCCTCCTGCACGTCCTTGGCGACGTCGACGAGGACCGGGCCTTGGCGGCCGGTCCGCGCGACGTGGAACGCGGCCTTGAGCACGCCCGGCAGTTCCTGGACGTCCTGGACGAGCCACGAATGCTTGACGATCGGCATCGTGATGCCGGTCGCGTCGATCTCCTGGAACGCGTCCGTCCCGATCAGGGACGCGCGCACCTGCCCCGTGATGCAGACGAGCGGTGTCGAGTCCATCCACGCATCGGCGATCGGCGTCACGAGGTTCGTCGCTCCCGGCCCGGAGGTCGCGATCGCAACGCCGACCTTCCCCGAGGCACGCGCGTAGCCCTCCGCCATGTGGCCGGCTCCCTGTTCGTGGCGGGCGAGCACGTGGCGGACGGTCGTGCCACGCGCGATCGCGTCGTACGTCGGCAGGATCGCGCCCCCGGGGATCCCGAACGCGACGTCCACGCCCTCCAGCTCGAGCGCGCGCAGGATCGCGTCGGAACCGAACATCCTTGCCCCGCGGCTCACGCCCAGACCTCGTCGAAGTGCTCCAGGTCGACCCTCGACTGGGGCAGCAGGTCGATCACGGCGTCGGTGAACGATCGTGTGTCCTCGCCGACCGGTGCGTCGCGGCGCTCCGCGGCCTCGACAGCCCGCTCCAGCGTCCGCGAGGCCGACCGGCGCTTGAGCCCCTCGGCCAACATCAACGACGCTGCGAGCAGCATTCCACGCGGGTCGACGACACCGAACCCCGCGACGTCGTCCGGCTCACTCGCGCCGGGGAAGAAGACGCCCGGCCCTTCGTTCGGGAGCCAGGCCTGGGCAACCGAAGCGTGCGAGCCGGCGAAATGAGCGGCCGTGTCGACGATCGCGTCGACGAGGTGCGACTCGGTCACGACCACGTCGAGCGACTCGGGCTGCTCGCGCAGCCGGACCAGAGCTTGTGCGAGCGATGCCTCCTCGACCTCGAGCCCACTCCAACGCGCGCGTTCCGCCTGGACGGACGCGCGCCAATCGGCCGACTCGCCGACGCAGAGCACCCGGCCGCGCCTGGCGGCCGTGCTCGAGAATGCGCGGGCAAGCGCAATCCTGTTCCCCCAGTCTCCGACCGGGCCCGTGATCACGAGATCGCCACCGCCGTCCAGCTGGACGCGGGCGACGCGCCACGCGAGCTCGAGATCGGCCTTGACCCCCTCGAGGGCCGGATTGCCGGGTGACGCGACGAGGATCGCGTCGACGTGGCGGTAGCCGGCGCGCGTCTCGGGCGGCAGCGGATGCCCCGTCCGCGTGACCGCCTCGGCCCCGAACGGGAGGTGCTTGTCGTCGAGCTGCAGCGAGTGGAGCTCCGCGACCCGGTCGAGGGCACGCGTCGCCGCAGCCATCAGCTCAGGCCCGACCCCGTCTCCGGCGAGACAGGCAATGGTCTTCATGCAAGCACCTCGTGGATTGTGTGAATCCTGCACATCTAGTTGTTCGCTCCTTCGTCCGGCCCATCCTGCGGGCGCACTTCTCCTTCAGTGAAGTCGGCGTATGCGGCGTCTACCGGCCGCGTGAGCGAATTCTCCCCCTAGCGGGGGAGAATGACGATGACCGTGAGAATGACGAGCCCGAGCACGAGCAACTGCGCCGTAAGGGGCGTCCGGAGCTCGAGTACGCGGGTTGCTGAACCGGTCATCGCCTTCTGAGTGTGCCCACGGGCACTCACCTTGTCAAGCTACAGAAGGTATAGCGACCGGCTTCGTTGCCAAACCGGGAGCAGGTCACTATGCTTTTGAAAGCGATGATGGGGCAGCACACACACTTCGACGCGGCCGGCAGTGATTTCGCCACTGTGGGCCTGCGCGCGCTTGCCCTCCTCCTTCCCCGCTAGGGGAGGCGACCACGCGACATACCCGTCTTGCGTCTCTCGCACCGCCGGGAGAAGTCCGCCCACTGGAGGAGCTGTAGCCATGCCGATGCCCTACTGGAAGTACCGCCCATATACGACCGTCGCGCTCTCCGATCGCACGTGGCCCGACCGCGTCGTCGACCAGGCCCCGATCTGGTGCTCGACGGATCTTCGCGACGGAAACCAGGCGCTCGTGAAGCCGATGGACTCCGCGCGCAAGCAACGGATGTTCGACCTGCTCGTCCAGATCGGGGTCAAGGAGATCGAGGTCGGGTTTCCGTCCGCCTCGAAGACGGACTTCGAGTTCGTCCGCAGGCTGATCGACGACGACCTGATCCCCGCAGACACCACGATCGCCGTGCTGACGCAGGCGAGACCCGAGCTGATCGAGCGCACGTTCGAAGCGATCGAGGACGCCCCGCGGGCGATCGTCCATCTCTACAACTCGACGTCGACCGTCCAGCGGCGGGTCGTCTTCCGGCTCGACGAGGCCGGGATCGTGGCTCTGGCCGTACGTGCGACGGAGCTCTGCAAGGAGCTCGCGGAGCAGAGCGCGTCGAAAGTCATCTTCGAGTACTCGCCCGAGAGCTTCCACGGCACCGAGCTGGAATTCGCGCTCGAGATCTGCGAAGCGGTCATGGCCGCCTGGCAGCCGACGCCCGGCGAGCAGATGATCGTCAACCTGCCGACCACCGTCGAGGCGTTCCCCCCGAACGTCTACGCGGACCGCATCGAGTGGTTCCAGCGACACGTCTCGAGCCGCGAGAGCATCGTCCTGAGTGTTCATCCACACAACGATCGAGGAACGGCCGTTGCGACCGCCGAGCTCGGCCTGATGGCGGGAGCGGACCGCGTCGAGGGAACGTTGTTCGGAAACGGCGAGCGGACGGGCAACGTGGACCTGATCACCATCGCTCTGAACCTGTTGACCCAGGGCGTCGACCCGGAGCTCGACCTGTCGCAGCTCGACGAGGCGAAGGCGGTCGTCGAGCAATGCAACGAGCTGCCCATTCACCCACGCCATCCCTGGGTCGGCGAGCTCGTGTACACCGCCTTCTCCGGGTCGCATCAGGACGCGATCAAGAAGGGAATGCACGCCCAGCAGCGGGGAGGCTCGGAGCTCTGGGACGTCCCTTACCTGCCGATCGACCCGGCCGATCTCGGCCGCGACTACGAGGCGATCATCCGGGTCAACTCCCAGTCGGGCAAGGGCGGGGTCGCGTACCTGATGGAGGCCGAGCACAGCCTCGAGCTGCCGCGTGGCCTGCAGGTCGAGTTCGCCCAGGCGGTGCAGGCGATCACGGACGCGCGCGGCGACGAACTGACCGCCGACGAGCTCCTCGCGGCGTTCCACGACCATTACCTCGCGCACGTCACCCCCTATGAGCTCGGGTCGTACACACACTCGAGCAGCGACACGGACCAGATCGTCGCGGAGCTGGTCGCCGAGGGCGAGCAGCGACAGATCTCGGGAGCCGGAAACGGGCCGATCGCCGCACTCGTCGATGCGTTCGAGCGTGAGTTCGGGATCACGATTCGCCTGCGCGACTACCACGAGCACGCCATGTCGGCCGCTGCCGACGCGACCGCGGCCGCCTACATCGAGGCCGAGATCGACAATGACCTCGTCTGGGGCGTCGGCGTCCACTCGAGCATCGTGACGGCGTCGCTCCGCGCGGTCGTGAACGCCGTCAACCGCGCGCTCGCGCTGCGCAAGGCGCTCGAGGAGGCGATGTTGTTCGGCTAATACGCTGAATCTGATTCGAAGAACGAATCAGATTCGGACGAAGCCGTTTGTCTCAGCAGCTTCGTGCTGTCATCATCGTCGCCATGAAACTCGATCAACTGAAGGCCGTCCGGCTCTTCTCCAGCCTGTCGAAGAAGGAGCTCGAGCGCCTCTCGCAGTGGACCGACCAGATCTCGGTCAAGGAAGGCCACGAGCTCGCACGGGAAGGCGAGTTCGCACACGAGTTCTTCGTCATCGAGGAGGGCACGGCCGACGTTCTCAAGGACGGCGAGCGCATCGCCGAGCTCGGCCCGGGCGACTTCTTCGGCGAGATCGGCCTGATCGAGACCGAACGGCGAACCGCCACCGTCGTCGCGACGAAACCGATGGAGCTGATCGTCATGTTCCAGCGCGAGTTCAAACAGATGGAGCAGGAGATGCCCGCCGTCGCCGACCGTGTTCGCGCCGCCATTCGCGCCCGACTCGACGAGGGCTAGCTCGATCTGCCCGACCTCTTCGATCCTGCGAGCCACGAACCGCTGACCGGCCGACCCTGGGACGATCGGCGCGTACGGGAGGCGATCGCCGCAGTCGTCGCAGAGGCCGAGGACGCATTCGACGAGCACGCACTCTGGGCCGCGCACCCGATCGACGAGGCCGACGGACCGCTCCCTCCAGTCGCCTCGCTCTACCTGGGCGCCTCGGGCGTCGTCTGGACGTTCCACGAGCTCCAGCACGCCGGGCTCGTCGACCTACGCGGTGACTGGGCTCCGGTCGCATTGGCGCTGGTCGAGCGCTATTCCTCTCAGCCGGACTATCAGGACTTCGTCTCCGGGCCGGTGCCGTCGCTCCTCATGGGCGCGGCCGGCATCTTGCTGGTCGCGCACACACTGGCCCCGGCTTCGTGGCAGGAGGAACAGCTGCTCGAGGCGGTGCGGGCGAACGCCGAGAACTCTTCGCTCGAGCTCATGTGGGGCTCTCCCGGAACGATGATCGCGGCCCGGGTGATGGCCGTACGCTCCGGAGCGGAGCACTGGCAGCAGGCGTGGCGCGAGTCCGCGGAGGAGCTGTGGGCGCAGTGGCGCGGCGAACTCTGGGCACAGGATCTCTACGGCAGCACCGTCGAGTACATCGGGCCGGCGCATGGCTTCGCCGGCAACGTGCTTGCACTCGCCCAGGGAGATCTCCTCGGCACCGAGCGTCGCGCGGAGCTCGAGCGGCGGGCGATCGCGACCGTGGCGAGCTACGCCGAACGCGACAACGGGCTCTGCCAGTGGCCCCCGGTGTCGGAGGCATTCCAACGCCGCGAGCAGCCGATTCGCACCCAGTGGTGCCACGGCGCTCCGGGGATGGTCGCGTCGCTGGCCGGTCTTGCGCCGGATGACGAACAGCTGACGGAGCTGCTGCTCGAGGGCGGCGAGCTGACGTGGCGGGCAGGCCCGCTGAGAAAGGGCGCCGGCCTCTGTCACGGCACCGCGGGCAACGGTTATGCATTCCTGAAGCTGCTCGAGCGCACCGGCGACGAGGTCTGGCTCGACCGCGCGCGTGCCTTCGCGATGCACGCCGCCGAGCAGGTCGAGCAGTCACGTGCCGAGCACGGTCGCGGCCGCCACACGCTCTGGACCGGCGATCTCGGCGCCGCGCTCTACCTGCGGGACTGCATCGAGGGATCGACCGGCTTTCCGACCCTTGACTACTTCTAGCTTTCCCGGAATCTGATTCGGCTTCGCCGAATCAGATTCACGGTGGGCTACTCGTCGCCGCGTGCGCCGAGCTCGCGCGAGCGCTCCGTTGCCGCGCTGATCGCGTTCAGGAACGCCGCCCGCACGCCCGAACGCTCGAGCTCTCTGATCGCGCGCGTCGTCGTGCCGCCCGGCGATGTGACCGCCTCCCGCAGCTCGACCGGATGCATCCCCTCGTCACGGAGCAACAGCGCGCTCCCGAACATCGTCTGCACGACGAGCTTCGTCGACACGTCGCGGCTGAGCCCGAGCAGCAGGCCCGCCTCGATCATCGCCTCGGCGAGGAGCGCGAAGTAGGCCGGGCCGGAGCCGGAGAGCGCGGTCACAGCGTCGAGGTCGACCTCGGAGACCCTCACCACAGCGCCGAGATGGCCGAGCGCCTCCTCGGCGAGCGCCAGGTCTGCCTCGTCCGCGGAGCGGCCGGCGGCGATCCCCGCGATCCCCTCGTGCACGAGAGACGGAGCGTTCGGCATCGCGCGCACGACCTTCGCCTCGGGCGAGAGGTGGCGTTCGATGAACGTGGTCGTCACGCCGGCCGCGACCGAGAGGATCACCTGATCCGAGGTCACACCGGACGCGATCTCGCCGAGCACCGCCGAGATGTCCTGCGGCTTCACCGCGACGACGACGAGCGAGGCGCCTGCCACGGCCTCGACGTTGGTGGAGCCGATGCGCACGCCGTAGCGCTCGCGGAGCTCCTCGGCCCGCTCAGGCCGGCGAACCGTGACGGTGAGCTCATCCGGCGAGCGCCAGCCGGAGCTCAGGAACCCCCGGAGGAGCGACTCACCCAGACGCCCGGCGCCGACGATCGCGATCCGCCCGGCCACCGGCGTTCGACTAACGACGTGCCGTGGCTGTGCGACGGCGCTTCGCGGGCTCGGGGACCATCCACGCGTGGCCGAACTTGCGCATCTCGCGGATGATCGGCAACAGGGCGCGCCCCTTGTCCGTCAATTCGTATTCGACACGCGGCGGCGACTCCGGGTAGCTGCGCCGGATGGCGACGCCTTGCCGCTCCAGCATGTCGACGCGCTCCGAAAGGGTGCGCGGACTGATGCCGGGGCATGCGTGCTCGAGCTCCATGAAACGCCGCGGCCCCTCGGAGAGGTCGTGCACGATCAGCGGCGTCCACTTCGTAGCGATGATCTCCGCCGTGGCGGCGACAGCGCAATCGCTGCCATGCGTGTCTTTCATTGTTCTTTTCATGGGCCGCAGTCTACTGCGCCGGTCGGCTCGTTGCTATCGAAACGAAAGTGTTCGCCCCTTCGGTGCCGCGCTCACCGTCGAGCCAGGCCCGGACCGCCTCGGCGCATTGTCGGCCTTCGTTGATGGCCCACACGATCAGTGACTGGCCGCGCCTCGCGTCCCCGGCAGCGAACACTCCGTCAGCCGAGGTGAGATAGCGCGCGGCGGCGGCGTTGCCGCGCGCATCGCGCTCGACGTGCAACTGATCGAGCAATTCGTTCTCGGGCCCGAGGAATCCCATTGCGAGCAAGACGAGCTCGGCGGGATGCGACTCCTCGGTGCCGGCCACGAGATCGAACGGCGGCACGCCGGAGTTCTCCTGCCAGTGGATCGCCCCCACGCGGCCGTCGTCGCCGGTGAACCGCGTCGTCGAGATCGCAAACGACCGCTCGCCGCCCTCCTTGAGAGCGTAGGACAGGCGGAGCTTCATCGGCCACCTCGGCCAGGGCGTGACGTCGTCGGGACGGAACGGAGGCGGCTCGCCGAGCAGCTCGATCTGGGTGACCGACGCAGCACTCTCTCGGTTCGCGTGCGCCACGCAGTCAGCGCCGGTGTCGCCGCCGCCGATCACGACGACATGCTTCCCGGCGGCGCTGAGACCGCCCGCCGCCGTGCCGGCGATCGATCGCGCGCGGTCGTAGAGGTACTCCATGGCGAAATGCACGCCGACGAGCTCGCGCCCGGGCACCGGCAGGTCGCGTGGAATGCGCGACCCTGTCGCGAGGACAACCGCGTCGTGGCGGTCGCGCAACTCTGCGGCGGTGACGTCGCTCCCCACGTCGGCGCCGAACCGAAACTCCACGCCCTCGGCCACGAGCTGCTGGACACGTCGCTCGACGAGCCGCTTCTCGATCTTGAACTCCGGCACTCCGAAGCGGACGAGACCACCGGCTGCCTCGTCGCGCTCGTAGACGACGACGTGCTCGCCGGCCCGCGCGAGCTGCTGCGCGCAGGCGAGCCCGGCCGGGCCGGAGCCGACGACGGCAACGCTTCGCCCGGTCTGCCGGGCGGCCGGCTGCGGCTGGACCCAGCCTTCGCCCCAGCCGCGATTGACGATCGCGAGCTCGACCTGCTTGATCGAGACGGCGTCCCCCTCGTTGATCTCGAGCACGCAAGCCGCCTCGCAGGGCGCAGGACACAGCCGGCCGGTGAACTCGGGGAAGTTGTTCGTTCGGTGGAGCTGCTCGAGGGCTTCCTGCCAGCGATCGCGATAGACGAGGTCGTTCCAGTCAGGGATGAGGTTGCCCACCGGACAGCCGTGATGACAGAACGGCACCCCACACTCCATGCAGCGGGAAGCCTGCTCGCGCAGCTCGACGAGCGGCAGCGTGCCGACGAACTCGCGGAAGTCGCCGACGCGCTCCGTCGGCGGCCGCTCCGGCGCCTCGACGCGGTTCAGGTTGAGGAAGGCGCCGATCTTGCCCATTACGCTGCGGCCTCTTCGGTCTCGGTCGTGAAGAACCCGCCGCCGCCGGCCGAGACGGGCTCCGCGAGTGCGCGCTTGTAGTCGTGCGGGATCACCTTCACGAACCGGACCGGATCCCACTCGTCGAGGATTGCCTGCGCGACCGTTGAGCCGGTTCGATCGCGATGCTCTTCGAGCAGCGACCGGACCGCGTCCTCGTCCTCGGTGTCGAGCGCCTCGAGTGCGACCAGTTGCGTGTTGCAGCGTTGCGCGAACTGCGAATCGTCGTCGAGCACGTAGGCGATCCCGCCGCTCATCCCGGCCGCGAAGTTTCGCCCCGTTGCGCCGATCACGACGACCCGGCCGCCCGTCATGTACTCGCAGCCGTGGTCGCCGACGCCCTCGACCACCGCGGAGGCGCCCGAGTTGCGCACGGCGAAGCGCTCGCCTGCAATACCGCGGAAGAACGCGCGGCCCGAGGTGGCGCCGTAGAGAACGGTGTTGCCGACGATCACGCTCTCCTCGGCGCGATACGCAGCGCCTTCGGGCGGCCGGACGGCGACCACGCCTCCCGATAGCCCCTTGCCGACGTAGTCGTTCGCGTCGCCCACGAGCGTCAGCTCGATTCCCGGGGCAAGCCATGCACCGAACGACTGACCTGCGGAGCCGCGGAACTCGAACTGCACGTTCACGCTGAGGCGGTTCTTCGTGACGTGATGCGAGAGGAGCCCGCCGATCGCACGGTCGACGTTGTGCACCGCGAACTGTCTGCGCCCGTCGTCGAGCGCCTCGATCAACTGCCAGTCGAGCGCCTCGCCGATCGGCGACGCCTGGGCCTCGGTGCGCCGTAGGGGCGTGCCGTCCGGAACGTCCGGGGCACGCAGCAGATGCGTCAGGTCGATTCCGCGCTCCTGCCAGTGAATGAGCGCATCGTCGGGCTCGAGCAGGTCGACGCGGCCGACCAGGTCTTCGAAGCGCGCGATCCCGAGCGACGCCATCAGCTCGCGCACGTCCTCGGCGACATGGAACAGGAACTCGATCACGTGCTCCGGCTGGCCGCGGAAGCGCTTGCGCAGCTCCGGATCCTGGGTCGCGATGCCGACCGGGCAGGTGTTCAGATGGCAGGCGCGCATCATCACGCAGCCGGTTGCGATCAGCGGAGCGGTTGCGAAGCCCATCTCGTCGGCGCCGAGCAGGGCGGCGATGACCACGTCGCGGCCCGTCTTCAGCTGTCCGTCGGTCTGCACCCAGACGCGCGACCGAAGGTCGTTCAGCACGAGCGTCTGCTGCGTCTCGGCCAGACCGATCTCCCACGGCACGCCCGCGTGCAGGATGGACGAGATCGGCGACGCGCCCGTGCCTCCGTCGTGGCCCGAGATCAGGATGTGGTCGGCGTTGCACTTGGCGACGCCGGCGGCGACCGTGCCCACGCCGACCTCGGCCACGAGCTTCACCGAGATGCGGGCGGCCGGATTCGCGCAGCGGAGGTCGTAGATGAGCTGCTTCAGATCTTCGATCGAGTAGATGTCGTGGTGCGGCGGCGGCGAGATCAGCCCGACGCCGGGGGTCGTCAGACGCACCCCCGCGATGTACGGGTCGACCTTGTGACCCGGCAGCTGGCCGCCCTCCCCCGGCTTTGCGCCCTGCGCCATCTTGATCTGGAGCTCGTCGGCATTGGTCAGGTAGTCGATGTTCACCCCGAACCGCCCCGAAGCGACCTGTTTGATCTTGGACCGCCGGTCGTCGAGGTACCGAGCGGGATCCTCGCCGCCTTCACCGGTGTTCGAGCGGCCGCCGATCCGGTTCATCGCCACTGCGAGCGTCTCGTGGGCCTCCCGCGAGAGCGAGCCCAGCGACATCGCACCCGTCGAGAACCGCTTCACGATCTCCGCGGCCGGCTCGACGTCGTCGAGCGGGATCGGAACCTGATCGCGGAAACGCAACAGGCCCCGCAACGTGGAGCGGCGGGCCGAGTCGTCGTTGACGAGGGCTGCGAACTCCTTGTAGGTCGACCGCCCGCCGCCGCGCACGGCGTGCTGGAGCAGCGCAATCGTCTCCGGATTCCACTGGTGGTGCTCCCCGTCTCGGCGCCACGTGTACAGGCCGACGACGGGCAGCAACTCGCCGGCGCCGCCCGGATACGCGCGCGCGTGCCGAACGAGCGCGCCTTCCGCGAGCTCACGAGTGCCGATGCCGCCGATGCGGGACGGCGTTCCGGTGAAGTGCTTGTCGATCAGGTCCGGCGAGAGGCCGACCGCCTCGAAGACCTGTGCACCGCAGTACGACGAGAGCGCCGAGATGCCCATCTTCGAGATCGTCTTCAGGAGGCCCTTGCCGACCGCCTTGAGCGCACGCTGCTCGGCGTCCTCCAGCCGCATGTCGAGCCGTCCCTCCGCGACGAGCTGCCCGATCGTCGCGAGCATGAGATACGGATTGACAGCGGCGGCGCCGTAGCCGATGAGGACGGCAACGCTCTGGACGCTGCGCGGCTCGCCCGACTCGACCACGAGGCCTGCTTGCAGACGGGTGCCGGCGCGCACGAGGTGATGGTGGATCGCGCCGACGGCGAGGAGCGACGGCATCGCAACACGCTCGGGCCCGACCAGGCGATCCGAGACGATCAGGATGTTTGCGCCCGCCGCGAGCGCCGCATCGGCCTCGGCACAGATCCGTTCGATCGCAGGTTCGAGCCCGTCGACGCCCTCTGCGACGGGCCAGGTGAAGTCGATCGTGTGCGCCTTGAAAACCTCAGAGTCGACCTGCCTGAGCCGCTCGAGCTCATCGTCGCGCAGGATGGGGTTGTCGATCACGAGTTGACGCGCGTGCTCCGGCGTCTCATCGAGCAGGTTGCGCTCCGAGCCGACGAGCGACTGCACGCTCATGACGACGGCTTCGCGAATCGGATCGATCGGTGGGTTCGTGACCTGTGCGAACAGCTGCTTGAAATACGAGTACATGAGCGGACGCCGGCCGGAAAGCACTGCGAGCGGCGTGTCGTTCCCCATCGACCCGATCGCCTCTTCTCCGTTGATCGCGAGCGGCGCGAGCATCACCTTCATGTCTTCCTGCGTGTAGCCGAACGCCAGCTGCAGGCGGCGCACCGGCTCGCCGGGGGGACGCGCCGGTTCGCGTTCAGGCAGGTCGGCGAGCCGCACGTGCTCGCGGTCGAACCAGGCGCCGTACGGCTGCCGTGCTGCGACCTCGGCCTTCACCTCCGCATCGGGGACGATGCGACCCTGCTCGAGGTCGACGAGAAACAGCTTGCCCGGCTGCAAGCGGCCCTTCCGTAAGACGCGGTCGGCTGGGATGTCGAGCACACCGGCCTCGGAGGCGAGCACGACCCAACCGTCCGTCGTCTCGAGCCAGCGTCCGGGCCGGAGGCCGTTCCGGTCGAGCGTTGCACCGATCACGGTCCCGTCCGTGAACGCGATCGCGGCGGGACCGTCCCACGCCTCGGTCAGGCATTCGTGGAAGCGGTAGAACCCGCGCAACTCGTCCGAGACGTCGGGCCGGCCGTTGTAGGCCTCGGGCACCATCATCATCAGCGCGTGCGGCAGCGACCGGCCGGAGAGCACGAGCAGTTCGAGCACGTTGTCGAAGACAGCGGTATCGGAGCCGGCCGGGCGAATGACCGGCACGAGCTTCTCGATGTCACTGCCGAAGAGCTCCGAGGCGAGCTGTGACTCGCGCGCGCGAATCCAGTTGACGTTTCCGCGCAGCGTGTTGATCTCGCCGTTGTGCGCGATCATGCGATACGGATGGGCCAGCTCCCAGCTCGGGAAGGTGTTCGTCGAGAAACGTGAGTGCACGAGCGCGAGCGCGCTCTCCATTCGCTCGTCTGCGAGATCGGGGAAGTACCGGCCGAGCTGCGGGGCGGTCAGCATGCCCTTGTAGACCAGCGTCCGCGCCGAGAAGCTCGGGATCACGAGGTCCGGCCCGGCCGCCCGCTCGGCCACCCTTCTGATCACGTAGAGCTTGCGCTCGAACGCGAGCAGATCGCCGTCGAAATCGAGCGCCGCGCCGACGAAGAGCTGCCGCATCACCGGGGCGAACAGGCCGGCGTGCGCACCCGCCTCGCCCTGTTCGACCGGGATGTCGCGCCAGCCGAGCACGACCTGCCCCTCGGAGAGGACGGTGCTCTCCAGGAGCTGTTCGAGCTCCCGGCGGCGAACGGCCTCCTGCGGCAGGAAGCACACGGCGACGCCGTAGCGCCCCGGAGGCGGCAGCTCGAAGCCGACCGACGCGCGCAGGAAGGCATCCGGAAGCTGCACGAGGATGCCTGCTCCGTCACCGGTCTCCGCGTCCGCGCCGGCAGCTCCGCGGTGCTCGAGATGTTCGAGCGCACGCAGGGCCTGCGCGATCGGCTCGTGGCTGCGCACCCCGTCGAGCCGCGCCACGAACGCGACGCCACACGCGTCGTGCTCGAACGCAGGGTCATAGAGGCCTTGCTTCCTCACCGGCCCGACTCCCCGCCTGACTGTTGGCTAGTCCGGCGGGGCGAGGGGGATGCAGGGCCGGCTAGCGCTTTGGCGGGCGCGACTTGACCACGATCTTCGTAAAGGAGGTCGGCGCGCTCATCGCTTCAAAGAGTAAAGGATCGACCTGACAGCCGCAAGCCCGACCCGTTACTATCTTTTTAGAAGTGAAACGGACACGGATCAACTGGTCGAATGCGGGCGGCCGCTGGAGCAAGGAGCTGGTCGCATATGCCCTCGACCGCTATCACTGCAGGCATCTGCGCACGCCGACGGTCCGGGAGCTCCGTGCGGGTGTCGCCGAGCTGCCGAGCCACGCCACGATCCGCCGGATGTACGGCAGCGCGTCACGGATGTACGAGGAGCACGGCTACCGGGTCCGGGCGCGCGGCGGCCAGCCCGGCAGGCGGACGACGCTCGCGCGCGACTCCTTCGGCCGGTTTCTGCCGAGGACCGAGAGCGGCAGCTAGGCCGTTCTTGACCACGCTCCGCCCCTGAGGCGGCGGAGCCGGGTAGAACGTCGGGCATGAACCGTAGGCTCGACGAAGGTTCGAAGGAGCGGAGGCGCCGGCTCCGCCGGCGCCGGGAGCGGGAATGAGCGCCGTCCTGCTCGTCCTCTCGTCCTTCCTCGCCAGTGCGGTCGAGATGGTGGAAGCACTGACGATCGTGCTGGCAGCCGGGCTCACACGCGGCTGGCGCTCGTCGCTGACCGGTGTCGCAGCGGCATTGCTGGCTCTGGCGGTCGTCGTGGCGGCGCTCGGGCCCGCTCTCACACTCGTGCCCCTGAACGCGCTCCGGCTCGTCGTCGGCTCGCTCCTGCTCGTCTTCGGGCTGCAGTGGCTGCGCAAGGCGATCCTGCGCGCGAGCGGCTACAAGGCGCTGCACGACGAGGACGCGATCTTCGCGCTGGAACTGCAAGAGGCCGAGAGTGCACCGCGCGACGAGCGAGCCGGGATCGACTGGTACGGCTTCACGCTCTCCTTCAAGGGCGTGCTCCTCGAAGGGCTGGAAGTGGCATTCATCGTCCTGACCTTCGGGAGCGCTCAGGGCTCGATCCCCCTGGCCGCAGCAGGCGCGACCGTCGCGATCGTCCTGGTCGCGCTCATCGGTGTGCTCGCCCGTGCACCGCTCGCCCGCGTGCCGGAGAACACGATGAAGTTCGCCGTCGGGATCATGCTGACAACGTTCGGGATCTTCTGGTCGGCCGAGGGCGCCGGGGCGCACTGGCCGGGGGGCGACGTTGCGATCCTCGGCGTGCTCGCCTTCGTGATCCTCTGGGCGATGACGCTTGTCTCCGTCCTCCGGCAGCGGCGCGCCCGCTGGGTGACGGCGTGAGCACGGTCGCCTCGTTCGGGAGGTTCTGGTGGGAGTTCATCGTCGGCGACGACTGGCTGGCGGCGGCGGGTGTCGCGATCGCCCTCGTCGTCACCGCCGTGGTGGAGTCCTGGTGGATCCTCCCGCTCGCCGTCGCAGTCGTGCTTGCCGCCTCCCTCTACCGCGCGACGAGGCATTCGTAGGGAACTCACAAGGCTTTCTTAGGAAGAGCAGCCACGCTGCGAGCATGAACGCATCCAGGAACACGAAGATCGGCGCGATCGCGATCACCGCGGTCGCGCTCGTCGCCGCCGGCGGCGCCTTCGCAGCCGGGAAGGTCCACGGCTCGAAAGCGCCCGCGCGGGGCGGCGCGCCCGCCGGTTCGTCAGCGGCCTCACAGATCCCGGGAACGGCGCGCGACCACCGTGGCTTCGGCTTCGGGCGCGATGTCGGCCGTGGCGGCGACCTCGCTGCGGCAGCGACGTATCTGGGCGTCAGCGAGAGCGACCTTCAGACCGATCTCCAGTCGGTGAAGACCCTCGCCCAGATCGCGAACGCGACGACCGGCAAATCCTCCTCCGGCCTGATCGCCGCGCTCGTCGCCGCCGCCAAGACCCGGCTCGAGGGCGCCGTCACCGCCGGGACGCTCACCCAGGCGCAGGCAGACCAGTTCACCGGGATCCTGAAGGAGCGGATCACGAACATGGTGAACGGTGTCCGCCCTGCCCACGGCGGCTTCGGCAGGCCGGGCGGCTTCGGCGGCCCCGGCGGCTCCGGGGGCGCCCCGCCGGCCGGCTCAGGCTCCGGCTCTGGCGGCGGGTTCCAGCGGACACCGAGCACCCACATCTAGGTCTACCCCAGGGCCTGCGGACGCCGCCCGGCGCCCGCAGGCCACTCCCCCTGGCAGAACGTCGTCCCAAGGGTTAGAACACTGCTGTGGAGACCGAGGCCCGCAGCGGCACCTATTCACAGTCGCTCGAGCGCGGTCTCGCGATCCTCTCCTCGTTTCGCTCGAGCAACCCCCTCCTCGGCGTCAGCGACCTCGCGCGTGAGGTCGGCCTCAGCCGGTCGACGACGCACCGCTACATCTCGACTCTCGCGGCGCTCGGGTACCTGCAGCAGGATCCGGCCACCAGGAAGTACCGCCTCGGGCCGCGCGTGCTCGACCTCGGGTTCTCAGCGATCAACTCGATGGATCTTCGTGAGGTCGCCGTTCCACACCTGCAGGCACTGAGCGACGAGACCGGGCGCACGGTCAACATGGCGGTGCTCGACGGGGTCGACATCGTCTACATCGAGCGCTGCCGCACCTCCCAGAGCGGCCAACGCGACATCGACCTGAATCTGCACATCGGCTCACGCCTGCCCGCCTACTGCACGTCGATGGGAAAGGTGCTCCTCGCCGGCCTCGAGCCCGGCCGGCAACGAGAGGTGCTCGAGCAGGTGCAGTTCACGCAGCGCGGGCCGAACGCTCTGACCGATCTCGAAGAGCTGCTCGCCGAGCTCGAACGCGTGCGCGTCGCGGGGCTTGCCGTCAACAACGAGGAGCTCGCATACGGGCTGCGGTCGATCGCCGCGCCCGTCCGCTCGCAGAACGGCGAGGTCGTAGCGGCGATCAACCTTGCGGTGCACAGGACGATGGTCTCGCTCGACTCCCTGGTCGCGCACCTCGGCCCGCAGCTGAAACACACTGCTGCGGAGATCTCTGCCCGCATCGGCTACAGCCGCGCGGGCTCGTAGAGGTCACTCGGGCTCGACGGTCACTTCGAGGAGGAGCGGCGTCGCGCGCTCGCGCAGGCCGGGCACGACCTCGTCGAGCGAGGCCTCGAGCGCATCGGCGCTCGCGATCCGGCGCGCCTCGCAGCCGAACGCCTCAGAGATGGAGGCGATGTCGACCGCCCCGAACGAAGGCCAGGCGGGCGGCCCACCCTGGCGAGCGGCAAGCTGGTCCATGATCCGGTAGCCGCCGTTCTTGAGCACGACGAGGAGCGGGCCGATGCCATAGCGCGCCGCGCTCCAGAGGCCCTGGATGCCGAAGACGGTCGAGCCGTCGCCGAGCACCGCGACCACCGGGCGATTCGGCAGTCCCATGCGCAGCCCGACGGAGGCGGGCAAACCCCAGCCGAGGCCGCCCATCGCCGGACTGACCATGCCGAGCGGCTGCCGGGCCGGCAGCCGCAGCATCAGCTCGTCGCGATTCGACGGGCACTCCTCGACGACGACCGCGTCCGGCGGCAGCCTGTCGGCGAGTGCCTGGAGAACGTGGCCGGCTCTGAGCGGCGCATCGTCCGGGACGGGCTCGGGACGAAGGAAGAGCGGCTGGTCGGGGCGGGGCCGCTGCGGCACCCGCGCCGCGACCGCGGCGCAGACGAGGTCGGGGGCCGCAAGGATCGCGAGCTCCGCGGAACTGCGATGCACCTCGTCGGCGTCGTCGCTGATCACGGCGAGCACGATTCCCTCGCGCGCGAACGGCCCGGGCTCGTACGAGCTCTGACGGAACACCGGCGCGCCGACGGCTACCACGACGTCGTAGGGGTCGAGCGTCTCGCGCAACTGGGTGCGCAGGAACGGCAGCGGGCCGGCCCATTGCGGGTGATCCTGTGGGAACCCGGCCTGGCCGCTGAACGGCTCCTGGTAGACCGGCGCGCCGAGCCGCTCGGCCAGCGCCACGAGGGCGGCCCAGCGCTCGGGCGTGTCGAGCCGCGCACCGGCCACGAGCGCGGGCCGCGCCGAGCGGCCCAGCAACTCGGCCAGCGCGGCCACCGACTGCTCGTCGACCGCGCCGGGGCGCAGGACGCGCTGCGGTGCCGCGACCTCGTGCGGCTCCCCGGCCTCCTCGAGCCAGTCGCCCATCGGCACGATCACGATCGCAGGCCCGCGGTGCGTCTCCGCCTCGTGGTAGGCGCGCTCGAGCGCACCGGGTACGTCTTGCGCGCGGGCCGGCTCGGAGACCCAGACGGGATAGTCGCCGGCCAGCCCGTCGAGCCGTCCGGCGAGGAACGGCTCGAACGCGATGTGCCGGCGGTCCTGTTGGCCGATCGCGATCACGATGGGCGTGCGGTTGACGCGCGACGTCGCGATGGCGTTGACCGCGTTCCCGAAGCCGGGAGTCGTGTGCAGCAGGGCGAACGACGGCCGCCGGCGTGCCAGCGCGTAGCCGCTCGCCATGCCGACGACGGCGCCTTCGTGCAGACCGAGGACGAAGTTCAGATCGTCGGGAAGGCCTGTCAGGAACGGGATCTCCGTCGAGCCCGGGTTCGAGAAGATGTCGGTGAGCCCCCGTCGCCGCAGGAACTCGAAGGTCGCGTCACGGACCGTCAACTCGATACCTCCTCTGGAGTGGCATGACCAATTGCTCCTCTACTGTGCTCAGACACGTTCGAGCCCGACGTAGTTCTCCGCGAGGCTCGTCGCCGCCGCGGTCGACGTGGTCACATAGCGGAGCTGCGAGAGCTGCAGCTTCCGGTCGAACTCGTCCGCTCCCGGCGTGTTGTGGAGCATCGACGTCATCCACCATGAGAAGTGCTCGGCGCGCCAGACGCGTCTCAGGCACTCGGTCGAGTATGCGTCCAGCGCGTTACGGCTGCCGCGGACGTACCACTCGATCAGCGCGTCGGCAAGGACACGCACGTCGTGCGCGGCGAGGTTCAGCCCTTTCGCGCCGGTCGGGGGCACGATGTGCGCGGCATCTCCGGCGAGGTAGAGGCGGCCGTGCTGCATCGGCTCGGTGACGAAGCTTCGCATCCCGGTGACTCCCTTCTCGAGCACCGGCCCCTCGTCGAGCGTCCACCCGTCCAGCGCGGTGCGCGCCTGCAGCTCCTCCCAGATCCGCTCGTCCGGCCAGCTCGAGACGTCCTCGTCGGGAGCGCACTGGATGTACATCCGGCTCCGGGTCGGCGAGCGCAGGCTGAGCAGCGCGAAGCCGCGGGGGTGATTCGCGTAGACGAGCTCCTCGCTCGAAGGCGCAACGTCGGCGAGGATCCCGAGCCAGCCGTAGGGATACTCGCGAGTGAACGTCCGGAGGACCGACTCGATCGCCGGCCGGCAGATGCCGTGGAATCCGTCGCAACCGGCGATCACGTCGCAGTCGAGGCGATGCTCCTCGCCGTCGTGCTCGAAGCGGACGTACGGCTCGTCACCCTCGAAGTCGTGCACGCTCACCGCGTCCACGTCGAAGAGCAGCGAGAGACTGTCCTCGACACGGGCGGCGATGAGATCCTTGACGACCTCGGTCTGGCCGTAGATCACGATGCTGCGCCCGCCCGTCAGCTCGCTCATCGGTACGTGATGCCGCTCCCCGTCGAACTGGAGATGAATGCCGCCGTGCACGATCGCCTCGGCGTGCAGGCGCGCTGCCACCTCCGCGCGTTCGAGCAGTTCGACGGTCCCCTGCTCGAGCACCCCGGCCCGGACCCGTGCCTCGACATACTCGCGGCTCCGGTCCTCGAGCACGACGGACTCGATGCCGGCGCGATGCAGCAGCCCCGCGAGAATGAGCCCGGCCGGGCCGGCACCGATGATGGCAACCTGAGCGCGCAGGCTGATCACGACTCGTCGAGCACCTGCTGGGCGATCGCGAACGCGCGGTTGGCTGCGGGAACACCGCAATAGACGGCCGACTGAAGGAGCACTTCCTTGATCTCGTCCGGCGTCAGGCCGTTGCGCCGTGCCGCGCGGACGTGCATCGCAAGCTCCTCGTGGTGATTGAGGGCGATCAGGGCAGTCAACGTGATGGCGCTTCGCGTTCTGCGGTCGAGCCCCGGGCGGGCCCAGATCTCTCCCCAGGCATATCGCGTGATCAGATCCTGAAAATCGGCGGTGAACTCGGTCGTCCGTTCGTTCGCGGCATCGACATGCTCGTCGCCGAGGACTTCGCGCCGAACTCTCATTCCTTCCTCGTGGCTCACAGATGCTCCTCGATCAGTCGGTTGAAAACATCGGCCCGCTCCACGCTCGGGATGTGGGCAGCCTGCTCGATCACCTCGAAGCGTGCCCCGGAGATCTCCGCAGAGATCTGCTCGACCAGCTCCGGCGGTGTCGACGGATCGTCCGCTCCGGCGATCACGAGTGTCGGGGCGCGGATTGCCGCGAGCGCGCCGCGGACGTCCCACGCGGCGAGCGCGTCGCAACAACGCGCGTACCCCTCCGGATCGACCGAGAGCAGCACGTCGCGGTAAGGGCCGGCGCCGGCAAACCGTGGCGTGAACCACCGCGCGAGCACGGCATCGGCGATCGCTCCGAGGCCCTCTGCGCGCACGAGAGCCGCCCGTTCTCGCCATTGCCCGGGCTCGCCGAACCGGGCGGCCGTGCACGCGAGGACGAGCCGCTCCACTCGCTCGGGCGCGGACAGCGCCAGCTGCATCCCGACCGCTCCACCCAGCGACAGCCCGACGAACGAGAACGTCTGGTCACCGGCGAGCGCGAGCACGCGGGCAGCCAGGTCGCCGACCTCCCGGACCTCCGAGAGCGGGGCGTTCCCGTGCCCGGGGTGATCGATCCGCACGACCCGGCGCCCACCGAGCGCGCCGGCCTGTGCATCCCAGATCGAAGCTGCCGAGCCGAGCGAGCCGCAGAGAACGACGGTGCCGGTCATCCCCGATGCAACGCGAGCGCACGGTCGACGAACGCGTCGGCGGAGCCGAGATAGTCCTCAGGCCGCTCCGCGGAGAGGCCGAAGCGACCGGCCTCCTCGAGCGTCACCGGTTCGATGTTGGCCCGCATCCGCTCTGTGTCCACCTCGAGACCGGTGAGCGACCGGCGCACTGCAGCCACCGCGCCGCCCGTTGCGGCGAGCGCCGCCGTCAGCGCATGCCATTCGGCGTGCCAGGCACCGGCGGCGCGCTCGTGCTCCTGAACCATGCTCTCCAGCAGGACTGCGGCACTCGCGCGGCTGTGTCGCGCACACGCGATCGCGAGCACGGCCCCGATCGGATTGCGTTTGTGCGGCATCGTCGAGGACCCGCCCGACTCGCGCTCCGCCACCTCGCCCACCTCGGTCTGCGCGAGCAGCACGATGTCTCCGCCGACCTTCGCGGCCACGGTTGCGGCAGCGCCGAGTGCGCCCGCGAGCTCGGCGAGCGGCGCCCGGTTCGTGTGCCAGGGCACAGCGGGCTCACGCAGCCCGAGCTCTTCGGCGTAGAGGCGCAGCACCTCGACTCCCCGGTCGCCGAGGGCCGCGAGTGTCCCCGCCGCTCCTCCGAGCTGCGCGGGCAGCGACGCGGCGACCGTTGCGAGCCTGCCCCTGGCCTCGACGAGCCCGACGAGCCAGCCGGCCGCCTTGAGGCCGAACGTCGTCGGCACCGCCTGCTGCAGCAGCGTGCGCGCGGCCATCACGGAGCCCCGGTGCTCGGCCGCAAGTCGCGCGCACTCGTCGGCTGCGCCGCGGAGGTCGGCGTCGATGAACCTCGACGCGCGCTGCGCGACGAGCATGGCAGCTGAGTCGATGATGTCCTGGCTCGTCGCGCCACGGTGGACGCAAGCCGCCTGCGGCTCGCCGATCCTGACCCGCAGCGCGCGCACGAGCGGCTCGGCCGGGTTGCCGGCGGCACGGCCGTCCAGCGCGAGCTCTCCGACGTCGTACAGCGACGCATCGCACGCGGCAGCAACCGCTGCGGCATCCTCGTCCGAGATCAACCCGGCGCGGGCCTCCGCGACGGCGAGCGCTCGTTCGGCGTCGAGCATCGCGGCCAGCCAGGCCCGGTCCGAGACGGCGTCGGCCAGCTCGTCCGGCACGAAGATCGCGGAGAACGGGCTCACAGCGAGAAGAAGACGGTCTGCTGTTCGCCCTGCATGCGAATGTCGAAGCGCACAGCATCATCTTCCTGCTCCGCGACGAGCGATGCTCGATCTGCCTCCGGGAGCAGGGACAGCACGGGGTCCGAGGCATTCGCCTCGGCTTCGTCTGGGAAGTACAGACGCGTGAGCTGGTGCTTGAGGAGGCCCCGCGCGAAGACGTAGAGGTCGAGATGCGGCGCCTCGCCTGCCGGAGCGCCCGGCTTGGCGACCGAGAACGAGAAGCGCCCCTGGGCATCGGTGGAGCTGCGTCCCCAACGGCCGCCGCTCGCGTCCCAGGCCTCGATCATCCCGTCGACGATCGGCTCGTCGTCGCCGTCGAGCAGCCTGCCGGTGACCCGGAGCGCCTCGGGATCGTCCGCCGGGGCGAGCTCGTTCTCGACCCGTCTGCAGAGCCCGATCGTGTAGTACGGCCCCACCGTCTGGGACGGCGTCGGCGTCAGGGTCAATGGCCCTCCTCGATCGGCGTCCCGCCGTTGCCATGGCCGAGCACGATGTTCCAGCGATACGCGAGCGCCCAGTCGGGCTTCGTGCTGTCCAGATCGAACTCGGAGACGAGCAGCGCCCTCGCCGCCGGGTTGCGGATCGAGTTGAAGATCGGATCGAAGCGGAACAACGGGTCGCCGGGGAAGTACATCTGCGTGACCAGCCGCTCGGTGAACGACCGTCCGAAGATCGAGAAGTGGATGTGCGCGGGGCGCCATGCGTTTTCGTGATTCCCCCACGGATAGGCACCGGGCTTCACGGTGATGAAGCGGTAGTTGCCGTCGTCGTCGGTGAGGCAGCGACCGGCCCCCGAGAAGTTGGGATCGAGTGGCGCAGGGTGCTGGTCGACGTGATGCTTGTAGCGGCCCCCTGCATTCGCCTGCCACACCTCGACGAGCGCATCGCGGATCGGCCTCCCGTCCGTGCCGAGCAGACGGCCGGCGACGATGATCCGCTCGCCGAGCGGCTCGCCGTCGTGCTGCTGCGTGAGGTCGTAGTCGAGCTCGGAGACCGTTTCGTCGCCGAACACGGGGCCCCCGACTGGATGGGCGGACTCGGGCAGGGTGACGAGCGGACGCTTCGGCGCGCGCAGCCTCGTCGAGCGGTAACCGGGGTAGTCGACCTGTACCTCGTCGCCGAACGAGGGATCGTCCGGCAACACGATCGGCGATTCGCCCGTCACCCGCGCCCCTTCGTCTCGAGGGCCCGCAACGCGTCGAGCTCGTCGCGCGATGGGGGCTCGGTCTCGTCCACGTCCGGCGCGACCCGCAGCTCCCATCCGGTCGCCTCCTGAGCGTCGCCGACCGAGACGCCCGGGTGCACGCGCACCAGCTCGAGCTCGCCGTCGCGCAGCTCGAGGATCCCGAGATCGGTGACGACCACCCGGACGCGGTCGCCGCGGCTCGTCTTGAAGTCGAGCTGGTCGACAAACGCGCGGGGTGACTGCCGGAGCATCACGAAGACGTCCGAGACGGAGGTCGCGATCTCGGGGGCACCGCCACCGCCGGGGAGGCGCACCTTCGGCGTCGCGTAGTCGCCAATCACGGTGCTGTTCAGGTTCGCGTGCCGATCGATCTGCGCCGCGCCGAGGAACCCGACGTCGATGCGCCCGCCCTGAAGCCAGTACGCGAACATCTCCGGCACCGACACGACCGTGTCGGCGGTCTCGGCGAGCTCCCCGTCTCCGATCGACAGCGGCAGCGTCGTCGGCTTCGCACCGATCGTCCCGCTCTCGTACACGAGCACACAGCCCGGCGCGTGCGTGCGGCGGGCGAGGTTGGCGGCAACGCTCGGCAGGCCGATGCCGACGAAACAGACGCTCTCGTTGGTCAGCCGCCGTGCGGCCGCGACCGCCATCATCTCGTCGGCCGTCCACGTCTGGGTGGCGGTCATACGGGCACGCCTTCGAGCACGTGTTCGCGCATCCATGCCGTGAAGGTGCCCCGGTCACGACTGATCGCATCCCAGGCGACGTAGAACTTGTTGTCGCGCTCGTAGTAGCCGTGCGCATAGGACGGATGCGCACCGCGCGGCACACAGGCGACGGCGTCGATCACCCAGGAAGGCAGGACGACCGCGCCCGGCCTGGCGTCGAACCGGTCGACGATCTCCTCGACGGTGACGATCGAGTGCCGGGCTGCGAGCACGACCTCCTTCTGCACGCCGGTGATCCCCCAGAGCTGAACGTTGCCGTGCCTGTCGGCCTGCTGGGCGTGGATGATCGCGACGTCCGGACGGTGAGCCGGGACGGCTGCGAGCTGCTCACCCGTGAACGGGCACTCGACGAACGCAACGCGTGTGTGCTCGACCAGATCGGTGCCCGCGTAGCCGCGCAGCACACCGAACGGCAGATTCGCCGCCCCGGCCGCATACGCAGCCGCCATGCCGGCGTGCGAGTGCTCCTCGAGCTCGAGCGGCGCCGGCCACCCGTTCTCGACGGCGTCGCGCAACCGGTGCAACGAGCCCACGCCGGGATTTCCGCCCCACGAGAACACGAGCTTCCGGGCGCACCCCATACCGATCAACTGGTCGTAGATCACGTCGGGCGTCATCCGGACCAGCGTCAGCTCGCGCCGCCCCTGGCGAATCAGCTCGTGCGCCGCCGCGTGCGGAATGAGGTGCGTGAACCCTTCGAGCGCGACGACGTGCTCGTCGGCGACGAATTCACGAACCGCGTCGGACAGGGAGGCGATCTCGGCCATCGAGGCTCAGAAGGGGAACGGGTGCCCGCTGCCTCCTTGCACCGTGATCCACCGGAGCTCGGTGAACTCGTCGATCACCGCCTGCCCGCCGAATCGCCCGAAGCCCGAGTCCTTGACGCCGCCGAACGGCATCTGCGGCTCGTCGCCGACGGACTGGTCGTTGACGTGCGCGATTCCCGAGTCGAGCTGCTGCGCAAGCGCGAACCCGCGATTGGTGTCGCCGGTGAAGATGCCCGCGCTCAGCCCATAGCTGGTGGCGTTGGCGCGCGCGACCGCCTCCTCCGCGGAGTCGACCGTCTCGACCGCGACCACCGGGCCGAACGTCTCGTGTTGCGCGAAGTCGGAGTCACGCGAAACGTCCGTGAGCACGGTTGCCTGGTAACACGGCCCGACTGCTTCCCCTCCGGCGAGCACCCTCGCTCCGTTCGCGACCGCGTCGTCCACGCGCCCCTTCACCATCGAGAGCGCCGATGCGTTGATGAGCGGCCCGATGATCGTGTCGTGCTCGTTCGGGTCGCCGACCTTCAGGGTCTTCGCCTTCTCGGCCAGTCGAGCGGTGAACTCCTCCGCGACCGGCCGCTCGACGAAGATCCGGCGGGAGGACATGCAGATCTGGCCCTGGTGCAGGAACGCGCCGAAGATCGACGCGTTCACTGCATAGTCGAGATCGGCGTCTGCGAGCACGATCAGCGGGTTGTGGCCGCCGAGCTCGAGCACGACGCGCTTGAGCTGCCGCCCGCACGCCTCTGCCAGACGGCGGCCTGTCTCGGTCGAGCCCGTGAAGTTGATCCGCCGCACTGCCTTGTTCTCGACGAGCTCGTCGCCAATCGGAGCGGCTTCGCCGGGCGCGTGGGTGACGATGTTCAAGACTCCGGCCGGCAGTCCCGACTCCGCGAAGATCTCGCCCCAGATGAGACCGCCGACGACCGGCGACAGCTCCGACGGCTTGAGAACCACCGTGTTGCCGAGCGCGAGGGGCGCCGCGATCGAGCGGGCCGAGAGGATCAGCGCCGCGTTCCACGGCGCGATCGCCGCGACGACGCCGACCGGCTTGCGCAGCCCCATCGCGAGCGTTCCCGGATGATCCGACGGGATGATCTGGCCCGCGGGCGCATAGGCGAGAGCTGCAGCCTGGCGCAGCAGGTTCGGCACGAAGCCGAGCTGGAACATCCCGAAGCCGAAGCTCGCGCCGGTCTCGCGGGCGAGCAGGCCGACGATCTCCTCGAGCCGGCCCTCGAGCACGTCGGCGGCCTTCAGGAAGATCCGCTGCCGCTCCGCGGGAACCGACTGCGACCAGGCGGGGAACGCGTCGCTCGCAGCCTCGATCGCACGCGCAGCCTCCGCGCGCGTCCCGGAGGGAACGAGCGCAACGACGTCACCGGTGAACGGATCACGATCCTCGAACGTGCCGCCCTCGCCGGCGATCCATTCACCACCGATGAACTGCTGGTACTCGCGTACGCCGGACTGGACGCTCGTCATGGAGCTCTCCTTTCACCACGTCATCGCAGGCGACTGTCCATGTGTCAAGACACCGTCCCATATATCAGAACGAAAAGCCCCACGCCACGTCCCCCGGACAGAACGCCCGGATCGACGCTACCGTCGGGCCGGTGCGGGTCCTGTTCGCCGTCTTGCTCGTCACGGCCGTCGCTCCGCCGCGACCCGCGATCGTCTGGAAACCGATCCCGTTCGGGCCTGCGCGCCGCGCCGAGACCGCCCGCTACGCCGATCGTCACTACGGCCTGAAGACCTGGCGCCTCGTCCATCCACACGTGATCGTCGAGCACTACACGGCAAGCACGACCTTCTCGTCCGCCTGGAACACGTTCGCATCCGATGTGCCCGACCCGGAACTGCATGAGCTGCCGGGAACGTGCGCGCACTTCGTCATCGACCGCGACGGCACGATCTACCAGCTCGTTCCACTGACCACGATCTGCAGGCACACAGTCGGTCTGAACTGGACCGCGATCGGCATCGAGCACGTCGGCACGAGCGACGCGTCGATCCTCGCGGATCCCCGGCAGCTGCGTGCCTCGCTGCAGCTGACGCTCTGGCTGATGCACCGTTACGACGTTTCGCTCCCCAATGTGATCGGGCATGCGGAGAGCTTGACGAGCCCGTATCACCGCGAGCGCTTCGCCCCGTGGCGCTGCCAGACGCACGCCGACTGGTTGCACGCCGACATGATCACCTATCGCGCGCGACTGCTCGCGCTCGCCCGCAGCGAGCACGTGAACGTCTCCCTCGCCGGCGGACCGGTGGCCTCGAAATGCTGACCACACACAGGAGGGGAGCGTTCGCCGCCGAAGGCAGTCGGGTGCGGACTCGAATCACCGCTGTCGCTGCGCTCGGGCTCGTGGGGCTCGCTCACGCCGCCTCCGGCTCGTCTGCCCCGCCCTCGGCGGCGATCCAGGCGAAGAACGCCCAGGCTGCACACGTTCTCGCGCAAGTGAACACCCTCGATACCCGTTTCGGCGCACTCGTCGACGCATGGGACGGGGCCAAGATCCAACTCGCGACCACCGAGAAGCAGCTTGCTGCGAATCGCGCACAGCTCTCGGTGGCCCAGAAACAGAGCCTGATCGCGCAGCGACGCGCCGCACAGCTGCTCGTCACGATCTACGAAGGCGACACTCCCGACCTGATTCAACTGCTCGTCGGCAGCTCCAAGCTCTCGGACGTGATCAACGCGGTTCAGTACACGCGGGACGTCGCCTCGGCCGAGCACCACATCGCGGCGGCCGCCGTTCGCGCGAGGGACCGGCTGACCGCAGCGACCGAGCGCCTGCAGAACGCGGAGCGCTCGCGTCGATCGACTCTCGCCCAACTCGACGGCGAGCGCGCGACCATCGGCGCGATGCTCACGAAGCGGCGGCAGCTGCTCTCGTCGATCCAGTCGCAGATCGTCCAGATGAAAGCGCAGGAGGCCGCACAGCAGGCGCGTGCCGCTGCCGCAGCTCGCGCGCGACTCGCGCGCGAGCAGGCACAGCTCAGAGAAGAGGCCGCCCAGCGGGCCAAGGATGCGGCGGCTGCAGCTGCCGCAGCAGCGCGCCCAGGCGAAGCCGTCGCCGACGGCGAACACGACCCCCGCCGTGCCGCCGGCAGCGACGACGACGACCGGCGCGACGACAACCACCGCGACGGCTCCCGCGACCCCGACGGTCGCCCCGGTCTCCGGCGGCCACCCCGAGGCGGCGTCGATCGCCCTGAAGTACCTGGGCATCCCCTACCAGTGGGGTGGCGCCTCGCCCGGCACCGGCTTCGACTGCTCGGGGCTCGTGATGTACGTCTTCGCGCAGCTCGGAGTGCAGCTGCCGCACTTCGCGGCGGGCCAGTACGGCTACGGGTCGCCTGTCGCGCGCGATCAACTGCAGCCGGGCGATCTCGTCTTCTTCGACGGGCTCAGCCACGTCGGGATCTACATCGGCAACGGGCAGATGGTGCATGCGCCGCAGACGGGCGACGTCGTCAAGATCACCGCGCTGTCGGACTTCGGCAACCGCTACGTCGGCGCCAGGCGGATCTAGGTTCGAAGCTCGTGAACCTGGTTCGGCTCCGCCGAATCAGGTTCATCCCAACTCCCGGTCTGCTGCGCCGAGTCACGTTCAGGTCTCGCGGGCGCGCAACTCGTCCTCGACCGCTGCGATGTCCAGCCCGCGCGCGGCGAGCAGCACATAGAGGTGGTAGACGAGATCGGCTGCCTCCTCGACGACGCGCTCGTCGCTCTCGTCGAGCGCGGCGACGGTCAACTCGACCGCCTCCTCGCCGACCTTGCGCGCGACCGCGCCGACGCCGGCGTCGAGCAGGCTGCTCGTGTACGAGCCCGCGGGGCGTGCGGCGGCGCGCTCGCTGATCGTCCGCCAGAGCGCCGGAGCGAAGCACGAGAGCGACGCCGTGTGACAGACCGGGCCGGCAGGGATGACGCGCATGAGCAGCGCGTCGCCGTCGCAGTCGTCACGCAGCTCCTCGACGGCGAGCGTGTTGCCCGACGTCTCGCCCTTGCGCCACAGTTGTTCGCGCGAGCGGCTCCAGAACCATCCCTCGCCGGTCTCACGTGTGAGCCGCTCCGCCTCGTCGTTCATCCAGGCGAGCATCAGCACGCGGCCCGTCGCTGCGTCCTGCACGATCACCGGCCGCAGAGTCATCGGACCGGCACTCCCAGCCGCCGCAGCTCCTCGCGGAGCGACGTGAGCCGGTCGGGGTCTTCGTGCAGGATCGATGCGAGCAGTGCAGCCTGCGCCACGCCGAGCGCAGCCGCGACGTGCTGCGCGTTGCCGGCACCGCCCGACGCGATCACCGGCAGGTCGACCGCCTCCGTGACGGCGGCCGTCAGCTCGAGGTCGTAGCCGGCCCGGGTGCCGTCGGCATCGATCGACGTCAGGAGGATCTCGCCCGCACCTCTCCCTTCGACCTCGCCCGCCCAATCGACCGCAGTGCGGCCGGTCTCGGTCGTGCCTGCCCGCGAGCGCACGCGCCCCTGCTCGGCGTCGATCGCGACGACGACGGCCTGCGAGCCGAGCCGCGACGCGAGCTCGGTCACGAGCTCCGGCCGTTCGAGCGCGGCGGAGTTGACCGCCACCTTGTCGGCGCCGGCGGCCAGAAGCTCCTCGCCGTCCTCGGCGCTGCGCACGCCACCACCCACCGTGAACGGGATCGCCAGCCGCTCGGCGATCTGCGCAACGAGCGCCACCAGGGTCGCGCGTTCCTCGAGTGTCGCCTTCACGTCGAGAAACACGAGCTCGTCCGCGCCGGCGTCGGAATAGGCCGAGCCGAGCTCGACGGGATCGCCGACGTCGCGCAGGCCCTGGAAGCGAACGCCCTTGACGACGCGCCCGGCGGCCACGTCGAGGCACGGGATCAGGCGCGGGAGAGGCAAAGCTCCAATGCCTCCTCGAGATAGCGCGCGCCGCGCTCGCCGCTCTTCTCGGGATGAAACTGACAGCCGTAGAACGAGCCAGAGCGTGCCTCCGCGACGACACCTTCCGACCAGGCGGTCGCACACGGCGTGTCGGCGGCGTACGAGTGGGCGAAGTAGAACGTGCCGCGCCCGTCGACGTCGGCCCAGCCCATCCGCGGCACGCGTCCCTCGCGCAGCCGGACCGCCCGGCCCGGAAGCAGCCCGAGGCCCGGAACGCCCCCATCCTCCTCTGTCTCCTCGAGCGCGAGCTGGAGGCCGAGACAGATGCCGAGGATCGGCCTCTGCTCGGCAAACCGGGTGCGCAGCGCAGCGTCGTGCCCGCGCGCGCGCAGCCCGGCCATCGCAGCCCGCGCGGATCCAACGCCCGGCAGGACGGCGAGATCGGCGTCGGAGACCGAGTCGGTGAGCCGGGCGCCGAGCCGCTCGAACGCGATCTGGACCGAACGCACGTTGCCGGCGCCGTACTCGCAGATCGCAACGTTCACAGGAGGCCTTTCGTCGATGGGAGGCCTGCGCCTTCCGAGCGGACAGCAGCACGCAACGCGCGGCCGACCGCCTTGAACGCAGCCTCGGCCACGTGATGCGCGTCGCGGCCCGACGCCTCGACGTTGATCGAGGCGCGCGCGGCCTGAGCGAAGCTGGCGAGCATATGGGTGGCCAGGCCGGGGTCGAGCTCGAGCTTCAGCTCTGCGTTCGCACGCCCACCGAGGTCGACCGCCGCTCGCGCGAGCGCATCGTCCATCGGCACGACGGCGTCCCCGTAGCGCGCGATCCCGCGGCGGTCGCCGAGCGCGAGATCGAGCGCGGCGCCGAGCGCGAGCGCCGCATCCTCCGCGGTGTGATGGTCGCCGGTCTCGAGATCGCCGGCCCCTTCGAGGACGAGATCGAAACCGGCGTGGAACGCGAGCTGCTCCAGAAAGTGGTCGTAGAGGCCGGCGCCCGTGGCAACACGCACGCGGCTTGCGCCGTCGAGCGCGATGCGGACTGCTATCCGCGTCTCGGCGGTCGCGCGGATCGTGCGGGCGCGCCGGCCGCCGCTCGGCGCGACCGGTGCAGGCCGGTCGAGTGCTCGCGCCAGCGCCTCGACGAGCAGGTCGTCGTCGACCGCGTCGAGCACGGAGATGCGGATCGCCTGGGGATAGGCGCGCACGACGAGGCCCTGGCGAAGCAACAGCTCGTTCAGCGCGAGCCCGTCCTGCACGGGGACATAGAGGAAGTTGCCGTGGGACTCGAGCGGAGCGATGCCGAGCGCGCGCAAGCTCGCCGCGAGCCGCGCCCGCTCCTCGATCACCGGCTCCGGGTCGGGAGGCTCGGCGAGCGCGGCGACCGCGAGTGCCGCCGACAACGTCGAGATCGGGGCGGGCGCCTGACGGCCGTTCAGTTCCTCCGCCGTCTCGCGTGCGGCGAGCGCGTAGCCGACCCGTGCGCCCGCGAGACCGAACAGCTTCGAGAACGTGCGCAGGACGATCACACCGTCGTCGAGCAGGTCGACCGCCGTCACACCGCTGTACTCGAAGTAGGCCTCATCGACGACGAGCGGTCGCGCGTCGGGCAACGGCCCGAGCTCGCCGGTCGGGTTGTTCGGGCGGCACACGAAGGTGAGCACCGGATCGACTTCTCCGATCACGGCGCCCGCGAGCTGCGCGGCGATGCGAAAGAGCGGGTACGTCGGTGCAGCAGGGACGGCGATCGTGTCGCCCGGCCCTGCGTAGGCCCGCGCGCAGAGCAGGATCAGGTCGTCGGCCCCGGCCCCGAGGACAACGTTCTCCGGTTGCACGCCCGCGTAGTCCGCGATCGCGCGCCGCAGCTCGCGGTAGCCGCCCGCGGGGTAGCCGCTGACGCGCGCCAGGGCGCCCGCAACCGCGCCGGGCCGGGACGAGGCGAGCGGGAGCGGCGGCGTGTTCTGGTCGAACCTCAGCACCTGCGAGGGATCGATGCCGGCGAGCCGCGCCACCTCGGCCGTCGGGAGCGCGAAGGCGTAGGGCCTGAACTCCGGCGCGATCGCCCTCATCTGCGCGCCGCCTCCGCATGGGCCGGCATGCCCTCCGCCGCCGCGAGCGCCTCGATCGTCGGCAGGAGGCGCGCGAGCCCGTCCTCGGTCACGCGCTGGATCGTGACCGGCTTGAGAAACGTCTCGAGCCCGAGCCCGCCGACCGAGCGCGCCCAACCGTTGGTCGGCAGGACATGGTTGCCGCCGGTCGCGTAGTCGCCCGCGGCCACGGGCGACCATGGCCCGACGAAGACCGACCCTGCATTGCGGACGCGGTCCGCGTAGATCTCGGCTCCACCGAGCAGCACGAGATGCTCGGGCGCGATCGCCTCCGCTTCCTCGAGTGTCGTCACGCTCCGGCAGACGGCGTCGTGTCCGTGCTCTCGCTGGGCGGCGAGCTCGAGCTCGATCAGCCTTGGCTCGCCGTCGCCGAGCACGACCACTTCGGACGGGCCGCCGGGCAGGTCGATCGGCACGTCGCGAGAGACCTCGAGCTTCGCGTCGTTCACGTACTGGTTGCCGGGACCGACGATCTTGTCGACCTGCTCGACGTAGGCGAGCCAGCCGATCGCCTGAGGCCCGCCGAGCGCCCACACCTCGTCGAGGCCGAGCACCTCGGCGGCTGCCGCGACGAGCCCGGCGCCCTGCGGCGGCGTGCAGACGACGAGGCGCCGCACGCCGGCGGCCTGGGCCGGGACCGCGCACATGACGAGCGTGGAGATGAGGTTGCGAGGCACATAGATGCCGACCGTGTCGAGCGGCACCCAGCGGCGCTCGAGGTTGACGCCGGGCTCGATCTCCACCGAGAGGTCGGCCGGGCGCTGCGCCTCGTGCCAGCGGCGCACGCGGTCGGCCAACGCGAGCAGCGCGTCGCGCGGCACCTCGCCCGCGGCCTCGGCGCGCGCCGGCTCGGCCCCGTCCAGCTCGACCGCCCACTCACGCACGGCCGCGTACCCGCGCTCCTTGATCTCGGCGACGATCGTCATGCGGACATTCGCTCGACAGGCACGATCAGGATCGAGGTCGCACCGGCTGCCTCGAGCTGCGGCAGGAGGCGCCAGATCTCCGCGGACGGAACGAGTGCGTGCACGGCGACCATGCCCTCCTCGGCCAGCGGAAGCACGCTCGGGGTGCGGGGCGCGACGAGCTCGCAGATCGCAGGCAACGACGATTCGGCGGCGTTCAGCATCACGTAGCGGTGGCGACGCGCCTCGACGACAGCGCGCAGCATGGCGGCAAAAGGTGTCGCCACTTCCTCGTCGCGCGCGACGAGCACGGCTTCCGACTCGAGCAGCACACCGAGCGAGCGCAGTCCGTTCGTCCGGAGCGTGTTGCCCGATGAGACAAGGTCGACGATCGCGTCGGCCAGCCCTAGGCGCGGTGCGATCTCGACCGAGCCGGTGACGTCGACCAGCGTCACATCGACCGGCAGGAGCTGCTGCGTCAGGTGCGGATACACGGTGGCGACCGATAGCCCGGCGAGCTCGGCGAGCGACTGCGCCTCCGACTCCTCCGGCACCGCTGCCTCGAGCCGGCACGAGCCGAAGCCGAGCGGCAGCAGTTCCCGCACCTCGGCGCCGCGCTCCCGCACGAGGTCGATGCCGGTGATACCGCAATCGACGACACCGTCCTGCACGTACTCCGGCACGTCCGCTGCGCGCACGAGCAGAACCTCGACCGGCGCGTTGCGGCAGGGAAAGGCGAGCGCACGGTCGCCGGGCTGCTCGGGACCGAGCCCCGCGTCTTCGAGCAGGTGGAACGACGGATCGCGCAGCCGGCCCTTCGCCGGCACGGCGACTCTCAGGAGGCCGAGCGGTCGAGCGCTGTGCGATAGCCGCCCTCGCCGTGCCGCAACCAGTGCGCCACGCGCGTCACCGTCGTCGTCGAGGCGCCCGTCTTCTCGGCGATCTCCAGATAGGGCAGGCCCTGTTCCAGCAGGCGCGCCACCTGCCAGCGATGCGCCATCGCCTCCAGTTCCGAGAGCGTGCAGAGATCCCGGAAGAACGCCTCCGTCTCCGGTCTCGACTCCAGCGAGAGAATCGCGTCGAAGAGATCTCGCATCTCCCTGGTCCGCCATGGGTGTCGGCTCCGATCCGTCATCGGTTCTCATGTTAGCACGCTAACATACTGATATGGGAAGAGAGCCCCAGTGGTTCGCTGGACCAATCGAGGTGATCCCCGCTGTCGACGTGCTCGGCGAGGAGGCGGTGCGGCTCCACCAGGGGAACTACGAAGCGGTCGTGGAGCGGGCGAGCGATCCTGCGGCCCTCGCCCGGCGCTGGGCCGCCGCCGGGGCCCGGCGAATTCACCTCGTCGACCTGGACGGCGCCCGTTCGGGCCGGGTACGGCCCGAGCTCGTGCGCGACGCGGCCGCGGCCGGGCTCCCCGTGCAGGCCTCGGGGGGCATCCGCCACCTGAACGACGCGCGTGCGCTGCTCGACGCCGGCGCCGATCGGGTGATCGTGGGCACTGCCGCCTGGCCCGACCCGACGCCGTGGTTCGAGCTCGGCGAGGCACTCGTCCTCGCACTCGACGTGCGCGACGGCCAGGTGCGGACGGCGGGCTGGACCGAGTCGGCCGGGATCTCGCTCGACGCCGCGCTCGAGCACGTTGCGAACCGTCGCGTCCTCGTCACCGCGATCGACCGCGACGGAACGCTCACCGGCCCTGACCTCGCGCTGATCGCCGCTGCCGTCACCGCCGGGGCGCGGGTCCTTGCTGCCGGCGGCGTCCGCTCACCGTCCGACGTGCACGACCTGGCCGGTGCGGGCGCCGAGGCCGCGGTCGTCGGTCGCGCCCTGCTCGCTTAACGCAACCTTTCCCTCGCCAGACTGTCCCACTGGCTGGGACGCTGTTCCATTCGGCAAGACAGTGTTCTAGTATCGGGCGCGTGTGGAGGGCAGACGTCGAACGGACGCCGGAACGGTGCGACCTGGCCTCGGCCGGCCGCCCCGCCCACGGTCGCTCGGCGCTGCACGCGGCTCTTCCGTGCCTTGACTCCCCAGCGCGGACCGAATTACGGTCGGAACGTCGCACCGCACCTTCGCCCGGCGAGCTGACGCCGCTCGCCGCGCGGACCTGCGGGCCCCTCCAGGAGGTAGCCGACGCAAGGAGGACACACTTGACAAGACCCTGATCGGAGGCGCTGCGGGAATTCCGCCGTGCCAACGATTCCTGGTTCGGTCCTACGAAGCTAGCGACTAAGAGGAGACCTGATGAGTTCGATGAGATTCAAAGTCGGTGTCGCATCCACGCTCGTGGCTCTGCTGGCGCTGACGGTGGCCGTCTCGTGGGCCGGCAGCGCCGGGCCCGTCGGCTCGGGCACTGCGTCCGCGAAGAAGTCGGTCTGCGGCGCCGGCACCGGCAAGAAGGCCAAGGGCACACCGATCAAGCTCGGCGGGATCGACATGCTGATTCCCGGTGTTGACTTCACGACGATCGGCAAAGTCGCCGCGGCGTACTTCAACTGCGTCAACGACAACGGTGGCATCAACGGCCGCCCGATCGAGTACTTCCTCTACAACGAACAGCTCAACCCGGCTCAGGAAGCGGCGCTCGCGCGCAAGCTCATCCAGAGCGACAAGGTCGTCGGCGTGGTCGGCAACACGAGCTTCGCCGAGTGCGGCACGAACTGGAAGTACTACAAGAGCAAGGGCTTCGTGGTGATCGGCGCCGGCGTGCAGGCGGAGTGCTACAGCACCCCGTCGTTCGCCGAGGTCAACTCGGGCCCGCGCTACAGCAACGTCGGCGCCGTGCAGGCTCTGATCAAGGCCGGTGCAAAGAAGGTCGCAATCGCCTCGCCGGACACGATCTCGGCGTACGCGGACGGCGGGCCTGCCCTGGTCGCAAAGGCGGCGGGCATTCCGTACAAGATCTTCCCGACCCACCTGCCGGTCACTGACGCGACCTCGCAGCTGCTCCAGATGTACCAGTTCGCTGGTGACGGAGGCGGCATCCTGATCGACTTCACCCCGGACACCGCGCCGGCCTTCATGAAGGCCGCCGAGGCGCAGGGGATCGTCGACAAGGTGCTGTGGGGGTCGTCGACTCCGATCGCGAACACGCTCATGTCGAGCCAGTTCTCGCCGCAGTTCGACGGTCATCTCTGGATCGACAACGAGTTCTCGAACGTCGACCCGAAGGTCGGCCCGGACTCCGCGTTGATGTTCAAGGTGCTGGCCAAGTACGCCCCGAAGATCGCCCCGCAGGCGTTCGCGCAGATGGGCTACCTCGACGGGAAGTTCGCGGTCAACGCACTCATGAGCATCAAGGGCTCGATCACCGCGAAGTCGTACAACGCAGCGGTCATCGCACTGAAGAACCAGAAGACCGACATCCTGTGCAAGCCGTGGTACGTCGGGAACCTGGCCTACCACATCCCGAACAACACGAACATCATCGTCGACTACAAGAACAAGAACGTCGTCGTCAGGACCGGCTGCACGAACTTCCTGCCGGTCGACCACGCAATCGCCCAGACGCGTATCTGGGAGAAGAAGTACCACCTGAACGGCCAATAGACGGATGGTGAAGATCAGGGTGTCCGGAGGCTCCGCATGACCAACGTGCTCGCGTTCAGCGTGTTCGGCGTCGAATGGCAGTTCCTCAAGCCGTTCATCGTCATCGGGCTGGCGTTCGGCGGCGTCTACGCGCTGTCCGGCGTCGGACTGGTCGTGCTGTACCGCGCGACCGGCGTGCTGAACGTCGCGTTCGGAGCAATCGGAGCCGCCGGCGCCCTGATCGCCTACTACATCGTCAACCACACGAGCTGGCCTCACTGGCTCGCCTACACGATCTGCGTCGTGTTCGGCGGGGTCGTCAACCTTGCCTACGGCATGATCTTCGGCCCCGCCTTCGCGCGTCGCGACGCGCTCGTGAAGATGATGGGCACGCTCGGCCTCGCATTGATCCTGCTCGGACTGATGGCCTGGCGGGCACCGGCGGGGGGCGCCTTCGCGCGCTTCCTGCCGCTCGGCACGTCCAACGTGCACTACGTGATCCTGAAGACGACCGTGAGCCTCACGCAGATCATCTCGATCCTCCTCGCATTCGTGATCACGCTCGGGGTCTCGGTCTTCCTGCGCGTGACGAATCTCGGCACGGCGATGCGCGCGCTCGCGAACGACCGTGAGGCAAGCGCGATGCTCGGCGTGCCGGTGCGCAGGGTCGAGGCGGCGGCATGGTTCGGCTCGGGCCTCGCCTGCGGCGCCGCCGGGCTGATCCTCCCCGACCTGATCACGTCGCTCGACTACTCGGCGCTGACGTTCCTCGTCATCTCGTCGCTCGCTGCCGCGCTGATCGGCCGTCTCCGGTCGCTCTGGGTCACATTCCTCGGCGGCCTGTTGGTCGGCCTCGCGCAGTCGATCCTGAGCCCGTACACCAGCGTCTCCAACTACCGGTCCGCAGCACCGTTCGTGCTGGCGATCGTCGCGCTCCTCTACCTCTCGCGCCGCCGCGTCGTCACCATCTCGAGGACTGCGAATTGAGCCTCCAGAGCGCGTACCTCCAGCGCGGCATGGTCGTGCGGACGGCCGCTGCTCTCGGGCTGCTCGCGATCGCCCTCTTCGTCCTGCCGCACACCGCAGGAGCCGACTGGATCACGACGTTCACGAGCGTCGCCATCTACTCGGTGGTCGCGCTGGGCTTCGGCATCCTCTACGGGCGGGTCGGCCTGATCTCCCTCGGCCAGGTCGCGCTGCTGACGATCGGTTGCTGGATCGGCACGCGCCTTTCCTACGCGACGTCGCTGCCGTTCCCGCTGCTCCTACTGCTGGCCGGCGCGATCACGTGCGCGATCGGCGTCCTCGTCGGCCTGCCGGCGCTCCGCCTCTCGGGCCTGTACCTGGCACTGATCACGCTGATGTTCGCAGGTGCGACGACGATCGTCCTCTCGGTGACCGACTTCCCGAACGGCGGCGGCGGCTTCACCGGCACCGCCTCGACCGGCGCTCTGACGACGAGCACCCCGCCCGTACGGCGGCCGTCGGTGGCGGTGGGAGACGTCGCGTTCTACCGCTACACGGTGATCGTCTGCGCAATCCTCTTCCTGCTCGCGCTCGTGCACGTGGCGGCCAAGCCGGGCCGAGCCTGGGCGACGATTCGCGAGAGCGAGCCGGCTGCGCTCGCCGCCGGCGTCAACATCACGCTCTACAAGCTGTGGGCGTTCGCGCTGGCGTCGTTCGTCACCGGCGTCGCCGGTTGCCTGCTCGCCGCCCAGGTCGGCGTGCCGCGCGCGATCACCTTCCAGACGCAGGACTCGCTCACCCTCGGCGCGACAGCGCTGATCGGCGGCATCTTCAGCCTGTGGGGCGCGATCGTCGCGGGAATCTTCAACCAGGGGCTGCCCTTCCTCTTCCAGGCGCAGTGGGGCCTCAACCCGAACTTCCTCCTGATCCTCTTCGGCGCCGGCCTGCTGCAGGTTCTGTTGACCGCGCCCGGCGGTCTCGCCAACCAGTTTCCGAAGGACATGGCCAATCTCGCGCGGCTGATTCACCGTGGCTTCCGCAAGGTGACCGGTGCGCGGGGACAGCAAAAGTGATCGAGGTCTCCGGGCTCGACGGTCCGCTTCGCCGGCGTGACGCCGATCGACGATGTCTCCGTCGTCTTTCCGGGCGGCACGTGCGGCTTGATCGGCCCGAACGGGGCCGGCAAGACCACCTTCTTCAACGTGCTGAGCGGGTTCGTTCGCCCCGCCTCCGGCACCATCACGGCCTTCGGCGAGAACCTGTTGAAGATGGCCGACTATCGGCGCGCGCGCTGGGGCCTGCGCCGGACGTTCCAGACCGAGATGGCGGTCGAGCAGCTCTCGATCTTCGACAACGTCGCGATGATCCACGAGCATTCGGGCGCGAAACGGTCGACGCGCCGTGACGACGTGCTCGACGCGATCGAGTTCGTCGGCCTCTCGGCGAGCCCCGGCTCGAAGGTCGGCACGCTCGGAGCACGCGAGCGGCGCCTCGTCGAGGTCGCGCGGGCCGTCGTCGGCCGGCCGCGCATGGTGCTGCTCGACGAACCGGCTGCCGGGCTTCCCGACGAGGAGACGGAACATCTCGCGGCGGTCATCCAGCAGATCCCGGAACGATTCGGTGCGCTCGTGATCCTGGTCGACCACGACATGGCGCTCGTCTCGGCCTGCTGCGAGACGACTGCTGTCCTCGACTTCGGCAAGTTGATCGCGTCGGGCCTCACCGCCGACGTGCTCCGGGACGAGCATGTGATGCGCGCCTACCTCGGCACGGATGAGGATCTGTGAGCGAGAGCCTGCGGCTCGAAGCCTTCTCGGTCCCGCGCGGCGGCCATCCGGTCGTACGCGAGGTGACGATGGAGATCCCGCCCGGCCAGGTGACCACACTGCTGGGCGCGAACGGCGCCGGCAAATCGACCCTCGTGCTCGCGGTCGGCGGCGTGCTCCGTCCCAGCGGCGGACGCGTTCTCCTCGGCGACCGCGACGTGACCGGGATGCGCCCCGAGCGGATCCGCAGTGCCGGCGTCGCAGTCGTTCCCGAAGGACGCCGGCTCCTGTCCGACCTGACCGTGCACGACAACCTGCGCGTTGCGACCTACGCCCTTTCCCGCGCCGACGCTGCGAAGGGAATCGCGTACGCACTGGAGCTCTTTCCGGAGCTGCAGAAGCGCTGGGACATCCAGGCGCGGCTGCTCTCGGGCGGGGAGCAGCAGATGCTCGTGCTGGCCCAGGCGCTCGTCTCGCAGCCGAAGGTCGTGCTCGTCGACGAACTGTCGCTCGGCCTCGCGCCCGTGATCGTGAAGCGCCTCGTCCCGACCCTCGCTGCAGTGGCCGAATCCGGTGTCGGCGTCCTCCTGATCGAACAGTTCGCGCATGTCGCGCTCGGGCTGGCCGAGAAGGCGTACGTGATCGAGGGCGGGCGGATCCACTACGAGGGGACGGCACAGCGCCTGAAGGACGAGCCGGACATCCTCCGCTCGGCCTACCTGCTGCGCGGCCAGGCCGTCGACTGAGCCCGCGAAGCTCGGCCGCGTTTACAGCGCTGCGAGCGCGCGGCCGACCAGCACCTGCGCGAGGTGCGCCCGGTACTCGGTGCTCCCGCTCACGTCGCTCGGCGGCTCGGTGCCGTCGGCGCTGCGCGCCGCCGCCTCGGTCGCAGAGGCGCCGCTCGCCAGCGCCTCCTCGACCCCGCGGGCCCGCAACGGCGTCGGGCCCATGCTGGTGAGACCGACCTGCACTCGTCCATCGACACGGGCTGCAGCAACACCGACGGTGGCCCAGTCCTGTTCGCGGCGCACGTGCTTCAGATACGTGCCCGCCGCCACCTTCGGGACCCGGATCTCGGTGAGCACTTCCTGCCGCTCGAGCGCCGTGTCGAACGGGCCGGTGAAGAACTCCGACGCCGGGATCGTCCGCTCCCCGGCCGTCCCGCGCGCGACGAAATCGGCGTCGAGCGTGAGCAGGATCGTGGTGAGATCGGAGGCCGGGTCGCCGTGTGCGACCGAGCCGCCGATCGTGCCGCGATGACGAACCTGCGGGTCGCCGATCAGCGCAGCCGTGTCAGAGATCAGCGTGCAATGCTCGGCGAGTACCGGGTCGCCGACGAGCGCCGCGTGGCGGGTGAGCGCGCCGATTGCAATCCGGTCGCCCTGATCGCGGACGTAGCGCAGGTCGTCCAGGCGGCCGATGTCGACGAGCAGCGACGGCCTCGCGATCCGCAAGCGCATGGCCGGGACGAGCGAGTGCCCGCCCGCCAGGAGCTTCGCGTCCTCGTCGCGACCGAGCAGCTCGAGTGCCTCGTCGACGGATCCGGCCCGTGCGTAGTCGAAGGAGGCGGGGATCACGCGCCGGCCCTCGCAGCGGCCTGGACCGCGCGGACGATGTTGTGGTACCCGGTGCAGCGGCACAGGTTCCCCTCCAGCCCGAGGCGGATCTCCTCCTCGGTCGGATTCGGGTTCTCCTTGAGCAGCGAGATCGTGGCCATCACGAACCCCGGCGTGCAATAGCCGCACTGGAGCGCGTGCGCCTCGTGAAACGCCTGCTGGACGGTGTGGAGCTCGTCGCCCGTCGCGATCCCCTCGACCGTCGTCACGTCGCCCCCGTCCGCCTGGACGGCGAGCACCGTGCACGACTTGACCGACTCGCCGTCGAGCAGGACCGTGCACGCGCCGCATGAGCTCGTGTCGCAGCCGACGTTCGTCCCGGTCAACCCGAGCTCGTCGCGCAGGAAGTACGCCAACAGCGTCCGCGGCTCGACGTCCGCTTCGTGGCGCGAGCCGTTGACGGTGAGCGCGATCTTCGTCATGCCTTCGCCTCCTGGAGTGCGCGCCAGACGTTCTCGCCGTTGGCGGGCAGGTCGACATGGCGGACGCCGAACGGCGCAAGTGCGTCGACGACGGCGTTCTGGACGGCCGGCGTCGAACCGATCGTGCCCGATTCGCCGATTCCCTTCGCGCCGAGCTCGTTCATCGGCGTCGGCGTCTCCATCTCGACTGCCTCCCACGACGGGAGGTCGGCGGCGGAAGGGAAGGCGTAGCCGACGAACGTGCCCGTCAGCGGGTTTCCGTCCTCGTCGTAGAGCACCTGCTCGTAGAGCGCCTGAGCAACGCCGGTTGCGACGCCGCCGTGCACCTGCCCCTCCGCGACCAGTGGGTTGATCAGCGTGCCGGCATCGTCGACGGCGATCAGGCGCAGAAGCTCGACCTTCGCCGTCTCCGTATCGACCTCGACGACCGCCACGTGGGCGCCGAAGGGGAACGTCGGCGCGGCCTGGAACTCGTGCTCCGCCTTCAGCTCACCGAGCCGTTCGTCCGCCGACGCGCGGGAGGCGAGGTCGGCCCAGGAGATCCCCGTCGAAGGATCGCCGGCCACGTGCAGGCGCCCGACGGCCGAGTCGAGCACGATGTCGGCCGGGCTCGCCTCGAGGTAGTCGGCAACGAGCTGCTTCGCCTGCTCGACGACGTCGTCGGCCGCGAGCCTCGCGGCCGCACCGCCGATCTGCGTCGACTTCGATCCGTAGGTTCCGGTGCCCCTTGCAATCTCGTCGGTGTCGCCCTTGTGGACGACCACCATGTCGACGGGCAATCCGAGCCGCTCGGCGGCGATCATTGCGAACGTGGTCTCGTGTCCCTGGCCGTGGGAGAAGGAGCCGGTGCGGACGATCGCGCCGCCTTCCGGTGTGATCTCGACCTCGCCGAACTCGGACTCGCCGACTCCGTTCGTGATCTCGACGTAGCAGGAGAGGCCGATCCCGAGCTGCTTCGCGCCTCCCTCCTCGCGGCGGCGCTGCTGCTCTGCGCGCAACTCGTCGTAGCCCGCCGAGCGGAGCGCGAGCTCGAGAGCTCCTTCGTAGTCGCCCGAGTCGTACGCCGCATGGGTGACGGTGGTGTGCGGGAACGCGTCCTTCGAGATGAAGTTCCGCCGCCTGACCTCGGCCGGATCCAGCTCGAGCTCGGCGGCGAACGTGTCGATCGCACGCTCGATCGCCTGCGTCGCCTCGGGCCGGCCGGCACCGCGGAAGGCGGAGATCGGCGTCGTGTTCGTCACCACCGAGCGACCCTCGAACTCGATCCGGGGGATGTCGTAGACGCCGCTCGCCATGAGCGCGGTCAGGTTCGGCAGGAACGCCCCGAGCGCCGGGTAGGCGCCGCTGTCCTGCAGCGACTCGAGCCGGTAGGCGAGCACTTTCCCGTCCCGCGTGCCGCCGATCGTGAAGTCGAGGCGCTGCGCCCGGCCGTGGGGAAGCGCGATCATGCTCTCGCTGCGCGTCTCGGTCCAGCGCACCGGCCTGCCGAGCTTGCGCGCCAGCCAGACGACCAGCAGCTCCTCCGCATTGAGCATCTTCGCGCCGAAACCGCCGCCGACGTCGGGCGCGATCACGCGCACCTGCTCAGGCTCGAGGCCGAGCGTGCCTGCGAGCACCATGCGGTCCTGGTGCGGCGTCTGGGTGGAGAGCCAGGCGGTCAGCCGTCCGTCGGGACCGAGCTCGGCGGCAGACGAGCGCGGCTCGAGCGGGCTCGGTGCCATGCGCTGGCTGTCGAGCGTGCCCGACACGATCACGTCGCAACCGTCGAACAGCTGCTCGTCGTGATCGGGCGAGCCGGTGTGGGCCGCGACATTCGTCCCGGCCTCGGGGAAGAGCAGAACCTCGTCCTTCGCTGCGTCCGCCGGCCGCACCACGGCCGGCAGCGGGTCGTAATCGATCAGAACGAGCTCCGCGGCGTCCGCGCCCGTCGCGCGGTCGTCGCTGATCACGATCGCGACGATGTCACCGACGAAACGAACGACGTCCTTCGCGATCAGCGGCCGTCCCATCGCCGCATTCAGTCCGGGGAACGGCGGTGGGCCGAACGTGGGCAGGTCGAGATCCGCGGCCGTCAGCACCTGGACGTTCGGCAGCTCTTCGGCGGCGGAGGCGTCGACCTCTCCGATCTTGGCGTGAGCGAGGAGCGAACGGACGAACGTGACCGACGCCGCCCCGGCGAGCGGCAGGTTCTCGACGTAGAGGCCCTGCCCACGGAGGAAGCGGGGGTCCTCCTTCCGCAGCACGCGGTTCCCGAGAATGCTCACGAGGAGCGAGCCTACCGAAGCAGCGGGGCTAGGTCGGTGGTGAGGCAGACAGGGCCGCCCCGGGCTGCACCGTGGGGATGCCGCGGGTGAAGAGCAGGGCGGCCAGTGCGAACAGGGCGAGGATCGAGTCGGCGACGCGCAGACCGTCGATCCGGCTCTTCTTGTTCGTCTCCACCACGGCGTCGGCCGTCTTCGCTGTGACTTTCGCGGCGGCTAGCGCGGTCTTCAGGTCCGCATCCGACATGAACGGGATTCCCCCGGCGAGACTCGTCTGTGCTTGCGTGGCGACGCGGTTCGGAACGTCCGGGTTGTTCTGGACGCCGCTCAGGAACGAGGCCGTCAGCGCGGAGATGAGCACGGCCCCGGCCAGCGCGGTTCCGATCGATGCGCCGAGCTGGGTCCCCGTGTTCTGCAGGCCGCCCACCTCGCCACTCTGCTCGTCGGGCACGGCGGACACGGTCACGCTGCCGAGCTGCGAGGCGATCGCACCGATCCCGGCCCCCGCGAGCAGCAGCGGCCACGTGACGATCTCCGCGCCGGCGCCGTAGTCGAGCACCACGTCCAGGACGACGAGCCCGGCGAACATCGCCAGGAAGCCGATGCGGATGACGCGCCTCGGGTTCGCATTCGGGAGCACCTTTGGGACTCCAGCGGCGAACGCCAGCAACGTCAACGAGAGCGGGAGGAGCCGCACACCCGTGGCGACCGCCGACAGTCCGAGCGCAACCGACAGGAACAGCGGCACGACGAAGAAGATCCCGGCCTGGACGAGGAACAGGAACAGGAACGAGATCACGCCGTCTCGCAGCTGGATGTTGCGCAGCATGGCCGGGTCGATGAGCACGCCCTGCCCGCGCTCGATGCGCCGGTTCTCCCACACGGCGAACAGGAGCAGCAAGACACCGCCGGCGAGCATGAGCCAGATCACCGGCGAGAGCCCGAGCACCTCGGGCCCCCCGGCCTTGGGCTGCACGAATCCCCATGACCCTGAGCGGAGAAGCCCGAACACGAAGAGACCGAGACCGCCCGCCGACAGGGCAGTGCCGCCGAGGTCGAGCTTCACGCCCTGCTCCGCCGGCGTGTCGTTCATCCGCCGGGCCAGCGCGAGGATCGCGATCACGATCAGGTCCTCACCCGCGAACACCCACCGCCACGAGGCATAGGTCGTGAACGCACCGCCGATCACAGGGCCGACCGCGCACGCGATCGCGCCGGCGGCGGCCACGAGCCCGTAGGCGCGCGGCCGCTCGGACCGCCCGAAGTTGGCGGCGACCAGCGCCACGATCGCGGGCATGATCAGCACGGCGCCGATGCCCTCCAGGAACGACCAGCCGATGATCAGCACCGTCAAGTTCGGAGCCAGCGACGTCGTCAGCGATCCGCAGGCGTAGATCACACAGCCGATCGTGAACGCGCGTTTCCGGCCGAGGATCTCCCCGACCTTCCCGCCGGTGATCATCAGAGAGGCCATCACCAGCGTGTAGAGCGTGATCGCGGTCTGGATGCCGGTCACCGTCGTCCCGAGGTCACTCGCGACGGTGGCGATCGCCGTGTTCATCACGGTCGTGTCGAGGGCCATGACGAACTGACCGACGGCGAGTGTGAGCAGGACCACCCCGGAAGCCTTGGCGACAGTCGCCGATGGAGACGTGGCGGAGGTCAAGGCGAGCATCCTGTCAACTTCGATGGGACGGTGTTCGACTACGAGTCGCCGGGAACGAGCACAGCGCGACCGGTGATCTCTCCGGCGTGCAGTTTCGCGAGCACCTCGTTCACCGAATCGAGCGGGTGAACCTCGGTCTTCAACGTGACCTTGCCCGCGCCGTGCAGCTGCAGCAGCTCGTAAAGGTCGACCCAGGTGCCGACGAGGTTGCCCAGCACCGAATGCTCGTCGACGACGAGCGCACCCGACGGGATGGAGATCGTGCCGCCGTAGCCGATCACCGAGTACGTCCCGCCACGCGCCAGCATCGCGACCGAGGCCGCGTGGCTCTGGTCGGTGCCCACGAAATCGAACACGATGTCGGCACCGCGCCCGTTCGTCGCCTCGCGCACGGAGTCTGCCCGGTCGAGCACCTCGTCGGCGCCCAGCTCAGCGGCGAGCCGGCGACGGCGCTCGTCGGTGTCGACGGCGATCACGGTGCTCGAACCGAGCTCGCGAACGAGCTGAAGCGCGATGTGCCCGACGCCGCCGACGCCGATCACGACGGCAGTCGAACCGGGAACGGCGAGATGGGCGAGCCGCCGTACGGCGTGGTACGCCGTGAGCCCGGCGTCTGCATGCGGCGCAACGGAGGCAGGCTCGACCCCGGCCGGGAGCGGCAGGAGTGAGCGCTCCGAGACGAGCACATACTCGGCGAATCCGCCGTCCACCGAGAGGCCGGTGAACTGGTGCCTCACGCAGTGCATGTCGTTCCCGCGCCGGCACGCAACACAGAGGCCGCAGCTGTACGGCGGGTAGACGAGGACTGCGTCGCCCTTCCCAACGGTCGTGACGCCCGCGCCGGCCTCCTCGACCCAGCCCGCGTTCTCGTGCCCGAGGACACGAGGCAGCGTCACGCCGGCAGGCTCCATCAGGCCCTCGATCGCGTGCAGGTCGGTCGCGCAGACTCCGGCGCCGCCGATTCGGACGAGCACATCGGTCGGGTGGGAGACCTCCGGCACCGGGCGCTCGATGAGCTCGAGCGGCTGGTGGTATTCGCGCAACAGCGCTGCTTTCATGCCCGGTCCCCTCCTCCTCGATTCGATTCAACCAACGCGGATCACAACCTTCATCACCTCGTCCGGATGCTCCATGGCGAACTGCAGCGCCTCGGGCGCTTCCTGCAGCGGGAACTCGTGGCTGACGAGCTGCGCGAGCCGGCCGGCGTTCCGCTCGGTCAGGTCGACGGCCTCGGCGAACTCGCCGGTGCCGCAGCAGGCCACACCGACAACGTCAAGCTCCTTCTCCGTGAAGCTGCCGAGGCGCAGCGTGACGGAGTCGCCCGACATGCCGACCTGTACGACGCGGCCGGCGGGCGTCACGAGCTCCACCGCCGCCTCGACGGCGGCCGGGACGCCGGTGGCGTCGATCACGACCTGCGGTCCGTCGCCACCGCTCCACTCCCGCGCGTGTGCGACGACCTCGGCGGCCGTCGTCCACAGAGTCGTCTCCGCGCCCAGGGCGCGAGCGGTCTCGAGGCGATCGTCGAGCAGGTCGACCAGCAGCACATCTGCGCCACGGTCCTGCGCGGCGACGAGCAGCGACTGCCCGATCGGCCCAGCTCCGAGCACGACGACGCGCTCGCCGTCGGCGATCCGCCCTCGGTGCACGGCGCGCATCGCGATCGAGATCGGCTCGACCAGGGCGGCGACCTCCGGGCTCGCGCCGGCGATCGGGAACACCTGCGTGTCGGCAATGCACAGCAGCTCCTGCAAACCGCCGTCCTCGTGGACGCCGATCAGGCTGAAGTTCACGCAGACGTTCGGGCGCCCGATGCTGCACGGATAGCAATGGCCGCATGCGGTCAGCGGGAAGAGCGCGACCGTCTGGCCGGCGTGGAGCCCTTCCCGGCAGCCGGGACCGACCGCCTCGACGGTCGCCCCGACCTCGTGGCCCTGGATGCGCGGGAAGCCGGAGCCGCCCGCATGCTCGGAGAGGCGGCCCTCGAAGAAGTGAAAGTCGGAACCGCAGATTCCGACGGCCGTCGGCCGCACGATCAGCTGGCCCGCGCCCGGCTCGTCCGGCTCGCGGACGTCGCGAACGCGCATCGATCCGACAGCTTCGGTGACCGCCGCGATCACCGCACGGCCCTCCGGGCCGCGGCCACGAGGTCCTCGACGCCCGGCAGGTACGCATCCTCGAGCGGCGGGCTCAGGGGGATCGGCGCGAACGGCGCTCCGACGCGTTCGATCGGGGCGTCGAGATAGTCGAACGCCGCCGCCTGCACCTGAGCTGCGATCTCCGCGCCGAACCCACCGTGCTCGACCGCCTCGTGGGCGACGACGAGCCGCGCCGTGCGACGCACCGATTCGACGATCGTCGCGAGATCGAGCGGCACGAGCGTGCGCGGATCGATCACCTCGGCCTCGATGCCGTGCTCGCCGGCGAGAACCTCGGCGGCTGCGAGCGCATCGTGCACGAGGCTCGAGAGGGCGACGATGGTCACGTCGTCGCCCCGGCGCAGCGTCACCGCCTCGCCGATCACCACGGACGGGGCTCCGTCGGGGACGTCCCCTTTCCGAAAATAGAGCGTCTTGTTCTCGATGAAGACGACCGGGTTCGGGTCGGCGATCGCGCCGGCCAGCAGCCCCGCCGCGTCGACGGGACGGCTCGGCATCACGACCTTCAGCCCCGGCACGTGCGTGAGCCAGCTCTCGAGGCTCTGTGAATGCTGCGCCGCTCCGCGCTGGCCGGCACCGCCCTGTGTACGCAGCACCATCGGCACGGTCAGCTGGCCGCCGGACATGAAATGGGCCTTCGCGGCGCCGTTCACGAGCTGGTCCAGTGCGAGCGTGATGAAGTCGATGAACATGATCTCGAGCACCGGCCTCATCCCGGACTGCGCTGCTCCGATCGCCACCCCCGTGATCGCCGCCTCGCTGATCGGGGTGTTGATCACCCGGTCGACGCCGAACTCCTCCGCGAGGCCGGCCGTGGCGGTGTAGGGCCCTCCTTCGGCGACGTCCTCCCCGAGCACGAAGACACGGTCGTCCGCACGCATCGATTCCGCGAGCGTCGTCGTGATCGCCTTGATGTAGGTGAGCTCAGGCACGCGCGTACACCATCTCCTGGATCAACGCCTCGTTCGGGAACGGGCTGGCGCGCGCGAACTGAACGGCCTCCTCGAGCGCCTCGACCGCCTCGGCCTCGATCGCCTGGACGGCACCGTCTGCGAACCAGCCCCGTCCGGTGCCGTCGCGCTGCAGCCGCTGGATCGGATCCTGCTCCTGCCACTCCGCCGCTGCGAGCGCCTCTCGATAGGCGCCAGGGTCGCCCTCGTAGTGACCGCGCAGGCGATGCGTGAGGCACTCGAGGAGAAACGGACCGCCGCCCGCGCGGGCCGTCTCGAGATAGCCGCGGAACGTCGTCCACACCGCCGCCGCGTCGTTGCCGTCGACGGTGGAGCGCTCGAGCCCGTACGGCGCGACCACGTCGCTGACCCGCTCGACGATCGTGTGCGCCGAGCGCGGCGTGAACTCGGCAAAGCCGTTGTTCTCACACACGAGGACGATCGGGAGCCGCCACAGCGTCGCGAGGTTCACCGTCTCGTTGAAGTGGCCGGCCTGCACGGCTCCGTCGCCGAAGAAGACGACCGCGACCGAGTCGTCGCCGCGGAGCCGCGCCGCCAACGCGCTCCCGAGCGCGATCGGAATGTTTCCGCCGACCACCCCGGTTGCGCCCATGAAGCCGTGCTCGACGTCGACCAGATGCATCGATCCGCCGAGGCCCCGGCAAAGCCCTCCGTCGCGGCCCATCAGTTCCGCCAGCAGGCGGCCGAGCGGAGCACCCTTGGCGATCGCGTGCCCGTGCGCCCGGTGACCGGAGTACACCGCGTCGTCGTCGCGAAGCTGCGTGCAGACTCCGGCCGCGACACCCTCCTGACCGACGCTGAGGTGGACGAGGCCGTGCACCTCGTCTGCCCGCTTCAGACGGCCGACCTGCTCCTCGAACAACCGGATCCGCCACATCGTCGCGAGCAGGTGCAATGCCTGCTCGCCACCGAGCGGTGGCACCGACATTACGCGCCGACGGGCGCCGCCCCGACCACCTGCTGCACCGCGGTGACGATCTTGTCCTCGTCCGGCAGCACCCAGGCCTCGAGCGGCTCGCTGTAAGGAATCGTCGCATCGAGCGCGGTCACCTGCACGATCGGCGCCTTGAGCGACGAGAACCCGTGCTCGGCCACTTCGCCGGCGATGACCGTCGAGACAGACGCGTGTCGTGTCGACTGGTCGACGAGGACGAGGTGACCCGTCTTGTCGACCGACTCGAGGATCGTCTTGGTGTCGAGCGGTGCCAGCGTGCGCGGATCGATCACCTCGGCCTCGATCCCCTCCGCCGCGAGCTGCTCGGCCGCCCCGAGCGCGCGATCGACCGTCCACCCGGTGGCGACGATCGTCACATCGCCGCCCGCGCGGCGGATCGCGGCCTCCCCGAAGGGCACCAGGTACTCGCCGTCGGGCACGTCTCCATGCTCGAGCGTGAGCAGATAGTGGTGCAGGTAGACGACGGGGTTGTCGTCGCGAATCGCCGTCGCCATCAAGCCTTTCGCGTCGGCGGCGGTCGACGGCATGACGACCTTGAGGCCCGGCACGCCCATGAACAGGCCGCCGATCGTGCCGGTGTGCTGGCCCGCCCAGCCGGCCGTGAAACCGAAGCCCGCCTTGAGCACGAGAGGCACCTTGACGCGGCCGCCGCTCATCGCGCGGAAGCGCGGTGCCTCGTTGATCACCTGGTCCATCGCGACGAGCATGAACTCGGCCATGTAGAGCTCGACCACGGGCCGGTAGCCCGCGATCGCGGCGCCGATCGCCATCCCGATCTCCGCTGTCTCGGAGATCGGTGTGACGCGCACGCGGTCCTTGCCGAACGCATCGACGTACGGCTCGTTCTCGGTCGTCGCCATGTTCTGGCCGAAGTAGAGAACGGTGTCGTCACGTTCCATTTCGAGCCTGATCGCCTCGTCGATCGCGGCGATGAAGGGCAGTTCGTGTGCCATGTGTTCGCTGCCTCCTAGACTCTCATGCGTAGACGAATTCGAGGGCGGACTCGACGTCCGGGAACGGGCTTTCGAGACCGAAGGTCACTGCTGCCTGCATCTCGTCGCGGACTCGCGCTCCGATCGCCTCCGCCTCGTCGGCGGAGAGCGTCCCGTCGGCAACGAGCCGTCCACGGAACGCCGGGACGGGGTCGCCCTTCAGGGCTGCTTCGTATTCCTCGGGTGCACCGAACTTCTCGATCGCCTCGTGCTCCGGGAAGTGCAGCGGCACGCCCGGCGGGGCGATGATGTTGCCGTGGGCCGAGAGCCGGTACATCTGTGACTCGACGAGCGTCGGCCCTTCGCCTGAGCGGGCGCGGGCGACCGCGGCGCCGACCGTCTCGTACACCGCGACCGGATCGCGGCCGTCGATCGTCACTCCCGGCATACTGAACGCCTTCGCCTTGACGGAGAGATCCTCGCCGTTCGCGCGGTTCGCGTCCTCCTGCTCGGTGCGGGTGTGGACGTTGTAACCGTTGTTCTCCATCACGTAGACGATCGGGAGCTTCCACAGCGACGCGATGTTCAAGGACTCGGAGAATGCGCCCTGCTTCGAGGCGCCGTCGCCGAAGAAGCAGAGCACGACCTGTCCCTGCTTGCGGATCTGGGCCGCCCAGGCAGCGCCGGTCGCGTGTGGGATGCCTGCAGCGACGATCCCTGAGGTGCCGAGGAAGCCGTTCGACGGATCGGCGAGATGCATCGAGCCGCCGATCCCCTTGCAGAGACCGTCCTTGCGACCGTAGATCTCGGCCATCATCGCCTTCGGATCGGTCCCACGCGCCAGGGGGTAGCCGTGACAGCGGTAGGTCGCGAAGAACTGATCCTGCGGCCCGAGCGTCGCGATCGATCCGACGATCGACGCCTCCGCGCCGTCGGCCAGGTGCGTATGGCCGCGGATCACGCCCGGGTGCTCGACGAACGTGCGCTTGACCCGCTCCTCGAACTCGCGGATGCGGAGCATCTGCTCGTACATCCAGACGAGCCGGTCGCGGTCGAGCTGCTCGACTCCGTTCGGTGCGCTCACGCTGCGCTCCTCTCTGGTTCGAATTGTGCGGCGGTGGCCTGGTAGGCCCGCCGAAAGATCACGTCGATCGGGTTGTTGCGCAGCTCGTCCGACAGCACCTCGACGCCCCAGGGGCCGGCGTAGCCGTGGTCCTTGCACACGTCGATGTAGGCGTGCAGGTCGAACTCGCCCTCGCCGGGAAGCGCACGGTGGTTGACGGTCTCGTCGACCGCATCGTCCATGTCGTCGAGCAGGCCGTCGCTCAGCTCGACCCACGACATGTACTCGAGCGGGATCCGACGCAGGTCGTCGGGCTCGACGCCGAGCTTCGACATGTGCCACGTGTCGATCGCGATGCCGCCGTTGGGGGCTCCGGCGCCGGCGACGACCGTGAGCACGCTGTCGAGGCTGCGCACGTTCGTGTCGAACGGCATGAACTCGTAGACGATCTTGGCGTCGGTGTGCTCGGCGGCGTCCACGCAGAGCTCGCCGAAGCTGTCCGTCAGCTGCGAGAGCTCGACCGGCACACCGGGGATGTTGCCCACCTTGATGTGATGCGCATCGAAGGCGTTCGCGGCGTCGAAGAGCAGCGTGCGGATCGTGTCGGACGCGCGTCGCCGCTCGTCGCCCGGGTCGAGGAACCAGTCCATCAGGAACTCGAGCTCGAGGTACCGGAGACCGTTGTCGTCGAACGCCCGCTTCAGGTCGCGCAGGCTCTGGGTCTCGAGCATGTGCTGAAGATCGGCGTGCCAGATCCCGAGCCCGTCGAAACCGACGGTTCGGGCCGCCGCGCACCGGTCGGCCCAGCCGAACAGGCTCCACTCGCGGCCGACGTGCACCTCGACCGGACCGGAGATCGTCCAGTACAGGCCGAGGAGCTCGACGTCCTCGCCCACGGCCACCGCCTACCGCGGCCGGTACGAGGCTCGAACGACCTCGGCGTAAGGAACCGGCGAGACGATCGCGCGGATCTCGGTCTGCACGTGACGCTCGACGACCGGCTTCTTCGAGCCGCCGTCCTCCTCGCCCCAGACGAGCGTGACCTCCTCGCCTTCCTCGACGTCGGTGTCGACTATCGCGAGCGACAGCATCGAGCTTTCGTTCGAGCTGTAACCGGAGAAGGTCGACACACCGACCTGCTTGCCGTCCTTCAGCAGCTTGTCGTTCGGCCAGGTCGAATAGTTGGAGAGCGGCAGGTCGATGTATTTCGCACGCTCGCCCTTCTTGAAGAGTGTCCCCATCGCGCGCGCGACGTCGTCGCCGTTCCACGCAAGCGTCACCTTGCGCCGCGTCGGCTCGGGCATCTTCTCCAGCGCCTCGCGGCCGGTGAAGTCATGGTCGTACTTGATGAACCCTCCGTAGCCGAGTTCCCACGGACTCAGGTAGTAGTCGGAGATATCGTCGGTGTAGTAGCTCCCGCCGAGCGAGCCTGTTCCCTCGTAGCCCTGCGCCGGCAGCCACTCGCGGTACGCCTTCATCGCGTCGCCGGTGAAGACGGCAGGCAGCGGGCACGGGATCCAGCCCGACTCGAGCGTGTTCGTCGCATACACGCGCGATCCGACCTGCTTGAGGCCGAACTCCTCGCCAGCCTCGATCAGCGCGGCGCGCACTTCCTCACCCTCGCCGATCGGACCGAACAGCTCGAGGCCCGGCACCCCGGACATGCCGTGATGGAGCGCCCGCACCTCGTGGCCGCCGATCGTGATCCGCCCCATGTTGAAGAACTTGATCTCGGGCAGCGGGCCGCCGTTCGCCTTCTCGAGCACCTGCATCGCGGTCGGGCCCTGCACCTGGAAGCGGTAGAGCTTGCGACCTTCCTTGTTCACGGCCGTGCGTTCGTCGCGCTGGAGCGTCACGTCGAAGTCACCGGTCTCGGCGTGGTACTGAACCCAGTTGTGCGCGGACGGGCGGCCGACGAGGCTGATCACGTTCTCCTCCAGGTGGAAGAGGATCGCGTCGCCGATCACGTAGCCGTCGTAGTTGACGGCCGTGAACTGCTTCGCCTTGTCGACGCCGAAGTTCTTGAAGGTGTTGATGCCGGTCGCCTCGAGAAGCCGGATCACGTCCGGCCCCTTGATGGTCAGGTCGGTCATGTGGTGCGACTGGTCGAACAGCGCGGAGGTGCTGCGCCACGCGTGCTGCTCGTCGCGCCAGTTCGAGAACTCGGCAGGGACCGCGGGATAGACGTACGGGCCGATCTGCGAGTTCCGCACGAGGTCGACGGGATTCCCGACGCTCTGGAGCAGGCCTTCCAGGTTCTGGGCACTCATAATCGGGAGCAACTCCTCTTCTCGACCACACGAATATCTGCCGACGGCAACTGCCTTCGAGACTTGCAGAGGAGTTGACCACTTGTCAAGACGCTGTCCTGATTGGTGGAATCGGGGGCGGCGTTAGGATGCGGCCATGCCGTCGCCGGGCCTCCGCGTCCTCTGGACGCCGCCGCCGGACATCCGGGAGACGACCGAGATCGGGCGTTACCTCACCTGGCTCGAGCGCGAGCGCGGGCTCGTCTTCGCCGACTACGACGACCTGCAGCGGTGGTCGGTCGCGGATCTGCCCGCGTTCTGGTCGTCGATCTGGGAGTTCTTCGAGGTGAAAGCACACGCTCCGTACAGCACCGTCCTCGCGTCGGAGGCAATGCCAGGCGCACGATGGTTCCCCGGAGCACGACTGAACTTCGCCGAGCACCTGCTGGGTGAAGAAGACGACGGCGAGCTGACGGCAATCGTCTCCCGCTCGCAGACGCGTGGGCCGGTCGACCTGACCTTTGCCGAGCTCTGGTCGCAGGTCGCGCGGGCGCGCGCAGGTCTCGTCCGCCTCGGCGTCGGGCCGGGCGACCGGGTCGTCGCCTACCTGCCGAACATCCCGGAGACGCTCGTCGCGTTCGCCGCGACAGCGAGCCTCGGCGCGGTTTGGGCGAGCTGCGCACCCGAGCTCGGAGCGCGTAGCGTCGTCGACCGGCTCGCGCAGCTCGAGCCGTCGGTGCTCCTGGCCGTCGGCGGCTACGGCTACCGCGACCGCTCGATCGACCGCCGGGCCGAGGTGGCCACGATCCGGGCTGCCCTGCCCACCTTGCGGCACGTCGTGCAGGTGCCCTACGGCGAGCACGTCGTGCCGGACGCCGTCGGCTGGAACGAGTTGCTCGCCGATCCCGGGCCGCCGCTCACGTTTGAGCCCGTCGCCTTCGACCACCCGCTGTTCGTGCTCTTCTCCTCGGGGACGACCGCGCGCCCGAAGGCGATCGTGCACGGGCACGGCGGGATCCTGCTGGAGCTGCTCAAGGCACATGCGTTCAGCTGGGACCTGAAGCCCGGCGGCCGCCTGCTCTGGTTCTCGACGACGTCCTGGATGATGTGGAACGCGCTCGTGGCGGCGCTCCTCGTGCGCTCGTCGATCGTCATGCTCGACGGCGACCCGATCTGGCCGGATGCCGGCTGGCAATGGCGCGTGGCCGAGGAGACCAAGCCGAGCTTCATGGGGGCGAGCCCGGCGTTCCTGATGGGCTGCCGCAAAGCCGGCCTGCACCCCGGGCGCGACTGCGATCTCGGCTCGATTCGCATCTTCGGCACTGCAGGCTCGCCGCTGCCGGCGGAGGGCTACCGCTATGTCTACGAGGAGCTCGGACCGGACGTGCTGCTGATCAACGGGAGCGGCGGGACCGACATCTGTAGCGGGATCGTCGGGGGTTCGCCGGTCATGCCCGTCTACGACGGCGAGATCTCCGGGCGCCTGCTCGGTGTGGCCGCGGATGCGTTCGACCCCGCGGGGAAACCGCTCGTCGGAGAGCTGGGTGAGCTCGTGATCACCCGGCCGATGCCCTCGATGCCCGTGGCGCTGTGGGGCGACGCCGACGGATCCCTCTATCGCAGCTCCTACTTCGAGCTGTATCCGGGCGTCTGGCGCCAGGGCGACTGGATCAGGTTCTCCGAGCAGGGGAGCTGCGTCGTCACCGGCCGTTCCGATGCAACGCTCAACCGCGGAGGCGTGCGCCTCGGGACGGGCGAGTTTTACGGGGTCGTCGAGGAATTGCCGGAGATTCTCGACAGTCTCGTGGTGCACCTCGAGGACGACGAAGGCGGGCCGGGCGAGCTCGTGCTCTTCGTCGTGCTCGCAGACGGCGTCCAGCTCGACGACGGCCTGAAATCGCGAATCGCGGCCGGTCTGCGCTCGCAGCTCTCACCCCGCCACGTCCCTGACATGATTCGCGCCGTGCCTGCGATTCCCCGCACGCTGACGGGCAAGAAGCTCGAGGCGCCCGTGAAGCGCATCCTGCGCGGCGAGCCGGTCGACGCGGTCGCGAGCAAGGACTCGCTCGTCGACCCGGCCGCGCTCGACACGTTTGCCGCTATCGCGATCGGAGGTCCCGGATGAGAAAACGCCGGCTCGCGCTCGACAAGATCGTCGCAATCGATTTCCACACGCACGTCGAGATGTCCGAGGCGGGAGTCGATTCGCTTCCGGACGAACTGCGCGACGCTGCCGTCCACCATTTCCGCGGCGAGTCGTCGCGGCCCACGGCGCTCGAGCTCGCCGAGCACTATCGCGCGCGCAGCATGATGGCGGTGATCTTCACCGTCGACTCGGAGTCGTTCACCGGCCAGCCGCGCGTCCCGAACGAGGAGATCGCCGAGGTCGCGCGCGCGAACGCGGACGTGCTCATCCCATTCGCGAGCATCGACCCGCACAAGGGCCGCCGCGGCGTCGAAGAAGCCCGCAGGCTGATCACCGATCACGGCGTGCGGGGCTTCAAGTTCCATCCGAACGTCCAGGGCTTCTTCCCGAACGACCGCATGGCCTATCCGTTGTACGAGGTGATCGAAGAATCCGGGCTGCCGGCGCTGTTCCACACGGGCCAGTCGGGCGTGGGTTCGGGCCTGCCGGGTGGCGGCGGCGTCCGACTCAAGTACTCGAACCCGATGTACGTCGACGACGTGGCGGTCGACTTCCCCGAGCTGAAGATCGTCCTCGCGCACCCGTCGTTCCCGTGGCAGGACGAGGCGCTCGCCGTCGCCGTGCACAAACCGCAGGTCTACATCGACCTGTCGGGCTGGTCGCCGAAGTACTTCCCGCCTCAGCTCGTCCAGCATGCGAACACGCTCTTGCGCGAACGGATGCTCTTCGGCACCGACTATCCGTTCATCAGCCCCGAGCGCTGGCTCGCCGACTTCGATGCGCTGGACATCAAGCCCGAGGTGCGCCCGTTGATCCTGAAGCAGAACGCCATCCGCCTCCTCGGTCTCGGCGCAAAGTGAGCTAGCGAGGAGCGGGCTCGTCGCGCAGCTGCCCGGGCCAGACGGCGGCGGCCGCCGCCACACGGGGCTCGGCGCAAAGTGAGCTAGCGAGGAGCGGGCTCGTCGCGCAGCTGCTCGAGCCAGACGGCGGCGGCCGCCACCACACGGGGCTCGGCGCAAAGTGAGCTAGCGAAGAGCGGGCTCGTCGCGCAGCTGCTCGAGCCAGACGGCGGCGGCCGCCGACACGCGGGGCTCGGTGCAAAGTGAGCTAGCGAAGAGCGGGCTCGTCGCGCAGCTGCTCGAGCCAGGCGGCGGCGGCCGCCGACACGCGGGGCTCGACGCCAAGCTGCTTCACATAGGCAGCTGCGGCGTGCATCTCGTCGACCCGCCTCGCAGCGTGCGCCCGGCTGCCGACGAGCAGCCGGTCGAGCAGCGACTCGCCGAGCACCCCGACTAGGTCCGCGCGCACCTGCAGCTCGACGCCCGCCGCCTCGGCCGCCTGAAGGCTCTCGATGGCGGCGGCCGCGATGCCCTTCATGAACACGCTGCGGAGGAGCTTCAACCCGGCGGCGTCGCCCGGATGCGCCCCGACCACCTCGACCGGCATGCCGAGGGGCCTGAACAGGCGCGCGAACCGCTCCGCCCCGGCGCCCGAGGCGAGCGCGGGAGTCGCGAGGCCCGACGCCGGGACGACCCCGACGAGGGCGACATCGACGAAAGGCACGGGCAGGTGCTCTGCCAGTTCGCGCTTCAGCTCCGGCGCGGACGTATTGAGGTCGGCGTAGAGCGCGCCGGCGCCAAGCGAACCGGCCACGTCGGCGGCGATCTCGAGAGCGACTGCGGCCGCGTTGATGCTGAGGACGACATCGGCGCCTGCGACGGCGCCCTGCGCACTCGCCGCGTTCGGGATCCCGTCGGGCTGCCGAGCGGGATCGAAGCCCCGCACGACACACCCGGCAGCTACCAGGTCGGACGCAATCCTCCCGCCGGCCTCACCGAGGCCGAGCACGGCGATCTCCATCAGCCCTCCACGACCTCGCGCAATCCATTGACGTCGTATGAGAGCTCGCCTGCCGCGTAGCGTTCGCGCAGCAGGCGCTCGCGCTCCGCTCGTTCCTCCGCGAGCACGAGCACCTGGGCGACCTGCGAGTGAGGCACCGCAACAGCCCCGTCACAGTCCAGCACGACGAGATCGCCGGGATTGATCTCCGAGCCGCCGATCACGACCGGCACGTCCAGCTCTCCCACCTCGCCCTTCGTCGCCCCCTGTGCGCGCACGTAGCGGGCCCAGATCGGCAGCCCGAGCTCCGCGAGCTCGTCGAGATCGCGGACCGCACCGTCGACGAGCAGTCCGGCAACGCCGCGCACCTGCGCCTGCGTCGCGAGCAGCTCGCCGACGAGCGCGACCGGCGCCGGCTCTGCGCTCGTCAGGACGAGCACATCTCCCCGAGCGGCCTGCGCGACGGCTGCGTGCACCATCGTGTTGTCACCCGGCACGCAGCGCGCGATGCGGGCGGGGCCTGCAACGCGCGAGCCGGGCACGACCTGCGTCAACTCGAGATCGATGATCCCGATCCGCCCGGCCGCTTCGTGAACGGTCGCCACGCCGAGCCGGGCGAGCGCTGCGTAGTCCGTCAAAGCGCGTCCACCACGACCGGGAGCTCACGCTGGAAAGCCTCGGCGTAACGGATGTCGGCGCGGCCCGAGATACGGCGCGCGTGGTTGGCCCGGTGCTCGGCGCGCTCGGAGTAGTACTGCCTGAGGTACGACTGCGCGCCCATCGCCTCCATCGCGACGACCTTCTGGTCCCACACCGGCGAGATGTCGAGGAAGGTCGTCGGAACGAATCCGCACAGCTCGGGCTGGTGCGGCTCGAACAGCAGCAGCTCCGGCGGCGCGATCGTGTCGAAGGCGCTCGCCACACCGGCTCCGCTCGCGAGCTGGCGGGCCTGGACGGTTGCGTCGTGCGCGACGGCATGATCCGGGTTGAACGGGTCGCTGGCTGCATGGGTGATGATCACGTGCGGCGCGAGCTCGCGGATCAGGGTGGTCAGCCGATCGACGGCCGCGACGTCGAGGACGAGCGGATAGTCGCCCAGGTCGAAAGTGTGGAGCTCGGCACCGAGCGTCGTCGCGGCGGCGAGCGCTTCGCCGTGCCGGATCTCCTTCACGCGTTCCTCGGTCTGGCCCGGCCACTTCCAGAGCTCTCCCGATTCGCCTCGCTCCCCGTAGGAGAGCGCCAGCACGTGCGCGGCGCCACCGGCGCCGGTGACCGTCGCGATGGCACCGGCCGCGCGCCAGACGAAATCGGCGGAGTGCGCGCTGACGACCAGCAGATTCCTAGGCATCGGCGAGCGCCCTCGTGTTGACGACGGCCATCGTGTGGACATCCTCCTCGGCGAAGCCCGCCTCGAGCAGGCGGTCGGCCATCAGCGCGAGGCCGTCCTCCACCGGAGGATTCGCCGGCTGGCCGAGATCGGTCGAGAGCACGTTGTGCTCCGGGCCGGTCGCGCGGATCGCCTCGAAAATCATCTCCCAGGACACCTTGCCAGTATGAATCGGCGCGAAGCATCGCTCGAGCCACGCACCGCGGCGGGCGAGCTCGAGCTGCTCGCCGATCGGGACGCCCTGCGTCGGGTAGTCCGGATGAGTGACGACGACCTGGGCCACGCCGGCCGCGAGCGCTGCCTCGACGACGCTGTGGATCTCCGCCCGGCCCAGGTGACCCGTCGCGAGCACGAGACCGTGGCGTGCGACCACCTCGAGCACACCCGCGAGGCCGGAGTCGAGCCGCACGGGGCCGCCTGCGACACCGGCGGCTTCGAACTCCTCCTGGATCGCACGCCACACCGGCTGCTTGGCGGGCTTCGGGCCGTCCTCGCTCGCCTCGTTCTCGGCGTCGACGGTCGGGAGCCAGACGATGCGCGCACCGCTCCGGGCGGCGATCTCGACCGCCTGCGCGTTCAGGCCGCCGACGCCGTGGTTCAGCGTGATCGCGCCGAGCGCGCGTACCTCCGGCACCACGGCCCGGACGACCGCCGCCCGCTCCGCCGTCGGCGCATAGTGCGACTTGAGCACGAAGCCCGCCAGGCCGAGCTCGGCGAACCGGCGGGCCAGGCCGAGATCGTCGATCCGCCGGGTCGCGAGATCCGGCTCGACGTGGACGTGCAGGTCGTAGGCACCGCGGACGAGCTCGCGCGCACGAGCGGAAGGCTCAGTGGCCTGCGGCGGCAAGCAGCGATTCCTCCTCGGGCACCGGCGGCGAGCCTTTGATGTGGAAGGTCGCGACCGTTTGCATCCCCCACGCCTGTCCCTTCGCCCGCTCCGCCTGCGACCAGACGACGGCCTCGTGATCCGGCGCGTAGATCAGGTACCCGCCCGAGGCGATCTCGATGCGGTTTCCCCCCGGCTCCCACGTGTAGAGGAAGAACGTCTGCTGGATCGCATGCTTGTGCGGGCCCGACTCCATCACGATCCCGTGCTCGAGGAAGATGTCCGCTGCGCGCAGCACGTCCTCACGCTGGTCGACGAAGAACGCCACATGATGCAGGCGACCCCGCGTGCCCGTCTGGTCGCGGGTGTAGGTGACGTCGTACGACTTCTGGTTCGACGCGAGCCAGACGCCCGCCTCGGTGCCGTCGTCGAGCACGATCTGCTCGGTCAGACGGAGGCCGAGATTCTGTTCGAGGAACACACGGTTCTCCGCCGGCTCGACAGCCAGGAAGTTGACGTGGTCGAGATGCCGGACGCCCACACCGCGGCCCGGGTAGCGCTGCGGCTGGTTCTTGAGGGCGGGGCGAAGCTCGGGCGGCGCAACGTAGCGCTCCGACTCGAAGAAGAGCTCGAAGCGATGCCCATCAGGGTCGAGGAAGCTGTACGCCGGCCCGTGGCCGAGGTCACCCTCGGTCCACTCACCGGGGACACCGGCCGCCTCGAGGGCGTCGACGCGCCGGGCGAGCGCCTCGGGGCTGTGCGTGCGGTAAGCGATGTGACCGATTCCCGACTGTGCCGCGGCGGTCAGCTTCAGCGACGAGCGCTCGTAGTCCCCGAACCCGCGGAGGTAGAACGAGTCGCCTTGCTCCCCAGCCACCTCCATCCCGAGGATCTCCCGAAAGTAGCCCAGGCTCTCGTCGAGCTTCGGAGTCAGGAGCTCGACATGTGAGAGGTGAGCGAGATCGCGGACTTGCTCGGTCACGAGAGGTACCGGTGCGGGTCGGTGTCGAGGTGCTCAGCGAGCCTGCTTGCGAGCGCCATGATCGTCAACGACGGGTTGACCGAGAGCGTGCGCGGCACGACCGAGCCGTCGCCGACATAGAGCCGCTTGACATCCCACGACTGCGCGTCGGCATCGACGACCGAGCGTTCCGGGTCGCTGCCCATTCGGCAGGTGCCCTGCACGTGTGTCGAGGCGAGCCCGGTCCAGAGCACCTTCGAGGCGCCCGCCGCTAGCAGCACTTCGCGCGAGAAGTCGAGCGCATTCGCCATGCGCTCGCGATCCGTCGGCGTGAACGGCGCATCGAACGCCTCATGGCCGGCCTCGTCGATGCGCACGGCGCCGCAGTTCTCGTCGTTCACCATCGCGAGCACGCCCACCCAGTGGCGGAAGCTGCGCACCGCCTCGACGAGCGGGGCTCCCCAGAGGGGGCCGTTCTCGTCCTCGAGCGTCGTTGCGAACGACACGGGATCCTGGATCGTTGTCGCCTCGATCACGAAGCCGCCGTCCTCGTCGACCTGGTGCGCCATCGAGTGCGCACTGATCGGATAGACCATGTGGGCATCCTGGGGCTCGTCGAACAGCCCGTAGACGAGGCGCACCGGATGGAAGCCGAGATGACGGCCGACGAGGCGGCTGGACGGGGTATCCGGCAGCCCCGACCGCAGGAGCACCTGGGGGGTGTTCAGCGTCCCGGCGGCGACGACGACCGCACCGGCGTCGACCCGCTGCACAGCACCGTCGCTGTCCACGTACTCGACGCCTTTCGCCTCGCCGTCCTCGATCAGCACCCGCTCGACGCGAGCGTCGGCGCGCAAGGTGAGCTTGCCCGCCGCCCACGCATCGTGGATGTAGGTGTTGAGGGTGGACTTGCCGGCATTCGTGGGACATCCCTGGAGGCACGAGCCGCAGCTCATGCAATTCGCATCGGTGTACGACCGAACCGCCTCGAGCGGCGCCCCGAGCTCGCGAAACGCCGGCTCCACGGTGAACACACTCTTGCGCCAGTCGGTGCGCTCGCGGACTCCGAGCCGCTCCTCGACCCGGTCGTAGTGGGGATCGAGGTCGGCTGCGCCGAACGGTTCGCCCGACGCGCCGACCAGGCTGCTCGCGTCGTGCCATTTGACGTAGTCCTGAGCGTGGGCACGCAGCGCAACCTTGGTGTTGATCGTCGTCGTGCCGCCGACACAACGGCCGCCGAGGAGCGCCACAGCACCGCCGGCACCGCCGTCGATCAATGCGAAGCGAATCGGCCACCAGAGATCGTGCGCCGCCTTCGATTCCCAGCGCGTGAAGTCCGCTGCGGTCTTGTGCGGCCCCGTCTCGAGCAACAGCACGTTGCGGCCCCGTTCCGCCAGCTCACCGGCGATCACGCCGCCACCCGCGCCGGATCCGACCACCACGACGTCGAAGCGCTCGCTCATCCCGAGATGCCCAGGTACGACCAGTCCTTCGCCAGGCGGGTCGCGAGCGGAGTGTTGAAGTCGATCTCCTCCCAGGCGCCGGTCGCATCGACGCCAGGTGCGACGAAGTCGCTGTAGAAGGCCTCGATCGCAAGCGCGCGCACGTGCAGGAACGCCGGAGTCCCAGCGTGGTCTGCCAGCTCGCCGTTCGCCAACGTCGCGAAGGAGCCGAGCACCGCCTGCCGGGTGCCTTCGTCCATCTGCGCCACGAGTGCATCGATGTACACCGCAGGACGCACGCGGGCCGAGCCGGGAACGATCGCGTCGCAGACCGATTCCACCAGAGCGGCTGTCTCGAGATCGAGCACCTGAAGTTCGGCCATTCGCCGATGATAAATCAGGCAGACTGACATAGGCAATCGACCGCCTCCGACGATGACTTCCCTTCGCGAACAGCTCGCACGTCCCGGCGCATTCGTCGTCGCAGCCGAGGTTGTCACGAGCCGCGGGCTGATCACGGCCGGCTCGAGCCGCAAGGTGATGGAGCTCGCCCACGAGCTGGCCGCAGACGAACGGGTCGATGTTCTCTCGATCACCGACAATCCGGGCGGCCACGCCATGCTCGCGCCGGACACGCTCGGGACCGATCTGGTGTCGCGCGGCCAGGAGGTGATCATTCACCTCTCCTGCAAGGACTGGAATCGCAACGCGCTCGAGAGCCGCGGCTGGAAGCTCGGCTCGGAGGGCTTCGACAACGTGCTCGCGCTCTCGGGGGACTATCCCGTCACCGGGCACAAGGGACTCGCGGCGCCGGTGTTCGACATCGACTCGGTCGGCCTGATCAGTCTCTTCAGCGAGATGAACGACGGTCTCCGGGACGAGCGGCGCCCCGACACTCGCCTCGACCGGACGAATTTCTTCATGGGCTGCGTCGTGACGAACCACAAGCGGCGCGAGCGCGAGGTGATGCCGCAGTACTTCAAGCTGCGGAAGAAGATCGAGTCGGGCGCGCGCTTCGCGATCAACCAGATCGGCTGGGACACGCGCAAGGACGACGAGCTGCTGCGTTGGCTACGACACGACGGTCATTCGATCCCGGTGCTCGCCAACGTGTACCTCTTGTCGCGCACCGCGGCACGCGCCTTTCACGCCGGCAAGATCCCGGGGGCGATCGTGACGGACGAGCTCCTGGAGGTGGTGGAGCGCGAGGCGGCCGCGCCGGACAAAGGCCGCGCCTTCTTCGTCGACCTGGCCGCGAAGCACGTCGCCGTGTCACGCGCGCTCGGCTTCGCGGGCGTGTACCTCGGCGGGCACATGCCTCCGTCCACCTTCGGCGAGATCCTCGATCGCGCAGGCGCCTTCGCGCCCGATGACTGGCGCCAGTTCGCCCGCGAGATCCAGTACCCATTCGCCGACGAGTTCTACTTCTTCGAGCGGGACACCGAGACGGGGCTCTCGTCGGACGAGATCGACGCGGCGTACCTGTCGTCGAAGGAGCACCGGAAGACCGAGCTGCGTGTTCCGCTGAAGTACAAGTTCAGCCGCCGGCTCCACGCGGCGGCGTTCGAGCCCGATGCGCCGCTCTTTGCCGCCGGACGCGCGTTCTACCGCGCGATCGAGAAGTCGCCGGGGATGACGAAGGCCGCCCATGCTGCCGAGCAGGCGGCCAAGGTGCCTCTCTTCGGGTGTCGCGACTGCGGCGACTGCTCGTTGCCCGACATCGCGTACGTCTGTCCGGAGTCGCAGTGCGCGAAGAACCAGCGCAACGGGCCGTGCGGAGGCACGCGCGAAGGACTGTGCGAGGTCTACGACACCGAGTGCATCTGGTCGCAGGCCTACGAGCGCCTGAAGGCCTACGGCGAGGAGGAGTCGATGCTGGACGGTCCGGCGATCGTCAAGGACAACGCGCTGGCACACACGAGCGCCTGGGCCAACACCTTCCTCGGCCGCGACCACCACTCGCGCATCAGGGACGCTGATACCGAGTAGTGCGCCGGTAGAGAAATGGAGCCCCGGTTCAGCTACCTGCTCGCCCGCCTCGACCGGGTGCTGCGCCGCCGCCTGACCGCAGCGATCGAGCCGGTCGGCCTGACGCTGCCCGCCTACACGGCGCTGTCGGTTCTCGGCGCGCAGGACGGGCTCTCGAACGCCCAGCTCGCCCGGCGCTCGCTCGTCACGCCGCAGTCGATGAGCGAGGTGCTCACGCTGCTCGTCGACCGGGGCTACGTGCGCCGGCGACCCGACCCGGGGCACGGGCGCGTGATGCGCACCGAGCTGACTGCGGCCGGACGGCGGGCGCTCGGCCGGTGCGACCGTGCCGTCGACGCCGTCGAGCGCGAGCTCTTGAGCGCCCTCGACGCGGAGGAGTCGGCGGATCTCCGCGACGCGCTCGTGCGATGCAGCCGGGCGCTCGAGCACGAGCTCGTCGAGCGCGCCTGACGGCGCGGGCGCGACGCGCTACTCGCCGGCGACGTCGCGCCGTAGAAAGACGAGGTAGCCGATGCTCAACGGGGCAGCGATGTACAGCGTGCAGACCCAGAGCGCACGGACGATCGGCGTCCAGTCGGCCGGGGTGCGAAGGAAGCCGTGCCAGGCCTGGAACTGCTCACCGAGAAGATACGGGCGAATCGACTCGGTGCCCGGGAGCACGCCGAGCAGCTGCATCAGGAGCGCCCACATCAGCGTTCCGACCACCGCAGCCGCGCTGTTGCGGGTCACGGTCGAGAGGAAGAGGCCGAACGCTGCGATGGCCGCCATCGGCCAGGCATAGATCGCGAGGCTCGCTGCGAGCAGGCCGAGACCGTGCCAGGCGCTGACCGTCGTTCCGGACAGCGACGTGAGATCGTTGAAGCCCCATTCGATGCTCGCCGCGGCGAACGCGACGAGGCCCATGGCGAAGACGACAACGGCCGTATAGGTGAACGTGGCGAAGATCTTCGCGGCGAAGATCTCGCCCCGGTTCCGTGAGCGCGTGAGGATCGTCTTCAACGTCCCGTTGTGGCTCTCCGAGGCGACGATGTCGCCTGCGACGAGTGCGGTGATCAGGGGGAACGCCCAGATCGACATGAAGAACAGGACGACGAACGGTGTCGCGAGGCCCGTCTGTCTGATGTAACGCCCTAGCGGGATGTCGTTCGGGCCGCCCGTCTTCACGATCAGCACCGTGACGAAGATGAGCGGCACGAGCATCGCCGCGCCCAGGCCGAGGTACGTCCGCTTCTGCGCGATCAGCTTGAGAAGCTCCCATTTGTAGACCTTCGTCACGGTCGCTCCGACGAGCCGACTCGCACGCTCATGCGACTGCCTCGTACTCGGTCATGTCCAGGAAGAGCTCCTCGAGCGTCGCCACGCGCGGCGTGAGCGCGGAAATGCCGACCCCGGCCTGGCCGAGCGCGATGCTGAGCGACTCGATTGCCGCCGGCTCCGCCTGGAAACGCAGCTCCCCGTGCTCGACCAGCGGCCCTTCGATCCCGTGTGCGAGCAGCAGTGCGCGCGCGCGTTCGGGCTCACTGGTGCGCAACTCGTAGCCCCCTCCCGCGCTCTCGAGCAGTTCGTCCAGACGCCCTTCGTAGATGATCTTCCCTTTGCGGATGATCGCAACGCGGTTGCACAGTTCCTCCACCTCGGCGAGGACATGGCTCGAGAGCAGGATCGTGATTCCCTCCGACGCGAGCCGCTTCACGAGCTCCCGCATATCGCGCATGCCTGCCGGGTCGAGCCCGGTGGTCGGCTCGTCGAGCAGCAACAGCTTCGGGTCGCGCAGAAGAGATGCGGCGATGCCCAGTCTCTGCCGCATCCCGTGCGAGTAGCCCCCGACGCGGTCCTTGCCACGATCGCGCAACTCGACGACGTCGAGCACCTCCTCGATCCGCGCAGCGGCGACGCCACCGTCGAGATCGCCGAGCAGGTGCAGGTTGCGGCGCCCGGACAGATACGGGTAGAAGCGCGGGCCTTCGACGAAGCCGGCGACGCCGTCGAGAGCACGCGCCCCGTCGACCAGCGGGTCGCGGCCGAAAAGACGCGCCTCGCCCTCGGTCGGCCGGATCAGCCCGAGCAGCATCCGCAGCGAGGTCGTCTTGCCGGCGCCGTTGGGGCCGAGGTAGCCGAAGACATCGCCTCGATCGACCGTCAGGTCGACGTGGTCGACGGCGACGATGTCGCCGTAGCGCTTGGCCAGTCCTCGCGCTTCGAGCGGCGACGCGTCGCTCACCCGAGTGATCGCGCCGCCGACTCGGCCGCGGAGGTCGGAACCGATCCCGCAAGCACGTAAGAGACGCCGCCGTGCTCCCACGTGAGCGCCGTGCCGAGCTGCGTTGCGAGCTCATGTGCCGTCACGCCGTCGAGAGAGATCGACGGGAGCGCGTCGAGCATGCCGGCCTGGCCCGCCTTCGCCGCGTCGGGCTTCCGCTCGACGACGACGATTGCGCCGAGTCCCTGCCCGTAGACCACGAGCACGGACCGGGAATCAGCGGGACCAACGAGCCGCACGTCGCGGCGTGGCAGTCCGACCAACGTTTCCGGCGCGACGACCGGGAACGGCGCCGCCGCCTGGACAGCTGGGAGGCCGGTGACCGGCGCGTTCGCATTCCCGCCCGACACTGCAGTGCCCGTCTGAGAGGAGAGATCGACGACCTTCGCTCCGGCGGGCGGTGAGACCGCGATGTCCGACTCGGGCACCGAGCCGAAGGAGATGTCCGTCGCTTCGAGCGCGAGCACGGGCGACGATGAGCCCTGGGCGTACACCGCGATCTTCAGGGGCGTCCCGTGCGCCACGTCCCAGGCGAGCTGCGCGGAGCCCAGCAGCCCTCCGTCGTGGCTCGGGGAGACCGTCACGGTGTACGCCTCCTGCCCTGCGACATTCGACGGTTCTGCACCCGACACGGCCCAGTGCTTTCCGAGGCCGGTGAGGAAGGTCGTGATCTCGTCGAGCGTCGGCGCCGCGTGAGCAGTCGTACCGGCGCTGCCCTGCGCCTTCGGCAGATCGACCGTGTATGCCGTGTTCGAGCTTGCGTCGTAGACCGTGAGTGTGGTGTCAGTCCAGACGATCTGAGCGTCGCCCGCGTCGGATTGCAGCTCGAGGCGGCCACCGTTCGCGTTCACCCAGAGTCGCCCGGTGGCGCCGGTCATCAGCGCCGAGCCGGCCTGGCCCGTCAGCGCGCCCGAGGGGAACAGCTTGTTCGTGAACGAGACCCTGGCCGTGACGCCTGCCGGCTCTGGCGCGCCGAGCGCGTCGTGGATCGCCTCCGCGAGCGGCTTCGGCGGAGGCGTCGAGCCGCTGCCTCCGCGGGCCGCGACAGCGACGACACCGGCGACGAGCACGACGGCGACCGCAGCCAGCAAGGCGATCAGGCGGGATGTTGGCAGCGTGCGGAAGATCTTCACGGCAATCCTTTCTCTCTGTCCTGACGCGAAGGATCGCTGACCGACTCTGAAGTTTTCCTGACGAGCTCGATCGTCACACGGGAACCGCCGGCGTAGGCGCGGCCGCCGTGGCGCTCGGCCGTGGCCCGGACGATCGCCAGGCCAAGCCCGGAGCCCCGGCCGTAGAACCGCTCGAAGGCCCGCTCCCGGTCGGCCGTGGGGATGCCCGGCCCCTCGTCCTCGACGCTCAGCCGGGCAAGACCGTCGTGACCCGCGACGGTGACGGTGACGGCGCCCCGTCCATGCCGGTGGGCGTTCTCGATCAGGTTGGCGAGCGCGCGCTCGAGCGCGGCACGATCGCCACGAACCAGGACCGGCTCGGCGTGAACCGTGACTCCCTCGGTGGCGACCCTGCGCGCGAGATCGTCGAGCGAGAGATCCTCGGCGGGAGGCGGCGCAGCTTCCTCCCGCGAGAGCGCAAGCAGATCGTCCGCGAGCTGAGCGAGCCGCTCTGCGTCCGCTTCGAGATCGGCGACCAGCGCCGGCGTCGCACCGTGACGCGCAAGATGCGCCACGTTCCCGCGCAGCGCGGTCAGGGGCGTTCGCAGCTCGTGAGAGGCGTCGGCGAGAAACCGGCGCTCGGCGTCGCGGGCGCGTTCGAGGCCTTCGAGCATCGCGTTCAGCGTCGTCGCGAGTCGCCCCACTTCGTCCTGGCGATGCGGGTCCGGTAGCCGGCGCCGGGCGTCGCCGCTGCGGCCGATCTCTCCAGCCGCGCGATCGAGTCGCACGAGCGGCCGTAATGCTCCCCGCATGAGGAGCGCCACGGCGGCGCCACCGATTGCTGCCGCCACGAGCGCAGCAATCAGCGTCAGCGCGCGCAGCGTGCGAACCGTGTCGACGACGTCGGCCGTCGAGGCTGCCACGAGCACCGCTCCACCGCCGGCGACATCGGCGAGTGGAGCCGAGTAGACCCGAAGCCGATCATCGCCGAAGTCGACGGTGACATAGCCCCCGCGGCCGCTGGAGATCGCCTGCTCCGCGATCGACCGCGGCAGCACGCGTCCGCCGAGCGACAGCGACCGCGACACGATGCGGTCGTGGCGGTCGACGACCTCGACCATCGCCTGGGTCGAGCCGACCGGAGCGTCGAGAGCACCGGGCTGCGTCACCAGCGCCGGAGCCGAGGCGGCGAGCTGTGCCACCTCGACCGCGCGGGTGCGCAGTGACTTGTCGAGCCCGTGATGCAGGTGCCGGGCCACGAGCACGTCGACCACCGAGCCCAGCACGACGACCGCGAGCATCGTCGAGACCGCCGCGGCGAGAATCGAGCGCAGGCGGATGCTCATCGTCCGATCACGAACCCGACACCGCGCACGGTCTCGATCAACGAGGGCTCGCCCAGCTTACGGCGGAGGTTCGTCACGGCACGATCGACGGAGTTCGCCCGCGTTGCGCCCTGCCAGATCTGTGCGATCGCCTGCTCGCGCGAGACCACCCGACGCGCGTTGCGCAGGAGCAGCTCCAGCAGGTCGGCCTCGCGCGGCGAGAGGATCACCTCGTTGCCGCCGCGCTGCACCGACCTGGTCGCCGGATCGAAGGTCAGGTCGGCGAGCACCAGCACCTCCTCGGGCGCGTGCCGGCGAAGGAGAGCCCTGATCCGGGCCAGCAGTTCGTCGGTGGCGAACGGCTTGACGAGATAGTCGTCGGCGCCGGCGTCGAGCCCGGCCACCCGATCTGGCACCTCGTCGCGTGCGGTGAGCAGCAGCACGGGTGTGGCCAGTCCCTTGGCGCGCAGCCGCCGGCACACCGCAAGCCCGTCGAGGCCGGGCATGCTCACGTCGAGCACGATCAGATCCGGCGCCGACCGCTCGACGGCCGCGAGCGCCTCGCCGCCGTCCGCGGCCGCCTCGACCGCGTAGCCCTCGGCGGCGAGGGTTCGATCGAGCATTCGCCGGATGGGAGCATCGTCGTCGACCACGAGGATCGCGGTCTCGTTCATACGGCCAGGGTATTCCGCTCCGGCCCCCGGGGCGGGACCGGCGCCGACCGCCCCGCCTACGTCGCGTTGTCGACGGCCCACGCACCGAGCAGGCCGCGGTAGTGCTCGACAAAATGATCCTGCTCGTGGGCGGGGAATGTCGCCTTCACCGTCCGGACGAGCACGTCGTCGAACTCAGCGGAGGTGAACCAGTCGTGGGCGACCTCCGGCAGGTGCGCGAGGTGCGTTCCGCAGAACTCCTCGTAGGCATCGACCTGGAAGTAGTCGTCCGCGAGCCGCCGATAGGCCGCGAGCTTCTCCTCATAGGAGAGGTCGCCGCGATCGCCCCATTCGAAGTAGTCGCGGGAATTCTGGTTGACGAGCATCTCCCGCCGGGTGATGGCGCAGAACGCGCTCCAGCGAACGAGCGCCATGATCGCCCACGGGAAGTAGTAGTGAAGCGAGGTCAGCGCGACATCGGGCGACGCGTTCGCGTAGTCGATCGGGTAGGCGACACCGTCCTTCACGATCGTCTCGCAGGAGTTGAACTCCCAGCGGAAGAAGGCATTCACGAGGCGCGAGATGCTGACGATCTCGTCGCCGAGATCAGGCGTCAAGAAGTCGTGCCGCACTTGGTAGCGGTCGTGCATCGGCTTCGACGGGTCGAACCACATCGACATCGTCTCCGCCCCGATCGACAGCGAGCGTACGAACACGTCGAAGTCCTCGAGCGCGGTCTGAAGATGCATCATCCGCTCGCCCGATTCGTCGTAGCGCGCACGCAGCTCTTCTGGCGAGGAGACGCGCGAGACACCGACCCATTGGCCGCCGTCGAACGGCTTCATGAAGAGTGGATAGCCGACCCGTTCGCCGATCGCCTCCAGGTCGAACTGCGCGTTGTAGCGCTCCGCCGTTGGCTGAAAGCGTGGATTGTCGGGGGGCACCTTGTGCGGGATCAACCACGTCTCGGGCACGCGGATCCCGAGCCGCATCAGGGCGCAGTACGCCGAGTGCTTCTCCATCGCCTGGAACGTGAACGGGTTGTTCAGCAGATACACGTCGTCGACCAGAGACACCTTCTTCAGCCACGCGCGCGGTAGGTCGTACCACCACGCCAGCCGGTCGATCACGAGCGCATACAAGGGCGTCGAGCGAAGATCGAACGGCTCGTTGACGATCCGCTCGGTCAGAAGACGGTGACCGTCGACCGGGCCGAGCCGGGCGACGAGCGCCTCGAAGGCCGCGGGCCAATCCTCCTCGGTGCCGAGGAGGAGGCCGATCAGGCGCTCAGCCAAGACTGCCTCACAGGAACCTGGGTAGATGATGCGCGATCTGACGCCGCCAGGACGGCCAGTCGTGCGGGACGTCGTGACCCCACAGATCCACCTCATGGCGGATTCCCTTCTCGGCGAGGAGCAAGCCAAAGCGCTTCGTCGACTCGAGCGCGCCGGTCGTGTCCTCCCACTGCCCCTGGCCGCACACGAGCAGCAGCGAGGCGTGCTCCCGGAGCCATGCGAGGTGATCGCCTCCGAGATTCGCGACGTAGTCGATTGGATTGTTGAAGTACACCGCATCCCCGCGCCCTCCCCCGCCTTGCACCGAGACGTCATAGACGCCGCTCAGGCAAACCGCGACCGGGAAGAGGTCGGCGCGCTTGAGACAGAAGTTCGCTGCGTGGTAGGCGCCGAACGACGCGCCGGTCGCGATCAGCTCATGAGTATGGGAGTCGGCCTGCACGAACGGCACGAGCTGAGCCAGGATCCATCGTTCGTAGTGGCCGTGCCGCTGCGCGCGCTCCTCGAGCGCGAGGTCACGACGAGTCCAGCTCTCCCGGTCGTACGACGGCACGCAGTAGAGCTTCACCTTCCCGGCGTCGAGCAAATCGCCGATCTCGTCGACCATGCCACGCTCTTCCCAGTCGTGCGCCTCGCCCTCTTCGGAGGGGAAGACGACGACCGGACGGCCGTAATGCCCGTAGGCGAGGAGGACGCCTCCGTCGATCTCGATCGCGCGCCGGTTCACGCCACCGTCTCGATCAGGGCGGGCAGATTGGGATCGAACGCATCGCGCCAGCACGTCCAGGTGTGCCCGTCGGCGATCTCGGCGACCCGCGTCGCGTAGCCCTGGCCGGCGAGCGCTGCCGCCATCGCACGGTTGTTCTGGCGGTTCTCCTCGGACGTGCCACACGTGAGCGTGACGGGCACCGGCCGCTCGGCGGATGCGTCGCGCAGTATCGCGCCGACGAATCGCGTGATGCGCTGGTAGCGGCCGAAGCCTGACTCCTCGCTGTCCCAGCGCCGGCGGAAGAAGCTGCCCGATTGGAGGAAGAGGGCGTCGAAGCATTTCGGGTGTCGCCGCTGGGCGTGCAGCATCGCGAGCGCGCCCAGGCTGGCGCCCATGCCGATGCGTCTCCCGTGCGGTGCGCGCGCGGTGATCTGCGGCAGCAACTCGCGGACGAGCGCCCCGGCGTAGAGCGCCGAGGCCGAATACGTCTCGTCGCGGTCGACGGGCTGGATCAGTGCGGCGCGCATCGGTGGGATCCGTTCTTCCCAGCTCATGGCATCGAGGAACCGCGTCAGTCCGGCGTACTTCGCGTACTCCGGGCCGTCGTGGACGACGAGCAACGGTGCGTCGACTCCCGGCGGCTCGGGAGTCGCGTAGAGGAGCACGTGAACGCGTGCGACGAGCCGCCGGCAGCGCAGCTCGACAGGCTCGACAGGGCCAGCGTCGGCGATCGACCCGAGCCAGGACGGGGGTGTGTATTCGGGCCACTCGATCACGGACTTGTCGCCGAAGGGGCCCGGCGCTCTCAGCGGATTCGCGGGATCGGGCGCGAAGTTGCCGTCGGCCCCGATCAGGTACTCGAGCCGGTCCGCCTCGGGACGCGCGAAGGTGAGGCGCCAGGTTCCGCCGCTCCAGGCGAACGCCGGGCCGGGCCGTGGGCGCGCGACCTCCTGCCCGAGGAGCACCTCGGTGAAGCGGTGCTCGGGATCGGCCAGTGCGAGGTCGACCGCGTCCTCTCGGACGCGGGGCGGGCTCAGCGTTTCTTCTTCGGTCGATTCTGACGTGCGCGAATCTTGTACTCCCGCACGCGCTCCTGTCGCAGCAGGTGGTTGCGCCTGAGCTCGATCGCCTCCAGCTCGCGCTGCAGCTTCACGTAGCTGTGCCAGCGTTCGGGTGCGAGCGAGCCGTCGGCGAGGGCTTCGCGGATCGCGCAGCCCGGCTCCTGATCGTGTGCGCAGTCGGAGAAGCGGCAGCGCCTGGCGATCTCCTCGACGTCGCCGAAGGCCTGGTCGAGATCGGCGTCCCAGAGCTGGAGCTCTCGGATCCCCGGCGTATCGAGCACGACTCCACCGGTCGGCAGCAGGATCAATTCACGATGGCTCGTCGTGTGACGTCCGCGTTGATCGTCCTCACGCACCTCCTGCGTCGCCAGCACCTCCTCGCCGACGAGCGCGTTGACGATCGTCGACTTGCCGACTCCCGAGGATCCGAGCAGAACGGCAGTGCGGTTGCCCTCGAAGTACGCCAGCAGCGATTCGAGACCCGCACCCGTACGGGCGGACACGGCCTCGACCGGGCAGGCGCCGAGCGTCACGGTCTCGACCTCGGCCAGGTACGGCGTGATGTCGTCGACGAGATCGGTCTTCGTCAGCAGGACAACGGGCTGCGCACCGCTCTCCCACGCCATCGCGAGGTAGCGCTCGAGCCGGCGCACGTTGAAGTCGAGTGGCAGCGCCTGCACGAGGAATGCGACGTCGACGTTCGCCGCAAGGATCTGCTCCCGCGTCTTCTGTAGGACCTCCTTGCGCGAGATCGACGTGCGGCGTGGAAGCAGCGCCTCGATGAGATTCGTCTCGCGGTCGAGGCCGACCCAATCACCAACGCCGGGGAGGTCGTCGTCGCGGACGAAGCGGTTGGCCGCGCTCGCGCGGACCTCTCCCTCTTCGGTCGCGAGGTCGTAGGCACCCCGATGTTGCACCGCGACGCGTGCGGGCGTCAGCCCGGCGGCGCGATGCTCTGCGAACGCGGCTTCCCAGCCGTCGTCCCAGCCAAGCCGTTGCAGCAGCGATTCCGTAACGGGAAGTGTCAACCAAAGCTCCTTTGCGTGTCGTCAGTGGGCCGCCACGACCCGCCGGGACCGCGTCAGGAGACGAGGCGACGGGCCGTGGCGCAGCTAGTCCGGGACTGAACGGGTTGTTTCATCGCTGCACCACCTCCTCGTCGATTTCGAAGCTTCGTTCATTGTGAGGGCAGTGCGCGATTTGCGCAAGGGCAGCTCGGTTACACTTGCTGCGCCCGCGGCGCGGTGAGGTTCCGAACCGGGTCAGATCCGGGAGGAAGCAGCCCTAAGGATCCCTCACCGGTGCCGCGGACTTTCTCATGACGTGGTCTACCGCGAACCGACGATCATCCGAAAGAGGTGACGTAGCCGCTCTCGCTGAGGTTCATGGTCGCACCTAGGGTCGCGACGTCTCTCCAGGGGCGACCACCACAGACGGAGGTCCTGATGCTCGTTGCCTCGATGAGCGGCTGGTGGCTTGGTGGGCTGCTGTTCTTCATCATCTGGATCCTGATTGCCTTTTGGCCTGCTCGAGTTGCCGGCCGCAAGGGTCACAGCTTCTTCCTCTTCTTCGTCTTCAGCCTCTTCTTCTTCCCAGCCGCGCTGATCGTCGCCTACCTGGTCAGGGACCGGCGAGCGGTAGCGGCGTGACGGAAACCGCGCGCGTCTAAGGCTCCGCGCCTTCACGCGAGACATCCGGGCAGCTCTGGCCGGCCAACTGGTCGGTCGATTCTCCGCGGGTCTTGGCCTACAATCTCGCATCGGGGCGCATAGCTCAGCGGGAGAGCGCTCGCTTCACACGCGAGAGGTCCCTGGTTCGATCCCAGGTGCGCCCACTTTTCGCGACCCTTGCAGGCCGTCCGGCGCTCAGTGCAGGGAAATATTCGTAGTCGGATAGAACGGCGCACGCATCACGAGCTTTCCGTGCTTGTCGTATGCCGAGATCGTCACGCCGGTCGAGAAAGGCAAGGCGATCACCCAGACGCGGAATGCATCCTGGAACTGAACCGGTGCCGCAGCGGTTGCGGCCGAGAAGATGTGACCTTTGCGGTCGCGAAGTTCGACACGTCCGACGTCGGGACGTGCGTCGCCGAATACGATCTCGCCGCCCCCTCGAACGTAAGCGGTTCCTGCGACCGGCGGCCCAGACGGGTCAGGCGGATCCGGGAGGGCGGGTTCGGCCGGCACGCCGGGTGCGGCAAGGACGTAGTTGCCGCTTGCGAACGCGAGTGGTTGCTCAACCCCAGCCAGTGACGGCTTTCCCCGCAGGAGAACGAGGCTGAGGTCGCGGCCGCCGGAAACCTCGGCGTAGACGGTGTAGTTCGCTCCGTGGAACTGCACGGATGTTTGGCCGTTCACCGTATCGCCGTGAGTTGTGAAGAGCCAGCCTCCGGCGGCTGCGACCGCCGCGGCCGTGAGGAGCGCGGCTGCGACGGCCACGGCCGCGATCGCTAGGCGACGCCTGTGCGGGCGGGCTCGCTGGAGCACGTCGGGCCAGTTCTTCTCGGCTGGTTCAACGAGCGCGGCGAACCGCTCCGCAAGCAGATCGGTCATCGTGCAACCTCCTTCAGTGTCAGTTCCTCGAGCAGCGCAGCTCGGGCCTGTGTGAGCGTCGCTGCGACGGTTCCTTCCGAGATGCCCAACGCCTGACCGATCTCGGTGTAGGAGAAGTCAGCGAAGTACCTAAGGAAAAGCACGAGCCGTCGTTGTGGCGGCAACGCTCGGATCGCTGCCGCGAGTGTCGGATCGCGCTCCTGATTGAGAATCGTCATCTCAGTTGGCAGCTCCGTCTCGCCCCTTCGCGTTTTCTCGCGGAGTGCAAGCCGGTACGCGATGCGCCAGACCCATGGAGCAAGGGACTCTGCACGACGCAGTTTGCGCTTCTCGCGCAACGCGACGGCGAACGCCTCCTGGACGACGTCGTAAGCGACCTCGGTCGAGCCGACGATCGGCGCGAGCGCATTTACGAAGCCCTCAAAGCGGTCGCGGTAAAGCTGCTCGATCGATCCCATCTCTAGAGAGAGTCTGACGGGCGGCGGAACCTTTATTGGGAGCGGCGATTCCTATCCGCGCGGGTCTGCTGAACGGCCGATGGAGTTCGTCGGAGGTCATTTCCGAACGCTCCTTACCGCCTAACGATCATCACCCTGGCTCTGGCAAGCCGTCTGCCACGGCTCGCCGCCGCAGCGACTCACACGGCTACAGGCTCAGCGGGCACCGGCACCTGGTCGCGGCCCGCTCGGCGACGCGCGATCAACTTGCCGAGCTCCCACAGGACGAGGAGCACCACGGCCGGAATGGCTCCGACCAGCCACTGCCGGCCCGTAAGCGTCTGTGTCCCGAGGAGTGACGTGAGCGCTCCGCCCCGCGCGATCAGGAGCGCCAACGCGATCTCCGCCAGGATCGTCAGGTTCACGGTGTTGTTGTTGAGCGTCTGCTCGCGCAGGATCGTCGACGTCTGATCGCGGCATTCCAGGGCTGCCACGACGAGCATCAGAGAGAAGGCGAGCAGGCCGATGGTGCTGCCGATAGCGACGCTGTTGTAGTGGTGCTTCCCGAACAGGATCAGCAGGTCGATCGCAACGGACATGAAGAGACCCGCCAGCCCTACGGTCAGGACGACGGGGAAGGACATGATCGACGCTGCGCGAGGACGCGGCTTTCGATTCATCAAGCCCGGCGTCTCCTTGTCGAGACCTAGCGCAATGCCGACAGGAGCAGTGATCACGAAGTTGATATAGAGGATCTGGACGGCGGAGAACGGCTGTCCGCCGGCGATGTTGAACAAGCTCGCCAACAGGAAGGTCACCACATAGGTGACCAGGGCGACCATCATGAATCGGATGTACTTGAGCATGTTGTCGTAGAGCTTGCGACCCTCGGAGACGGCGCGCACGATCGTGGCGAAGTTGTCGTCGGTGAGGATCATCTTCGCGGCATTCTTGGCGACCTCGGTTCCTGTGCCCATCGCGATTCCGATGTCAGCGGCTTTGATGGCCGGAGCATCGTTGACGCCGTCACCGGTCATCGCTACGACTGCGTCCTGCTTGCGCAGGGTCTCCACCATGAGCACCTTGTGCTCCGGCGCGACGCGGCCCACCACCCCGATCTTGTCGATGCGGGCCAGGCGCTCTTCTTCGGACAGGGCCGCGAAATCCGCGCCGAGGATCGCCTCGCCGGGGATGCCGAGCTGCCTCGCGATCGCCTCGCCCGTGACGACGTCGTCGCCCGTCACCATCCGCACGCGGATGTTGGCCGCCTGGGCGTTGCGGACCGCATCCTTGGACTCGGCTCGGGGTGGATCGATCATCCCCACCATCGCCGTCATCTGAAGGTTGGTGACGAGCGCCAGGAGGTCGCCGTCCGGGTCGAAGCCGGCAGGGTCGATGTCCCGGGTGGCCGCGACCATGATGCGCAGCCCCTTGCCGCCGAGGCGCTCCATCTCCTCGGAGGGCCCGGGTGTTCTCCTCAGCTCCCCAGGGAACGGACGCACCGTTGGCGAGGGCAGTCGCCGCGCGGCCGATCACTGCAGGCCCCGCTCCTTTCACGAACGCGCGAACGACGGCCTTCCCAGATTTGTCCTTGGCGTCGGCGAAGACAGCCATGAGCTTGTACGTCGGATCGAACGGCAGAGTCGCGAGCCTGGGGTAGGCAGCCTGGGTGCCCTCGACGTCGAGCTTGGCTTTGTATCCCAGCACCAGCAGCGCACCCTCGGTGGGATCACCCACGACCTTTCCGTCGACGAGCTTGGCGTCGTTGGCGATCATGAACGGGAGGATCGCCTGCTCGATGGTGTTGGTGTTGCCGGCGCTGTGCTGGACGTCACCGTCGAGGCCGTAGCCCATTCCGGTGATTGCGTAACGATCGGTGGGGTCGATCACCTCGACCACCGTGACCTGATTCAACGTGAGCGTGCCCGTCTTGTCCGAGTTGATCGCCGAGGTCGAGCCCAGCGTCTCGACGGAGGCGAGACTCTTCACGACGGCGCCCTGCGCAGCGAGTGTCGTCGAACCCTTTGAGAGGATGACCTGCAGGACGGTGGGCATGGCCATCGGCACAGCGGCCAAGGCCAACGCGATGGCCGTTGTGAAGATGACTTTGGTCGAATCGCCGCGCGAGATCCCGAGCGCGAACATGATCGCGATCGTCAACCCGGCCGCGCCGGCGATCCACAGGGTCAGCACATCCAGTTGCGCGGTCAGCGGAGTCTTCAGCGTGGGTGTCGACTTGAGCATTCCGGAGATGTTCCCGACCTCCGTGCCGGCGCCCGTCCCGGTAACGACCATGAGGCCGCTTCCGTGCGTGACCGGAGAGTTCATGAACGCCATGTTCGACTGGTCGCCGACGCCCGGCTTCGGGTCGCCGGGAATGATCTCGGCACTCTTCGACGCGGGAACGCTCTCGCCCGTCAGTCCCGACTCGTCGATCTGCAGCGACGCTGCCTGAATGATCCGCCCGTCAGCGCATACGTCGTCACCCGCAGTGAGCAGGATCACGTCACCGACGACCACCTGATCGGCCCCGATCTTGACCTCCGCCCCGCCACGGCGAACGCGGGCAGACGCCTTGAGCATCGACTGCAAGGCGTTCATGGCGCTCTCGGCCTTGCCCTGCTGTCGCATTCCGCCGAGCGCGTTGAGCGCTGTGATCGCGAGCACAATCACCCCTGTGGAGATCTCGCCGATCGCCATCGAGGCGACCGCAGCCGCCACGAGGATGATCTGCATGTAGCTCCGGTACTGGTCGGCGAACTGCTTCCAAGCAGGCGTTGTCGCTCTCGGCCGGAAGCGCATTCGGCCCGTTCTTCGCCAACCGTGTCGGCAGCTTCCGCCTCGGAGAGGCCCTGGGTGGGATCGACGCCGAGTCGCTGGGCTACGTCCTCCGCCGCCGTCGCGTACCAACCCGTCGCCGAAGGTGCTGCCGCTCGGGGCTGCGGTGGTCTCGGTCATCTCCAGGTCGGTCCTTTCCTCGTTAGAACGGCGTCGGGATGTTGGGCTGCGAGGAATCCGGTTCGACGTACCCGCCGTGGCTGGGCGGCTTCGGCATCTTCACTCCCGGGGCCCCGAGCGGGCTCGTACGGGATCTGACTGAGCAGGTGGGAGATGATGTTCAGCCGGCCGCGCTTCTTGTCGTCGTTGTCCACGATGTGCCACGGCGCCCAGGCCGAGTTGCTGGCGGCGAACATTGCGTCGCGGGCGCGGAGGTATGCATACCGACGACTGTACGACTTCAGGTCTGTGGGAGAGAGCTTCCAGATCTTGCGTGGGTCGTCGATCCGGTTCTCGAGCCGCCGGGTCTGCTCGTCGACGGCTGACGTTGAGGAAGTACTTGATCAGAATGATCCCGTCGTCCACCATCGCCTTCTCGACCTCTGGGACGAATGAGAGGAATCGTTTGGTCTGCTCCGGGGTGCAATAGCCCATGACCAACTCGACGCCCGCGCGGTTGTACCAACTGCGGTCGAAGATGACGACCTCGCCGGCCGACGGGAAGTGAGCGATGTAGCGCTGGACGTACATCTGTGACTTGATCCGCGCGGAGGGAGCGGGCAGGGCAACGTGCTTGAACACCCGGGGGCTCGTACGCTCGGTGATCCGCCGGATCGTGCCGCCCTTGCCGGCAGAGTCGACCCCCTCGAACACGACGCAGACCCGGGCCCCGGTGTTCTTGACCCATTCCTGCATGGTCACGAGCTCACCCTGGAGGATCCTCATCTCCCGCTCGTACTCTTTCCGCTTCATCTTCTTGGGCGGCCCGGCGTCATCCTGCGAGGCGTCGCCGTCGAGGCTGTGCTTCTCGTTCTTGTGCTTCTTCTTGGCCTCGCTCATCTTCGTCTCCTCTGGCCGATGGACACCCGGCGAACCATCCTCTCAGTTTCGTCGGGGACGGCAAGCCCGGTACCGTCCCGTTCGTGCGTACGCTCGACGCTGAACAGATCAGGGCGTTCCTCGTGGAGGGGACCCGTACCGCAAAGGTCGCCGTGGTGCGAAAGGACGGGTCGCCACTGGTCACGCCGGTCTGGTTCCTGGTCGAGAGTGATGGAACGATCGTCTTCACGACCGGCAAGCACACCGTCAAGGGGCAGGCGCTCGCGCGCGACCCTCGGGTGTCCATCTGCGTCGAGGACGACCGGCCGCCGTTTGCGTTCGTGCGGGTCGACGGCGTCGCCGAGTTGTCCGAGGATCCGGAAGACCTGAAACAGTGGGCGACCCGGATCGCCGAGCGTTACATGGGCCAGGACCGCGCGCAGGAATTCGGAGAGCGAAACAGCGCACCCGGCGAGGTGGTCGTTCGCGTTCGAGCGACACACGTGGTCGGCGACGCCGACCTCGCCGTCTGAACATCGGTGAGCCGGTTACGGGCCGGGAAGGAGACGTGACTCGTGCGCGGCGAATACTGCGGGGACGTCCACACCGGGTCGGTGGATCTCTTCGATCAGCTGCGCGATTCGTGGTGTCATCACGAGGAGGTACCTCGCTTCGCCCGCGCCCGCATTCCGGTAGGTGTGGGGTGTTCCACGTCGAGCGAACACGGCTGAGCCGGCCGCTGCTTCGACCTCGTCGTCGCCGAGTCTGAAGCCAAGCGTCCCTTCGAGCACGTACCACGCCTCGTCGTCCTGATCGTGCACATGAAACGGCGCGATCCAGTGGTCGCCGGCCTCGGCCGTCCACTCGACGATGACAAAGCCGTCGCCGGTCGAGCCGATCGCGTTGCCGAGGAGGGGGTCGGCGTGCACCGGCCGATTATCGCCGAGAAAGCTGCAGGCGAGCGAAGGCTGGTCTACGGGAGTGGCGAACCCGAGGTCAGGCGGGCTCGGCTGAAAGCACGCCGACCACGTGCTGGAGGAGCTTCCACGTGACGTCCGGGTTCTTGAGCGCAAATTCCTTGAAGTCCCAGAACGGGATCTCCAGACAGACAACCTGGGTTTCTGCCGTGACGGTGGCGGTGCGCTCACGCTCGCTGATCATCGCAAGCTCCCCGAAATGGTCGCCGGGGCCAAGCGCCGCGATCTTCTTTCCGCGGACAGTCACGGTCGCCTCGCCCTCGGAGATGAGGAAGAAGCCGATGCCGCTCATCTTCCCTTCCCGCACGACCGACATCCCGGGAGCGAACCGGCGTTCACGGAACAAACGGCCGAGCTGGGCGAGCTGCCGCTGATTCAGGTCGTTGAACAACGCCACCTGCTTGAGCTCGTCCGTGATCTTCGACATCGGCTGATCATAAGTGCGAGCTAGGGTCGGCGAGTGGCAGCGCGCGAGGTACGGCTTCGACGGGTCGAATCGCCCGGCGACCTCGCCGTGGCGACGGCGCTGGCGCGAGAGTTCGGCGACTGGGCGACCGAGCGAATCCGCGTCGAGCTCGGGATCGTCATTCCGGCCGAGGCCGATCACCCGGCCAGCGTGCTCGACGAGGTGCTCGAATCCGGCGGACGGCTCTACGTCGCGGAGGTCGAACGCGAGGCGGTCGGCGTGGGAGGCCTGAAACTCCTGAGCAAGACCACTGGTGAGATCAAGCGGATGTTCGTGCGGCCGACGGCTCGAGGCCTCGGTGTCGGCCGGACGGTCGTCCAACAACTCGTCGAGGACGCGCGCGCCCTTGGCTGCGAGACGATCTTCCTGGAGAGTGCATCGTTCATGCATTCCGCGCACGCGCTGTACCGAAGTGTCGGATTCGCGCCGAGCGGCTCCTATCCGGGGCGGGAGTTCGAAGGCGCCGCCGCCGATGTGTCGGTGTTCATGCGGCTCGACCTGACCTGAGGGAGCTGCCCGGTCGGGAGAGGCGCTCGGCCGTATCGCCGGGCGGCTAGCATCTGGACATGGTGTTGGCTGGCGATCATGACCGCGACCAGGCCGTCGCAGCCCTGCGCGAGAACTTCCTTCGCGGCAGGCTGACACTTGACGAGCTCTCGGCTCGGACCGACGTCGTCCTGCGCGCACGATCGCTGAAGGAACTGCGCGGCGCGCTCGCGGGCCTGCCCCGTACGCTGCCGTTTGCACAGACCGCCGTCCGCGGCGGGCTCGCGGTGCTCTTCACCGGGGTCTGGCTGTTGTTCAGCTTCTCGCTGCTCGCCGTCCTCGGGCTCATGGCGCTGATCCACGGCGCGTCCGCCGCCGAGCTGGTCGCGTTCGTCGTCGTATGGCTCGTGCCGACCTATCTGCTTGCGCGGCTCTGGCGCGGCGTGCTGCCCCGCTCGCCCGGCAGATAGCGCAGGCCGCTGGAGCCCGGCCTTGCCGACCATCGAGGTGAGCACGCCCCACGGCCCGGCGAACGTGCACCTGCACCTCGCAGAGCGTCCGGCCGGTGCGTTGATCCTGGGCCACGGCGCCGGCGGCGGTGTGGGGGCCCGCGATCTCGTCGCGGTGACCGACGTGGCGCGTTCGGAGTCGATCAGCGTGGCGCTCGTCGAGCAGCCCTACCGCGTGGCCGGACGACGCTCGCCCGCACCCGCGCACCAACTCGACGTCGCCTGGACCACGGTCGTCGACCACCTGACCGCTACCGACCTGTACGAGCTGCCCTTCATCGTCGGCGGACGGTCGTCCGGCGCGCGCGTCGCCTGCCGGACCGCCGCCGAAACCGGCGCGATCGGCGTTCTCTGTCTGGCCTTTCCACTGCAGCCTCCACCCCGCGCCGGAGGGGCTCCGCCGCCGAGCCGACTCGCCGAGCTCGACGCGGTCACCGTCCCGGTTCTCGTCGTGCAGGGCTCCCGCGACGCGTTCGGGATCCCGCCGTCACGCACCGGACGCACCATCGTGGAGATCGCCGGCGACCACCGGCTGCAGAACGACCTTCAGGCGCTGGCCGAGGCTGTCGGCCGGTGGCTCCCCGGCGTCGTCGGGCCGGCCGTCACCGACTCGTCCGCCGCTCGCTGAGCCTCCGCATCGACGCACGCAGCTCCTCGTCCGTGAGAACTGCCTCGGTCTGGGCAGTCGCAGCGTCGGCGCGCAGCCCGTCGAGCAGCCAGCCCAGGTGGCGCCGCCAGGCGTTGGGCGCGACCCTCGCTGTCGCGTCGATCACGGGCGCGAACGACCACAACAGCAGAGCAAGATCGGGAAGAGCGAAGTCCTTCCGAAGTGTTCCCTGGTCGCGGGCGCGGGCGAGGATCTGTTCGAACATCAGGCGCACCTCCTCGCGCGCGCTCTCGAGTCGCGCGGTCTCCGGCGAGTAGCGCATGAGGACGTCCTTCAGCATGCGGTCTGCGGCCTGCAACTCGAGCGTGCCTTCGAGCAGCCGAACGAGGCTCTCCCAGCCGTCGGGCTCCGAGAGCGCGGCCTCGGCGATCGCCAGGAGCTCGCCCATGCGCCGCTCGACGATCGCCTCGACGAGCGCGTCGCGGGTCGAGAAATGGCGGTAGAGCGTGCCGATGCCGAGGCCGGCCCGCCGCGCGACCTCCTCGAGCGGAGCCTCTACTCCCTGCTCCATGAACAGCTCGCGAGCCGCTTCGACGAGTAGCTCGTGGTTTCGCTGTGCGTCCCGGCGTCCGCCGACCCGCTCACCGATGATCTCTGCCATGCACAAACGGTAGCCGAAACGGAGGCACCACTCCGCTTTTTGCTACCGTCGGTCGATGCCGAATCACCAGGCTGCCGGGGCCGACGCAGCTCATCGCCAGCACTACGGGATCACGTTCGCGCTGCTCGCGGTAGCAGGCATCTCGTACGCCTTGCTGCAGTCGCTCGTCGCACCGGCTCTGCCCGAGCTCCAGCATGCACTGCACACCTCCGAGAACTCCGTCAGCTGGGTGCTGACGGCATATCTTCTGAGCGCCTCGATCGCGACGCCTCTGATCGGCCGGCTCGGAGACATGTACGGCAAGGCGCGGCTTCTGATGATCGTGCTCGTGCTCCTCGCCGTCGGCACGTTGGTCTCTGCACTCTCGACGACGCTCACCGTGATGCTTGTCGGCCGTGTGATCCAGGGCGCCGCGGGTGGAATCTTTCCGCTCGCCTTCGGGATCATTCGCGACGAGTTCCCGCGCGCGAAAGTGGCCGGCGGGATCGGCCTGATGTCGGCGCTCCTCGGCGTGGGCGGCGGTGTCGGCGTCGTCCTCTCGGGCCCGATCGTCGACCACCTCTCCTACCACTACCTCTTCTGGCTGCCGCTGATCCCGATCGTGATCGCGACCGCGTTGATCCAGGTGTTCGTTCCGGAATCGCCGATCCGCATTCCCGGCCGCGTGAACTGGGCCGGTGCGGCCCTGATGTCGACCGGGCTCGCCGCCGTGCTGATCGCCGTCAGCGAAACGGCGAGCTGGCACTGGCTCTCGGCGAAGACGATCGGCCTGATCGTGGTCGGAGTCGTGCTGCTCGCCTTCTGGGTCCGCAGCGAGTCACGATCCGACCATCCGCTCGTCGATATGCGCATGATGCGGATCCGCGGCGTCTGGACGACCAACGCGGTAGCGCTCCTGCTCGGCTTCGGGATGTACTCGTCGTTCATCGTCCTGCCGCAATACGTCGAGACGCCGACCGATGCGGGCTACGGGTTCGGCGGCTCCGTCACCCAGGCGGGGCTCTTCCTCGTGCCAACGACGCTGATGATGCTGATCGTCGGCTCGCAGACGGGTCGCCTCGAGAAGCGCTTCGGCTCGAAGCCCCCGCTGCTCGCGGGTGGGCTGTTCGCGATGGCGTCGTTCACGATCCTCGCCTTCGCGCGCAGCGAACGCTGGGAGGTCTACCTCGCGGCTGCGCTGCTCGGCGCCGGAATCGGCCTCGCGTTCGCCGCGATGGCGAACCTCATCATCGAGAACGTCGGCCCGGAGCAGACCGGGGTAGCAACCGGCATGAACACCGTCACGCGCACCGTCGGCGGCGCCTTCGGCGGCGCCGCGACCGCGTCCATCCTCGCGGGGACACTCGCCTCGAACGGCTACCCCACGCCCCACGGGTTCACGCTCGCTTTCGCAGGCTGCGCGGCGGCTCTGGGCATCGGCGTCCTCGTCGGCCTCGCGATCCCGCAACGCCGGCCGGAGGAGGCCTTCGGACCGCACGAAGCCGGCGACCTCCACGCAGAAGCGGTGCCCGGAGAGATCTAGGCGTTCGCGCCGCGCGCGAGCTCGATCACCGTCTGGAGGTGCGACGCGCGAGCGACCACGTCGCCGATCACCACGACGGCGGGCGAGGCCAGGCCGCGCGCGTCGCCGGCGATCGTCCCCAGGGTGCCGATCCTGCGCTCCGTGCCCGGGAGTGAAACGCGTGAGATGACGGCGGCGGGCTCATCCACCGGTCGTCCGGCGAGGATCAGGTTGTCGGCGATCGTCTCGAGCCGCGCGAGGCCCATGAAGATCACGAGCGTCCCCGGTGTCCCGGCGAGCCGTTCGTAATCGAGCTCGTGCCCGTCGCCGGAGGTGCCGGTGAGCACGGTCAGCTGTGAGGCGATGCCCCGGGCGGTCAGGGGGATGCCGGCCAGCCCTGGGATCGCGGTCAGCGTCGAGAGCCCCGGCACGACCTCGTACTCGACGCCCGCGGCCGCGAGCGCCTCGACCTCCTCGGCGCCCCGGCCGAAGATGAACGGATCACCGCCCTTGAGCCGCACGACCCGGCGACCGCGCTTGCCATGGTGAACGAGGAGCTCGTTGACCTCCTCCTGGCCCAGTGACTCGCGCGCGATTCGCGTCGCGCCGACTGCCTGGCTGACGAGGTCGAGCGAAACGAGCCGGTCGTAGACGAGGATCTCACTCGCGCGAACGAGCTCGAGCGCCCGCACCGTCACGAGCCCCGGGTCGCCCGGCCCAGCCCCGACGATGGCAACGGTCATGCGAGCGTCTCCTCGACGACGCGCTGGAAGTAGTCGCGGCGGGCCTCGTAGGTCGGCAGCTCGCGCTTCGCCCAGGGCCGCAGAGCTTGCAGGAGCAGGGCGAGCTCCGCGTGGCGCGGCCCGACGATGTCCGCGATGTCGTCCCGGATCCGTTGCGCGAGAGCCGGCGATGCACCGCCGGTCGAGACACCGACCACGATCGGGTCGCGCCGGATGATCGCGGGCAGGATGAAACTGCAGAGCTCGGGATCGTCGGCGACGTTGCACAGCCTGGAGACCGAAGCGACTTCGATGTTGACGGAGCGATCGTTGGTCGCTGCGATGACGAGAAAACGATCCGTCGCATCGTCCGACTCGAACGCCCGCAGCAGCTTCGAGACCGGCAGGCGCCACAGTTCGTCGTCGATCTGCGGTGCGACGACCGTGACCCGGGCTTCGCAGTCGAGCAGGCCTTGCACCTTCTCGGTCGCGACCCGTCCTCCACCGACGACCAGGCAGTCGCGGCCGCGCAGATCGAGGCAGGCCATGTAGTAGCTCACGTGCCCACGCTCGTCACCCGGGCGCCGGTGCCGTCGAGCCGCACGGTCGCCTCCAGCCCGTCCGCCTCGATCGAAAGCGTGAACGCGCCCGGTGCGACGGCGGCGATCTTGACCGCGTCGATCCGTGCGCCCGCCAGAGCCCGCAGCGCGGAAGTCACCTCACGGGCGCTGTCGGACCGCACGCGCCCGCGCGGAAGCTTGCGCAAGGTGGTGAGCGCCGCCTGCTCGCCGCCGGGCCCGTAGTAGGCGCGAATGCGGCCCGTCTGCAGCCCGAGCTCGAGCACCGACTCGAGCAGTTCGGCCGCGTCGCCCTCGACCCCGCCGTCGTCGACAGCTCCGACGAGCTCCGCGAGTCGTCCACGCATGGCCTCGTCGCGCGCCATCGCCTGCACGGTCTGCACCTCGGCGAGCGCGACCTCCCGGGCCTCGCCCTTGAGCGTGACGGCATCAGTCATCGGTGCGCTCGCCGAGGAGAGCGTTCAGCTCGTGCTCGAGCCCGCCGGTCTCGATCGCGCAGTGGATGCCGCACTCCTTGGGCGCGTTCGTCTCCCACCACCAGCGCCCGGCGCGCAGGTCCTCGCCTTCCTTGGTCGGACGAGTGCACGGCGCGCAGCCGATCGACGTGAAGCCCTTGTCGTACAGCGGGTTGTAGGGAAGCTCATGCTCGCGGACGTAGTCCCAGACCTCATCCTCGGTCCATTCGGCCAGTGGGTTCAGCTTCACGATCGCGCCGTGGTCGTGATCGATCTCCACCTTGCGGATGTCGCTCCGAGTCGCCCACTGGTCGCGGCGCAGCCCGGTGATCCAGGCGTCGAGGCCGGCGAGGTGGCGCTGCAGCGGGAGCACCTTGCGCACCTGGCAGCACAGCAACCGGTTCTCGACGCTCTTGTAGAAGAGGTTCGGGCCGTGCTTGGCGACCATCGCGTTCACGGGCGGCGCCTGCGGCGAGAGCAGGTCGAGCTGCAGCCCCGGATACCGGTCGCGCATCTGCTCGATCAACTCGAACGTCTCGCCCGGGAGGCGTCCCGTGTCGACGCTGAAGATGCGAATCGACGGATCGATCTCGTACGCCATGTGCAGCAGAACCGCTCCGTCGGTCTGGAACGCGGTCGAGATCGAGATCCGCGGCGCGAACCGTTCGATCGCCCACTCGAGCACGACGTCCGGCTCCTCGCCCTCGAACTGGACGCTCAGCTCACCCGCCTCCAAGTCATCAAGCAGTTCGACGCTCACGCTGTCTCCTTCACTCGAGTCGTGGCCGGCTCACGGCCCGCAAGCCGCCCGAGCTCGTCGTCGGCGGTGCGGTCGCAGAACGTCCGGAACGTCTCGCCCTCGGCCCGCTCGGCGACCCAGCCGGCAACGAGGCCGGTCACGGCGTCGTCGAGCTCCTCGGTCGGGACGCGCTTGAAGACGGGCCGCGCGATCGCAGCGGGCCGGTCGAGGCTGCCGCGCAGGAACACGTCGTACGCCTGATGGCGCTTCCCCTCGGCGTCGCGGACGGTCGTCCCCTGGAAGCCGAGGTCGCCGACCCAGTGATGTGCGCACGCGTGCGGGCAGCCGTCGAGATGCAACCGCAGACCGTCGATCGTCGGCCCGAAACGCTCCTCGAGCATCTGCACCAGGCTGTCCATCCGCGTCTTCGTCTCCGTCACCGAGAAATTGCAGTGCGGCTCGCCCGTGCATGCGACCGCGTCGCCGCGGAGCGCTCCGGCATCGAGCGCCAGCCCGATCTCGGCCAGTCGCCGTTCGACCCGCGCGACATCGGCGACATCGGTGAGCACGAAGTTCTGCTGCCGCGTGATGCGAAACTCGTGACCGAGCTCCGCGAGCGCAATCATCTGATCGCCGGTGATGAGCCCGAGATGCACCGGCACCCCGACCGAGGAGAGACCGTCCTTCTGCGCGCGCACGCCGAGGTGGTTGTCCGGCGGCGGCGCCTGCGGCAGCTCGAAGTCGTCGAAGCGCCGGCCCAGACGCCTCTCGACGATAGCGCGCATTCCCTCGGGGCCAATGTCGTCGATCATGAACTTCAGGCGCGCCTTCACCCGCGACACGCGATAGCGAAGATCTTCACGCCACTCGTCGAGGATCGCCGCGAGCACCGAGACCGCTTCCGCCTTCGGCACCCAGATACCGAGGTCGCGCGCGATCCGCGGCACCGAAGAGAGCCCACCGCCCACGAGCACCCCGAAGCCTTCCTCGCCGTTTCGGATCGCCCCGACCAGCGCAATGCAGTTGATCTCGGGGGCGGCGCAACTGTCGACACACGCCGTGATCGAGATCTTGTGCTTGCGCGGCAGATCGGAGTAGTCCGGGTTGCCATAGAAGAGCGCCGCAGCCTCCTCGAGCACCGGTGTGGGATCGAACAGCTCGTCGTTGGCCTTGCCCGCCAACGGGCAGCCGGTGATATTGCGGACCGTGTCTCCGCAGGCCCCTGCGGTGGTCAGCCCCGAACCGTGCAACCGCTCGAAGACGTCGGGCAGGCTCGCCAGTTCCAGAAAATGAAGCTGCACGTTCTGGCGCGTTGTCAGCTCGCCCTCGCCCCGCCCATGGACGTTCGAGATCTCACCGATCGCGCGTAGCTGCGCTGGGGAGGTGACTCCGCCGGGGATCTTGATGCGCAACATGAAGGTCCCGATCTTCGGTTTGTCGTGGTAGAGGCCCCACCACTTGAGCCGGACGAGATCCTCCTCGTCGACCTGTTCGTAGCCGGCCCCGATCAGCGCGGGCAGTTCGTCGAGCATGCCGAGCGGGCTCTTGTCGCGCTTCATCCGCTCGACCGAGTTGCGTTTCAGGACGAGCTCGAGAGTGGGTGCTTCCTTCATTGCCCGCCGATACTACAAAAAGTAAAGCGACTGCCGGCGAATATTACTTTTGTTTTGATAGCTTGGCTGTTCGTCTCTTCCTCTGGAGATGACTTGGGGGCAACACCGGCTGGGCCGCCCGACAGGGGTCGGCGGCCCAGCCGTCATTCTCGAAATCGTTGGACGCGCCCTCAGATAGTTGCGGGAGCAAGTATCTGCTAGCCTTCCGGTATGGAGCTGGGCGTCTACACGTTCGCGGAGCTGACCTCGAGCGAGATCAGCCCGCGCGAACGCCTGCACGACCTGCTCGAGGAGATCGAGCTGGCCGACCAGGTCGGGCTCGACGTCTTCGGCGTCGGCGAGCACCACCGGCCCGATTTCACCGTGTCGGCGCCTGCCGTCGTGCTCGCTGCGGCTGCCGCGCGCACGAAGACGATCCGCCTGACGAGCGCTGTATCGGTGTTGAGCTCCGACGACCCGGTTCGGGTGTTCCAGGACTTCAGCACGCTCGACCTGCTCTCGGACGGACGTGCCGAGATCATGGCCGGCCGCGGCTCGTTCATCGAGTCGTTTCCGCTCTTCGGGTTCGACCTTCGTGACTACGACGAGCTGTTCGAGGAGAAGCTGCGGCTGCTGCTCGCGCTACGAGAGTCCGAGCACGTCAGTTGGCCCGGCGGCCACCGCCCGGCGATCGACAACAGGGGTGTGTACCCGCGGCCTCTCCAGCACCCCCTCCCGGTCTGGGTGGCGGTGGGCGGCTCGCCCGAGTCGGCGCTGCGCGCGGGCACGCTCGGCCTCCCCATGGCGCTCGCGATCATCGGCGGGCTGCCCGAGCGCTTCGTGCCGTTCGCCGACCTGCATCGCCGCGCGGGCGAAGAGGCGGGCCACGGACGGCTGCAACTCAGCATCAACTCGCACGGCTACATCGCAGACACCACCGAGCAGGCGTTGGACGAGTCGTTCCCGTACGTCGCGGCGATGATGGACAAGATCGGCCGCGAACGCGGCTGGGCGCCGCACACACGCATCGACTACAACGCCGCGGCGACGCGCCGCGGCGCGAACTTCGTCGGCAATCCCGAACAGATCGTCGAGAAGATCCTCTACCAGCGCGACCTGTTCGCCCACGATCGCTTCCTCGTCCAGTTCAGCGTCGGAACGATGCCGCACGCGAAGATCATGCGCTCGATCGAGCTGTTCGGCACCGAGGTTGCGCCTGCGGTACGCCGCGAGCTCGCGGCCGTGCCTGCCTAGGACGCCCGAGCGCTGACCCACCTGTCAACCGGCGGGCCGCAACTGCGGCCCGCCGGTCGAGCGGCGTCAGGCGTTGCAGCCGGCGGGTGCGCTCGCGCCGATGTTCGCCTTCCCCGTGTTGGGCAGGCCGAGGTACAGCGCGTAGAGCGTGACGGCCTTCTTCGTGTCGTTCCGCGCCAGGTGAACGTGGTTCGCGGGCTCGACGAAGGACTGCCCCTTCGTGACCTTGAACGGCGCGCACTTGCCGACGGACGGATCGAAGACCGTGAGCGTGCCGCTCGTCACGACGACCGCCACGGGCGAACCGTGCGTGTGCCACCCGAAGCTTCCCCCCGGCGCGATCGTGATCGACTCGAGGACCATCGCTCCCGTCGTCGCATGGATGGTCGTCGCCTTCATCATTCCGACGGCGAGTGGTTTTGCCACGATGGGTTGGCCGCCTCCGAACGATGGTGCAGCAAGCGCAAGAGCGCCAACGAGTGCGAGGCCGAGCAGCTTGATGTTCATGTCTCTCCTCCTGTCGGACGTGCGTTTCGTGGTTCGCGTCCGGAAGCTACGAGGCCGCTCTTTGCACCTGCTTTGCACTCGCTTTGCGGCTCCTTAGCGCCGCTCCTGCGCTGGCGTGCGAGAGGCGCGAGATGGCCCTGACCACGTCGGCGGTTTAGGTTGTCGGGAGGATGGGTGATGTAAGCGTCAGCCTTCTGGGTGGCTTCTCAGCCGAGGTGGACGGGATTGCGGTTCCGGCGACGGCCTGGCGGTTGAAGAAAGCGCGCGAGCTTGTGAAGCTGCTTGCGCTCGCGCCGGGCCACCGGCTCCACCGGGAACAGGCGATGGACGTCCTCTGGCGAGACCTCGGCCCCGCCGCGGCCGCGAACAACCTGCATCAGGCGGTGCACGTGGCGCGGCGCACCCTCGATGCCGAGGCGATCGAGCTGCGAGACGAGGTCCTCTCGCTCACGGCGGACATCGACGTCGACCGGTTCGAGCTCGCAGCCGCAGATGCTCGCCGCCTCGAGACGCCGGCGGCCTACCGCGCGGCCGTCGCGCTCTACACCGGCGAGCTCCTGCCCGAGAACCGCTACGACGACTGGGCGGAAACGCGTCGCGAGGAGCTCTCAACGCTGGCGACCGAGCTCGAGGAGGAGTCTGGCGCGCTCGGTTCCACGAGACCGTTCGGGCTCCCGGCCGACGCGAGCTCGTTCATCGGCCGTGCGCAGGAGCTTGCGGAACTGACGTCGCTGCTTCGGCGCACCCGCCTGCTCACGCTGTCCGGGACCGGTGGCGCTGGGAAGACCCGGCTCGCGCTCGAGCTCGCCCGCAGCGCCGAGCCGTCGTACGAGGCTGGCGCCGCGCTCGTCGAGCTGGCCGCACTCTCGGACGCACGACTCGTCCCCGAGGCGATCGCGGCTGCACTCGACATTCGCGCCTTGCCCGCCCAGGACATCGTCGAAGCGGTGATCGACGTCCTCTCGGCGCGAACGCTCTTGCTCGTGCTCGACAACTGCGAGCACGTTCTGGCGGCGACGGCCGCTCTGTCGGACCGGCTGCTTCGCTCCGCGCCGCAGCTGACGATCGTCGCCACCAGCCGCGAGCCGCTGCGGGTCGCCGGCGAGGTCGTCTTCCGCGTCCCGTCGCTCGACATTCCGAGCCCCGACCGGCCGCTCCCGCTGGAGCAGCTCCTCGCATACGAGTCCGTCTCGCTCTTCGTCGATCGTGCGGCGGCCGCGTCACCGGGCTTCGAGCTCGACGCCGAGAACGCTGAAGACGTTGCGCGCATCTGCTTCCGCCTCGACGGGCTGCCGCTGGCACTCGAGCTGGCGGCGGGACGCATCGGCGTGCTCAGCCCGGCGGCGATCGCCGAGCGGCTCGACGACCGCTTCCGCCTCTTGCGGTCGGGAAGCCATGCCGCGCCGACCCGGCAACAGACGCTAACCGCAACGCTGCAATGGAGCCACGACCTCCTGGAGCCGGACGAGCAGGTCGTGTTCCGCCGGCTTGCGATCTTCGCAGGCGGCTTCGAGCTCGAGGCCGTCGAGGAGGTGTGTGCCGGCGACGGGCTCGAAGCGGCCGAGATCGCCGACGTCCTCGCGCGCCTCGCCGAGAAGTCGCTGGTCGCCGTCGAGGAGGGACGCCGGAAGCAGCGGTACCGACTGCTCGAGACGGTTCGTATGTACGCACGCGAGCGGCTCGCCGAGGCCGCCGAGGCGCCCGCCGTCGCGCGCCGGCATGCCGAGTGGGCACTCGCGCTGGCCGAACGGGAGCAAGGCTCGGCGCAGCTCGATCGCGAGACGCCGAATCTGCGTGCCGCACTCGACACGCTGCTCGCGCACGCTCCACGCGAAGGTCTCCGCCTCTGCGTGGCCCTGTTGCCGTTCTGGCTGCGCCGCATCGAGCTCGGCGAGGCCAGGCGCCGTTTCGCCGTCGCCCTCGAGGCCTGCCCCGAACGGACGGCCCTGGGCGCCGAGGCACTGCTGGCTGCAGCAGCGATCGATTTCCGCAGCGGCACGCTGTCGGCCGGCATGCCCTTCGCCGAACGAAGCCGCGCTGTTGCGGCCGAGGTCGGCGATGCGCACCGCGAATGGCGGGCGCTGCAGTTTCTCGGGGAGTTCGGGATCGCCGGCGACGCGGCAGAGGTGGCGCTGCCGTGGCTCGAGCAGGCACTCGCGCTGGCACGCAGGGAGCGATTTGCGGCGGGCGAGGCGATCAGCATCCACTCGCTCGGCGTCGCGGCCTGGATCGCCGGCGACCTACCGCAGACCGATCACCTGATCGCGCAGAGCATCGAGCTGTTCCGCACGCTCGAGGAGTCGACCGCGACGATTCCCTCCCCGCTGAACATCGCGGAGATCCGGGTGAGCCAGCCGGCGAGCCAACCGGGGCTGAGACATCTGTTCGAAGACACGCTGCAGCCGTTCGTCGAGATCTCCTGCGCGGCGGCGGCAAGCTACGCGTTGGCGAACCAGGGGGCAATCGCCCGCGTTCGGGGAGAACTCGCGAGAGCATGGGCACTGCTGGACGAGAGCGAAGCCCGGTTCGAAGCCGCCGGGGACAACGCCGGCATCTCCACGGTGCTCGTCCGCCGCGCTTACACCTCGCTCGCCGAAGGGGATGTTGCTGGAGCCCACACGCACCTCGAGGGGGCCCTCGAGCTGCGCGCCGGGCTGGGTGACCGGCGCGGGCGCGGGCTCGTCCTCTCCGGGCTCGGCCTCGTCGAGACGATCGCGGGCGACTACGGCCGGGCCGAGCGCCACCTCGCCGAGGCTCGCGACATCTTCCGGCGCGCCGGCGACCGCTGGGGCCTCGCCAGCACACTCTGGCGCACCGCCGACCTGGCGATCGCGCGCGGCAACCTCGATCAGGCAGAGACCGCGCTGCGCGAGGCACTTTCAGTGCTGGGCGCGACGCAGCGCGAACGCTGGCTCGCGAGCACCGTCGCAGGACTTGCCGAGGTCGCCGTGCTCCGAGGTGACACCGAGCAGGCGGCAGAGCTCCTGCGCGACGCGCGTGAGCGCTACTCGTCGCGGGACGACGCACTCGGCGTCGCGACGATCGACGAGCGGCTCCTGAGCCTTGCTAAGGAGCCGCTAAGAGCAGGCAAAGGCTCGCCGGATACACCTGTTCGGCAAGCCAAGACGAAAGGGAGAAAGTCATGAGCCAGACCATCGCCCCGGTCCTCGGGGAAGCAACGGTTCAGGAACTGCGGGAGTCGGTTCGGGGAGAGATCCTGACGGCGGACGACGAGGGGTACGCGGAGGCATCCCTTGTCTGGAACGGCGCACACGACGGCCACCGCCCCGCGCTCATCGTCAGATGCAGCGGCGCCGCCGACGTGGCGGCGGCGATCGGCTTCGCCCGCAGCAACGACCTCACCATTGCCGTTCGCGGCGGAGGCCATAGCGTCGCGGGGTTCTCGACCTGCGACGGCGGCATGGTGATCGACCTCGCACCGATGAAGAGCGTGCGGGTCGACCCTGATGCTCGCCGCGCGACGGTCGGCGGCGGTGCCGTGTGGGCTGACGTCGACCACGAAACGCAGGCCTACGGTCTCGCAACAACGGGCGGTCTCGTCTCGTCCACCGGAGTCGGCGGGTTCACACTCGGCGGCGGGATCGGGTGGCTGATGAGGCAGTGCGGCCTGGCGTGCGACAACCTTGTCGGGGCCGACGTCGTCACCGCGGACGGCCGCCTCGTCCATGCGAGCGAGACGGAGAACGCCGATCTGCTCTGGGGCCTGCGCGGAGGCGGAGGGAACTTCGGCGTCGTGACCCAGTTCGAGCTCGCAGCTGCACAACGTGGGGCCGATGGTCTACGCCGGCCCGATCTTCTACGCAGCCGACGCCGACCGCGACCTCATGCGCGCCTTCCGCGCCTGGTCGGAGAACGCTCCCGACGAGATCACAGCAGTCGTCAACCTCACGACCGCACCGCCGCTGCCGGTGATCCCGGCGGAGTGGCACGGTAAGAAGGTCGCGGCGCTGATCGCGGTCTCTGCCGGGCCGCTCGAGACGGGCGACTCGCTGGTGAGCGAGTTCCGCGACGTGGCGGAGCCGATCGCAGACCTCCTGGGCCCGATGCCGTACCACGTGATCCAGACGCTGATCGATCCACTGTGGGGGAAGGGCATCAACTCGTACTTCAAGGCGACGAACCTGTCTCGCCTCGACGACGAGCTGATCGACCGGCTGACCGATCTTCATCTGGCGGCTCCCGGCCCGCAGTGTGAGATCCACGTGCATCAGATGGGAGGCGCAGTTGCCCGTGTCGCCGACGATGCGACCGCATTCGCCGAGCGGTCGATGCCGTTCGTCCTGAACGCGGTGACCGGCTGGCACGACGCCGCTGCAGGCGAGGCGCACAGAACGTGGTCGCGTGCCGTGGTCGACTCCGCGGCCGATGCGACCACCGGCCGGGCCTACGTGAACTTCCTCGGAGACACGGACGCCGCCCGGTCCTCGTACGGGAGCGACACGTACGACCGCCTGGTCGCGCTCAAGAACGACTACGACCCGAGCAACGTCTTCCGGCTGAACCAGAACATCGAGCCGAACGGAGCAGGTTCCTGACCCGATCCAACGGGCCTTCGGCCCGGCCGTGGCGTCGACCTTCGCCACGACCGGGCCGTTGCCCGTTTTCCTAGTCGAGGTTCAGAGCGGTGCGGTGACGATGCCGAGCCCGTTGCACGGGGCAGGCGGGCACGGCTTCGGCGGGCACGGCTTCGGTGGACACGGCTTCGGGTGGCACGGCTTCGGCTTGGGCCGATCGCACGGCTTCGGCTTGGGCTTCGGGCACGGCTTGGACTCCTGCTTCCAGGAGCCCTGCTTACCGCCGGTGCTCTGGTTGACCTGCGACAGGTTCGCGTTCGCCGACGAGCTCTGACCGCCGACATTCACGAGCGCGACGCTGTTGCCCGAGGCAACCGGGTCGTTCGACAGGATCGCCGTGTTCGACTGACCGGAATCGTCCGACTTCGACCTCCGGTGGTCCTCCTTCCCGTTGCAACCGCAACGGTTGCCGTCCGACTCGGGCTTCCAGGAGCCCGACTTGCCGCCGGTGCTCTGGTTGACCTGCGCCAGGTTCGCGTTCGCCGACGAGCTCTGACCGCCGACATTCACGAGCGCGACGCTGTTGCCCGAGGCAACCGGGTCGTTAGACAGGATCGCCGTGTTCGACTGACCGGAATCGTCCGACTTCGACCTCCGGTGGTCCTCCTTCCCGTTGCAACCGCAACGGTTGCCGTCCGACTCGGGCTTCCAGGAGCCCGACTTGCCGCCGGTGCTCTGGTTGACCTGCGACAGGTTCGCGTTCGCCGACGAGCTCTGACCGCCGACATTCACGAGCGCGACGCTGTTGCCCGAGGCAACCGGGTCGTTCGACAGGATCGCCGTGTTCGACTGATCCTGAGAGCCCGTTTCCCATTTGCCGTTCGATTCCGGGCTCCCCTGACTCGAGTTGACCTGGCTCAGGGTGGCGTCGGCCGAAGAGGTCTGGCCTCCACCATCCGTCCCCTGACAGCCGCAGCCCCTGCCGCCGTTCACAACGGCGACGCTGTTCCCCGAGGCGACCGGGTCGTTCGAGAGAACAGCGGTGTTCGACTGGTTCGAATCGGCCGGAGTGTTCCCGCCGTTGCCGCCAGTCGTGTCGTCCGTGTTGACCTGCGAGAGGTCGGTGTTCGCGGACGAGCTCTGGTCGCCGGTGTTCACGACCGCGACGCTGTTACCGGACAGAACCGGAACGTTCGACAGGATCGCCGTGTTGGATTGTCCGTTGTCGCCGCCGGTTTGAACCGGGAGCGCGATCGGGCCTGGCTGCATCGAGCCTGCGAATGCCGGGCCGGCGGCGAGCGCCATGAACAGGGCGCAGACGCTTGCCGCGAGTACGAAGTACCGCTTCATTGTCTGTTCCTTTCAGTTGCTTGAGCACGAATCGCGCGCCGGGCGATGGACGCCTGGCGCGCTCGGAGACGCGATTGCGTCTAGCCGGGGTGCTCGAGCGGTGAAAGGGATGGCGGCACGGCGAGGAGGTCGATCGCGAGCCGCACGCGGCGGCCCACCCTCGGGCGTGCCAGAAGAAGGAACGAGAGCAGCGCCGCGACCGTCCCGAAGACGAGCAGCGCCGAAGCACCGGCACCTGCCGCTGCGAGCCCGAAGGGGCTCTGCGGCGCGGACGGAGCGAGCGGAACGCGCGGCGGCGTGGACACGGGCGCCGGCGGCGTCGCCCGCGCGACACCTGCCGCCGGTGAACCGAGCGTCACGTTCACGGCGGTCGCGGTCCGACGAAACTGGGTCTTGGCCGGCGCCGGCACCGGCGTGTGCCTCGTCCTCGGCGGCGCCGCCTTCGCGCGCGGGTGCAGGGGCTTGGGCGTCTCCGCGGCAGGAGGCGAACCGCCCGTCCCGCTTTGCGTCTCGGTCGTTTCAGCCTTCTGGACCGGGACGGCAGCGCTGGTCGCCGGGAGCGAGGACGGCCGCGCCGCCTGCGTCGGCGCGACGACCGTCGGCGCGGCCACGGCCCGTGCGGGCACGGAGCGGCCCCCGGCCGGCACGGGCGGTGCAGCGGTGGCAGCCTGCACGGGCGCTGCTGCGGCGGCGACAGCCTGCGCGGCGGCCGTCGTTGCCGTCCCGGCAAGGGCGGTCACGACCGGAGCCGCGACCGCGGTCGTCAGGGTGGTGACGTCGTTCACAGCCCCCGTCGCGGTCGTCGCGGCTGCGGCCACGGTTGCCTCGAGCGCCGCCGGGACGGTCGCGGCGGTGGCAACGGCCGCGTTCGTGACCGAGGCTGCGGCCGGAACCACAGTTCCAACCGCAGAAACCGGTGTGGGAGCCGGTGCGGGAACGACAGTCGGGACGGCTCCAGGCACCTGGCCCGTCACCGCCGTGACGGTCGACGACACACCGTTCGTCAATCCGCCGACCAACCCACCGCCGGCGAGTGCCGTCGCGGGCGCGAGGAGAACGGCAACCACAGCCGCGCAGACCACGCAAGGCAGCCGCCGACCGATCCGGGACATGCCGCAGAGCATGTTGTGGCTATTGCCGTCCAGGGCGGTTTTTAATCCACTTGTTTCGAACCGCTTCGCGCACAACCTGCGCTAGCTAGGGGGCGGTCGCAGATGGCGCTGCGCACGCGGCGCCGACCGCTCCCCACGAGCGCCAGCTACGCCCGTCGTGCAGCCAGAGGAGCCAGGCCCGGTGGAGCTGTTCGCTCGGCGAGACCATGAACGGGAAGGACGGATCGCCCGGGTGCCGGAACGCCGGCACGGCTCGCCCCTTCATCCGCATCCAGGTCTGAGCCGAGAACTGCATGCCTCCGAAGTGGCCGTTGCCCGTGTTCGCGGTCCACGGTCCCTCGTGCAGATGAACGCAACGCGCCTGAGCGAGCCACGTGGCCGGCGGGCCTGCTGAGCGAGCACTGCTCGCAGCGGCCAGGATCAACCCCCCGACCAGCGCGAGAATCAGAAAGCGCATCAGGGGGTTGTAACAAAGTGGTGCCGAATTCAGGCCGGTAACGACGCTCGATCGATTCGGCTACCGTGGTCTAGGCGTTACTCCTGGCATCGAAGCCGCCGAGTTACCGGCAACTTCCTCTTCGACGTCACCGCCGGCCGCAGCGCAGAACGGTCTCCGTGCGATTCCCGTGCGGCGAACGATCGATCGGGGTGCACCAATGCTGAAAGCTCTTCGGAACGGCGGCGACCCCGCGGGGATGCGCGCAGCCATCGTGTCCACATACCCACCGCGCGCGTGCGGGATCGGGACGTTTGCCGCGGACGTTCGTGCGTCGCTGATCGGGCTGGAAGAGGTCGAGTCCGTGGCGAAGGTCGTGATCGTCGACGATCCCTCACGGCCCCAGCGCCCGGGAGTCGTGGCGACGATCACGCAGGGAACGCGCGGCGACTACGTCCGGGCCGCACGCATCCTTGGTCGCCGGAACGTCGAGGTCGTGCTGCTCGAGCATGAATACGGGATCTTCGGCGGGCGCGACGGCGAGTACATCCTCTCACTGGCCGAAGAGCTGACGCAGCCACTCGTGGTCACCCTGCACACGGTCCTTTCGCATCCGACGGCGCACCAGGCGCGCGTGCTCGAGACGCTCTGCGGCCACGCCGAGCTCGTCATCGTCATGACGGAATCGGCGCTGCGACTGCTCGTCGACAACGAAACCTGCCCCGAGGCGAAAATCCGGGTGGTCCCGCACGGGGCTCCGACTCTGCTCGTCGAGCGAGCCGCCATGGGCGAGCCGGCTCGCGGCCGCGCACGGCGCCTGCAGGGGCGGTTCGTCCTCTCGACCTTCGGGCTCCTCTCTTCGGGCAAGGGGATCGAGAACGTGCTGCGGGCACTGCCCGCGATCATCGAGGAGCATCCCGAGGTGCTGTACGTCGTCGCCGGGCGCACGCATCCAGGCGTCGCCCAGCGCGAGGGTGAGCGGTACCGGCTGTCGCTCCAACAGCTCGTGGCGGAACTGGGGCTCGAGGAGCACGTCGAGTTCGACGACCGCTTCCTCGCCATCGACGAGATCTCAGACCTGCTGGCGATGACGTCGGTGTTCATCACGCCGTACCTCGACCCGGATCAGACCTCTTCCGGCGCGCTGACCTTCGCAATCGCCGCCGGCTGCGCAGTCATCTCGACGCCCTACCGCTACGCCGAGGACATGCTCGCAAGCGGTGCGGGCGAGCTCGTGCCGTTCGCCGACCCCGGCGCGGTGACCTCGGCCGTCTGCCGCTTGATCGACGACCCGGACCTGCTCGACGCAGCTCGAACGGAGGCCCGGCGCATCGGAGCGGCCGTGAGCTGGCCTTCGGTCGCGATGGCGACCGCCGAGGTGCTGCACGACGCAACGGAGCTCACCCCGCATCGCAGGTCTGTCGTCAGCCTCGAGCCGCAGCCCGCCAGCTTCCGCCACGACCATCTCCTGACGATGGTCGACGACGCCGGGATCGTGCAGCACGCGCACGGTGCGATCCCGAACCGACGAAGTGGCTACTGCGTCGACGACGTCGCTCGGCTCGCGGTCGTCGCGCTCGAGCTCGGCCGCCGTTCCGATGAGCAGCTGTGGACCCCGATCGTCTACCGCTCGCTCGCCTTCCTGCACGACGCGACCGACGAACGACCGGGCATGCGCAACTTCATGGCCTACGATCGCCGTTGGCTCGACGAGCCGCACGTCGGCGACCACGTCGGCCGCACGATCTGGGCGCTCGGGGAGATCCTCTCCACCGCCTGGGCAACCGCGCTCGTCGAGCCGACTCAGCGGCTGCTGGACTCACTGGTCGGCGGGCTGAACGGCCCGACCTCCCTGAGGACCGATGCGTACGCAGCGCTCGGGCTCGCTCGGCTCGATCCCGACCGGCTCGACGACCCGGCACGCCGGCTCCTCGAATGTTGCGTCGATCGCCTCTCGACGGCATTCCAGGCCACAGCTTCGGAGGACTGGCTCTGGTTCGAACACGCGCTCGCCTACGACAACGCGCGCCTGCCTCAGGCGTTGATCGCAGGCGGCGCCGCGCTCGGGCGCGAGGACGAGGTCGCTTCCGGGCTCGAGGCGCTGCGCTGGCTCGGCGACGAGTCGGGGCTCGCGACCGGAATGCTGCGACCGACCGGTCATCGCGGCCGGAAACGCAACGAGGAAGCGCCGGGCGTCGGCGACGAACAGCCGCTGGAGGCCTCTGCTTTCGTCGAGGCGGAGCTGATGGCGTTCGCGGTCACGGGCGAGCGCGAGCACGGCACGCGGGCGCGGCTCGCGTTCGACTGGTTCCTGGGCCGAAACCGTCTGAACCGTCCGCTCTACGACTTCGCGACCGGAGGCTGCAGCGACGGCCTGGGGTACGAGGACACGAACCGCAACGAAGGGGCAGAGTCGACGCTCGCCTTCCATCGCGCCGCGTTGCTCCTCGACGCATCCGACCTCTCATCGGTCCTGTCGACGCGGGTCGCGGCGGCTGTCGCGTGAGCAAGCGCGAACTATTCGAACGCCACGCAGGCAATCCGATCCTCACCGCCGCCGACTGGCCGTATCCAGTGAACGCCGTGTTCAACCCGGCCGCGGCGGTGGTCGGCGATCAGACGCTCATCCTCGCGCGCGTCGAGGATCTGCGCGGGATCTCCCACCTGACCGTGGCGCGCTCACCAAACGGCATCGACGGGTGGACGGTCGATCCCGAGCCTCTGCTCGCCCCGCTCCAGGGTGTCGAGAGCGAGGAATGGGGCTTCGAGGACCCTCGGATCGTCTGGATCCCGGAGCTCGGGCGCTGGACGATCACGTGCACGTCGTACGGCCCGCCCGGACCGGCTGTCTACCTGGCGCTGACCGACGACTTCCGCACCGTCGATCGCCACGGAGTGATCAAGGGCGCTGACGACAAGAACGCAGCCCTCTTGTCCGAGCGCATCGATGGCAAGTGGATCCTCTTCCATCGTCCGAGCCACGAGGCGGCTGCCGGCTCGAGCGGGGAGATCGCACTGTCACGTTCCGACGACCTGACGAGCTGGAGCGCACCCGAGCTCGTGCTCGCACCTCGAGAGGGAGCCTGGTGGGACTCGCGGCGGGTCGGCATCGGCCCGCCCCCGCTTCGCACCGATCATGGCTGGCTGATCATCTATCACGGCGTCAAGGACACGGTTTCAGGCGGGCTGTACCGCCTCGGTCTCGCCCTGGCCGATCTCGACGAACCGACGCACATCACGCACCGCCTGCCGGAATGGATCCTCGGCCCGCAAGCCCACTACGAACGCGTCGGCGACGTCGGCAACGCGATCTTCCCGTGCGGCCTGATCCACGACGAGGCGGGCGGGGAATTGCGCATGTACTACGGGGCCGCCGACACCTCGATCGGTCTCGCGACGGGGAAGCTCGAGGAACTGCTGGCGGCGGTGCTCGCGGCACCTGCCTGAACCGGACGACAGCGTCTAGGCTCGTCCCGTGAACGAGCTCACGCTGCTCGACTGGAAGCGCCGCATCTTCGAGTTGTACGCGGAGGTACGCAGCGAGCCTGACCCGGCTCGCGCGTGGCGTCACTGGCGCGATGTGCGGGACGAGCTCTTCCGCTCACATCCGCAGACGCCGGTCCCGGCCACCACTCACTTCGAGCACGTTCCGTACTTCGACTACGACCCGGCACTCCGGGTGCTCGGGACCGTCGACTCGGCGGAACACGTCACGCGCGAGATCGCGACCTCGGGAGAGCACCCGTACTCGTTCACGCGGTTCGCCCGAGTGCGGTTCACGCTCGCCGAGGAGCACGCACTCGACCTCTACTGGCTCGACGGCTACGGCGGCGGCCTGTACCTCTGCTTCGCTGACGCGACGAGCGGCAACGAGACGTACGGCGCGTGCCGCTACCTGCTCGACACGGTCAAGGGCTCGGATCTCGGCGAACGGAATGGGAAGCTCGTGCTCGATTTCAACTTCGCCTACAACCCCTCGTGCTCCTACGACCCGCGCTGGGTCTGCCCGCTCGCACCACCCGGGAACAGGCTCCCCGTGCCGATTCGCGCCGGCGAGCGCTACCCGCTCGACGCAAGCTGACGCAACGTGCCCTCGACATCCGAGGCGCGGAAGGGATACACGTAGAGCGCGCGCTCGTAGCCGTGGCCGTCGACGAGATACGCCGCCTCGGTGTGGCTGATGTTGTGCACCGTCACCCCCTGGATCGTCTTCGGCGCATCGACGACGGCGATCTTGTAGGCGGCCCAGATCTTCCGGAGCGCGACGGCCGGCCCGACCGCCCAGTGCCAGTTCTCCGCGACGTGCCACTTCCGCATGTCCGCGCGCAGAATCGGCCGTCGATTGCCCCACTGGTTGACGCTCACCGCGAGGATCACGGGGCGTTCGGAGGCAGGGAGGCCCGACTCGACGATTCCCAGGATCTTCGCCTCGACCGGGCACAGGTTGCGGCAGAGCGGATCGAGGAAGGTCACGATCACCGGACGGTTCCGGAACGCCGCCATCGAGACGGGCTTTCCGTCCTGATCGCGGAGCGAGAACCCGGGCGCACGGCGCGCGCCCGCCGCCCAGCTCACGACCGGAGCCCCGGGCTGCTGCGTCGCGGACGCGCGCTCGGGACCGCGCAACTGGACGATCAACACGCCGACGGCCACTCCGACGACCGCGACCGCCGCCACGAAAAGCCAGCGAAGATGCCCGTGCGCGCGCATTCAGCCGGCGAGAAACTCGCTCTGCTCGTGGCGTGAGCGCTTGCCGATCTCGATCGGGAACGCCGTGTAGGCGTGCACACCGTCGGGCCAGAGGCTGAGCCGGGCTTCGTTCCCCGCCGCGCGCCAGCGGGCTTCCATGAAGAGCGAGTCGTCGAGCAGCGGGTCCAGTGTCCCGCACGAGAAGAGCGCGGGCGGCAGGTCGCGCAGGTCGGCGTAGAGCGGCGAGATGTCGGGATCGCAACGGTCGCTCTCGCTCAATCCCGGCAGAAAGCAGTCCGCGAACCAGTCCATCAGCGGCCCGGAGAGAACGAGGTCGCGCCCTTCCCACAGCCTGCGACTCGGCGTGCCTGTCAGATCAAATGCGCCGAAGACCAGGTTCGCGGCCGAGAACACGCGAGGAGAGATGCCGTGCCGGTCGCGGAGGCGCAAGAGAGTGACGACGGCGAGGTGTGCACCGGCGGAGTCGCCGCCGATCGTCAGGCGCCCTTCGTGGTGCTCGAGCAGCCACAGAGCAGCCGCCTCGCAGTCGTCGGGGCCTGCGGGATAGGGATGCTCGGGCGCCAGCCGGTAGTCGACGCTGATCGCCGTCAACCCGGTCGCGTGTGCCATGTCGCGTAGATGCGTGTCCTGCATGTCGGCGCCGCCGATCGTCCAGCCGCCGCCGTGGAGGTGCAGGTGCGCGCCCCGCGGTTCGGGCGCCTCGAGCACGCGCAGCGGGATCTCGCCTGCCGGCCCGGGGATGGTGATGGTGCGCGCCTGCTCGAGGTAGACCGGCGCGGGCAGTGCGCCACCGCCTGCGCGCTGCGCCTCCCGCGTCACTCTCGGCGGCAACTCGTAGATTTTCGGCATGGCGGCAATCAACTGCTCGAGCTGCACGTTGAACGTGCGGGTCTCCGCCAGGATCTCGTCGGCAGTCACACCGGCAGACTACGCCGCGAGCGTCTTGGGGCCGAACTAGAGCTCGCCGCGACGGCGAATGACGACGGCCCACCAGACGCCGATCCCGATCAGGAGAGCGAGCGGCAGCAGGAGCGTCAGCAGGGAACCGGTCTGAAACGAAGCGACGGTCATCAGGTCTCCCTCGGTCGTAGATCACGAACGGGCACTGCCTCCCGCCGCGGGCCGCTCGACGGATCGAGCCAGCGATAGGCAGCGGCAAAGATCGCGATCAGGAACGGCACCGAGGCCGGCACCCACATGATCCCGGCGGCGATCTGCTGGTCGGCAAGCGCCGAGATCCCCCCGGGGCGGCTCGCGAGCGACGCGTACACGTCGTAGACGGGCGCCGACGCAAAACCGAGCACGACGGCCAGCACCCAGCTGACGAGCATGGCGGCGGTGCCGTAGGCGACGCGCTGCCCGTCGGAGAGCTTCGGCCGCGCAGTCGCGGCCGGGACGAGGTGAACCCACATGAGCAGCGCCGCCCAGAAGAAGAGCACGTGCTCGAGGTCGTGCGCAAGCACGTTGCGCAGCGTCAGATCGTAGAGCGGGGGCAGGTGCCAGCCCAGGAGCACGACCGAGAACGCGACGAACGCCGGCAGCGGTCGACCAAGCCAGCGCGCGATCCGACGCACCGGCCCGAGGGTCGGCCGACGAGCACCGCCCGCGCGACAGGCCGGCGAACGGATCGGGCGAACGGCTTGAGCATGCGCGGCCACGGGCGTCCGAGCAGGAGGAGCGGCGGCGCGACCATCATCAACAGAACGTGCTGTGTCATGTGAGCCCAGAACAGGCGGTCCGAATAGGCGTCGATCGGCGAGTCGACGGCGAGCGCGAGCGTCGCGAGCCCGCCGTAGAACGCGACACTGGCGAGGCGGTTCGTCTTGACCATGTGCTTGCCGCCGAGCGCATAGAGGAACGCTGCCGCGACGAGCGCGTAGAGGGGCCAACCGACCGGCCAGTTCTCGCTCCGCAGCAGGAAGCTCATCGCTAGAGAAGGTAGAGGATGAACCAGGTGGCGACGCCGATGCCGGCGAGCACGGCCCAGTAGAACGCGAATGCGCGAGCGCTCGGCCCGACCAGCGACAGAGGCCGTTCGATGTCGTCACCGGTGCGTTCGGCATCTCCGGAAGCCTCGCCCGGCTCATGCCCTGCGGCTCCGCGGCCTCGATAGCGGAACGACGTTGCCAGGAGGGTCTCCAGCCAGTACAGCGTGCAGAACACGAACAGGATGTACAGGCCCGTCCAGCCCAGGAAGACGCTCGCAAATCCGCCGTCCGTCGGGCCGAAGCCGATCGTCGTCCACTCCACGATCTGGAGCACAACGGCTGCGAGCCCGAGCGCGAGCGACACCAGTCCCACCCAGCGCCAGGTGCTCGCGGCGTCATCGTGCAGGCGGCGCACCGCATAGCCGGACGCGAGGGCCGACAGGACCACGCAGGCGGTGATTGCCGTCCCGAATCCGACCGGGGCCTTGACGTTGTGCGGGTGCCACAGGCCCTGTGAGTTCAACGACCGGAGATAGAAGTACGCGAACAGGAACGCGAAGAAGAAGAACACGGTCGCACTGGCCCAGAGCTGCGAGGCGACGCGCAGGTTGCGTCCCATCACCTCCGGCGGCTCGCGCTCGACGACCGAGTAGTCGGTCGAGTGGCTTGCGAGCTGGCTCATCGTGTCGGCCTCGCCGGCGCAACGACCGGCCGCTGCAGCAGGGAGCCCGCGTCGTCACCGTACGGGTACGGGTCGGGGCCGAACGTCGGGATGGGGTCGAAATCGTGCACCGGCACCGGCGAGGGCAGCTGCCACTCGATCGACTTCGATCCCCACGGGTTCATACCGGTCGGGACCCGCGCGAAGACCTGCGACCAGACGAGGTTGGCGATGAAGATCAGCATCGATCCGCCGAGCACGAACGCCGAGATCGAAACCCAGACGTTCGCACCCTGCAGGTAGCCGGCGTACGTGACGACGCGCCGCGGCATCCCGAGGAACCCGATCACGAGCAGCGGCCCGAAGGTGGAGTTGAACGAGATGAACATCACCCAGAAATGCCACTTGCCGAGCCGCTCGTTGAACTTGTAGCCCGGTCATCTTCGGAACCCAGTAGTAGATCCCCGCGAAGAACGCGAAGAGCAGGCCGCCCATGATCGTGTAGTGGAAGTGCGCCATCGAGAAGAAGCTGCCGTGCGTCGTCACGTCGCTCGGCACGTCGGAGAGGAAGACGCCGGTCAGCCCGCCGATCAGGAAGTTGAAGAGCCAGGCGAGCGAGAAGAGCATCGGCACGGTGAGGCGGATCCGGCCCTTCCAGAGCGTGCCGAGCGCGCACACGAAGATGAAGCCGGTCGGCAGCGAGATGATCTCGGTCGAGAGCATGTAGAACGGCCGCAGGTCGGCGTTGATGCCGCTGACGAACAGGTGGTGCTGCCAGACGAGGAAGCTCAGCAGCGTGATCCCGAGCAGTCCCGTGACGGCGAGGCGATATCCCCAGAGCGGCTTGCGCGAGAACACCGGCAGGATCTCGAGCAGGATCCCCATGCCTGGCATGGCGAGGACGTAGACCTCGGGGTGGCCGAAGAACCAGAAGAGGTTCTCGTAGAGGTACGAGCTCCCGCCCGCCTGGGCGTTGAAGAAGCCCGTCTGCGCAGTGCGGTCCATCGTCAGCATGAGGAGCGTCGAGATCAGGATCGGCGCCGCGAGGAGCATCAGGACCGAGGTGCTGACCGTGGCCCAGACGAAGATCGGCAGGCGCCCCCAGGTCATGCCCGGCGCGCGCATCGTGATCACCGTCGCGAGCATGTTCAGGCCGAGGAGCGCCATCGACAGCCCGACCAGCGCGAAGAACGCGATGTACGCGTCGATCCCCATGTTCGCCTGCTCGTTCAGGGGCGCGTAGCCGGTCCAGCCCGTCGGGAAGCCGCCGAAGAGCCACGACGTCATCAGCATCGTTCCCGCCGCCATCAGCAGCCAGAACGTGAGCGCCTCGATCCGCGGGAAGGCCATGCGCCGCGAGCCGATCATGAGCGGGACGAAATAGTTCGCGAACGGGCCGAGGATCCCGCTCGTCATCATCCCCATCATCATCGTGCCGTGGACCCCGACCAGGGTGAGGTAGTTGTTGCCGTTCCAGACGAGGTGCTGCGGCCGCATCAACTCGAACCGGATCAGCATCGCGTTCAGGCCGCCGATGAAGATGAACGCGCCGATGCCGATCAGGTACTGGATGCCGACGACCTTGTGATCGGTGCAGAGCCCGAAGTAACGCGCGAGCCCCTGCTGTTCCTTCTCCCGCAGCGAGGGCGGCTTGCCGAGCATGCGCTGCACCGGATAGTTCGCGAAGCCGAGCCCGACCAGGAACCCGATCACGCCGACGAGGTAGGCCAGGAAGAGCGCGATGTCGTTCTGGTCCGTGTCGCCGAAGTACTCGATGCTCGGCCCGGTGATCTGGTGCCCGAGCCACCAGCCGACGTAGAAGCCGACGACGGCGAGCACGATCGCCGTCAGCAGGTTGAACCCGAACAGACGGCGCACGTTCATCCGGCGCGGAACTGCGGGTCGGGTGAATAGGACGTGCTGTACTTCGGCAGGTACTTCTGGATGCCGGCGAACAGCGCCCGCTGCGCCGCGATCCACTTCTCGAAGGCCGCCGCGCTCACGACCTTGCCGGTGTCGAACATGTAGCCGTGCCAGAGACCGCACAGCTCGGCGCAGCGGATCTGGAACGTCCCGATCTTCGCCGGCTTCACGTAGGCGACGTTGTCGACGCCGGGGTTCGCGTCCGCCTTGACGCCGAGCTCGTACGCCCAGAACGAATGGACCACGTCGAGCGACGTCACATGGAACGCGATCTCCTGGCCGACCGGCAGCACGAGCTGGGCGGTCTCGACGCCGCCGTAGGTCGGATAGCGATAGGTGAACTCCCACTGCTGGCCGATCACCTGCACGGGCAGCGAGGCTCCGCTCGGCTTCGCAACCGGGTTCGGACCGCTTCCGCCGCCAGCGCCGTTGTCCGCGAGCAGCTCCGTCGTCCCGAAGATCGCCAGGAAGAGAACCGCGATCGTCGTCGTGACGAGCCAGGCGATCTGAGACGGCATGTGCCCGCGGATCGGCGCTCCGTCGCGCAGCTCCGTCTCGCCCTTCGGCGCCCGGAAGGCCCAGATCGCGTAGCCGAGGTAGACGAGGATGAAGATGGTGAACGGTGTCATCACGACGAGCAGCACGGTGTTGTCGGTGACCTGGCCCTTGGCGACCTGTGTCGCCTTGCCGGGCGGCATGTTCGGCCCGAGCACGAAGATCACGAGCGGCAGGACGATGGCCGTTCCGATCACGGTGATCGCCGCGATCCGGCGTCCGTGACTGCTTCTAGACCACATCCACGTATCCGTCCATGTAGCCCACCGTCTGCATCGGGCCGCCGAAGCCGTAGACGAAGCCGGCTGCGCAAGGCACGAAGCACTGCCACCGGTAGTGGCCCTTCTTGCCCGTTCGGAACGTGAAGGTGATCGTGTCGTGCGCGTTGCTCATCGGGCAAGGCGCGAAGTCGCACTGGTTCTTCGCGTCGTCGTCGACGCCCTGGATCGGGACGATCACCCCGAGCTGTGGGATCGCGAACGTGTGCGAGGCGTCGTCGGGATCGATGAAGGAAAGTGGCTTGCCGTTCAGCGTGAACGAGCCGCCGACGAGGCCGCGAGCCTGGGCGAGGAACGGGTTGCGCAGGCCGCTGTTGCCGTCGAAGTTGTAGAGCGTCACGTGCACCAGCGTGTTCGCCGGGAGCGTCCAAACAGTGCTGCGCTGCCAGACGCCGTTCTCGCGGACGAGATACGAGACCCAGTTCTCGTTCGGCGAGAGCTGCGGCCCGACGGCGGCGACCGTCTGCAGCGTCAGGTCGACGCTTTGCGCGTGCGCCGCGGCAGGGACGTCATACGGCGTAGGCCCGTTCGTGAGGAAGACGACGTAGAGCCCGATCAGCACGGCGACGACGAGCACGCCTCCGGCGACAACAAGGGCTCTGCCCGTGGCTCCCACCGGCGCGGGTATATCTCCCGCCGCCCCGTGAGTCGAGCTTTGTGACAGAAGTGTCATCTGGGGGTCATCGACGCGCTAGCGGACGCCGGTTTACAGCTGCTGGGGTGAGGGAGTACGCTCGCGCGGGGCCTGTAGATGCGAATCCTGGTCATCGAGGACGAACCCCGGATCCTCGAGTTCCTGCGCCTGGGGCTCGAGGCGGAAGGGTTTCGCGTCGACGCGGCAGAGGACGGAGCCGCGGGGCTCGGCCTGGCGCTCGCCGAGCCCTACGAGCTGGTCGTGCTGGATCTGCTGCTGCCGCAGCTCGACGGGCTCCGGCTGCTCGGCGAGCTGCGCCGCGCCAGGCCCGAGCTGCCGGTGCTGATCCTCTCCGCACGCTCCGATCTGCCGACGAAGCTGCGCAGCTTCGAGCTCGGCGCGAACGACTACCTGTCGAAGCCGTTCTCGTTCGACGAGCTCGTCGCGCGCGTGCGCGTGCACGTCGCCGCGAGCGCACGACACCGGCGAATCTGCGAGCCTGCGGCTCGGCCAGCTCGAGCTCGATCTCGCGCGGCGGCAGGCCCAGAGCGAAGGCTCGCGCGATCGACCTCTCCGATCGTGAGTTCCGGCTCCTCTACCACCTCGCGTCGCACGCCGGCGAGATCGTGAGCCGGGAGCGGCTCCTCTCCGAGGTGTGGGGCTACAGCTTCGATCCCGGCTCGAACGTGGTCGACGTCTGCGTGCGCCGCCTGCGCAAGAAGCTCGGTCCGGCCTGGCCGATCGAAACGGTGCGGCATGCGGGCTACCGCGCTTGGTCGGCCTAGCGCCAGTCGAGATCGGCTGGGTCGCGCTCGCCGTCGTCTGCCTGGGGGTGATGATCGCCTCGCCGGCGTGGGAGACGATCCCGTTCCACGTCATCTGGATCAGCCTGACGCTGCTCTACGGCTTCCGGGTCTGGGCCCGTCCGACGACCGCGCCGTGCTCGGGGGCGTCGTCGTCGCCACCGGCGCGTCGATCTTCGCCGATGCCTTCGACGGGCTGCAGCTCTGGGGCGAGCTCTTCGAGGTGCCGCTGATGTCGGCGATGTTCCTCGCGATGGTGTGGCATGCACGCCGTCGGGCCCAGGCGCTGACGACGGTCGAGGCGCTCGCCGAGGAGCGCGCCGATCGCTGCTCGAGCAGCGAGGAGCGGCTGCTCCACAACGTCTCGCACGAGCTCCGTACGCCGGTGACGATCGCCCGCGGGCACCTGGAGCTGCTCGAGCGCCGCCTCGGCGAGCGAGACTCCCGAGCTCAACGTCGCGTTCGACGAGCTGGCGCGAATGGAGCGGATCGTCGAGCGGGTGCTGCTGCTCGCCCGCGCCGAGCGAACCGGAGTGGATCGAGCGGCGCGCCGGTTCCGCTCGTTCCGTTCCTGGAGGACGTGTTCATGCGCTGGGCGGAGGTTGCACCACGCGCCTGGCGGCTCGGCGAGATCGTGGACGTGACGCTGGACGCGGACGAGACATGGCTTCGGGCGGCACTCGACGCGATCCTCGAGAACGCGGTGCACCACACCGACGAATACGGCGATCGAGCTGTCCGCCCACGGCGACGTGAACGACGTGGTGATCGTCGTCACCGACGGCGGCGACGGGATCCCGGCGTCCTCCCTCGACGAGATCTTCGAGCGGTTCGCCCGAACCGACGCGTCTCGGTCGCGCCGGGAAGGAGGCGCCGGGCTCGGGCTGGCGATCGTCGCGGCGATCGCCCGGGCGCACGGCGGCTCGTGCTCGGCCCACAACGTGGCGGGCGCAGGCGCTTCGTTCGAGCTGCGGCTCCCGCTCCGGCAGGCGGCACAGGCGGGCGAGGAGCTGGCTGCCGGGCCGCATCTGACCGCACGGCCGGAAGCCCGGCTCGAATCTGCTTGAATCGACGGGTGACCGCGCTCTACCGCAAGTACCGCCCCCAGACGTTCGCGGAGGTCGTCGGGCAGGAGGCGGTCGTGCGGACGCTCACGAACGCGATCGAGCAGGGCAAGGTCCGGCAGGCCTACCTGTTCGCCGGCCCGCGAGGCACCGGCAAGACGTCGCTCGCCCGCATCCTCGCCAAGGCGCTCAACTGCGCGCAACGGGCCGACGCCGACGCCCGACAACACCTGCCACGCGTGCGTCGCGATCACCGGCGGCACCTCGCTCGACGTGATCGAGATGGACGCCGCCTCCCAGCGCGGCATCGACGACATCCGCGACATCCGCGACCGCGTCGTGCTGCAGCCGGTCGAGGGGACGTACAAGGTCTACATCCTCGACGAGGCGCACCAGCTCACCGACGCCGCCTGGAACGCGCTGCTGAAGCTGATCGAGGAGCCTCCGCCCCACCTCCTCTTCATCTTCTGCACGACGGAGCTGCAGAAGGTGCTGCCGACCGTGCGCTCGCGCTGCCAGACGTTCGTCTTCCAGCGCCCGCGGCTCGCCGAGCTCGTACGAAAGCTGCGCTGGATCGCCGACGGCGAGCGGATCGACGTGCCCGACGCCGCGCTCGCGCTGATCGCACGGGCGGCGCGGGGCGCCTACCGCGACGCCGAGTCGACGCTCGACCAGCTCGCCTCTGCGACCGGCGGCGCCATCACGGTGCAGGACGTCCTGCAGCTGCTCGGCGCCGTCGAGGACGAGGTGCTGTTCCGTCTCTGCGACATCGTCGTCGACAGCGAGACCGCCGAAGCGCTGCTGTTCCTCGAGGAGCTCTCCGAGCAGGGCCAGGATCTCGGCCGGCTCGTCACCGACCTGCTCGAGCATCTCCGCCACCTGCTGCTCGTCCAGCACATGAACGAGGTGCCGGACTCGCTGCCGGTGACCGACGAGTCACGCGAGCGGCTGCGCGAGCAGGCGAACCAGCTGCCGCCCTCCGCGGTGATCCGGCTGATCGATCTGCTGGCGGTCGCGGTCGACGACATGCGCCAGGGCGGCGACCCGCGCCTGCCGCTCGAGCTCGCGCTCGTGAAGGTGACCCGGCCGGCATCCGACCTCTCGCGGGAGTCGCTCGCCTTCCGCCTCGAGCGGCTCGAGGAGGGACACACCGCGCCGCGCGAAGCGCCAGCCGCGTCTGACCAGTGCGACGGAAGCTGCGGTTCCGGCCCGAGAGCCGGCCGCCGCCGAGCCGCTGCGCGTCGAGCTGGAGCAGCTGCAGGAGGCCTGGCGCCGCACGATCCTGCCGGCAGTCGAGCAGCGGTCGATCCCGATCGGCAAGACGCTCGCCGAGGCGCATCCGGCAGCACTCGCCGGCGACACGCTGACGCTCGAGTTCCCGCCGACCGCCGCGTTCCACCTGCGCGTCGCCGAGGATCCGAAGAACGCCGCGATGCTGCGCGACGCGCTCTACGAGGTGACCGGGCGCAAGCTCGCGGTCGCCTTCGAGCTCGGAGAGACCGGGCACGCTTCGGACGACGAAGAGGCGCCCGCGAGCGAAGAGGACGTTCTCGAGCTGATGAAGAGCACCTTCGACGCGAGGGAGCTGGACGAATGAGCTTGCCGGGCGGGAGCGAAAGGAGGCCTGGGACGTGAGCTTCGATCTGAATGCATTGATGAAGCAGGCGCAAGAAATGCAGGCGCAGATGGCACAGGTGCAGGAGGAGGCCTCGAAGGAGACTGCGGAGGCCTCAGCCGGCGGGGGGATGGTGACCGTCGTCGCGACCGCTGCCGGCGAGATCAAGGAGATGCGCATCGACCCGAAGGCAATCGACCCGGACGACCCCGAGATGCTCGCCGATCTCGTGATCGCGGCGGCGAACGAGGCGCTGCGCTCGGCGCAGGCCAAGGTCGAGGCGAAGATGAAGAGCATGCTGCCGTCGGATCTCGGCGGCCTGTTGCCGGGGCTCTAGCGATCGACGAGAACTTCGTCGCGAAGCTGCTCGACGTCGGTGCCGAGCTGTCGTTTCCAGCAGGGCACGTCGTGGTCGACGAGGACAACCCGATGAGCGGCCTGCTGCTCGTCCTGCAGGGCCTGCTCGTCGTCGAGTCGCGAGGCGGGGAAGAGGAGCGCGGCCCGGGAAACGTGATCGGCCAATGGGAGCGACTGGACGGCAGCGACGACGTGCGCGTGGTCGCCCGCACCGACGTGCGCGTGGTCGCGGTCGACCGAGCCGCGTGGGAAGCCGCCCAAACCGGCTGACCGCCCGATCCGTGTGGCGGTTCGTTCACGGTGGCTGCCACCAGGCTTGTCCGGCCCGGACAGGTCGCGGAACTCAGCGATCTGCAGGGAGGTTTGCCGGGGTGTTGCAGAGCCGTGACGAAGACGTTGCGAAGGCGTGTGGGTGGCTGGGGCGGTCCGGATCGGACTCGCCCGAACGGGCGCGAAGGGAAAGGGCGCGTCAAAGAGGCGTCAAAGGCCCGTCCGAGATGGACGGGCACAATGGCACCCGTGTTCAGCCCCTCCGTCGAGAACCTCGTTGCGCAACTGACCCGCCTGCCGGGAATCGGCTCGCGCACTGCTCAACGGCTCGCGTTCCACATTCTCCAGCGGCCGAAAGAGGAGGCGCTCGCGCTCGCCGCCGCGCTCACCGAGGTGAAGGAGCGGGTCCGCTTCTGCCGCGAATGCGGCAACCTCACCGAGGAGGAGCTCTGCGGGATCTGCACCGACGCGCGCCGCGACCATGCACTGATCTGCGTCGTGGAGCAGCCGGTCGACGTCGTCTCACTCGAGCGAACGCACGAGTTCCGGGGCCTCTACCACGTGCTCGGCGGTGCGCTGTCACCGCTGGACGGCGTCGAGCCGGGCGACCTCCGGATCGACGAGCTACTTCGCCGCGTCGAGGCGAACGGCGTGCAGGAGGTCGTGCTCGCCATGAACCCGAACATGACCGGCGAGGCGACCGCGGGGTTCATCGCCGACCGGCTACGCGGACGCGTCCGCGTCACCCGCCTCGCGAGCGGGCTCCCCGTCGGCGGGGACCTCGAATACGCCGACGAGGTCACCCTCGGGCGTGCTCTCTCGGGCCGGCGCGAGATGTAGCGCCCGCTCGAGCGCTCGCGACAGGAAGCGCTCGGTGCGGTGGGCGATCCAGAAGCAGAAGCCGGCCAGCGGGAGCTCGACGAGAACAGCGAAGGCGATCGACTGGCGCAACTCGTCGGCGTGGCTCTCGAGGACGACGTCGAACCACGCGTCGGTCACGAGCAGGGTGCCGGTCGCAGCTGCCAGCGCCCCGACCCACGGCGACCGCCGATAGGCGGCAAAGGCAGTCGCCAGAAAGAGCACAGCGAGCCCGGTGTCGAAGCCCGACCACGCGAGGTCCCAGCGATTCGTCACATGATGCGGGTGAAGTGACTGTGACAGCCAGATCGTCCACGGCAGCAAGGCGAAGCCGATGGTCGCGAAACCGACCACGACCCAATCGCGGAATGTCCAGGAGCGGAACCTCATGGCCTGCCTACACTGTCGCAAATGACGACTATCCATTTCGAAGTGGTGCCGGCCGTGGAGGCACGGCGCCGGACGCCCGGGCTCGTCGTCATGAAGTTCGGCGGCACCTCGGTCGGCGACACGGACAAGCTGAAACGGGTCGCCGAGCGGCTGGTCGCAGCCCAGGAGGCGGGCTCCAAGGTCGTCGCAGTGCTCTCCGCGATGGGCAAGACGACCGACGAGCTGATTCGCCTGGCGCATGAGGTTTCCGAACACCCCCATCCACGCGAGTACGACATGCTCGTCTCGACCGGCGAGCGCATCTCGAATGCGCTGTGCGCGATGGCGATCCACGACCTCGGCCATGAGGCCGTGTCGTTCACCGGGTCACAGGCCGGGATCGTGACCGACGGCAGCCACACCAAGGCGAAGATCGTCGAGGTACGCGCGGAGCGGATCCATACGGCGCTCGAGGAGGACAGGATCGTCCTCGTCGCCGGCTTCCAGGGTGTCTCGACGTCGACGCACGACGTGACGACGCTTGGGCGGGGGGGTTCCGACACGACCGCGGTCGCGCTCGCGGCCGCCCTCGGCGCCGACGCATGCGAGATCTTCACGGACGTCGCCGGGGTCTTCACGGCCGACCCGCGGATCGTCCCCACTGCGCTGAAGCTCGACCAGGTCACCTACGAGGAGATGCTCGAGATGTCCGCATCCGGCGCGAAGGTGATGGCGCTACGTTCGATCGAGGTCGCCCGTAGCTACGGTGTGAAGCTCCGCGTTCGCTCGACGTTCGTGGACGGCGAAGGAACCTGGATCGGCGAGGAGGACGAGGTAGTGCTCGAGAAGGCGATCATCTCCGGCGTGACTCACGACACCTCGGAAGCGAAGGTGTCGATCATCGGGGTGCCCGACCGGCCGGGGATCGCGGCAAAGGTCTTCCGGGACCTCGCCCGAGCCGGCGTCAACATCGACATGATCGTCCAGAACGTCTCGCAGGACGGCGCTGCGACGATCACCTTCACGCTGCCGAAGACCGATCTTCCGATCGCCGAGCCGATCCTCGATGCACTCTCCGCCGAGCTCGGCGCCAACCGCATCGAGCGCGACCCCGACATCGCCAAGGTGTCGCTGATCGGCGCGGGGATGAAGAGCCATCCGGGCGTGGCCGCCGACATGTTCGACGCGCTGGCCGATGCCGGCATCAACATCGAGATCATCTCGACATCGTCCATTCGCGTCTCGTGTGTGATTCGCGCCGCGCAGGTCGAGCGGGCAGTACAGGCCGTGCATGATCGCTTTCAGGAATTCGCACAGGCACGCGTCGATGGCTGAACTGCCGAGCATCGGCGTCGTCGGGGCGACCGGCGCCGTCGGCACCGTGACGCTGAGTCTGCTGCGCGACCGCGGGTACGAGAACGTCCGCGTCTTCGCGAGCGCCCGGTCGGCCGGGAAGGATCTGGGCGGCTGGACGGTCGAGGAAGCGACTCCCGAGGCACTCTCGCGCGGCGACGTCGACATCTTCCTCTTCTCCGTCGGCACCAGCGCATCGCGGGAGCTCGTGCCCCTGGCGGTAGAAGGCGGCGCGGTCGCTGTCGACAAGTCGTCCGCCTACCGGCTGGAGCCGGGAATCCCGCTCGTCGTGCCCGAGGTGAACGCCGGTCGCGCATTCGAGCACCACGGAATCGTCGCGAACCCGAACTGCTGCACGATCCCGCTGACCTGCGTCCTCAAACCGCTCCACGACGCGGCGGGCCTCGCACGTGTGCGGGTTGCGACCTACCAGTCGGTCTCCGGGGCGGGAGCGCAGTCGATGGAGCGGCTTCGGAACGAGGCGCAGGCCGAGCACGACCTGCGCATGGACTGGGACTTCGACGGCGAGGAGTTCGACGAAGAGTCGAAGCTGCGCGCCGAAACGCAGAAGATCATGGAGCTCCCCGACCTCGCGATCCAGGCGACGTGCGTCCGGGTGCCGGTGCTGGTCGGCCATGCGGAGGCGGTCTGGATCGAGACCGAGGACGATCTGACACCGCAGCAGGCGAGCGCCCTGCTGGGCTCGGCACCTTCGGTGCGCCTCGAGGAGTTCCCGACGCCGGGCAAGGCCACCGGGATCGACGACGTGCTCGTCGGTCGCATTCGGCGGGACCCGACGGTCGCGCACGGCCTGGCGCTCTTCCTCGCGAGCGACAACCTCCGCAAGGGGGCGGCGTTGAACGCGATCCAGATCGCCGAGCTCGTCCTGCGCCGCGAGCGCGCAGCCGCATAGCCGAGCCGTTGCGGATCGGCATGCTGGGCCGGTTCTTCCCCGGCAACTGGCGGCCGCCGGTGGACGAGATCCGCTTCGCGTCCGAGAACGGATTCGCTGCGCTCCAGATTCGCACCGACGCCCCGGGTGAGATCCCCCGCGACCTGCGGGCAGATCTCGGAGAGGCCGGCCGGGTCTTCAGCGAGACGAACGTCGAGCCGGTCGTCGAGATGCTGCTGCGGCTGAGCGACTATCCGTCGATCGCCGGTGCTCTCCGGGCGAACCTCGCGGCGCTTGACGAGCTCGGCTGCCGTCGGGTGCACGTCCACCCGGTGCCGGGAGCGCCTGACGTCGACGTGGCGGCGCTCGAGCAAGACCTCCCGAGGTTGTTCGGAGAGGCGGTCGAGGTCGCGGAGACACACGGACTCGTCCTCGGAGTCGAGCACAACTCGCGCGAGCACCGGCTGCTCGTCGAGCCTGAATCGTGCGCCGCGCTCCTCACGGCTGTCCCGGGGCTCTCGTTCGTCTGGGACCTGAATCATGCCGACCCGGACGGGTTCGCCCAGTTGCGCAACCGGCTGAGCCTCGTGCATGCCTCGGACACGCCGCTCCCCACGACGAACCATCACCTGCCGATCGGCCTCGGCAACATCGACTTCTCAGCTCCTCGCGGGCGTCGAGGTGCCGGTGATCCTCGAGATCGGCGGCCTGCCCGCGTCGGGAGGTCCGGGCTTCGACAGCGACGAGGCGCTGCGCGAGTCGCAGGCTCGCCTCAGGGCTGCCGCGGCGCCGGCAACGGCTCCGGAACGCCGAACGCGTCCTTGACGACGCGCAGCACCTTGTCCCGCGTACCTTCCGCCACCGGCTGTAGCCCGCCGAGCTCGAGCCGTGAGAGCCCGACGCGCCCGGCGGAGCGCACCAGCTCGAATCCGAAGTCCGCCAGGAAGTCGCCGGGGAACACGGTCTTGTGCACGCGGAAGCGCTCGTACGCCGACTCACCCTCGGGATAGCGATACGAGAACGCCTCGAGCGACGGCGCGCCACGATCGCGCGCCTCGCCGATCGCTGCCAGAAGGAGCGACTGCAGCACCCAGGGGCTCGAAGCGTCGGTGAGATACGCGCACGTCACGAGCATCGAATCGTCGGAGGGTGGCCCCCCGGGCAACTCGAACGCGCGTGGGAAGGCTTGCGAAGGGCCGTATTGCATGGAACCGAGCACGCGACCGTCGGCGTCGTAGTAGACCGTCCCCACGCACCGAAGTCGAGCTCGATCTTCTCCATCCACCGATCCTTGTCGGTCGTTCGCCGGCCGCGCGTCTGCCACCAGATGCAGTTGTGGCAGACCGTCGGTGCAGTCTCGAGAGTCAGCTTGGTCAGGCCGGCGATCCGGGTTGCCACAGATACCTATCGTTGGACGTCGTCGACGACCACGTCGACCGAGGTCGGCTTGACGTCCGCCATCCGAGCCAGGTACTCGACAACGCGCTTCTGCACCTCCGCGGCAACATCGGGAATGCTCGCGCCGTAGTCGATGACCACGTGCACCTCGACCGCCAGGCCGTTCACGCGTGCGCCCCGGCGTTGCTTCGTGTGCACGCCCGGCACCTCGGCCGCCGCGTCGGCGGCGTAGCGCGCGAGCACCTCGGGCGAGATCACACTGTGGCCGTCCATCAGTTCCTGGATCGTAGAACGAGTTCGGTCGCCTCGGGGCGCGCGAAGAAGCGAAACGGCACGAATGTCGTCCCGAGGCCGGGCGACACGTGCATCACCGTACCGCCCCGCTCGAACACTCCCTCGGTGTAGGGGGCAGTCGGGTGCGCGAGCAGCAGCTTGCCGAAGCCGTACGGCAGCACGATCTGGCCCGCATGCAGATGCCCGGCGAGGATCAGATCCCAGCGCCCGGCCGGAACCGTGTCCAGGGCGCGCGGGAAATGGCAGAGGAGGATGCGCAGGTCGGCATCGGCCTCCTCGAAGCTGCTGTTCTTCTTCTCGAGCCAGGTGCGCGGATCGACGCCTGCAAGCTCGACATGTTTCCCGCGCTCCTCGACGACGACCGACGAGTCGAGCAGCATCGTCCCGTGCTCGAGCCGGCCGAGCTCGACCGGCCGGGAGAACGGATCGCGCGAGAGGGCATAGTCGTGGTTTCCGAGCACCACGTACGGATGAGGCAGCTTGGCGAGCAGCCCAACCAGCTGCTGCTCGGCACGCGGCCGCGAGAGCAGGTCGCCGGTGACGCAGACAAGATCGGGCCGGCGCTCAGCAACCCAGTCGACCGCGCGCTCGACCGCACGTACACCACGCGACGGAACACCCAGATGGAAGTCCGAGAGATGCGCGATCCGAAGCCCGTCGAGCTCCGGCGGCAATCCGGCCAGCGGGAGTTCCCGGACGCGCAGCCGAACCCAGCCCGCCTCGAACCAGGCGTACGCAGCAACGAGCGCCGCGATCGCGGCAATCCCAACGACGAGCCAGATGGCGAGCGTCAGACTTCGAGCTTCTCGAGGACCGGCTGAACCGAGACGACGTGCCGCTTGAACTTCAGCTCCGACTCCGCGAGCCCCGCGGCGACGCCGACGAGCTGCGAGAGATGGAGGATCGGCATCTTGAAGTCACGGCCGGTCGACTTCTTCAGCTTCGACTGCCAGGCGTCGAGCGAGAGGTGGCAGAGCGGGCACGGAGTGACGATCGCGTCGGCACCTGCCTCGTACGCCTGCTCGATCGGCTGGATCAGCTCCGCGAGCGCCGTCTCCTCGCGCGCCTGAATGATCGGGAAGCCGCAGCACTTGATCTTGGCCGGATAGTCGACCGGCTCGCCGCCACAGGCCTGGATGATCCGCTCGAGCGACCACGGCCGGTCGGGATCCTCGAACCCCTGGATCTTCGACGGCCGCAGGATCTGGCAGCCGTAGAAGGGCGCGATCTTGAGGCCCTTCAGCCCCTTGTGCGCAGCGCCCTTCAGGAGCTCGTACCCCTCGCCTTCCGCGATCTCCCAGAGCAGGTGCCGCACATCGACGTCCTTTTCGTACGCCGGGACGCCCACCGAGACGAGGTTCTCGTTGATGCGCGCGCGCAGCTCCGTGTCGCCGAGCAACATGAAGTTCGCCTGGCGCAGATTGAGCGTGCACACGTTGCACACGGTGAGCAGCGTGTCGACCCCCTCGGCAGCGGCGTACGACAGGATGCGGGCGTTCAGATGGAGGTAGTAGTCGGGCTCGGCCTCGTGGATGTCGCCCGCGCCGCAGCAGGTCACCGATTCGAGCTCGACCAGCTCGAGCCCGACCTTCGGGGCGAGTGCCTGCGTCGCCGAGTCGAGCTCCTTCGCCGACAGCGACGCGAGGCAACCCTTGTAATACGCGACCTTCCTCATGCGTCTGCCTCCTCGTCGGCGATGAACGGGCGGTGATACGCCCCGGGCCGGTCATAGATCTCCTCGAGCGTCTCTTCACCCGAATGGCCGTGTGCGAGCCGCGCAAGCGCGTGCTCCCCCTGCACAATGCCCGCGAATCCGTTGAGGCCCTGGTCGCGCACGAGATCGTGCAGCCGGCGGGCCTCCTTCACGTCCTTCGCGACATGAGGCGGGAACGGCGGCGGGACCTTGCCCTTCCGCGCCAGATCGAGCGCGAACCGGGTCTGCTTGATCGCAGCGGTGATGCCCTGCGTCTTCGGCACGAGCTCGGTCTCGCGCAGCCAGCCCGTCGTCCGGGCCGAGGTCACGAACCACTTGGCGTGCTTCGCGCCCATGTCGCGGTCGATCCCTTCCTTCATCGACTCTGCGCCGAGCTTGGCGATCGCGTCGCGCGGGTCGACACCCTTCGGGCAGCGCTCGGTGCAGAAATAGCAGCGCGTGCACTCCCAGATACCGTGCTCGCCGTTCAATTTCTCGAGCCGCGCGAGCTTCTGGCCGTCGCGCGGATCGCCGACGAACCGCATCGCCTTCGCAAGCGCCTGCGGGCCGACGAACAGCGGGTCGGCCTCCATCGCGTTGCACTCGGACACGCAGCAGCCGCAGTTGATGCAGAGCGCCTCCTTGTGGACGACGTTCATCCGCTCCTGGGTGATCAGATGCTCCTTGCCTTCCGGCGGCTCCTCGTAGCCCGGCTGCAGGTACGGGTTGACGGAGTTGAACTTCTCCCAGAACGGATCCATGTCGACGACGAGGTCCTTGACGATCGGGAGGTTCCCCATCGCAGAGATCACAGGCACATGACCCGCCTGGGCGATGTCGTACATCCGGGTCTTGCAGGCGAGCACCGCAGCGCCGTCCATGCGCATGCCGCAGGAGCCGCAGATCATCATGCGACAGCTCTTGCGGTATGCGAGCGTCCCGTCGTGCTGGTCCTTGACGATGTCGAGGCAGTCGAGGAGCGTCGCCTCCTCGGGCGCCGCGATCTCGTACTCCTGCAGTTCACGCTCACCCGTGCGGGAGTTGAAGCGCCAGACCTTCAGGCCCACCTGCATCAGAGAACCACCAACTCAGTACTTCCTTTCCATCGGGTCGTACTTCGTGTAGCGAACTTCCTTCCACGAGAGCTCCGGGCCGTCGTCCACCCAGCGTGAGATCGAATGCTTCATGAAGTTCTCGTCGTCGCGGACGGGATGGTCGTAGGGACGCGCATGGGCACCGCGGCTCTCCTTGCGCGCGACGCCCGCCTGCAACATGCACGCCGCGAGGTCGATCATGTTGCCGAGCTCGATCGCCTGGGTCAGGTCGCTGTTGAAGACGTCGCCCTTGTCCTCGATGACGACGCCGCGGTCGTAGCGCTCACGTAGCTCGTCGATGATCTCGATCTGGCGGGTCATCTGCTCCTCGCGGCGGAAGACGCCGAAGTTCTCGAGCATCGAGGTGCCGAGGTCGTTCCGGATCTGCCACGGCCGTTCGCCGGACGACACGTCGAGGATCGCCTTCAACTCTCGCTCGGCATCTTGTTCTGCGCTTGGCGGCACATCGATCGTCGTGTTCGCAAGGGCCCACTCGGCCGCCGCCCGCCCGGCACGCCTCCCGAACGTGATCGTCTCCATGAGGGAGTTCCCGCCCAGCCGGTTCGCACCGTGCACCGACACGCAGGCAACCTCACCGGCTGCGTACAGCCCGGTCAGCTCGGTCTCGCCGTCGTTGCCCGTTTCGACACCACCCATGTGGTAGTGCGCACCGGGCCGAACGGGCACCGGGTCGTAGATGGGGTCGACGCCGGCGAAGGTCATCGAGAGCTCACGGGAGCCCGGCAGCCGCTCGATGATCCGCTCGGCGCCGAGATGGCGCATGTCGAGCATGACGGAGCCGTTGATGCCGCGACCGGCATCGATCTCGGTCTGCTCCGAACGGGAGACGACGTCGCGTGACGCAAGCTCCATGGCGTTCGGCGCGTAGCGCTTCATGAACCGCTCGCCTTCGCTGTTGATCAGGTAGGCGCCCTCACCACGGCAGCCCTCGGTGAGCAGGATCCCCGTCGGATAGAGCGTGGTCGGGTGGAACTGCATGAACTCCATGTCCTTCAGCGGCAGCCCGAGCCGCAGCGCCATCGCGGCGCCATCGCCTGTGCACGCATACGCGTTGGTGGTCGTGCGATAGATGCGGCCCTGGCCCCCGGTCGCGAGCACGACGGTCTTCCCGCCGACCGTCTTGATGCCCCCGTGCAGGAGATCCCAGCAGATGACACCCTGACAGCGCCCGTCGTTCTCGACGAGTCTCCAGGCGAAGTACTCCTCATAGACCGTGATGTCGCGCTTGACGAGCTGCTCGTAGAGCACCTGGATCAGCACATGACCGGTGATGTCCGCGGCGTACACCGTTCGGGGCGAGCCGGCCGCACCGAAGGGGCGCTGCGCGAGCTTGCCGTCGTCGCGCCGCGAGAAGAAGGCGCCCCAGTGCTCCAGCTGGTAGATGTCCCCGGGGGCCTCGCGGGTGAAGATCTCGATCGCGTCCTGGTCACCGAGATAGTCGGAGCCCTTGACCGTGTCGAAGGCGTGGATCTCGGGCGAATCGTCGGCCGCGTTGCCGAGCGCCGCGTTGATCCCGCCCTCGGCCGCGCCGGAGTGGCTGCGGGTCGGGTGCAGTTTCGAGATCACCCCGACGTTTGCCCCGGCGTCGTGGGCCTCGATGGCTGCGCGCATACCGGCGCAGCCGGCGCCGACGACCAGGACGTCGTGGGTTGCTTCCACGTAGAGGGACGCTACCGAAGAACCCGCAGCAGCCGGGTGAGAAGCGACGGCGCCGCAGGAGCTGTTCGCGCCGCGCGCTCACGTTCGAGGTCGGCGCGGGTCCACGCCCGTTCGCGCATGCGCCGGGTGGCGTAGCGCGGCTTCCAGATCGTCGGCCTGGGCATCAGGCCGGCTCGCTGTCGATCATCCAGAGAGGGCCGTCGGCGCACTCGAGGCGCTCGGCACCCTCGAGCTCCGTCAAGCTCGTGCGCTTCACCTTGATGCGGTGGCCGCCGCGCTCCAAAAACGGCCCGAACTCGCCGACGGGAGGCATGAAGCTCCAGGCACGCACCTGGCGATGCACGGCGACGGCCGTGTCCGACAGATCGATCGTCCAGTACTCGTCCTCGAAGATGCTCTGGTACTCCCCGCCCTCCTGGGGGTCGCCGCGGTCGCCGCGGGCGAGGCGGTCGAGCGCGAGCGGCAGGAGCTCGGCCGCCGTGGGACCGAACCTCGCGAAGAGCGTCTCCTCCGTGTCGTCGTCGGCCAGCGGGATGGGCACCTGGGCGAGCAGGTTGCCCGTGTCGAACCCGGCGTCCATCAGGTGGTAGGTGAAACCGATCTCGCGCTCGCCGTTTCGGACCGCCCACGCGAGCGGGAACGGGCCGCGATACCGCGGCAGGAGGGACGGGTGCCCGTTGACGATCCCGAGCGGCGGCACTGCGAGCGCCTCGGCAGGGATCAGCCAGGGGAATGCCGTGCACAGGCCGAGGTCGACCTCGTACGCGCGCAGCATGCGGGCGAGCGAGTGCTTGGTGGCGGGAAAGAGGATGTCCAGCTGTTCGGGGTCGTCGGCGACGTGCTGCGCCGCGAACGGCATCGGCGGCGCGCCTGCCGCTCGCCGACGAGGCGTGATCACGACGGCCGGTTCATGCCCGAGGTCCCGGAGGATCCCGACATAGCCCTGTGCGATCCTGGGCAGGACTGTGATGATCGCAACGCGCCAAGGTGGCGCCTCTGCCATCAGATCGTCGGGCCTGCGGCGCGAATCGATTCGTCGACATCGGCGAACCGCTTCGCGAAGTTGTCCACGAACATCCCGGCGAGCTCGGCGGCCTTGCGGTCGTAGAGATCCGGATCACGCCACGTCGACCGCGGATCGAGCAGCTGTGGGTCGACACCCGGCACACGGACAGGGACCTCGAAGCCGAACACCTCGTCGGTGCGTAGTTCGGCTCGCTTCAGCTTGCCGGACAATGCCGCGCGCAACATCGTGCGAGTCGCCTGGATCGGCATCCGCTGCCCCACCCCGAACGGGCCACCGCTCCACCCGGTGTTCACGAGCCACACGTCCGCCGCGTGCGCGTCGAGTTTCTCGCCGAGCAGCCGGGCGTACACCGCAGGCGGCTGAGGCAGGAACGGCTGAGCGAAGCAGGTCGAGAATGTCGGCTGGGGCTCGGTGACCCCGATCTCGGTGCCCGCGAGCTTCGCCGTGAAGCCCGAGAGGAAGTAGTAGAGCGCCTGGGGCCGCGACAGCCGGGCGATGGGCGGCAAGATGCCGAAGGCGTCGGCGGTGAGGAAGATCACCGCACTCGGGTGCCCGGCCTGCTTCGCGTGGAGGGCATGAGCGATCCGCTCCAACTTGTAGGCGGCGCGCGTGTTCTCGGTCTTCGAATCGTCGTCGAGATCGAGGCGGCCGAGCTCGTCGATCGCGACGTTCTCGAGAATCGTCCCGAACGTATGAGTCGTGCGAAAGATCTCCGGCTCGGCAACCGGGGACAGCCGGATCACCTTCGCGTAACAGCCGCCCTCGATGTTGAAGACGCCGTTGTCCCCCCAGCCGTGCTCGTCGTCGCCGATCAGAGACCGCTCGGCGTCGGCCGAAAGTGTCGTCTTGCCCGTGCCCGAGAGCCCGAAGAAGATCGCGACATGGCCCGCGTCGTCGACGTTCGCCGAGCAGTGCATCGGGAAGACGCCCTCGAGCGGCAGGCGATCGTTCATCACGGTGAAGATCGACTTCTTGATCTCACCTGCGTAGTACGTGCCGCCCACGAGCAGCTCGGTGCGTCCCGGATGCAGCACGATGAACGTGCCGGTGCGCGTGCCGTCCTCCTCGGGATCCGCCTCGAGGTCGGGTGTGTGCAACACGACCGCCTCCGGTGCAAAGGAGGCCTGCTCCTCGGGGCGGAGATCGATGAACATCGTGCGGGCGAAGAGCGCGTGGTACGGGTGCGCCGTGATCACGCGCACGCCGATCCGATGCGCGCGGTCTGCTCCCGCCCAGGCGTCCACGACGTAGAGCGCCTCGGACGCCGCGAGGTGCGACGCGACCTTCTCTCGGAGGGCCTCGTAGTGGTCCTCGGAGAGCTTCTGGTTGACGTCGCCCCACCAGATGCGGTCGGTGGACGACGGTTCGTCGACGAGGAACTTGTCCTTGGGCGAGCGGCCGGTGAAGGAGCCGGTGTCGACGACGAGCGGACCGCCCTCGGCGAGCTTGCCCTCACCGCGCGCCAACGCGTGTGTGTAGAGCAGTGCGGTGGTCGGGTTTCGATAGACGGCGCCGGTCGCGTCGATCCCTTGCTCGGCGAGATCCACGCGGCCAGGGAGCTCAGTCGCGGTCATCCGAAAGCGCCTCCTTCAACGTGTCGGCCACGAACGGCTTGCATGGTACGGGCTTCGGCGTCCCCGGGGAGTCAGATCTGCCACTCGCCGTTGCGCAGCACCGGCACGCGCTCAGCGGCTGCCGTGACTCCGTCCACCTCCAGTTCGGCCGAGCCGATCATGAAGTCGACGTGAGTCCCGGACTTGTTCACGCGACCGAGGTCGCCGTCTTCGACGAGGAACGGGAAGCCGCTGCCAAACGCGATGTGGCTGGCGGCGTTCTCGTCGAGGAGCGTGTTGAAGAACACGGTGCCCAGCGGCCCGATGCGGCCTTCCCGGTCGACCAGCGCGAGCTCTCCCAGCCGCAGTGCGCCCTCGTCGATCGCGAGCTGTGAGCGGAGCGCCTCGACGTTCTCATCTGCGTCGATCTCGACGGCGGTGCCGCCTTCGAAACGCACGCGCAGTCCGGGGATGATGGTTCCGTCGCGCAGGACGAGCGGCTTCGTCGCCGAGACATGGCCCTCCGTGCGCAACGGGTCGGGAGTCGTGAAGACCTCCTCGGTCGGCAGGTTCGGGAAGTGCCGCAATCCGTCGACGGTCGAGAAGTCGGCGGCCCACCAGTTATGTGTCGGGAGCATGCCGACGGTCAGCTCCGTTCCCGGCCCGCGCAGCTCGAACGCGTCGAACCGACGCCCGGCGAGCCGCGTCGCGGAGTCCTTCAGGACGCTCATGCGGTCCTCCCACGCCTGCACCGGATCCGGCTCGTCCAGACGCAGAACATGCTCGAGCTCGCTCCACAACTTCTCGTACGCCTCGTCCTCCGGCAATCCGGGATAGACGAGCTTGGCCCACTCGGGATGCGGGCACGGCGCGATGCACCAGTTGGTCCAGCGTTCGCCGACGATCATGCCGAGCTCCTTGACTCGCGGCAGCATGTCCTTGCCGGCAAGACTCATGTCGAGCCCTCCGAGTGCGTTCGGGGCAACGACGCCCGCGAGCGTCACCCGGCCGCCGCGCGCCTCCGCGTGCGCGAGCATGCGCCGGCCGAACCACTCGGGCACGAAGTCGAGCGTGTCCGGATCCGCGTGCTCGATGCGAGCCCGCTTGATCCACGGATCGAAGTAGTCGACATCGACGAACTTCGCGCCCCGGTCGTAGGCCGCTGTAGCGACGGCGCGCGCCATCTCTTCGTGACCGAGCTCGGCGGTGACCAGCACGATTTGTCCGGGTTGGATATTCGCCCCGAAGACGGCGAGCTCGGCGAGGCGGCTCCAGCGATCACCCATCAGGCAGGCGATCCTATATCTCGCGGCGAACACCGTGGAGTGACCTTCGAAGCCGCGACAGAGCGGTTCCTTGCCACTGCAGGGATCAGCCAGGGCACCCGGCGGGTCTACGCGGCCGATCTGCGCGAGTTCGCGGTCTGGTTCGGCCCTGACAGCCCGGTCGAGGACGTGGATGTGCGAGTTCTCGCCGACTGGGTGACCGAGCTCGGCCGCGCACGGCCCCGCGGGCGGCTCGCCCCTGCGACGATCGGCCGCAAGCTGACGGCGGTGCGGTCGCTCCTTCGCCATGCGCTCGGCCCGGAACGGGTGCCCGACGGCTCGTTCGCACCGCGGCGGCCGCGCAGGCTGCCCGACGCGCCGAAGCTGAGCGAGGTCGAGGAGATCGTCGACGCGCTCGACGGCGACGGTCCGCTCGCGCTCCGCAACCAGGCGCTCGTCGAGCTCGTGTACTCGGCGGGTCTGCGCAGCGCGGAGGCGATCGGGCTCGACCTCGGCGACGTCGACTTCGAGCAGGAGCTCGTCCACGTGCGGCTCGGGAAAGGCGGCAAGGATCGAGTCGTGCCGCTCGGCGAGGAGGCGGCGAGCCTCGTCGCCCGCTATCTGCGCGAGTCGCGTCCGCAACTCGCCCGCGGCGCCGACAATGCGCTCTTCCTCTCGACACGTGGTCGGCGGCTCGACACGTCGACGCTGCGTCGCCTCGTCCCCCACCCGCACCGCCTGCGGCACGCGTTCGCGACGCATCTGCTCGAAGGCGGCGCCGACCTGCGAACGATCCAGGAGCTCCTGGGCCATGCGTCGCTCTCGACCACCCAGATGTACAGCCACGTCGATGCCAAACGACTGCGAAAGGTCTACGACCACTCGCACCCTCGCTCCTGACTGCACGGGATATGACGCACGAAGACACGTCCTGGGTCTGACCCCAGCCGTGTCCAGAAAGGCGAGCCGAGCGCGCCTGTTCGCCGCGCCCCGACGCGCAGCCGAGCCGCAATTCCGCTTGCGCATCCCGGTGAGCGCGTCCGCACGAGACACGTCCGGGGTCTGACCCCGGTGTAAAGCGACTGCGATGCCGCCCGGCGGATCGCAGGCTGCCTCGTGACAGGGGTAGTGACACTCCCGGCGAAACCGGGGTCGGATGGATCGCGATCCCGCCCTCGAAGGCTTCCTCGCTCTGCTTGCCGCGCAACGCTCGCCCCGAACGGTCGACGCCTACCGCCGAGACCTGACCGCCCTGGCCGCGTACCTCGGCAAGCCGGTCGGGGAGGCAACCCTCGAAGAGCTCGAACGGTACGTCGCGCAATTGCGCGCCGACGGGCTCGCCGGCTCGACGATCGCGCGCCGCACCGCGTCGACGCGCAGCTTCTTCCGCCACCAGCAACTCCTCGGCGCGCGCAGCGACAATCCCGCAGCCGCTGTTGCGTTGCCACGTCGCACGAAGCCGCTGCCGAAGACCCTCTCGCCCGGCGAAGCCGAGCGCTTGATCCAGGCCGCTGCCGGCACACAGCCGCGCGCGCTCCGTGATCAGGCCCTCGTCGAGCTGCTCTACGGCGCGGGACTCCGAGTCTCCGAGGCGGTCGGGCTCGAGCGGGCGGCGATCGACCTCGACGACCGGCTCGTTCGCGTGATCGGAAAGGGCGGCAAGGAGCGCGTCGTTCCGGTCGGCCGGCACGCCGCCGAAGCGCTCCGCCGCTACCTCGCCCGCGGTCGCCCGTTTCTCGACTCCCGTCACCGCCCCGAGCTGTTCCTGAACGCGCGCGGCGGCCCGCTGACCCGAGCGGGCGCCTTCCTGATCCTGCGGAAACTGGCCGAGCACGCGGGCCTCGACCCGCTCCGGGTCCACCCGCACCTACTGCGCCACTCCTTCGCGACGCATCTGCTGGAGGGAGGAGCCGATCTGAGATCCGTCCAGGAGATGCTGGGCCATGCCGACCTCTCGACGACCGAGCTCTACACCCACGTGACCGACCGGAGACGGCGGGAGCTGTATTACCGCGCGCATCCGCACGCGCGGAAACGCTCGACGGACGATCCGGGCCGGCCCGTCCAAGAACGGACGTAAGACCGCACCGAAAATGAAGTCGGCTACTTCGCCGTCTTGCGGCGCAGTGCCTGGGCGACCTTCGTAGCCGCTTCGCGCAACTCGCGAGGCTGCTCGTCGTCGTCACCGAGCGAGGCGAGGATCTGGATCGTGTCCGGCCGCGGTGAGCCGTTCTTCAAGGCGACGACCGCGAGCCGTCGCACCGCCTCGTTCCCGTCGTGCGTCAAGAGCTCATGCAGTAGCGGCCGCACGTCGTTGATGTCGCCGGGATGGTCGCGGGAGAGTCTTTCGAGCGCCAGAAGCGCCGAACCGCGCACAGCAGGGCTCTCATCCTCGAGCCCTCTCCGTAAGAGCTCCTTCTTGGTGCGGAAGCGAAACTGACCGATCGCGCGATAGGCGACCGCCCGGTCGCGAAAGTCGGCGCCTCGCGCCGAGGCCTCCAGCAGGTCGTCCCATTCGGAGCGGAGCTTCGCAAGCCCGCGCTCGTTTCCGTCCTCGGCGAAGGCGTCAGCTTGAGCCGCAGCTTCGGCGAGGTTCACTGAGAGACGTCGGACACCGGCCGCGGCGCCGGACCGATGTAGCGCGCCCCGGGGCGGATCAGACGACCGGTGCGCTTCTGCTCGAGAATGTGCGCCGACCAGCCTGCAACACGAGCGCAGCCGAACATCGCAGGCGTCAGGTCGGCCGGAATTCCGGCGAAATCGAGGACGACCGCCGCCCAGTATTCGACATTCGTTTCGAGCTGCCGGTCGGGCGACTTCTCGCGCAAAACTTTCAACGCCGCCTCCTCGAGCGCTGCAGCGACTTCGGCCTTGGGCGCGCCGAGCTCGAAAGCGGTTCGCTTGAGCACGGTCGCGCGAGGGTCATACGCGCGGTAGATGCGGTGGCCGAACCCCATGATGCGCTCGCCGCGATCGAGCAGGTCGCGGACATACCGCTCGGGATCGCCGGCCCTCTCGGCGCCGTCAATCATCGGCAGCACACGGGCCGGGGCTCCGCCGTGCAGCGGGCCTGAAAGCGTCCCGACGGCCGACGACATCGCCGCTGCGCAGTCGGCTCCGGTCGAGGCGGCGATCCGGGCAGTGAACGTCGAGGCGTTGAGGCCGTGCTCTGCCGCCGAGATCCAGTAGGTGTCGAGCGCCTTGACGGAGGGCGGGTCGGCCTCGCCGCGCCAGCGAATCAGGAACTTCGCCGCGGCATTTTCGCCCTGCTCGATCTCCGACTCCGGAACGGCTGGTTGCTTTCCGCGAGCGGCCTGAGCGACGATCGTGAGCGTTGCCGACGAGAGCCGGGCGAGATCGTCACGTGCCTGCTTGTCGTCGATGTCGACGAGCTTCTGCATTCCCCACTTCGGCCCGAGGGTCGCGAGTGCCGCCTGAAGATCGGCCGGCACGGAGCCGCTCGGGTCCTGTAGGTGGATCGCTTCGGTCGGGGGCAGCGGCGAGTTGATGTCCTCGTCGACGAGCAGGCCCCAGACGTTTTCGAATGGATAGCGGCCGACGAGCTCCTCGATGTCGACACCGCGATAACGAAGGTAGCCGCCGTCCTTATCGGGCTCGGCGATCTCGGTTTCGAAAGCGATGACGCCTTCGAGACCGGGCCGGAAGTCGCTGGTCGCGCTCATCGGAGACGAACGGTACACAAGGTGAATCGAACGGCGGTTGGCCAAGCGGTGTGTAGGCTGGCCCGCGCATGGCGCACCGTGTCACCCTCATTCCCGGCGACGGGACCGGCCCGGAGTTGACCGAGGCAACCCGCCGCGTTCTGGAGGCCACCGGAGTCGGCTTCGACTGGGACGTGAGGCAGGCAGGCGTGGACGTGATGGAGCAGGAAGGCACGCCGCTGCCGGATCAGACGCTCGCCTCGGTGAAGGCGAACAAGGTGGCGCTGAAAGGGCCGATCACGACACCGATCGGCACCGGTTTCCGCTCGGTCAACGTCGCGCTTCGGCACGAGCTCGGCCTCTTTGCCTGCCTGCGCCCGTGCAAGACGTTCGAGGGCGTCCGCTCGCGCTACGACAACGTCGACCTGGTGATCGTCCGCGAGAACACCGAAGACCTATACGCCGGGATCGAGTACGAAGCGGGCACTCCCGAGGCGGAGCGGGTGATCGCGGAGCTCAACTCCTTGCAGTCGAAACAGATCGCGCCAGGCTCCGGCATCTCGGTCAAGCCGATCAGCCGCGAGGGGTCGGAGCGGATCATCCGCTTCGCATTCGAGTACGCACGCCAGCACGACCGGAAGCGAGTCTCATGCGTGACGAAGGCGAACATCATGAAGTTCACGGACGGGCTCTTCCTCGAAGTGTTCCGGGACGTCGCGAAGGACTTCCCGGAGATCGAGCCATGGGAGAATCTCGTCGACGCCACGTGCATGGGCCTCGTCCAGCGGCCTGAGGAATTCGACGTGCTTGTTCTGCCGAACCTCTACGGCGACATCCTGAGCGACCTCACCGCCGGTCTGGTCGGTGGCCTCGGCGTCGCGCCGGGCGCGAACATCGGGCCCGACGTCGCAGTCTTCGAGGCGACCCATGGCTCGGCGCCGAAGTACAAGGGGCAGAACAAGGTCAACCCGACCGCAATGATCCTCTCGGGCACGTTGATGCTCGACCATCTCGGGGAGCGCGACGCGGCGCAGCGCCTCGAGCAGGCGGTCGCGGACGTCATCCGCGAAGGCGACAACGTCACCTACGACATGAAGGCGTCGCGGGACGATCCGACCGCCGTCGGAACGAGTGAGTACGCGGACGCGATCATCGAGAAACTGGAGGCTTGAACGTGAGCAAGAGACGGAAGGTCACCGTCGTCGGTGCGGGCAATGTCGGAGCGACGTGCGCGCAGGTTCTGGCGCAGCGCGACTACGCGGACATCGTCCTTGTCGACATCAAGGAGGGACTGCCTCAGGGGAAGGCGCTCGACATCAACCAGATGGGTGCCGTGCTCGGCTATGAACCGAACGTCACCGGGTCGAACGACTATGCGCCGACAGCGGGCTCGGAGGTCGTCGTGGTCACCGCGGGACTTCCGCGGTCGCCGGGAATGAGCCGAGATGACCTCGTCCAGACGAACGAGAAGATCGTCAAGGACGTCACCGAGAAAGTCGTTGCGCAGAGCCCCGACACGATCCTGATCGTGGTCTCGAACCCGCTCGACGCGATGTGCCAGGTGGCGAAGAACGTCTCCGGCTTCCCGAAGGCACGCGTCTTCGGCCAAGCGGGGATCCTCGACACGGCTCGCCTGCAGACGTTCATCGCCTGGGAGACCGGTGCGTCGATCAAGGATGTGAGCGCGGTCGTGCTCGGTGGTCACGGAGATCAGATGGTCTCGGTCATCTCGGCCACGACCGTCGGCGGCGTGCCGATCCGCAAGCTCATCTCCGAGGAGAAGATCGCCGCGATGGTCGAGCGCACCGCCAAGGGTGGCGGCGAGGTCGTCCAGTTGCTCGGCACTTCCGCGTGGTACGCGCCGGGCGCGGCCGCCGCGCAGATGGTCGACTCGATCGTGCTCGACGAGAAGCGTGTGCTGCCCTGCACCGCGTATCTCGACGGCGAGTACGGCATCGACGGCCTCTACATGGGCGTACCGGTGAAGCTCGGCTCGCAAGGGATCGAGCAGATCCTCGAGGTCGATCTCGACGCGACGGAGCAGGAGGCACTCGGAAAGAGCGCCGACGCCGTTCGCGACGTGGTCTCCGTCCTGACGACCTAGGTCGCCGGCGCCTCGCGCAGGAGCGCGGATACACCCTTTGGCCGATACTTCCAGCTCGCTCGGAGCCGTAGCCTGGCTCTCATGCAGGCACTCCGAAACCCTTCAGGGATTACCGACCGACAGCGCCAGGTCGTGGAACTGATCGCCCAGGGTCTGTCGAACGATGAGGTCGGGCTCGAGCTCGGCATCTCTCCCCGCACGGCGAAAGCGCATTGCGACGTCCTCAGGCAGAAGCTGGGCGTGCCACGAAGGCGGCAGATCCCAGTCGCCTTCCGTTTGCTGACGGGCGAGGACCCGTTGGCGCACCGCCTGGAGTCGGCGCGAGCCGACAACGGGGGCTGACGGCGAAGCGGCGTCCGCGGCGTAACCCTCCGCCGCGGACGCCCCGGCCCCTTTGAATTTCTGTGCGAGAGGCGTAGCCTTCACCGCGGCGAGCGGCACGTCTCTGAACGAGGGCGGCAGGCAGGCATGACCGCAGGCACTAGACAATCCAAGCCGGTTCGCCGCGAGCGCCGCATCATCGAGCGACCGCGGCTGATCAAGATGCTCGACGAGTCCGACGCGCGAGTAATTCTGCTACTCGCTCCAGCCGGCTACGGGAAGACGACCCTTGCCCGGCAATGGGCGAAGACGCTCAACGGCGCAATCTGGGTGACGCTCACTGCGGCGCACCGCGACGTGGTGACCTTTGCAGAGGACATCGGGCTAGGACTGGCACGACTCGGCGATCAAGAGTCAACCACCTTCATCCGAAAATATGTTCGCGCAAGGAGTAACCCACAAAGAGCCGCTCGGGAAGTTGGGATCGCTCTTAGCGAACGAATTCGCGCCGCACGAACCCAGTGGCTGGTGTTGGACGACTATCACGAGCTGAGCGGTGCTCGTGCAATTGATGACCTGGTTCGTATGGTGATCACGCACACCGACGCTCGGCTCCTGATCGCGGGAAGAACTAGGCCGCCTTGGGCGACCTCTCGGAGCAAGATTTATGGCGAGCACCTTGAGATCGATCAACGACAGCTCGCCATGAGCGAAAGTGAGTCCACCCAATTGGTCGGCGGAGGAGCGGATCGCCAACGACTCGTCGCTCAGGCAAGAGGCTGGCCAGCGGTCCTCGGCCTCGCGGCCGGAATGAGCGATACACCGATGCAGGAGCAGCTGTCCACACCGCTCTACGAATACCTCGCAGAGGAAGTATTCCAATCGGTCTCGCCGGCGCTTCAGGATGATCTACTGGCCTTGTCGCTCCTGCCCGACCTTTCTGCCCGTCAGCTGAGCCGTCGCTTCGGCGATCGGGGAACCGAGGTGATCGAACAGGGCCACGCGTGTGGACTGTTGACGGGTGAAGGCGCTCCGGAGCTCCATCCCTTGGTGCGCAACTTTTTGTATGCGAAGCTTCAGCTGAGTTCCGCTGGGAGCAGCCTCGCCCAGTCAGCGGTCGGTGAATGCCTCGAATTTGAGCGATGGGACCGCGCGGCAGAGCTAATCGAGCGGTTCGGACTCCAAGATATGGCGCAAACCGCTCTGGAACGGGCGTACTCACCGCTTGTTCGCAGCGGTCGAATCGAATCGGTATCGAGATTCGCAGCGCAGCTTCGAAGTGGCGTGGCGGGAACACCACCGGTGGTAGATCTCACCGACGCCGAAGTGGCACTAAGAAACGGCGAGTACCGCCTCGCTGCGGAGATCGTGCGCCGAGCCAGGCCCCGGTTTACGGAGTCCCATCCTTTGCGATCGCGGGCGGCTGCGGTGGAAGGAGCCTCCACATTCCAGCTTGCTCTTTTCGAGGAATCGGAGAGTGCCTTCGAGTCTGCTCGCGAGGAAGCAGTGGACGCAAACGACCACGCCGAAGCGTTGTACGGGCTCGCGCTCGCAGCCATCTTCGGTGAACGACCGTCTGCCGATCAGAGACTTGAAGCCTTAGGAGGGCTGGCGGATCAAACGTCAGGGGCACTCGACGTCGCCCGATACGCTGCGGCAGCTTTGACACGTATGCGCATCGGCGACGGGTTCGTCGACTCGCCCTACGTTGAAGACGCGCTCCGCGTCCTACCCAAGATCGAAGACCCAAGGGCACGTGCCAGCGTGATGTTCACCGTCACGTACTGCCTCGCTCTTCAGTGCGAGTTCGTCCGAGCGAGAGACCTCGCGCATCAGACACTCGCAGACATCGACTCGTACCAGCTCGAATTTGCGAGACCCCACGCGACTTGGAACCTCGCATTCATCGAACTCGGGATGCGAGAGTTCTCCGCGGCTGATCGCAACTTGCGAGCCGTGGAGGCTGCGGTTCAGGCGAATCCACATCCTCATCATCTCCTCAATGCTCGCGTGCTCCGATCACGCCTGCTCATGGAACTCGCGCGATTCGACGAGGCCTACGATGAAGTCCGCAGTTCGGTAGATGGCGCGGCGACGCCGGCGATGCATGGTGAGTACATCGCCATGCGAGCCCTGGCCTTGAGTCTACTCGGCCGCGACACCGAAGCGCTCGACGCCGCGGATGTGGCGACACGTACCTCAATCTCAAGCGAGGTTCAAGTACTGACCGCTGGGGTCTCGTCAATTGTCGCAGCAGCACACGGCGACGATGCTGGGGCGTGCACATTCATCGACATAGCGTGTACCAGGCGAACTTGGGAACCGGTCATCTGCTGCCTTCGAGCTTCACCCACGTTGTGCGCGTCGCTCACGAAACAAGACGACATACGGCCGCAGTTGGAATGGCTATTTGCGCGTTCAAACGACCTAGCCCTGGCGCGGAAGGCTGGATTCCGAACACGGACGGATCGAGGGCCTGCCGGGACGCTGTCGCCTCGGGAACTGGAGGTGCTCGGTCTGATAGCTCAGGGCTACCGCAACCGAGAGATCGCGGCGGCCTTCGTCATTTCTCAGTCGACCGTCAAGGTTCACGTACGGCACATCCTCGAAAAGCTGGGCGTTCGAACGCGGACGCAGGCCGTCGCTCGATACACGGCCCTGGGTTAGGCCGAGATGGCGTTAGCTTCTGAGATCACGCCGACGACGGCCACGTCGTCGACGCGATCTGCGGTCGAGACGAGCTCAAACGCCGCGCCTCGAGCCATGCGATAGTCCTCGTCCGCTCCGGCGAGTATCGCCTCGAATGCAGCAACAACAGCCGTGTCAAACTGCGTTTCGACGGCCTGCGCAAGGCGAAGTCTCGCGACCCGACTCGGCATGGCGTCACGGTAGGGGCGGTCTGACGTCATCGCGTTGTAAGCGTCCGCAACGGCAATGATTCTCGAGAGAGTCGGGATGTCGTCGCCAGCCACGCGATCCGGATAGCCCTGGCCATCCACTCGCTCATGGTGGTGTCTGACGACTGCCGCGATCTCTGCATACGTGTCCACGTTTGCAAGGATCCGCTCGCCGATCTCAGAATGCCTCTGCATCTCGCGGCGCTCTTCAAGCGTCAGCGCGCCAGGCTTCTCAAGCAGTCCAGCAGGGAGTCCGATCTTTCCGATGTCGTGAACGAGACCGCACAGGTGTGCCAAATCCGCGTAGTCCTGACCGAGATCCATGCGCTTCGCGATGTCGCGCGCGTAGATCGCGACCGCAGCTGAGTGACCCGCTGTGTATTGATCCCGAGCGTCGAGCGTTGCGATGAGCCCCTTCGCAAACGATAGGTTCGCTGCCCTCAGTTGATCGTTTGCGACCTGCAGGTCAGTCGCCAGTCGCTGCTGTTCCTGGTAGAGCAAGAACCACCGCTGTGCGGCAAGCGCCGGAGCGAAGAACAAAGGCAATGTCCAGGGCGAGATGTCCGTGTACGAGAGCGCGAGGACGGCAACAGCCGAGCTGTAAAACGGAACAGACGCTGCGATGACCGGCAGGGAGTCCCTGGCAGGAACAGTCCAGGAGCCGTAGCCACGCAACCAATAGGTAAAGGAAGCAAAGGCGGTATCGGCCACCTCCGCCACCATCGCGGCTGCAAGCGCGGCCACAACGGTTTCGCCCGCACCGCCGTTCATGAACATTGAAACCAGGGCGACAGCTCCGGCCGCTAGTGCGCCGATGATCGATCTGCTACCCGCGTAGGCAATCCGACCTGCCCATGGGAAAGAGATGCTCAGGCCGGATGCCCCGAACACGATCATCGCCGCGAGCGGCCCGAACAGAACCGCAGCGAAGATCGCCGGCAGAAGCGAGATCGAGACCGTGAGATGGCCTCGGAGGGTGATGGAGCCGCGCTCGGCGTACGCGGAAGCGAACGCTAGGCCAAGGACGGCGCCGACGTTTCCACCCAAACCCTGACCGAGCAGGATCAAGCAGACAGCAAGGCCGACAGCCGCGACGACTACCGCGACGAGATACGCGAGGACCGGGGTGCTTAGCCCAGCAAGTTCTCGACGAATCTTGAGAAATACTTGCGTATCCCCCAAATGGGTTATATCCTCCTCCATGCCGTCAGTCCAATCCAATACGGGGGATAACTCATGAGCAAGTTCGCGAAGTTCGTGAAGAGCGCCAAGATCGCCGGGGGCATGGCTTCCTGGTAAGCCTGGCTTTCCGCAGTTAGCGCTTACGCAGTTAACTGGGTTCGACACCTAGTAGCCTCACCCCTTTGGGGGAGTTGTCCACAGGGTAACGAACTTTAAAAGCACGCTTTTAGGAGGGCCGTCCACAGGGGCGGCCCTTCGTTTTGCGTGCTAGCCGATCAAGCCGCGCCGAAAGCCGACCGCAACCGCATGGGCGCGGCTCCGGGCCTGCAGTTTGGCAAGCAAGTGGCGAACGTGACTTTTCACCGTCTCCTCCGAGAGGAAGAGCCGGACACCGATCTCGCGGTTCACGAGACCGTCCGAGATGAGCTGGAGCACCTCGAGCTCGCGCGCGGTCGGCTCCTGTTCGAGCTCCCGCACGGGTTGCTGAAAGGGAATGACCTCAGCGACGGTCGCATCACGCCGAGCCGCAACGGACTCAAAACGAGCTGAATGCTCCCGATACCGGGTCAGAATCTCATCGCGCTGAGCAGCGTCCATCGAGTGAGCTATCGGCGGTTCTCTGGGCCAGCATTAGGACGAGAGACCACCCAAAAGAGTGACGGCCGCGGCGGGCAGGCCGCCCTCAGAGCCGGATCAGCCGACTGCGCCGCTCGCGCAGATCATCCGGCTCGTCCTCCTCGATGACCCCGATGCCGTTCTCCCGGCCCGTCGAGTGGAGAATTCGGCCGCCGCCGAGCCAGAAGGCGATGTGATCGACCGGCTCGCCGTAGGCGATGAGGTCACCCGGCTCGAGCTCGGCGACCTCGAGGCCTGCCCGCGCCTGCTGGTCGGCATCCCGCGGGACGAGCCGCCCCAGGCGGCGGTACGCCATGTGCACGAGCCCGGAGCAGTCGATTCCGTCCTCGGTGAGCCCGCCCCAGAGATAAGGCGCGCCCAGATACGACCGCGCGACGTCGAGCGGCGAGCCGGCGGCCGGCTCGGGCAACTCGCCGAGGCCCTCTTCGAGCGCATCGCTCCGCACCCAACCGGGATACCCGTAGGCGGTCACCACTCGCGCCCAGTCGCCGTCGTGCTCCTCGAGCGACAGCGGTTCGCCGCGCAGCGCCTGAGTCACCTGCTCGGCCGCGTCGTCCGGCTCCGCCCGCAGCGGCGCCACATCGACCCGGCACCTCACGCCGTGGCCGGGCGAAGCACGTGCCGCTCGATCTTCTCCTCGAGCATCGCCTTCACCTGGGGCCAGTCGTCGTCGAGCACCGAGTACCACGCCGAATCGCGGATCGAGTCGGGCAGGATCATGTGCTTCCTGAAGATCCCGTCGAAGGTCGCCCCGACCCCGAGCAGCGCGCCCCGGACGCGCAGGTTGCGGGCATCTGTCTTGAACTCGACCCGCATTGCGCCCCAGCCCTCGAACGCATTGCGCAGCAGCAGATACTTGGTCTCGATGTTCGCCCCCGTGCCCCACTGCGCACGCTCGAGCCACGTCCAGCCGATCTCGAGGCGCCTGTGGAACGCCTCGACGTTCAGGTAGCGCGACGAGCCGACCGGGCGGCCGTCGAGGCAGACGACGAACGGCACCTCGCTCGTGCTCTCTAGCGCAAGGTCAAACCAGCGGTCGAAGCCCAGCGAATACATGTTGGTGTAGCGATGAATCTGCGGGTCACGCTCGGCTGCCTCTCTGAGCGCTTCCCGGTGGCGCTCCTCGATCGGCTCGACGCGAACGATCCGGCCGACGAGCGAGCCGGCCGGGCGGAGCTCAGGGCGATCCATGTTCATCAGTATCGCCGCACGGGTAAACCCGCGGTATTACGCTTGTGGGCGAGGAATGACGAACGCACCTGACCTAGTGACTGCCGGCGGCGCGGTTGCGCTCCAGCCGGTCGCTGTCGCGCGCAAGACACCGAGGCGCCTGTTCTGGGACCGCTTTCGCCAGGACAAGGCGGCGGTTGGTGGCGGCATCGTGATCCTCGTGCTGATCTTTCTCGCATTCTTCGGCGGCCCGATCGCAGCGCACATCACCGGCCATCCGCAGAACACCACGTACAACAACATGACCGACGCCTACGGCGTGCCGCTCGGCCCGAACCGGCAGTTCTGGTTCGGCGCCGACGCCGCCGGACGCGACCTGTTCGTGCGCACGATGTACGGCGCACGCACGTCTCTCTTCGTCGGCATCGTCGCGTCCGGCCTCGCCGTGCTGATCGGCACGATCGTCGGCTTGACCGCCGGGTTCGCCGGCGGATGGGTCGACTCGGGTCTGTCCCGGTTCGCAGACGTCCTGCTCGCCGTACCGCAGATCCTGATCGCGGTCGGCATCGTCGCAGCTTGCTCGACCAGCAAGAACGGCTGCCTCGGCGGCCTGATCCAACCGGGGCTCAGTGTCGTGATCGCCGTGATCACTCTGTTCTCGTGGTCCTACATCGCGCGCATCGTTCGCGGCTACACGCTCTCTCTGCGCGAAAAAGAGTTCGTCGAGTCGGCACGCGCAGCCGGCGCCAGCAACCTCCGGATCGTCAGATCCGAGATCCTGCCGAACCTGATCGGACCGCTGATCGTCTACACGACGCTTCTGATCCCGACCAACATCCTGTTCGAAGCAGCACTCTCCTACCTCGGACTCGGCGTTCCCGCCGACGAGGCGTCCTGGGGATCGATCCTCAGCGACGCGTCACAGTTGTACAACGTCGCCTGGTGGCTCATGCTCTTCCCGGGCGGATTCCTGATCATCACGACGCTCGCTTTCAACCTCCTCGGCGACGGTCTCCGCGACGCCTTCGACGTGAGGTCCGAACGGTGAGCTACCCGCACCAGCCCCCCAGAAAGGAGAAGTCCCGCATGAGGAAGTTCCTACGGCTCGCGCTCATGGCCGGAGCCGTTGTCGCACTAGCGGCGCTCGCGGCCGGATGTGGCTCGAAGAAGTCGAGCTCAGGCTCAACCACCACCACGACCACCTCCTCGAGCACCGGCAACTCGGTCGTCGGCTCGGGCACGTTCAGCAGTGGCACCCCCGCCAAGGGAGGCACTTACACCGTCGGCTGGGAACAGTCGTTCGGCTTCACCAACAACTTCGACCCAACCGGCGAGTACCTCGGTAACGCCTGGGGCCTCTACTCGAACCTGATGCTCCGCTCCCTCGTCGGCTACAAGCACCTGCCCGGCGCGGCGGGCAACATCACGATCGGGGACCTCGCAACGACCGCACCGAACCCGACCAACAACGGGTTGACCTACACGTACAAATTGCGTAGGGGCATCAAGTTCGGTCCGCCGGTCAACCGCACCGTCACCTCGAAGGACGTCGCCTACGCGATGAACCGGCTCGCCAACCCGAAGGACGGCGGCCAGTACTCCTTCTATTACACGGTGATCTCCGGTTGGAACGCCGTCGCCAACGGCACGGCGAAGACGGTCTCCGGCATCGAGACGCCCAACGACTCCACGATCATCTTCCATCTGACGAAGCCGACCGGTGACTTCAACCTCCGCATGTCGATGCCGGCGACGGCACCGATCCCGGAAGAGGTCGCGAAGTGCTTCGAAGGGAAGCCGGGCGACTACGGCCGGGACGTCGTCTCGACAGGGCCGTACATGCTCCAGGGCGCCGACAAGGTCAGCATCGCGTCGTGCTCGGCTCTCAAGCCGATGAGCGGCTACGACGGCGCCAACGGCAACCACATCATCCTGGTCCGCAATCCGGAGTACAACCAGTCGAGCGACCAGTACCGGAAGAACTACATCGACACGTTCAAGTTCGTCGTGAACTCGAACGCCGATGACATCTTCGCGAAGGTGCAGTCGGGCGCCTACCAGGACGAGGTGTCGAGCCCGGCACCGAAGACCATTCGTCTCTACGCGACCAACCCGGCGCTCAAGCCGCGGATGATCCCGAATGTCGGCGACCGCACGAACTACTTCACGATGAACCTCACGCAGCCGCCGTTCGACGATGTCCACGTCCGCAAGGCGCTGAACTGGATCATGGACAAGTCGGCGCTCCAGAAGGCCTGGGGCGGACCGATCCCGGGATCGATCGCCACGCACGTGGTCCCGCCGGTGCTCTACAACAACGGCCTTGCCGAGTACGACCCGTACGCGACGCCGAACGAGATGGGCAGCGTCGACAAGGCAGCCGCTGAGATCAAGCAGTCGAAGTACGACCCGGGCAAGACGGGCAAGTGCACCGCGTCCGCGTGCAAGGGCGTCCTGATGATCGCGGACACCCGCGGCGTGGACACGCGCATGATCCCGATCATCCAGGAAGACGCCGCGAAGATCGGAATCACGTTCACCGTGAGGTCGATCAACGGCGCCTATACGACGATCCAGACCCCGTCGAAGAACATCCCGTTCTCCGAACGCCCGAGCTGGGGGAAGGACTACGCCGACCCGTTCACGTTCTTCGCGGAACTGTTCGACTCAGGCGCAATCATCAAGTCGGGCAATACGAACTACTCCCTCGTCGGCCTGACGCCGGAGATCGCAAAGACAGTCGGCGCAACCGGCAGCATCAACAACGTGCCGAGCGTCGACAGCGCCATCGCGGTCTGCAGCTCAAAGCTGGCGCAGGACCGCACCAACTGCTGGGAGGGCATCGACAGGAAGCTGATGACGTCGATCGTCCCATGGGTTCCGTACCTGTGGCCGAACAACGTGTTCATCATCGGCCCGAACGTCACCCACTGGAACTACGACCAGTTCACGGACGGCCCCGCCTACTCGTCGGTGGCCAGGGAGCAATAGGAAAAACCGGATCGAGGGGGCGGGACGCTCGTCCCGCCCCCTCCTCCACCGAAACCAACTGAAAACATGATCTTCTACATCGCCCGCAGACTCATCTGGACGCTGATCGTCGTGCTCTGCGTGCTCGCGATCACGTTTGCGGTGTTCTACCTCCTGCCCGCGGGCGATCCGGCCTTGCGCTTTGCCGGCAAGAACCCGACCGACCAGGAGATCGCACAGATCCACCAGCGACTCGGGCTCGACAAGCCGTGGTATGTCCAGTTCGGCAAGTTCTCGTGGCGCTTCGCAACGGGCGACAAGTACGGCTGGCCCGGGCTCGGCTACACCTACGCAAGCGGCAGTTCCGTCAAGGCGCTGATCGAGGCGCGCGCACCACGCACGCTGCTCCTGATCGCCGGCGCGGCCATCATCTGGCTCGTGCTCGGCGTCGGCATCGGCGTCCTCTCCGCGGTGCGCCGGCGATCGGCGACCGACCGATTATCCATGGGCTTTGCGCTGATCGGGATCTCGACCCCGGTCTTCTGGCTCGGGCTCATGGCGCTCTTCATCTTCTGGCAGAAGCTCGGCTGGGTCGGCGGCACGGGCTACGTGTCACCCCTCGACAGCCCGACCGGGTTCTTCTCGCACATGATCACGCCGTGGATCGTGCTCGCGCTCCTCTACGCCGCGTTCTACGCGCGGATGACGCGCAACAGCCTGCTCGAGACGCTCGGTGAGGACTACATCCGGACCGCACGGGCCAAAGGACTGCCTGAGCGCACGGTGATCTTCAAGCACGGCCTGCGGGCGTCCCTAACGCCGATCGTGACGATGTTCGGCCTCGACATCGCGCTCCTCGTCGGCGGCGCAGTGATCACCGAGTCGGTCTTCAACCTCCAGGGGCTCGGCTATCTCGCGATCAACGACGCGCTCCAGCAAGACCTGCCGGTCGTGCTCGGCGTCGTGCTCGTCGCTTCTGTTGCCGTCGCCTTTGCGAACTTGATCGTCGACATCCTCTACGCCTTCATCGACCCCCGCGTCCGCTACGCGTGACCGAGGAAGGCGTGACCGAGCCGAGCGACATCCCAGACGCCGGTACGAGGGACGACAAACAACTGCTCGACGTACGTGGCCTGACGGTCCGCTTCCCGACCGCCGACGGAGTGGTCCAGGCTGTCTCGGACGTCAGCTTCACCCTGTCGCGCGGGGAGACGCTCGGAGTCGTCGGCGAGTCCGGCTCCGGGAAGAGCGTCTCCAATCTCGCGATCATGGGACTGCTCAACCAGCAGCGCACCTCGATCGAAGGCCACGTCGACTTCATGGGCCGCAACCTGCTCGGACTGCCGCCCGAGGAACTGCGGAAGATCCGTGGCAAGGACATCGCGATGGTCTTCCAGGATCCGTTCGCCTGCCTCCATCCGATGTATCGCGTCGGCGCCCAGATCGCCGAAGCCGTGACGGCGCACTCCGACGTCGGCAAGAAGGCCGCCTGGGATCGCGCCGTCGAGCTGCTCGGCCACGTCGGCATCCCGAACGCGAAATCGCGGGCGCGCGACTATCCACACCAGTTCTCGGGGGGCATGCGCCAACGCGCGATGATCGCGATGGCACTCGTCCACAACCCGTCGATCCTGATCTGCGACGAGCCCACCACGGCGCTCGACGTGACGGTGCAAGCCCAGATCCTCGAGCTGATCGAAGCGGTCAAGCGCGAGTTCAACATCGGTGTGATCCTCGTCACCCACGATCTCGGCGTCGTCGCCGAGACCGCGAACTCGGTCATGGTCATGTACGCCGGCCGGATCATGGAGTACGGACCGGCGAAGCAGATCTTCGAGCAGCCGCAGCACCCGTACGCCTGGGGCCTCCTCGACTCGATGCCGAGCGTCGAGAAGAAACTGTCTGCGCTGGTCCCGATCGAAGGATCGCCCCCGTCGCTCCTCTCACCCCCCAGCGGCTGTCCGTTCAACCCACGCTGCCGCTATCGCTTCGAGCCCTGCCCGACGGACCGCCCGCCGCTGGTGGCACCGGTGCCCGAGGCACATCCCGACGCGTGTCATCTGCCGTGGGAAGACAAACTGCGCGAGGGCGGTAAGCGCTCGATCGCCCGCCTCGGTGACGCCGCATGAGCAGCAACGGGACGAAGAGCAGCGACAACCTCGTCGAGGTCGAGCATCTGACCAAGCGCTTCGCGGTCAAGCAGGGCGTCTTTGCGCGGGGGAAGGCCGAGGTGCACGCCGTCGAGGACATCTCGCTCAACGTCCGTCGTGGCGAGACCCTCGGCATCGTCGGCGAGTCCGGGTGCGGCAAGTCGACCACGGCGCGGCTGATCCTGCGGCTCCTCGACCTGACCGGCGGCACGATTCGCTTCGACGGGCGCGACATCTCGACGCTCTCGCAGCGCCAGTTGCGGCCGTTGCGACGCGAGATGCAGATGATCTTCCAGGATCCGTACTCGTCGCTGAACCCGCGCAAGACGGTCGGCCAGATCATCGGTGCGCCGTTCGAGATCCACGGGGTGAAAGGCGGCAAGCAGCGGGTGCAGGACCTCCTCGAGACGGTCGGTCTCAGCCCTGAGCACTTCAACCGCTACCCGCACGAGTTCTCCGGCGGGCAGCGGCAGCGGATCGGCGTCGCCCGCGCGCTCGCGCTCTCACCGAAGCTGATCGTCTGCGACGAGCCCGTCTCCGCCCTGGACGTCTCGATCCAGGCCCAGATCCTCAATCTGCTGCGCAACCTGCAGTCCGACTTCAACCTCACCTACGTCTTCATCTCCCATGACCTGTCGGTGATTCGCCAGATCGCAGACCGGATCGCCGTCATGTACCTCGGGCACATCGTCGAGATCGGCGACAGCGAGTCGATCTACGAGAGCCCGAAGCATCCCTACACGGCGGCGCTGCTCTCAGCAGTTCCGCGGCCGACCGCGGCGACCGGTCGCCAGCGGATCGTCCTCTCGGGTGACGTGCCGTCGCCGGTCGCACCCCCGGCAGCGTGCGTCTTCCATCCACGCTGCCCGCGTTTCCACAAGGGGCACTGCGACGTCGACCTGCCGCTTCTGCGGGAGCTCGAGCCGCGGCACGAGGCTGCATGTCACTACCCGCTCGAGCGCTGGCCGATGACAGACGAAGAGATCCGCCAGGCCGAGGGCATGACGCGCGCCGACAAGCCTGATCTCGAGGGCGCAGCACAGGACGCGACCGGTGTCTGACACCGGCCGGTGTCAGACACCTCGTCGGCGCTAGGCGGCGAGACCGGCGAGCTCGCGCAGTGCGGCGAGCCGTGAGAGCGCCTGGCCCTCGAGCTGGCGCACGCGCTCGCGGGTCAGGTCGAGCTCGTGCCCGATCGCCTCGAGCGTCCAGGGCTCGCCCTCGAAGCCGAAGCGCAGCTCCAGGATCCGCCGTTCCCGTTCGGGCAGCGCATCCAGCGCCTTGCGGATGTTCTGACGCCTGAGCGACTCTTCTGCCTCGTCGAACGGATCCGCAGCCTCGCGGTCCGCGAAGAGATCTCCGAGCTCGCCCTCGTCGTCCGCACCGACCGTCTGGTTCAGAGAGACCGAAGCCGAGGCCGCGGAGAGCGCTTCCTCGACGTGCTGAAGCGGCAGGCCGGTGGCCTCCGCCAGCTCTTCCTTGGTCGGCTCCCGGCCGAGCTCCACCTCGAGCCGGCGCGCCGCGCGCGACAGCTTCTGCTGGCGCTCGACGACGTGCACCGGCACGCGAATCGTGCGCGCATGGTTTGCAACCGCGCGCTGCACCGACTGGCGAATCCACCAGGTTGCGTACGTCGAGAACTTGTAGCCGCGCCGCCAGTCGAACTTCTCGACCGCGCGGTTGAGACCGAGCGTTCCTTCCTGGATCAGGTCGAGGAACGGCACACCGAGACCCCGATAGCCCTTGGCGATCGACACGACGAGGCGCAGGTTGGACTCGATCATGCGGCGCTTGGCACGACCGTCTCCGCGCTCGATCGCCTTCGCCAGCACGACCTCTTCGTGCGCGGTCAACAGCTTGTGCTTGCCGACGTCGGCGAGGAAGAGCTGCAGGCTGTCGCCCGCGCCCGACGGTGCGTCGGCCTCGTAGATGACCGGCTCGGCCTGCGCCTTCGTGTTCTTCTCCTCCGTGACCGGCTCGCGCACCTCGAGCCCGATGCGCTCGAGCTCTTTCACGAGATCGGTGACCTCGGGCTCCCCAAGGTCGTTCTCGACGGCAAACGCCTCGAGCTCGGCCGGTTCGATCCAGCCGCGCTCCTCGCCCGCCTCCAGAAGGGTGCGTGCGCTCTCGGTCTCAAGCAGTTCGTTCAGCTGGCTCTGAGTCAAGTCGGAATCGATGTCCTTTCGTTTCTGCGACCGGTCATGCAAACCTTCCCGCGCCAGGGTACCGCCCTTTCGAACGCGCGCGGCGGCGGGGGGATTCCCCTCCGACGAGAGACTGATTATGGACGGTTTCGCACCGGAAATGTTGTAAGGACTGTTGCAGCTCTGTTACGAGCGCTTCTTAGGCGCCCGCTTGCGCTTCGGAGCGGGGCCGCGGTCGCGCCTGTCCTGGAGGAGCTCGGCCGCCCGCTCGGGCCCGATCGACTCGATCGAATCGGCCGCGCGCAGGCTGGCGTTGGTCTCGCCGTCCGTGACGTAGGGACCGAAACGGCCCTCCTTGAGGACGATCGGCTTGCCGCTGACCGGGTCGTCCCCGAGCTCCTTCAGCGGCGGCGCCGCCGCACGCCGGCCCCGCTGCTTGGGCTGGGCGAGCTTGACGAGCGCCTCGTCGAGGCTGATGGAGAAGAGCTGCTCCTCGCTGTCGAGCGAGCGCGACTCCTTCCCCCTTTTCACGTACGGGCCGTAGCGGCCGTTCGCCGCGAGCACCTCTTCACCGTCGGACTCCCCGAGCGAGCGAGGGAGGGTCAGGAGCTTCAGCGCCTCGTCGAGCGTGACCGTCTCGGGCGACATCGTCTTGAAGAGCGACGCGGTGCGCGGCTTCTCGTCGCCCTCGACGACCTCCGTCACATACGGCCCGTAGCGGCCCGAGCGCACCGCGATCGTCCGTCCGGTCTCGGGGTCCGAGCCCAGCTCGTGCTCCTGGTTTCCCTGGGCGAGGATCTCCTCGGCGCGGGCCGGCGTGAGCTCGTCGGGCGCGATGTCGGGCGGCAGCGTCTGTCGGTCCGTGCCGCGCTCGAGGTACGGACCGTACTTGCCGACCCGCACGACGATGTCGCTGCCGGGCAGCTCGAGCGTGTTGACCTCGCGCGCATCGATCTCCGTGAGCCGTCCTTCGACGAGCTCCTTCAGACCTGTGTCGCCGTCCACGCCGAAGTAGAAGCGCTGGAGCCACGCCGTGCGCGCCTCGTCGCCCGAGGCGATCTCGTCCAGGTCGTCCTCCATGCGCGCGGTGAACTCGTAATCGACGAGCTGTGGGAAGTGATTCTCGAGCAGCTTCACGACGGCGAAGGCGAGAAACTCCGGGATGAGCGCCTGGCCCTGTTTGCGCACATAGCCGCGATCGAGGATCGTGCCCATGATCGCGGCGTACGTCGAGGGCCTGCCGATGCCACGCTCCTCGAGCGCCTTCACGAGGCTCGCCTCCGTGAACCGCGGCGGCGGCGAGGTGGAGTGGCCGTCCGGCTCGAGGGCGGTCGCGTTGAGCGCATCGCCCTCGGTGAGCGGCGGCAGCACCTTCTCCTCGGCGTCGCCGGACGGCTCGTCGAGTCCTTCCTCGTAGGCGAGCAGGAAGCCACGGAAGGTGATCACGGTGCCGGCGGTCGAGAACTCCGTGCTACGACCGTCGGCTGCGGCCGCGGCGATCCGCACCGAGACGGTCTGGCCGCGCGCATCCTCCATCTGGGATGCGACTGTGCGCTTCCAGATCAGGTCGTAGACGTTGAGCTCCTCGGACGTCAGCTGACCGCGCACTTGCTCGGGCGTACGGAACTTGTCGCCGGCCGGGCGAATCGCCTCGTGCGCCTCCTGGGCGTTCTTCACCTTGCGGTTGTACTGCCGCGGCTGCGCGGGCACCGAATCGGCGCCGTACAGCTCGCGCGCCTGATCGCGGGCCGCCGCGAGAGCCGCCTCGGAGAGCGTCGTCGAGTCGGTGCGCATGTAGGTGATGTAGCCGTTCTCGTAGAGACGCTGTGCGACGCGCATCGTCTGCTGTGACGAGAGCCGCAGCTTGCGGCTCGCCTCCTGCTGGAGCGTCGACGTCATGAACGGCGCTGCCGGGCGGCGGGTGTACGGCTTCTCCTCGACCGACGAGACCGTGAAGGCAGCGCCCTTGAGACCCGCCGCGAGCTCGCCCGCCCCGGCCTGCGTGAGCTGGACCGTGTCGGCCTGCCGCAGCGTCCCGTCCTGGGCGAAGTCGCGCCCCTGCGCAACGCGACGTCCATCGATCGAGGTGAGGCGCGCGGTGAAGGCTCCCGGTTCGTACGTCGCGACGATGTCCCAGTACTCGGCGGCGACGAACTTCATCCGCTCGCGCTCCCGTTCGACGACGAGCCGGGTCGCGACCGACTGGACGCGACCCGCGGAGAGCCCCTGCATGATCTTCCGCCAGAGGACCGGCGAGACCTCGTAGCCGTACAGCCGGTCGAGGATGCGACGCGTCTCCTGCGCGTCCACGAGCCGGGCATCGATCTCGCGCGTCTCGCCGAGTGCGCGCTCGATCGCGGGCCGGGTGATCTCGTGGAAGACCATCCGCCGCACCGGCACCTTCGGGTCGAGCACCTCGCGCAGGTGCCAGGCGATCGCCTCGCCCTCACGGTCTTCGTCTGTCGCGAGCAGCAGCTCGTCGGCGTTCTTGAGCTTCGCCTTCAAGTCGGAGACGACCTTCTTCTTGCGCGAGTCGACGACGTACAGCGGCTCGAAGTCCTTGTCGACGTTCACGCCGAGCCGGGCCCACGTCTCACCCTTCAGCTTGGCCGGGATCTCCGAAGCGTTGTTCGGCAGGTCGCGGATGTGCCCGATCGACGACTCGACCAGGTAATCGGGCCCGAGATAGCCCGCAATCGTCTTCGCCTTCGCAGGCGACTCGACGATCACGAGCTTCTTGCCGTTTGATCCAGCCATTTCGCGCGCCACCATAGCGCCGTGGGCCGGATCAGCGATACTCGCCGCCGGTGACGCGTCCTCCCAGGCCCACACTGCTCTACTCCTGTATCGCCCTTCTCTCCTGGCCCGTCCTGCGCCTCGTCTTCCGTTATCGGGCCGACGGAACCGAGCATCTGCCCGGCTCCGGCGGCTACGTCCTGGCCGCCGGCCACCTCTCGAATCTCGACCCCTGGGCGATCGGCGTGAAGATCTGGCCGCGGCGGTTTCTGCGCTTCATGGCGAAGTCCGAGCTCTTCTGGTTCCCGCTCTCGACGATCGCCTCCGGCGCCGGCGCATTCAAGGTGAACCGGGGACAGGCGGACTACGGGGCGATCGAAACCGCCGTCCGCCTGGCCCGCGAGGGCAACGTGATCGCGATGTTCCCCGAGGGCACGCGGCGCCGGAAGGGCCTGAGGAAGAAGCGCGCAGCCGGGGCGCACACCGGCGCCGCACGGATCGCGCTCGAGGCCGGCGTTCCGCTCGTCCCGGCGGGGATCAAGGGCACCGACGGTCTGCGCCGGCTGGAGCAGTGGCGCGTGCGCTACGGCGAACCGATCGACCTCGAGGATCTGCACGGACAGGAGATCGCCGAGGCGGCGCGTACCGCGACCGACCGGCTGATGGCGGCGATCCAAGAGCTGGAGGAGTCCCTGTGAGTGGCTTTCTGCTCGCGATCGACGGCGACTCGCTGGCACATCGCGCCTACCACGCTCTACCGAAGTCGATCCGCCTCAACGCACTCGTCGGCTTCGCGGGGTTTCTCCAACGGCTGTGGGAGACCGAGCAGCCGGAGGCGGTGCTCGTCGGCTGGGACTCGCTCGACACGCCCACCTACCGGCACGAGGCGCTTCCGGCCTACCAGTCAGGCCGCATCTTCGAGGACTCGATCCTGGAGCAGCTCGATCTCCTGCCTGCTCTCGTCGAGTCGTTCGGGTTCCAGGCGGCCAAGGCGCCGGGCTACGAGGCCGACGACTTCCTCGCTGCAGCGGCGCAGGCATGGCCCGGCCCGGTGCTCGTGACGACCTCGGACCGCGACGCGTTCCAGCTCGTCTCCGACCGGGTCACGATCCTGCAGCCGGTCAAGGGCGTCTCCGAACTGGCGCGGATCGGCCCGGCCGAGGTGCGCGAGCGCTACGGCGTCGAGCCCGGCCAGGTGCCGGACTTCATCGCCCTGCGCGGTGATCCGTCGGACAAGATCCCGGGCGCGCCCGGCGTCGGGCCGAAGAAGGCCGCCGACGTGCTGAAGCAGCACGGCACGCTCGCGCAGGCGCTGGCGGACGGCCGCTTCCCTCAGATCGCCGACGAGCTGCTGCTCTACCGCGAGATCGCGACGATGGACCCCGAGGCGCCCCTGCCGAAGCTCCGCCCCACGCCGCCGGACTGGGCGGGCGCGGCCGCGCACGCACGCGAGCTGGGGCTCGAGAGCCTCGCGAAGCGCCTGCTCGAACGCGCCTAGCTCGGCCATCCTCCCGGGGCGGCCTGCTCCCAGGTCATGGCTTGGAGCCGCCCGTCCTCGAGCGGCCACCAGCGATCGGCTCGATGCCGCGCCTCCAGCTCGTGGGTCGCGACGAGACAGGCCGACCCGGCCTCGGCAGCTGCGCCGAGGGCCGCCCAGACGAGCTCGGCGTGCGCGGGGTCCTGATGCGAGGTCGGCTCGTCGACGAGCACGATCCGAGACTCGAGCCGAAGGGCGCGTGCGATCGCGACGCGCTGCTGCTGCCCGATCGAGATCTGGGCCGGGTACCGGCTCCGGAGCTCCTCGATCGCGAGCCGTTCGAACAGGCCCTCCGCCGGCCCGGCGCCGACGAGCTGCGCGGGCAGCTCCACGTTCTCCTCCACGGTCAGCTCGGGCACGAGGCCGAACCGCTGCGGAACGTAGGCGAGCTCGCGCCAGTTGGTCACGGCCGGCTCGACCAGGCCGCTGTCCGGGTTGATCCACCCTCCCGCGACCATCAGAAGCGTCGACTTGCCGGACCCCGACCGTCCGAACACCAGTGCGAGCTCCCCTTCCCGCACGTCGAGGGAGATGCCTGCGACCGCGGCCGCCCCCGAGTAGGTCTTCGTGACCTCACGCAGCCGAAGCGCGACCTTGCCGGGGTCCCACTCGCGAACGTGCGCGGGCGTCCCTCCGGGACGCTTGCGGGTCAGATCCAGGACGTTGCCGGCGAGCTCGATCACGGCCGGATCGTGTGTCGCCACCACGAACGTCTGCCCTCGCGATGCGGCGTCGTCCATCGCCGCCAGCACGTCGCCGGCGGTCGTCCGGTCGAGCTCAGCGGTCGGCTCGTCCACCACAACGAGCGGTGCGCCCCGGGCGAGTGCGACCGCAAACGACGCGCGTGCGAGCTCTCCGCCGGAGAGCTCGCCCGGGCGGGCCGACATGCGCGAGGCGATGCCGAGGACCTCGAACGGCCGCAGCGACGCTCCCGGGCGCAGGTGCTCGGCGAGGTTCAGCTGAGGGAAGAGGTTGTCGGCGGCGCGTTGCGAGACGTACGTGACCGTCTCGCGCCGGAACCGGTCTCGCCGTCGCCCCGAGAACGTCGCGAGGTCGTGGCCCGAAACGATCACCCGCCCGGAGGACGGCGCCTCGTGACCGGCCACGAGGCGCAGCAGGGTCGATTTGCCGCTGCCGGAGACACCCACGACAGCCGTCACTGACCCGGCAACGAACCGTGCATCGGTGGGAGCGAGCGCATCGACCAGGCCTCCCGCCGTGACGTACTGCTTCGAGGCCGCCTCGACCGCGACCAGCGGCTCAGTTGACACGGAGCTGCTCCCCGACGCCGGACCGCGGCAGCGCGAGCGTGAGGATCGCCCCGACCAGTCCGGCCGCAGCGATCACACCGAGTGCCGAGCCGACGAGCAACGTCCACGGGACCTCGGTGACAGGCGCCGGTGAGTACTGCGAGAGCGGATCGACACGACCGATGATCGCTCCGGCGGTGATCAGCGCCGCGCCCAGACCGACGATCGTCGCGATCGCGACGAGGACGCTCGACTCGAGTGCCACCGAGACGGCCTGGCTGTGCTGCGTCATGCCCATGCGACGCAGAAACGCGGAGGTCACGAGCTGCGATCGCCCGCGCCCGCTCAGATAGAGCATCAGCGCGATCAGCGACAGGACGACGAGCCCGAAGGCGACGATGCGGAGAAAGCCGTAGGTGCGCGTGATCTCCTGGACGTCAGGGCTGTGGGAGAACTCGGCGACGGCGGTCATGTACGCGGGATCGAGGCTCGAGGCTGCGAGCGCCGCCTCGACCTGCGCAGGCGGCCCCGTGGCCCAGACGTAGCTGAGCGATTCGGCAGGCGCGGCGAGTGCGCGAGCCGGGATCACGAGCAGCGGCTGGATCGGCTGCATCCCCGGGAACGCCCGGAGCCTCGCGACCACCTGGACGTCGGTTTGCGACGTTCCGAGCGTGACGGTCTGCCGCCCGGTGCCGATGCCGACCGAGACGGCCGGCAGCCGTGCGGTGGAGCTCCCCAGCTTGCGCACCGCGGCGCGAACGTCCGGCGGCCAGTGCGCCTCGAGCACGCGGCCGAGGCTCGCCGGATCGACGACCAGCACCTCGAACGCCTGCCCTGAGGGAAGGGTGCCCGCATCGAAGATCTCGGAGACCTTGGTGACGGGATACCGGAACGATCGAGGAATCACGCGGGCCGGGTCGACGACACCCTGAACGTCGGAGCCGTTCGCCACGAAGGCCTTCTCGGTGCTGTTCGCGACCAGCGACGACCGAAGGATGGTGGCGAACGCAAACGAGGCGATCCCGGCGGAGACGGTCACCGTCAGCGCAATGACGAGCCCACGTGCCGCGGCGACACGACGGAGTGCGAGAAACACCGAGGCCGAGGCGACCATCACCCTGCGCAGAACGAGAGACCGAAGGAGTCGTCCCGCAATCCCGGTGAGAGGCGCGGCGACGAAGGCAGGCAGCAGTAGGACGACGAGACGCGGATGGGATCCTGCAACCGGGTCCCGGACGAGGCCGCCGCCGAGGGCGAGGACGAGCCACGAGATAACCGCCGCCAGGAGCGCGAACCCCTCCCACGGGATGCGCGCCGCCTTGCCGAGCGCGGTCGAGCCCCCACCGATCCGGCCGCGCGCGAGCGTCGTGCCGACAGCTACCGCCAGCATCGAGGCGACGACACACGCTCCGACCCGAGCTCCGGCTTCCCGCACGACGCCGCCGTCCACCGAGCCCTGCGGCGTGAAGAGGCGGACCAGCTCGACCGCAATGGCGAGACCGGCGGCTGACCCGACGATGGCGGGCAGAGCTGCCTCGATGCCTGCCCGGGCGAGAAACAGGGGCCGCGGCTCGCCTCCGACGAGTGAAAGGCGCGCCTCGGCGGCGCGGCGGCGTCCGGTGAACACGCCCGCGACGAGCGCCGCGCCGAGTGCGACCAACACGCAGAAACCGCCGAGCAGATCGATCACCGGCCGCAGGCTCGACTGGCCGGCTTTCGCGATTCGCACCGCGTCGGAGAGCTCGCTCGTCACCTGGCAGCGGCGGTGAGGGTCGGCGCAGCCGAGGCTCACCGCCAGCGCGGAATGCGTTGCGAGCCGGCGCTTCACGTCCTGAAACGCACGGTCGATCTTCTTCGCCCGTCCGGGTGTCATCGACGACCCGTCGAGCGGATACTCGTAGTCATTCGCGAGCTCGCCATCCGAGACTGCGTGGGCCACCCGGTAGACCTGCGCCGGTCCGACGAAAGCGAACGAGGGAGGCGGCGGCTTGTCGGGATTCTTCGAGCGAATGCGCGCGGTGAAGTTGACCCAGTACGGATTCGCGAGATCGTCGTCGAGCCGGCGGTAGACAGCCCCGACGGGCAGGGTCACGTCCCGCGCAGTCGTCGTCGGAAAGTCCGGTCCGAACGTCACGTCGCCACCCGCGCGCTGCACGAGCACACTGGAGAGCCAGACACCGTTCCCGCTCCCGGACAACCGGTGCACGTGCCCAGTTGCGCCGGTCCTCGCCATCGGCACGACGAAGACCGGGTTTCCCTGGTCGAACCGCGGCCCGCCGAGCACCGCGAGGGAGCTCGTCGTCAGGATCGGCGGTTTCACGAAGCGCAGGCTCCGCCCGAGCGCGACCGCGGCGCGGCGACGCCCCCCGTCGGCCCGGGAGAGCGCCGCAAGGCTGCCGCGGTCAGGGGCGAGCGGCCGGTCGATCGTCAGGCCGGCCGCGAGCGGCGTCAACTGCGCGAGCTTGGTCTGGAGCGCCTCGCTCTCGGCACCCGCATTCATCAACGGGCCTGCCGCTGCACCGACGCCGACGAGAAACGCGGCAGAGACCACAGCGAGCAGCCCGACCGGGTGTCGGAGCAGCGCGAGCGGCGCCTTGGCCCAGAGCGTGCGTGGCATCCGCGGGATTATGCTGCCGCGCGATGGACGACTGGCTGAAGCGGGTTGCGGCGGCGATCGGCAGCAACGACGAGCTCACGGAAGAAGACGCCGACACGCTGCTGCAGATCGCGAGGATCGCCGCGCACGAGAGCGGCGACCGGCGCAACGCCCCACTGCTCACGTACCTCATCGGCCGCTCGCACGGCGATCGGCAGCTGGACGAGATCCTCGAGGCGGTCCGCGGATCGAGCTCGTAAGCAACAGCGCATTCGCGTACCTCCATCCCACGGGGTCGCATCCCGAGTCACAGCAGCGGCTGGTGGTGCTCCACGAGCGGTTCCCGTTCGTCGAGTGCGGCCCCGCAACGGACGACGACGTGCTCCGCTGCCACGACCGGAGCCTGGTCGAACGCGTCCGCGACACCCGCGGCTGGATCGACGCCGACACGTTGTGCACCGAGACGACCTACGAGGCGGCACTCCTCGCGGCCGGCGCTGCCATCGAAGCCGTGCGTCTTGGCGGATTCGCGCTCGCCCGGCCGCCGGGGCACCACGCCGAGCGGGAACGGGCGATGGGGTTCTGCCTCTTCGACAACGTCGCGATCGCCGCCCGCTGGGCACAGGCGGAGCTCGGACTGAGCCGCGTCGCGATCGTCGACTGGGATGTGCATCACGGCAACGGCACTCAGGACGTCGTCTCGGGAGACGACTCGATCCTCTTCGTGTCCCTGCACCAGTGGCCGCTCTACCCGGGCACGGGCGGCCCGGACGAGCAGGCGGACAGGCTTGTCAACCTGCCGTTGCCCGCCGGCACCGGGGACGACGGCTACCTCGCGGCGTGGGAGACCGTTCACCGGGCCGTCGAGCGGTTCGAGCCCGAGCTCTTGCTCGTCTCGGCCGGGTTCGACGCACACATCGACGATCCGCTCGCCGACATGGAACTGACCGTGGATGGGTTCCGTGAGCTGGCCCGGCGCGCCACCGGGCTCGCACCTCGCGTGGCCGCCGTGCTCGAGGGCGGCTACAACCTGCGCACGCTGCCCGATCTGGTCGAGGCGGCCCTCGACGGATTCTCGAGCTAGCCGGGTTCCTGCACAACGAGTCGATAGACGGCTTCGACCTCGTCGGCCATCCGCTGTGCGTTCAGATACTCGAGGACGCGCCGCCGGCCGTAGTCGCCGAGCTCGCGCCGCTTGACCGGATCGTCGATCAGCGCGACGAGGTTCGCCGCGAGTGCCTCCACATCGTCGACCGGCCCCACCAGTCCCGCCTTGCCGTGCTGGACGAGCTCGGGAGCACCTCCGGAATCGACAGTGACGATCGGTTTCCCCATCGCCATCGCCTCGATGTGAGCAAGGGCACACGGATCACCCACCGAGGGCAGGCTGAAGATGTCTGCCGCAGCGAGAATCTCGCGCACGTCGCTCCGCTGGCCCGTCAGCACGACCTGCCCGGCGAGCCCTGACTCCGCGACGAGCCGCCGAAGCTTCTCCGTGTAGCCGACCGCTCCGGTCGCCGTCCGCGGGGTCTGTTCCTTGCCGACGATCAGCAGCCGCGTGTGCGGTCGCTCCTGCGCGACCCGCCGGAACGCTTCGATCAGCATCGCCTGCCTCTTCCACACGACGAGCTGGGCGATGATCACGATCAGGGTGTCCTCGGGCTTCACGCCGAACTCGCGGCGCACCGCTTCGCCGTCGACCGTCGATGGGTCCCAGGCCGAGACGTCGATCCCGTTGAGCACCGGGAAGATGCGCTCGCGCGGCACGCCGGCCACGTGGATCGGCCTCCCGGTCCAGCTCGAGACGGCGATGATCGCGTCCGCCCGCCTGACCGCGAGGCGAGAGATCCCCGACATCCAGTTCCCGTATTTCCAGTGAAAATGCGCCACGTACCTGGCCCGGGTCAACCGAGAGAGCAGCAAGCCGTAGAGGCCGTTGCGCGGCCCTTTCTCGCAGTGGATGACGTCGATGCCGTTGCGCCGGATGTAGCGGAGCAGACCCACGGCGTCGCGAAGCGCCGGCGCCACGGAGCGGACCGTCGAGACGAGCAGCGCGCGGCTCGGAGCTCCGCGGACCGGGCCGAACTCTGCCGCCCGAAGGTGGATGTCCTCCGACTTCGGCAGCACCTGCCGTGCCGAGGTCCCGTCCGTCTGGAAGGGCTCGCCGTCGGCGCGCCGGTTGTAGAGGACGTGCACCTCGACCCGCTCCCGATCGAAGAATCGCATCAGGTTTGCGTGCACCGAGATCGCGGGGGAGCCGGTCGGCTGCGACACGATGAACAGCACCTTGAGCCTCTTGTCGAGCTGCTCCTTCGTGAAGCGGCGGCCGGGATCGGGAAGATCGAGTGCGCACGGCACTCGCTCGAAAAACGGCGCACTGCTCTCACCGATCGCCTCGCGCTCCAACCGCAGACCTTCTTCGTTTGCCTGCCCACTCCGGTCAAGAACCGGAGTCGGGCTGCCGATACTGCCAGGGGCGGCGCGGCTCTGCGGCTGGACTGACGGCATCAATCCTCCGTTCACCGCGTCGCCTTCCCTCCCTGCCGGCCGAGGACGACGCGGCTAGCGATCCTCGAACGCCATCGGAACCACGTTCGAGGGCCGGGCTTCGTCATTCGCCGGAACGCCGGCCAGTTCGCCACGCCGATCCGTCTCCGGCACGGCCACGACAGCCTCGCTGGGGGCCGGCGCGGCCCGGAGTCGCCGACGGGTGGCCAACTGGCGCCGCCAGTACTCCACGAGCCGATTGTCGACGCTCACCTTCGCGGGATCGGCACGAGAAGCGCCGGGCTTGAATCTCCACAGCCCGGACCGGGCGGCGATCTGGAAGGATCACGGCTGATGACTTTCGACGAGGCGACGACCCGCCTGCTCGAGCTCGCACGGCACAGAGACGGGCTCATCACCGCAGAAGCGGTCGAGAACGACAGCGAGCTGGCGGACCAGAAACTGATCGTGTCGGCGGCAGCACACGCGCTGGCCGGCTCGACGAACGTGTTCGCAACCTCCGGTGGATCGGGCTGGTTCCCGTACCAGGAGCTGCGCTTCACCGATCTTCGCTGAGGCGCCGGCGTGCGGATCCTCCTACTGGCCCGCCACGGCCAGTCGTTGTTCAACGTCGACGGCATCGTGAACGGCGATCCGGCGCTCGACCGCGGCCTCTCGCCGCTCGGAGCGCGCCAGGCAGGGCACCTCGCGGGCCAGCTGGCCGGGCTTGTGATCGACCTCTGCGTCACGTCGGAATTCCCTCGAGCGAAGGACACGGCGCGCCTGGCGCTCGGCGGGCGCGCGGATGCCACGGCCACCGTCGTCGACGCCGGTCTGAACGACGTCCGGATCGGAGAGCTCGAGGGCGTGAGCCTCGACGCCTATCACGCGTGGAAGCGGGCCAATCCGCCTGCTGCGGCGTTCCCGGGCGGCGAGAGCCTCGGCGACGCGGCGCGGCGTTACGCGGACGCGTTCGAACGCCTGCTCGGTCGACCGGAGGAGACAGTCCTCTGCGTCTGTCACGAGATCCCGGTGCGTTACGCGGTCAACGCAGGAGCCGGCTCGGACGAGCTCGACGGGCCGATCCACGACGTCGCGAACGCGACCCCCTACGTCTTCGATGCCGCAGGGCTGGGCCGGGCGATCCCGCGTCTCCGCGAGCTCGCGCCCGGCCACTAGGAGGGTTACTTCTCCGCGTCCAGGTCGTCCGCGCAGCCGGGACGCCATTTGTCGATCACGGCGGTGATGGTGGTCGGCCCGCCCGGCTGGCTGTCGATGCTCAGCGTCCCTCCGATCAGATCCAGCCGCTCCCGCATCGTCTTCAGACCGACGTGGCGGCCGCCTAGGCCCCGCGCCCGCGCCTGCGGGTCGAAGCCGCGGCCGTTGTCCTGCACCCGGACGAGCAGAGCGTCCGAATAGCCGCGGAGCTGGATCGAGACCCGGCTCGCGCCCGAGTGCCGGGCGACGTTCGAGAGCGACTCGCGGAGCACCCGGTCGACCAGGATCCGCTGCGAGTCCGTGTGCAGCCCGAGATCACCCTCCGCCGAGACATCGACATCGGTCGTCGGTGACAGAGCCCGAAATGCATCGACCTGCTGCTCGACGACGAGCTCGAGATCGGAGGACGCCGCAGCGCCTTCCTCCATCGCGAACATCATCGAGCGCAACATCCCCTCCACGCTCGCCAGCTGGGACATCATCCGCTCGAACTCCGCGTCGAGGTCGGGGTCCGGCGACGACGCCCGCGTCGTCTTGTTCCTCAGATTGCTCAGCTCGTAGCCGAGCGCCGCAAGCTCCTGCAGAGGCCCGTCGTGCACATCGAATGCCAGCCTCGACAGCCGCCGCTGCAGCCCCTCGAGCGAGATATTCGATTCGGGAGACGTCAGCGACGTCACCTCCTGCCCGACGGTCGATCCGACGTGCTCATTCGCCGAGTCGTTGGCTCGGAGTGCCGCGAAGCCGGACCAGCCGGCCGCGTCCATGATGCTGCCCACAGATTTTCCTCGATTCCTTGTGCGCCGCGACGAATCGCGAACCGCACAGCCGCATTGCAGAACCACTTCCATCTAAGCCACGATGGAGTGGGCCAGCAATCCCTCAAACGAGGGTACGAACGAGCTTTCGCGGCCGTTCACGCACTGCGGCGCCGGACGAGCCACGCACCGAGAGCACACGCAGCCGCAAGCGCGATCGCCCAGAGAGCGCCCGCCGGAATCGCGTGATGAAGAGCGTCGAACGACGAGGAGGTGGGCGAAGCCGGAGATCCCGCGAGGCCGACGACCGGCTGCGCAGTGGTCTCGCCGGGCCGGTGGCCCTTCGAACCGGCCGAGCCGCCGCTCGCTCCGGCGCCTCCGCTCCCGGCGGCCCCACCGGTTCCCGCGGCCCCGGCGCCGCCCGAGGAACCTGCACCACCGGCCCCGTTCGACCCCCCGTTCGCGGACGCGGGTGGCTGTGTGGCAATGACGGCGGCGGCGTTCGAGCCACCACCGTAGACGTACTGAATCGGTGTGACACTTCCAGCTACCGCCGCTCCGGGTGCTGCAAGGGCCAGAAGGCCGACCGCAGCGGCGATCTTCGTCCTCACGACGCCGAACTTAGCTCATGGGTCTACGGGCGCCGACTCGCGCGACCGTCGCGTGGACGCAAATTGCGGCGAGTTCCGGCTGCCTCAGCCCGGGCAGTCCAGGACCTCGCGCTCAGCGATCTTCCAACGCCAGCGGAACCACGTTCCGCTGTCGTTCGGCCGCAAGAAGCTCGACGTAGACGTCGACCACCTGGTGCATCTCGGGGCGAGGATCGTTCCGCCATTGCGCCGGCAGTGCTGCACGTGCCTTGCGTCGCGCAACCTGCTCGCGCTGCCAGTAGTTCAGGAGCCGACTGTCGACGCTCACCCCTGCATCGTCGGCAGGAACCACGCCGGGCTTGAGGGCGGGCTCCGCGCTCGGTCTCAGTTCTCCCTGGAAAACGACGGCCTCCGCGCGTCCGTCCGAAGCGGCAGCCCCGGGGCCGTCCGATTCAACAGAGAGGGTTGGCGTGGATGGACCGGCCGTTTCTTCTCCCTCTGCTCCGGGATTCACACGAGCGACCCAAACGACGGCGTCGAAATCCCAGCCTCGCGGAAGTGCCGTCCAAGTGATATTGATCGAAGCAGCTAACCGACGGACGTCGCGGGCGTCACATCGGACAAGACTGCAACACCGAAAACTGCAACACCGAAGGGGAGAGAGATGACTGCAAGTGCGGCAACAGTCGAGGGACTGTCGCGCCTTGGGTTGCCAGAGCGCAGCTTGCCAGAGCGCGGCTTGCCCGAGCGCGGCCTAACCGAGCGCGAGCCCAATCACGTAGACGAGACCCGCCCAGCAGGCAAGGCAGAACAGCAGGCAGGCGACGAGGCCCAGGTTGGGGCTCCTAGCCGGCTGATTCGTGATCGGGTGCATCACGTCACCATCCTTTCCGTGATCGCCGCCGTCCAGCTTGGCTGGATCGTTGCTTTGATTTACGGCCTGCAACTCCTGCTCGGTTAGCTCCTGCTCCAGGAGCCACGCACGCTGTCTGGGTGAAGCGTGCACCGTAGTTGACCGATTTGTCAACTGGCAAGGCCTTCCAGCCTCTCGGACTCCGAGCTTCGAGGAGAGGCATCCGGGCCAATATGTCCCGATCCGGAGTCTCTAAACCCGCTCCTGGCAGGACCGGCAGCCGGGCTCGAGGAGTACAGGCTTCGCAGTAACAGCTGGACGTCTCCCTTCCAACCGTGGCAGAATCAGACTCGATGGCGAAAGCACTCACCCCTCCGCAGATTCGCGATGCCGAGCTGCCGCGCGCGCTGCGCGGTTTCGAGGTCGAGGCGACGCGAGCGCTGCTTGCCGACGCCGCGAGCGCCCTCAGCGCCGTGACCCGGGACCGGGACGACCTGCGGAAGCAGGTCGACGAGCTCGGCGAGCAGGCTTCCCGCAACCCGACCGACGCGGAGCAGCTCGGCGCGGTGCTGCTCACGGCCAAGCGTGCAGGCGACGAGCTGATCGCCAAGGCGACCGAGGATGCGGCCGGGATCCGCGCCGAGGCCGAGCAGGAGCGAGTCGAAGCCGAGAAGCAGCGGACGAGCCTCCTCGTCCAGGCACAGGCTCAAGCCGACGACCTGGTCCGGGAGGGTGCAGCCACCGCGCAGTCGCTCGGCCAGGAAGCCGAAGAGCTGCGACATTCGATCGCGGTGCATCGCCAGGAATTCGTCACGTTCCTGCGGTCGGCGCTCGACCAGCTCGAAGGCGTCGAGTCGGTCCGTCCGGTGATCGCCGAGACGGGCGACCTGAACGGCGAGCTCCTGGCACAACTGCCCTCCGAGCAGTAGCACCCGGCCCACCTCGAACCACCCGGCGGACACCGCACCGCTCGACGCGCCTTCGTCCGGGACGGATGCCCACCGATTGAGGGATCAACTCGGTTCTCGCCTCGACCGAGTGCGAGGGTATGAGCCTTCGCCGCCTGCTTCCGTCACGTCGCGCCGCTCTTGCCCTCCCATGCGCTGCAATCGCCGTCCTGGGCGCCGGACTCGCGTTTGCAGCAACGCCCTCCTCCGCCTCATCGACGTGTTCCTACTACGCCGCTCCCAGCGGCTCGGACGCAAACAGCGGCACCTCGTCGTCGCCGTTTGCGACGGTGGAGCACCTCGCCTCAGCGCTCGCGCCGGGCCAGACCGGTTGCCTGGCTGCGGGCGCGACCTTCGTCTCCAACGTCTCGCTGTCGCACGGCGGACAGCCGGGAGCGCCGATCGTGCTCACCAGCGCCGATCCGGCGAATCCGGCCACGATCAAAGGCCGCATCGTGACGTTCCCGGGCGGAGACTGGATCACGTTCACCCAGTTGAAGCTGGACGGCGTGAACGCCGGCGGGCTGCCGAGCCCAACAGTCGGCTCGGATCATGTGACGTTCTCGAACGTCGACGCGACGAATGAGCACACTGCGATCTGCTTCGACCTGATCAACAGCACGAGCTGGGGCGTGGCGCGCTACACGACGATCGACAGCAGCAGGATCCACGGCTGCGGAGAGCTGCCGTCGACCAACCAGGATCACGGCATCTACATCAGCGGCTACTACGCGACGATCACGAACAACTACATCTACGACAACGCCGATCGCGGCGTGCAGTTGCGGGGATCGCAGAACGCGATGATCCAGCACAACGTCATCGACCGAAACGGTGAAGGCGTCATCTTCGGTGATCAGGTCACGTCCAACAACGACGTCTCCGACAACATCGTCTCGAATTCCAATATCCGCTGGAACGCCGAGTCCTACTGGGGCAGCAGCCCGGTCGGCACCGGCAACTCCTTCCACGACAACTGCGTGTGGGCGTCGAACAGCGACTCGTACTACGACAGCCAGGGCGGTGTGGACGGCCCGGCCGGCTTCTCCGCCTCTGCGAACAAGGTCGGGAACCCGTTGTACGTGAACGCAAGCGCCGGGGACTATGCGATCCCGAGTGGGAGCCCGTGCGCGGGGAAAGGCCCGCTGACGGCCTCGATCGGCGTATCGACCGCTCCGGTCCTGCCACCGACGACGTCGGCCACGACGACCGCGTCAACGGCCACCACGACTCCGCCGTCGCCCGGCACGACGACAACGAGCCCTGCCCCGACGACCACCACGTCTGCGGGCACGACGACCACGACCACCCCGAGCCTCCCACGCGGCCCCGCCTCGAGCTCACCGCCGAGCGTCTCCTCCCTGCCTTCGGTTCACGGGACGCCGGTGGTCGGCTCGTCGCTCGCGGCGGCTCCGGGAACGTGGACGTCGGCAAGCTCCAATGCCTACTCGTGGCTTCGGTGCCGGCCTTCGGGCGCTGCCTGCGTCCCGGTCGGCAGTGCCACGAGCAGCACCTACCAGCTCAAACCCGGCGACCGGGGGTCGCGGATTCGCGTCACCGTGATCGCGCAGAACGCGAACGGCTCCACCTCGGCCACGTCGGCAGCGACGTCGACCGTGCGAGCACGAAACGGGCGCTAGAGCGACGGCGCGGCACGCGCCGCGTAGTGCAGCTCCGGGTGCCCGGCGGCGCTCTCGCCTTCCCGCACAGCGCCGCCGTCACCGTCCAGGCATTCCAGCAGCTCGAAGCCGGTGGCTTCGAGCTGCAGGCGCTGCGCGTCGCGTCCGATGTAGTAGTGCAGAAGCTGGTAGTCGTGCGCCTGATCGTTGATGAGGGCGTAGTCGCGCTCGTGACGCTCGAGCTTTCCGATGCGCCGGTGGTTCCGCTCGCGCAGGGGAAGGCGCGCGAGGTTCCAGAGGATCCGCGCCGGGTCTCGCGATCGAGTCACCAACCCGGCCGGCGTCGGCACGTTCGGGACGAACGCGAGGTTGTGGGCCGAGAAGATCAGCAACCCCCGAGCCGTCAACACGCGGCGCAGCTCACCGAGCACGCGCTTGCGCTCGACGTCGTCCAGCACGCCCAGGACGTTGAATTCGGCGATCACGACATCGCGTGACCCATCCTGGAACCCGCTCAGATCGGCCAGGTCTCCCACCTGGAACTCCAGCTCCGGGTAGCGGCGGCGGCAGTAGCCGATCATGGTCGGCGAGATGTCGACGCCGAGCACATCGCCGCCACGCGCGCCGAGATACCCCGTGATGCGACCCGCGCCGCACCCGAGCTCGAGGACCCGTCCGGCGAGCGAGTCGGCGTAGCGGAGAAGCAGCGTGGCTTCGGGCGCGCGCAGAGCGCGCGTCGCATAGGCGCCGACGAAGTCTTGCTCGGCCCAGACCTCGCTACTCCGCGACACGTCGCCCATCCCGGCGCGGAGCGTAGCGACTCGCTTTCGCGCTCAAGAGCCCGCGAGGATCCCGTCGAGCGCCGCGTCGAGCGCCGCATCGACGTGCTGGTGCATCCAGAGCGGACGCAGTGTGTGGTCGCGGCCGGGCAGGAAGCTCACCGCGACGTTCGGCCACCGAGCGTGTTGTGAGAGCAGACCGTCGCGCGTCATTTCGTCGCGAAGGGGCTCGCCATCGCAGAAGAAGAAGCGGAGCTCGGTGCCCTCCGCCGTCAGCCGGTCGAACGCCTGTGCGACGAGCTCCACCGTCGGCGAGGGCTGCGACCGGTCCGTTCGACGCCGGTTGACCGCTCGCAGCGGGGCCTTCGCCGACCAGCCGAGGAACGCGGCAAAACGATCCCGTGAGACGTCGCCGCGCAGGATCCGCTTCCAGATCACCGGCTTGACGAGACGGCGCGTCCGGCGGAGGTCGCGTGCAACGTCGAGTGTCTCGTCCCAGTAGAGGATTCGTGGATTGATCATGAAGGCTGCGGCGATGCGCCGATCAGCGAGGGCCGCCTGGAACGCCCAGGAACTCCCCGAGCAGAGCCCCACGACGACGAATCGCTCGCCGATCCGCTCCTGCTCGAGCTGATCGAGCGCGGCCCGCACCTGATCCGTGTAGCGGGGCTCGTAGAACTCGGCGACGTTCGCGAGCGATGCCGAGTCACCGTCGGAGTCGCCGATGCCCCCGAGGTCGAGGCGAAGGGACGGAATGCCTCTCAGCGCCCAGCGACGCGCCGTGTCGACCCAGAGCCGGTGCGGGCCGATGCGCCGAACGGCGCCCGCGTTCAGGAAGACCGCGGTCAGCGGCTGCGGATCGCCCTGCGGCACTGCCGAGACGCCGACGAGACGGCCAGAAGCAGCGGAGACGGTGAACGGGCGCTCGCTGAAGGCGTCGAACTGCAGGTCGGTCGCCGGCGCGCCCGCCGATTCCGACGGACCTGCGTGCTCCGGCGGTGCGGGCAGCTCCTCGAGCCAGGAGCCCACGAGGTCGAACACGTCCTCAGGGCTGCGTGACTTGTCAGGCTCGGCGAGCATCGCGGAGAACCCCTTGCCGCTCCCGACCGTCAAGCGGGCTCCCGCTTCGGTCACGGCGGCTTGCAGAGCGGCGTCGGGCTTGATCCCGTCGCGGTCGAGCAGCAAGACGCGCGTCTCGGGCGCGAGGGGACGCGTCGTGAGGTCCACGCCCGAGAGGTCGGCGACGGTCTCGGGCGAGAGGACGAAGCCGCCGGGCGCGAGCATCCGCTCAGGCAGGGGCGGAGGCTCGGGCGAGCCGGACTCGACGATCCGCGCGGTTTCGAGCGCGGAAAACGCCGACAGCTCGCGCACGAGCGTCCGGCCGCGGCTCGGGGTCGCCCACAGGACGATGTGGTCCAGCTCGCCCCGGGCTGCAGCCTCGTAGACGAGGAGCCCGCCGACTCCGACGCCGATCCCGACGACGGTCGACACGGCCGCTTCTGCGCGGGCCCACCCGGCAGCCTCTCCGACGGCGGCTTGCCACGCCGCCAGTGTCCCGGGATCGGTCGGCCCTCCCGCACTGTCGCCCGTGCCGGGGAGATCGAGGCGGAGGACCGGATATCCGTGTGCGGCCAGGTGCGCAGCCCAATCGCGTACGGCCCGATGCGCAGCGATCTCCTCCCATCCGAAGGGCGGAGCGAGCAGGACCGCCGGCCGCCCGCGCGGCTCATGCGGCGCCCGGTAGAGGACGAGAAACCGCTTCGGGGCGGCGCCGAGGTAGACGACCCGCTCGGTCATGACAACGGCACCTCGAGCGGCCCGAGCAGGTTGAGCGCGCGCACCGAAACACCGGCGGCTGCGTTCGCGACCGGGGCGGCGTCCCTGGGCCGCAACGTGACCAGCCGCGACCGGCCCGGCTCGATGGTGAAGGCATCGTCATCCGGGACGAACCCGGATCGGTCGAGTCGAACGCCGTAGGCGACGTGCGCAGCTGCGAGCGTCACGTCGATCACCCCGTCGCGCTCCGATGCGGAAACCGTCAGCCCGAGCTCGCCCCCGCTCCGACGTCTGCTCGGCGGCCCGACGGGAAACCGGAACGCCTGGGCGATGAGCGCGTCACCCTGCTCGAGCGATGCGACAACCAGATGGTGCTGCGGCTCTCCGAACCGGTAGGCATAACCGACGTCGACGAACCTGCCGAGGATCGCCTCGACCGAACGCTCGATCACTGCGTGCGGAGGGACATCCACCGTCAGCTGCGCCTCCTCGACGCGCACCTCACCGTCCCGATACAGCGCCACGCGAAGCTGCCCGCGAAGCGGTTGTGGACGGTCGTTTGCGATGTGCACGCTGAGCCCATTGAGACCCTCATCGGTCGTCCAGAGCGCGACCGGCGCGAGCGCGCGGCGAAGATGATGCAGGACGACCTTCGGGTCGCCGCGGTGATCCAGGACGCCCCAGCCCGAGCCGGGCACGAGATCGCGCGACCAGAGGACGATTCCGCCGCTCGTCACCGAGGCGTCCCGTCGCCATTCGCCGAAGACCTCCGCCATCACCTCGCCGGTCACGAACCGTGAGCGCTCCCAGTAGTCCTCGTGCGCTTGATCGATGCCGTGGAAGAGCTGCAGGTAGTGGTCGCGCACGTCGGCGAAGTCCCAGTCCGCCCCCACATCGCGCATGACCCCCTCGTCATGGGTGCGCGGCGTCGCGTCGGGAACGTTGGCGAAGGCAAGGCATTCGGATGCGAACGGCACGGCCGCACGGCGGACGTCCTCGAGCGGACGGAGATAGGCACCGACGCCGAAGTAGTTGGCCACGCCGCGGTCGGTTCGAAACGGCTGGTCGCCGCCCGTCGGAGCGGACGGGACGTACACGGCGTCGACGACAGCTTCGTCGATCAGCGCCGGGATGACGCGGGCGAAGAGCTCTCCCCGGCCGAGTGCCGGATCGAGCCCGAGCATCCCGACCTGCTGTTCGACCTCGCTGTTCCCGCACAGCACCGCGAGACTCGGCCGGCCGCCGAGCTCGTCGAGCACCTGGCGCACCTCGGTCTCGACGAGCCCACGGAATTCATCGTCGGCGATCGGGTAGTCCATGTTCGCGAACATGAAGTCCTGCCAGACGAGGAGTCCCAGCTCATCGCAGAGATCGTGAAAGACGGGGGGTGCGTACATGGTGGTACCGACGACTCGAACCAGGTTGAGCCCGGCACCGCGCAGCGTTTCGAGTGTCGGCCGTAGCTCGTCGTCCGGGACGGGTGTCCAGACGACTCCTCGCGCGAAGATTCGCGTTCCGTTGACACACAACTCGAAGCGGTCGGCCTCGGTACCGCCGTTCAGCGCCAGGTCGCGGAAGCCGACGCTGCGCTCCAGTTCGCGGCCGCTCGCGTGGATCCGAACGGTGTAGCGATCGGGATCGCCGTGCGTGTGCGGCCACCAGCGCTTCGCATCGGTCACCCTGAGCTCGCCGCCGCCGGCAGGAAGCACGGTCGTGCGCGAATCGACGTCGACCTCGAGCGGCCCGGCGGAGAGATCGGTCTCGATCCGCAGCAACCCGTCGCGGCCGTCGAGCGTGGCTCGGACCATAGCCTCGAGCGGCGGCTGCTCGGCGACCCAGACGTCGCGCCACGGACCGACGAGCGGTGGGCCGGGTGCGAACCCGGGCGCCCGCCCGAGCAGCGTGGTTCGCAGCCAGCGGAGGTTCCCGTCACTGGGCACATTCGACCGCCACCGGGCACGAGGCTTTCTCGAGAGCTTCAGGAGCGGATCGAGAGCGCGGGCGCAGACAACCAGTTCGTGCGCCCCGGGCGGCACCGGAAGTGTGTGCGAAACGAACATCGAATCGCTCCGCAGCACGTGCTCGCCGTCGACGTAGACGTCGCTGACGCTCGCGAGGCCGCCGATCTGAACGACCGGGCTCGTGCCCGTTGCCTCGAACCGATGGCGGAACCAGTGGTCGTCGCCGTCGCTGCCTCGCACCGGCAGCCTCACCGCGCGCCAGTCGAGCTCGGCCGGCGCCGGTGCAGTCGTGAATCTCGCAGCAGGCGTCGTCGCCATCTGCCACGAGTCGAGGCGTCTCGAGGGCATCAGGCGAGGAGCTTCGACAGAGCGGTGATCGCGTCGTCCCAGGCGGCGGCGAGTGGGGCGCAAGCGGCCCGGACATCGAAGTCGCGCCGGCGCGCCAGCTTGAACGACAACGCCTTGGAGCCACTTGTGATCGTTGCCAGCGACTGGGCCGCTCCGGCACCGTCGGCACCGAAGAGCCACTCGATGTGGGCCGCGCACGCTTCGAACGCCGAGCCGGCCATCCGAACGGTCGCGAATGCGTAGGTGTGGTAATAGGCGTGGTCACTTGCGAGCAGGCTCGGAAGATGCGCCGCGAGCGAGTCTCCGAACCGTTCGAACGGGTTCGAAGTCGGGCGGTGGTCGAAGTGCTCGTGGAACAGCGACCGCGACACGGCTTTCAGCGCGTCCCCGTCGAGCCGCTGTCCTGCGTCGAAGCGCACGATCTCGAGGTACGGCGGGAGCGACGTCTCGGCGGTGCGGTCGTCGAGCCTGAGGCTGCCCCTGAAGTCGTCGCCGCTGAGCTCGAACAGGCCGGTGTTGTGAAAGTACCGCAGCCGTTCGGCGGCGACGTCGATCCCCTCGATCACCGCCGAGCTCTTGACGTGCTCGCGGCGATAGGCGGTCGACTGCGTGTCCGGCAGGAACCACGAGTCCAGCTCCACGATCACGGTGCGGCCGGCGCGAAGCTGCTCCTCGATCTGGTCCGGCAAGGGGCGATAGAGCTGCATCTCGTGGATGTCGATCCCGAACAGGCGCTCGAGGTCCTGCGGCGCAGGCTTGAAGAACGTCCACTGGTCGCCTTCGAAATCGGTGCGGATCGTCCCACCGAGCATCGCCAACGGCTCATCCCCCCTGGCATGAACGAGCTCGATCAGGATGTCGGCGTAGCAGTTCGTCTCCGGATAGGCGCGCGCCGGATCGTGCAGCGCGTGCGGGCGATAGGTCTGCGGGTCGAGTTGAAGCAAGCTGAGCATCAAACGGCCTACGCAGACGTCTCGAGCTGCACCCGGATTTCCGTCGGCCACGCCTGCAGGTCGCAGCCGTGCTCGAACAGCATCGCGAGTGTGATCCGCTCCAGCCCGAAACCGACACACGCCGTGTGGACCTCGCCGCCGTCCGAACGGCTCATGCCGTAGAGGGCCGAGAAATGCTCCCGGTGGCAATTGAACGACGCGACGGCTGTCGGGCCGTCCCCGCCGATCGGCACACCGACCTCGAACTTGAGGGCCTGAGAACGCTGGCTGCGGGCAAGCATGCGACCGGTGCGGCCGAAGAAAGGATCCGAGGCGACATCCGACTGGGCGTCGAGCCCCAGACCACGAAGCAGCTCGACGGCGCGGTCACACCACCTCTGACGCCATTCGGCGACGAGGTCGGGTGCACCGAAGCGAACGAGCTCACGCTGGTGGAACATCTGCATCCGCGCCGGGTCGGAGGAGGGCTCGTTCCTGAACACGTAGCTCCCGCCGAGATCGAGGGAGACGCCACCCGCCGGCAGGTCACCGCGCGCTGCGACCGCGGGATACGACGGATAGCACGCAGCCGGCACCAGGACGAGGTCGGTCTGAGTCTGGAACGAGCTCCAGTCGGCATGGGCGGCAGCGTGCTCGGCCAGCTCGACGGCGTCGTCCTCGTCGCCGGTGAACGAGAAGATCGATCCGGCGAGGTGGGGAAACGAGCCGAGGTACCCGATCGCCTCCAACTGCCGGCGCGGGATCACCGGCGGGAACGCCATGCGCTCGACGCGCACGACGTCGTCGATCGCGCTGCGCGTGACCAGCGAATCGAGCGCGAGCCGAAGGGATTCGAACTCCGTGCCCCGGCCGTAGACGCCAGGCACTCCCGACGGGATCAGCAGGCCGTTCGCGGTGAGCTCTTCGAGGAATGCCAACTGGTCCGCGGTCCCCGCAACAAGCTCACTCAAGGCTTACACGTCCTTGGCGACGAGGAGGAGCGTGGCGTTCGTCTGGTGGATGCGCTCGTTGGCGATCATCAACGCGGCGGACATGCTGTCGCGGAGATGACGACCGACGCTGTAAGGAGTGTCGTTCTTGAAGCCGACGATGCCGCACACGCCCATCGCACCCTGGCACACGCGCGGCGCCTGCTCCGAGGCCGCGATCTTCAGGTAGTTGAACCGGAGCGCCTGCGCCATGGTCTCGGAGTGCTCGCCGTCCGAGCTGTCCTGCGCATCCGTGAAGTCTTCCAGCCCCGATCTGACCTCGGCCCGGAGCAGGGACAGGTCGACCATGAGATGCGAGAGCTTCGTGGCTGCGGGAATCGGCTGCCCCGGCTTCTGCCGGGCCGAATCGCGGACGAACTTTCGGGCGCGGTCGAACGCATCGGTGGCGATGCCGAGCCAGAGATGAGACCAGAAGATGTGGGAGACCGGCACCATCGTCTGCGCGCTCACGGTCGAGAACGGCTGCGGCAGGATCTGCTCGGCCGGGAAGGTCGCGCGAATCACGAACCCCGGGGAGCACGTGCCGCGCATCCCGAACGGGTCCCACGTCCCGGCCTGCTCCAACTCGTTCTGGCCCTTGCGGGTCAGGACGATCACCTGGTCGCCGCCGTCTGCTTCTTCGGACCGCCGCATGGTCGTGAAGAGATCGTCGGCGTGGCTTCCGTAGCTCACCGTCGGCGCCTGCTTCTCGAACGAGCAGAGACCGTCGCCCTGGGGAGCGAGGAACGCGACCGAGCGTCCCATGTCGCCGCCCGTCCCCACCTCCGACGTGGCCGAGGCGATCAGCCGCTGCTCCGAGACCAGCTCGCGCAGGTAGCTGTCGAACCACTCACTGCCGTCGCGATGACGCACGATGCACGCGACCTGGATCTGATGCATGGCGAACACCATCGCCGCCGCGCCGCACCTCCGTCCCAGCTCGAAACATGCACCGGCGATCTCCTCGGTCGAGGCGCCGCCGCCGCCGAGCTCCAGGGGCACCAGCGCGGAGAGCGCGCCGATCTCCTTCAGCGCGTCGATCGCCTCGCTCGGGAACCGCGCCTGCCGATCGACGTCGTCGGCGTGCGGCGCTGCGACCTCCGCTGCGATCTGCTCCACCGACGCGACGAGCGAGGAATCGGCGACGACGCCGGCTCTCGGCCTCACGACGTCTCCTCGACTCCGAGCGTCGTCAGTGCAGCGCGAATCGACCCGACGCTCTCGAAGGCCGTCCTGGTCAGCATCTCGTCGGGGAACTCGACGTCGAACCGGTCCTCGAGGGCGAGCATGAGGTTGACGCTCGCGTGCGAGGTCATCCCCGCCTGGTAGAGGTTGGCGTCGTCGGGAAGAGTCTGCACATCGACCGGAAGCCGGCCGTGCGTTTCGATGATCTCGCGAATGCTGTCCGTCATGCGGTGGCCACCACGATCGCCGATGCGTACGTCCGCTCGTGAGTCACGCTGAGGGCAAAGTGAGACAACCCTGCCTCGGCGGCCAGAGTGGCAGCGGCGCCGTGTAGCACGAGCTCCGGCGCCCCATCGGCGGCACGCTGGACCTCCACGTCGCGCCACGAGACCGCCCGGTCGCCGACCCTGAGCGCCTTCATCGCTGCCTCCTTGGCCGCGAATCGTCCGGCCAGCCTGACGGGATCCACCTCGCGGTCCTGTTGGCAGTCGTCGACCTCACGGCTCGTGAAGATCCGGGACAGATAACGCGGCCCCAGCTTCGAGTGCAGGGTCGCGGCGACCTCCTCGACCTCGACGAGGTCGATGCCGACCCGAAGCTGGTTCAGCGGTTCGGGCCCGGAGGGTTTGGGCTCACCGGAAACGATCGAGGACACAGCTCGACGATATCTGCCGCGACCGGCTGTAGAGGAGGGTTCGGAGAGTGACATCGGGCCGTCCATGAAGTGTTGCATCGGCAGAACGGAAGGGTGCTTGAGCGAGGCGCGAAACACCCGCCTCACGCCGCGAATCGGGTTGCGGGAACGACGTGTCTGAGCGCTCGGGCCATCGACGGCCAGCGCAGGCGCTCACACGCATCCGCAGGACAGAGCCAGGCGTAGGAGTCGTGCTCCCAGTTGAGGATGGGCTCCCAGGACGCTTCCACCTCGACGAGGAAGCAGACGACCTTCATCTTGACCACCGGCATCACCCGCCTCCCGCCGAGCGAGCCGGAGGAACCGGGAATGGCGTAGGCGAACTCATGGCTGCTCTCGTCAGCAGCGAACGACACGCGGAGCCCCGTCTCCTCGAAGAGCTCCCGCTCGGCCGCCTGCTGCGGCGACTCGCCGTGTTCAAGCGCGCCCGCCACGACATGCCAGTGGCCGCCGAGCACATCGATCCGATGCGCCACGAGGACCTCCGTCATGCCGGGCCGCGCAACGAAGATCGCGACCTCCACTCCGGTGGTCGCCGGCCCCGGGCTCGTCCACGTCTCGCCCGGCCACATGCCGACCGATCCCCTGAACGCTCTCCGGTGCGATCTCGGCATCAGGCGCATCGCGAACAGCCTCCCGTGCGGCTAGACGAAGCGGACGACTGCGACGAGCAGGAGCGCCACCCACAGAAGCTCGACGGTCGAGACCAGGACCAGCACGCCGACTCCGATCCTCCGGAAGGAGGCGGGCTCGTCGACGGCGCTCGGCGCAACGCTCGCGGGTGGTGCGACGAGGTCGGCGCCGGGGGCGTGGTCGAGGGCGTAAGAGCGGTTGGCAGAGGCCATGCTCGTACTATCCGAAACGGCACTGCGCCCCGCCCTAGACCATGGGTGAGTCCTACAACGCCTTCGGGCGTGCCTCGTTCGAGGGATGCCCAGGGGCCGGTCAGTATCTTCCGGGAATGCGGGAAAACGGAAGAGCGTGAGCGCCGTTCCACCCGGGCGCGGCGCCGTGCTGGAGGTTTGCCACTACTGGGGGCCGTACCCGGGGAACTTCATCCCGAGCCTCGTGGCCACGAGCGTCGCCGTGAGGGGCCGGCTCGGCCTCGACTATCACTGCCTGTTCCCCGCAGCGATGGAGGGCCGTCCCTGGGTGCAGCTTCTCCATGACGCAGGCGTCCCCCACTCCTTCATCACAGCGTCGCACCGGGTCGGGGTCGCCTCTGAGATCGGTCGCGCCGCGGCGTCTACCGGCGCTGTCCTCCTTCGATCCCACTTCTCGAGCTGGGACATCGAGTCCGGTGTGGCCGCCAGACGCCGGAAGGCCGCGTCCGTCTGGCACATGCACTCCGGCAGGTTCGGGCGGTCGCCGACCGCTCGCTCACGTGCGAAGGACGCGCTCAAGGTCCACGCGCTCGGCGGATTGTGCGACCGCGTGTTCGCCGTGTCCGACGAGGTCCACCGGCTGGCTGCGGCGCGCGGGTTCCCCGAGCGCAAGATCAGCACCGTGTTGAACGGGATCGACGTCAGCCGTTTCGACGACCTGCCGAGCCGTCGAGAGGCCCGCGAAACGCTCGGGCTCGCCACCGGCATCCCGATCGCCCTCGGATTCGGCTGGTCTCCCTACACCAAGGGAACCGACGTGCTCGTCGAGGGTGCCCGGTCTCTCGGCGAAGCGGGTGAGCTGGTCGTCGTGCTCGTCGGCGACCCTTCCCTCGAGGCGAGGTTCGGAGGCTCCGATGTCGACTGGCTCCGCGTCATCCAGCCACGCGACGACGTCGGCACGATCTTCGCGGCGGCAGACATCTTCGTGAGCTCGTCACGCGACGAGGGGTTGCCGTATTCGATCGGAGAGGCGATGGCGTCGAGGCTGCCGGTGATCTCGTCGGACATCAAGGGGCCTGCGACTTATTTTGGGGCGGAGGGCGTGGTCACCTTCCCGAGCGAGGACAGGACGGCCCTCACCGCTGCGCTGCGAGAGCTGCTGCAGACGACCGACCGCGAGGCTCTGGGGCGGGCCAACCGCGGCTACGTCGAACGTCACCTCGGCATCGGCGCACACGTCAATCGCGTGGTCGAGCTGTTCGAGCAGTTGCTCTCCCGCCACCGAGCCTGAAGCGCCGCTCGCGGCGCCGGGCGTCGATCGCTTCGAAGCGGCTGTCACGACCATAGGTGTGCACCGCGCGTGCACCTGCGACCTGATCGGGCTGGAGCCGCTCGATCTCTCGTTCCTCGTAGCGATCGGGCGTGAGCGCGGTGATCTCGCGCAGCGAGACCGCCCAGCCGTAGCGTCGAGAGCCGTCCTGCGCCGGTCGAACCAGACGATCGCCGTCGCGCAGGATTGCGCCGGCCGGCCGCGCCGCGCGGACGTCGGAGACGACCGGGTTGGCCGGGTGCGGCGCCCACGGGCCGAGAGGCGACGCGGCGAGAAAAAGGTGGAGCTCGTCACCGAGCGTCGTGCCGTGCCCGCCCACCGAGACGAACATCCACCAGCGTCCCTGCGCTTCGAGCAGTGTGGCGTCCGCGGCGCGGATGTCGTCGACCAGGACACGGTCGAACTCCCACTCGGTCGGAAAACGCACGGCGCGGTACAGCCTGATCTGAGAGACGTCGGCGGTCTCGGGGATCAGGTAGACCTCGCCGGCGTGCGAGAACACGAACGGATACGAGAGGTGATGATCGGCCAGCAGGACCGGCACCGGCGTCCCGGGGTCGTCTCCCGGCCGTAGCTCGACGTGAGCGATCACGCCGCGATCAGTGCCGGGCGGAACGTCCTCGAGGAACAGATGATGGCGCCCTTCGCGCTCGAAGAGAAACGGGTCGGCATAGGTGTGACCTTGCTGCCACTGCACGAGGCCTGCATCCTGGCCCCAGCCGGCGAGAGCGTCGGACCGGCGTTCGCGAACGAGCACGTACCACGGGCGCCGGTACAGCACGCGGTGGAGCAGCACGCGCGCCCAGCGCGGAGCAAGCAGCAGGAAGCTCGAGAGCGCGCCGACCGGCCGCTCTGGGCCGCGCGCAGTGTCGGGCAGCGGCTCCGCGAGGCCGGGGAACGACTCGACCGCCCTCCAGGCGAGCGTTGCGCTCCGCCAGAGCGCAAGATTCAGGCTCGACGCAAGCGAAAAAGGCCGCACACCGGAGACGGCCCGGCTGACGACGGTCGCGCCCGCGTCGCGTCGTCGGTAGGTCGCCTCGACGGCGACCGCTCCGTCGTCGTTCGCGATCGCCCGCCGAAATGCCGGCTCCGCACGCTCGCCCTCAGGCCCGTAGCGCAACTCGACGACGTCCGCGTCGCTGCCCGGGGGATCGGCCGAGGCCAGCCAGAGCGTGAGGCTGGCAGCGTGACCGGATTTGGGCTGCGCGTCGAGCTCGGTCGGGGCAAGCGGGTCGTGCGAGCGGGCGAAGAGATGCCGCTCGATTCGTCGCTGGGCCTGGCCGACGAGCGACGGCTTCGGTGCGTCCACGAGCCGCACCTCGCTCACCTGCAACCGCGGCGAGCTCTCGAGGAGCTCGAGAGCGTGAGCCTGCCAGGCCGGCGGGCGCGGCCCGTCGAGCACGACTGCCACCGTCCGGTGAGCGGGGTCGTTCATTTCGTCGCGCGCGCGTTCGCCGCATCCGCGTTCCGTGCGAGCTCGCTGCGCGGACCGGGCGGCGAAGGACTGGTCAACCCGTAGCCGCTACAGCCGCTCGGCGTCCTCAGCCGGAGATCACCCAGCGAAGCAGCGACGAACAGCGGCCGCTGGACGACGTTGTCGGAAACGGTATAGCCGTCCGGGCCCGAGATGCCCCCGTGCGAGTCGTAGTACTTGTCGCTCCCGCTCGCCCAGAAGCAGTTGTGAACCACGACGTTCCCCGTCCCGCCGACCCCGCCGGCGGGATACGAGCTCTCGACGTTCCAGCGCACCTTCGAGTTGCTGATGATGTTGTCCCTGACCGTGATGTCGGTCGAGCCCTTCTCGCCGTCGCCTGCGAAGATGACCCCCGAGCCGTTGCCGTCGATCACGTTGTGAGCGATCAGGACGTTGTGCGCGGCCGGATACAACTGCACGCCGCGATCTCCGTTGTCGAAGATCCAGTTGCCGACGATCAACGTCCTCCCGGTCGTCGCCTGGGCATAGATCCCGTGATTCATGTTGGTGGTCGGCCCGCAGTCGTGTATACGGCTGTTCTCGATCGTCGTGCTCCCGGCCCAGCCCCAGGTGTGGGTGTTACCGAGGGAGAAGCAGATGCCTCCGGGCGCCCCTCCTGAAGCCGGGTTCGAGACATCGACGCGGTTCCAGACCGAGTGGTCGCCGTTGACGATCGCCGCCGGCAGGACCGCCGAGCCACCGACGATCGCGAGATCCTCGAGCGTGACGTAGTTCGCTTCGTCCCGAACCCAGACGACGCCGTGGATCGTCGCGGGATGATCCGGGTCGGTGCTCTGCACCGTGATCGGCGCCTGCGGACGGCCCGAACGCGAGAACGTCAGCTTCTTTGCGTTGTAGTTGCCAGGCGGCAGGCACCCTCGGTCGCCCGGACGGAGGCTGTTGATGAACCGCTGCAGGCCGTGCCCCGGCCGCAGCTCGCGTGAACATCGCTCGGCGGGATGCTGGGCCGCTCGGGCGTAGGTCGAACAGGCAAGAACTGCGAAGCCCGCGAAAGCCGCGCAGAGCAGGGACATTCTCGCCGGCGGCACGAGGCGCCATGCTACCGCCGGCCGGCTTCGGGCGATCTTCGCTGGAGTATCCTTGGCGACCCGCCGTGCCCTTCTTCCGCCCGCTTGTCCTCGTCTACCACGCGGTCTCCGACGATTGGAACGACCCGTTGTCGGTCCGGGTCGCCGACTTCGAACAGCAGATGCGGACGCTCGTGGCGCGCGGCTATCGGGGATGCACCTGGCGCGACCTGCTCAGCGACTCCGGAAACCGCAAGCTCGTGCACATCACCTTCGACGACGCGTTTCGAAGCGTCGCGAACGCCCTGCCGGTCCTGCATGAGCTCGGTCTGCCGGCGACGATCTTCGCGTGCGCCCGGTACGCGGGCGACGGCGCCAGGCTGAGCATCCCCCAGCTGGCCGAACGGTCCGACGACGGCGAGATCTCGACCATGGACTGGGCAGCTTTGCGAGCGATCGCCGAGGACGGCCTGGTCGAGATCGGCTCTCACGGTTGCGGCCATGTCGACCTCGTTCAACTCTCGGACGCTGAGCTCGGCGCAGAGCTCGGCGAGTCGAAGTCCGAGATCGAGGACCACGTCGGGCGTCCGTGCGCGACGCTTGCCTATCCGTTCGGCAGCCAGGATGCCCGCGTGCGGCAGGCCGCGGCCACCGCGGGGTACGCCGCCGCGTACGGCGCGCCGGGCGTCTCGGGCCACGTCGACCCGTTTCGCATTCCGCGGACCGGGATCTGGCGCGACGAGCCGCCCCGGCGCCAGCGCGTGAGGACACAGTTTCTGGCGCGGCTCATCCTCGAGCGCAGGACGAAGCCACCCGGCTAGGTGTCAGTCGGCGCCCGGCGTTGGGACTCGACCGACTGCCGGGCGATGTTCGCGAACGCAAGCAGCAGCCCGAGCGTCAGCCAGAGCTCCTTCTCGTACTCCGCCGAGAGGAAGAAGAAGGCGGTCAGCATTCCGGCGGCCCCCACGAAGAGGCCTCGCCCCATCAACTCGAGCGCCGCTTGCCCCTGTCGTGCCGCGCGCTGAACTCCGCGGCGCGTCGCCTCGAACACAACGCCGAACAGCCCGAGGAGGAGCAGTATCCCGACCGTCCCGAGCTCGGCCGCGATCTCCAGGTAGGTGTTGTGGACCGGCGCCCGCTGGGACACGATGACGTCGGCGCGAGGAAGGTCGGTGTCGGTCAGGACGGCGTAGTTCGCCGAGACGACCGTGAAGTTGCCCAGCCCGATGCCGAGGACCGGATGAGCCTTGTAGACCTGCGTCGCGATTGCCCACAGATCGGTTCGCCCGGTTCCCCCACCGCCGCGGATATCGGACAACCGTCCGAGAGCGTGGGGAGGCGCGAGGAGCGCAAGGTAGACAGCCGCGGTCGCGACGACGACGAGGGCGACCCCGAGGAGCTGGGCCCGTGCCCGACCGGCGAAGATCACGGCGAGCAGGAACACGACGCCGAGCGCGACAACGCCTCCGCGAGACTGCGTCAGGAAGACAGCGACCATGCACAGGCCGGACGTCCCGAGCAGGAGACCGCGATAGAGGCGGCTTCGTCCCGGCGCCAGAGCCATGAAGAGACCGAGCGCGATCGCCGGGATCAGAACCGCGGCAGTGAAGTTCGGGTCTCCGATCCCGCCGGCCAGCCGACCGCCGTTCTGAGAGTCCTGGATCAGGCCGCTCAGCCCGGCGGTTGCGCTGAGCGTCGCTCCGGCGATGAACGTGTAGCAGAGCAGCGTGAGCGCTGAGGCGGTCTGGACGAAGGCAACGATCACGATCATCAGCAGCGGCCCCTGCGCCAGACGGGCCGCGTTCGAGACGGCGACCTGTGGGGCGGCCGACCAGAGAGCCGAGCAGAAGGCCCAGATCAAGAGGGCGAGAGCGACTCCCACGAACAGCCGCACGGCGGGAACACCTGGCGCAAGCTCGCGTCGAGCAAGGCTCGAGAAGATCCAGACGAGCACGAGCGCCCCGCCCGCTCCCTTCGCCGCCCACAGCCCCGGGCTGAAGGAACCTCCCGCGACCTGGTCGACGAGCGTTCCGAGGAATGTGATTGCGAAGAAGGCGACGAGACCCAACAGAGGGGCGCGTTGCGCGACTGCCAGGAACGCAAGGGCGCACAATCCTTCGATCGCGAGCAGCGGCCGCTGCACCGCGACGTAGACGCTCACGAACCCGAACGCGATCAGGAGCACATAGAGCAGCGCGACCCGGTCCAACCGGACCTGGGACAGCCGTGGGACAACGATTGATCTCGGAAACGAGTTCATCGATCCTCGCTCAGACTAGACGGGCCGGTTTCTCGACTGCCGGCCGGCCCAGGCTCGCGACGTAAAGCTCGCTGGTCTGCCGGACGACCGCCGTCAACGAGAAATCCTGCGCCTGCCTGGCCCGCGCCGCAGTTCCGAGCTCCGCACGCCGGAGCGAGTCGCCCGCAAGCTGCCCGATGCTCTCGGCGAGCGCGCCGGGATCGCCTGGACTGACGAGCACGCCCTCGATCCCGTCCCGGACCATGCCCGGGATGCCGCCGACCCGGGTCGCGACCACCGCGCATCCCGCCGCCATGTATTCGAGCACCGCCAGAGGCGACCCTTCGCGATCGGACGCGAGCACCGCGATATCCGTCAGCGCAAGCAGACTCGGAACATCGTGACGCTCGCCCAGAAAGAAGACTCGGTCCGAGAGATTGCGTGTTCGGGCGTGCTCACGAAGAACGTCCAGCTCGGACTGGTAGTCGCCGATCACGAGCAGGACGAGGTTCGGATGTTCGCCGCGCAGCAGATCGAGCGCCTCGATCACGAGTTCGACCCGCTTCTCCGGTCGCACTCCGACGCAAGCGAGCGTGATCACATCCGACGGAAGGTTCAGCTCGTTTCGGACCGAGCTCACATCGTCGGGGGTTTCTTCGACGATGCCGTTCGGGATGACGACGATCTTCGACGGTGTGATGCCTTCTGCCGAGATCATCGCGTCGCGGTCGGCCGACGAGACCGCGATCATCTTCGTCGCGCGCCTCGCGATCAGAAAACGATCGATCAGCATCCTCGCGCGGTTTCCCGAGTATTGCCACGAGTGCTCGTGAGCGAGAAAGACCGGGACCGACGCGACGTACGAGATGATCGCTCCCCAGAAATTCGAACCGTGCTTGTGGGAGTGGAGGATCTGGATCTTCTCCCGCCGCAGGACGCGGACGAGTCGAAGCCAGGGAAGAACGTCGTAGCGCGATCGCCGCTTCAACTGAAAGATCTTCACGCCTGCACGCGTCGCCACGTTGACCAGATGCCCCTCGGACGAACGGGACAGACACATGTAGCGGTCGTATGCAAGTGGATCGAGACTGGTCAGCACGCTGACCGCGAGCCGCTCCGCTCCCCCGCCTGCATCCCCGGTGCAGTCGAGGAGGTACATGACCTTCACCAACGGCTGACCTGGATCTCCCGTCGCACGGTCACTCGGATCGGATGGTACCGCAGCCTTCCTCCGCCACCTGCGCGCGGCGAGCCTCGTCGGCTCGGGTCGATGGATGCTCTGGAGCTCGGACAATGACGTGGTTCAAGACCGGGACGGTTTGATGTTCGTCGTTGCACCGCCCGCCCCTGTCCGGGCGCAGGCCCGTGAGCCGCTCGGCATTCGGGCAAGCTGGCACGCGTGAATACGCCCCCGCAGCCGCCGGAATTCCCGAGCGAAGGGACTGCGCGCACGAGCATGACCGCCAGGGTGATCCGAGGAGCCGGCCTGACGAGCGGCGGCTATCTGTTCGCGCAGGTCCTCAACCTCGGCGTCTATGTGGTTCTGTCGAGGCTCCTGGATCCGGTCGACTTCGGTCGGTATGCCTCGGCGACCGTCCTGATCGCATTTGGCGTCCTGTTCACCGAGAGCGGCATGCAGGCCGCCATCATTCAGCGGCGCGACCGCCTCGAGGAAGCGATGAGCACCGCATCGGCGGCCACGTTGATCGGCGGGATCCTCCTCAGCCTGTGCGCGCTCGCGATCGCACCGATCCTGGGAGCCGTCTTCAACGACAGCGAGGTGACCCTGCTCGCCGCGGCGGCCTCCGGGCTGATCTTCGTGAACACACTGTCCGTCGTGCCGAACGCCATCTTGCAGCGGCGGTTCTCGAGCGTCCGTCTGACCGTGGTCGACCCGCTCGAAGTCGTCGCCTTCGGGATCGTCTCGATCACACTCGCGGCCCAGGGCTACGGCCCATGGGCGCTCGTGATCGGCCAGTACGCAGCGTTCGTCACCAGCACATCGCTGGTCTGGGCCTTCGCGAGGTGGCGGCCGCGGCTAGCGCTGATGTCCTACGGAATGTGGCGGGAGCTCGCCTCGTACAGCCGCCACGTCCTGCTCTCGTCTGCGATCTCGAGATTCGGCGGCCAGATGGCCGACACGGTGATCGTCGGCAGGTCGCTCGGGCCGGCGTCCCTCGGTCAGTTTCGCTACGCGCTGCGCATTGCGCTGCTGCCCTGGTCGGTCGCGCAGACCGGCGCGGGCTATGTGCTCTTCCCGGCGCTCGCGCGCATCAGCGCCGACCGGGAGCGGCTCCAGGCTGCGTTTCTCCGCTCCCTGCGATGGATGGTCGCGATCGGGTTCCCGGCCGGCATGCTGCTCGTGCCGATGGGCCCGCCCCTGACGGTGCTCGTCTTCGGCCGGATCTGGCTTCCGGCCGGCCACGCGGCGGTCGCGATGTGCGCCTGCGCCGGCGGCGCGGCGATCACGGCCACGGTCGCCGAGCTCCTGAAGGCCCATGGCAACCCCGCGCCGCTGATTCGAATCAACCTGGTGAGTGCGATCGTGAGCGCCTTGGCGGTTCTCGCACTCGTCCCCTTCGGGCTCAGCGCGGCAGCCGCCGGGCTGTCGATCGGCGCGCTGGCCGGCGGCGCGTATGCGCTTCGGACGGTGCTGGGCGACCTGGATGTCTCGATTGCGAACCTCCGCAGGGAGATCTGGCCGCCGATCGTCTCGGCGTCCGTGATGGCGGTCGTGTTGTTGCCGCTCGATCGCCTGCTCCTTCGTCCGGCATCCCACGGTCTCGTGGTGGGACTGCTGCTGCTCGCCGTGGAAGGCGTGCTGTGCATCGTCGTCTACGCCGCCCTGCTGGCCCTGCTCGCCCCGCGCTACCTGCACGAGGCGAAGGGAATCGCCCGCCATCGCCGCGGGGCGAACGAGCGCCCGGAGCTCGCGTCCTAGCCCGTGCGGCTCGCGAGCCGCCGCCGCAGACGCCGGCGGTAGGAGTTGGCCTGCAGAAACGCCAAAGCTGCGAGGCGCACGAACCGGCTCGAGCCGAGCAGGCGCGTCTCAGCCGGTTCGTCCTGGTCGGTCCAGCGAAACTTGTACGCCTCGTCTCCTGCCAGGAATCGAAACACCGATACGCCGTCGTCGCAGGCGTCGCGGACGACGTGGGCGAGCAGGACGGCCCCGACGCTCTGCTTGCTGAACCGCGGATCACGGCCGCTCTGGAAGAACCATTCGGAGCCCGCATAGCGCCACCCGTAGTAGGCCGCCGCCGGCTCACCGTCGAGCTCGAGCAGCCAGAGCCGCAGCCAACCCTGGGAGAGCGCCTCGAAGGCAAGTTCGCGGTGCATCCGGCCCCGCTCGCCGCCGAAGACGCCCGTCGAGGCATCTCCCCAGCGCTCGGCGTGCAGGCGATAGAGCGTGTCGAGGTCACCGTCTAGGCGGTCCGGATCGTCGGAAAGCCGATACGTGAGCTCGAAGCTCTTGGAGAGCGTCCGTTCGCGCCGCCGCACAGTGCCGCGGAACGAGTGGCTCCGTGACGCGAGGAAGTCCTCCCAGTTCAAACCGAGGTTCATGAACGGATCGGGATGCGAAGCAATCTGCGTTCCGCCGAGAAGCTCGCCCCACGCCTGACCGCCCGGCAACCTCTCCGCAAGCACGATCGGGCAACCACCGTTGCCCCTGTGCACACACCGCAGCAGTGCCGCCGCCGCGGTCGCACGATGCTCGGCCGAGCAGAGAGGCGAATGAAGGTCGCCGTAGCCGAGGAAGCGGGCAACTCTGACCGGGCGCGTCGCGGCGACGTAGAGCGGAAGGATCGCGACGACCTGCCCCGAGTCGTCGCGACACGCGAAGGTGTAGAGCGAGCGTCCCTTCCCGAACCAACGCCACCAGGCGGTCGCCCACTCCCACGTGCCGAACGGATGACCGGCGGCCTCGGCGAGGCGGACCCAGTCGTCGCGGACATCCTCCAGCCTCACAACACGCTCCAGGCGAACAACCGCCGGATCTGTCGACTGCGCCATCCGGTCAACGATCTATCAGAACCCGAGCGCAGGCCGCGCCTCGGGCCCACGCGGTGGGAGTCTCAAGGTTGACAGGCGCCGGCCGATACAGCACGGGTGATCCACTCGGTCAGCTTCGCGGTCGCAGCCGCCGCATTGATCCTGACGTCGGGGACGGCCGCGGCAAGCGTCTCGCCACGGTCGACATCGGGGCAGGCCGAACGAAATCTCCTCGGTGCCGTCCGCATCCTCCGACACTGGAAACTCGGCATCACCGATCGAAGGACGGGGCTCGTTCCGAAGAACACGACGGCGAAGTGCCGGGGCCGTGGGAGCGCTCTGGGAGGGCGCTACACTCTCTTCACCTGCGTGATTCGACGCGGAACACTGCGGGTTCGCGTCGTCTATGTCACCTTACCCAGGAGTGGTTTTGAGCTCCGTTCCCATCATCTCGTCCACCCTTGATGAGAAGCTAGGCGAACGAAAAGCCTCGCTTCCGCCGGCGCGAGCCGCGCGCAAGTGCCGCCCGTAACCCCGCGACCATCTGCGACGAATGTCCTCCTACCAACGCTCACAGGCGACAACTTCGGCGCCGGCCAACTACCTGAGAGTCCTCCGCGAGCGGTGGGTGATCGTGGTGTTGACGATGCTCGTGTGCATCGCCGCAGGTGTTTTGAGCGAGCGAAGCACGCCCAAGAAATACAGCGCCCAGAGCGACCTGCTGATCTCACCGGTCGACAACAGCGACCCAACGTTCGTCGGGATCAACGTGTTCCGGAACATCTCGTCCGATCCGACCTCGAACGTCCTGACGCTCGCTCGTTATCTGAACACCCCGGCAACCGCCGAGCGCGTGCGCCGCAACCTGCACCTGCGCCAGTCCGCCGGCGCACTGCTCAACATGATCTCCGTTCAGCCGCTGAGCCAGACCGACATCGTCTCGGTTCGAGCGTCTGCAAAGAGCGCCGTTCTGGCAGCGCGTCTCGCCAACGGATTCGCCGATGCGACGATCGCGAGACGGACCCAACAGGTCCAGTCGGATGTGCAGAAGGTCGTCACGAGATTGCAGGCGCAGATCAACCAGAGCGGCTCGCCGTCGTCGCCGGCTGTCGCTCTCGTGCAGCAGCGCCTGGCCGGCCTGAAATCGCTGATCGGACTTCCCGACCCTAGCGTCGCCGTTCTCAACCGTGCGGAGACCCCGGTCGCGGCGGATCAGAAGTCGACGAAGCTCGTCATCATCGCGACGGCCCTGGCGGGACTGTTGCTCGGCTTCGGCATCGCGCTCCTCGCGGACTCGCTCGGCGGGAAGATCCGCAGCGAGAACGACCTGTTGACCCGGGCCCGCATCCCGATCCTGGCGCGCGTCCCGCGGCTCACCCCCTGGCTCGTGCGCGAGTATTTCGGCCGCCGCACCAACCTGCCGCCGGCAGCATGGGAGTCCTACCGCACGTTGCGCACGAACCTGCTGCGCTCGACCGTGCCGGGCGAGACACCCGTGATCCTCGTCACCAGCGCAATGCCGGGCGAGGGCAAGACCTTCACCGCGATCAACCTGGCGATCACCCTGGCGGCGCAGAACTCGCGCGTGCTGCTCGTCGACGGTGACTTCCGGAGACCGATGATCGCCAGCTTCTTCGGCGTTGCGCCGCCGAGAGACGGATTCAGGTCCACGTTCATCGAGCGGAACTTCCGCAAGGTCACTCGAGACGCGCCCGGCTACGCCAACCTGCGGCTCGTGCTTCCCACGCTCAAGGACCTCAGCCAGATCGACGAGTTGGACCCGGAGCGCGTCGCGCAGACGTTCGATGCGCTGCGCGACCAGGCGGACGTCGTCGTCGTGGATTCCGCGCCGGCCGACGTCTCCGACCCGCTGATCCTCGCAGCAGCCGCAGACATGATCCTCATCGCCGTTCGGATCGGCTACACCCGGCGTGAGCGGTTCGACAGCCTGCAGGAGTCCCTCTCGCAGCACGTCGTCTCCGCAACCGGCCTGATCGTGACGGTGCGCGAGTCCGCGAAGGAAGCCGTCCACGGATCGACGATGCCGGTGGCGCTCGAGTTCAAGAAGCCGACGCGCGCCGGCGGCTCGGCAGCGCTGAGCGGCTTCGGCCTAGCGCGCGCCCCGGCCCGAGAGGATGCGCGGAAGCGTCAACATGCAGATGACCGTGTCCACGAGCAAGCTGCAGTGACGCAGATACCAGAGGTCGTAGGCCAGCTTCTCCTCGGTCTCCAGCGCGTCGGAGGCATACCCGCCTCGAACCTGTGCCCAGCCCGTGATGCCGGGCTTCAGCAGATCCCTGCGCGACCAGAACGGGACTTCGGTCTCGAGCATCGCGACGAACTCCGGCCGCTCGGGCCGCGGGCCGACGATCGACATGTCGCCGCGGAGCACGTTCCAGATCTGCGGCAGCTCGTCGAGCCGGGAGCGGCGAAGGACGCGCCCGATCGCAGTGACTCGAGCGTCGCGATCCGCAGCCCAGAGAGGCACACCGTCTCGTTCGGCGTGCTGGGACATCGTCCGGAACTTGAGAATCGTGAACGGATGCCCGTTCGCCCCGATCCTGTTCTGGCGGTAGATCGCGCTGCCCGGCGTGATCAGGATCATCAGGAAGAGCAGCGGGAAGAGAGGCAGGAAGACGACCAGGATCAAGGTCGCGATCACGATGTCGAAGGCGCGTTTCGAAAACGCGCCGTAGGGCCGCTGGTACAGGTGCAGGACACTCATGAACCACGCCGAGGTGAGCTGACGGACCGGCAGGCGGCCGAAAACGTGCTCGTAGAACTCGGGCAGTCCCACGACCCGGAAGCCGGCTCCGGCAACCTCGAGCAGTGCAGAGAAGACCTCCGGACGATTTCGCTGGACACCGACGACGATCAGGTCGGGGCGGTGCTCTTCGACCGCACGCTGCAGGTCGGAGACCGTCCCGAGCACGGGAACGTCTCCGAACGGCCGCTCCGACGGATCCTCCACGACGACCCCGATCGGAATGAAGTGCACCGCGTGGTCGACGCGCAGCGCGTGGAGCAGATCGCCCACACCGTCCCGCCGCCCTCCGACGACGAGGACGGTGCGGTCGTCGGCCGAGAACCGGGAGCCGATCCAGTTCCAGAGGGTCGTCACCGCCAGGGCCGTCGCCCCCACCGTCAACACCTCGGTGACACCGAACGCCCAGGCGCTCGTGACGCCGACGAGCACGATCGTGGCGCCGGTGGCGGCCAGCAGGTCGACGACGAAGCCGCCGATCACCTCCAGATGCGCGAGATGGCGGCGAAACGATCGGACGGAGAAGACCCACACCGCCGCGAGCAGCACCGAGCTCAGGAGGGCGGTCCACCAGGGCTCGGAATAGGCGATGTCGAGTAGGAGAACCAGCCAGACGAGGAGCCCCTCGCCTACGGAAACGATGCGGCGCCGGCGTGTCCGTGCCACCACGTCGGCGGCAGGTGCCGCCGGGACGACCTGGGGCACACTGACGATGCGAGCTCGCTTTGGTAGTTCCGTAGCCACGTCCGCAGTCGTCCCCTCCTCGGTGATCAACACTGTTTCCGTGCGGTGCCGCCCGCAGGGTCCGAACTAGCCGCATTGTGCGCGTGCCGATCCAGACACGCAAGGCGCAGTTAGCGACGCTTCTTCCGCACGTTGCGCCAACCGCAACCGTAGCGATCACTCTCGTCTGGGCCTTCCGCGACGGCGGCTATCCGACCACTTCGTGGTATCCGGCCGGCGTCCTCGTCGGCGGCCTGCTGATCGCGCAGATCCTCGGCAGGTCGCTGCACGTCGGCTGGGACGTCCAGACAGCAGCCGTCGGCAGCGTCTTTGCATTCGCGCTGGTCGAACTGGCGTCGATCCTCTGGGCGAGCTCGAAAGGCGCCGCCTGGGACAGCGCGAACCGCACGTTCACCTACGGGTTCATCTTCCTGATGTTCGCCGGCTGGCGATCCACGGAACGTGCGAAGCATCTGCTCGCGCTGTTCCTGATCGCCGGGCTGACGGTGATCGGGGTCTGGACGCTGCACTCTGCGGCGCAGAGCCCGGGAACGGCGTTCCTGTTCGGTCGTCTCGCACTCCCGACCGGCTATGCCAACGCGACCGCGGCGCTGTTTCTCATTCCGTTCTGGCCGGCCGTCTCACTGGCAGCCGATCGCAACCGGGCTGTCCTCTTTCGCGCTTTCGCGCTCGGTTGTGCGGCCAGCCTGGCGGCCGTCGCGTTCGTGCCCGAATCGCGCGGGGCGCTCTACGCCTTCCCCGTCGTGGTCGTCGTCCTTCTGGTGCTGTCGCGAAACCGTCTTCGAACCTCGCTCGCCCTGATCGTCGCGCTGGCTCCGACGGCCTACTTCATCCACACGCTGTCCAAGCCTTACTCGGCCGCCGGTCTCGCCGCGGAGACCCACGCCGCCGACCGAGCTGCCGTCGCGGCGATTCTCGCGGGGGTGTTCGCAGCGCTCATCGGCGCTGCGATCGCCCTGGCGGAGCAACGGTTCGAGTTCACGCTCCCTTCGTGGTACCGGTACGTCCGGATCGCCGCGCTCGCTCTCGTCGTCGCAGCAGTGATCGGCCTGGCCGGCACGCACGATCCCCGCGCGGCCGCCCGGAGCGCCTGGACGTCGTTCCGCGTGCCAGAGGAGAGCGGCGGCGTCGGAGGGACCCGCTTGCTGGGAAACCTCGGCAGCAACCGGTACGACTTCTGGCGCGTCGCACTGGGAATGGCGAAGCGCCACCCGCTGCTGGGCGTCGGGGCCGACAACTTCAGCGAGGGGTACCTGCAACATCGCCGCTCCGGGGAGCAGCCGCAGTACCCGCACAGCCTCGAGATGAGCGTGCTTTCACAGACGGGGGCGATCGGCAGCCTGGTCTTTCTCCTGTTCGTCTCGTTGGCCGGAGTTGCTGTTGCACGAACGCGGCGCGCTCGCGCGAGCTCTTCCGCGCTCGTCGCAGGGTGCGCGACGGCCTTCGCGTACTGGCTGATCCACGGCTCCGTGGACTGGCTGTGGGAGTTTCCGGCACTCGCCGGGGCCGCGTTCATCTTGCTGGGGCTCGCCGTCTCGCGCCCCTACGCGTCGGCAGGCCCTCGCTCGCTCCGGCTGGCGGTGATCGGCGCAACAGCCGTGATCGCCGCATCCTTCGTCCCACCCTGGCTCGCTGCCCGCCAGACCGAGCGGGCCGCCGCGGTGTGGCGGGGCGATCCCTCGCTCGCCTACTCGCTGCTCGACCAGGCGGCCGCGCTGAACCCCCTCTCCGATACGCCTGACCTGACGAAGATGACGATTGCAGCTCAACTCGGGGACGTCGCCCGGATGAAAGCCAGTGCGCAGCGGGCCATCGCCCGCGACCACCGCAACTGGTTCTCACAGCTGCAGCTCGCGGTCGCCCTCTCGCACCAACGCCAGTGGAGTGGCGCGCAGCGGGCCGCGACTGAAGCCTCGCGACTCAATCCGTCCGAGCCGCTCATCGGAGACGTCCTCACCTCGATCCGCAGGCACTCGCCGCTCAGGCTCGATGCCCTCAACACCGCAGTGCGGAACCGGCTCGAAGCACTCGATCCTCGGCTCAGACCTAGCCGAAAGGCCCATTGACACGGGCGAGGGCCGTCCCAGACTTAGGGAGCGGGAACAACTGTCCACATAGGCAGCTAAGATCCCGAAGCAATCCGTATGCTGCGGCAAGCACAGCGGAGCCATTGAGTCAGCGGGAGGGGAAGGTTTGATGCGGCGGTTCACTGCATTTTCGATGGGGTTGATCGCACTGGCGGTCGTCGGGTCTGCGTCCGCGGGCGGTTCGACCGTCGTGAGCGGTTACGGCGGCAAGGCCGGCGGGCCCGTCGGATCAGTCGTGAGCTCACACCCGGCAACCACGACACACGGCGGCGCAACGCTGCCGTTCACCGGCTTCAATCTGGTCGGGATCACTCTGCTCGCGCTCTTGCTGGTCGCGCTCGGTTTCGCGCTGACCCGCATTGCGCGCAAGCACGAGATCTCCTAGTCGAGTACGCCCTCGCCAAAGCGCCGTTCGCCTAGAGGCGACGGCGCTTTGGCATGCCCGCGACTCGCCGCAGCGCGGCGAGCGGCGGCCCCCACCGCAGGCAGCCGCCGAGGAACCCGGTGCCCCAGGCCAGATGCATGGCGGCGAAGACCACGGGCAGCCGGACCGCCGCAGCAGGCCCGTCCGTGGCGGCGGCGGCGCCCGTCGCCGCTGCGATGGCGGTGCCGTAGGCCGCCGCGCCGATGCGCGCCGGAGTCTGCGCAGCGCGTGGGCCGACGGCAGCAACCGCGAGCAGCAGCACGATCGCCGGAGGGATGAGGTGAGTGACGCGCATGCTTTCCGGATGAGCCCGGCTCGTCTTTGCCCTGTAGTAGCCGTAGCGGCGGTACTGGCGCATCAACGCCCGCACGCTCGAGCGCGGGATGTACTGAGCCGCCATCTCCGGCACGACGACCATCCGGCCGCCCGCGGCGGCGACCCGCGCTCCGAGCTCGGAATCCTGATTGACCGGCCAACCTTCGTCCCAGCCGCCGACGCGCTCGAGAAAGCTCCGGTCCAGCACGCCGGTGAAGCCCGTGGAGGCCTCGATCTCCTGCCCGGTCGCATGCCGGAAGCTCGCGCCGCCCGTCCCGAGCCGTGAACCGAGGGCCAGCGCGACAGCGCGCGAGCCGGGATCGACACCGTGCGGGACCTGCGGCCCGCTGGCCCAGACGACACCGTCACCCCGGCGCACACGTTCGACGCCAACCGCGAGGTAGTCCGGTGGGTACAGCGTGTGCGCATCCATCCGCGCAACGATGCTCCCACGGGCGGCACGCAGAGCGACGTTCAGGCCCGAGGCTGTTTGCCGGGCCGGGTTGTCGAGGACCCGGATCCTCGGCTCGGTGCGGGCGAGGTCCTCGAGAATGGCGCGCGTTCGATCCGACGAGCCGCCGTCGGCGAAGATGAACTCGAGCTCGCCCTCGAACCGCTGGCTCCGCATCGTCGCAACGGCCTCCTCGATGTGGCGCTCCTCGTTGAGCACCGGGGTCAGCACGCTCACATCGACGGTCACGCGGGCGCACCGGTCAGGAACGCCGCGAGGGCGCCGGCCTCGGCCTCCGTCGTGTGCGCGTGCGCGATCACCGTTCCAGCTTCGACCAACCTGGTGCGCAGCCCTTCGTCCTCACCCAGTCTTCGCAGCGCGCCGGCGACAGCGTGCGCGTCGCCCGGTGCGACGAGAAGCGCGGCAGCGCCGGCCAGTGCACCGACTCCCCCGACGTCGGTGGCCACCGTGGGCAGTCGCGCCGCGAAGGCCTCGATCAGCACCTGGGGCACACCTTCCGTCCACGAGACGTGCAGAAAGGCGTCGGCGCGGTCGTAGGCGTCACGAAGCCCCGCGTCGATTCCGACGTAGCCGCGCAGCGTGACCACGTCCTGCAGACCGAGCTCCGCGATCCTGCGGGCGAGCTCGGCCTCGAGCGGGCCCTCTCCGTACACGTCGAGGCGCCAGGGTGGCTGCAGGTCTCCGTCCGCGGCCAGCTGGGCCATCGCCTCGGCAAGCAGGAGCGGGTTCTTCTCGGCGTCGAGGCGACCGACGGTGAGAAGGCTGCGGCCGAACACCGCCCGCTCCGGCAGGCCGTCCGACCGGACGTCGGCCTCGGCAACGAGCGAGACGTGGAACGGCTGCACGTCGCGTGCGTCGGGGAACTGCGCTGCGAGGTCGGCCCCGACGACCGCGATCGGGCAGCGGCGCGCGAGCGCTCTGAACGCGGCCTGCATGATGTCGGCCGCCAGCCAGAAGGCGCGCCGGTCCGGATGGCGCCGACGCACGTACGCGCGGCTGTCCTGACGAACGCCGAGGACGACCCGCTTCCCGCGCAAGAGCCCCATCGTGGCGATCACGATCGACATCGGGTTCGGGCCGAGCGCCCAGAGCACATCGAGGTGATCGAGCGCCCGCCAGGCCGTGACCGCGCCACGCAGGAGCCCTCCGGCCGCAGCTCTGGGATGCGCAAGGCTGGCGTAGAACGGAAGCTCCACCAGGCCGACGGAGGCCGGCAGCACGTAGGGGTAGGGCTCGGACGACGGATCGAAACGACCGATCAGGGTGAGCGATCCGACATGCGGCTCGAGCGCGAAGAGGAAGAGGACGAATGCGCGCTCGCCGGACACACCTCGATCTGTTCGGCGAAAGCGATAATCGATGTAGACCCCGAGCCGCGGCGCGTCGCGCTGTTCAAAGGACCGGGCCACCGCGCCAGGGTAAACGATGAGTCACCTCGACCCTCGACGATTTCCTGCCTCCAACGCGGCGTTGGTTGCGTCGATCGCGCTCATCCTCCTCGTCACGCTCACACCCGCGTACGGGCAGCACGAAGTTCATCTTCGCCCCTTGCAAGATGTCCTCGCCGCCTTCGACCCGACGCTGAATCTCCTCCGGCTGCTCGGCGTGATCGGAAACATCGTGCTCTTCGCTCCGCTCGGCGCGGTCCTGCGTGCGCGGGGAGTCGAGCTCGGCCCGGCAGCCGCTCGGGGGCTGGCGCTGTCGTTTGCGATCGAACTGGCGCAGCTGGGCATTCCGGGGCGAACGACGTCGGTCGACGACGTGCTGCTCAACACGCTCGGGGTCGTCCTGGGATATCTCCTGGCCGCGCGGTGGCTCTCCCGCTCCGGCCCAGCGTGACGGGCCTTCAGCCCAGCGGGACCGGTCCTTGACCGTTAGAGGCAACGACGGTGTTCTTCCCGCGACGCTTCGCGTCGTAGAGACGCCTGTCCGCATCGGCAAGGAGATCCTCGGCACTCGCAGTCGAGGGGAAGCACGACACGCCGAAGCTCGCGGTCAGCGAGATACTGGCGCCCTCATAGTCGATCGACGTGACTTCGAGCGACTCGCGAATGCGTTCCGCGAGTTGCGCAGCGCCGTCGAGATCGGTGTCGGGCAGAAGCACCGCGAACTCCTCGCCGCCGAGCCTCACCGGGAGGTCGACGTCACGCGAACTGGAGTGCACGATCGCCGCGAAGCTCCGCAGCGCCGTGTCCCCGGCCGCGTGGCCGTAAGTGTCGTTGACGCGCTTGAAGTCGTCGAGATCCGCAAGGACGATCCCGAGCGGCGATCCACTGCGGCGAGAGCGGACGACCTCTGCGTCGAGCCGGGCGAGAAAGCTGCGGCGATTGGCGAGGCCCGTCAACTCGTCCGTCACCGCTTGCCGCTGCACCTGGCCGTGCAGGCGCGCATTCTCGAGCGCGATCAGCGCCTGAGCCGCGATCCAGGCTGCGGCGTCCTCCGCCTCGGGCCCGAAGCCCGCGGGTGCGGGGTACAGCGTCATCACCGCGGGCCGGCCCTCCGAGACCTCGAGGGGGACCTCCAGCTTTCCCGCCGCCTCCGCATCCGTGCTGCCGCGGGCCGCGAGTTGAACCCCGTCGGCAGTAATCGTCCCACCGGCAGCGCCGGTCGCCTCGACCGAAGCCTGCAGGATGACCGGGAGCAGCGCGTCGGGGTTGTGCGTCGCTGCCAGCGTCTCGCCGACGAGCGCGACGGCGTCACGGACCGTGGTCGGGAGGGGCTCGGCGCGGCGGCGCACCTCACGTTTCCCGATCACCCGGAACGCGACCACGGCTGCGACCAGCCCGAGCAGGACCGGCCACAACCAGCGCAGCGGGATCCCCCAGCGCGCCCGGTAGGCGTAGAGGATCGTCGCGGCATGAGCGTTCTTGCTCAGGACCGTGCTGCCGGTGAGGTCGTGCGCGAGCACGCTCGCAACTGCACGTGCACCGAGCGACGGGGAGGCGGCCGCGAGGCGGCCGCGGACCGTGGTGAACAGGCCGGTCGCGGGTGACTGCTTCCGCGCTGCCTCGAGCAGCGGCACGTCGGGCCGCGCGGCGACGACGACCTGCCCGGCTTTCCGTCTGCCGCTGAAGAGCGTGATGGCCGCGTGCGGCAGGTCGATCGCCGACTGGCCGATCGTCCGGCCGTTCCACAGGATGAACCCGACATCCGGGTCGCCGGCCGCAATCGCACGGAGCGCGGTCGCGTCTCGCCTGACGAACGCGGACAGGACCTCGCTCCGGGCCGCGAGGCTCGCCGCCCGCCGCGAGGCCGCCTGCTGGCGAACGCTGATCAGGTCGTGCGCGCCACGCAGGGTGTTGCGGACGTCGTCGACCCGGTTGGAGTGCGCGCGGCTGAGCAGAGCGGCCTCGACGGCCCAGGACGCGGCCGCGATCGAGAGCCCGAGGAGCAGCGCGGCCACCACGACCGAGGGGCCGGCCGTCCTGAGGGTGGTCGACTTGACCGCCGCAGTGCGGGTTTCAGTCTCTCCCTCCCCACTCCCCTCTTGGCGCGTAATGGACTGAATCTAGTCGAAGCCACCGATGGAGGAAGAAATCTCCATCCCCCGAAAGGGGGATGCGTGGCAACGACGCTCAGGGACACGGGATCGGAGTCGAACGACCTTCCGATCGACGAGAGCCGTCACCTGGTGGCGAGGTGCACGGGGACGATCGGCTACCCGGACGAACATGCGATCGCGGTCGCCGAGTGCTCTCTGCTGATCGCCGATCAGCTCGCCGTCGGGGCCGATGTCCGGCAGACGATCGCCAAGGGAGCGCTCCTCCACGATGTCGGAAAGTTGCGCGTGGACGACAGCATTCTCTCGAAGCCGGGGCCGTTGACCCGCGCCGAGCGCCGCAAGATCGAGCGCCACCCGGTGGAGGGAGAGCAGATCATCGCCAGCTCGGTGGAGCCCGGGGTCGCCCAGGTCGTCCGCGCCCATCACGAGCGCTGGGACGGCTCCGGCTATCCCGCCGGGCTCGCGGGTGCCGACATTCCGCTGGCGGCACGCGTCGTCGCCGTCGCCGACGCGTACCTGGCGATGCGCGAGGAACGGCCCTACCGGAAGCGCGTCGACAAGCAGGCGGCAGTGCGCGAGTTGAACAAGTGCTCGGGCAGCCAGTTCGATCCGCTCTGCGTGCAGGCGCTCATCCGAGCGGTCTGAGCCGGGGCGGCCCAGCGCCGAGTCAGCGACGGGCGCCGAAGTCCGTCGTGATGACGGTCACGGGCAGCCCGCGATACACGCCGGGCGCGTTGTTCAGATGCACCGCTGCGATGCCGATCTCACGCCACTGCGCGTTGAGGATGTTCGCGCGGTGCTCGGGCGAGGCCATCCACATGCCGATTGCCCGGTCGGGTGTGAGACTCGGCGACGCCCAGAGGAGGTTCTCGCCGACCGACCAGAACCGATAGCCGCTCGAGCCGTACCACTGATCGACACGCTTCCAGAACGGCGTGCCGTCCCGCGAACTGTGGTCGAAGTATCCGTCGGTCGCCATCTCGACGCTGTGCGCGTTCGAGGCGGTCGTCAAGCGCGTGCTCAGGCGCAGAGGGGCGAGACCATGATTGACGCGTGTCTGGTTCAGCTTCTGGAAAACGGCGGTCTCGAACGAATCGAGCGTGACCTTGTTCTTGGCCGACGCTGCCGGGACGGCGCACACCAGGAGCGCAAGCACGAGGACGGCGACCTGCAGCCCGCGAACCGCGGTCGTCCGGACACGGGGTGTCAACTGTTCGCTAGCCGGTCTCATGGATGGTCTGATCGCGAAGTGCCCGGCGCCCCGGCAGGCCGATCGGCTCGACATTCTTCTCGCGGTACATCGACTCGTCCGCGATCCTCAGCAAGCGTTCCTCGAGTGACGTATTGCCAACGGCCTCCTCGGCCAAACCAACGCTCCCCGTCACCGAGATCGCCTTGCCGGCCGAGACGAACGTGAGCGGATCGAGTGTGTGCTTCACCGAAGCTGCAACGGCGGCGGTGTCGGTCGTCGATGTCGGAGCGAAGAGAATCGCGAACTCATCGCCTCCGAGACGTGCCACTACCGATCCTTCCGGCGCAGTGGACCGAAGCTGGTCGGCGACCTGACGTAGAAGCTGGTCGCCCGTGGCATGCCCATGCAGGTCGTTGACGTTCTTGAAGTCGTCGAGATCGATGAGAAGGAGCACGAGCGAGTTCGAGACCAACGAGCTCGCAAGCACCTGCAGCTCCTGATGAAAGCCGCGCCGGTTCAGACAGCCGGTGAGATAGTCGTTCCTCGCGAGGTACAGGAGCTGCTCGCGCGCCTTCGCATTCGCAAGCGCGAGCGTCATCGCGTCTGCGAAGCGCTGCGCCATCTCGAATTCTGCGTCGCTGAAGAACTGCCCCTCACCCTCGCGATAGAGGCTGAAGGCGCCCACCACGGCGCCGCCTGAGATCAGCGGGAAGCACATCACGGCCTCGGGCTCGTCGTCCGGCGTTCCGACCACCTGACCGGCCCGTGCGTCGAGATGCGCCTCGTTGGCCAGCACCGGCCGCCCATTCGCAGCAGCCCAGCCGATGAGGCCTTCGCCGAAACGCGGGCGCATCTGGAGCGTCTCCTCCTGCCACGCCCCTCGTACCACGAGCGGGACGATGACCTGCTGTTCGATGTCGGCCTCGGCGATCAGAAGCGACGAACACGGCACGAGCTCGACGACCGCCTCGGCTGCACGCTCCAGCAATGCGGCCAGGCTCTCCTGTCCGAGGAGGTCATGGTAGAGCGCCGTCAGGCGCTCGTACGACGCAACCAGAGCGCCACATTCGCAGGTTTTCGTCACGGGCCGCAGACCTCCAAAAAAACGTCGGAGAACGTTGAAATCATCGTCCTCCCCCTGGGCCGTGGCATCCCCCAAACAAGTGAGATTGGCGTAGGTTGAGCGGTCTTTGCCGAGAACGTACGATTCGCGCATGAGATGGCTGTGCTGCGCGCTCGGTCTTGCGCTCGCCGTCGCCGCGTTCGGCTTCGCCGGACGCTGGGGCAGCGCGGGGCAGCCCAAGCTCTCGGAGAACTCACGCCAGGTCGCGTATCCGGCCGGGCTCGGCCCGCATGTGACGGCGAGCGTCCGCGTCTCCAACCGGCTCGCCGCCGCTCCGGCCCGTTGCGACCAGGAGACGACTCCTGTCGGATCGAATCGCACGGCATACGCAGCACTCGTCACCCAGACCGCGGTGATTCGACGGGCGCCCAGCGGGCGAGCGAGCATCATCACGCGCCTCGGCCGCCGCGACGTGAACGGCCTGCCCGAGGTGGTCGGAGTGATCGGCGTGCACCTGAGCCCTCGCTGCGCGCCCGACTGGTACCGCGTGCAGCTGGCGGTCGTCCCGAACGGCACCGCAGGATGGGTGCGGGCGTGGGCCGTTCGGACGTATCGGGTTCGCTCCAGGATCGTCGTCGATCTGTCGGAGCGGCGTCTGCGGTTGTATCGGTCGGGCAGCCTGGCACTACAGACGCCGGTCGCGGTCGGCGCCTCGGCGACCCCGACCCCGAGTGGCCGCTACTTCGTCAACGAGCGCTACGAGCTCCCCGACGCGCGAGGGCCGTTCGGTCCCGCTGCGCTCGGCATCTCAGCGCATTCGAACGTGCTCCAGCACGTGTGGGTCGAAGATGGCCCGATCGGGATTCACGGCACGAACGAGCCGTGGTCGATCGGGCGCGCGGCGTCGCACGGATGCATCAGGGTCGCGAACAGCGTCATGCGGCGGCTGTTCCGCCTCGCCCCTGCAGGCACTCCGATCGTCGTTACGGCGTAGCCGTCTTCGTCGGCATCGCCGACACGAGCTTCGCATCGACGATGTAGCGGTGCGTCGCGAAGAAGCGGGGATGACAGGCCTGGAGACGAAGGATCTCCGAGCCGTGGTCGCGAAGCACCGAGAGTGCCGTCGCGGGGACGACGTAGTGCCGGATCACACGGTAGGTGAAGACACCGTAGGGCACTTCGAAGGTGACGTAGTCGCCGATCCGGATGTCGTTGATGTCGGCGAACGGCGCCAGGTACGTGGTGCGATGCCCGGCGATGTAGATGAGATGGCCCTGCCCGGGTAACGCCGAGCCGATGTAGTGACCTGGCCCGCGTTTCAGGGTCGAGTGGTCCGTGCCCTGGACGACCACCATGTTCAGCCCGATGCGACCGATGCGCAGCCGTCCGACCGGGTCACCGGTCTTCAGCGTGCGCGCATAGATGCGCGCGTCGGCGGCGATGCGGCGCTGCGACGAGGCGAGGTCGGCGCGGGCGAGGTGCGGATGAAACTCTGCGGCTCGCCGCTCGTACGTGTGGGAGAGCCGTGCCTGCTCGAAATGCGTGTAGAGCGCGGTGAAGGGATCCTGCCACTGCCAGACGACCACTACCCAGACCAGGGTGAGCACGCCGACGGTGACGAGCACCGCGCCGAGGACCCGCGCCAACCTCCGCATCAGCAGTCGTCCGCCGTGCTTATGGAGTCGCGGGCACGGTGACCGTGACTGTCGAGACGACGGGAACGGTCACGGTTTGGGTGATGGTCTGGGCCGGGAGGGTGACGGTGGTCGTCTCGATCGACGTGACCGGCTGGACGACCGTCTGGGTGTGGTCGACGGTGACATTCACGACGCGCTCCACCGGAACGAACTGGGGCACCTTCTGTACGACGCGATGGACCCGCACTCCGCCGGGCGTGGTGACGACCTGCTTGTCGATCACCGTTTGATACGAGGTCTGCGAATGGACGACGTTCCGCCGCACGACGACCGGCACGCGTTTCACGACGAGCTTCCCGTGCTGTCGGACCGTCACGACCTTGCGAACCGTCGTCTGCACGTAGGTGCTCGAGTCGGTCGCGGCGCTCGCGCCGCTCATCTGGTTGGCTGCGAAGTAACCGGCGACGAGCAGCAGTGCGACGATCACGAACGCCAGCGGGACCTTCACTTCCGTGGACAACGAGTTGCTCCACCACCAACGCCAGAACGAGAGCGACCGCCAGTTGTCCCGAAACACCTCCACCCCCTGACGCCCCCTTGAACCAGGGACTGTAGCCGTGGGCACGAATCATGCACGGGCGGTCGGCGCTCAAGCGCGGGCGCCCCTGACCGATGACCCAGCCATGAGGAATCTCCTGCTCGGCCTGTCGATCGGAATCGCCTCCTTGCTCATCGGCGGGACGGCCGTGGCCCTCTTCGGAATCGCAGTGCTCGCACCCCTCGCCGCGGCGCTGCTCGCCCTGCGCCGCCGGCCTTCGAATCGGGCCCGGCTGTCCCGCGCCGCCTCGCAGCGCTGATCGAGCACCGGCCTACGAGGCGAGCAAGACGCTCTCGAGCGTCGCCTCGGCCCAGCCCGCCCAGTCGTCGTCGTTCCAGTCGCCCTCGAGGACGAGCGCCCGGTAGATCTCGGAGTGACCGACCGCGAAGATCGAGGCCGCGGCCTGGTCGATCGTGACACCGCCTCGCAGCGCCCCCCGATCGGAGATCAGGGTCGCTGCGTGCCGATAGTTGTACAGCCGTTGAGCGGCGCGCGCGCGCTCGAGCGCGGCGACCTCGGAATCGGCCGCCGCAGCTTCACGGATGATGCGGAAGACCGGCGCCGTACGTGGCAGTGCTCCGCGCCAGAAGGTGACGAGTTGTGCGATCACGCGCCGCGGGTCGCTCTCGGCCTCAGCCTGTTCCCGCATGAACTGCGGCACCGGCACCGGCGCGCGCTCACCCGCCGCGGCGAAATCGAGCACGCGGGAAAGGACGTCGCGCTTGGAGCCGATCGCGTTGTAGATCGTCTGGACGGCGACTCCGGCCTCGGCCGCGATCCGACCGATCGAAGTCGCGTGATAGCCGCGCTCGAGGAAGAGCCGCGTCGCGGCCTCGACGATCGCCCGCTGCGTCTCCGCGGCCGCGAGCTGCTTCCTCGTCTTGACGGGCGGCATGGTCATTAGTATACCTTTCCATTCATTGGAATACCATTCTAAGGAGACGTGATGACAGGCGACCAGCTGAAGGCCAGGACACTCGAGGGGTTCGAGCGCATGTTCAACGAAGGGGATCTCGACTACGTCGACGAGGCGGTCGCGCCGGACGCGGTCGACCATCAGGAGCCGGTGGGGACAGAGGTCACAGCGCACCTCAGGCACGTGATCTCGGCCCTGCGCAGCGCGTTTCCCGACCTCCACTTCGATGTACAGGAGCTGATCGGCGAGGGCGACACGGTCGCCTGCCGCTCGCGCATGACCGGCACGCACCAGGGGCCGCTTCACATGGGGCCGATGGCGTCGCTCGCGGTGAACGGCGCGCGCATCGACGTTCCTCACATGCATTTCTTCCACTACGACGCGGCGGGCCGGCTCACCGACCTCTGGCACGTCTGGGACACGCTCGCGCTCGCCCGGCAACTCGGCGCGCCCGCCCCGGACCTGAGGATCGGCGTCCCGGCCTGACCGGCGGGTCGATCAGGCGTTAGAAAAAGCCCCGTGGGAAACGGGGCTTTTTCCGTAGCAGGCCTGTAAGCCGGATTCTGTCTTGGATGACCATCCCTCTTGGCAGCTACCCGGGCCCTTCGGCGGGCAGCCTATGGCGGGCCCTGTTCGCCTTGCACCGGACGGGGTTTGGCAAGCCGTCGCGTCGCCGCGACGCTGGTGGGCTCTTACCCCACCGTTTCACCCTTACCTTCGGCGTCTCCGGAGACACGTCGAAGGCGGTCTGCTTTCTGTTCCACTTTCCGTCGGCTTTCGCCGCCTGGCTTGCGCCAGCGTCCTGCCCTGCGGTGTCCGGACTTTCCTCGACCGGCCGTCGAAACGGCCGGCCGCAGTCACCCGGCCTGCGCTGGAATCGTAGCGCCTGCCACGAGCACACCCTCGTCGGCAAGCTGGCTGCCGCATTCGGGGCAGAACACGCCGCCGCGCGCATGCATCACGAACTCGCCGCAGATGAGGCATTCGAGCGACGCGCCGCGCAGCAGGGCGGCGAGCTCCTGGTCGAGCGTCCGATGCAGAGGCGCGACGTTCATGGCTACAGCTCGCGAAAGACCCCGACGACGCGGCCGATGATCTGCACGTATCGGCGCATAGATCGGCTCCATGCTCGAGTTCTCGGGCTGGAGCCTGATGCGATCCTGCTCGCGGTAGAACGTCTTCACCGTCGCCTCGTCGAGCGCTTCGTCGTCACCTGCGAGCGCGACGACGATCTCGCCGTTGCGTGCATCTTGCGCACGCTGGACGATCACGAGGTCGCCGTCGAGGATGCCGGCATCGATCATCGACTCGCCCTTGACCCGCACCATGAAATCGCCCTTCGTCGACGCGGGCATGGGCACGTAGTCCTCGATGCTCTGCTCCGCGAGGAGCGGGCCGCCGGCGGCGATCTCGCCGAGGACGGGCAGACGCGTGACGTCGGCGGCGTCGGCGGCTGCCGGTTCCACCTCGTGGCGCTCGCGGCCGATCAGCTCGAGCGCGCGCGGCTTCGTCGGGTCGCGCTTCAGCAGGCCGGCCCGCTCGAGGTTCGCCAGATGCGCGTGGACGGTCGACGGCGAGGCAAGGCCGACCTGCTCGCCGATCTCGCGCACGGTGGGCGGGTAGCCGTGCAGGTCGACGTACTCGACGAGGTAGTTCCAGATCTCCTGTTGGCGGGCCGTGAGCACTGGGGCTCCTTGGGATTCGTTGACGGGGACGAACGTGTGTTCGCCATCAGGGTAGAGACTCCTGCGGACGCCGTCAACGCGCGCAAAGAAAAAGCCGCCCCACGTGGGACGGCTTTCGATGCGCTGGAGAGGACTTGAACCTCCACGACCGCAATGGCCACTAGGCCCTCAACCTAGCGCGTCTACCAATTCCGCCACCAGCGCGTGTGAGTGCGGGATTGTACCCGCGACTCAATCGATCGGCGTCAGCTCGCGCTCGAGCGTCGCGCGGTCCGGCTCGAGCCAGGGTGGCAGCGACAGGCCCTCACCGAGCGTCTCGAGCGGCTCGTCGACGAGGAATCCCGGACCGTCGGTGGCGATCTCGATCAGCACACCGTCGGGCATCCGGAAGTACACCGACTCGAAGTACTTGCGGTCCTGCACCGGCGTCGGGCGGAGCCCGACCTCGGTCAGCCGCTCGAGCCACGCCCTCTGCTCCGTCGCGTCGGGCGTCCGCCAGGCGATGTGATGCGTCGTCCCGGCGCCGATCAACGCCGCTTCCTCGACCGGCTCAGCGAACGTGAGCGGCGCGCCGGGATCGAACAGCCCCGCGTACAGGTCCGGGTTGCCGATCACGGCGACGTCGCGGAGGCCGGCAGCGTCGGAGGGATACAGCCGTAGGTGCAGGCCGTCCGGATCGTCGATCTCCGTCTCCTCGGCCACGTTGGGCGAGGCCAGCCCGATCGACTCGAGCGTGCCGCGACCGAGCCGGCCCGGCGACGCGCGCGGCCACTCGAAGAAGGTGATCAGCGTCCCGGGGCGCCCCACCACGTCGCCGAAGTAGAGGTGATAGCTGTGAGGATCGTCGAAGTTGACGGTCTTCTTGACCAGCGTGAAGCCGACCCGGTCGCGATAGAAATCGAGCGTCTGCTGCGCGTCGGAGCACACGCACGTGATGTGGTGCAGGCCCACCAGCTGCATGCGATCGAGTCTAGAGGGTCGAGCTACTTGAGCAGCCTGAAGAGGATGATCGAGTTCACGAAGAACAGGAACGCGATCACGGCCGTCACACGGGTCAGGTTGCGCTCGACGATGTGGGTGCCGCCCTGCGACGCGGGTGTGAAGCCCATGCCGCCGAGACCTGCGTCTCGCCCGGAGTGCATCAGGATCAGGCCGATCAGCGAGATGCTGAAGAGGACCTGGAGGACGGCGAAGAAGGGCAGCATCGCGGCCCTAGGGTAGCTAACGCCCGGCTTCGCCGAGTGCCGCCGCAACCCGCCGCGGCCTCCAGCATGATTCTCTCATGGACACCGACGAGGCCAGGCAGAAGATCCACGACCTGCTCCTGACCGGGGACAACCGGCTCAAGCAGGGCGTCTCGGCCGAGAAGATCCGCCAGAGCTACGAGCAGGCGCTCGCGGTCGCGCGTGAGCACGGCCTCGAGGAGAGCGTCGGGCCGCTCATCGCGATCAGGCTGGCCGATCTCGAACGGCTCGCTGGAGGATCTCCTCCACCCGTTCCGCCTGCCGCCTGACGTCATGGCCGGCGGCTGCGCGCCGGGCCGCCTCGTTCGGCGACGGCAGGGCAGCCGCGGTCTCGAGGGCGCGCGCGAGGCCGGCTGTGTCCAGCGGGTCGACGAGCACGCCGGCGTCGTCCGGCACGAACTCGGGCGGGCCCCCCACGCGCGTCGCGACGACGCTGCGACCGCAGGCCATCCCCTCGAGCAGCGCCTGGCCGAAAGGCTCGATCAGTGCAGGCCCGCAGACGACGTCGGCCGCGCTGAGCCACGCGGGCACGTCGTCGTGTGCGACACGGCCGACGACGCGCACGCCTGGGCGGCCCTCGAGCTGCGCGCGCAGGGGCCCGTCGCCGACGAAGGTGAGCGAGCCCCGTCCGAGCTCCGCGAACGCATCCGCGAGACGCACCACGTTCTTCCGCTCGGTCAGCGAGCCAACGTGCACGAACGCGGGGGACGCGAGCTCGGCCGCGGCCGGCACCGCCTGGAACCGCTCGAGATCGACGCCCGAGTCGACGACCTCCGTCTTCCCGCGCGCCTCCGGGACGCGCTCCTCGAGCTCGCGCCGCAGGTACTCCGACACGGCGACCACGGTCGCCGCGCGACGGACGACGCGCCGGGTCAGGAGCGCGACACCGGGCACCTCTCCGATATTGCGCACGTCGCGCCCGTGCGCGGTCACGACGAGCGGCGCGTCCACCTCCGAGGCGAACAGGCCGGCCGGGACGAGGAAGTGCGCCCACACGACGTCGGGTCGGGCAGCCTGCCGCACGCGCCTGCGCAGCTCGAGAAATCGCGCCTTCCCGCCCGCACGGCGGTCGAGCACGGCCAGCTCGACCTCGTGGCCACGCTCGCGCAAAGCACGCTCCCCCTGTGCGACGAAGGCGCCGAGGTCCGGGTCGTCCGGCCCCGGATACATCTGGGAGACGAGGAGGATCCGCACGGCGTCAGCGCGGCGCGCGTTCGCGGTCGTGCTCGCCCCACTCCTCGCGCAACACGCCGCAGATCTCACCGACCGTGCAGTGGGCACGCAGAGCAGCGCGCATCGGGACAAGGATGTTCTCGGCTCCGTTTGCGGCGTCTCGCACGGCTGCCAGCGTCCTCGTTGCGTCGTCTGTGTTGCGTTCGGTGCGCAGAGCTGCGGTGCGCGCGCGCTGGCGGCTCTCGGCTGCGGGATCGATCGACTGGAGCTGGATCGGCAGCTCCGTCTCCGCCACGAACTCGTTGACGCCGACGATCACGCGCTCGCCCGATTCGACGTCCTGCTGCCACCGGTACGCCGCGGCCTCGATCTCGCCCTGCACGAAGCCCTGCTCGACCGCGCTCACTGCGCCGCCGAGCTCATCGACCCGCTCGATCAGCTCCCACGCGCGCGCCTCCAGCTCGTCGGTGAGCTCCTCCACGTAGAACGAGCCGCCGAACGGGTCCGCGGTCGCCGTCGTGCCCGCCTCGTTGGCGAGGATCTGCTGCGTCCGGAGCGCGATCGTCGCTGCATGCTCGGTGGGCAGCGCAAGCGCCTCGTCGAACGAGTTCGTGTGCAGCGACTGCGCGCCGCCAGCGACCGCCGACAGTGCCTGGATCGCAACACGCACGATGTTGTTCTCGGGCTGCTGCGCCGTCAGCGTCGAGCCGCCGGTCTGAGCGTGGAAGCGCAGCGCGAGCGCCTTCGGATTCGTCGCGCCGAACCGCTCGCGCATCACGCGCGCCCAGAGACGGCGCGCCGCTCGGAACTTCGCGACCTCCTGGAAGAAGTCGTTGTGCGCGTTGAAGAAGAACGAGAGCCGCGCGCCGAAGTCGTCCGGCGAGAGCCCCGCCTCCACCGCGGCCGCGCAGTAGGCGATGCCATTCGCCACCGTGAACGCCAGCTCCTGGACCGCGGTCGAGCCGGCCTCGCGGATGTGGTAGCCGGAGATCGAGATCGTGTTCCAGGACGGGATGCGTTCCGCGCAGTACGCGAACAGATCCGTCGTCAATCGCATCGACGGGCGCGGCGGGAAGATGTAGTTCCCACGCGCGATGTACTCCTTCAGAATGTCGTTCTGCACGGTCCCGCGCAGCGCGGTCCCCGGAACGCCCTGTTCCTCGGCGACCAGCTCGTAGAGGAGCAGCAGGAGCGCCGCCGGCGCGTTGATCGTCATCGACGTCGACACGTCGGCCAGCGGAATGCCGGCCAGCAGGATCTCCATGTCGGCGATCGAGTCGATCGAGACGCCGGTGCGGCCGACCTCCCCCTGTGCGAGTGGATCGTCGGAGTCGTAGCCGAGCTGCGTCGGCAGGTCGAAGGCGATCGAGAGGCCCGTCTGGCCGCGGGCGAGCAGGTAGCGATACCGCTCGTTCGACTCCTCCGCCGACGCAAAGCCGGCGTACTGGCGGATCGTCCACGGCCGCCCGCGGTACATGTCGCGGTAGGGGCCGCGCGTGTACGGGTACTCGCCGGGAAGCTCGAGGCGGGTCGTCGCGTCGGCAGCCGTGTAGACCGGCTTCACCTCGATGCCGCTCTCGGTCTCGCGCCCGTCTGTTGCCGCCACGGCCCGAAGTATGCTCGCCTCGCAAGCTTCGCTGCCGTCGCGCTGCTCTCCGGTCGCCCGGAGGCGACGGGAAGCTCTTCTCGGATGCAGGGACGATCGCCGGCAGCGCTGAGCGGCTGGCAGCAGCTCGTCACGGTCTCCGCGTAGCCTGTCTGCGTGACTGTCCGCGTCCGCCTGTTCGCCGGCCTCCGCGAACGCGCCGGCTGGGCGCAGCGCGAGATCGACGTCTCCACCGTCGCCGAGGTGTGGCCCGCCCTCGGCCTGGGTGACGAGCCGACCGGCCTGCTCTACGCCGTCAACAAGGAGTACGCGACGCGCGACCAGGGATTGGCGGACGGCGACGAGGTCGCGCTGATCCCACCCGTCTCCGGTGGCGCCTTCGTGCTCAGCGAAGCACCGCTTTCACTCGAGAGTGTCGTCGACGAGGTGCGCGACGATGAGGCGGGTGCGATCGCGACGTTCAACGGCACGACGCGCATCCACTCCCGCGACCGGACCGTCACCTATCTCGAGTACGAGGCGTACGAGGGGATGGCCGAACGTGTGATGGCGGAGATCGCCGACGGTCTGCACGCCCGCTACGAGCTGAGCGCTGTCGCCATCCATCATCGGATCGGCCGTGTTGGGATCGGCGAGACATCCGTCGTGATCGCCGTCTCCGCCGCGCACCGCCAGGCCGCGCTGGCAGCGTGCAAGGACGCGATCGACGAGTTGAAGGAACGGGTGCCGCTGTGGAAGAAGGAGGTCTACGAGGGCGGCGAGCAGTGGATCGGCCAGGGCTCATGACAGATCTGGGCTCAGGCCCCGACGATCCCGACTTCGACTACCGCGGCTACGACCCGATCCAGCCGAAGGGCACCGACTGGCGCGGACGACTGAAGAAGCTCTTCGCGCCGATCCTCGGGGCGTTGATCGCGCTCGCGAAGTTCTCGTTCGTCCTCGTCAAGTTCTCGACGATCTTCATCGCGGTCGCGGCGTACGCGCTGATCTGGGGCTGGAAGTTCGCGATCGGGCTCGTGCTTCTGATTCTCGTCCATGAGACGGGCCACTTCATCGAGGCACAGCGCGAGGGCCTGCACCCGAAGCTGCCGGTGTTCGTCCCGTTCCTCGGCGCTTATGTGCAGTACACGCGCGGCAATCCGTGGCAGACCGCGCGCGTCGCGATCGCCGGACCGATCCTCGGCGGCGCAGCGGCATTCGTCTGCTATCTGATCGGCAAGTCGCAGGGCTCGAACCTGATGCTCGCGCTCGCCTATTTCGGCTTCTTCCTCAACCTGTTCAACATGATCCCGTTCGGGTTCTTCGACGGCGGAGCCGTCTGGCGCTCGGCACGCTTCCTGCGCCAGGGCGGCGGACAGAACAAGGCGTACTTCATCTACGGCCTCTACTTCGCGACGGCGCTGATGCTCGTGCTCGGCATGGCCGCATCGCACGTGACCCAGCACAGGCTCTAGGCCATGGACGACGACCGGCAGATCCTCGACCACCCCGCGAACGACATCGAGGCGTCGATCGCGAAGATCACCGCAGAGCTGCGGGCGGGGTTCGAAAAGGTCGCCGAAGTGCCGCGCCCGGCCGTCGCCCTGTTCGGCTCTGCGCGCGTGCCAGAGGGAAGCAAGCCCTACGAGGACGCGCGGGCGGTCGGCCGGCGCTTCGCCGAACAGGGCTGGACGGTCGTGACCGGAGGCGGCCCGGGGGTCATGGAAGGGGCAAATCGAGGCGCCCAGGAGGGCGGCGGAGTCTCGGTCGGCTTCAACATCGAACTGCCGCACGAGCAGGGCTCGAACCCCTACCTCGACATCCGGCACACCTTCAACCACTTCTATGCACGCAAGGTGTGCTTCGTCCGCCCCTCGGAGGGCTTCGTCATCTTCCCCGGCGGCTTCGGGACGCTCGACGAGATGTACGAATCGCTGACGCTGATCCAGACGAGGAAGATCCGTCACTTTCCCGTCGTCCTCTACGACTCGGACTACTGGGGAGAGATGATCGACTGGATTCACGGCGAGCTGCTCGCCGACGGGATGATCTCTCGTGACGACCTCGACCTGCTGCACGTGACCGACGACCCGGACGACGCGGTCCGGCACGTGCTCGCGGGTTACGAGCAGCGCTGCGCGGACGACCCGGCTACAACGTCGTCGGGATGACGATGTAGGGGCCGGCCGGAGTCTTGCCGGGCCCGTAGACCGTCGTCGGACTATCTGGGATGTAGTGCGACTTGAACGTGTCGTGGCGCAGCCGCTTGCCATTTGCGGCATACACGGTGCGATCGACGGTCACGTCGAAGCCCTTCTCGCCGGTCCCCGCCACGACCTTGACCGAACCGCGCGGCGCATTCGGATCGACCGCGTAGTTCATCGACGGGCTCGTCCAGTTCACCATCGCCCCCGTGTGCGAGACGACGCGGCGGTGCTCCGAGGTGCCGTAGAACGTGAACGTCAGCGTCGCATCCGTATACGAGGTCTTGATCAGGATCGCATGCTTCAGGTCGTTCTTGAAGCGAAAGTCGGGGCCGCCCCAGGCCACAGTCGCGTCTCGGCCGATCGGATAGTGCGCGAGGTAGAGGTTGTGATTCGTGCGCGCGAGAATCGGCAGCCCGATCTCGAACGCATCGTTGAAGAGCGTCGTCGCCGTCTGACAGACTCCGCCGCCGATCGAGGGCAGCACGAGCGATCCGATGATCTCCTGGCCCTCGAGGAACCCGCGCTCCGCCGTTCGCGGGCCAACGACGTCGTTGAACGAGAACACCTCGCCGGGCGCGACGATCGTGCCGTCGATGAAGTCGGCCATCAGGTGCACGTTGTGGATGCGGTTGGACGACGACTCGCCCATCTGCGTGGTGTATGAGACGAGCTCCTGCCGGATCCCCAGGGCCTTCGCCTTCGCCGTTGTCAGGTCGGGAGCACGCGGGCCGAGCTGGAGATACGCGACATGGCTGCCGTGCGCCGCCTTCGTGACCGCAGCGGCGAACTGCCGCCCGTCGACATCCCGGCCGGGACGCGAAGGCGCGACGCGCACCCGGCTGCGCGCAACGACGAACTGCGCGTTGTGCGCCCGGACGATCCACCGTCCGAGGCGCGGCCGGATCACCTGCGCGAGCCGTTTGCCGTCGAGCCGGACGGTGGCTCCGTCGATGCGAACGGCACGCGCGATCTGTGCGGAGGTGAGCGCGCCCAAGCGGGCGCCGTGGTAGTCGATCTCCACCGGTCGAACGAGCAGCTGCCGCGCCTCGGACGCAGCTGCCTCGGCGGCAGCGTCGCCGACCGGCGGCCGCAAACGGACGTAGGGGGCCGCCAGCACAGGGCGGTCGAGGGCGAGGCGGCGGAGCAGGGCCGCGCGATCGAGCCGCAGGCCGTCCCGGGCCGGGGTCGTCGTGACCGTCGTTCCGTGCACCGAGACCTTCGCGGCGACCGGGGCGCGGTTGGAGCGCGCGATCTGCTGCAGGACGCTGCTGGCGTACCCGGACGGCGCCACGGCCGGGGGAACATCGACGCGGTGCGAGACCAGCAACGACGGCCACGAGCCGGCGGCGAGCGCGCGCGTCGCAGTCGCACGTGTGTCGATCGCGACCAACCAGCCCCGGCGCACATGGTAGGAGCGGCCCGCCGCACGGATGGTGACAGGCCCCCTCGACCAGGCCCGTAGGCGCTGCTCGATCCGCGTCTTGCTCTCCCCGCCGACGTCGATGCCGAGCACGTGCACGCCGGGCTTCGCGGCTCCGTGGAACTGCAGGGCGCGGACAACCGCGGCACCGATGGCGGCTACGAGGACGATGCTGATGAGAACGACCCCCCGCTTCACCTACAACAGTGAAGCAACGGGCTCGGCGGGCCGACGGATTCTCGGCGTAATCTGCATGCCGTGGAGCTGAGAGACCTGCCGTCGGTGGACGAGCTCGCACGCACGGCTGATGATCCGCTCGCGGTCGACGCGGCCCGGACCGTGATCGCCCAGGCACGCGAGGAACTGCGCGCCGGCGCCGATCCAGGCGATCTCGCGGCGCGAGTCCGGGACGAGCTGAGGGCGGCGCGCCGGCCGGCGCTGCGGCGGGTGCTGAACGCGACCGGGGTGATCGTGCACACGAACCTCGGGCGGGCCCCACTCCCGCGAGCCGCCCTCGAGCGCGTGCAGGAGGCAGGCTGCGCCTACTCGAATCTCGAGTACGACCTCGCCGCCGGGGCACGAGGATCGCGCCAGGATCACGTCGGCCGAATCCTGAGCCGCCTGACCGGCGCCGAGGCTGCGATCGTGGTCAACAACAACGCTGGGGCGATGCTGCTCGCGCTTGCGGCGCTCGCCGAAGGACGCGAGGTGCTCGTCTCGCGTGGCGAGCTGATCGAGATCGGCGACGGTTTCCGCATCCCGGACGTGCTCGCCCGCTCCGGCGCTCGTCTCGTCGAGGTCGGCACGACGAACCGGACCCGCGCCGACGACTACGAGCGCGCGGTGGGTGCCGACACGGCGCTGCTCCTGCGCGTGCACCAGTCGAACTTTCGCGTCGTCGGCTTCACCGAGCAGCCGACGGTGCCCGAGCTGGCCGCAGTCGCACGGCGACACGACGTGCCGCTGCTCGACGACCTCGGCTCGGGCGCGCTCGTCGACCTCTCCGACGAGCCGACGGTCAGAGGGGCGCTCACGGCCGGTGCCGACCTCGTCTGTTTCAGCGGCGACAAGCTGCTCGGGGGCCCGCAGGCAGGCATCGTCGTCGGCCGCGCCTCGCTGATCGAGAGACTGCGCAGGCATCCTCTGCACCGCGCGCTCCGCATCGACAAGCTCGGGCTCGCCGCACTCGAGGGCACGCTGCTGCTCTACCTCGAGCCCGACCGCGCGGTCCGCGAGATCCCCGTCCTGCGGATGCTGCACGAGGACGCCGCCACGGTGCGGACACGCGCCGAGCGCCTGGCGGCCGCGGTCGGCGGCGACGTGGAGGAGACGCTCGCACGCGTCGGCGGCGGCGCGCTGCCGCTCACGGAGCTGCCGTCATTCGCCTGTGCGGTCGGCGAAGAGCTTTCGGAACCGCTACGCAGGAACGACCCGCCGGTGATCGGCATCGTCCGCGACGGGCGCCTCTTGCTCGATTGCCGCACCCTCGCGGACGGCGACGTCGACGAGGTCGCCGCCGCGGTTCGCGCATGCCGCTGACGGTCGGCACCGCCGGCCACATCGACCATGGCAAGACGTGGCTCGTGCGCGCGCTCACCGGCAAGGACACCGACCGGCTGCCCGAGGAGCAGGCACGCGGCATCTCGATCGATCTGGGCTACGCCCCGCTCGAGCTGCCTGACGGGCGTCAGCTCTCGCTCGTCGACGTGCCGGGTCACGAGCGTTTCGTCCGCACCATGATCGCGGGGGCGACCGGGATCGATCTCTTCCTGCTCGTCGTCGATGCACAGGAGGGAGCCCGGCCGCAGACGTTCGAGCATCTGGCCGTGCTGCGACTGCTCGGCGTCGACCGCGGCGTCGTCGCCGTCACGAAGGCCGACGCCGTCGACGGCGAGACGCTCGAGCTCGCGCTCGACGAGGCGCGCGAGCTCGTCCCTGGCGCCGAGGTCGTCGCCGTCTCGGCAAAGACCGGGGCCGGCCTCGACGAGCTCCGTGCGGCGCTCGCGCGTGTCCCGGTCGAGACGCGCGACGCGACGGCGGCGACACGTCTCTACGTCGACCGTGTCTTCACGCTGCAGGGCGCCGGGACGATCGCCACCGGCACGCTCTGGGCCGGATCGATCTCCGCGGGCGACACGCTGCGCGTCGAGCCCCGGGGCTCGACAGTGCGGGTCCGCTCGGTGCAGGTGCACGACACGGCGGTTGACCGAGCCGAGGCGGGGCAGCGCGTGGCCGTGAACCTGCCGACGGTCGAACGCCGCGACCTGGCGCGGGGCGACGCGCTCGTCGAGCCGGGCCACTACCCCGTGTCGTACCGGCTCGACGTTCGGCTCGTGCCGATCCAGGAGATTCCCGCTGCGGTGACGGTGCACGTGGGGACGAAGGCCGTGCCGGCGCGCGTGGTGCGTGACGGTGAGTACGCGCAGCTTCGACTGCAGGAGCGGGTTGTCGCAGCGCGCGGCGATCGCGTCGTTCTGCGGACCGACACCACCGTCGGCGGCGGGATCGTGCTCGATCCCGCGCCCACACGCCGGCTCGAGCGATCTCGACTGGAAGCGCTCGACCACGGAACGCCGGAGCAGATCGTGGGCGCTCTCGTGCACGAGCCTGTGACCGCCTCCGACCTGCGGGCACGCGGACTGTTCTCTCCCGCCGAGCTCGCGCAGGGGCTGTCGTCGATCTGCTCGTCCGGCGACTACTTCTTCTCGGCTGAATGGCTCGCCGAGACGCAGGCGGGCGTCCGCGAGCGGCTCGCGGCGCGTGCGGCGTCGAGCTCGCTCGATCCCGGAGTGCCGCTCGCGGAGCTCCTGCCGAACGAGCCGTGGGCGCCGTCGGTCCTCGGCCTGCTCGACGTCGAACGCCGCGGCGCGAAGGCGTACCTGCCCGGGGCGACGGCAGCACTCGGAGAGCGAGCCGACGCAGCTGCCGAGCTCGAGTCGCAGCTCGCACACGAGGAGATCGCAAAGGTCGACGACAAGCAACTGGCAGCGTTCCTCGAGGACGAGGGTCGCATTCGGCGCGTCGGTGACGGTTTTGCGGTGTCGCCGGCGCTGTACGACCGCGGCCTCGAGCTGCTTCCCTCTCTCGACGCGATCACCCTCGCTGCATTTCGCGACGCCCTTGGGGTCGGCCGTCGCACCGCGCAGTTGCTGCTCGAGCGCTACGACGCGGACGGGGTGACGCTGCGGCGCGGCGATATTCGCACGCTGCGTCGCCGACGCTGAGAGTGGACACCGAGCCGCTCTTCAGCCGTCGAGGTCCGAACGGCTCGGTGTCCCGCGCTTACCGGATGAAACTCGGCAGGCGCAGCTGCGAGAACGTGGGCAGATCCGGAACGAGCTCGAGCAGCGAACGCCTGCGCCGCGTATGGGCAAGCAGGATCCGGCCCGTGACGAGGATCGCGGCGAGCGCGATCGCCTGACCGCCGAGCACGATGCGGTTCACGTCGACCGCCGGCTTCCAGGTCGCGTGCCCGTCCTCGAGGATCCACGCACCGGAAGGCCGCGCCATCAAGCCGAAGCCTCCGCCGCCACCGCTGTCGGCTCCCTCGTGGTCGCCCATGCCACCGCCGCCCCCACCCCGAACAGTGGCCGCCGGAATCACGGTCATTCCGTTCTTCTCGTAGGGATCGCCGTAGACGCGTTTGACGCTCACGACGTCCCGCGCTCCCGAGATGAGCTCTTGCAGCTCCATGATTCCTCCTCTTATTCGACCGACCACCAGCATCTCACCGCCGATAGTCCTTCGCCATCCGCAATCTCCCGGATCCGCGAAGCCAAACCTGTTCACCGTACGATCCGTGTCTTGGAGCGGCGGGGGCCGGTGCCCCAGCGGGTCTTCAAAACCCGTCAGGTCTGGCAGCCCCAGGCTGGCTCGGTTCGACTCCGGGGCCGCTCCGTCCACGCCTTCAGCACGATCGCGGTTCAGGAGGGTACGCTCGACCTCATCTTCCACGAGCACGGCGCCGAGGCGTACGTGTCTACCTTCGGATAGCGATGGCCGGCGAGACCAATAACGACCTCCCTCCGGGGCCGATGCAGCACGACAAGGGTCGCTGGCGCGTCGCGCCGGCGCCGGACGGCCGCGGGACGCCGGACGAGCACAAGCCGCGTCCGCCACACCGCTGGCGTGGGTTCTGGATCGTCGTCGCGGTCATCCTGGCGGTCAACTGGCTCTCGGTGCTGATGGTGCACTCGAGCCAGAATCGCGTGAAGGTCCCGTTCAACCCGACCTTCCTCCGGCAGGTCGATTCGGGAAACGTGAAGTCGATCTCCTCGCGAAGCGACACGATCGACGGGGTGTTCGCGCACGAGGTGACCTACCCGGCCGGCGACAAGAAGGCGAAGCCGACGACACTCTTCTCGACCGAGGTTCCGTCGTTCTGGAACACCGATGCGCTGACCGCGCAGCTCCGGGCGAAGGGCGTCGAGGTCAACGCGAAGAACCCGAATCCCGGGAGGTCGCTGATCAGCGAACTGCTGCTCGGCTTCGGGCCGACGTTGCTCTTCATCGGGCTGTTCTGGTTCCTCGCGAGACGAGCGCAGTCCGGCGGCGGAGGACTCGGCGGCCTCGGTAACTTCGGGCGTTCCAGAGCGCGGCGCATCGACCCGGCGACGATCCGCGTGACCTTCGCCGACGTCGCTGGGATCGACGAGGCCAAGGCCGAACTGACGGAGATCGTCGACTTCCTGAAGACGCCGGATCGCTACGTACGCCTGGGCGCGCGCATCCCCCACGGCGTGCTGCTGTTCGGTCCGCCTGGCACCGGCAAGACGCTGGTCGCCCGTGCCGTCGCCGGCGAGGCCGAGGCAGCGTTCTTCTCGATCGCCGCCTCCGAGTTCATCGAGGCGATCGTGGGCGTCGGCGCCTCACGCGTCCGCGACCTCTTCGCGAAAGCCAAGGAAGCCGCGCCGTCCATCATCTTCATCGACGAGCTCGACGCAGTGGGTCGCTCGCGCCAGGGGTCGGCGGGCGTCACCGGCGCAAACGACGAGCGCGAGCAGACGCTCGATCAGATCCTCACCGAGATGGACGGCTTCGAGTCGACACAGGCCGTCGTCGTCATCGGCGCCACGAACCGCCCCGAGATCCTCGATCCCGCGCTGCTGCGGCCGGGTCGATTCGACCGGCGCGTGTCGGTGCAACCCCCCGACCGTACCGGGCGGCTGAAGATCCTCGAGGTGCACACGCGGACGATCCCACTGGGCGACGATGTGGACCTCGGAGCGCTGGCCTCGACAACGCCTGGAATGGTGGGCGCCGACCTGGCCAACCTTGCCAACGAGGCCGCACTTCTGGCGGCGCGGCGCGGCCACGACAAGGTTCAGATGGCCGACTTCACCGATTCGCTCGAGAAGATCCTGCTCGGGGCGCCGCGCGGCATCGTCCTCGGCCCGGAGGACCGCGCCCGGACGGCATACCACGAGTCGGGGCACGCGCTGGTCGGCATGCTGACGCCGGAGGCCGACCCGGTTCGCAAGGTCTCGATCATCCCGCGCGGGCTCGCGCTCGGAGTCACGCTGTCGTCGCCCGACTCGGATCGCGTCTCGTACTCCCGCGAAGAGCTCGAGGCGAAGATCAAGACCTCGCTGGGTGGACGCGTCGCCGAAGAGGTCGTCTACGGGACGATCACAACCGGCGCCGAGTCGGACATCCAGCAGCTCACACAGATCGCGCGGCAAATGGTCGGCCGCTGGGGCATGAGCGACAAGCTGGGCCCGCTCACCCTACTGCCGAACGAAGGGTCGTTCGTGGCCGAGACCTCGCCCCAGACCCAGTGGATCATCGACGAAGAGGTGCAACGGATCGTCGAGGAGGCGCACGGGGCGGTCACGCAACTGCTGACCGAGCACCGCGACCAACTCGACAGCCTCACCCAGGCGTTGCTCCAGGCGGAGACTCTGGACGCGCCCGAAGCGTACGCCGCCGCCGGTGTGCCGATGCGCACGGCGGAGCTCGAGTCGGCCGTCACCGATCCTCGTCCCGCATGAGATCAAGCGCCTGACGACGGGCCAGATCAATGTGACTCCTCTGCCTTGGCTTCGGGCACGCGATCCCGGCCTCGCCGCGCTCCGCCGCGCCGGGCGGGCAGCGGTGGTCATGCCGGCCATGTTCGCGCTGGGTGACCGGGTGATCGGCAATCCGACGCTGGCGACGTTCGCCGCCTTCGGGTCGTTCGCGATGCTGCTGCTCGTCGACTTCTCCGGCACCATGGCCGACCGCCTCCGGGCGCAGGCCGGGCTCGCGCTCGCAGGCGCGGCTTTCGTCTGCGTCGGCACCGTCTGCTCACGCTCGCCCTGGCTCGCGGCGGCGGGAATGGTCGTCGTCGGGTTCGGGGTGCTCTTCGCCGGGGCAGTCAGCTCCGTCCTCGCCGGCGCGACGCTCTCCCTTCTGCTGGCGTTCATCCTCCCGGTTTCGCTCTCTGGCCCGGTCTCGTCAATCCCTGACCGCCTCGCGGGCTGGGGCATGGCCTCCGTTGCGTCACTGCTCGCGGTCGCGCTGTTGTGGCCGGCGCCCGCCCGCGAACCGCTGCGCGAGGCGGCGATTGCGGCCTGCCGTGCGATCGCCGCCCGTCTGCGCTCGGACGCCGCCTTTCTCCTCGGCAGCGAGGGCGAGGTCGGCTCTGCCGAGCACGACGACGCAATCGCGGGCGCCCGGGCTGCGGTCGGAGCGCTTCATCGGGTGTTCCTCGCGACCCCGTACCGGCCGACCGGATTGAGCACCGCTGCGCGGACGGTCGTACGGCTCGTCGACGAGCTGAACTGGCTCGATGCGATCCTCGCGCAGTCGCCGCCTCATCCGCCGGGGGTCCCGGTCAACGAGGCGGCGCTCCGGGTCAAGGTGGCCGCGGCGTCGGCGCTCGAGCGCGGAGCGGATCTGCTCGAGCTTCACGGCGGGCGGCCGGACGAGCTGCGCGAGGCGCTGGCCGGGCTGCGCGAAGCGGTCGCCGCAACCGAGACCACGATCAGCCTCCGTCAGCCGGCCGAGGAACCCGTTACCCGCCTGATCTCGGCGCTCGACCCGGGCTTCCGGGCACAGGAGCTGGGGTTCACCGTCTCCCAGGTCGCGCGCAACATCGACCTGACCGCAGCGGCCGAGCGACGCAGCTGGCTGGACCGCCTGCTGGGTCGCCGGCAGCCGGGCCTGCCCGGGACGCTGTCGAGCGCACACGAGCGGGCCGCCACCCACCTCGACCGGCACTCCGTCTGGCTGCACAACAGCGTGCGCGGCGCGATCGGCCTCGGCCTCGCTGTCCTCGTCGCGAACCTGGCGGGCGTGCAGCACTCGTTCTGGGTCGTGCTCGGCACCCTCTCGGTGCTGCGCTCGAATGCGCTCAACACAGGCCAGAGCATCATCCGCGCACTGCTCGGCACCGCAGCCGGGTTCATCGTCGGTGCGGCGCTCCTCGTCCTGGTGGGCACGAACACCACCGTGCTCTGGATTCTCCTCCCGTTCGCTGTCCTCTTCGCCGGGCTCGCCCCGGCGGCGATCTCGTTCGCTGCCGGCCAGGCGGCGTTCACGCTGACGCTCGTGATCCTGTTCAACATCCTCGAGCCGATCGGCTGGCGCGTCGGACTGGTCCGGATCGAGGACGTCGCGATCGGCTGCGCCGTGAGCCTCGTCGTCGGACTGTTGTTCTGGCCGCGCGGCGCCGCCGTCGCCTTGGGGCAGGCGCTCGCAGAGGCATACACCGACAGCGCGCGGTACCTCGCCGCCGCCGTAGCGTTCGGGCTAGGCCGGTGCGACCACGGAACGCCGACCCGGCCACCGCCGGACAACGACGCGACCGATGCCGCCGCGGCAGCGCGCCGTCTCGACGACGCCTTCCGCAGCTACCTCGCCGAGCGGGGCCCGAAGCCGGTCCCGCTCGCCGACGTCACGAGCCTCGTCACCGGCGTCGCCGGTCTGCGCCTGGCGGCCGACGCGGTGCTCGAGCTCTGGCAGCGCGACGACGGCCAATCGGGAGGCGACCGGTCCGCCGCCCGCCGGGAGCTCCTCGGGAGCACCGAGTCCATCGCAGGCTGGTACGAGCGGTTCGCAGCCAGCCTCGCCGGCGGAGCCACCGTGCCCGAGCCGCTCGCGTCGGACAGGCCGGCCGACCTCCGACTGGTCGAAGCGGTACGCCGCGACCTGCAGGACAAGGACGGGCGAGCAGGCGCGGTCGCGGCACGGATCATCTGGACGGGTGACCACCTCGACGCCGCTCGACGGCTCCAGACCGCGCTCGTCGGTCCGGCGCAAACGGTGACACTGCCGCCGGGAGCGCCTGCATAGGTCCAATCCGTCCACTGCACTGACACCCGTTGGGGGGATGCCGGTGTGGCTCGTAGATGGTGAGATCGCGGTGCAGTCGAGTGGTTGGGTCTTGGGGGAGATCCTGCTCGTCTGCGGCGATTGATCCGCTGCCCTTTTTCGCTCAGGGAGAGGAGCGGATCTCGCCTGCCAGAACAGCAGGTTTCAGGCCGGGCCGGCTCGGTACTCTCCAGACGAGCGGGCTTCGTGCTGGATACGAGGTGAATCATGCGTGACTCCTTCCGGTTTGCCCGGACGGTCAAGGGCTACTGGCTGAAGGCAACACAACGACGCGCGGCGGACGAGTGGCTGCAGAGCGCGACCGGGACGTTCGTGCCCGAGCAGTACAGCTGGCGGGCCCAACAGCTCTGCTCGAGGCGAAACAGGTCGATACTCGCCGGCACGCTCCGCAGCATCGAAGAGAGCGCATTCGACCCCGGCAACAGGTGGAGGATCGCGAACCTGGCAGCGATCCGGGCCAACCGGCAACGACTGCGCAACCTCGCCCGACGACTCGAGGACTCGAGCCAACCGGTCACACCCGCCGGGATGCTCCGCGCGACCCATCTGATCACCGACGGCAGCAGCCCTCTCTATCACCCGACCAAGACCCAGCAGCTGGAGCAGTTCGTCGAGTCCACGATCGAGCTGCTCGATCCCCGGACGACGACGCGGGCGGCCTGACCGGTCGCCGGGCCGGTCAGCCCGGTGTGCCGGGCAGCCAGCGACCGCTGGCCGAGTCCCGGCGCCGAGGCCCGTGGCGCGGGCCGCCCGGTCCGCGCGCACGAAGCCCGGCCGCCGTGACGGCAGCGTTCCAGCTGCCGAAGGTGCGCCGTACGGTCATCAGGGAGGGATTGTCCTCGCCCGCCTTCTGCCACTCGCGCTTCGTCGGGGCGCGATGGTGACGGCGATGATGCAGATCGAGCGCGTAGATGATCAGCTCCCGCGTCCAGCGAATCCTCACGCGGCGACCTCCTCCATGTAGGTGAGCGAGACACGACCGAGCCCGTGCGGGCCGAGCTCGTAGTGCCCCATGCGCCAGAGCGCGGGCGAGTAGACGTGGATCGAGGTGGCCGGGGACCCGCCGTCGTGGCGGACGTCGTGGATATAGCTCGCGTCGAAGCTGAAGCACGACCCGGCCGCGTGCTCCACGGTCTGCAGCCCGATCCCACCGTCACGCGCGACGAACGAGTCCTCGAGCAGTGTCCCTTCCACGACGTGAACCGCACCTGACGATCGGTCATGGTCGTGCAGGCCCGTTTGCTGCGAAGCGTCCCAGCAGATCAACCAGATGTCGACGTGCGGGTCGCGATGAAGCTGGACGTAGAAACGACGGTCGGGCTCGTGCCGCACGCGATCACGCCAGAGCTGAGGCTGGGCCACGACGCGTCCTGCAAGTGTCGCGAGCTCTTGCACGTCGAGGTCGCGCTCGGTTGTGACGAGCGTGCCTACGCCGCCCATCGTTGCCGCTCCCAGTTGAGGATCGCCGACGGATTCGAGACAAGCACTGCCGTCTCGAGCGCATCGCCGAACGGACGCAACGTCCGGAGAGCGTCGGCAACGGCGTCGACCGGTGCGTCGCTGCCGAAGAGAAGGCGAGCCGCCCCGAAGGTCTGCAGCGTCAGCTCCAACGCTCGCTCACCGTACGACGACGTCTCGAGCCAGAGGTTCGGCGCGAACGGCGCACGTGAATCAAGGCCACGGCGCACGAGTCGCTCGACCTGGAAGGGCGCACCACCCGCGAGCAGCGCGAAGACCACGCGCAGCCCCGGCCAACGCGGAGCCCCGTACGCGACCCACGCCGCGTACGCGGCCTGCATCTGCGCGGTGTAGTCGACGCCCGCCGCCCACCAGCCGTTCGAGCCCGAGCCCGCCGGCCCCGGATGGACGAACATCAGCTGCTGCTGTGCCTGCAGCTTGTTCAGGAGCGGAGCGAGCGCGCCCAGATCGAGCAGGTCGGACGCGGCGACGATCGAGCCGGGAAACCTCGGTCGTGCGTCCCGATAGGCGAGCGGCAGCAGCCGCCCGTTCGATTGCGCCGTCAGCTCGTGCGCTCGTTCGTTCCACAGGTCCGCGAGCTCGGGCGTCGGCTCCATCGTGGGCGGGAGCGAGACGATCGCCCGGTCGAGCCCGGCTCGATCGAGCGCAGCCAGGCGCTGCTCGGGCGCGTACGCGTCAGGGTCGACGTCGAACTCCCCGCCTTGCGGCAGGACGAGACGCCGGCCGCGCAAATACGGCGCGCCGCTCCGACGAGCGAGCGCCGACCGGAACTCGTCCGTCCACACGTGCTGGTGGAAGTCGATCCGCATCAGGCGGCCCGCAAGACGGGCGCCTGGTCGACCTCGATCAGCAGCGAAGCAAAGGCCAGCGGGTCAGCGAGACAGAGGCTGAGGCGCGCGGGCCCGGACGCGACATAGACGGCCGCGGCCCGCAGCGAAGAGGGCTCGATGACGAGGCGGCCCTCACCGAGCGCCCGTGGAGGGCGGCCGGAGCCGAGCCAGAGGACGACATCCGCACCGCTCGCCGCGACGGTGGCCGAGTCTGTGATCAGAATGGAGCGAATGGGCATTGTTCACCAATCAAGTTGACAATGCATATCTTATACCTGAGATAAGAGCCCGCGCAAGTGTCAGGGCGCCGTGCGACGACCCGACCCGAGCACCGGGCGCTCTTCGGGATGAGAGGACTCGAGCACGGCCCTCCCGAAGGTATGGCGTGGCGACCCGGTGCTCCGCAGACCGGGCGCCAAGGCGACCTCGGCGGTCGGCCCCTTGACTCTCCCCGGGGCCGCCGCCTTGGTCGCTGCCTTCACTCCCCCGTCGAAGGCGCCGCAAACGTGGCGCCGAGGCTACTCCACTCCAGGTCGGTGTCAATAGGCCGGGCCGAGAGAGCCAAATAGGCCGCGAGAGCAGGGCTTCTGGGCCTGGGCGACGGGTCGAGGAGCGACCTGGGTGGAGGCGGCGAGGAGTCCCTTAGACTCGCCGGATGCGCACACTCGTGTCGTTGGGACCCACGTCCAGATTGTCGCCGCCGGAGACCGTGGAAGTGCAACGGCGGGAGAGCACCCTCGCACTGGGCCGCTGGAGGACGCGCATCGCATACGTGCGCGGCGCATTGGGCCTGATGCGCGCGGCGCGCGGCTACGACCGGGTGGTCCTGGTCACCGGGGGTGTCGAGCTCTTCGTTCTCGCGGCTGTCCTCCCGAGAAGCAAGACACTGATTGCTGCCGACTGGATGATGCCGGCGTCGACGATGCTCGATCGCTCACGACTGCTGCGACGGGTGAGATTCGTCGTCATTCGCCGAAGCGACCTGGCGACGCTGGCCCACCGCTTCGGCGTCACCGACGCACGCTTCGTGCCGTTCCCTGCGCCCGAACCATCCGGAGAGACGAGCGAGGACGGATACGTCTATTCGGGAGGCTGGGCTCACCGGGACTGGCCGACGCTGCTCGCAGCGCTCGAGGAGACCGGGCTTCGGGCCGTGATCTCGACCGGCGAGAGGCTCGTCGGACCGCCGAACGTGAGCGTTGTGGATCAGCTGAGCCCGGCAGAGGGACGCGAGCGAATGCGCGGCTCCCGTGTCGTCGCGTTGGCGTTCTCGGAGACGACATTGCCGTCCGGTCCGACCGTCCTTCTCGATGCCATGGTCGAGGGCAAGGCGGTCGTGGTCACCGACGTCGGCGGGACCCGGGACTACGCCGACGACGATCGCGAGGCTCTCCTCGTTCCGCCCGGCGACGTGAACGCTCTCTCGCAGGCGCTCTCCCGGCTCTGGGAGGACGCGTCACTGCGGCTCCGGCTTGGAGCAGCCGCCCGAGAACGAGCGGCAGGCATGACCTCCGAGCGCTTCTGGCAAGAGGTACTCCGCTGAGTCGCTCGTGAGCAGCATCGCGGTGGCGGCCCCGAGGCCGCAGGTCCGGGTCCGTCCCGTGTTCGGGGCGCTGATGCTGGTGATGCTGATGGCGTCGCTCGACTCGACGATCGTGTCGACGGCGCTCCCGACGATCGCCGGCAGCCTCGGCGGCATCTCACAGCTGCCCTGGGTCGTGACGGCGTACCTGCTCGCGTCGACGATCACCACTCCGCTGGCGGGCAAGCTCGGGGACATGCACGGGCGCAAGCTCGTGCTGCAGGTCGCGCTCGTCGTCTTCCTCGTCGGATCGGTGCTGTGCGGGCTCAGCCAGAACATGCCCGAGCTGATCATCTTTCGCGGGCTCCAGGGGCTCGGCGGAGGCGGCCTGATGGTGAGCACGCAGGCAGTGATCGGCGACGTCGTCTCACCTCGCGAACGCGGCCGCTACTCCGGCTTGATGGGCGCCGTCTTCGGCATCTCGACGGTGGTCGGGCCGCTCCTCGGAGGGCTGTTCGTCGACCATCTCTCGTGGCGCTGGATCTTCTACGTCAACGTCCCGATCGGCATCGTCGCCTTCGTCGTCCTGCAGGTCGTGCTCCACGCGCCCGAGACACGCCTGCACCGGGCGATCGACTACACCGGCATGGCGCTGCTCGCCGGCGGCCTCACCTCGATCGTGCTCTACACGAGCCTCGGCGGCGACACCTACGGCTGGTGGTCGCCACCGATGATCGTGCTGCTGGTGCTCAGCGTGGCGGCAACCGCGGGGTTCGTTCTCGCCGAGCGCCGGGCGAGCGAGCCGATCCTGCCACTCTCGCTCTTTCGCAACCGCATCTTCACCGTGTCGAGCGTGATCGGGTTCATCGTCGGAGTCTCGCTCTTCGGATCGGTCACCTACATCCCGCTCTACCTGCAGATCGTGAAAGGCGCATCACCGACCCAGTCGGGTCTCGAGATGCTGCCGCTGATGGCAGGCGTTCTGCTCACGTCGATCGGGAGCGGCCAGCTGATCACGCGTTTCGGCCGCTACAAGGTGTTCCCGATCGTCGGAACGGCCCTGATGGCGATCGGGATGCTGCTGCTCTCGCGCCTCACCGCCGGAACCTCACTGTTACTCGCCGACGTCTACATGTTCGTGGTCGGCCTCGGCCTCGGCTTCGTGATGCAGGTGCTGATCCTGGCCGTGCAGAACGCGGTCGACTATCGCGACCTCGGGGTTGCCACCGCCAGCGCGACCCTGTTCCGATCGATGGGCGGAACGATCGGAGTGCCGATCTTCGGCGCGATCTTCACCAACCAGCTGGCCGGAAAGCTCGCGCACGATCTCCCGCCCGGCGCCGCGGGACAGATCCCCGCTCATCTCGGCCCCGGCTCGCTCGACGCACTCCCCGCCGCGGTTCGCGAGGCGTACGCGAACGCCTACGCGACCTCCCTGCATCCGGTGTTCGAACTGGCAGGGCTCCTCGCTCTTGCGGCCTTCGCCTGCACGTGGTTCCTGCAGGAGCGTCCGCTCCGCGAGTCGGTGAGCGACCAGAGCATCGGCGACTCGTTCGCATCGCCGCGAGACCCGGCGTCGATCGAGGAGCTCGAGGCACGCCTCGGCAGCCTGTCGCGCCGCGAGAACCGTTACCGCGTGTACAAGCACATCGCCGAGGTCGCGCAGCTCCAGCTCAGCCCGCGGGCAACGTGGCTCCTGCTCCGGCTGGAGGACGAATCGAGCTTCACCGCCGACGGCCTCGCAACACGCCTCGGCCTGCCCGCTGCGCGCATCACGCCGCTCCTCACCGAGCTTCGCAACCAGCAGTTGATCAACGAGGTCGGCGAACCGTCCGGGACGTTCGAGCTGAGCGAGACAGGCCTCCGCGCCGCGGCCAGGATCCATGACGCCCGCCGCCAGGAGCTCGAGCAATTCCTCGAAGGCTGGCGAGCCGACCAGCATCCCGAGATTCTCCAGCTCCTCGATAGCTTCGCACGCTCGCTCCGGGCCAAACCGCCCGCGGGCGAGCCGGCGCCGGCGTAGCGACGCGCGACCGTGAAATCCGCTGCGGCGGATCCGTCGTACCCCACTCCGAACCAACAGTCATGAGATGGAGGGAAACATGTGGGGGACGGTTTTCAAATGGCTCGGGTTCGCCGGGGTCGCGACATCGGCCGGCGTTCTCGTGGTCGCGGCAGCGGCACGCCAGCAGGCGGCGGACATCTACACCGTTCACGCGCTCGTCTCCGACGGCGCTTCCGTGCCGGCACCAGCAGCCGACGCGTCACTCGTCAACGGCTGGGGATTGTCGGCCGGGCCGACGACGCCGTGGTGGACATCCAACAACGGAACAAACACCTCGACGCTGTACAACGGCGCAGGCACGAAACAGGCGCTGACGGTCACGGTTGCCGGCGCTCCGACCGGCACCATCTTCAACGGGAACGCGGCCGACTTCGTGGTCAGCGCGAACGGGAAGAAGGGCGCTGCGCGATTCCTCTTCGCGACGGAGGGCGGGACGATCCTCGGCTGGTCGCCGGGCGTGAACGCCGCCGCAGCCGTCAGCGGCGCTGACCGCTCATCGGTCGGTGCGATCTACAAGGGCCTCGCCACCACCGCCGATCGGCTGTACGCGTCGGACTTCCACAATGGACGGGTCGACGTCTTCAATTCGTCGTTCGGTCTGATGACACTGACCGGCGGCTTCACCGATTCGAAGATCCCCAAGGGGTTCGCACCGTTCGGGATCCAGGCACTCGCGGGCAACATCTTCGTCACCTATGCAAAGCAGGATGCAGCGCGCAAGGACGACGTTGCGGCGCCGGGCCAGGGCTACGTGGACGAGTTCACACCCGACGGCCAGCTCGTTGCCCGGGTCGTGAACAGCGGCAAGAAGAACGCTCCGCTGAACGCCGCGTGGGGGCTCGCGATGGCCCCGGCGAGCTTCGGCGTCTTCGCCGGTGACCTCCTCGTGGGGAACTTCGGAAACGGCCGCATCAGCGCCTACCAGCAGCGTGGCGCGACCTGGGTCTACAAGGGTCAACTGCGCCTCGCGGACGGTACGCCGATCGCGGTCGACGGCCTGTGGGCGATCGCGTTCGGCAACGGCGCGGCGTCAGGCCCGACCGGGACGCTCTACTTCCTGGCCGGACCGTCGGGCGAGCAGCACGGGCTCTTCGGGTCGATCACGTCAGGCTGAGCCGACTCCCTCGGCTTGCGGCTGTGGGGAGCCGCACGCCGAGGCCGCTCAGCTCCCCGAACGCCGGCGCCACTGGTGCAGCGTCTTGTTCTTCGCGGCGCGCTTCGGCACTGCGGGCGGCGGCTCCGGGTCGTGCTCCCCGAGCCAGAGCGCGGCGGCGTCGGTTGGATCGAGGCCTGCTGCCCGCTCGCGTTCGCTCAGCTTTTCGACGCTACGGCTCGAGAGCGGCAGCTTCCTGCTCATGCACCTGTTCTACCCATTTTCGGTGGTGCTGAAGCGCCCAGTCCTCGTCGACCCAGCCGCGCGTGATGCCGTTCAGTGCGTGTCGCGTCTTCGGATAAACGACCGCGAGAAACAGATGTCCGATGAAGAGAACGAACGAGACGTACATCAGCCAGTCGTGCACGAGCAACGCGTTCGGCAGCCGGAACCGGGTGTCGCGCTCGCCGTACCAGAGGAAGAAGCCGGTGACGGCGAAGAGCAGCGCGAAGGCAGCCGTGATCACAGCGTTCAGCTTCTGACCAGCGTTCAGCCGCCCTTGCGGCGCCGGCCGGCGCGTGAGCCACGCGCGGTCGTCGGCGTCGAAGCGGTCGACCTCGTGCACCGTGCGCGCAAGCGATCGACGGTCGCCGACGAGTGCGATCACGACGAGTGCGACCGCCCAGGCGACCGCCGTGTAGATGTGGATCGCCTTCACGAGCGGCCGGCGACTGACCACCTCCGCGAGGCTCGGCAGGTAGAGGCAGAGCCCGGAGCCGAGCAGGATCAGGAACGCGGTCGCATGCACCCAGTGCACCGCGCGTTCGGTGCGTGTGAACCGGCGCAGCCGCCGAGACTCACGAGCCATAGCCGTTCGACCGTCCGACCCACGCGTCCTGGTCGTAGCCGAGCCCTTCCCAGTAGCCCGTCGGCTCGTGGTCGACGAGCTCCATCTTCGTCAGCCACTTGACACCCTTGTAGCCGTACATCTCCGGGATCACGACCCGTGCGGGCGAACCGTGGGGACGCGACAGAGGCTGTCCATCCATGTCGAAGGCGAGCATCACGTTCGGCAGGCGCGCCTGGTCGAGAGTGAGCGAATCGTTGTACGGCTGCTCGAGCGAGACGAACCGAATGGCTTGTGCTGACGGCAACGGATCCGCGAGCGCGAGCAAGTCGCTGAACCGGACGCCTCCCCAGCGCACGTTGTCGACCGACCACCCGGTGACACAGTGGAAGTTGCTCACCTGATGGGCCTGCGGAAGCGCCCGAAGCTGGGCGTAGGTCAGCTGCACGGGATTGCGGACGAGGCCCGTGATCTCGAGCCGGTAGCTGCGCTCGTCGAAGATCGGCATCGACCCCGAGATCGTGTAGATGCGCCAGCCGCCGACGGGCAAGAGGTTGCCGAGCATCTGGGAGAACCCGGAGGTCACGGGCGCGAGCGCCCGTGCGGCGGGGCCGGCCCAGAAGAGCGACGACACCCCGCCGGCCAACAGGCCGAGAAACGCGCGCCGCCCGTACGGGCGTGCTCCGTCGTCGTTCACCGTTCCTCAGACCCGCGGCCCGCTCCATCGTTACGCCCGAAGCGCGCAACCTCGCCGGCAACCAGCTGGAGCCAGCGCGAAGCGCGCGGGAGCGGGACGAGCGCACCCCACGGCGAGCGCAGCGCCACCCCGTGCACGGCGCCGCGAATCATCGTGAACTCACCGTCGACACCGAGTGCGCGCGCACGGTCGAACCCGCGGCGCGCGAGCTCGGGGCTCACGCCCGGGACGCCGGGTAGCGCGCGGTCGAGCGAGCCGTGCACGATCCGCAGCCGCCTGCCGCGCAGCGGCTCGACGGAGAGCCGGTCGGGGATCCACGGCGCGAGCCCGAGCACGCCTTCGACCGACGGCTCGGCGGCGCAGGCAACGGCCACGCCGCCGCCCATCGAGAAGCCGAGCAGCAGAGTGCGCGGTGCGGCGGCCGCAGCGATCCCGGCGCGTGCATCGTCGATGCACCCGTCCAGTTGGCGCCACGACTTGGTCCGATAGCGCACCTCGACGAATCGTAGTTCGGGGAAGCGTGGTGCCAGCCGGGCGACGAGCCACTCGATCGTGGCGCTCCAGGTGCCGGGCACGGCGGCCTCCTGCCCGCCGTTCACGCACACGACCGCCGGGCCGCCGGTTCCAATGCTGCGCAGCTCCGCGCCGGTCGGCAGGATCACCTGCCGGACTCTAGTGCTGGGTCGAGCAGAACCGGTCGCCGGCGATCACCCGTGTGAAGAGAGCGTCCTGTCGCTTCTCCACCTGCGGGTCGTAGCTCCCGGGATCGCGTGCCACGGCGACGACATCGGGCGTGACGCCAGGCCCGACGACGCTGATGCGGTATTTCGTGCCGTTGCCGGCCGGACGCGCGGGACTGCCCGGGAGCGAACGGTCGTGCGTCGGCCAGAACGAGTAACAGAATGCGCCGGTCGGCTTGCGCGCGAGGATCGACGTCTCGCGTCTCCAACCAGGCCCGTACGCCGAGTCGAACGTGTCGATGTAGACGCCGCGTCCGTAGGCGTCGGTCGGAGCACCGAGCGACGTCGAGTGGAACCCGTGGACGGGCGAGCCGTCGTACGACAGTCGCCCGAAGAGGTCGTGTGCCTCGCCGTGGAACGCCCAGTCGGTGTAGAGCTCGGCGCGGGCGGTGGCTCCGCTCCAGTGGGAGACGCGAAGCTCCCAGTCGGCCTGCGCCGCCGTCCACGGCGCAATGCCGCGATGCGGCAGGTCCCGCTGCCAGCTCTGCAACGCCCAGTACGTGCCGTCGGGCGCCGTGCACGCGGCGACGAGATAGGCGAGTGGCGGCCCGTCGTACGGACGGCACTGGTTCCTGAACCTCTTCCAGACCGATCGATGCTCGAACCTCAAGCCGCCCGTGTAGTCGCGCTCGAAGCGCACCTGGGGAAGCCCGGACTCCGGAGTGCGGGAGTTGATCGCGCCCCAGACCAGCACGTGCCGATACCTGCCGTCCGCGGTGTACTGGACGAGCGCCCGCTTCCCATGCACCTCGAGGGTCACGTGCTGGGCGTTCACGTCGAGCAGATCGGACGCGCGGGCTGCCCCGGGCACTAGCATCGCTGCGATGGCGAGAACGATCGCAGCTGCCCTGACTCCGCTCCGCGACGGTGGCCGCGAGCTCGACGTCGACGCCTTCATGCCGTACCTCGGTTTCCTGAGCAATGCCGGGATCGAGGGGGTCTTGCTCCTCGGGACGACCGGCGAGGGGATTCTCTTGTCCCTGTCTGAGCGAAAAAGGGCCACCTCAAACGCTGTTTCGGGGCCGTTGCCGGTGTTGGCGCACTGCGGCGCCCAGACGACCGCGGACACCGTAGCGCTCGCCGCCGCTGCCGCCGACGCAGGCGCAGAAGGGGTTGCGGTGATCGCGCCGCCCTACTTCCAGTTCGACGACGACGCGTTGCTCGCCCACTTCGTCGCCGCGGCGCGGGCCTGCGCACCGCTCCCCTTCTACGTCTACGAGCTCGAGAAGGCCTCCGGCTACGCGATCCCCGTCTCCGTCGTCGAGCGCCTCCGCTCGACGGTCGACAACGTAGCCGGCATGAAGGTCAGCGACGCGCCGTTTGCGAAGGTCGAGCCCTATCTCCTCGAGGGGCTCGACGTCTACATCGGCGCCGAGGCGCTGATCGGCGAGGGGCTCGCTGCGGGCGCCGCAGGAGCGGTGTCGGGCCTCGCCTCGGCCTTCCCGGAGGCGGTCGTCGAGGCAGTGCGAACCGGCGACTCGACCGCCGCGGGCGAGCTGCGCGCGATCGTCGACCGCTACCCGCGCCATGCGGCGCTCAAGGCGGTCGTCCGGGCGCGCGGCATTCCGATCCGCGAAGACGTGCGTGGGCCCCTGCGGGGCCTGACGGACGCCGAGCGGGCCGAGCTGCTAGTCGCTCTTCTCCCGTAGCTCTTCGATCGCGTGCCGCGCCCTCGCGTGGGCATCGGCACGGCGCTCGTCGACGCTGTCCTGCCCCGCCGACTCGGGCTCCGGTGTCGGCGCCGGCTCCAGCGCCGCCTGGGGCTCGGTCTCCGGCCGGGGCTCGGGCGGGGGCTCGGTCGGCTCCGGCTCCTTCGTCACTGCGAGCTTTGCCTTCAGCTCGGCCGCCGGTGACGGGTCAGGCGCGGGCCGGTGGCGGCGGCGAAGGATCGCTCCCAGCCCGAGGGCTCCGGCGAGCAGCGCGAGCAGGCGCTTCGATGTGCGTTTCAAAATCGCCGCGATGCTACACTGCCGCCGCTTCTCGCCACGCCCGTCGCGCCGTCACCCGAAGCGGCGCTCGTGAGGTGGGGCCGATTCAGTCCATGAGAAGGGAGAATTCGGGCCTGTGAACGACTACGAAATCATGCTGCTGCTGGACCCTGAGCTCGCCGAAGAGCGCGGGAACGAGATCATCCAGCGCATTCGCGACTCCGTCGACGAAGCAAAAGGGACCTGGGACGGCCACGAGCCGTGGGGTCGCCGGCGCCTCGCCTACGAGATCGGGCACAAGAGCGAGGCGGTCTACCACCTGCTGCTCTTCAGCGCCCCGCCGGAGACGCTCGCGGAGATCACGCGCGTCCTCAAGATCACCGACGGCGTCATGCGCCACGGCGCCTATCGCCGGGTCAAGGGCTCCACGCACACGAAGGCCCCGGCGCAAGTCGCCGTGGGCGCGCCCTCGCCGGCCCCGGCCGAAGACGGCGATGACATCGGCCCGGCTTCCGAGTAGCCTGGATCGACCTTCGGAGAGGAGCAAAAAGACCATGGCAGCCAACATCAACCGCGTCGTCCTCGTCGGCAACCTGACCCGGGACCCGGAACTGCGCCACACGCCTTCGGGCATGGCGGTCTGCAGCCTCCGCATCGCGGTCAACACGCGCCGGAAGGATTCGTCGACCGGCCAGTGGACCGAAAAGCCGAACTACTTCGACATCACGGTCTGGGGCAACCAGGGCGAGAGCTGCGCGCAGTACCTCGCCAAGGGCCGGCCCATCGGAGTCGACGGCCGGCTCGAATGGCGTGAGTGGGACGCGCAGGACGGCACGAAGCGCCAGGCAGTCGAGATCATCGCCGACTCCGTCCAGTTCCTCGGCGGGCGCGGCGAAAGCGGCGGCGACGGCGACAGCGGCAACCAGTTCGTGCCCGCGGGCGCGTCGGGCGGCTCCGACGCCGACTTCCAGGGCTCCGACGACGACATTCCGTTCTAAGGAGAGTTTCTTGGCAGAAAAGAAATCCGATCGCGATCGCAACTCCTCCTCCTCGAGCAGGAAGCGCAACGTGCCGAGCGGCCCCGGCCGCCGCAAGTCGTGCTTCTTCTGCAAGTCGAAGGTGGACGAGGTCGACTACAAGAACGTCAACGAGCTCCGCCGCTACGTGTCGGAGAAGGGGAAGATCCGCAACCGCCGCATCAGCGGTGCGTGCCGGCGCCACCAGCGCCAGGTCGCGGTCGCGGTGAAACGCGCCCGCGAGATCGCCCTTCTCCCCTACGTCGGCGACAAGTAGGCCATGGAAGTCGTTCTCAAGCAGGACGTCGACAAGCTCGGCCTGCGCGGCGAGGTGGTCAACGTCGCCCGCGGGTACGCGCGCAACTTCCTCCTGCCGCGGGGGCTCGCCGAGGTGGCGACGCCCGCGCTCGTCAAGGAGCTCGAGAAGCGCGACGCGCAACGGGCCCGCCACGACGCCCAGACGGTCGACGAGGCGCGCGCGCTCGCCTCACGGCTCGAGGCACTCGAGCTGCGCTTCGACGTGACGGCCGGCCCAACCGGCTCCCTGTTCGGCTCGGTCACCGCGACGAACGTGGCCGACCGGCTCTGGGAGCAGGAGAAGCTGCGCGTCGACCGCCGTAAGCTCGAGATGGAGACGATCAAGCGGATCGGGCGGTACACCGTCCCGTTCGAGCTGTTCGCCGACGTGACAGCGCACCTCAAGCTCGTCGTCGCTCCGGAGGGCGAGGAGCTGCCGCCCGAGGAGGAGCTCGCCGAGATGGAGGCACAGGAGCGCGCCGCCGCGGAGGCCGCCGCACCGCCCGTGCCGGCCGAGATCGAGTACGAGGACGTGCCCGAGCCTGCTGCCCAGCCCGAAGAGCCCGTCGACGCCGAGGCGGCCCCCGCCTCCGAGCCCGACGACGCCGCCGAGCTTCCCGCCGAGCCCGAATAGCCATGCGGATTCGTCCACAGGCTCTCCACGGGCCTGTGGACGACGATCCACCGGCTATCCACAGGCGCGCCACGCCTGTGGATTTGGCAGGAAAGATGACGCAAAGAGCGACCGTTTCGTCCACCACCAGGACACGAACACGTGTTCTATACTCCCTGCATGGACGGCAGCTTCGACCACCGGGCGCACGCTTTCCACACCCTATCGGCCTCGCCCGGCACCGGGTCTACTAGGGAGCGCATGGCTGCGCCTGCCCAGGCCCTCCAGACCGCCCCGGTCCCACCGCAGAACCTCGACGCCGAAGAGTCGGTGCTCGGGGCGATGATGCTGTCCCCACTGGCGATCGGGGCGGTCACGGAGTCGACCAACCTCGGTGCAGGGGACTTCTATCGCGAGAGCCACGGGCACGTCTTCAAAGCGATCCTCTCGCTCTACGCCAAGGGGGAGCCGGTCGACGCGATCACGGTGGTCGACGAGCTCGACCGCTCATCGACCCTCGACTCGGCCGGCGGCCAGGAGCGCGTCCACGAGCTGGCGGCGCTCGTGCCGGCCGCCTCGAACGCGGCCCACTACGCGCGCATCGTCACCGAGATGTCGACCCTGCGCGGGCTGATCCGCGCCGGCAACGACATCGCGCGCCTCGGGTTCGATCGCCCCGGCGAGACGATCGAGCTCGTCGACCGCGCCGAGAAGATCGTCTTCGACCTGTCGCAGCAGCGCGTGTCGACGGAGTTCGCGCACATCGACGAGCTGCTCAAGGAGTCGTTCGAGACGATCACCAAGCTCTACGAGGCCGGCAGCGACATCACCGGCACCGCCGCCGGCTACCGCGATCTCGACCGGCTGACCGCCGGGTTCCAGCCCGGCAACCTGATCATCATCGCCGCGCGCCCGTCGATGGGGAAGTCGGCGCTCGCCCTCGGGATGGCGGCGAACGTCGCCGTGCGGCACGACACGCCGGTCGCGCTCTTCACGCTCGAGATGTCGAAGTCGGAAGTGACGCAGCGACTGATGTGCGCGGAGGGCAAGGTCGAGTCGCAGCGGCTGCGCACCGGCAAGCTCGCCGTCGACGACTGGCCGCGGCTCACCGCCGCCTGCGACAAGCTCGCCAAGGCGCCGATCTACGTCGACGACACCGGCTCGATCACGATGATGGAGATCCGCTCGAAGCTGCGCCGCCTGAAGATGCGCGAACCGAGGCTCGGGCTCGTGATCGTCGACTACCTGCAGCTGATGACGAGCGGGACCTCGGCCGAGAACCGCGTGCAGGAGGTGTCGCAGATCTCGAGATCCCTCAAGGTGCTCGCACGCGACTTGGATGTCCCGATCATCGCGCTCTCGCAGCTGTCCCGCGCCGTCGAGCAGCGCCACGACAAACGGCCGATCCTCTCCGACCTGCGCGAGTCCGGCTCGATCGAGCAGGACGCCGACCTCGTGATGTTCGTCTACCGCGACGAGTACTACAACCCCGAGGAGACCGACTCGGCCGGGATCGCCGAGCTGATCCTCGCGAAGCACCGGAACGGCGCGACCGACGGCATCAAGCTGAACTTCACCAAGCGGTATGCGAAGTTCCAGGGACCTGACCAACGTGCCCGCATGACGACCGTCTGGATCTCCCCCTCGGCGACCGCGTACTCGTGTCTCTGCGAGCGCTGCATGGACCTCGCGCGCGAAGACGGGCTGCTCTTCTCCGATGCGCTGATGGCGGCGAGCGTGCGCGGCTCGATCGCCGCCGAGGCCGACGTCGCCGTCGTGCGCTGCGCTTCCGGGCACGAGGTCACGCTGCGCCGGGTCGAGCGGCCCGCAGGCCTCGCGCGCCCCGACGACAGGCAAATGCAGATCGCCGTGTGACAGTTCTCCTCGTCGCGCTCGCGTTCTCGTTCGCGTGGTCGATCGGGTCGCACTACACGGGCGCCTGCATGGGAATGCCGTATGCGCTCGGGGCGGTGCGGGCGCGGGTTGCGCTCGGCTTGATGGCTCCGCTCGCGCTCGCGGGCGCAGCGCTCGCGAGCGGCAAGGTCGCGACGACCGTCGGCCGCAAGCTGATCGACGGCACTCCCACCCGGTTCGGTGAAGCGGTCATCGTCGCGGTCGCGTTCGGGGTCACCGCGATCTACAACCGGATCCGCATCCCGACCTCGACGATCCAGATCCTCGTCGGCGCCGTGGTCGGCGTCGCGGTCGGGGCGTCGGTCGGCGTGCACTGGCCGACGATCGCGACGCTCGCGGTCATCTGGGTGCTCGCACCGCCGGTCGCGGCGGCCGTGGGCTTCGGCGGCGCGAAGGCGTTCGGCTCGGTGACCAGGGTTGGCGGCGCGCTGCTCCTGGTCGGCTGCCTGGCGTCGTTCGCGATGGGCGCGAACGACGTCGCGCTTGCGAGCGGAGCGCTGGTCGGCCCGGATGTGCTCGGACCGCATGCCGCAGGGCTGCTGTGTGGCATCGGGCTCGCCGCAGGCGTCCTCATCACCGGTCGGCCGCTGCTCGACCGCGTCGCGTTCGACATCGTCGATCTCGATCGCGTCACCGCGACCGCGGCGCAGTTCGTGCAGGCGCTCGTGATCCTCGTCGCAGTGGCGTTCGGGTACTTCACCTCCATGAACCAGGCACTCGTCGGGGCGATGGCCGGTGCCGGCTACGCGCGGGGACGTCACACCGTCCACGCGAAGACGCTCGCCGGGATCGTGCGCGGCTGGGTGACGGGCCCACCCACCTCGTTCCTGCTCGCCCTCACCGCCGCCCTCCTCGTGCGCTGGGGCTGGGGCGCCGACACGCTGGCCAGCTAGACTCGGCCAAGTGCCATCGACCGTCGTGGTCGGCGCGCAGTGGGGCGACGAGGGCAAGGGCAAGATCGTCGACCTGCTCGCCCAGGATTCGGACGTCGTGTGCCGCTATCAAGGCGGGCCCAATGCCGGGCACACGATCGTCGTCGGCGGCGAGACGTGGAAGCTCCGCCAGATGCCGAGCGGGGTCGTTTCCGGCACCCGGTCGGTGATCGGCGCAGGCTGCGTCGTCGATGCGCAGGTCTTCGTCGACGAGGTCGACCTGCTGGCCGAGCGCGGCATCGACCCGTCGATCGTGGTGCTCTCGGGCAACGCCCACCTGATCATGCCGTGGCACGTGACGATCGATCAGGCCTCCGAACGTCGCCTCGGCTCGTTGCAGATCGGCACCACCCGGCGGGGGATCGGGCCGACGTATGCCGACAAGGCGTCCCGGATCGGGATCCGCGTCCAGGACGTGCTCGACCCGAAAATCCTGCGCGAGAAGATCGAGGTCGCGCTCGCCGAGAAGAACCTGTGGCTCGAACGGATCTACGAGGCGGAGCCGTTCGACCTCGAAACGGTGTGGTCGCAGTACGCCGGCTTCGCCGAACGGCTGGCCCCGTTCGTCGGTGACACTTCGCTGCTCGTGGACGACGCCCTGCGCGCCGGGAAGCGCGTGCTCTTCGAGGGCGCTCAGGCGACCATGCTCGACCTCGACCACGGGACGTATCCGTTCGTCACCTCGTCGAACCCGATCGCCTCGGGCGCGGCGACCGGGATCGGCATCGGCCCCACGCGGATCGACCGCGTGCTGGGCATCTCGAAGGCGTACGTGACGCGGGTCGGCGAGGGGCCGTTCCCGTCGGAGATCGTCGGAGCCGACCAGGAGCGGCTGCGTGAGCTCGGCGGCGAGTACGGCACGGTGACCGGCCGCGAGCGCCGCTGCGGGTGGCTCGACCTCGTCGCGTTGCGTTATGCCGTTCGCGTCAACGGGATGACCTCGCTCGCGCTGACGAAGCTCGACGTGCTCTCGGCGTTCGAGGAACTGCCCGTCTGTGTGCGCTACCGCTTGCGCGACGGCTCCGAGACGGAGCACTTCCCTGCGCACCAGTCCGACTTCCACCATGCGACAGCGGTGTGGGAGACCTTGCCGGGCTGGTCGCAGCCGCTCGACGACGCAGCATCGCTCGACGACCTGCCGGCGGCCGCGCGGGCGTACGTGGAGTTCGTCGCGCGTGATCTGCAGGTGCCGATCGAGTTGGTCGGTGTCGGGGCCGCGCGCGAACGCGTCCTGGCGTGACCGCCTCGACGGTCTCTCCGAGCGCCTGGACGCAAATCATCGTCGGACTGTCGATCTTCGTCCCGGTGGTGGTCGCGGTCGTCCTGGCGATCGTCGTCTTGCGCGGGCAGAAGGACGATCCGGACGAGCAGCGTTGGCGCCGCCTTGCGGAACAGCGCCGCGACGCCGAGCACGGCCCCTAGCCGCGGCCGCAGGCAGGACAAAGGGGCCACCGGCCATGCCGGAGCGAGCCCAGTCCCGTCGCCAAACGACGTGACGAAAGTAAGACTTTTCGTCCACAGGGGTCGCTGCGGGACACGTCACGTGGTCAGACCAAGGTTTACCGAAGTGCGACGAACTGTTCACAGGGCGGCGAGGTCGCCCGGGGTGTCGACGTCTGCGACGAGGGCCGGGTCGACCTCCACTTCCACGACGTCGAGGTCGGCGTAGGTGCGATAGAGCGCCAGCGGGCCCTCCCGAAGGCGCCGCTCGAGCAAGGGAAGCGCGGATTTTGCCCACGCGCCTGGCAACGGGCCGGTCTGCGGGACCGCGGCGTCGCGGCATGCGGCGCCCAAGGTCGCGACGAGCTCCGGCGTCACGCGGGGACAGTCGACCGGCAAGAAGACCACGACCTCGTGTGCCGCCGCCCGCAGGCCGGCGACCACGCCCGCGATCGGCGCCCGCACCTCGGCTTCGTCGTCGAGCACATCGAACGGCAACTCACCCGGCTTGCCGACGACCAGGACCTCGTCACACGCGGCTGCGAGCACGCGACGCCCCCGCTCGTGGAGCAGCTCGCCGTCCAGTTCGATCAGCGCCTTCGGCGAGCCGAAGCGCCGGCTCGCGCCGCCGACCAGCAGCACGCCGGTCAGCGCTCGACGCGCCACGGCTCGGTGTAGACGTTGAGACGGCCGCCGCGCACGAATCCGCACAGGGTCACGCCACGGTCCTCCGCCAGCTGCACTGCGAGCGACGACGGAGCGCCTACCGCAACGAGGACCGGGCAGCCCGCCACGACCGCCTTCTGCACGAGCTCGAACGAGAGGCGGCCGCTGACGCAGAGCACGGAGCGCGCCAGCGGCAAAAGCCCGCTGCCGAACGACCAGCCGATCACCTTGTCCATGGCGTTGTGGCGCCCGACGTCCTCGCGCAGGCAGAGCAGAGTGCCGAGACCGTCGAAGAGCCCGGTCGCATGCAGGCCCCCGGTCGCCTGGAACGCGTGCTGTGCCTCGCGCAGCCGGTCGGGCAGGCTCGCGACGAGCACAGCGGGCACGTGCAGGTCACTGTCGACGCGGGGCGCCTCGACCGCGACTGCCTCGAGCGCGCCCTTGCCACAGACACCGCAGGAAGAGGTCGTGTAGAAGCTGCGCGCGAGCCGGGCCGGATCGAACCCGGGCGCGTCGAGCTCGACCGTGTTCGCCGCCAGATCGTCGGGCAGGCGCGCTCCTGCCGGCTGCAAGCCCTCCGAGAGCGCAAACCCGACGGCCAGCTCCTCGTCGTGCCCCGGGGTGCGCATCGTCACGGCCACGGGCGTGCCGCCGATGCGGATCTCGAGCGGCTCCTCGACCGCGACGACGTCCTCGGTGTCGCCGTCGGGAAAGCGGACGACCTTCACCCGGGCTGTCGAATACGGCGGCACGCTCACCACACAAGTATCCTCGCCGCGTGCAGGTGGTGGTCGTCGGCTCCGGTGCTCGCGAGCACGCGCTCGCGTGGCGTCTCCAGCAGAGCCCAGGCCTCACCGAGCTCCACGCCGCGCCCGGGAACCCCGGGATCGCAGCTATCGGCCGGTGCCATCCCGTGCGCGCCGACGACCCCGACGGCCTGCTCAGCCTGGCCATGACGCTCGGGGCCGACCTGGTCGTGATCGGTCCTGAAGGCCCGCTGGTGGCGGGCATCGCCGACGGCCTCCGCCGAAACGGGATCGCGGTCTTCGGCCCGAGCGCAGCGGCGGCGCAGATCGAGGGGTCGAAAGCATTCGCGAAGGACGTGCTTCGGGCGGCCGGCGTGCCGACCGCGGAAGCACTTTCCGTCGCCCGGGCGCCATGCGTCGTCAAGGCTGATGGGCTTGCGGGGGGCAAAGGCGTGTTCGTCTGCCACACGGCCGAGGAGGTCGACGAGGCGCTGCGTGCCGTCTCTGCGTTCGGCGGCGAGTTCGTGATCGAGGAACTGCTCGACGGCGAGGAGGTCTCGCTCTTCGGACTCTCCGACGGCACGCGTGTCGTCCCGCTCGGCGCAGCGCAGGATTTCAAGCGCATCGGCGACGGAGACACAGGACCCGAACACGGGCGGGATGGGCGCGTACTCCCCGGTTCCCTGGCTCGAAGGCGCAGACGAGCTCGTCGCACAGATCCATCAACCGGTGATCGACGAGCTTGCCCGCCGCGGGGCGCCGTTCACCGGGTGTCTCTTCGCCGGCTTGATGATGACCTCCGACGGCCCGAAGGTGCTGGAGTTCAATGCGCGCTTCGGCGACCCGGAGACACAGGTCGTGCTGCCGCGCGTCGAGGGCGATCTGCTCGAATTGCTGCTCGCTGCCACGATCGGGGACCTGTCGGGCGCGGCGCCTTCGTTGTCCGCGGATGCGGCGGTGACCGTCGTCCTCGCCGGCCCCGACTACCCCGCCCGCAGCGACCATGCCGGCGCCCCGATCTCAGGCCTCGACGCGGCCAGCGCCTCGGGCGCGCTCGTCTTCCACGGTGGCACGGCGGTACGTGACGGCACGGTGGTGACGAGCGGAGGCAGAATCCTCTCCGTGACCGGGACCGGAAGCACCGTGGCAGCTGCGCGCGCACACGCGTATGCGGCCGTCGAATTGATCGGTTTCGAGGGCATGCAGTTCCGAGGGGACATCGCGGCGGTGGCCGGTGGCTGAGCCGGTGGTGGGGATCCTGGTCGGCTCGGAGTCGGACCGCGCGCGGATGCAGGCGGCTCTCGACGAGCTGGACGCGCGGGGCATCGCCTGGGAGTTCGAGGTGCGCTCTGCGCACCGGATGCCGGACGCGGTCGCCGAGTACGCGAAGTCGGCGCAGGGCCGCGGGCTGAAGGTGCTGATCTGCGGGGCCGGCCTCGCGGCAGCCCTGCCGGGCGTCGTCGCCGCACACACGGAGCTGCCGGTGATCGGGGTGCCGCTGCGCTCCTCGATGTCCGTGCTCGACGGCCTCGACGCACTGCTCTCGATCGTGCAGATGCCGCCAGGCGTGCCGGTCGCGACGGTCGGTGTCGACAACGCGAAGAATGCGGCCGTGCTCGCGGCGCGGATCCTCGCGCTCACCGGTCCCTCCTGAGCCGGCTCTAGACTGTCCGGAGTGATCGCCCGCTATTCCCGTCCGGAGATGAGCCGGATCTGGTCGGAGGAAGGCAGGCTTGCACGTTGGTTCGAGGTCGAACTGGCGGCGCTCGACGGCTGGGTCGAGGTAGGTGCGGTGCCCGCCGCGGACGTTGCCGCGATTCGTGACCGCGCCGAGGTGCCGACCCCCGAGCGGGTCGCCGAGATCGAGCGCGCAACCGATCACGACCTGGCCGCCTTCGTCGATGCGGTCGCCGAGCAGCTCGGGCCCGAGGGCCGCTGGGTCCACTACGGACTCACCTCGTCGGATGTCGTCGACACGTCTCTCGCGCTGCAGATCCGCGACGCGGGAGCCCTGATCCTGCGCGGGGTCGACGCCGCTCTCCTGGCCGTCGTGAGTCGTGCCGGGGAGCACCGGGAGACGATCTGCATCGGTCGATCCCACGGCATCCACGCCGAGCCGACGACCCTCGGCTGGAAACTCGCAGGCTGGGCGTTCGAGCTCGACCGCGCGCGCACACGGCTCGAGCGGGCGCTCGAGACGTGCCGGGTCGGCCAGCTCTCGGGCACGGTCGGCACGTACGCCGCCATCGATCCGGACGTCGAGCGGATCGCCTGCGACCGCCTTGGGCTCGAGCCCGACCCCGTCTCGACGCAGGTGATCGCGCGCGACCGGCACGCCGAACTGCTCGGCGCGCTCGCATTGTGCGCAACGTCGCTCGACCGGTTTGCAACAGAGATCCGCCACCTCGCCCGCACGGAGGTGCGCGAGGTCGAGGAGCCGTTCGCGGCCGGGATGAAGGGCTCGTCGGCGATGCCGCACAAACGCAATCCGAAGATCGCCGAGCGCATCTCCGGTTTGGCGCGGGTCGTCCGCGCGGCCTCGATCGTCGGCCTCGAGAACATGCCTCTGTGGCACGAGCGCGACATCTCGCACTCGTCGGCGGAACGTGTCGTGATCCCCGATGCGTTCCTGGCGCTGGACTACATGCTCGACAGGTTCACCTGGATCATGGAGGGGCTCGTCGTCTATCCGGAACGCATGGAGCGGAACCTCTGGGCCTCCCACGGGCTCTTCTTCTCCCACCGGCTCCTCCTCTCCCTCGTCGAGAGCGGGGTCGAGCGCGACGACGCCTACAAGCTGGTGCAGCGAAACGCGATGCGCGCCTGGGACGAAGAGCGCGATTTCCCGGAGCTCGTTCGCGCAGACGCCGCGATCACCGCACACCTCGACCACGCCACACTCGACAACGTCTTCGATCTCGGCGCGACCGTCGCCAACCTCGACAAGACGTTCGACCGACTCAACCGTCTCGCCCTGAAGGAGGAACCCGCCCATGTCTGAAGCCGTGCACGTCGGGAGCGGCAAGGTCCGCGAGCTCTATGCACTCGACGATGAACGCCTGTTGCTGGTCGCGAGCGACCGCATCTCGACGTTCGACGTCATTCTTCCCACCGAGATCCCGGACAAGGGACGCGTCCTGACCGGCCTGTCCGGCTTCTGGTTCAGCCGGACACGCGAGCTCGTCGGAAACCATCTCATCGCCCTGCACGACGACGGCAGGTCGACGGAATGCCGGCGGCTGCGAATGCTCCCGATCGAGTGCGTGGTTCGCGGTTATCTGTCGGGCTCGGGCTGGAAGGACTACACCGCCACCGGGGAGGTCTGCGGCCACAGGCTGCCGGCAGGACTGATCGAGTCGCAGCAGCTCCCCGAGCCGATCTTCACGCCGGCGACGAAGGCCGAGACGGGCCACGACGAGAACATCGACCGCGCCGCCGCAGTCGAGCTCGTCGGCGAGGAGCGCTTCGACGAGGTCGAGGCGGTCGCGATCGCGCTCTACCGCTTCGTCTCCGAGTACGCCGGGGAGCGGGGCATCATCCTCGCCGACACCAAGCTGGAGTTCGGCCTCGACCAGGAGGGGCGGCTGGTGCTCGGCGACGAAGCGTTCACACCCGACTCGTCGCGATTCTGGCCCGCCGATGCCTACACGCCGGGCCACACGCCCCCGTCGTTCGACAAGCAATTCGTCCGGGACTACTGCGAGTCGCTCGGCTGGGACAAGACTGCACCAGGCCCGGAACTGCCGGATGCCGTGGTCACGGGCACACGTGCGCGCTACATCGAAGCGTTCGAGCAGCTGACGGAGATTGCGTTCGACACGTATCTCGCCGACCCGAGCGTGGTGCTTGGGTGAGGGCGACCGTGCTCGTTCGTCCGAAGCCGGGCATCCTCGACCCACAGGGGCAAGCCGTCGAGAGCTCCCTCCGCCACCTCGGGTTCGCGGTCGGGGAAGCGCGAGTCGGCAAGCTCGTCGACGTCGAGCTCGAGACCGAGGACCGCGACGAGGCACTCGCGCAGCTGGAGCAGATGTGCGAACAGCTGCTCACGAACCCGCTGATCGAGAGCTACGCGATCGAGCTGGAGCACGCATGACGGAGAGCTTCGGTCCGCGGCCGGTCGTCCCCGTGATCGTCTTCCCGGGGTCGAACGACGACCGCGACGCGCAGCTCGCGCTCGAACGTCTCGGCGCCGACAGCCCACGCGTCTGGCACACCGACGAGACGCTCCCGGCCGGCACGGCGGGCGTCGTGTTGCCCGGCGGCTTCTCGTACGGCGACTACCTGCGCTGCGGCGCGATCGCCCGATTCTCGCCGGTGATGAGGGCGGTGGCCGATTTCGCCGCCGGCGGCGGGCTGGTGCTCGGCATCTGCAACGGCTTCCAGATCCTGACCGAGGCCGGGCTGCTTCCGGGCGCCTTGCGCCCGAACGACACGCTCTCGTTCGTCTGCCGGGAGGTCGCCCTCACCGTCGAGCGCACCGATACGCCCTTCACGTCGCGGTGCGAGCCGGGACGTGGAGCTCACCGTGCCGGTCAAGCACGGCGACGGCTGCTGGTTCGCCGACGACGAGCTGCTCGGGCAGCTCGAGGCGAACGGCCAGCTTCCGCTCCGCTACGCGGCCGGCGCCAACCCGAACGGCGCGGTTGCCGACGTCGCCGGCGTCCTGAACGCCGACGGCAACGTGTTCGGCTTGATGCCCCACCCCGAGCACGCGGTCGACCCGCTGCTCGGCTCGGCCGACGGGGCGCTGATCCTGGGATCGCTCGTCGACGCGGCTCGATTGTCGCTCGCTGCGGCCGTCTAGGCTGCCTCCAGGCCGAGTGCCGCCGCGAGCTCGGGCGTCTTCGCGAGCGAACGGCGGAGTCGCTCCAGGTCTGCCGTCCGGAGCGTGACGGGGCCTCGCCGCGCCGCGCCGCCCGTCGAGTAGGCGAACCGAACAAGTCGCTCGCCCCGTTCGGTCTCCAGCAGTTCGACGACGGACGAGAACCGCTTGTCGCCGGCCCGCTGAGTGAGCACCAGCCGCTCCACGAGCGCAGCCTGCCCCCAGGGTGTCGCTGTCTTCGTCATGGCACCGACGTTACGTCGACAAGTGCAACGCGTGGGTGACGGCTCTGTCACAAGGGTGTGGAAGTTCGTGCACAGGCGCCGGCGCCCCACCTACCGGGAGCTCTCGAAGCGGCTACGCGTCGATCGGCACGTGGCCCGGCTCTGCTGCCACGCGTCCGAGCCACGCGCGGGTCGCGGGATACCCGCTGAGATCGAACCCACCCTCATCGGCGACGTGGGTGTATGCGTAGAGCGCGATGTCGGCGAGGGACATCCCCGCTCCGACGAACCACGGCGCGCCGCCGAGATGGCGTTCCATCGCGTCGAGGGCGCGGTAGCCCGCTGCGTGCTTCTCCGGCAGCCGATCGGCGTACGCTTCCGGGTCACCCGACAGCGCGAGCCAGAACCGCGCGACCGCGATCGCTGGCTCGTGGTCGTACTGCTCGAAGAACATCCACTGCAGCACCTGGGCGCGCGCGTACCGGTCGTCCGGGACGAAGCGCGAGCCTTCTCCGAAGTACCAGAGGATCGCGCCCGATTCGCCGAGCGACCGGCCATCGTCGAGCACGATCGTCGGCACACGCAGCGACGGGTTGAGCCCACCGAGGAGCTCGGGCCGGTTCGACCGGTCGAGCACGTCGACGGAACGACGCTCGACCTCGAGCCCGAGGTGCGCAAAGAGCAGGCGCACCTTGTAGCAATTGCCGGACGCAGCGTTCTCGTAGAGGACCATCGAGGAGGAGACGATACGCACTCGCGCCGAGCCCGGCTCGCGGGGGCCGCTAGTCGACGACCTCGATCCCGAGCGCGGAGGCGAAGAGCCCAGCGTTCGCGATCACGTCGTTCCAGGTCATCCGTGCGCCGCGCAACGCCTCGACGCCCCGGGCTGCAGCAAGGTCACACCCGCGCAACTCGACGCGCTCCAGGGTGCAGGTGGAGAACGTCGCCTCGCGCAGCTCACAGCGTTCGAACAGCACATCCTTGAGAGCCGAGCCGTAGAAGTCGCACTCGCTCATGCGGCAGTCTCGGAAGACGACTCGTTCGAGGCTCGCGTGCCGCAGGCCGACCAGGTCGACCCTGCATTCCTCGAACACGACGTCGGTGAGGGTCGCCTCCGCGAGTTCCGCGCCCGTCAGCCGGCAGCGGCGCAGCTCGGCGCGCTGCGCCGACCAGCCGCGGGCCTGCTCGTTCGCCCAGTCCAGGTCCACCGCGACCGCGTCGGCGAAGTCGCCGAGCCCGGTCACAGGCGGTTGATCGTCGTCGGCGTCCGGCGGGTACGGGGAGCGAGGAGGCTTCGACATTCCCGCTACGCGGTTCTGCCGATGACCTCGATGCGATAGCCGTCCGGATCGCGGACGAAGCACAGCCACGAGCCGCCCTCGCTCACCTGATACGGCGCGCGTTCCGGCTCGATGCCCTGCTCTGCGAGCCGTGCGAGCGTTGCATCGAGATCGCCGACGCCGATCGCGATGTGGCCGTAGCCCGTACCGAGGTCGTAGGTCCGGCCGTCGTGGTTGAAGGTCAGCTCGAGCACCGACCGCTGCTCGCCGAGCGAGAAGAAGTAGTTCGTCGCCTCCTTCTCGCCGTTCCGGACGATGTCCATCTCGCGCTCGAAGGTGAACCCGAGCGCTTCGTAGAACGAGCGGCTCTTGGCCGGATCGGTGATCCGCACCATCGTGTGTAGGAAGGTCGTCATGGAGAAGACTCTAGGCGAAGTGTCGATTGCGGCCGGCGCCGCTCGTCATCCATCCGACCACTATCAGGGAGGGAACCGTGAAGTACCTCATGCTTGTCTGCGTCGACCCGTCCGTCGAGAGCCCTGAAGAGCCTGGCGACATCGAACGGTGGCTGGAGGAGACGAAGGAAACACGCCTGTTCGGCAATCAGCTGCGGCCGCAGGAGGAGGCAAAGGTGGTCCGGGTCCGCGGCGGCAAGCCGTTCGTGACCGACGGGCCGTTCGCCGAGACGAAAGAGCTGATCGCAGGCTTCGACGTGCTCGAGTGCGGCAGCCTCGAAGAGGCCGTCGACATCGCATCCAGGCACCCCGTAGCCGCCTTTGGCGCGATCGACGTGCGCGAGTTCTGGACGGCGGAGCCCGGCGAGGGCTAGGAGGGTCTCACAGCTCGAGGTCCTCCCGCAGCAGGGAGAACAGCACAGCGTCCTGCCACTCCCCGTGCCGGAGGTACGCCCGCCGTTTGACACCTTCCCGGACAAAACCGGCACGCTCGGAGTGGCGGATCGCCCGTTCGTTGAACCCGTAGCAGGCAAGCTCGAGACGATGAAAGCCGAGCTCGAAGATCAGGTAGCGCTGCAGGAGCCGCGCCGCCTCGGCGGCGATCCGGCGGCCGCGGAACGCCGCCAGGACAGCGAAGCCGCCGAGGTGGGCGATCCTGTTCGCCTCGCTCACCTCGTCGAAGGACATCGAGCCTGCGCGCTCGCCGTCGACCTCGATGATCATGCGGCCGGTCTTCTGCGGCTCGCGCCGCGAGCGCTCGACCTCGGCGCCGATCGTCTCGGCGTCGCGGGCCTGTCGGCCGGCGAGAAACGGCTCGACCTCCTCGTCGTTGAAGAGCTCGACCAGGAAGCCGACATCCTCCGGAGTGGCCCGGCGAAGCGCGATCACGTCGACTCGGCGGCGGGCACGAGCCGACGGCGCCGCTGGAGCCCCGTCCCGAGCGCGACCCCGCCCAGGATCAAAGCCAAGCCGCCGAGCGCCGCGCCGCCCGCGCTCTCACCGAGGAAGATCGCCCCGTAGGCGAGCGCGATCGGGGGCACGAGGTACGTGACGAGCGAGGCATACCCCGCCCCGGCCTTCGCGATGATCGTGAAGAAGAGGAGGTACGCGAACGCCGTCCCGACGACGCCCAGGAACACGACGCAGCCGACCGTCTCCCAGCCGGGGAAGGTCGCGGGCGCCTGGGCCACGCCGGCCGGCAGCACGAGCAGCGCGGCGACTGCCGACGTGCCGAAGGCGACGACCTGGGGACGGGCGGCCGAGAGGCGCCGGCGGACGAGCAGCCCGCCCGCGGCGTAACAGACCGCCATGCCCACGACGGCGAGCGCCCCGAGGATCTGGCCCTCCGGCTGCGCCCCGACGAGCAGCGCGACGCCGACGAATCCGATGAACACTCCGATGAGCGGCCGCCCGGTCACCCGCTGGTCGTGGAAGAAGGCGAAGGCGAGCAGCGCGTTGAAGATCGGGACGGAGGCCTGGATGATCGAGGCGAGCCCGGAGTCGATGCGCGTCTCGCCCCAGGAGAGCAGCCAGAACGGCACGGCCGTGTTCAGGAGACCGACGACGGCGAGCCAGCCCCAGTGCGCTCGGACCTCGGCCACCGTCTCCCGAAAGCCGACGCGCGCGGGGACGACGACGGCGAGCACGAGCGCCGCGAGCCCGATCCGGCCGAGGATGAGCGTCGCGGGCTGGAGATCCCGGACCGCGACCTTGATGAACATGAAGGAGCTCCCCCAGATCAGGGCGAGCAGAACGAGCATCGGCAGAGGGCGGCGGAGCATCACAGGTTGAAACGACAACGTAGCCGCGGGCGTGAGACCGGAAGCCGCCGAAGGCCCGAGGCGGCCCGGGCCGTCGGAGGCCCCCGTTACACTGCACCCCTGAGCTCGGTCGCGGAACCACTCCACACGAGGCTCGGTCTCACCGACTGGGAGTTCGACCGTATCCGCACACTGCTCGGGCGGCCTCCGAACGACTTCGAGCTCGCCGTCTTCTCGCTCCTCTGGTCGGAGCATTGCGGCTACAAGCACTCGGCGCCGCTGCTGCGGCGGCTTCCTTCGGCCGGGAAGCGGGTGCTGCAAGGGCCGGGCGAAAATGCGGGCGTGATCGACCTCGGCGGCGGCGTCGCCGTCGCGTTCAAGGCGGAGTCGCACAACCATCCCTCCGCGGTCGAGCCGTTCCAGGGCGCAGCGACCGGCGTCGGCGGGATCCTCCGCGACATCGTGGCGATGGGCGCGCGGCCGATCGCGCTGCTCGACGGCCTGCGCTTCGGCGAGCCGGACTGGCATTTCCGCCGTGCGGTCGCCGGCATCGGCCACTACGGCAACTGCGTCGGCGTCCCGAACGTCGGCGGCGAGTGCGCCTTCGACGAGGCCTACGCGGCGAACCCGCTCGTGAATGCGATGTGCGTTGGCCTGCTCCCCACCGAACGCGTGCTGAGCGCCCGCGCCCAGGGGCCTGGCAATGCGCTCGTGCTGTACGGCGCATTCACCGGCCGCGACGGGATCGGCGGAGCGTCGGTGCTTGCGTCCCAGGATCTCGAGGGCTCGGACGAGAAGCGCCCGTCGGTCCAGATCGGCGACCCGTTCCGCGGCAAGGCCCTGATCGAGGTGTCGCTCGAGCTCGTCGAGCGCGACCTCGTCGTCTCGCTCCAGGACTGCGGCGCCGCGGGGCTCGCTTCCTCCCTGTCCGAGATGGCCCGCGACGTCGGGGTCGATGTGCACCTCGACCGCGTGCCGCTCCGCGAAGCCGACCTCGAGCCGTGGGAGATCATGATCTCGGAGTCGCAGGAGCGGATGGTCGCGGTGGTCGAGCCCGATCGCGTCGCCGAGGTGCGTGACGTCTGCGAGCGCTGGGAGCTGCCGTGCACGGTGATCGGCGAGGTGACCGACCACGGCGAGCTGCGCGCGTTCTTCGCAGGGGACGTCGTCGGCTCGATCCCTGCGGTGTTCCTCACCGACGAGTGCCCGCGCTACTCGGTCGAGACGCAGGAGCGCGTCGTCGAGGCTGCGCCTGTCGCACCCGTGAACCACGACCCGAAGACCTGGGTGTTCGAGCAGTACGACCAGCTCGTCGGCTCGCGCACCGTGCGCCGCCCGGGCCTCGATGCCGCCGTGCTGCGCATCGACGGGACGCGGGGCATCGCGGTGTCGCTCGACGGTCCGCCTCTCGGGTGCCGCAACCCACTCGAGGCGGGGTGGCGCGCCGTCATGGACGCCGCGCTGAATGTGGCGTGCGCGGGTGGCGAACCCCTTGCGCTCACCGACTGCCTCAACTTCGGCAACCCGGAGAAGCCCGAGATCGGCTGGGAGCTCGAGCGGGCGATCGAGGGAATCTCGCAGGCGGCGGAATCGCTCGGCATCCCGGTCGTCTCGGGAAATGTCTCGCTCTACAACGAGACCGGGGGCAGCCCGATCCCGCCCACGCCCGTCGTCGGCTGCGTAGGTCTCGTGCGCGACGTGACGCTCATCCCCGGCCGCTGGCAGCACGGCGACCGCATCGCACTTCTGCGCGGCTTCGGTCACGGGTTCGTGCACTTCATCTGGCGGCACGCCCATCTGTGGACGCTTGCCCACGACGTCTCCGACGGCGGCGTGGCGCTTGCCCTGCAAGAGGCCGAAACCTGGTCGAAGCGGCGCGCCGACTGCGACATCGTCGAGGGCGAGGGAGTGATCGTCGCGGTCGCGCCCGGCACCGAGATCCCCTGGGACGACGTGGTCGAGCTCGGGATGGTCGCCTGATGTGCGGCGTCTTCGGCGTCCGCGCGCCGGGACGCGACGTCGCCCGCCTCTCGTATTTCGGTCTCTATGCGCTGCAGCATCGCGGTCAGGAGTCGGCGGGGATCGCGGTCAGCGAGGACGGGCGCCTGACGGCGCTGCGCGACCTCGGCCTCGTGCCGCAGGTGTTCGACGAGCGGAGCCTCTCCGGCCTCCACGGCGACCTCGCGATCGGCCACACGCGGTATTCCACGACCGGCGGCAACGCCTGGGAGAACGCTCAGCCGCTTCTGCACCACGGGCGCGCCCGCACGGTGGCGCTCGGCCACAACGGCAACCTCGTCAACCCCGAGGAGCTGCGTGAGCGGGCCGGGAAGCCGCTCGCCTCGTCGTCCGACTCGGAGGTGATCGCGGCGCTGATCGCCGACGACGCGCGGCCGCTCACGGAGGCGATTGCCGCGACGATGGCGCTGCTCGAAGGTGCGGCGACGGTCGTCGGGCTCGCCGACGGGAAGCTCTTTGCGTTCCGCGATCGGTTCGGCTTTCGCCCGCTCGTGCTCGGCCGGCTGGGCGACGACCCGGTCGTCGCATCGGAGTCGTGCGCGCTCGACCTCGTCGGCGCGAGATTCGAGCGCGAGGTGCGGCCGGGCGAGCTCGTCATCGCAGACGAGCACGGCGTGCACTCGACGCAGGCGATCGAGCCGGCCGAGCACGGAGCGCTCTGCATCTTCGAGTTCTTCTACCTTGCGCGCCCCGACACCCGCCTCTCGGGCGTCGAGGTGCACGGCGCCCGCGTGCGGATGGGCGAGCGGCTCGCACAGGAATCACCGGTCGAAGCCGATCTCGTGCTGCCGATCCCCGACTCGGGCACACCTGCCGCGATCGGCTTCGCGCGCGCCGCGAACATCCCGTTCAGCGAAGGGCTGATCAAGAACCGCTACGTCGGCCGCACGTTCATCCAGCCCGAGCAGGGCATGCGCGAGCAGGGGATCCGCATGAAGTTCAACCCGCTCGCCGAGGTGAGAGGGAAGCGGCTGGTCGTCGTCGACGACTCGATCGTGCGCGGCTCGACGACGCGCCAGATCGTGCAGATGCTCTTCGACGCAGGCGCAGCAGAGGTGCACGTGCGGATCTCCTCGCCCCCGATCGTGTCTCCGTGTTACTACGGAATCGATCTCGCGTCGGAGGACGAGATGATCGCTGCTCACTCCACGGTCGAGGAGGTGCGAGAGGCGATCGGCGCGACGAGCCTCGCCTACATCTCCCTCGAGGGACTGCAGGCGGCCACACATCGGCCGGCGAATGCCCTCTGCCGCGCCTGTCTCACCCGCGAGTACCCGACGCGTGTGCCGCTCGACGCGGCGAAGCACCGCTTCGAACGCGTCTAGCCGGGACCGCCCGCGCCGAGGTCGTGGGCGCGGCCGTAGCGCACGGCGCGCTTCACCTGGCGCGGATCGAGTCCCTGTTCGAGCAGGTTCTGGCGCAGCTCTCCTTCGGAAGCAAGCTTCAGGAACAGCCAGACGAGCGCCGCCAGGGTCACCATCGAGCCTTCGCCCATCATCACGATCCCACCGAGGTTGAGATCGTGCACGGGGGTGATTCCCCACTCGGGCGGGTGCTGGTAGACGGTGTAGAAGCGCGCTCGACGACCAGATGAAGACGTTGCCGAGAATCGTCTCGATCAAGCGGACGACCGCGATGTAGCCGAGCTTCCACCCCGTGCCGAACCACGCGGGGCCGGGCAGCGTCTCCACGACCGGTTCCCACATCAGGCAGCCACACGTGAAGAAAGCGAAGTGCTCCAACGCGTGCAAGGCGTCGTGATGCAACGCCCCGTCGTAGAGAAGCGGGATGTGCCAGAAGTACAGGTTGACCGCCCACACCGGCAGCGCAACAAGCGGATGCGTGAGCACGCGCAGGGGCTCGACCCAGGAGATCGCGAGCAGCGGACGGAGCATCTGCCCGGTCAGGCCGACGACGAAGCACAGGGGCGCGAGATCCCCGAGGATCACGTGCTGGGTCATGTGCATGAAGAAGAAGTTGTCCTCGCCCAGCCTGTCGACCGGAGAGTTGAGCGCGATGACGACGAGCCCGATGCCGAGCCCGAACACCACCTGCCGCCAGCGCGGCACCGGCCGGCCGCTGAGCGCGAGCGTGCGCGCCCGCCGCCAGTAGACGAGCGCGATCAGCACGGTGGGGACGGTCTGGAGAGGCTCGAAGCTCCAGGTCAAGCTCGGCGCGATTGCCACCACGTTGGAACACTAGAGGGATGCGTCTCTTCCACTACCACCTGGTCACATCCGAGGTCCGGGACGTCGAGGGGCGCTACCTCGTGAAGCTCGGCTTCGACCTCGTCGCCCGGCACGGGCGAATCGGCGACGATCACGTGGCGATCGAGCCCGGCGTCTCCTGGGAGAAGCTCGAGCGCGACGGCTTCAAGCTGCGGCTGTCGGAGCTCCAGCGCGGCTCGATCAACGTCGTCGTGCAGCCGGGCCACTGGCGCGTCCCGCGCGTGGACCACCTCGGTGTCTCGCTCGAGGAGGACGAGTTCCAATCCGTGCTCGGCCGGGCGATGCAGTGGCACCTCCGCGTCCAGGAGCACGGTGGGCGCCGCACCTTCGTCGCCACGAACGCCGGTTACCGGCTGGAGGTACATCCGCCTCGCGATTGGATCGACGACCTGCTCGCCGAGGAGGACGAGTTTCGCCTGACGGAGCTGCAGCTCCGGGCCGACGACCCCGAGGCGAAGGCCGGCGCCCTTGCGGATCTGCTGGGCCTGGAGCTCGACGGCACGAGCGTCGAGGTCGGAGGCGCGACGGTGACGTTCCTCTCAGGCGGCCCGGACGGCCGTCCCGAGCTGTACGGCGAACGGTTCGCCTAGGAGGGCCGGCCGCCGAGCGTCGTACACTTCCCCTCTGTCCACGGAGCACAGCTACGCCGCAGCGGGGGTCTCGCTGGCAACTGCCGGCTCCGTCGTCGAACGGCTGCGCAGGGCAGTCGAGTCGACAGGCGCGACCGGGTTCGGCGCGTTCGCCGGCCTGCATCCGCTCGACGACGAGCGTTTGCTCGCCGCATCGACGGACGGCGTCGGCACGAAGCTCGTCCTCGCGCGCGCCCGCGGCCGGCTGCGCGATTGCGGCGCCGACCTGGCCGCGCACTGCATCAACGACGTGCTCACCTGCGGCGCCCAGCCGCTGCTGCTGCTCGATTACGTCGCGGCCAACGAGATCCAGCTCGAAGAGGTCGCCGACCTCGTCGACGGAGCGGCCGAGGTGTGCCGCCGCGCCGGCGTCGCGCTGGTCGGCGGCGAGACGGCCGAGCTCCCGGGCACCTATGCCCCGGGAGAGCTCGACTTCGCCGGTACGTGTGTCGGGATCGTGGCACGCGCAGACCTGATCGACGGCAGCACCGTGGCTCCCGGCGACGCCGTGATCGGCTTCGCATCCGCGGGCGTTCACGCCAACGGCTTCACCCTCGTTCGCAGCGTCCTCGAGACCGAGGACTACGACGGAGACGATCTGCTCGCGCCGACCCGTCTCTATCTCGAGCCCGCCCGGGCATTGCGCGGCCGCGCGAAGGCGTTCGTGCACGTGACGGGGGGCGGCATCCTCGGCAACCTGATCCGCGTACTGCCCGACGGCAGGAGCGCAGACCTCGACTGGGGCGCTTGGGAACGTCCGGCGGTGTTCGAATGGCTCGCCCGGCATGTCGAGGAGGATGAGCTGCGGCGGGTTTTCAACCTCGGGATCGGCTGGTGCGCGATCGTCGCCGAGCCGACGGTCGACGACCTGGTGATCGGTCGCATTCGATGATCGGTGTGCTCGTCAGCGGCAAGGGCACGAACCTGCAGGCGCTGATCGATGCCGGGCTGCCGGTGACCGCAGTGGCGTCGAACCGAAAAGACGCCTACGCGCTCGTGCGCGCGCGGGAAGCCGGCATCGCGACGGCGACCTTCGAGCTCCAGTGTCACGTCAACCGTGACGAACGCGATCTCGTGATGGCCACGTGGCTCGAGGAGCACGGCGTCGAACTGGTCGTGACGGCCGGCTACATGCATCTGCTGACGAAACCGTTCCTCGACCGGTTCCCGAACCGGATCGTGAACACCCACTCGGCGCCGCTACCGGAGTTTCCCGGCGCACACCCCATCGAGGATGTGCTCGCGGCCGGAGTCACTCGAACCGCTGCGACCGTTCATTACATCGACGACGGCGTCGACACGGGGACGGTCATCGCCACGGAGAGCGTCCCCGTGCTCCCCGGCGACACCGTCGAGACCCTCCGCGCCCGCGTCCAGGCGGCAGAGCACCGGCTGCTGCCGGAAGTCGTGAGAGAGCTGTGTCTCGCCGCGCACTGATCAGCGTCTACGACAAGGACGGCGTCGACGAGTTCGCACGCGGGCTCGTCGAGCTCGGCTGGGAGCTCGTGTCGTCCGGAGGCACCGCATCGTTCCTGGCCGAGGCCGGCTTGCCCGTCACGTCGGTGGAGACGGTGACCATGGCTCCCGAGATGCTGGGCGGCCGCGTCAAGACGCTCCACCCGCGCATCCATGCAGGCATCCTCGCCCGGCGCGAGCTCGACGAGGACACGCGGGCTCTCGCAGAGCAGGAGATCGACCTGATCGACCTCGTCTGCGTCTCGCTGTACCCATTCGAGCAGGCGGCGGCCAACCCCGACGCGACCGAGGCCGAGATCGTCGAGATGATCGACGTCGGTGGTCCGTCGATGCTCCGCGCCGCGGCGAAGAACTTCGCGCACGTCACCGTTGTGTCGAGCCCCTCGCAGTACGAGGATGTCCTGTCGGAGCTGGGCGAGGACGGCGACACGCGGCCGGAGACACGGAAGCGGCTCGCGCGACAGGCCTTCGAGACGACGGCGGCGTATGAGGCGGCGATCGCGAACTGGTTCGGCGGCGCGGAGACGTTCCCCGACCAGCTGACGATCGCCCTTCGCAAGGTCACCGACCTCTCGTACGGCGAGAACCCACACCAGGCGGCGGCGTACTACCGCGAGCTCGGGGCCCCGCGGCACCTGCTCTCGGGGATCGAGCAGCTCGGCGGCAAGGAGCTCTCCTACAACAACCTGGGCGACCTCGAGGGGGCCCGGCGCATCGCCCGCGAGCTGGCGCTGCCGGGCGCCGTGATCGTCAAGCATGCAAATCCTTGCGGGGTCGCGGTGGCCGCGACGATCGAGGAGGCCTGGGAGCGCGCGCTCGCGGCCGATCCGGTGTCGGCGTTCGGCTGCGTCGCCGTGCTGAACCGCCCGGTCGGCCCGGAGCTCGGCGCGCGAATCGGCGGGCATTTCGCCGAGGTCCTGCTCGCGCCCGGTTACGACGCGGCCGCGGTCGAAGCCCTGCGCGCCCGGAAGGCGCTACGCATCCTGGTCGACCGCGAGCACCTGCCCGAGACGGACGGCGAACGCGACTACAAGCGCGTGCTCGGCGGGCTGCTCGTGCAGGAGCGGAACGACGCGGCCGAGGAGCGCACGACGATGCAGCTCGTCACCGGTGAACTGGACGAGGAGCAGTGGGCCGACCTCATCTTTGCCTGGCAGGTCTGCAAGCACGTCTCGTCGAACGCGATCGTGCTCGTGCGCGACCTGCAGACGATCGGGATCGGCGCGGGCCAGATGAGCCGCGTCGACGCGGTGCGGATCGCGGTCGAGAAAGCGCGCGAGCACGGGCACGAGACGGCCGGAGCATCCCTGGCGAGCGACGCCTACTTCCCCTTCGCGGACGGCCCGCAGATCGCGCTCGCTGCGGGCATCGCCGCCCTGATCCAGCCGGGCGGCTCGATCCGCGACGGTGAGACGGTGTCCGCGGTCGAGGCGGCCGGAGGAGCGATGGTGTTCACCGGCCGAAGGCACTTCCGGCACTGATGCCTGCCGCAGGGCCGCAGCGAATCGGCCGCGACGAGGTCGTCTGGTCGTTCGGCCCGCAGATGGACCCGGTCCTCGTCGTCGAGCCCGGCTCGATCGTCACGCTCGAGACGAACGACTGCTTCACAGGGCAGATCCAGACCGAGGCCGACCTCGTCACCGAGATCGACTTCCAGCGCGTCAACTCTGCGACGGGCCCGATTGCGGTCACGGGCGCCGAGCCCGGCGACTCGCTCGTCGTGGAGCTCCTCGAGGTTCGTCCGGCCGAGCGCGGCTTCGCAACGCTCATTCCCGGCGTCGGGCAGCTGATCGACCAGGTGAACGCGCCCCTGACGCAGGTGTTTCGCGTCGAGGGAGACACCGTGCACATGAACGAGCGCATCTCCTTCCCCCTGCGCCCGATGGTCGGTGTGATCGGTGTCGCGACCGGCGGCGAGACGATCGGCAACGGCTATGCAGGCTGCCACGGCGGCAACCTCGACAATCACCTGCACGGCCCCGGCGCGACGGTCTACCTGCCGGTGCGCCAGCCGGGCGGGATGCTGGGCATCGGCGACATGCACGCATCGATGGGCGACGGCGAGGTGTGCTTCACCGGTGTCGAGATCGCAGGCGAGGTGACGATCCGGGTCGGGCTGCTCAAGGGCAAGCAGGGAACCTGGCCGGTCACGGAGCTCACCGACCGCTGGGTCGTCCATGGGACGGCCGGGCCTGATTTCATGGAGGCCCTCGACTGCGCGGTCGAGGAGGGGGCGCGCTTCCTGGTTGATCAGTGGGGCTTCTCGATGGAGGAGGCGTTCATCTTCCTGTCGGTCGCGTGCGACGCCAATATCTGCCAGGCCTGCCGGCCCCAGGAATTCTCCACAGTCGCGCGCGTTTCCATTCCAAAGGTCTCGGCAACACCACGTCCGTTTTCACCGTAGGAGGAGTAGCGATGCCCGAGCTCGACCCGAACCGCTGGAAGGCGCTCACGATCGTCTGCGCGGCGTTCTTCATGACCGTGCTGGACGTGTCGATTGTCAACGTCGCGCTTCCGTCGATCGGCAAGTCGCTGCACTTCTCGGAACAGGGCCTCCAGTGGGTGATCACGGCCTACGCGATCACGTTCGGTGGGTTCCTCCTCCTCGGCGGACGCGCCGCCGACCTCCTCGGACGCCGCCGGGTCTTCTACGTGGGCGTCGCGGTCTTCACCATTGCGTCGTTCGTGTGCGGGCTCGCCTGGTCGGAGGGCGTGCTGATCATGGCGCGTGCCGTGCAGGGCCTCGGCGCGGCGATCATCACACCGGCAGCGCTCTCGATCATCACGACCAGCTTCGAGGAGGGGCCCGAGCGGAACAAGGCGCTCGGCATCTGGGGCGCGATCGGCGGCTCGGGTGCCGCGGTCGGCGTGCTCGCCGGCGGCATCCTCACCAAGTACCTCGGCTGGGAATGGATCTTCTTCGTCAACGTCCCGGTTGGCGCCCTGGCGCTCGCCCTGGCACCGCGGTTCGTGCGCGAAAGCCGCTCCGACCGCGACCACTCGCACGACATCGCAGGCGCGGTCACGATCACCGCCGGCCTCGCGCTGCTCGTCTACGCCGTCTCCGAGGCGCCGAACCACGGCTGGGGCTCGGCCTGGACGATCTCGCGGCTGGTAGTCGCCGTGGTCCTGCTGCTCGCGTTCCTCGTGATCGAGTCGCGGGCGAAGGATCCGCTGATGCCGTTCCGCATCTTCCGCGTGCGCACGGTCGCAGGCGCGAACGTCGCCGGCCTCTTTCTCGGCGCCATCGTCTTCGCGAACTTCTTCCTCCTGACGCTCTACGTCCAGCAGGTGCTCCAGTGGTCGGCGCTGAAGACGGGCGTCACGTTCGTCGCTACCGCCGGCACGGCGATCCTCTGGGCGGGCATCGCGCAGGCGCTCGTCACGCGGGTCGGGGTCAAACCGGTGATGGTCGCGGGCTTCATCGCCCTGATCGCGGGGATGATCTGGTACACGCAGATCCCGGTGCACGCCTCGTACGCATCCGACCTTCTGCCGGGATACCTGCTCGTCGGCTTCGCGCTTCCGTTCACGTTCGTGCCCGTCTCGATCGCGGCGCTCGCAGGCGTCGAGCGGCATGAGGCCGGCCTCGCCTCCGGGCTGATCAACACGGCCCAGCAGGTCGGCGGCGCGATCGGGGTGGCGGTGACTTCGTCGATCTCGATCAGCCACTTCAACACTCTGGTCAAGTCAGGGCACGCCGGTCCCACAGGCGTTCACATCGGGCACGCAATGGGCCTTCTGGGTGACGGTCGGTATTGCAGTCGCCGGCCTGATCGCGACCATGACGTTGATTCGCCCCGACGAGATCGGCGCGATGGAAGAGGCGGCCGTTCAGGTCTAGAACCGCCGCTGTAGGCTTCCCGCCGCAATGGCCCGCGAGTACCCGACGATCATCGACCTGGTCGGCTCGACGCCGATCGTCCGGCTCGACCGAGTCTCACGCGACGTGCCCGGCACGATCCTCGCGAAGCTCGAGTTCCTCAATCCGGGCGGCTCGAACAAGGACCGCATCGGCCTCGCGATGATCGAGGCCGCCGAACGGGACGGCAAGCTCAGGCCGGGCGGGACGATCGTGGAGCCGACCTCCGGCAACACCGGCGTCGGCCTCGCAATCGCTGCCGCACAGAAGGGCTACCGCTGCATCTTCGTGATGCCGGACAAGATGAGCCAGGAGAAGATCTCGATGCTGCGCGGCTACGGCGCCGAGGTCGTGATCACGCCGACGGCCGTCGACCACGACTCGCCCGAGTCGTACTACTCCGTCTCCTCACGGCTCGCCGAGGAGATCCCGGGCGGCTTCAAGCCCGACCAGTACTCGAACATGGCGAATCCCGAGGCGCACTACGAGACGACGGCGCCTGAGATCTGGGAGCAGACCGGCGGCGAGATCGACGCGATCGTGATCAGCGTCGGGACGGGCGGCACGATCAGCGGGATCGGACGCTACTTCCGCGAGCACAAGCCGACCGTGAAGATCGTCGGCGTCGACCCCGAGGGCTCGATCTACACCGCGGCCACCGAGGCCGACCTGCACCCGTACCTCGTCGAGGGGATCGGCAAGGACACGTGGCCGAAGACGATCGACCTGACGGTCGTCGACGAATGGATCCAGGTCTCGGATCGCGACTCGTTCCTCACAGCGCGAAGGCTGGCCCGCGAAGAGGGGCTCCTGGTCGGCGGCTCGTCGGGCTCGACGATCGCCGCGGCGTTGCGCTACGCGCAGGCGCTCGGTCCCGACTCGCAGGTGCTGACGATCCTGCCGGACTCGGGACGGTCGTATCTCTCGAAGTTCCTCGAC